>NZ_CBFHOP010000006.1:13488-297466 GCF_965657535.1 Hydrogenophaga sp. | reverse complement strand
ACTCAGTAGCACTTGCCACTTCCGCCTGCTTGCTTAGCTGCGATCAGCTGAGCCTCGTATTATGACACAGTTTTTAGTGTCTGGAAAAAGTATTTCAGGGTTTTTACCTAGAAGACTTGAACCACTCCTCCGATCTTGGCTGCTTGCCTTTCGGCGTTGCAGTGATCAGCGAAGCCTTGCAGTATATACCGGTTTTTCGCCCTCGGTCAACATGAATGCAAAGTTTTTGTGAAAACGCTGGTTGCAGCGCGCGCGCAACGGCTATCGCGGCCTTGGTCGCGGTGCGCCGCCTTTGAGGGCGCACACGCATCAGGACATCGTCAGCGGCTCTCCGAATTCGAACACGCCTGGGTTGCGCACCGTGTCTACACAGACCGGAATGATCGACTTGGGTGGGTACTTTCCCTCCAGCAGCAGCTTGGACAGGGGGTTTTCGATGCGCTGCTGAATCGCCCTTTTGAGCGGCCGAGCGCCAAACACAGGATCAAAGCCAACCTTGGCGAGTTCATCCAGTGCAGCTGGCGCAACATCGAGCCGCAGATCCATTTTTTGTAAGCGTGCCTGGAGGGCCTTGAGCTGAATGCCAGCGATGGAGGAGATGTGCTGAGCATCAAGCGCATGGAACACCACGGTCTCGTCAATGCGGTTCAAAAACTCGGGACGGAAATGGTCCTTGAGCTCGCCCCATACCGCCTCTTTCACATCTTCGTAAGGCTGACCCACCATGGCCTGGATCAGGTGCGAACCAATGTTGCTGGTCATCACAATAACCGTGTTTTTGAAGTCCACGGTGCGTCCTTGCCCGTCGGTCAGACGTCCGTCGTCCAGTACCTGGAGCAGTACGTTGAATACGTCAGGATGGGCTTTCTCCACTTCGTCCAGCAGCAGCACGCTGTAGGGCTTACGGCGCACGGCTTCTGTCAGGTAGCCGCCTTCCTCATAGCCCACATAACCGGGCGGCGCACCGATGAGGCGTGCCACCGAATGCTTCTCCATGAACTCGCTCATGTCGATGCGAATCAGGTGGTCTTCGCTATCGAAAAGGAAGCCGGCGAGCGCCTTGCACAGCTCTGTCTTGCCAACACCCGTTGGTCCCAAAAACAGGAACGAGCCGGTGGGTCGGTTCGGGTCGGATAGACCTGAGCGCGAGCGGCGGATCGCGTTAGCGACGGCACCGATAGCTTCGTCTTGTCCCACCACACGTTGGTGCAGCTTGTCCTCCATGACCAGCAGCTTGTCGCGCTCGCCCTGCATCAGCTTGGCGACCGGGATGCCGGTCGCGCGGGCAACCACTTCAGCGATTTCTTCGGCTCCCACCTGGGTGCGCAGCAGCTGCGGGCGACCTGTGCCGTCCTTGTTAGCGGCTTTCCCTGATTCGACAGCTTGCGCATCCTTAAGGCGCTTTTCCAGTTCGGGCAGTTTGCCGTACTGCAGTTCGGCGACTTTGTTGAAGTCGCCCTTGTCGGTGAATTTCTTGATCTGGGAGCGAATACGGTCCATCTCCTCCATCACATCTTTGGACCCCAGCGCCTGTGCTTTTTCGGACTTCCAGATTTCGTCGTAGTCGGAAATTTCTTTTTCAAGCCGAGCAATTTCTTCCGCGATCAGTCCGAAACGCTTCTGCGAGGCTTCATCTTTTTCACGGCGCACAGCCTCGCGCTCAATTTGCAACTGAATCAAGCGCCGGTCGAGTTTGTCCATCACCTCGGGTTTGGAATCCAGTTCGATTTTGATCTTGCTGGCTGCTTCGTCAATGAGGTCGATGGCCTTGTCGGGCAAAAAGCGATCGGTGATGTAGCGGTGGCTGAGCTCAGCCGCGGCCACAATGGCCGGGTCGGTGATCTGAACGCCGTGGTGCACCTCGTACTTCTCTTGCAAACCGCGAAGGATGGCAATCGTGGCCTCCACACTGGGCTCGCCGACAATGATTTTTTGGAAGCGCCGCTCAAGTGCCGCGTCTTTTTCAATGTATTTGCGGTACTCGTCGAGTGTGGTGGCACCCACGCAGTGCAACTCACCGCGGGCCAGCGCTGGCTTGAGCATGTTGCCTGCGTCCATAGCTCCTTCGCCTTTTCCAGCGCCCACCATGGTGTGCAACTCGTCAATGAACACGATGGTCTGCCCTTCGTCTTTGGCCAGTTCGTTGAGCACGGTTTTCAGGCGCTCCTCAAACTCGCCGCGGAACTTGGCCCCAGCCAGCAGCGCAGCCATGTCCAGGCTGAGCACGCGCTTGCCCTTGAGCGAATCGGGCACCTCTCCCGCCACAATGCGCTGGGCCAAACCTTCCACAATGGCCGTCTTGCCCACACCAGGCTCGCCGATCAGCACCGGGTTGTTCTTGGTCCGGCGCTGCAGCACCTGGATGGCGCGGCGGATCTCGTCATCGCGGCCAATCACGGGGTCCAGCTTGCCCATGCGGGCACGCTCGGTGAGGTCCATCGTGTATTTTTTGAGGGCCTCGCGCTGGCCTTCAGCCTCAGGACTGTCCATAGACTGCCCACCGCGCACCGCTGTAATAGCCGATTCGAGGCTCTTTCGATTCAGACCACTTTCATTGGCGACCCGACCCAACTCGCCTTTGCTGTCGGCCACAGCAAGCAAAAAAAGCTCACTGGCGATAAACTGATCGCCGCGTTTGATGGCTTCTTTTTCAGTGACTTGCAACAGCTTGGTCAGCTCTTGCCCAACCTGTACCTGCTCTTGCCCCTGCACCTCAGGCAGGCGCTTCATGGCTGCCTCGGCCGCCTTCGTCAAACCAGGCACATTCACCCCCGCGCGCTGCAACAAAGACTGTGGGCCATCGGCCTGACGCAGCAAGGCCAGCAGCAGGTGGGCCGGTTCAATGTAGGCGTGGTCTGCGCCGAGCGCCAACGACTGTGCTTCGCTCAGGGCTTCTTGGAACTTGGTGGTAAGTTTGTCGAGTCGCATGGATCAGCACTCCGAATGTTTGAATTGAGGGGTATGTGGCGCTTCCCGACCACTTTTCAAGACAAACATGGAGCCTGACGCCAACCGCCCACGCAGCCGTTGACGCAGATCAGTCAAGTACGATCGCGCGCGCCATCTGAAACAGGGCTGCTGAAACACAACCACAGCACATTAGCGCGCGCAGTAACTGCAATGGATGAGGGCTTCAAGAACTGGGTCACTGGCCGCTCCATCAGGCCAACAAAAACAAAGGCAGCTCAGCGGGCGCTCAGGCGTTTCGGGCTTCAATGCCCCACTTAGCCAGCGCCGCGTCATCGCTCACGCGCGCGTCCACCCAGCGAGCGCCCTCGGGCGTCTGTTCCTTCTTCCAAAACGGCGCCTGCGTCTTGAGATAGTCCATCAAGAATTCACAAGCCTGAAAGCTTTGACCCCGGTGCGCCGAACTGACCGTCACCAGCACGATCTGGTCCAGCGGTTGCAGCAGGCCCACGCGGTGGATGACACGAGCGGCATAAATGTCGAATCGCTTGAAAGCTTGGTCGATCATGGCCTCGATGCTTTTTTCGGTCATACCCGGGTAGTGCTCCAACTCCATCGTGCGGATGCTTTGCCCGTCGTTGCGGTCACGCACGGTACCCATGAAGCTGCACACGGCACCGACGCGCTTGTCTTGCTCGCGCAAGCGGTGCACCTCGGCGCTCAGGTCGAAGTCTTCGGTCTGGATACTGACGCGCGGTGTCATGTTTACCCCCCGGTGACCGGTGGAAAAAAACCCACTTCGGCGCCGTCGCTGAGCGCAGCGGACTCGTCGCTCATGGTCTGGTTCAAAGCCACCCGTACCGCACGACCACGCGCCAGAGCTTCGGCGTAACCACCGCCGCGCGCAATCAACTCTTCACGCAGCGCAGCCAGGGTGGCTGCCGTGGTCCTGGTCGACTCGGTGCTGGTGCCAATGGCCTCTCGGATGGATGCGAAATAACGAAGTTGGACGATCATGCGAGCAGCTCTGCAAACGAAAGATAAGGCACCGAATCGCCATGGGCGATGGTGACGCCAGCCGGGTTGTCCACCAGCCCGTCGCCCCACACGGCCGACGTCAACACGCCAGAACTCTGGTTGGGAAAGAGGTCCAGACCGCCCTCTGCGTTGCGGCGCACGCGCAGAAACTCACGGCGTTTGTCGGCGCGTGTCACGGTGAAATGGGCTGGCAACATCACCGGCTTTGGGATGTCCGTGCTTGCGCCTTGCAACCGGAGTAGAAACGGCCGCACCAGCAAAACAAAGGTCACGAAGCTCGAAACGGGGTTGCCAGGCAAGCCGATGAAATGACAAGGCTGAGAAGCGCTGGCGCCCGCGCCGGCGTCGCGGTGCACGCTACCGTAAGCGAACGGCTTGCCGGGTTTCATGCCGATCTGCCACAGGTCCAGGCTACCGAGTTGCTGCACTGCCGGCTTGATGTGGTCTTCTTCACCCACCGAAACGCCACCGCTGGTCAAAATCAGGTCGTGGTGGTCTGCCGCCGTTTTAAGCGCTGCCAGCGTCGCTTCGCGGCGGTCGGGCACGATACCGAGATCGCTAACCTCACAACCCAGGCGCTGCAACAACGCGCGCAAAAAAAAGCGGTTGGAGTTGTAGATGGCGCCGGGCTTCATGTCCTGTGGCGGCACCTCGCCCGGCATCACCAATTCGTCGCCAGTTGAAAACAGCGCCACGCGGGGCCGCGCAACCACCGGCACATGAGCCAAGCCTAGGCTGGCTGCCAAACCCAGGCCAGCCGGCGTGAGCCGCTGACCGCGGGACAACACCACGGTGCCACGCGTCACATCTTCCCCGGCCCGGCGCACCCACTGCCCCGGCTGGGGCACAGCGTTGATGTGCACGCCATGGATGTTGCCACCGACCTCTTGTGTGTCTTCCTGCATCACCACCGCGTCCGCACCTTCGGGCATGGGCGCACCGGTGAAGATGCGGGCGCAGGTGCCTGGGCGCAGGGGTTCGGCGGCATGGCCTGCGGCAATGCGCTGTGACACGGACAACACCACCCCGGGAGCGGTCACGTCGACGCTGCGCACGGCATAGCCGTCCATGGACGAGTTGTCGTTGGGCGGGACTTGCAGCGCAGAAACAAGGTCTTGCGCCAACACCCGGCGGTCGGCATCAAAAGTGGCGACGGATTCAAACGCGCTGAGCGGCACCACGCGCCCTAGCAAGCTGGCCAGCGCATCGTCCAGCGACATCAAAGGGGCTCGGGCTGCAGGCTGATGAACGGTCATGGCGCGTAGGTCTCTGGGCTGTAATCGAATCGTTCGCCATTGTCGACCAACCAGGCTGCGACGTCATCGGGCTGGTTCAAATCCAGTACGGGGCGCCCGGTTGGCACAGGCAAGGCGGCCGCGCTGTCGGTGGCAATGGCTGCGATGAAGGGATCGTCTGGGTAGCGAGCGGGCTTGCCACTGGCCTCGCGCCAAATCTCGATCTTGTGCAAATCGCTGTCTTTGAAACCTTCAACCAGTACCCAGTCCACACCGTCGTACAGCTCGGCAATCAGCTGGTGCACCTTGAGCTCGGCGGGGCGCTCGAACTCACGCATCAGCACCAGCCGGTTGGGCGACGCTGCCACCACCTCAAAAGCACCGGCCTCGCGATGGCGCCAGGTGTCTTTGCCGGGGTGGTCGATGTCGAACTGGTGGTGGGCGTGCTTGACCACCGAGACGCGCAAGCCACGCCATTTGAGCGCCGGAATCAGCTGCTCAACCAGCGTGGTCTTGCCCGAACCCGAGTAACCCGCAAAACCGACGACCTTCATGCGACGGCGCAATGCTCGACGATGTAAGCCTGCACGGCAGCGGTGTCGGCGGGCATGACTCGAACACGCTTGGGCAGGTCTTCAATACCGTTGAAACGGACAGGTCGATCGGGCTGGCAGCCCAGGGCCTCAACGATGGTCTCGGCAAACTTGATGGGCAACGCCGTCTCCAGCACGATCATGGGCACGCCCGGTTGCAGGTGCTCGCGCGCCACCTTCACACCGTCAGCGGTGTGGGTATCGATCATCACACTGTAGCGTTCATACGTGTCTTTGATCGTGGCCAGCCGGTCGGTGTGCGTGCTCTTGCCGCTCACAAAACCGTAGCGGCTGGCAGCGTCGGCAAATACCGGATCTGAACCCAGGTCAAACCGCCCCACCGTGTTCAAAGCCTCACCAAACAGCGCTTTGACGCGGGCGCCATCGCGACCCAGCAAATCGAACACGAAACGCTCGAAGTTGCTGGCCTTGGAAATGTCCATGGAGGGGCTGGAAGTCTCGTGCGTGTCCGTGCTGGCGCGCACGCGGTACACGCCAGAGCGAAAGAACTCGTCGAGCACGTCGTTTTCGTTCGTGGCCACCACCAGCGCCTGAATCGGCAGACCCATCTGGCGCGCCACGTGGCCAGCACAGACGTTGCCAAAATTACCGCTGGGCACGGTGAAGCTCACCTTCTGCATATCGCTCGTGGTAGCCTGGAAATAGCCAGCAAAGTAATAAACGACCTGAGCCAACAGACGGGCCCAATTGATGGAATTCACCGTCCCAATCTTGTAGCCGCGCTTAAAGACCAGATCGTTCGACACGTTTTTGACGATGTCCTGGCAATCGTCGAACACGCCTTCAATGGCAATGTTGTGGATGTTTTCGTCCATAAGACTGAACATCTGCGCCTGCTGAAACGGGCTCATGCGGCCGTGCGGGCTGAGCATGAAAACGCGCACGCCCTTTTTACCGCGCATGGCGTATTCAGCCGCGCTGCCGGTGTCACCGCTGGTGGCACCCAAGATATTGAGCTCTTCGCCGCGGCGGGCCAATTCGTATTCGAACAGGTTGCCCAACAGCTGCATGGCCATGTCTTTGAAGGCCAGCGTGGGACCATTGGACAGGGCCTCCAGGAAAAAGCCATCGCCCAGCGGCTTCAACGGAACGATCGTGGCTGTGCCGTAAACCGCTTCGGTGTAGGTCTTGTCGCACAGCGCCTTGAGGTCAGCGGCGGGTATGTCGTCGATATAGAGCGACAGCACCTCAAACGCCAGCGCTGCGTAGCCACCCGCTGCGCCGCCATTGAACGCGCTGCGCCAGCGCGCCAGCGTCGAAGCGTCCACCCGCGGGTAGCGCTCGGGCAAATACAAGCCACCGTCGGGCGCCAAACCCTCCAGCAGAATTTCACAGAAACGTTTGCGATCAGGGTGACCACGGGTGGAGAGGTACAGCATGGCAGTGTTCCAGATACATCAACGGAAACGCACCAACGGAGAGGGAGCGCTCCCAGAACGCCGTGGAACCGGCTTCGCCGGACCACAGGCCTCGCCCCCCTGGGGGGTGGCGCCGCACGGGACGCGGGGGGTTAATTGAGCTCCTCTTTGCGGATGCGCGTGATCGGCGCCAACACCGAGGGCAGCGCCTGCATTTGCGCCAACACCCCATCCAGCGTGCCTTCACGCGTGTCGTGCGTGAGGATGATGACGTCGGTCTGAGTCGAGCCTTCGCCACCAATTTCATCGGCCTCGCGCTGAAGCACCGCGTCGATGCTGATGCCCGCGTCTGCCAGCAGCCCGGTCACCTTGGCCAACACACCGGCTTCGTCCGCCACGCGCAGGCGCAGGTAGTAGCTCGTCACCACCTCACTCATGGGCAGGACAGAAAGGTCGCTCATGGCGTCTGGCTGGAAGGCCAGGTGCGGCACGCGGTGGTGCGGGTCGGCGGTGTGCAGCCGGGTGATGTCCACCAGATCGGCGATGACGGCGCTGGCCGTGGGTTCGCTGCCAGCGCCCTTGCCGTAATACAGCGTGGTGCCCACGGCATCGCCCTGCACCACCACGGCGTTCATGGCGCCTTCCACATTCGCAATCAGACGCTTGGTGGGTACCAAGCTGGGGTGCACACGCAACTCAATGCCCTTGGCCGTGCGCTTGGTGATACCCAGTAGCTTGATGCGGTAGCCCAGCTGTTCTGCGTATTTGATGTCGGCAGCGCCCAGCTTGGTGATGCCCTCGACATAAGCTTTGTCAAACTGCACCGGGATGCCGAAGGCAATGGCGCTCATGAGCGTCACCTTGTGAGCAGCGTCCACGCCCTCAATGTCAAACGTCGGGTCCGCCTCGGCGTAACCCAGCCGCTGCGCCTCTTTCAGCACCACATCGAAGTCCAGGCCCTTGTCGCGCATTTCGGACAAGATGAAGTTGGTGGTGCCATTGATGATGCCGGCAATCCACTGGATGCTGTTGGCCGTAAGCCCTTCGCGCAGCGCCTTGATGATAGGAATACCACCGGCCACGGCCGCTTCAAACGCCACCATCACGCCCTTGGCCGATGCGGCTGCGAAGATTTCGGTGCCATGCACGGCCAGCAGCGCCTTGTTGGCAGTAACCACGTGCTTGCCCGCCGCAATGGCTTCGAGCACCAGCGACTTGGCGATGCCGTAGCCGCCGATCAGCTCAATCACGATGTCGATCTCAGGGTTAGCGATCACTGCGCGCGCGTCGTTCACCACCTGCACGTCCGGCCCTACCAGGGACTGCGCGCGGGCCACATCCAGATCGGCCACCATGGTGATTTCGATGCCGCGGCCAGCGCGGCGTTTGATCTCCTCCTGGTTGCGCTTGAGCACATTGAACGTGCCGCTGCCCACGGTACCTATGCCCAGAAGGCCTACTTGAATCGGTTTCATATCGGTCATTGCTTGGATGTAATTCAGAAAAATCAGGTACCGTGACGTTTGCGCCAGCCTTCAAAAAACTTGGCCACGCGACCAATGGCTTCGCGCAGGTCGTCCTCGTGCGGCAAAAACACAATGCGGAAATGCTGGTTGTCCGGGTAATTGAACCCCGAGCCTTGCACCAGCATCACACGCGTCTCCTGCAGCAGTTCCAGAAACAGCTGCTGGTCGTTTTCCACTGGATACATCGCCGGATCGAGGCGCGGGAACATGTACAAAGCTGCCGAGGGTTTGACGCAGCTCACCCCCGGAATGGCGGTGATCAGTTCATAAGCCAGATCTCGCTGGCGCCTCAGGCGCCCACCCTCACACACCAAGTCGTTGATGCTCTGGTAACCGCCCAGCGCCGTCTGAATGGCCCACTGCCCTGGCACGTTGGCGCACAGACGCATGTTCGAGAGCATGTTGAGCCCCTCAATGTAGTCCCTGGCGGACTTTTTGTCGCCAGACACCACCAGCCAGCCAGCACGGTAGCCACATGAACGGTAACTCTTGGACAACGAGTTGAAGGTCAGCGTCAACACATCTTCCGACAGGCTCGCCATCGCGGTGTGTCTGACACCGTCGTACAGCACTTTGTCGTACACCTCGTCGGCGAAAATCACCAGTCCATGTTGGCGGGCCAATTCCACGATGGACTTGAGCAGCGCGTCGGAATACAGCGCGCCGGTCGGGTTGTTGGGGTTGATCACCACGATGCCTTTGGTGGCCGGAGTGATCTTGCGGCGAATGTCATCCAGGTCGGGCATCCAGCCGTTGGCTTCATCGCACTGGTAATGCACCGGCGTGCCTCCGGACAGGCTCACGGCGGCCGTCCAGAGCGGGTAGTCGGGCGAGGGCAACAGCAATTCGTCACCGTCGTCCAGCAGGGCGTTGGTGGCCATCACAATCAGTTCGCTGGCACCGTTGCCCAGGTAAATGTCGTCCAGCGTCACCCCTTTGACGCCCTGCTTCTGGGTCTCATGCATCACCGCCTTGCGCGCCGCAAAAATCCCCTTGCTGTCCGAGTAACCCGCCGAGTTCGGCAGGTTGCGGATCATGTCCTGCTGGATCTCCTCAGGCGCATCAAAACCAAACACCGCCAGATTACCGATGTTCAGCTTGATGATCTTGTGGCCCTCCTCCTCCATCTGACGCGCGGCGTCCATGATGGGGCCTCGTATGTCATAGCAGACGTTGGCGAGCTTGGCAGATTTCTGGATGGTTTTCAAAGTTCCTCCCAAGGGGAGTCAGGGGTCAAGCGGCGCACCCACCCTGGGCAGGTTGGCCGAGCGTTATATTACGGGTCAGTCGCAGGTAAAACCTGCAATTTGACCACAGTTCTGCACCGCATTCGTGCGCCTCTAGCGGCACACTACCTTTGCCAAGCCACACCCCTGCCGCCCGGGCCATCACGTCATGAAACTGCACGCCGACAAACTGGACAGCCAGTCCATCACCGCCTACGGTGAAGGCTGGATTGCGGTCAACGGGCAGCGCCACACCCAAAGTCTGGTCCTCACGTCATCAGGCCAGTTGGTGCCCTGGGCTTGCAACCGTTTTGAAGACCTCACGGAAGCGCATTTCTCGACCCTGACCGACGTCATGCCGGAAACACCTGAGCTGGTGATTTTCGGCAGCGGCTCCAAACTGCGTTTTTTGCCGCCAGCGCTGCTGCGCAGCCTGATAGGGCAGCGCATTGGCGTCGAAACCATGGACACCGCAGCCGCTTGCCGCACCTACAACATCCTGGCGAGCGAAGGCCGGCGTGTCGTGGCGGCCTTGCTGATGGAGGCCTGAAGCCAGCAAGACCTGGAAGCCAGGCTAATAGGCGGTCTTTGGGCCAGACAACCCGCTCACGCGGAAGCGTTTGACGCCTGTCAAGGGGTGCATTCGGTTAGCGAGCGGCCAGGGGCTGTCCCAAAAATCGGTTCGGGGTTAAAATACCCGATTGTTTCCTGGCCTGCCTCCTGTGCGCCACAGCTGCCAACGGGAGCCTGTGTAGCCGAGCACAAGCCAACGAATCACCACCAACTTACGTCAGGGGTCCACGCAGTATGGCAGTCGTTGTCAATAAACCCATTCCCGAATTTGAATCTCAGGCCACCGGTGGCATCAAGGTCAGCAACCAGACGCACCTTGGGCAAACGGTGGTTTTGTACTTTTATCCCAAAGACAATACCCCGGGTTGCACCACGGAAGCCATGCAGTTCCGAGACAAATACAAAGACTTTGTCAAGGCAGGTGCTCAGGTTTTCGGTGTTTCGCGCGACAACATGAAGTCACACGACGACTTCAAAACCAAGCTCGAACTCCCGTTTGAGTTGATCGCCGACACCGAAGAAAAAATGTGCCACATGTTCGGCGTGGTCAAAAACAAGATCATGTACGGCAAGAAGGTCAAGGGCATTGAGCGCAGCACCTTCCTGATAGGACCTGACGGCGTGCTCGCACAGGAGTGGCGTGGCCTCAAAGTACCCGGCCATGTCGAAGAGGTTCTCAAGGCCGTGAAAACGCTGAAAAAAGCGGGTTGATTGAACCCAAATTGCTGCGGCTGCCCGATCCGCACGGGATCGAAACCGTCACAGCTGTCATGCATAATGAATTCATGACACGAGGAAGCCCACCCGCTCCCAGTTCCCCACAACCCTCAGCAGCCCACAAAGCCGCCCGGTCACCCCGGCGGCTTTTTGTTTTCTGATTTCGCGCTGAATACACACGCCCGCCATGCCACTGCCACCAGCCCCATCCAAACGCGCCTCTTTGCTCTTACCCGACGCATACAACCGCAAACCGGCCGATGAGCCCATGGACCTGGCTCCCGTGCGTGAAGCCGCCATGCCAATGGCGGTCAGCGAAGCGCCGGCCCGCGCGGTGTTGCCAACCACAGACATGGCACCAGCACAGAACGGCCCCCGCTCCAGATCGCGCAGCCGCAAAACGAACCCGGCAGAGGCGCCAGCCCCCTTGGTGGTGCAGGCGGAAACTGCACCGAAGGCACCTCGCACCGAGCCCATGCCTGCGGTTTTGCGTCCAGCCGCAGCAAGCGGCGAGCACCACCTACCCAGCAGCCAGCCGCAGGGCGCCGATACCGCCAAACGTCCGGCACCCGTTGCCAGCAACCGCCGCAGTGCCCGCAACAAGTTGGGTACCCAGGGCGCTGCCCGCCTGTTTGTGCTGGACACCAATGTGCTGCTGCACGACCCGACTAGCCTATTCCGCTTTGAGGAACACGACATTTTCCTGCCCATGATCGTGCTGGAAGAGCTCGACGGGCACAAGAAAGGCATGACCGAAGTGGCCCGCAACGGGCGCCAGACCAGCCGTACGCTGGACGCACTGGTGGCCCAGCAGGGCGGTGACATGACCAAGGGGCTCAAGCTCTCAGCCACCGGACACCAGTCGGCCAAAGGCTTGCTTTTCTTCCAGACCGAACCGCTGGATGCCCAGTTGCCCTCCAGCCTGCCTCAGGGCAAGGCGGACAATCAGATTCTCGGTGTTGTGCACGCCCTTCGTGGCAAGCACCCGCAGCGCGAGGTGATTCTGGTGTCCAAAGACATCAACATGCGGGTGAAGGCCCGCGCACTGGGTCTGGCCGCCGAAGATTACGAAAACGACAAGACGTTGGATGACGGCGAGTTGTTGTATGCCGGTGCGCTGGCTTTGCCGCAAGACTTCTGGACACGCCAGAGCAAAACCATCGAAAGCTGGGCTAGCGGCAGCCACACGTTTTACCGCGTCAGCGGACCGACCGTGGCGCAATTCCATATCAACCAGTTCGTGTACTTTGAGGCCCCGGGTGAGCCATCACTCTACGCCCGAGTCACCGAGATCCGGGAAAAGACGGCGGTGCTCAAGACACTTAAGGACTACACACACCTGAAAAATGCGGTCTGGGGCGTGACGAGCCGCAACCGTGAGCAAAACTTTGCCATCAACCTGCTGATGGACCCTGAGATCGACTTCGTGACCTTGGCTGGGACGGCAGGCACCGGCAAGACGCTCATGGCGCTGGCCAGCGGCCTCACGCAGGTGCTGGACGACCGCCGCTACACCGAAATCATCATGACCCGCGCGACGGTGAGCGTGGGTGAAGACATCGGCTTCCTGCCCGGCACCGAAGAAGAAAAAATGGGCCCCTGGATGGGTGCGCTGGACGACAACCTGGAATTTTTGGCCAAAGGCGAAGGTGGCAACGCCGGCGAATGGGGTCGCGCAGCCACCAACGAGTTGGTTCGCAGTCGGGTGAAGATAAAAAGTATGAACTTCATGCGCGGGCGCACGTTCATGAACAAGTACGTCATCATCGACGAGGCGCAAAACCTGACGCCTAAGCAGATGAAAACCTTGATCACACGCGCCGGGCCCGGCACAAAGATCATCTGCATGGGCAACCTGGCCCAGATCGACACACCCTATCTCACCGAAGGTTCATCGGGTCTCACGTTCGCCGTAGACCGTTTCAAAGGCTGGCCACACGGTGGGCACATCACACTGGCGCGGGGTGAGCGGTCCCGCCTGGCAGACTTTGCCAGCGAGGTTCTCTGACGAAAAGCGCCTTACCCACCATGAAAAAACCGGCCAAAGCCGGTTTTTTCATGTCCATTCCATGGGGAAAGCGTCAGTAATCGCCGCCCCCAGCCAGGCTTTCAAAGCGTGTGAGCATGTTCAGGAAGGCCAGTTTCACCGTACCCGTAGGCCCGTTTCGCTGCTTGCCGATGATGATCTCAGCCACGCCTGGCTCCTTGCACGCGTCCTTGGTGTAGTACTCGTCGCGGTAGATGAACATGATGATGTCCGCATCCTGTTCAATGGCGCCAGATTCACGCAAGTCGCTCATCATGGGGCGCTTGTCGGTGCGTGTCTCCACGCTGCGGTTCAGCTGCGACAGTGCAATGACCGGACATTGAAGCTCCTTGGCCAACATCTTCAAACCCCGAGAAATTTCACCGAGTTCGGATGCGCGGTTGTCACCATCGGAACTGTTGCCGCTCATGAGCTGCAAATAGTCCACCACGATCAGCCCCAGCTTGCCACATTGGCGGGACAAACGACGTGCGTTGGCCCTGAGCACGCTGGAGTTCAAACCGGGTGTTTCGTCGATGTGCAATGACACATTGCGCAGTTTTTCGATCGCCTCGGTCAGCCGCGGCCACTCGTCGTCGGTCAGCTTTCCGCTGCGCAGATGGCTCTGGTTGATGCGCCCAATGGAGCCCACGATACGCACGGCCAACTGAGACGCGCCCATCTCCATGGAGAACACTGCCACGGGCAGACCTTCGTTCAACGCCACATGCTCGGCAATGTTGATGGCAAATGCCGTTTTCCCCATAGAGGGTCGCGCAGCCAACACGATCAGATCACCCGCCTGAAGGCCAGAGGTCATGCGATCCAGGTCAACAAAACCCGTCGGCACACCCGTGACGTCGTTGGGGTTGTCGGCCATTTCCTGCACGCGGTCAAGCAATTCGACCACGAGCGTGTCCATGCCCTGAAAGCCCTCTTTCATGCGCGAGCCCTCTTCCCCGATGTGGAAGATTTTTTGCTCGGCTTCGTCCAGAATTTTGTCCACCGGGCGGCCCTGCGTGTTGAAGGCGGAGGTGGCGATTTCGTCGCTGGCCGTGATCAATTTGCGCAGAATGGCGCGCTCACGCACGATCTCGGCGTAACGGCGGATGTTGGCGGCACTCGGCACGTACTGGGCGAGCGAATTCAGGTAGGCCAAACCACCGGCCTCGTCGGCCTTCCCCAGGTTTTGCAGGTGCTCATAGACCGTAACCACGTCGGCAGGCTTGCTGCCGTTCACCAACGTCGCGATGGCCGTGTACGTCAGGCGGTGTTCATAACGGTAGAAATCCGATTCGGTGATCAGATCGGCGACCCGATCCCAGGCGCCGTTGTCGAGCAACAGGCCGCCCAGCACGCTGGACTCGGACTCAATCGAATGCGGTGGCACGCGCAGCTGGGCCACCTGGCGATCAAGACCCAAATCCGCCGCATCCAGACCGGCATCAAAAGAAGAAAAAGAATCAGAAAAAACAGCAGACATGGGCTCTCTTTGAGTGACTGGCAATGGTACGCCCCGAGCGATCAGAAGTCATTGGACAAGCCTGTGGACAACCGGTGGACATTCGGTGGGCAGACAGTGGACTTCACGGGATAACTTCTGCGAGGCAGGTGTCAAAAGCTTGCAACCCACTGGACAAACTGCAGCGAAGTTCAGCGCCATGAAAAAAGCCGCCGACCCGAAGGTGCGGCGGCTTTTGGATGCGGCGCTTTCGCGCCAGCACCGGGTGATCAGGCTGTCTCGCCCAGCACTGAGACGTTGACGTCGACCGTCACGTCGGTGTGCAGGTGCACGCTCACCGTGTAGTCGCCCACCAGCTTCAGCGGGCCATTGGGCATGCGCACTTGCGCCTTGTTCACGGCGAAGCCCAGCTTGTTCAGCTCTTCGGACACGTCGTGGTTGGTGACGGAGCCGAACAGGCGACCGTCCACACCCGCTTTTTGCGAGAGCTTGACCGTCACGGCCGACAGCTTTTCGCCCAGGGCGGCAGCTTCAGCGTGCTTGGCGGCAGCCACTTTTTCGAGTTCGGCGCGGCGTGCTTCGAATTCGGCGATGGCGTTGGAGGTAGCGCGGCGTGCGCGGCCGGTGGGGATCAGGAAGTTACGTGCGTAACCGTCTTTGACCTTGACCACATCGCCAAGGGCGCCGAGATTGGTAACTTTGTCGAGCAGAATGATTTGCATGTCAGGCTCTCTTTCAGACGCGGTGCTGGTCGCTGTAAGGCAACATAGCCAGGAAGCGAGCACGCTTGATGGCGGTGTTGACCTGACGCTGGTAGAAGGCGCGCGTGCCGGTCAGGCGCGCGGGAATGATCTTGCCGTTTTCGGCGATGAAGTCGCGTAGGACGTCGACGTCCTTGTAGTCAACTTCTTCGACGTTGGCCACCGTGAAGCGGCAGAAGCGCTTGCGCTTGAACAGCAGCGATTGGGTGTTGCGCTTAGGGCGCTTGTCTTTGTTGAAACGTTTTGGTGCAGCCATGATGGGCCTTCCTATGTCTTGCTGAAATCTTGGATGTGGAACACAACGCCTTTGCCGTTGCGGGCGTTCGTCAGGAAGCCGTGAAATTTACAAGCCGAGTCAAGCCCTTGCCGGGACAAAACTTCAGCTTGCACACCGAAGGCCACAGCCTTCAGTTGCAGCTTCACCAACCGCGGGGCATCCATTTCAACAATCTCGGAATCGTGTTCGAGGACGATATTGAGAGCTGGTATGCCTGCCGGCGTGTACCGCAGGCTCTGCACCTGCACCACCACGGCGGACAACTGAAACTGGTTCACCCGCTGACGACGTCACACAGCGCTGTTACGCTGCGGCCTGTTCCTGCGGTTGTTGCTGGGACTTGCGGGCTTCTTCACGCTCGACCGATTTCATCATGGAAGATGGGCCGGTATCGGCTTTCTTCTTGAGCACGGTGAGGTGACGCAGCACGGCGTCGTTGAACTTGAAGGCATGCTCAAGCTCAGCCATCACAGCCTGATCGGCTTCGATGTTGACGCACAGGTAGTGGGCCTTGGACAGCTTGTTGATCTGGTAAGCCATTTGACGGCGACCCCAGTCTTCAACCCGATGGATCTTGCCGTTACCGGCCGTGATCATGCCCTTGTAGCGCTCCAGCATGGCCGGAACTTGTTCGCTTTGATCTGGATGGATCAGCAAAACGATTTCGTAATGACGCATAGACTCTCCTTGTGGATAAAAAAGCCGCCCCCAGCGTCTGATTGGAGTGCAGCAAGGCAAGCCCGCGATTCTAACAAGAAAACGCAGGCCCTGGCAAAAAGCGCTGGACATGGACGGTAAATGAATACCTACCCAAGTAGGTGCGAGACCAAACTCGCGCAGCGCACTCAGCATCCATGATCAAGGCTCCCGCAGGCTGGGGTAGCGCACATGCTCCACCAGTTGCTGCACCTTGCGGCTGGGCGCTGGGGTCACCCAGCTGATGAGGATGATCACGGCAAAGCCCAGCGGCACCCCAAAAACCCCGGCCGAGATGGGCAGGATGCCCCACCAGAGCTCTATGGGCGTGGTGACGCCAAAGACGCCTCGCAACCAGGGTTGGGTGGTCACCATGTAATAGAACGTGACACCCAGGCCCGCGATCATGCCCAACGAGGCGGCTATGCCGGTGGCCCGCTTCCAGAAGATACCCAGCACCAATGCCGGGAAAAACGCGGCGGCAGCAAACGAGAAAGCGGCTGAGACCAGGAACAGAATATCGGCCGGTTTTTGTGCCGCGACATAAGCGGCGACCAGCGCCACCATCAGCAGCAACACCTTGGATATGGTGACCCTGCGGGCGGTGGATGCGTTGGGGTCGATCATTTTGTAGTAAAGATCGTGGGACAGCGCGTTGGCAATCGTCAGCAGCAAGCCGTCGGCGGTGGACAAAGCCGCAGCCAGGCCACCGGCCGCCACCAGGCCCGAGATAACGTAAGGCAGCCCGCCAATTTCGGCAGTCGCCAGCACGATGATGTCGCCGCCGATGCTCATCTCGTTGAGTTGCAGGATGCCGTCTTTGTTGACGTCGGTGATCGACATCAGGCTCGGATCGACTTTGTTCCAGGACGCCACCCAGGCGGGCAGCTGGTCGATCGGCGTCCCAATGAGCACATGGAACACCTCGAACTTCACCAGCACGGCCAGAGCCGGTGCTGTGAAATAGAGCAAAAAGATGAAGAACAACGACCAGGTGACGGACTGCCTGGCCTCCTTCACGCTGGGCACGGTGTAGTAGCGCATCAAGATGTGCGGAAGGGCCGCCGTGCCAATCATGAGGCAAAAGATCAGTGCCAGAAAGTTGCGCCTTGAGTGGTCGTAGGCTGCTTTCTCCTGGGCATTGCCTTGCGGGTCGCCCGCAAACTGGGCCGCGTGGGGCGGCATGCCATTCAGTGGCTTGGACTTGGTTTCTGCCAGGGCCTTGCCTCGGGTCCAGGCGGCTTTGGCTGCCGCTTCGTCTTTGGGCAAAGAAGATACCGCGCGCTCGGCGTTTGAAATGGCAACCGAGGGCGCGTTGGCCGCGCGCAGCTCAGCCAAGCGGGTTTCGGCCGCTGCCTTGTCGGCCTTCAAGGCGGCTCCTGGGTCTTTCAACTTTTCCGTTAGATCGGCGGCACGCTGCCTGAAGATGTCGCGCACCTCCACCTCTTTGGGGTCGTTGGTCAGCAACTTTTCTTTGGCCGTGACCTTTTCCAGCTGGTAGCCGTAGACGGCCTGCGGCACGGGGAAGTTGGCCTGTTTGACCGACAGCCACACCACCGGAATCAGGTAGGCCACGATCAGCACGATGTACTGGGCCACCTGCGTCCAGGTGACCGCACGCATGCCCCCGAGAAAAGAACACACCAGAATACCGCCCAGCCCGAGGAACACGCCGAGCTCAAAGGCCACACCGGAGAGCCGTGATGTGATCAGGCCAACACCGTAAATTTGCGCCACCACATAGGTGAACGAACACAAAATAGCTGCGAATATGCCGATGAAACGCGGCATATTGCCGCCGTAGCGCTCGCCCAGAAAATCGGGAATGGTGAACTGCCCGAACTTGCGCAGATAAGGCGCCAGCAGCAACGCCACCAGGCAGTAACCCCCTGTCCACCCCATGATAAAGGCCAGCCCGCTGTATCCGGTGAGGTACAACGTGCCAGCCATGCCGATGAACGAGGCGGCAGACATCCAGTCGGCACCGGTGGCCATGCCGTTGTAGACCGCTGGCACACGCCGCCCGGCCACGTAGTATTCGGCCGCATCGGTGGTGCGGCTCATGATGCCGATGCCCGCATACAAGCCGATGGTGGCCAGCAAGAAGATGAAGCCAATCCATTCGCGCGACAACCCCAGTTGCTCCAGGATGGCCAAGGCGATCACAAAGACGAAGAAACCGCCCGTGTACCACTTATAAACCTTGTTGAGCTGCTGGCGAAAGGCCCGGTTGGCCGCGCCTTTGCCGCTGGTGGGCCCGGAATCTAAGCTACCTGCCACGCCATCAGTCCTCGATCTCATCAACACCGTGCTCAATATCAAGGCGGTTCATGTACCACGCGTAATACCCAATGATCAGGCAGTACACCACCAATGCCCCTTGAGCCCCCATCCAGAAGCTGAAGGGCCAGCCGAAAAAACTGAAACTCAGTTCGCGGGCGAAGTAGCTCACCACGAACGTGACAACAAACCAGATTGCCAGCAACAAGCCCGTGATGCGGAGGTTTTTGCGCCAGTAGCTGCGATGGTTGTCGGTCAGTTCCACGGTATTCACCTCGGTCAACTTAGCCCCTGCGGGCACATCTTGGGTCCGGCTTGCGCCGGGCACCCTGCTCGATGCAAACGCTTTTGGCGTTCACGCGGACTTCAGACGGCGCCCGCCCAGGCCCGTTTCCCTTTCGAGCTGGGCGGCCACCTTGGGCTCAAAGCGGCGCAGGTGGCGAATGATTTTCGTGGCTTCTTCAGGCTCTTGCCGCTGCACATGCACGCGCGCCAATTGGTACCAGCCGTAAGGGCTCATGGGCTGCAGCTCGGTGTTTTTTTTCAACGCCGGAATGGCTTCGTCAAAACGGCGCTGGCGGATCAGGCTGAGTGACAAACCATACCAGGCCCGGTCCAACTGGGGATCGATGGCGATGGCGCGCTGAAAAGCGGATTCAGCCTGCTCCAGCAAGCCCATTTCTTCACTCAGAAAACCGTAGTTGAACCACCCGGTCGCTTGCCCAGGCTCCAGCGCCACCAGCTCGGCCAGTGCATCGAGAGCAGCTGGTTTTTCACCGAGTTCAGCCAACACATGGGCCTGGGTGGCCAACGCCCGTGTGTCACCGGGGTTGGCTCGCAACGCCGTAGCGATGCGCAACAGCGCCCGGCGAGGGCGCCCTAGCAGCAACAGGCCACGGACCTGCCAGTGAACGAGCCGGGTCTTGGTGGCAAGGCTCACTGGCACAACGCAACCCCCACCTTCAGACAATGGGAAATTTTGGCAGCGGTCACGGCCAGCCAGACAAAGCCCAAAATCAAAAAGGCCACCAGCGGAAGATGGCGGTCCAGGACGATGCGCGGGGTGAACCACCGCGTCAGTTGCACAAATGGCCGCCCGATGATCTCAAGCACCTGGTAGAAAACATTGTTTTGTTTGCGCTGGCCAGCCAGCAGGCCCAAAATCCACTGACCAAAAAGCGCCAACAACGCCATTTCGGTGATCAGTTTGAGCGCAGAAATCATTAAGAACATGTAAGCCTGCGGTAACGGTGTCGCCATTCTGAAGTTAGACCTTACCGCGTTCTTACATACGCACCCAACAACCCTCTGACGCAGGTCAAACCCTGTGAGGGTTTACCCACCAGCGGCCACTGTGGTGCGGTGTAGCATGTTTCGCTGAATTCACCAGGCACACCGACCCATGACAAAAAACGCCTCCGACACGCGGCCTTTGCCCGACCTCCTGCGTACGCACCGCATCTTTGGCCTGCTGCCCAACGACACCCAGAAGAAGTTGGCAGACACGCTCCAGGTCAAGCCGGTGGCCGCTGGCACACCAGCGTGTGCACCCACCGAACTCCAGCAACAACTGCACTGGCTGCTATCGGGCAGCGTCAGTCTGCTGGACGGGCAGCAACAAGCCGTGGTCACGATGTACCCGGGGGAACTGTTTGGTTTGCAGGCCGATGGGTTGGCCGGTGTCGAAGACAGCCTGGCCCGTACCGACTGCACGCTGGTGAGCATGGACCGCGCGTGGGTGGAGACCTTGCAAGCCGAGTTGCCTGCGCTCAGCCTGCTGCTGCCCGGCGGCAGCGCTTCAACACCGAGCAGCTCGCGTGGTACGCCGGGCGCCACTGACCCCGCCCTCAACCTCATGACCACGCCGGTGCGCTCGCTGATCAAGCGCGCCCCGATCACCTTGCCGCCGCAGACCAGCATCCGCGATGCGGCAAAGCTCATGAGCGAACAGCGGGTGTCTTCGGTCCTCATCGTGGAACAGGACCACCTGTTTGGCGTGGTCACCGACCGCGACTTGCGCAACCGCGTGATCGCAGCCGGCATGGACAGCGCCCGCCCGATCATGGACATTGCCACACTGGCTCCCATGAGCATCGACGTGCAAAACCCGGCATTTGATGCGCTGCTCCTGATGGCGCGCCACAACATCCACCATGTGCCGGTGCTCGACGGCCAGCGCATCGTGGGCATGATCACCGCCACCGACCTGACCGAGCAGCACAGCACCTCGGCCGTGTACCTGGCTGGGGATATTTACAAGCAAAGCACGGTGGAGGGCTTGCAGCGCGCCAGCACCAAGATCAAGCGCCTGCAGCAAAGCCTGGCGGCGGCCGAAGCGTCGGCCTACAGCACCGGCCACATCATCACGGCCATCACCGATGCCATCACGACGCGGTTGCTGCAACTGGGAGAGGCGCAATTGGGTCCGGCGCCGGTCGATTACGTTTGGGTGGCGGCAGGCTCTCAGGCGCGCAACGAACAGACCGCCAAGTCCGACCAAGACAACTGCATGGTGCTGGACGACACCTTTGACGAGGCACAGCATGGCACGTACTTCAAAGCCTTGTCCCAGTTCGTCTGCGACGGGCTTGACGCCTGCGGCTACATCTACTGCCCGGGCGAGATGATGGCCATGACGGACACCTGGCGCCAACCCCGCCAGCGCTGGGTCGACTACTTTGCACGCTGGACCGGCCAGCCCGACCCCAAGTCGCTCATGTTGACCTGCGTGTTCTTTGACATGCGCGCGATTCACGGCAATGCCTCGCTGCTGGACGGCCTGCGCGGCGACGTGCTTAAGCGCACGCAAGGCAACAGCATTTTTCTGGCCTACATGGTCGGCAACGCCCTCTCCCACACACCACCACTGGGCATGTTTAAAGGCATTTCCACCATTCGCAGCGGCGAGCACAAGGGCAAGATCGACCTAAAGCACACTGGCGTGGTGCC
The DNA here is from genome assembly GCF_965657535.1 of Hydrogenophaga sp. GTDB lineage: Bacteria > Pseudomonadota > Gammaproteobacteria > Burkholderiales > Burkholderiaceae_C > Hydrogenophaga. Next base: position 275,821 of record NZ_CBFHOP010000006.1, on the reverse strand, counting down.
GATCGTTGACCTGGCACGGGTGTATGCACTCGCCGGTGGCGATTCGGCGGTCAACACGCACGACCGGCTGGTGGGCGCAGCAGCCGGTGGCGCCATCAGCGAGCAGAGCGCCCGCGACCTGCGCGATGCACTGGAATTTTTGGCTTTCACCCGCATTCAGCACCAAGCCCGACAAATCGCCAAAGGTGAAGCCCCCGACAACTTCCTCCATCCGGGGGACATTTCCAACTTCGAGCGCACCCAACTCAAGGACGCCTTCACCGTGGTGCAGTCGCTGCAAAGCGTGCTCGGCCAGCGATACAAGATGTGACTCCCCGCGCGCCGGCCTGCGGCCCTCCCACCCCCCCCAGGAGGTGGCACGGGCCGTCAGGCCAAGCGGGCCCGGCGGTGCCCTGGCACCGTGCACCTCCTGCGGCAATCGTGTCTTGAATGTCGCAGAACCGGCTTTGCCGGGCTGCAGGCATCGCCCCCTGGGGGTGACGGCCGCAAGCCGGCGCGGGGGCATCAATACTTCAAGCGGGCGTAGTAGGTTTGCTGCGCCGCTTCGCGCGCCTGCCCCAGCGTGTGAATGCCCTTCTCGGCCAGCAGCGGAATGAGCTTGAGGAACACTTCAGCTGTCACCATGGCATCGCCCATGGCCGTGTGACGGCCAATGATGGTCACGTTGAAGCGTTCGGCAATGGCTTCCAGGCGGTGCGAGTCCTGGTTCGGATGCACCAGGGCCGACAGCAACAGCGTGTCGAGCACCGGGTGGTCAAACGCAACGCCGCTTTGCTTTTCTTTGAGCTGCAAAAACCGCATGTCGAATGCAGCGTTGTGGGCCACCAGCACGGTGTCTTGAGCAAACGCGTGGAACGCGGGCAGCACCTTTTCGATGGTGGGCTGGCCCACCACCATCTCAGGCTGGATGCCGTGTATCGGAATGGACGCCGCCGGGATCGTGCGCCGGGGATCGACGAGTTGCTCAAAACACTCTTGGCGCAACAGCTTGTTGTTGACCAGCCGCGCAGCCCCAATCTGGATGATCTCGTCACCCTGCGAGGGGTTCAGGCCGGTGGTTTCGGTATCGAACACCGTGTAGACCAGGTCGCTGAGCCGGCGGTCGTCCAGGGTGCGGGTCTGCTCGGTGGTTTTGAAGAGGTCAAAGTCGTAGTACTCGGGCCGGCTTTCGCTGCGCACGAAGGTGGCCGCGTCCACCTGCTCTTGCGGGTTGGCTAACGGCAGCAGGAAACGGAAAAACGCCTGATGCTGAGCACGCTCACGCTCGAACCAGAACGCGCCGCCATGGCGTTCGACCACATCGCGAACGGTCAGGCGCGTGGTGTCAGCGCCCACTTTCATCGCGTCCATTTCCCAGCTCATCACCGTCTCGGTGCTCATGGCCTGGCCCGACCAGATCAGGTCCAGCTGGGCTTTGCCAGGGCTGCCGGTAGCGTTGCCCAGGCGCAACTGAACAAACCGCACCTCAAACTCGTCGGCCAGGCGCCCAGACAGGTACACCAGCGCCTGCAACAGCGAAAAGCTTTCCACCTTGAGCCACACCGAGCCGTCCACATCCATGGACGACGCGGGCAGATTGGTCACAGTTTCGATGCGGCGCAGCGCGGCACTCACCAGATCGGCACCCAGCATGTCTTCCAGTGGCCAACGGGTCTTCAGGCTGTCGGCCGAGCCCGCTTCCAGGACGCCAATGCGCTGGCTCAGTGAGCGTGTTTCCTCGCGAATCACGCCCAGGAAACGCTCGCGCATCGCGGGCTCCAGGTCCGGGTAGTCCAGCATGTCAATCGCGGCCTGCATGTTGGCCAGCGCCGAGCGGCTGCCCTCGGTGAGGCTGTGCAGCACCTGATCTTTGGCCGACTCGGCCTCAAAGTCGCTGGTGATGTTGTCGAGCATCAGCACAAAGCCGGTGAGCTCCATACGGTCGGCTGCGGTCTCTGCCCCTTGGGCTTGCGGTGAACGCACCGGCGCCATTTGTACCCGAAGCAGCTGCCCGGCTGCGGTAGTGGTGACGAACTGTGCCGACGGCTGCGCTGCCCCACGAAACATGCGCTGCTGGATATTTTCCAGCGCGTGAGCCACCAGCTTGCGGTCAAACACGCTGTAAATAGACCGGCCCAAGCCGATCAGCTCGGCACCGCCGGCCACGCCAGGCGCTTGCGACAATGCGCGAAACTGCATGCGGGCGCGGTTGTTGTACAGCAGCACCCGGCCGTCCAGGTTGCATACCACGACGCTCTGCGTGAGTTCGGACATGAGTGCGGCCAGTCGGCTCTTTTCCTGCTCAATGCCCTGCGCTGCGGCTTGCACTTTGCTGTCCATTTCTCGGCGTAGCGCCTCACGCTGGCCCACCAACTGGTTGAACAGATCCGCCAGCACGCGGGTTTCCACATTGCCTTTGGGCCGCAGTTCGCGCACGACGTCGGTTTTCAACAGCACCTGGGCTTCTTCGGCCAGCTGCACCGAGGGCGTGACCCAATGGTCAAACCACCGCTTGAGCCCCCAGGCAATCGCAGCCATGCCAGCGCCCCAAGTGAGCGAAATCAGAACCAGCCGGTCCCCGAGCAGGCCCCATACCGTCGCGCGCTCGGCCGGCTCCAGCGTAGAACCCACCAGCCCTAACGTAGCCAGCAGCCAGCCCACCGACAGCACCGCAGCCACACCCAGCAACCACCACAGGCGGCGGTCGGTTTTTTGCTGGGCGCTCATGCAGGCGCCCCAAGCAACCCACGCACCTTTTGCACCAATTCTTTGGTGGAAAACGGCTTGGTCATATAGGCATTGGCACCCAGGGCCAAGCCCTTGGCCACGTCGGTGTCGCGCCCCTTGGCGGTGAGCATGACGATGAGGGTGTCGCGCACGGCTTCGTTGGTGCGCACCTCGTGGCACACATCAAACCCGGTCTTGATCGGCATCATCACATCAAGCAGCACGAGCGCCGGGCGTTCCCTTAAAACAGCGTCCACCGCTTCCTGCCCATCGCGCGCAACCACCACCTCGTAGCCTTCGCGCTTCATCAAGAACTCCAGCGAGATCAGGATGTTGGGCTCGTCGTCTGCAATCAGTATTTTTTGGCTCATGCCTATGCTCCTGTGTTTGTTGTGTTGTGTTGTGCGGCCCAGCCCACGGCGCTCAGTTCGGCGGCGCGGCGGCCTGGCCCTCAGCGCCGCGGCGCGGCAGGAAGAACGCGAAAACCGAACCTTCGCCCGGGCTCGAATGCAGCCACATGTGCCCGCCAAAATGCTCCACGATCTGGCGGCTGATGGGCAAGCCCAGGCCCGTTCCACCTGGTCGGTAGTGGTCGTCACCCGCCACCTGGCGAAATTTTTCGAACACCATGGCCTGCTGGTCCTGTGCGATACCGGGGCCGTTGTCCCGGACTTCCACCGTGACGCCATCCGCCTCTTCTTTCAAGCCCATCTGCACCCGCCCCGTGCCGCGCGGCGCGTATTTGGCCGCGTTGGACAGCAGGTTCAGCACCACCTGGGTGATCCGGTCAGCGTCGGCCCACAGCGGGCGCACCGATGCAGGCAACTGGATCTCCAGGGCCACACCACGCTCCCGGTAGGTCTCGCTCATGGTGGCAGCGGCTTGCTCCAGCAGCTCGCACATCGCCACCTCTGTGTTGTGCCACTCGGCGTGTCCGGCTTCAATCTTGGCCATGTCCAGCACCTGGTTGACCAGCCGGCTCAGCCGCTCGGCTTCCACCACGATAATCCCCAAAAACTGCTGGCGATGCGCCAAATCCATCTCTTCATCGTCGCGCATCAGCTCCGACAACGCCCTGATCGAAGTCAAAGGTGTGCGCAATTCGTGGGTCACCGAGGACATGAAATCGTCCTTCATCCGGTCCAGACTTTTCAGCTTTTCATTGGCTTCGCGCAGTTCCGCCGTGGCCCGTTCCAGCGACTGCGACTTTTCTTCCAGCGCGTGTGAGTAAGCGCGCAGCTGAGAAGCCTCGTCCAGGATGCGCATCACATCGTCCAGGTCCAGCGGCTCCTCTTCCACCACCGAAGCCACCATGACCCGGGCCGACGCGCTGCCAATGGCGCCGGTCAGCTCGGTTTCCACAAACTGCACCAGACGGGCATCGGCGGGTATGTGCTCAATGCCGGCCACGCCCACGCGGTGCGCGTAGTCGGTAAAGAGCCGCTGGGCCTGCTCGGCGCCCAAAAAGCGGCCCGCCAGCGGCAGCAGCGCCGACACCTTGGCCCGCCCCTGCCAAAACACCGGCCGCGCACCCGCCTTGCGGTTAAACACGTCGACAAACAACAACGCCTGGCTGGTTTCACGGGCAGAAGGCGCGCGCCACAGCGACACACCCACGTAGCCGCCCACATTGGCCAGCAGGCTCCAGAACAGCGAGTGGGTCAGATTGTCCAGGCCGGCCAGGCCCAGAAACGCTTCGGGCTTGAGCCAGACCAGGCCCCAAGGCCCGTGCTGCAAAAAGTCAGCGGCCAGCCAGCCCGACTTGGCCAGCGAAGGCAGCATCAAGGTGTAAACCCAAAAAGCAAAGCCCAGCAGCAAGCCGGTGAGCGCGCCGTGCCGCGTGCCGCCCTTCCAGTACATGCCACCCAGCATGGCAGGTGCAAACTGTGCCACGGCGGCAAAGCTGATCAACCCGATGCTGACCAGCGCGTAGGCCTCGCCAGCGAGGTGAAAGTACAGGTAGCCCAGCAGCAAAATGCCCAGAATTGCCAAGCGGCGAATAGCCAGAAGCAGCCCCGTCAGGTCTCCGCTGGCGCGGGCACCAAAGCGCCGCATGCGCAGCAAAATGGGCATCACCAAATCGTTGCACACCATGGTGGACACCGCGATAGCCTCCACGATCACCATGCCGGTGGCCGCCGACAAGCCGCCCACAAAGGCAAACAAGGCCAAAGCGCTTTGCCCCTGCGACAGCGGCAGCGACAAAATGAAAGTTTCCGGGTCCATGGCACCGGGGCCGAAATGCAGCAGCCCACCAATGGCGATGGGCAGCACAAACAGGTTGATCAGCAGCAGGTACAGCGGAAACGCCCACACGGCCCGCCGCAGGTGCTGCTCGTCCACGTTTTCCACCACCATCACCTGAAACTGCCGGGGCAAAAAAATCACCGACAGCATGGCCAGCAGCGTCAGGCCCAGCCACTGGGCATAGGCAAACGGCTGCCCCTGCCCAAACTGCAACAGCTTGCGCAAAGCCTCGACCGCGTGCGCCTGCTCAAACAAGGCAGCGGGGCTGGCAAACAAACCAAAGCTCACGAACAGGCCAACCGCCAGAAACGCCACCAGCTTCACCACCGACTCAAACGCGATGGCCGCCACCATGCCCTCGTGGCGCTCGGTGCTGTCCAGGTGGCGGGCGCCGAATACCATGGTGAAACCCGCCAGTGCCAGCGCCACATACAGCGTGCTGTCGCTCCACCAGTCGACGCTCTGCAAGGCCGGCTGGCCCAGCGGCGAGGTGAGCACTGCGTAACCACTGGCAATGGCTTTGAGCTGCAGCGCGATGTAGGGCACGATGCCCACCACTGTAATCAGGGTCACCAGGCCGGCCAGCGTCGGGCTCTTGCCGTAGCGGCTGGCAATGAAGTCGGCAATGGAGGTGATGCGGTAGGTCTTGGCAATGCGGATCATCTTGCGCACAACCATCCAGGCCAGAACCATAGCCAGCATGGGCCCCAGGTAAATGGGCAGAAACCACACCCCGGAATTGGCCGCGCGCCCTACGCTGCCAAAGTAGGTCCAGGCGGTGCAATACACCGCCATCGACAACGCGTACACCCACGGACTGGCAATGATGGAGCGCCCTTGCGCAGCTCGCCAGTCGCCAAAATACGCTACCGCAAACAGCAGCAGCAAGTATGCAAATGAGACGCCAATGACGAGCGGGGCAGAGAGCATATCGGTCAGCCCGGCGGGGTCACTCGGTGTGCGCTTGAGGCGAAGACGACGGGGCACCCGCCCGCCCTTCGACCACCCAGGCCAACACGGCAATCAGCAAGGCCCAGATGCCAAACAAGGCCAGCGGAAACAAGGGCAGACCCCAGATCAGGGCGTCGTGGTCCCACAGGGCCAGCAAGGGAAAGTTCAACAGCGCCCAGCCGCCAAAAAACAGGGCCACCAAGCGCTGGGCGTCCAGTCCTTGAAACATGCGCGTCTCCTCTTGTAACGGCGCGGTCCGCAGACACGCCTTTACAGACGATTGTGCGCCAAGCACTGACCCACGGCTTACGTTGCAGCGCAACAAAAAAGCGGCAAGGGTCGCCCCTTGCCGCTGTGCTCCGTTGCCGTACGACCGGCGCTTTACTGGGCGGTCGAAGCCAACAGCTGCCAGGTGTCCACCACCGAATCGGGGTTCAGCGAAATGGAGCTGATGCCCTCGTCACGCAGCCACTGCGCAAAGTCGGGGTGGTCGCTGGGGCCCTGGCCGCAAATACCCACGTACTTGCCCTGGGCCTTGCAGGCGCCAATCGCGAGCTTGAGCAGGGCTTTCACGGCCGGGTCGCGCTCGTCGAAGTCTTTGGCCAACAGTTCCAGACCGGAGTCGCGGTCCAGACCCAGGGTGAGCTGGGTCAGGTCGTTCGAGCCAATGGAGAAGCCGTCAAAAAACTGAAGAAACTCGTTGGCCAGCACGGCGTTGCTCGGGATCTCGCACATCATGATGACCTTGAGATCGTTTTCACCGCGCTTGAGGCCCTTTTCGGCCAGCAGCTCGGTCACGCGCTGCGCCTGGCCCAGGGTGCGCACAAACGGCACCATCACCTGCACGTTGCTCAGGCCCATGTCTTCGCGCACCCGCTTCAAAGCCTCGCACTCCATGGCAAAAGCCTCGCGGAAGTCTTCGCTGATGTAGCGCGCCGCGCCACGGAAGCCCAGCATGGGGTTTTCTTCATCGGGCTCGTAGCGGCTGCCGCCCACCAGTTTGCGGTATTCGTTGGACTTGAAATCAGACAGGCGCACGATCACCGGCTTGGGCCAGAAGGCTGCGGCAATGGTGGCCACACCTTCAGCCACCTTGTCCACGTAAAAGGCGCGCGGTGAAGCGTGGCCCCGGGCCACCGACTCCACGGCCTTCTTCAGGTCGGCATCGATGTTCGGGTAGTCCAGAATGGCCTTGGGGTGTACACCGATGTTGTTGTTGATGATGAATTCCAGACGGGCCAGGCCCACACCGCCGTTCGGAATCTGGCAAAAGTCAAACGCCAGCTGGGGGTTGCCCACGTTCATCATGATCTTCACGTCAACCTCGGGCATGGTGCCGCGCTGCACTTCGGTGATCTCTGTTTCCAGCAGGCCGTCGTAAATGTGGCCGGTATCGCCTTCGGCGCAGCTCACCGTCACCAGCATGCCGTCTTTCAGCGACTCGGTGGCGTCGCCACAACCCACCACGGCCGGAATGCCCAGCTCGCGCGCAATGATGGCGGCGTGGCAGGTACGGCCACCGCGGTTGGTCACGATAGCGCTGGCGCGCTTCATCACCGGCTCCCAGTTCGGGTCGGTCATGTCGGTCACGAGCACGTCACCGGGCTGCACCTTGTCCATTTCGCTGATGTTGTGGACCAGGCGCACCGGGCCGGTGCCGACCTTCTGACCGATGGCACGGCCGCTGGCCAGCACGGCACCCTTGCCCTTGAGCTTGTAGCGCACTTCGGTTTTGCCGGCCGACTGGCTCTTCACGGTTTCAGGGCGGGCCTGCAAAATGTAGAGTTGACCGTCGGTGCCGTCCTTGCCCCACTCAATGTCCATCGGACGGCCGTAGTGTTGCTCGATCACCAGCGCGTAGTGCGCCAGCTGCTCGACGTCAGCGTCGGTCAGGCTGTAACGGTTGCGCTGCTCCACCGGCACGTCCACGGTTTTCACCAGCTTGCCCTTGAGCGCGCCCTCGCTCGCCTTTTCTTCCGCCGTGGTGAAGGTCATCTGAATGAGCTTGCTGCCCAGGTTGCGGCGAATCAGCGCACGCTTGCCCGCCTTCAGCATGGGCTTGTGCACATAGAACTCGTCGGGGTTCACGGCGCCCTGCACCACCGTTTCGCCCAGGCCGTAGCTGGACGTGATGAACACCACGTCTTCAAAGCCGGACTCGGTGTCGATGGTGAACATCACGCCGGCCGCGCCGGTGTCCGAGCGCACCATGCGCTGCACGCCCGCCGACAGCGCCACGTCGGCATGGGCAAAGCCCTTGTGCACGCGGTAGCTGATGGCTCGGTCGTTGTACAAAGAAGCAAAAACCTCTTTCATCTTGTGCAGCACTTCGTCAATGCCATGCACGTTCAAAAAGGTTTCCTGCTGGCCGGCAAACGAGGCGTCAGGCAGGTCTTCGGCGGTGGCCGACGAGCGCACGGCGAAGGTGGCTTTGTCGTTGTCACCCACCAGGGTGACGAACGCGTCGCGGATGGCTTTTTCCAGATCGGCCGGAAAAGGCTGGTTTTCGACCATGGCGCGGATCTCGGCACCGGCCTCGGCCAGTGCCCGCACGTCTTCGGTGTCGAGCGCGTCCAGGCGCGCGTTGATGCGCTCGGTCAGCCCGTCAAACTGGAGAAACTCGCGAAACGCGTGGGCGGTGGTGGCAAAGCCGGTGGGCACTTTCACACCGCTGGGCAGCTGCGAGATCATCTCGCCCAGGCTGGCGTTTTTACCGCCCACGGCATCCACATCGGACATCCGCAGATGCTCGAAAGGCACGACCAGATCGGTCGGGGCAAACAGGTTGGACATGGAAAGACTCCTCAAGGTTAAAAAACCGGGGGCTCCATGCACCAGCTAAAGACCTGTAATTCTGTTGTGGGTCTGGCACCGGGCAACGGGGCTGAATCTGGGGGCCGTAACCCGGATAATGGACTGCGGCCGCAACCCGTGATTGTAGGGTGCCGGCTTCGGATGAGGCGACCTCCTGGCCCGCAGGCGCGTGAAAGCGACAGCGGCAGGGTTTAAATTTTTCGCAATCCTTTTGATCACCCTTTTTGCACTTGCCCGGTACCACCATGCCCAACCGAACGGTTTTTTTCATTTCTGACGGCACCGGCATCACCGCCGAAACCTTTGGCAACGCCATCCTGGCGCAATTTGAGGCCCCTGTTCGACGGGTCCGTTTGCCGTTCATAGACAGCGTGGACAAGGCCCACCAGGCCATTCGGCAGATCAACCACACCGCCGATGTCGAGGGCAAACGGCCGCTGGTGTTCACCACCGTGGTCAACATGGACGTGTTGCGGGTGGTGAAGGAACACTGCCAGGGCATGCTGCTGGACATGTTTGGCACTTTTGTCGAGCCCATGGAACAAGAACTGGGCATCAAGTCCAACCACCGCGTGGGCCGTTTTTCAGACGCCTCGAAAAGCCAGGCCTACAACGATCGGATCGAGGCCATCAACTTCTCCCTGGCGCACGACGACGGCCAGAGCCACCGCGACCTGCAAGGCTCCGACGTGATCCTGGTGGGCGTGAGCCGCAGCGGCAAAACGCCCACGTCGCTGTATCTGGCCATGCAATATGGACTGAAAGCGTCGAACTACCCGCTGATTCCGGAGGACTTTGAGCGCCGCAAGCTGCCGCCCGCCTTGGTGCCGCACCGCAAAAAAATCTTCGGACTGACGATTGCGCCCGAGCGTCTGAGCGAAATTCGCAACGAGCGCCGCCCCAGCTCACGCTATGCCAGCCTGGAAAATTGCCGCATGGAGATCAGCGAAGCCGAAGGCATGATGCGCCGCGAAGGCATTCGGTGGCTCTCAACGACCACCAAATCCATCGAAGAGATCGCAACCACGATCCTGCAGGAAATACGGCCAGAGCGGCTAATTTACTAGGCGTCCCCCTGAGCGCCTGCGCGGTTTTCCCCCGAAGGGGCGATGCGCGTGGCCTGGCAGAGCCAGTTCCACCGCATCCGTAAGCACTCCCCTACACCGATGATGGGTTTACCCGCGCGCTGCTGTGCGACTGGGGTTCAACGCTTGGTTTGAGCATCGGCTTTCTTGCTCTTGGGCCCCAAACCGTGTGCCTGGCGACCCAGCGCAAAAGAGGCAAACAGCTTGATCCACAACGTGGAGCCACCGATCGCCACCCAGGTGTCGTAATCAAGTTGCCCCAGAAGAATGGCAATGATCAGCACCACCATGACGACGCCGCCGATCATGTTGATCGCCATCTCGTAAGGCGCGTACTTTTCGGCGTTGGCTGGCGGCAGGCCCTTCTTGAGCGCCACCTCGGAAAAGTCATTTTTCACCAGAATGCGGTAAGCCCGGCGCAGCCAGAAGAAGGCCACCGGAAACAGGGCGAGGAAAAAAATCATGCGTATGGGGTAAACGCTCAGTCCCAGATCCATCCGATAAGTCCTTATTGAAAGCAGTAACGAGGTCGAGGTGTGCTCTGCACAAACCACCCAGAGAACGGGCTGTGCACAGCGCCCTGCGGTGCTGAAAAAATACCCACCGGCAAGGAACCAGATTGTCCACCAGCCGGTGCTGCAAAAAAAACAAAACCCCGCCAGAAGTCTGACGGGGTTTTATTCACCACCACACCAGGCCGGGGCCTGATGCAGCGGGGTTCAAGCCATCAGTGGCCGCCGGTTGCCGTGCCAGCACCCTTGGGTACGCGCACAGATTCCACCAGCTCCTGGATGTGCTTGGGCACAGGTGCGCCCATTTTGCTCACCACATAAGCCACCGCGAAGTTCACCAGGGCACCCACAGTACCGAAGGCTTCGGGGGTGATGGTGAAGAACGAGTTGGCGCCACCGATCAGGTCGAGGTAGTCGGTACCCTTGATGAAGAAGATGCCCTTGTGTGCGAACACATAGAACAACACCACAGTCAGACCAGCCAACATACCGGCGATGGCGCCTTTGTCGGTGATGGTGCGGCTGAAAATGCCCATCATCAGTGCAGGGAAGATCGTGGACGCGGCAATACCGAAGGCCAGAGCCACCGTACCGGCCGCGAAGCCTGGTGGGTTCAGACCCAGCCAGCCCGCCACGAAAATGGCCACAGCCATAGCGATCTTGCCAGCAATGAGCTCGTTCTTTTCGCTGATGTCGGGGTTGATGGCACCCTTGATCAGGTCGTGGGACACAGCCGACGAAATAGCCAGCAGCAAACCAGCAGCGGTTGACAGCGCAGCGGCCAGGCCACCAGCAGCCACCAGAGCGATCACCCAGTTGGGCAGCAGAGCAATTTCAGGGTTGGCCAGCACGATGATGTCGGCGTTCACGGTCAGCTCGTTGCCCTTCCAGCCGGCAGCTTCTGCCTTGCCTTTGGCGGCTTCGTTCTTGGTCTTGTCGTTGTAGTACTGGATGCGGCCGTCGCCGTTCTTGTCTTCCCACTTCAGCAGGCCGGTTTTTTCCCAGCGCTTCATCCAGTCAGGACGCTGCTCGTACACCAGGCTGGCTTCCGTTGCGTACAGGTCGCCGTTGGCTTTCACCACATCAGCGTTCACCTGAATGCCATCTGCCGTCTGGGTCAGGCCCACGGCGGTGTTCACGGTGCCGTGCAGGTTCAGCTTGGCCATGGCGCCCACTGCCGGAGCGGTGGTGTACAGCAAAGCAATGAAGACGAGCGCCCAGCCAGCGGACGAACGGGCGTCAGCCACCTTCGGCACGGTGAAAAAGCGCACGATCACGTGGGGCAGACCGGCGGTACCGATCATGAGCGACACGGTGTAGAAGAACATGTTCAGCGTCGAACCGGCGCTGGTCGTGGTGTACTGGCCAAAGCCCAGATCGGTCACCACTTGGTCCAGTTTGGTCAGCAACGACACGTCTGTACCGGCCATGCTTGCGCCCAGGCCCAGCTGCGGCAGGAAGTTACCGGTCAGGTTCAGGGAGATGAAGAATGCAGGCACCAGGTAAGCAGCAATCAGCACGCAGTACTGAGCCACCTGGGTGTAGGTGATGCCCTTCATGCCGCCGAACACCGCGTAAGCAAACACGATGGCCATACCAATGTAAATGCCCTGCTCGCTGGACACGCCCAGGAAGCGCGCAAACGTCACGCCCACACCGGTCATCTGACCAATGATGTAGGTGAGCGACGCCACCAGCAGACACAACACCGCCACGTTGCGGGCGGCCTTCGAGTAGAAGCGGTCGCCAACGAACTCAGGCACGGTGAACTTGCCAAACTTGCGCAGGTACGGCGCCAGCAACATGGCCAGCAACACGTAGCCACCGGTCCAGCCCATCAGGAACACGGCGCCGCCGTAGCCCATGTTGGAGATCAGACCGGCCATGGAGATGAACGAGGCGGCCGACATCCAGTCAGCGGCCGTGGCCATTCCGTTGGTGATGGGGTGCACGCCACCGCCAGCCACGTAGAACTCGGACGTGCTGCCCGCGCGTGCCCAGAAGGCGATGCCGAGGTAGAGCGCAAAGCTCAACCCGACGAAAATATAAATAGTGGTTTGGAGTTCCATCTTGGTCTTCCTTTAGTCTTCTTGCATGCCGAACTTGCGGTCGATCTTGCCCATCGCGCTGGCGTAGTAAAAGATCAGCGCAATAAAGATGTAGATCGAGCCTTGCTGGGCGAACCAGAAGCCAAGCGGGTAGCCGCCAAGACTGATGTTGTTCAGAACGCCGACGAACAGGATACCTGCTCCGTAAGACACGATAAACCAGATGATCAGCACCTTGGTCAGAAGACCAAGCGTGGCAGACCAGTAGGCCTTTGCGTTGCTATCAGTTGTCATGAAAGCCATCTCCTCAAAGTGATGCTTTTGCTGTTTCGACGGCTTGCGCCGCCACGTTTTGCATGCCAACTTCCATGCGGTTGCTGGCATTACGGGGGCGACTGTGGAGCCGCTTCCTTACAGCTAAATTGCTGACGGGTGCCCGCTGGTGCCGCCCTAGGGTAAGCCCCTAGCAAATAGATGGCGTTAGAGCGCTGCACCCGCCAATGCAAGCGCCGGCACACCCATTTCAAACGCAAAAAAGGCCTCGGTTTCCCGAAGCCCTTTTGTTCAATCAGTCCGTTTGACCTATTTGGCCCTTTCCCCCTTGCGCCCACTCACGGGGCGCAAAGCGTCTGTCAGGCCATCGCGGCCTCCGCCTGAGCAACCGCCACCACGGGTTGGCGAATCAGGTGATCGAACGCGCTGAGTGCGGCCTTGGCGCCCTCGCCTGCAGCAATCACGATCTGTTTGTAAGGCACCGTGGTGCAGTCGCCTGCGGCGAATACGCCCGGTACATTGGTGTGGCCCTTGGCGTCCACCACGATCTCGCCGAAGCGGCTCAGCTCGACCGTGCCCTTGAGGAACTCGGTGTTGGGCACCAGACCAATCTGAACAAACACGCCCTCCAGTGCCACATGGTGGTCGGTGCCGGTGGCCCGGTCTTTGTATCCCAGACCATTCACCTTGCCGTCAGCACCGGTGATTTCGGTGGTCTGCGCGTTCACATGGATAGCCACATTAGGCAGGCTCTTGAGTTTGCTCACCAGCACAGCATCGGCCTTGAGCGCATCGGCAAATTCGATCAGCGTGACATGGGCGACCACACCGGCCAGGTCGATCGCAGCTTCGACGCCGGAGTTGCCGCCACCGATCACCGCCACGCGCTTGCCTTTAAACAGCGGCCCATCGCAGTGCGGGCAATAGGCCACGCCTTTGTTTTTGTATTCCTGTTCGCCGGGCACGTTCACATTGCGCCAGCGCGCGCCGGTGGACAGGATCACGCTGCGCGCCTGCAGCACGCCGCCGTTGGCCATTTGCACCGTCACCAAACCGCCTGGCTCTTCAGCCGGGATGATCTTGTCGGCGCGTTGCAGATTCATGATGTCCACCTCGTAGTGGCGCACCTGGGCTTCCAGCGCGGCGGCAAACTTGGGACCGTCGGTTTCCAGCACCGAAATGTAGTTCTCGATCGCCATGGTGTCGTTGGTCTGGCCACCAAAGCGCTCGGCCGCCACCCCCACCCGAATGCCTTTGCGGGCCGCATACACGGCCGCAGCCGCACCAGCCGGGCCACCGCCCACCACCAGCACGTCAAACGCGTCTTTCGCGTTAAGTTTGGCGGCTTCGCGCTCACCCGAGTTCGTGTCCAGCTTGGCCACAATCTCTTCCACCGTCATACGGCCGGAGCCGAACACCTTGCCGTTCAAAAACACCATGGGCACAGCCATGATCTCGCGCTCGGTCACTTCCTGCTGGAACGCGCCGCCTTCGATGACCACGGTTTTAACCTTGGGGTTGAAGATCGCCATCAGCGACAGCGCCTGCACAACGTCCGGGCAGTTGTGGCAGCTCAGAGACATATAGACCTCAAAGCTGAAGTCACCGTCTAGGGCCTTGATCGACTCGATCACGTCCGCCTCTACCTTGGGCGGGTGGCCGCCGGTCCACAACAGCGCCAGCACCAGCGACGTGAATTCGTGGCCCAGTGGCAAGCCGGCGAAACGCACGCCTTGGGTCTCGCCTTGACGAGCGACCACAAAGGAAGGCTTGCGGGCGTCGTTGCCTGACGTGTCCAGCGTGACCTTGTCCGACAGCGACACGATGTCGTTGAGCAGACCACGCATCTCGGTGCCGGTGGCGCTGTCGTCCAGCGACGCGATCAGCTGGATTGGTTGGCGCAGCATGCCCAGGTACTGCTGTAACTGCGATTTGAGGTTGGCTTCAAGCATGTTGAACTCCTGAAAGAAAGATAAGGTGCGGAAGGCCGCTGGTGCATGGGCCTGCAAACAAGCCCATGGGGCAGCGGTGCTGCCAGAAGAAAAAGGGAAACAACTGCAACCTCGGGGGATCGCGGTGCAGTTAACCCAAAACGCCGTGGAACCGGCTTTGCCGGCCCGCCAGCTTTGCCCCCCTTGAGGGGGTGATGCGCCGCAAGGCGCGGCGCGGGGGTGCTTAGATCTTGCCCACGAGTTCCAGCGAAGGAGCGATCGTTTTGGCGCCTTCGTTCCACTTGGCTGGGCACACTTGGCCGGGGTTGGCAGCGGTGTACTGAGCGGCCTTCAGCTTGCGCAAGGTTTCCTTAACGTCGCGGGCGATTTCGTTGGAATGGATCTCGGCGGTCTTGATGATGCCGTCGGCGTTGATCACGAAGGTGCCGCGCAGAGCCAGGCCTTCTTCAGGAATGTGCACGCCAAACGCATTGGTCAGGGTGTGGGTTGGGTCGCCAACCAGCGGGAACTTGGCCTTGCCCACGGCGGGGCTGGTTTCGTGCCACACCTTGTGCGAAAAATGCGTGTCGGTCGTGACGATGTACACCTCTGCACCAGCTTTCTGGAATTCGGCGTAATTGTCGGCAGCGTCTTCCACTTCGGTCGGGCAGTTGAAGGTGAAGGCGGCCGGCATGAAGATCAGGACAGACCACTTGCCCTTGAGGCTTTCGTCGGAGACTTCAATGAATTTGCCGTTGTGGAAAGCCTGGGTCTTGAAGGGCTGGACTGGGGTGTTGATCAGGGACATAGAGTTTCCTTGGTTGGTTTTAAAACTAAAAAAATGGCTCGCTGTGTTGCGATGCACAAATCATAGCTCAAATCTATGGGTTATCTTTATTGATAGTCTCTATCTGACCCATAGATTTTGCTGCTCTGCAGCATAGCCAGCGCGACCGCCCCTGCAACCGCCATGATCGCGTTGTGCCGCGGGTGGGCGACCCGCTCACCGATTCCTTAATAAATTTATTGCGAATCGTTCGCATTTAATATAGAGTTCGTCATTCTAGCCAGCCAAAGCGCCACATGCCGTGCGTTCCAGCCAGCCGAAAACCCCATCGACTGCCAACGCAACCATGTCCCACCGGAAAAACCGCTTCAGCCCCGCCCCCGTCCACAAAGCCCACGCCCCACTGCCACCACAGGCGAAAAGCAATGCCGCCCTGCTGCCCCTGGGCGCCATGCTGCTGGCGGGCTCTGTCAGTGCCATGGCACAAACCACACCCCATGCATCTGAAAAAACGCTTTCGACGGTGGTGGTGCGGGAGCAGGCCGAAAGCCCCCAGTCAAAAAACAACTTGCGCGCGACCGAAAGCACGCTAGGAAAAGGCCAGCAAGCGCTGCGCGACATCCCGCAGTCGGTCACGGTCATGACCGAGATGCTGTTGAACGACCGCAACCTGGATGACTTTCGCGAAGTGCTGAAAACCACCGCAGGCGTCACCTTTCTGGCCGGTGAAACCGGCGAGGAAGATGTGCGCCTGCGCGGCTTTTCGCTTGGCCAGGCGGGCAATATTTATGTGGACAGTCTGCGCGATGCACCCTTGATCGAGCGCGACACCTTCAACCAGGACCGGATTGAGATCCTGAAAGGCTCTGCCTCTATGCTGTTTGGCAAAGGTTCCACAGGGGGCGTGGTCAACCAGGTCAGCAAACAGCCATTTCTGATGGACCAGCACGAGGTGAACTTGACGGTTGGCTCGGGCAAAGAAGGGCGACTCACGGGCGACTTCAACATCAAAACCGGTGACGATGCGGCCCTGCGCATCAATGCGATGGTGCACAACGCTGACAACGAGGGGGCCACGGTCAACAAGAAGGGTGTTGCACCCACCTACCGATGGGGCATTGGCTTGAAAGACGAGTTCTCGGTCGGGCTTTACCACCTGGAAACTGACGGCACGCCGCTGTACAACCACCCTTGGTTCATCGTGAACAACGACATCGTGCCCAGTTTGCCCGCCCGCAATTACTACGGCCTGGCGAGCGACTATCTGAAGACGGAAAGCACCTATGCCACCTTCAGCCACTTGCACCGCTTTGACCCAAACAGCCAGATCAAGACCCAGGTACGGCACGGCACCTACCAGCGCGACTTGTGGGCCAGCGTGGTGCGCTTTGCCGCGGGCACGACCATCGACAACCTGAACGACGCCACCGTGGTCACGCGCACGCCCAAGGGCCGGGTGGGCACCAGCGACCTGACGCAAGTGCAGAGCGACTACACCAACCAGTTTTCGGCGCTCGGCAAAAAGCACCACCTGATTGCAGGGGTAGATGCTTCGCACGAAGACGCCCAGCGCAACAACAGCTTTGCTGGCACACCGAGCGGCTTGACGACGCAGGTCGGCACACCGAATGACGGCGCGGTCAGCACGGCGGTGCGTGGCGAGCCACCGCTCAATGCGTTCAGAGCCAGCGGGCTGGGTCTGTACCTGCAAGACACGGTGGAACTTACCAGACAGCTCAAGTTGCTGGGCGGCTTGCGCTACGACAAATTCAAAGGCTCGTACCGCGACATTGCCGGCAACCGCAAGGAAGTCAGCGAAGGCTTGTGGAGCCCGCGCTTGGGCGTGATGTTTCAACCGAACACCACATCCTCTTACTACGCATCGGCCGGCACCTCCTACAACACCTCGGGCGACACCTACCAGTTTGCGCTGGGCAGCTTCGCCCCCGGCAGCAACAACGACAAGCTGTCCAACACGCCACCCGAGAAAAGCCGCAACATTGAAGTCGGCGGTAAGTTCGAGCTTTTTGACGACCGTGCAAGCTTCGGCGTGGCCTTGTTCCGCTCAGAGAAGTTCAACGAGCGCAACACCGACTCGGACTCTGCCGCAACGCAGTACCTGCTTTCGGGCAAGCGCCACGCCACCGGCATGGAATTCAATCTGTCGGGACGCATCAACCCGAAATGGGACGTTTTTTACAACCACACCTGGATCCCCAGCGCCCGCATTGACGAAAGCAACGTGGTGCTGAGCAGTGCCGGCACAGGCGCACAAGTGGCTGGCGACCGCCCAGCCCTGACGCCCAAGCACAGCGCGAGCCTCTGGACCACCTACCGGGTCACACCAAGGGTGCGCGTAGGCGCCGGGCTGAACTACCGCGGCGAGCAAAACCCCGAAGGCCAGCGCACCCTGGTGGCCAAGAGCTTTGCCACCGCCGACGCGATGGTGGAGGTCACAGTATCGGACAGCATCTCGGTCAAGCTCAACGTGACCAACCTCACCGACAAGCTGTACGCCGACTCGCTGTACCGCGGCTTTTACGTGCCGGGCGCTGCACGCAGCGTTCAGCTGAGCCTGAAAACGCTGTTCTAAGCATCCGCTGAACCCACGACCTGCACCACCCGACCCATGATCCTCGTCCTTAACAACCTCTTGAACCCCGGGGAGCTTGCTTCGATTCGATCCGCCCTAGGGCCTCAGGCTCCCTGGATCGCGGGTGCTTCCAGCGCGGGTGGGCAGGCCGTGACCCAAAAAGACAACCAGCAACTGGCTCAAGACAGCGCACTGGCTCAGTCGCTGCAGGAGCGTCTATTGCAGGCGGTGCAAGCCGACCCGCTGTTTTTTTCGGCAGCACTGCCCCGCAAGATATTCAACCCGCTGTTCAACCGCTATGGCGGGCCATCCAACCACTACGGGCCGCACATTGACGGCGCGATCCTGCATTCAAAGCACACCGGTGAGCGGGTTCGTACCGATCTTTCTTGCACCGTTTTTTTGAGCGATCCCGGCGACTACGACGGTGGCGAACTGACCGTGCACGACACCTACGGTACAAAAAGCATCAAACTGCCCGCCGGCAGCGCCGTGCTGTACCCCGGCACCAGCCTGCATGAGGTGCGGCCCGTCACGCGCGGGCAACGTTTGGCCAGCTTCTTCTGGATCCAGAGCATGGTGCGCCTCGACGAACACCGCCGGCTCCTGTTTGATCTGGACATGAACCTGCTGAAGCTGCGTCAACAGCACGGCGAAACCGCCGAGACGACGGCGCTTACAGGCACGTACCACAACCTGCTGCGCATGTGGGCAGACACATGAGTGTTCCCATGCACACGATCAACAAGGGCCCGGGTTCAACGAACGATCAGCCAAGCAGCCCGATGGCCCGTGCGCTGCCTCAAGGACTGGTGTGCTTGCTTGACCACGAGCAGCACGCACAAACACAACTGCCCGAAGCCGTGTGGGCCTATTTCAATGGCGGCGCAGCGGAAGAAGTCACGCTGCGAGCCAATGCAAAGGCATGGCAACGCCTGGAGCTGTTGCCGCGCGTGCTGCGGCCGCTGGCGGGTGGGCACACCCGGGTCCAGTTGCTGGGCCGCACGTTGGCGCACCCCATCATGGTTGCGCCCATGGCCCACCAGGGCTTGGCTCACCCACACGGTGAACGCGCCACCGCGCTGGCCGCTGCGGCGCTGGGCGCGGGCCTGGTGTTCAGCACCCAGGCCAGCGTCCGGCTGGAGGACGTGGCCCGCACCTACCTACCCGATGCAGACCGGGGACCGCTCTGGTTCCAGCTCTACGCCCAACCCGACCGCAGCTTCACCCGCGAGTTGGTGCAACGCGCCGCCTCGGCGGGCTACGAAGCGCTTGTGTTGACGATAGACGCGCCCGTGCAGGGCGTGAGAGACCGTGAGCGGCGCGCTGGTTTTCACACGTCGGCTGGTGTGTCTGCCGTCAATCTGGTGGGCATGATCCCACCCACGCCCAAGCCTCTGGAACCTGGCCAGAGTGCGCTTTTCGATGGATTGCTCAAGCACGCCCCCACCTGGGACGACGTAGCCTGGCTTCGCTCCATCACCCACCTCCCAGTGCTGCTCAAAGGCATCACGCACCCGGACGACGCGGTGCAGGCCGTTCGGTGCGGTGCGGCGGGTGTGATCGTGTCCAACCATGGTGGGCGCACACTGGACACCGTGCCCGCCACCGCCCGGCTGCTGCCTCGTGTGGTGCAGGCGGTGCAGGGCGACGTGCCGGTGCTGGTGGATGGCGGGATCCGCCGGGGCACCGATGTGCTCAAGGCCGTGGCCCTGGGCGCATCCGCAGTGCTGGTGGGGCGCCCCATCCTGCACGGACTCACCAACGCTGGCGCCACTGGCGTTGCACATGTCTTGAGGCTGCTGCGCGACGAACTGGAAATCGCCATGGCGCTCACAGGCTGCCGCACGCTGGCCGACGCCCAACAGACCTTGGCTTGAACACACGCCCGGCACTGCGAACGGACCGGGCCGCGGGCGTGGGTCAAGGGGCAGAAAAGTCACTTTGCATTGGCCACAACGCTTTATTGCGAATCATTCTCATGTAGAATGAAAAATCAAACATGATGACCAAAACCCACCCGCACCAAGGAACCGCCATGGCATCTGGTCTCACCATGCTCACCGTCAGCCTGCTCGTCCTGCTCGCAGCGCTGGGCTGGGTGTTGCGCCCGGTCAACGGGAGCAAGCGCCGAAACGCCCCCTGACACACCGCCTCCGCACGCCTAAACTATGACCGCCGCCAGCGCAAGCTTTGCGCCCTCCCCCAGCCCCATGACTTTTTACGCGCCACCCTCCGTTCAGCGCCGCCTGCTTATCGTTGCAGCGGTGCTCAGCTTCCACGTGGCCGGCCTGTGGGCCTTGCAAAGTGGCTTGCTGCGCCGGGCCGTTGAGCGGGTGATTCCGGTGCACATCATGGCCGAGCTGATCGAGGCACCGCAACCCGAAATCGCTCCGCCGCCGCCCGCACCGCCCACCGAAAAAGCGCGCCCTGTGAGCACGGCGCCCAAGCCGCCCAAACCCGCCGCAGCCCCGGCACCGCAGCCGCTGGCCCTGGCCAGCCCCACCCCTGCGCCCGACGCCCCCACGGGCGTCACCGAACCCGACCCCGCACCACCAGCCCTTCTGGCCGCCGTGAGTGAGCCAGCGCCTGCGCCACCGTCCCCACCGTCCCCACCGGCGACACCCGCACCGCCCCGGCTTGAGCTGCCTTCGAGCAGCGCCGACTACCTGAGCAACCCCCGTCCGCCTTACCCGCCGCTGTCCAAGCGCCTGGGCGAACAAGGCAAAGTGGTCGTGCGCGTCTTCATCGAGGCCAATGGCACAGCCAGCAAAGCCGACGTTCGCAGCTCCAGCGGCTACGACCGGCTAGACCAGACTGCGCTACAAACGGTTTTGAAATGGCGCTATGTGCCCGGCAAACGCAACGGCGTGGCCGAGGCCATGTGGTTCAACGTGCCGATCAGTTTTGTTCTTGATTAAGTATTTTTCTCCCGGAGTCTGAAACCATGGAATCGCAATTCGCTACCTCGGGCCTGGCCCACGTCTGGACCCAGGGCGACGGCGTCACCCGCACCGTCGCCCTGGTGATGCTGGTCATGTCGCTGGCCACCTGGATCATCATTTTGTGGAAAGCCCTGGACCAGCGCGCCCAACGTGCCCAGGCGAAAGGCGTTGAAAGCTTCTGGCACAGCGCCGACTTTGCCGAAGGCCTGGACAAGCTCGGCGAGGCCGATGGCAACCCGTTTCGGGCTGTGGCCATGGAAGGGCGCGAAGCCACGCGCCACATCCTGCACAAAGACGGTCACAACGGCTCGCCGCCGATGCGCCAGCTGCACGACACGCTGGACGTGAGCGACTGGGTGGAGCGCTCGCTGCGCAAAAGCGTGGACGATTTCCAGGCCCGTGCGCAGGGAGGCCTGTCGGTGCTCGCCTCGGTGGCCTCCACCGCGCCGTTTGTGGGCTTGTTCGGCACCGTCTGGGGCATTTACCACGCGCTGCTGGGCATTGGTGCGGCGGGCCAGGTCAGCATCGACCAAGTGGCTGGCCCTATTGGCGAGGCACTGATCATGACCGCGCTGGGCCTGGTGGTGGCCATTCCGGCGGTGCTGGGCTACAACGCCCTGCTGCGGGGCAACAAGGGCATCGTTCACAAGTTGAACCGCTTCGCGCACGATCTGCACGCCTACTTTGTCACCGGTGCCCGCGTCACGGCCGGTGGCGACGCCAGGGTGCTGCCCATGAAAAAGGCCTGAGCTTTTTTAGGACACGACCATGGCCATTGGAACCCAGGAAGACAGCGACGCCATGCTGGGCGAGATCAACATGATCCCGTTCATCGACGTCATGCTGGTACTGCTCATCATTTTCATCATCACCGTGCCAGTGATCAAACACGCGGTCAATATCGACCTGCCCAGCGCCAGCAACGAAAAGGTGCTGGACAAACCGGAGAACATCCGTCTGGCGATTGATGCCGACGGCGCCTACTTCTGGAACGAGCAAAGGGTGGAAGACGCGGACCTGGCCAATCGCCTGGGCTTGGCCGCGGCCCAGACGCCGCAACCCGAACTGCACATTCGCGGCGACAAAGCAGTGCGCTACGAACGCGTGGCCCTGGCCATGGCGGCGGCACAGCGCGCCGGTGTGCGCAAAATCGGTTTCATCACCGAGCCCGCCGCAGGAGGACAGTAAGCCATGCCACCCGCAGGCCCCGACAGCACGCACAGCATGAGCCACCTGATCGACACGAACAAACCGTTGGCCGTATCTGCCACGCCACCGCTGCCCACAGAAAAAGCCGCCGCGGCACTGCCCAGCGAAGACCTGCTGCGTGGGCACAACACGGTGATCATCGAGCACAACGGCACCGAGTACCGGCTGCAAAAGACCCGGGCCGGCAAGCTGATCTTGACCAAATAGACCGGCGCAGCCCACAACCACCCGCGCAAGCAGCGCATAGCCCGTTTTCATCTTGGGACGACCCGGCGCTTTCGCCAGCACCAGCGTCGTTTTTTTGGGCAGCCAGGAAAGCCTGTTTAAAGGCATTCGGTAGCCAGTCATTTTGGGGGGCCATCGGCCCCCTGAGGCTTACAGGCCGAGTGCGGCAATGCCCGCGCGGGCAATCTGCACGTCTTCACTCGACTTGACGCCGCTCACGCCCACCGCGCCGATGCACTGGCCATCTTTCAAGACGGGAACGCCGCCTTCCAGCATGCCCGACACGGCCGGCGCGCTCAGGAACGACACGCGCCCCTGGTTGATCACGTCCTCGTAGACCTTGCTTTCGCGCTGACCCAGCGCCGCTGTGTGGGCCTTGGCGGGTGCAATGTGCGACGAAATGGCCGGGGCACCGTCCAGCCGCTGCAACCACAGCAGGTGGCCGCCGTCGTCCACGATGGCAATGGTCACGGCCCATTTGTTTTGCAGCGCTTCGGCTTCGGCAGCGGCGGCAATCTGTTTGATGTCAGCGATTTCGAGAACGGCTTTGTTTTTCATGAACTTTTTCCCAGTTTGTTGAGTCGTAAAACGCGTAGCAGGCGCTGAGCTTAAACGCTCAGGCACAGGGCATTGAAGATACCGCGTGGATTGGGCCCTCTGAGGTCACAAGTGACCTTACGAAAAAGGGCGCTTTTCCCCAACCGGCGTTGTTCAGCAACAGGCACCCTACAATGCGATGGAGAAAGTGTTGCCAGCCTTTGGGGCTTGCAGCGGTGTGTTTTAGCAAGTCAGATGTTGAAGGAGATCACCACCATGACCGACCACGTTCAAACCGGCGGCCGCTTCGGCACCGCCGTCGCCTCGCCAGCCGAGCGCAACAAAGTGATGCGCAACACCTATTGGCTGCTCGCGCTGTCCATGTTGCCCACGGTGCTGGGCGCGTGGGTGGGGGTAGCCACCGGCATCACCGCCAGCTTGACGGGTGGCCTGGGCCTCATCGTCTTCCTGGGCGGCGCCTTCGGCTTCATGTTCGCCATTGAGAAAACGAAGAACTCTGCGGCCGGCGTGCCCGTGCTGCTGGCCTTCACCTTCTTCATGGGCCTCATGCTGTCGCGCATGCTGGGTGCGGTGCTCGGTTTCAGCAACGGCTCTAGCCTGATCATGACCGCCTTTGGCGGCACTGCTGGCGTGTTCTTCGTCATGGCCAACCTGTCCACGGTGATCAAACGCGACTTGTCGGGTATGGGCAAATGGTTGTTTGTGGGCGCACTGGCCATCATGGTGGGCGCCATCGTGAACGTGTTCGTGGGCAGCACCGCCGGCATGGCCGCCATTGCCACCCTGGCCGTCATCGTTTTCAGCCTGTACCTGCTGTACGACCTGAAGCGCATCGTGGACGGCGGTGAAACCAACTACATCAGCGCCACGCTGGGTCTCTACCTGAGCCTGTTCAATATTTTCCAAAGTCTGCTGGCACTGCTGGGTATTTTTGGCGGCGAGCGCGACTGATCGCTCGGGCGGGCCACTTGGCACTTGGAAAAAGGACCTTCGGGTCCTTTTTCTTTGCCTGTTTGTGGTTTTCATGGGGAAATGGAACCGTTGTTGCTATCAAGTCGGGCGAGAAAAAGCCGAAAAAGAAAGCAAACCCGCCGGACTCAACATGCGCCACACCAACCGCTCTCTTTGTCTGCTTGCCATTGCCAGTCTGCTGTCCGGCTGTGAGGCCCTGGGCGTTGAGACGGCAACCCAGATCAACGCCAAGAAAGAGGCCGAAGCCAAGGCCATTGGCAGCGCCTGCCGCCATGCGGTGCGCAGCATCGAGTCGTGCTTTGGCAGCAACCCGAAAGCCGGCAAAGCCGCTGTGTTTGCCGGCTGGAAAGAAATGGACCAGTACATGCGCGACAACGAAATTGTCGGCATGCCCTCAGAGCTCGCCCCGTCGCCGTCGGTCTCGCCACCGCCGGGCGACGCAGACGCCAGCGACCCAAACGCCCAGGACAAGAAAGCCCGCAGGTCCTGAGCGCAAGCGCTGGGTTTAGGCGTCTGGGCCAACCGCCCGGGTGTCGTTCAGCTCAAACACCGCCATGCTCTCCACGTGGGCCGTGTGCGGGAACATGTTGACCACCCCGGCCGCCACACAGCGGTACCCCGCCTGGTGCACCAGCAAGCCGGCATCACGCGCCAGCGTGGCCGGGTTGCAGCTGACGTACACAATGCGCTTCGGTGGCGTCCAGCTACCGCGCAACTCGGGTTGTAAATGCAGGTCGGCCAGGGCCTTGGCCAGGGCAAAAGCGCCTTCTCGTGGCGGGTCCACCAGCCATTTGTCTGCTGCGCCATCGGCCACCAGCAAACCCGGCGTCATTTCAAACAGGTTGCGCGCCACAAATGCCGTGGGCGCCAGGGGAGCAAGGCGCCCAGCCTGGTTGCCCGCCAGGTTGTCGCGTGAGCGCGCCACCAGCGCTTCGCTGCCCTCGATGCCGAGCACCTCGCCAGCCTGGGTGGCAATGGGCAGCGTGAAGTTGCCGAGCCCGCAGAACCAGTCGATCACGCGCTCGTGCTTTTGCGCGTCCAGCAAACGCAACGAACGCGCCACCAGAACCCGGTTGATGTGCGGGTTGACCTGGGTGAAATCGGTCGGTTTAAACGGCATGGTGATGCCGAATTCAGGCAAGCGGTAGCACAGCGCCGGGCCGGTTTCGTCGAGCAACTTCACCGTGTCAGGGCCTTTGGCTTGCAGCCACCACTGCACACCCTGCTGCGCCGCAAACGCCCGTAACCGAGCCAGGTCGTCGTCTGACAACGGCTCCAAATGCCGCAGCACCAGCGCGGTCACGTCGTCACCACAGGCCAGTTCAATTTGGGGGCAGGTCTCCCGCGCATCCATACCAAAGATGAGATCACGCAACGGCATCAGCAGGGCGCTGACATGCGGTGGCAGCACATGGCACACCTTCATGTCGGCGACATAACGGCTTTTGCGCTCGTGAAAGCCGATCAGCACCTCGCCTTTTTTGTGTACATGGCGCACCGACAGCCGCGCCCGGTAGCGGTAGCCCCAGGCCGGGCCCTCAATGGGGCGCAGCAAGGTTTCGGCTTTCACCTTGCCCAGGTGCCAGAGGTTGTCTTCCAGCACCCTTTGCTTGACGGCCACCTGAGCGGTTTCGTGCAGGTGCTGCATCTTGCAGCCGCCACACGCGCCAGCATGCAGGCCAAAGTGGGGGCAACCGGGGCGCACGCGCTGCGAAGATTCGCGGTGAATGGCGGTAACGGTCCCCGCTTCCCAGTTGTTTTTCTTGCGATGGATGTTGGTGCTGACGACCTCAAAGGGCAGCGCGCCTTCGATGAAGACGACCTTGCCATCGGGACGGCGTGCAATACCCTGGGCGTCAATGTCCAGCGATTCGACGGCGAGCCAGCCGTGGGGCAGCGCTTCGGTGGGGGTGGCCTGCGGGTTGTCGCTGGCGGTGGTGAGGAGGCTGTTTTCGTGCAGAGTAGAGGCGGTCATGCCTCGATTGTCTCAGAGGACCAGGCCTTTGAAGTGCCTCAGACCCAGGCCTTGAGGTACTCATCCCAATGGCTCTCTAATGGGGCCAGCTGTCCCAGCGTCTCTTTAACCAGCGCTATTTCCTGCTCGTATTCGGCCTCTGTGAGCCCACCACGCATTTTCTGGAAGCGGCAATACACCAAGTAGGTGTTCATCACATCGGTTTCGCAGTAGCGCCGAATGTCATCGGTCTGCCCGGCGAGGTACTGGGCATAGACCTGGGAACCGTCCATGCCGAGCTTGCCGGGAAAGCCGCACAGCTTCGCCATGGCGTCCAGCGGCGCGTTGTTCTTGGGCGAATACATCGCCAACAAGTCCATCAGGTCCAGGTGGCGCATGTGGTAACGGCTGATGTAGTTGTTCCACTTGAACTCGCGGTCGTCCTCTCCCATGTCCCAGTATTTGCTGGCTTCCACCCCGTGGCGCAAACCCCGATAGTGCAGCACCGGCAAGTCAAAACCGCTGCCGTTCCAACTGACCAGCTGGGGCATGTGTTTTTCCACTGCATGAAAGAAGGTCTGAACGACCTTGCCTTCGCTTTGGTCGTCGCGGTCCACAAACGAGTGAATGCGCAAACCTTCAGCGTTGCGAAACACCACGCTGATGCACAGCACGCGCTGCAGGTGCAGCGGCATGAAGTCGCTTTGTCCTTTTTCCTTGCGCTCAGCGAGCCAGGCCGCGTAGACCTGATCGTCTGGCCGGTCGGCAGGCTCGCCACGCAGGGCTCGCAGACCCGCCACATCGGGGATGGACTCGATATCGAAAACGAGGACGGGCCATCCCATGGTGTTCAGCCCGCCGTGGTGTTCAACGCTTGGCCGACCGGTCAGCGCTTGGGCAGGTGGTTGAGCGGGTCCACCGGCTTGCCCTGGCGGCGCACCTCAAAGTGGAGTTTCACGCGGTCGGTGTCGCTGCTGCCCATCTCGGCAATCTTTTGACCTTGCTTGACCGCCTGGTCTTCGCGCACCAGCAGCGCCTGGTTGTGGGCGTAGGCGGTGAGGTAGGTGTTGTTGTGCTTGAGGATGATCAGGTTGCCATAACCACGCAGGCCGGCGCCGGCGTACACGACGCGACCATCGGCAGCCGCCACCACTGGGTCGCCCACGCGCCCGGCAATGGAAACACCTTTGTTCTTGGCCTCGTCAAACGTGGCTACCACCGTGCCTTGAGCTGGCCAAACGAAGTTGATGTCATCAGCGCCAGCCGGCTCGGGGGCCGGAGCGGGCACGGGTGCTGGCGCAGGCGCCACGCTGGCCGTTACGGTGCCGGCAGGCGCCAGGGGGCGCGCCACCACACCGGTACTGGTCACGGCCGCCGTGGAAGCGGTCAGCGGTGCGGCAGCACTGGCTACCACCACGGGTACACCGTTGGCTGGCGGCACCACGCGCAACACCTGGCCCACCTCGAGCACATTGGGGTTGCTCAGGCTGTTCCAGGCTTGCACATCGCGCCAGGGCTGCCCGCTGTCCAGGGCAATGCGAAACAGGGTGTCGCCAGGGCGCACGGTGTAGTAACCTGGCTTGCCGGCGTTTTCAGCGCCCGGCAGGCTCTTGACCTCTGAGCGGGTGGAGGACCGGTCTTCCACCGGAGCGGGCTGGGCCAGTCGCTGGGTGGAACAACCTGCTGCGACCAGCAGTGCCGCCAACACGCCCAGCACCGCAGCGCCCTGCCAACGTGAACGGGCCGGTTGGGGCCTGTGGTCCAGCGCCGGATTTGAAAACTTGTGCATGAAAACTCCCACCTGTGATGCCTGGCGCAGCCACTGACCACGCCTTATAAAAGAATAAGCCCAACCTGCTGCAGGCAGATGGTCATTCGACGCCCGATTTTAGGGGCACGAAGAGCACCGCTTCGAACACGGTGCGCACCACGCCGGTGACGGTCTTGTCGATCACGACCAGGTTTTGGTGGCCCGACTCGGTCATGGCCGGTGCCACCAGCCGTCCGCCAACCGCCAACTGGTCGATCCAAGCTTGCGGAATGGCATTGCCGCCAGCGGCCGCAATGATGGCGGCATAAGGTGCCCCCTGGGCATAACCCACCATGCCGTCACCGAACAGCAGGTGCAGATTGGACAAACGAAACCGACGAAGGTTCTCACGGGCTCGCTCGTGCAACCCACGCAGGCGCTCAATGCTGTACACCTCGCGTGACAAATGGCTGAGCAGCGCGGCCTGGTAACCACATCCCGTGCCAATCTCCAGCACGCGCCCCAGTTTTTCTGTGCGGCCTTCGCACATCAGCTCCAGCATGCGGGCCACCACGTTGGGTTTGGAAATGGTCTGGCCCAGGCCAATGGGCAGACTGGTGTCTTCGTAAGCTTGGTTGGCCAGCGCCGAGTCCACAAAGCGGTGACGCTCTACCGCGCCCAGCGCAGCGAGCACCGCCGGGTGCGCCAGCCCCTGGGCTTGCAGCTTGCGCACCATGGCCGCACGCACCGCTTGCGAGTCCATACCCATACCGGCAGACACCGCCGGGCGCTGGACGCCGGTCTGCGCGGTTTTGCCCACAGCCTGCATAACGCCTGCCGATACCGCGGCTTTGGGTGCTGGCCCGCCGTTGGTCTTGGCCACCACAGGCTGCACGCTTGACGCCATCTTGGCGGGAAAACTGGGCCTCGGGCGGGCCGGGCTGGCTGCGCTGGGGGCGGCCGGCAGTTGGCGCTTCACGCAGGCGCTCCGGCCGGGGGCGGCGCCTCTTCGGATACCGACAAATGGGCAGCCGTGGGCGCCCAGTAAGGCAGGCGCTCGTGATCCGTCAAATCGACTTGCAGCGGCGTGATGGTGGCGTAGCCCTGGGCGGCGGCATGAAAGTCGGTGCCTTCGGCGTCGTCTTTCGCGGCACCGGCGCTGCCGATCCAGTACATGGTGTCACCACGCGGATTCACCTGGGAGATCACTTTTTCAGCCGCATGACGGCGCCCCAGTCGGGCCACCTTGAAGCCTTTGATGTCGGCGAGCGGGCGGTTGGGAATGTTCACATTGAGCAGCCAGGGCACGCTGCGGTGTGCTGCTTCGGGCAACGAAGGCATGAGCTGTGTGACCAACTGGGCGGCTTTTTGCGCCGCCGCGTCCAGGTGCGCCCAGCCCTTTTCGGTCTGGGAAAACGCAATGGCCGGAATACCGAACAAATAGCCCTCCATAGCCGCGCCCACGGTGCCGGAATAAATGGTGTCGTCGCCCATGTTGGCGCCGTTGTTGATGCCCGACACCACCAGATCGGGGCGGTAACCCAGCAAGCCGGTCAGCGCAATGTGCACACAGTCGGCCGGCGTGCCGTTGACATAGCGAAACCCGTTGTGCGCCGTGTGCACATACAGGGGCGAATGCAGGGTGAGCGCATTGGACTTGGCGCTGTTGTTGTGCTCGGGCGCCACCACCTCCACCTGCACACCGGGCAGCGCCTTGATGGCCTCATAAAGGGCCACGATGCCGGGCGCCTGGTAGCCATCGTCGTTGGAGATGAGTATTTTCATGGGATTGATTTTAGGTGCTGGCGCCTGTGTGAGGCCGATGCGGCCTGGGAACACCCCGCGCGTCGCACGAGGGACACGCACAGGGCTTTCCCGCTGGGCTGGCGAGCGCCTGCGTGCCTATCATGGGCCGGTTTGAACGAACCCAACGAGGAACACCCCCATGCAAGCCTGGCTGTGCGAAAACCCTGTGGGCGTCGAAGCCCTGACCTGGAAAGAACTGCCCACCCCTGAGCCGAAGGCCGGCGAGGTGCTGATTGAGATCCAGGCCGCCAGCCTGAACTTTCCCGACCTGCTGATTGTGCAGAACAAGTACCAGATGAAGCCCGCCCTGCCCTTTGTGCCGGGCTCTGAATACGCCGGCGTGGTGCGCGCCGTGGGCGAGGGTGTGAAGCACCTGCGGGTGGGCCAGAGCGTGGCCTGCCTGAGCGGCACAGGCGGCTTTGGCACCCACACGCTGGCGCCTGCTGCGCTGTGCATGCCCCTGCCTGCGGGTTTCCCAGCGGTGGACGCGGCCGCTTTCATCATGATTTACGCCACCTCGTGGCACGCCCTGATGGACCGAGCGGCCCTGAAAGCCGGCGAAACGGTGCTGGTGCTGGGCGCCGCGGGCGGCGTGGGCACAGCGGCCATTCAAATTGCCAAGGCGGCCGGGGCGCGGGTGATTGCCGCCGCGTCCAGCGACGAAAAGTGCGAACTCTGCCGCCAGCTGGGGGCTGATGTCACCATCAACTACAGCGTGCACACGCCCAAAGAAGGTTTGCGCGACGCCATCAAGGCGGCCACCGACGGCAAAGGCCCAGACGTGATCTACGACCCCGTGGGCGGTGACTTTGCCGAACCCGCGTTCCGCTCCATCGCCTGGCGCGGGCGCTACCTGGTGGTGGGCTTTGCCAGCGGCCCCATTCCCAGCCTGCCCCTGAACCTGACCCTGCTCAAAGGCGCCAGCATCGTCGGCGTGTTCTGGGGCGACTTTGCCCGGCGCGAGCCCAAGGCCAACGCAGAGATGATGCAAACGCTGGCAACCCTGTACGGCCAAGGAAAGATCAAACCCGTGATCGACCAGACCCTACCGATGAGCGAGCTGCCCCGGGCCTACGCCATCATGGGTTCGCGCTCGGTCAAGGGCAAACTGGTGATGGTGAACTGAACACCCATGCAGCCGCGCAACGGCGCGAAGCTGTTGCAAGGCTGCTCGGTCGTTCACCCGTTTGAGACTTCCTCGGCCGCGTCCGCGCCCAGGTCGCCCGCAATCAGCTTGAACTGCTCCAGCGCCGCCTGCAGGTCTTCCACGATCTCCTGCGCGATCACGGCGGGCGGTGGCAGGTTGTCGCTGTCGGCCAGGCTGTCGTCTTTCAGCCAGAAGATGTCGAGACTGGCTTTGTCGCGGGCCGCAATGTCCTCATAGCTGTAGGCGCGCCAGCGACCTTCGGGTTGCTCCGCGCTCCAGGTGGCTTCGCGCTGGTGGCGGTTGGCTGCCTGGTACAGGCTCACAAACGCCTCCAGGTCTTCGCGCCTGAGCGAGTTGGTCTTGAGCGTGAAGTGCTTGTTGGTGCGCAGGTCGTAGATCCAGAGCTCCTTCGTCCACGGCGTTTCACTGGCGGGCTTCTTGTCGAAGAACAGCACATTGGCCTTCACGCCCTGCGCGTAAAACAGGCCGGTGGGCAAGCGCAGCAGCGTGTGCAGGTCGCACTCTTGCAGCAGGCGGCGGCGAATGGTTTCGCCAGCGCCGCCTTCAAACAGCACGTTGTCGGGCAGCACCACCGCTGCGCGGCCGTTGGTTGCCAGCAGCGTCTTGATGTGTTGCACAAAGTTGAGCTGTTTGTTGCTGGTGGTGGCCCAGAAGTCGTCGCGCTCGATGATGTCTTTTTCGGTGCTGGTCCGGCCGTCTTCACCTACGATCACCGTGCTGCTCCTCTTACCAAACGGCGGGTTGGCCAGCACCACGTCAAAACGCGCGCCTGGGTCAGAGCCCAGCGCGTCGCCCACCACCACCGGCACCGACTTTTCTGAGCCTATGCCGTGCAGCATCAGGTTCATGGCGCACACCCGCGCCGTGGCTTGCACCAACTCGTAGCCCGTGAAGGCCTTTTCCTTCAAGTGACGGAGCTGGTCGCGCGTCAGGTTCTTGTGGTGCTCGGTAATGTGGTTGTGGGCGGTGAACAGAAAGCCGCCCGTGCCACAGGCCGGGTCGCAAACCGTTTCACCCGGCTGCGGCGCGATGCAATCCACCATGGCCTGGATGAGTGGGCGCGGCGTGAAGTATTGGCCCGCGCCGCTCTTGGTGTCTTGCGCGTTGCGCTCCAGCAGGCCTTCGTAGGCATCGCCCTTCACGTCCGCACCCAGAATCGTCCAGGTTTCGGTGTCAATCAAATCGGCCACCACCCGGCGCAGCTTGGCCGGGTCTTGAAACTTGTTCTGCGCCTTGGCAAAGATCAGCCCCAGCGTGCCCCGCTCCATGCCCAGCCGCTCCAGCGTGTGCCGGTAGTGGTCAAACAGCGCGTCGCCATCGCGCGCCAGCAGCGTGGGCCAGCCATAGCCCTCGGGCACGATGCTCGGCTGGTTGTAGGGTGGCTGGCTGCGCTCGTCGGCCATCTTCAGGAACAGCAGGTAGGTCAGCTGCTCCACATAGTCGCCGTAGCTCATGCCGTCGTCGCGCAGCACGTTGCAGTAGTTCCAGAGTTTCTGGACGAGGGAATGGGTGTTGGTGTTCATGAATTTCTATAACTTGGCGATGTCTGCGAACCGCTGCAAGACCAGACCGGTGCGCGTGGTCTGCGAAACGATGCCGGGCAATACGTTGGAAAAATCCGTGTGATTCAACACCGCCTGAAAGCGCGAGGCGATGAATTGGCGCACCTCGCTGGGCGCTGCGGCCAGCTCTGCCAGCAGTTCGTCCCGGCCGTCCACCACGGTAACGATGTCTTCCAGGTCGTGACTCAGGTACACGTCGTTGTTGCCACGGTCTTTAAAGGCCTCCAGCTTGGTGGCCACGAAGTAAGGGGCCGACAAGTGCCTGAGTTGCAAACCCGTGGGCAGTGTGGCGGACTGTGCGGCCGCAAACCCGGGCCGGTACCACCGGTTCGCGAAGCCCAGCACCTTCTCGTCCAGCGGCACCAGATCCAGCTGCATGCCTTGCCAGAACCAGCGAAACGGCGGCGTGTTGTCGGCCATGGTCTGCTTGAAGCCCCGTGCCATCAATTGATCGGCCAGCGCGTGGTAGCCCACCAAAGAGGCCACTTCCACGATCGCGTCCACGTCTTCGGTGGCGCGTGCGTCTGCCACCAGGGGCTGCGAGATCAGCAAGCCGGTGGCACAGCCACCGACGAAAACCACCTGGTCGCACAGCGGCCCCATGGCCTGGGCCATGCCTGACAGCAGTTCAAGGTTGGGGTTAGCCATGCATGGGCCTCTCTTCGGGCTTGGGGCCGTCCGGGTAGATCAGCAGCGGCAGCCGCTTGAGCGCCATGCCCCTCTCCCGGGCCCGTCCCACGCGCAGTGCATCGAACAGGGCCAACATTTCATACAGCTTGGCGTCTTGCATGGCGGCAAAGGGGGCGCTCGGGTGCAAAGGCTCCAGCCCTTGCCCGCGGGCCGTGCCATTGGGGTGCGGCCATACCCAGTCGTCAGACCCTGGCGCAAACACGCCTGCAAAGGCGGGCGCGCTGTGGCTCGTGGGCACGCCCACCGCCACCGGCAAGCGGTCTGGCGCAAAGGCGTATTTGGCGCCGTGCACCGCAAACTCTGCCAGGTTGCGGCTGTGCACCCGCGCCGGGTTGTCGGCGTTGCTGGCCGCCCCCGCCAGGGCGCGGCGCGACTTGGCACGCACCCGGTAAATGGCAGCGGCCTCCTGGGCGCCCGGCGCTGCGGCGGGCGGCGGCGCCAGCAAGGCCGCGTCGACCAGCAGCCCCGCCTGCAAACCTCGCTTCACCGAGGCGTGGGCCTCCGAAGCGCTCAATCCCAGCTCCTGCGCCAGGCGTGCATACGTCCAGCGCTGCTCACCCCAAGCCACGAGCTTGAGGGCAACCAGGAAGTCTTGGGGTTTGAGCTGCATTTCATTCGTTATTCGCGAATCTCGAATATGGAATATATAAGAACACCAACCGAAATGCAACCCCTCAGCGGACGCCCAGGATCCACCCTTCCAGGTCGGCCACCGCGCGCTCGGCCAACGACAGCGGTGGCGCAAAGTAGCCGTCCAACGCGCCCCTCGCGTCCATGTCGCGCATCCAGCGCGCCGTGGCGTAAGCATCCTGCTGGTCCAGGGTCCGCCCTTCACGCTCGTACCGGTTGCGAAAAATCAAGGGGTACACCTCCACCAGAACCGGCTTGTCCGAAGGAATGGCCCACCCATCAAACGGCCACACATGCAGCCGCTCACCGGCCTGTTCACGCAACCACTTCAACCACGGAATACCGGCATGCGTGGACTTGGCCACCGAGCCCTGCACATCAAACAAGAACACGCTCTTGGCCGAAGAGGTCCAGCGCTCCGCCAGGCGGAACTCGTCAGAGCTGCCCGTGCGGGTGCCGGGTGGCGGCGCATCCCCCGTGCGGTGCAGGTTGCCATCGCGCACAAAGTCCACATACACATGGTCGTTGTGCGTTGGCCAGTGGTGCACAAAGTCAGACAAGAAGCCGGGCCAGCTCTCCAGCCCGTAGCGGGCAAAGTAGCTCACAGGCATGGAAAAGCCATGGTCGATACCGGCCAGAAAACGCGCTCCCTTGTGCACCTCCTGCAGCAGCCGTTCGGCAACTTCTCGCCGGGTCCAGTTCACGCGCTGCCCATTGTTGGAGCGTGTGGGGCTCGCCCAGGCCTCTACAGGCCCGCCACCTGGCTGCGCCGCGTACACCTGCAGCCCCTTGAGCCGCGACGTGGGCGTCTCAGCGCCCGAGTAGTCGATACCAATAAAACAATCAAAGCTCATGCACCAGCCTCCGCCTCCTGCAACGCCTTCAAAGTCCGCCCCTGCGCATCTTTCCACTCAATGCGCCCGTTGGCGCTGCGGCCCAGCACCACGGCCGCCGCCGTGCTGGGTGAGCTGAAGCTGTAGTCCTGCGTGAAGCGGTACAGGCCCGCTTCCTGCGCCAGCACGCCGTTGGCGATCAGCTCCTGCCGCACATCGAACATGCCGCGCACGTGCTGCGCCATCGACGGCACCGCCTCGGCCACCGCCTGCGAACCAGCCTTGACCACAAAGCCCTGGGTGGCCTCGTAGCCCGTGGCCAGCACACCTTTGCCTTTGCAGCTGAGCACCGGCGCCACCTTGCCCGCCGGGACCGGCGCCGCCTGCTCAAACGCATGCACCCCCAGCACCGGCAACACGCCCAGCATGTGGGCCAGAAACACCTCCATGTCGGCCCGGTCGGCCTCGCTCAAGCTGGGTTCGGCGGGCTGGTTGGCGTTGTCCAGCGGCATGCGCTTGGCCGCGCGGGCCAGCGCGATCAGCCGCGCCTCCAGAAACTGCACATGCGCCTTGTTCAGCTGCCCGGACGTGGCCGTGGTGAAACCGATGGCGCGGGTCCAGAAATCCTTCTTCGACTGGTGGTCCTGCAGGCGCGGCAAGATCGGGGCGCCCTCGCCCACGTAGTGCATCTCGCCCTCGCCGTCCGGCCGCGGCCTGTGGAGCCTGTGCGGCGGAAGGCTTCGAAGCGAAAAGCGGATCCGCCGAGGACAGTTTTTGCCGCGTTCGCAGGCCCATAGCCCCGCTATGGAACAAGAAGGCGGTGAAAAATGGACCGGCGCAGCCGCTTTGCAGCCGACGCTCCTTCCGCCGCGCAGGCTCCTCACAACAGATAAACGCCGGTCTGCGCCAGCTCCGGCCGCGCCTTCACCTGCGGCAGCAGCGCCCGCGGAAACACCAGCGCCTTGCCGATCCAGTTGGACTTTTCAACGATGCGCAGGCCGTCGGGGTCGCCGTCGGCGACGAAGATGCGGAGGGAGAAGGGGACACTCATTCCCCAGCCTTACCCTTCTGCAAAACCTTATCGACGACCTTGGCCAATACGTCGTAGAGAGGATGAGCCGCTGGCTCTACGCGGGCCCCTTTGGCTGGATTATTTCGAATCTCCAAGAAAACCTCTGCAGTGATTTCCTCTTCGTACTTTGGAGCCTGCCGCTTGAAGCCGTCGACCGCCATCGCCAGAGCGGCCTTGTGCGCGTACTCCCGCTCAAGATGAAACGAGTCCGCGAACGACTTCGTGAAGAAACCCGTGAGCCAAGTCGCGGGAACCATCAACAACACTTTTCCAAGAACGCCGTACCAAGTGTTGTGCGCATCCTTATCTGTCATTGGGAAAATTTCGCCGAAGACTCCAGGCAAAAAGTGTGCTGCAAGAGGCAACGCGGTAAGGCCCAACAAAAGCACAGATGCCACGAAACCCGTTCGCGCGGAGTTCATGCGTTCTTCGTAGCGGGCTCTCGTTGTCTCCAAGCTATTTGCCAAACCGGCAGTGGTCGCTCCAGAAATCATCGCATCTGCCAGCGTCGTGAGCCGATCAATTTCGTCCTCACGAGCAAGACTCTTCTCCCTTGCCTGCTTGGTCTGCTCTTCAAAGCGAGCAAACGAAGAGTTACGAGAGTCAATCTCTTGTTGAAAAGCATCGAACTTTGCCCTGTAGGAGTCGACCATGCTCTCAAGCGTTGCCGATGCAGAACCCACGGTCTTGATCTGCTCCACCAGCGTTGCCACTGAGCTGGCATCAGTGGTGGCCTGCTGCTGTAACTCGCGGATGTTCCCCAAGATGGTTTCCACTGCAACCAACAGTTCTCGCGAAGAAGCTTCTGACCTTTCAGACTTGCCTTCGAAGCTCTTAGCGATGTTGGCGCTGCGCTCTGCCTGCAAGCGCAGTTCATCCATCTGCCGAACAATCTGACCGAGCCGCTCAGCGCGCGCGCTCAGATCACCGATTTGGTCTGCCTTACATAGCGGAAGCATGGCTCCGAGAACCTGAATCAGCGCATTCGATGCGATGCGCAGATGCTTGAAATAGCCCGCGAGATCGATAGACGCGTATGCAGCGCCATCCTCCAGGAGATGCAGGGAGAACCCCTCATTCAGGTCGGTCAACTGCGTGCTCTCACGCCAGTTAGCGCGTAGCTGCGCGACGGCCCCAGCGGCATGGGTGTAAATCGCCTGAAGATTTGGACGCAGGTTGGCGTCATGCGCGTGAACAACGGCCGCAGCGTGAGATGTCTCATCACTTGGACGGATTGCGGCCAGCAACTCAAAGCACAGGCCCATCTGCCGAGAGAATCCGTTCATGGACCGCTCACCCAGGGTCGTTCGTGATCGTTCGAAATCGAGACGGCCCGAACTCAACTGCGAAGCTAGGTCGTACCAACTTTGCCTCGCTTGCTCCACTTCTCCGTACAAAGACTCAACGCTCATGTTTTCCTCCTCCGAATGCTGTTTTTAGAACTGACTGACGCAGCGCATTCGAGCGCTGCAGATTGACCTCAACCTCTGCGGTCACCTCTTGGATGATGGTCAAGTGCCGCTCAACTTCGGAAACGACGGAAAGCTGTTCACCCAAGGGTGGCACAGAGACTTCGACAGACTCCAAAAATGCTGTCGGAACGCGTCGAAGACCTACAGCCCCGGTCATGTGGCGAGCGGCCTCTTTCCGGAAGGCCTCACTGGAAACGATGCAGTACACATACCGAGGGTCAACACCAGGCTTAGGCCGCAACACGTGAAACTCGGT
The DNA here is from genome assembly GCF_965657535.1 of Hydrogenophaga sp. Classification (GTDB taxonomy): domain Bacteria; phylum Pseudomonadota; class Gammaproteobacteria; order Burkholderiales; family Burkholderiaceae_C; genus Hydrogenophaga. The sequence goes on along the minus strand of NZ_CBFHOP010000006.1, from coordinate 238,772 downwards.
GGACCCAAATCCGATACCGTCGAGCAAACCCTTAGCCACGGCGATCTTTCCGTTCTCCATGCATGGCGTTACCTTGGCGAACAAGACATCGTTGTCGGCGAAGTAGGTATATCCCTTTCGCACTTCAGAGTAGCCACGGATAGCCGTCGCATCTAGACGGCCATCATCTGCACCCACTGCCGCCATGGGCACAAAAGTCACAGAGGAACTCTCATCAAGCGAGCCCTTTGGCAAACGCGGGTTCAAATCGACCAACTCACCAAGGCGCACACGGCGAAAAGAGTCGACGCTGCCAGTGGCCAAACGGCCTTCGACGGCGGCTTTGAGGACGGCGGCTTTGTAGCGTTTGAGGTTGGCCTTGACGCGCTGGAAGTTGGCGACGGCTTCGTCGAGGCGGGAGAACTGTTTGTCGATCTCGGCGACGATGCGGCGCTGTTCGTCCAAGTTCACCAGCGGCAACTCAGCTTCCGCCAGAAACGCCGTGGGCACACGGCGCAACCCCACTGCTCCGGTCATGTGCCGCGCAGCTTCTTTGCGGAACGACTCGGACGAAACGAAGTGGTACAGGTACTTCGCGTTCACGCGCTCGGAGGGGCGCAGTACGTGGAATTCCGACGACCCGAAACCGACACCGTTCTGGAGACCGTGGGCCACGGCCATCTTGCCGTTCTCCATGCAAGGCGTGACCTTGGCGAACAGCACATCGCCTTCTCGGAACGGGGTGTAGCCCTTCTTCACTTCGCCAAAGGCGCGCGCGCTTGATACGTCGATCTGGCCGTCCGCAGCACCGACCGCGGCCATGGGCACAAACGACACCAACGCATCGTCAGCCAGGGATGACTTGTCGAAACGCGGGTTGATCTGCGCAACGTCGCTCAGCCGCACCATCTCCCTCACGCCACCAGCTCCCGGTTCAGCTCATCCATCACCTGCACCAGCTGTTCGCCAAACAGCTGGTGCACGCGGCCCAGGCCGCCTTGCTGGCTGAAGGGGGCGTAGTCGAAGTCTTCCAGTTCAATGCCGAGGTTGGCGGCGATGTGGTCGCGGATCATTTCTAGCCAGTGAATTTGTTCTTGTGTGAAGGTGGGATGCGGGGAGCCCTCACCCCTGCCCTCTCCCGCAGGCGGGAGAGGGAGTGAATTCTGCTGCGCCAGCCAGGCCTTGAAGTTGGCCTGCACGCGCTCGGGGTACGGCACCAGTTCGTTGTCTTGCTGCATGGCAAAGCGCACCAGGCTGACGATGTCGGTGAGCAGCCGTTTCTGGTGGCTCCCTTTCACCTTGCCTTTTTGCAGCGCGGCGTAGGCCTGCCAGAGAGCGCTTTCGTCGATGAGGTGCGGCGGGGCGTGCAGCGCGTCGGCGAGAAGCCGGATGTCTTCAAACTTGAGCGGCGCGCGCACCGGGCGGTTGTAGAGGATTTGCAGCGCGGTGATTTCGTCTTTGTGCTGCTGGATGAAGGCTTCGAAGCTTTGCACCAGTTGCTGGGCGCGGTCGCTGGCTTCGGTGAAACCGGCGCCGATCAGTTCGTCTTTGGTGATGGTGTCGATGACGAGGTCGGCTTTCTGCTTGAGCTTCAAGATCAGCTCGCGCAGCGCGGGGTTGGCCAGGGGCTCGGTAGCGTGTTGCAACGCGGCTTCGGCCTGCTGGGGCGGGGTGTCTTCGTCGCGCGCGGTTTCCAGCGCCTGCACCAGGCCGCGGGCGATGTCGCGCAGGCTTTTGCCCCCGCTGGCCTCCATCACCCTGGCCTGGTCGGCGTCGCTCACGTCGCGGTCCAGCCGGGTCAGGCGCACGGCCACGCTGCTGATGACGTCGCCCTCCACATTGCCCAGGGCCACGGCCTGCAGCAGTTTGTCCAGCGGCACGGCTTTTTGGCTGTCCATGGGGCGGCTGTCGGTCTTGTCGCGTTCGCACACGCCCACGCAGTCGACGATGACGAAGTGGTCTTTGCGCACGTGTTCGCCGGGGTTGACGCTGCGCAGATCGTCATCTCTGCACACGCGCACGCCACGGCCTTTCATCTGTTCAAAGAAGCTGCGGCTTTTGACGCTGCGCATGAACATGACGATTTCCACCGGCTTGATGTCGGTGCCGGTGGCGATCATGTCCACCGTGACGGCCACGCGCGGGTAGTAGGCGGTGCGGAAGTCTTTGATGAGCTGTTCGGGGCTGGTGCCGGTCGTTCTGTAAGTGATCTTCTGGGCGAATTCGTTGCCGCGGCCAAACTCCTCGCGCAAGATTTCGACGATTTTTTCGGCGTGGTTGTCGTCTTTGGCAAAGACCAGGGTCTTGGGCAGCTCGCTGCGCTGCGGGAACAGCTCGGCCTGCCAGCGGTCGCGCAGCGTGCGCACCACGGTGCGGATCTGGTCAGGCGTCTGCACGGCGCGGTCCAGCTCTTCGGGGCGGTATTCAAAGTCGTCGTCGAGCTGCCAGGCGGTCTTGCGGCGGGTGGCTTTGTCTTGCGTTTCCAACCAGTAGCCTTTGTCCACCCTGGCGCCCTGCTCGGTCACTTCGGTTTTGATGCGGTAGACGTCGTAGTTGACGTTGACGCCGTCGGCCACGGCCTGGGCGTGGCCGTATTCCATGACCAGGTTCTGGTTGAAGAAGCCGAAGGTCTGTTTGTTGGGCGTGGCGGTGAGGCCGATGAGGTAGGCGTCAAAGTACTCCAGCACCTGGCGCCACAGGTTGTAGATGCTGCGGTGGGCTTCGTCGGTGATGACGATGTCGAAGCTCTCGATGGGCAGGGCCGGGTTGTAGCCAATGGGTTCGGGGTCTTTGAACAAGCCGCCCTCACCCCCGCCCTCTCCCGCAAGCGGGAGAGGGAGAAAAGACACTTCGTCGTCTTCTTCGGCCAGCTCCCGGCCCTTGAGCAGGCTGAACATGCGCTGGATGGTGCAGATGACCACGCGGGCGTTCTTGTCCACCTGGCTGCTTTGCAGGTGCTGGACGATGAACTCTTCGCCGAACTTGTAGGCGTTGTGCGGGCTGGCGTACGCGTCGAACTCTTTCTTGGTCTGGCGCGCGAGGTTGCCCCGGTCCACCAGAAAGAGCACGCGGCGCGCCCCACCGAACTTGATGAGCCGGTAGATGGCGCTGATGGCGGTGAAGGTCTTGCCGCTGCCGGTGGCCATCTGGATGAGGGCGCGCGGCTTGTTGGCGGCCAGGCTCTTCTCCAGGTTGTTGATGGCGGTGATCTGCGCGGGCCAGAGCTTGAAGTGGGCGCCGCCCTGGCCCCATTCGGTGACCAGCGGGGGACGGTGTTGCAAACGGGCGAGGAATGTGCCGCTGGGCAGGTAACTCGCCGGCGGTTCGTCGGTGGGCTGGGTGCCCGGTGCGATGTGGTTGGGAGACGCAGGCACCGCCGTTTGCAGCCACTGCACCAGCATCTCTGGCCGAAAAAAGGCAAACAGCGGGCGGGCACGGGGCGACGGGTCGAGCCCGTTGGTGAAACGGGTTTCGACCCCGGTGGACTCAAACACGAAGGGCAGCGGCCGGCGCCAGGCGGGAAGGCTGGCCGGCAGGCCCTGGGCGTAGCGGGCGCTTTGCACTTCCACGCCGCTGAGGGTGGCGCCGGCTTTCTTGGCTTCGATCACGCCGCACGCCTTGCCGTTGACGTAGAGCAGGTAGTCGGTAAAGCCGTGGCCGGGGTTGAGCGGGAACTCGCGAATAGCGACACCGGCAGCCGCGCGAATGTTGGCGCTGGCCACATCGCACACGTGCCAGTCCGCTGCGATGAGCAGCGCGTCAATGGTCTGGCGGGCGCGGGCCTCGGGCGTCATTCAGTCGGCTTTATCGTTGTTTCCTCTTGTTGCATTCTAGGGGGCCACCGCCGAGCCACTAAACCAAACGTGCCAAGGCCTGCACGCCCACCGGCGGCTCGGGCAACCAGGGCAACACAAAGGTGCGCTTGGCCAAGCCGGTGGCAATGCGTTCGCTCTGGCGCACCTCGCCTGCCAGCCGCGCTTGCAGCAGGGGGTCGGCCGTGCCGGTGGCGGCCATGCTTTTGTTGATCACCCAGGCCCAGGGTTCAATCTTCGCGCGGCGCAGGTCGTCTTGCAGGGCGGCGGCCTGGCTGACGGGCGTCACTTCGGGCAGGGTGACGATGATCACGCGCGTCATGCTGCCGTCTTGCAGGCGCATGAGCGGCGTGATGATGTGCAGACCCTGGCCTTCGGTCTTGCCTTCGTATTGCTGCACCATCTGGCGGTGGTAGGCGCCGGTGGCGTCCATCAGCAGCAGGCTGTGGCCGGTGGGTGCGGTGTCGAGCACCACGAACGACGAACGCGCTTCGTTGACGACGCGGCTGAAGGCGTGGAACACGGCCACTTCTTCGGTGCAGGGAGACTGCAGGTCTTCAAGCAGCAGGGCCTGGCCTTGCTCGTCCAGCGCCTTGCCGCGCGTGGCCATGATCTTGGCGATGTAGGCGGCGGTTTCGGCCTTGGGGTCGATGCGACCGACCTTGAGGCCGTTCAGACTGCCGTTCAGTGCGTCGGCCACATGGGCGGCCGGGTCGGTGGTGGTCAGGTGCACGCTGTGGCCGCGCTGCACCAGACCCACGGCGAGCGCAGCAGCAACCGTCGTTTTTCCCACGCCGCCTTTGCCCATGACCATGATGAGGCCGTGGCCCACAGCGGCGAGTTCGTCGACCATTTTCGGCAGCGGCTCGGCGGGCAGCACGGGGGCATCGGAAACCGCTGCAGGTGATGCCACGGCGCCCCCCTGCAGCAGCGCCCGCAGCGCGGGCAGGCCCACCGTGTCGAAGGCGCGCAGCGGCACTTCGTCGCGCGGCAGGCGGGCGAGCGCGTCGGGCATGTCCTGCAGCGCCTGGCGGCCCAGCGCTTCAATGGCCTGGGCCATGGGGTCTTGGGCGGCGGTGGCGTGAAACACGCCGTTGACGGCGAGGCGCTGGTTGCCCAGGCCCAGTTGGCTCAGCTCTTCGGCGGTGCGTGCGGCTTCTTGCATGGGCCGCGGGTCGGGCCGGGTCACCAGCACCACGGTGGTGAGCGCGGGGTTGCTCAACGCCTGCAGGGCGGCGTTGAAGCGGGCTTCTTGCATCTTCAGGCCCGAGTGCGGGCCCAGGCACGAGGCGCCGCGGTCGTTGCCAGCGAGGAAGCCGGTCCAGGCCTTGGGCAAGCTGAGCAGGCGCAAGGTGTGGCCGGTGGGCGCGGTGTCAAACACCACGTGGTCGTAAGCGCTTTCACCGCCCTCGCCCGCCAGCAAGGCGGCAAATTCGTCGAAGGCGGCGATCTCGGTGGTGCACGCGCCCGAGAGCTGTTCGCGCACGGTCTGGCGCTCTTCGTCGCTGGCGCTGGCTTCCAGCTGCGCCAGCACGCGCTGGCGGTAGGCCTCGGCGGCGGTGTCGGGGTCGATGTTGAGCATGTGCAGGCCCGGCACACCGGGCACCGCCACCGCCTGGTTGGACAGCGGCACGCCGAGCATTTCGTCCAGGTTGGAAGCGGCATCGGTGCTGACCAGCAGCACGCGCTTGCCCGCGTCGGCCAGAGCAATGGCGGTAGCGGTAGAGAGCGAGGTCTTGCCCACGCCGCCCTTGCCGGTGAAAAACAGGAAGCGGGTGGGGGTGGTGGCGAAGCCGGGCAGTGATGGCGTATTCATGTTTTCAGCATGGCACAGCCCGCCCGACCTGGGGCTGACACACGTCAAACCCGGCGCTCACGGTCAGCCACTCAAGCGCCCGGCAGCGTCACCGTGACGGCCAGCCCGGGCGCCGCATTGCGCACCGCCAACGTGCCGCCATGCGCCTGCGCCACCAGCTTGCACAGATACAGCCCCAGCCCCACGCCGCCCTGGGCGCGGGTGCGCGCGGTGTCGGGGCGGAAGAAGGGTTCGGCCAGGTGCGGCAGTTGGTCGGCCGGCACGCCGGGGCCGTGGTCGCGTACCTCAAGCTCAATGCCCTGGCCCACGGCGCGCAGGTGCAGTTCGGGCGGCAGCGGTGCGCCGGTGCTGTGGCGCAGCGCGTTGTCGAGCAGGTTGCGCAGCAGCAGGCGCATGCGGGCCGGGTCCAGCGGCAGCAGGGGCAGGTGGGGGTCGGCTTGCAGGATGATCTCGGGCCTGACATCGGCGCGCACGGGTTGGCGGGCCAGCACCTCGGCCACCACCTCTTGCGCCAGCACAGCCAGCGCCACCGGCTCGCGCTGCAGCGCGGTGTGGTTGGCCGCCAGGCGCTCGCTTTCCAGCAAATCGGTGATGAGGCCGGCCATTTCCTGCAGGTCGCGCAGCAGGGCCTGGCGCTGCGGGTTCACCTCGGCGGTTTCGGGCAGCAGCTCGGTATTGAGCCGGGCGCGGGTGAGCGGGCTGCGCAGTTCGTGGCTGATGGCGAGCAGCAAAGCGCGCTTGGCTTCCAGCATGCGGTGGATGTCGCGCCCCATGGTGTTGATGGTGAGGGCGAGTTCACCCAGTTCGTCGTGGGCCTTGCAGCAGCGCTCGGGTATGGGCTGGCTGAAGTCGCCCGCGCCAAAGCGGCGCGCACCCGCCCCGATGGCGTCCAGCGGCTTGAGCAGGCGCCGCACATACAGCCAGGCCAGCAGCGTGAGCAAGAGCAGCGCCGTGAGCGCGAAGCCAATGAGGCGCGGGCGGCGCTCAAACACGTCTTCGTTGATGCCAAATTCGATGATGTGGCCGTCGGCCGTGGTGCGCTTCAAAATGCGTTGCCAGTCTTTTCCACCACCCCAGTTTTCGTGTTGCCAACGCTGGGCTTCGCCGTCGCTATCGCCGGCCTCGCTGCCCCCGCGCTGCCATTCGGGCTGGTGCTGATCGGGGTGCGAAGCCCAGCGCACCTGCGGGCCATCTATGCGCACGGTGAGCGGCAAGCGCTCGGTCATCGCATGCGCGCGTTCCACATTGGGCAGTCCTTGGCTGGTGATGTCGCCCGCCAGCCGGTCCACATAGTCCATGAGCAGCGGGCGCGCCGCTTCGCGCCAACCCACAGAAAATGCCTTTTGCGCGCCGGTGAAAAACACGAAGGTCATGGCTGCCGCCAGCAGCAGAAACACCAGCACCAAACGCAGCTTGATGGAGTGGGCGATGCGCTGTTTGGCGCGCTTCCAGGACGAGGGCGGGGAGTTCATGGCGTATTCGTTTTGCAAGGCGCCGCAGGGCCCAACCCGCGCACGCAGTGGCACAGCCCAGGGCACCGCCTGGCTGACTTTGCCGGCTGGCTGGTGCCGCCCCCTCGGGGGTGGCGCGGGGCGCTGCGGGCGTGATTCACGTCAAACAGGCCGGCGGCGCAAGGCCAGCGAGTAGCCGGCGTTGCGCAGGGTTTTGATGCAGTCCAGCGGCTCCAGTTTTTTGCGCAAGCGGCTCACCACAATGTCCACCGCGCGGGTGTACAGATCGGCCTCGTGGCCGCGCAGCTGGTTCAAGATGTCGTCGCGGCTGAACACCTTGCCGGGGTCGCGGGCCAGCAACAGCAGCAGCTCGTATTCGGTGCCGGTCAGCTCCACCTCGTGGCCTTGGCGTGTAACGCTGCGGCGCGCGGTGTCGATGTCCAGCCCGTCAAAGCGCAGCGTGGGGGCCGCGCTCTGGTGAACCGCCAGAGGTTGGCCCGGGGGCTTGCGCCGGCGCAGCACCGTCTGAATGCAGGCCACCAGCTCGCGCGGCTCAAAGGGCTTGGGCAGGTAGTGGTCTGCGCCCAGCTCCAGCCCCACCACCCGGTCCATCACATCGCCCCGCGCGGTGAGCATGACGATGGGAATGTCGCTGTCTTTGCGGATGGTGCGGCAGAGTTCAAAGCCGTCCATCTCGGGCAGCATCACGTCCAGAATCGCTGCGTCAAACGGGTGGCTGCGCAGCAGCGCCAGGCCCTCGCTGGGGCGCGTGGCGTGGGTGAGCTGCAGCTCGAAACGCTGGAAATACGTAGCCAGCGGCGGCCCCAATTGCTCGTCGTCATCGATCAGCAGGATGCGGTTCATGGAGTCATTCTGACAGGCGCCCCAGCGTTCTTTCACGGGAGGTGAACGGCCGGGGCTCCACCGTTTCGCGGGTGGCGGCCCCCCAAGAGACCGTTTCGCCTTGGGGCTGCCCGGCGGGGAATCGTGTTGTCTGGGCTGCCGCTGCGCGGTGCCGCAAGATCAGGCGGCGCAGCCGGTGTTGAACCGGAGCGCCCAGGGTGTCAAAACGGTCGGCCGCCGAGAGCAGCGCCGGCAACACCGGCAGCGCTTGGGCCGGTTGCTGTTGCGAGAGCCGCGACCAGAGGTCGATCGCGTGCTGTCGGTCAAAGCGCGGGCCCCACACCAGGGCCAGCAGCTCGGCGTGGGGGTCTTCAGCCCCGGCCAGCAAGGCCGGGCCATGGGCCCTGCTCTGCTGCGCCAGGTGGTGAATGGGAGCGAATGCGGGCGACATGGCGGCTGCTTTCAGACCGCAGCAATCAGCCCCGACCCCACCAGCCGTGGCCGCGCTTGTCCATGCGCTCGCGCACCTGCTTTTGCTGCTCGGCGTTCAAGCTGTCGTAAAAATCGCCAAAGGCGCTGAGCATCTTGGGGCCGTTGCCTTGCATCACCTGCATTTTCTGGTCCAGCAGGGCCTGGGCTTTGGTGCGGTCAAACTTGTCGCTGGCCACCAGCGCTTTCAGGTCGGCGCGCGGGTCGGCACCTTCGCCCCGAAAAGCCTTGCGCGAGGCAATCATTTCGTCGGCCAGCACCCCGAGCTTCTGCTTTTGCTCGGCGTTGAGTTCGAGCTTGCTGCTGACCTTGTCAATCACTTTGCCACGCATCTCGGTCACGCGGTCTTCGCTCCAGCCGCGGGCATGGTCGCCCCGAGAGCCGCAGGCGCTGAGGCCACCCAAAACGACGGTGGCGGCGGTGAGGCCAATGAGGGTGCGTTTGATCCAGGTTTTCATGACGGTGGTCCTTTCAAAGACGTGTTGAACATGACCGTCATGGTGCCCGCGCACCGCAGGCGCTGGGTGTCAGCGCGGTTGCGGTTTATGTCGTTTTGTTTCAGCCCGTCGGCTCAAAACACCTCGGTGTCCACCTCGCTGTTGGCTTGCGCGTTGTAGCGATCACCGTGCACGGTGTGCTGGTTGATCAGTGCGTTCAGGCGGGCCAACACGTCGCTGCTCAGCACCACGTTGGCGGCGCCCAGGTCGTCCAGCAGATGGTCCACGCGGGTGGTGCCGGGTATGGGCAAGATGTCGTCGCCCTGGTGCAGCAGCCATGCAATGGCCAGCTGTGATGGCGTGCAGCCCACCTCGGCCGCGATGGCGCCATAAGCCGGCAGCAGCGCCATGTTGCGCGCATGGTTTTCTGGCGCAAAGCGCGGCATGCTGCGGCGGATGTCTTTGGCGTCAAAGGCACTCACGTCCATCGGTGCGCACAAAAAGCCGCGCGCCACCGGGCTGAAGGCCACGAAACTCACGCCCAGCTCGCGGCAGGCCTGCAGCACCGCAATCTCGGGGTTGCGCGTCCACAGCGAATACTCGGTTTGCAGCGCAGCAATGGGGTGTTCGGCGTGGGCCTTGCGCAGCGTGGCGGCCGAGACTTCGCTCAGGCCGATGCTGCGGATCTTGCCCGCGCGCACCAGGTCGCCCAACGCGCCCACGCTTTCTTCAACGGGCACCTGCTTGTCCCAGCGGTGCAAGTAATACAGGTCGATCACGTCGGTCTGCAGGCGCTTCAAGGCGTCTTCGCAGGTGGCCTTGATCGTGTCGGGCCGCCCGTCGATCACACGCACCTTCACGCCATCGGCGTTGGGCACGCCCTGCATGCCACATTTGCTGGCCAGTGTGAACTTCGAGCGGTGTTTCGAGAGGTATTTGCCCAGCAGTGTTTCGCTGGCGCCAAAGCCGTAAAGCGCCGCTGTGTCGAAGTGCGTCACACCCGCGTCCAGCGCGGCCAGCAGCACGCGTTCGGCCTGTTGTTCGGACACCGGTGCGCCGTAGGCGTGGCAAATGTTCATGCAGCCCAGGCCGATGGCGCTGACGCTGAAGGGGCCGAGTTGGCGTTGTTGCATTTTTTTGTTTCCTCGTGACGCGCAAAAAGGGGTCAGAGCACATCACCGCTGCGCGGCGAGTGGTCTGACCCCATTGTGCTTTGAGCGATCAATCCGTCGGGATCAATCAGGCATTGAGTTGCTGTTCCAGGTTATGCAGCACCTGGTAGCAGTTGAACACCTTGGCCACGCTCGAATTCGGCTCGCGGCCCTCTTGGATGGCGGCGAAGAACTCGCGGTCTTGCAGTTCGATGCCGTTCATGGAGACGGCCACCTTCGACACGTCAATCTTCTCTTCCCTGCCGGTGAACAGGTCGTCGTAGCGCGCAATGTAGGTCGCTGTGTCGCCGATGTAGCGGAAGAAGGTGCCCAGCGGGCCGTCGTTGTTGAACGAGAGGCTCAGCGTGCAGATGGCGCCGTTGGCGGCCTTGAGCTGGATGCTCATGTCCATGGCAATGCCCAGGGCCGGGTGGATCGGGCCCTGGATGGCGTTGGCCTGCACGATCGGGCTGTTGCACTGGTAGGCGAACAGGTCCACGGTGTGGGCGGCGTGGTGCCACAGCAGGTGGTCGGTCCAGCTGCGGGCCTGGCCCAGCGCGTTGGTGTTGGTGCGGCGGAAAAAGAAGGTCTGCACATCCATCTGCTGGATGTTGAAGCGGCCCGCTGTGATTTCCTGGTTCACATACTGATGGCTGGGGTTGAAGCGGCGGGTGTGGCCGCACATGGCCACCAGGCCGGTCTGCTTCTGCAGCGCCACCACGTCTTCGGCACCCTTGAGGCTGTCGGCCAGCGGGATCTCGACCTGCACGTGCTTGCCAGCCTTCAGGCAGGCCAGGGTCTGCTCGGCGTGCATCTGCGTCGGTGTGCAGAGGATGACCGCGTCGACTTCCTTCATCGCCAGGCTGTCTTCGAGCCTGGTGGTGACGTGGCCGATGCCGTATTGGGCTGCGACTTCCTTGGTCTTGTCCAGGTCGCGGCTGATCAGCGACACGACTTCAACGCCGTCGATGTTTTTGATGCCGTCCAGGTGCTTGATGCCGAAGGCGCCGGCGCCGGCGAGGGCTACTTTGATGGTCATGTCAGTTGTTCTCCAGGATGAGATGGCCCACGGCGGTGTTGCTGGCAGGCACATGGTAGAAGCGGTGCTTCACGGTCGGCGCAGGCCCCTGCACCTTGCCGTCGACGATGTCGGACATGGCGCCGCGGGCGATCAGCCACATCACGAGTTCGATGCCTTCGCTGCCGGCTTCGCGCACGTAGTCGATGTGCGGCGTGTTGGCGCAGGCCACCGGGTCGGCAATCATCTGGTCGAGCCAGGCGTTGTCCCACGCGCGGTTGATGAGGCCGGCGCGCGCGCCCTGCAACTGGTGGCTCATGCCGCCCGTGCCCCAGATGTGCACATTCAGGTCTTCGTCATAACTTTCCACCGCCTTGCGGATGGCCTGGCCGAGCATGAAGCAGCGCTTGCCCGAGGGCACGGGGTACTGCACCACGTTCACCGCGAACGGGATCACCGGGCAGGGCCAGGCATCCTTGACCGGATCGAGCTCGCCGCACATCAGCGACAGCGGCACGGTCAGGCCGTGGTCCACGTCCATCTTGTTGACGATGGTGAGGTCAAAGTCCTGCTGGATCACGCTCTGCGCGATGTGCGAGGCCAGATCCGGGTGGCCGACAACCTTGGGCACCGGGCGCGGGCCCCAGCCCTCGTCGGCCGGCGTGAACTCGGCGGCCGTGCCGATGGCGAAGGTGGGAATCATCTCCAGACTGAAGGCCGTGGCGTGGTCGTTGTAGACGAGGAAGATGACGTCGGGCTTGTTGTCCTTCATCCACTGCTTGGAGAAGTCGTAGCCAGCGAACACGGGTTTCCAGTAGTCCTCTTGCGTCTTGCCCAGGTCCAGCGCCGCCCCGATGGCGGGCACGTGCGAGGTAAAAACGGATGCGGTGATGCGTGCCATGTCAGTGCTTTCCTTGGGGTTGCCGGTGCGCCTGTGCGTCGCCGTCTTCGCCGACAACGCGGTTGCCTTCGACGCTGCGCCCGCCCTTGATCATCATGTCGCGGTATTCGGTTTCGGTCATGCCGGTCATGGAGCCCGCCATCTGCTGGAAGCTCTTGCCGTCGGTGGCGCCGATCTTGGCGAGAAAATAGATGTTGCCGCCGGTGCGCATGCACCAGTTGAGATCGCGCGCGAGCACGGCCTGCTTCTGCTCTTCGGTCATCGGCCATTCGTCCAGGTAGGCGCGCTGGTCGGCCTTGAAACGCTCGCGGTTTTCAGCCTTCATAAGCGACATGCAGAACTGGTTGAGCCAGTAGCCTTTGCGCGATTGCTCGGCGTCAAAGATGATCGTGCCGGGCACGTCTTGGTAGGGTTTATCGAGTGCCATGTTCAAACCTCCTCTGGCCAATAAAGTTTCATGGGGTTCGTTACCAGCAACTTCTTTTGAAGCTCGGCGGTCGGCGCAATGTGCGGAATAAAGTCCACCAGCAAACCGTCATCGGGCATGTGGTCTTTCAGGTTGGGGTGCGGCCAGTCGGTGCCCCAGAGCACGCGGTCAGGGAACTGCTCGACGATGCGTTTCGCAAACGGGATCACATCGGTGTACGCATTCTGCTCGCCGTTCAGTGCCTTGGGGCCGGTGACCGACAGGCGCTCGGGGCAGCTCACCTTGCTCCACACGTTGGTGTGCTCGCGCATGAACTTTTCGAACAGCGCGAACTGCGGGCCGTCCACCGGCAGCGACACATCGGGCCGACCCATGTGGTCCACCACCACGGTGGTGGGCAGCGCGGTGAAGAAGTCCCACAGCTCGGGCAGGTCCACTGCCTCAAAGTAGATGACCACGTGCCAGCCCAGCTTGGCGATGCGGCCGGCGATCTCCATCAACTCGTCCTTGGGCGTGAAGTCCACCAGGCGCTTGACGAAGTTGAAGCGCACCCCGCGCACACCGGCCGCATGCAAGGCCTGCAGCTCTTCGTCTGTGATCGAGCGCTTGACGGTGGCCACGCCACGCGCCTTGCCGCCGCTGGACAGGCAGGCATCCACCATGGCGCGGTTGTCGGCGCCGTGGCAGGTGGCCTGCACCACCACGTTGCGGGCAAAGCCCAGGTGGTCGCGCAGCGCATACAACTCGTGCTTCGATGCATCGCAGGGCGTGTACTTGCGCTCGGGCGCGTAGGGGAACTCGCCGCCAGGGCCGAACACATGGCAGTGGGCGTCCACTGCGCCGGCGGGCAGTTGAAAGCGGGGCTTGGACGGGCCGGTGTACCAGTCCATCCAGCCTGCGGTTTTGGTGAAGTCACCGGAAGTGGGTTTAGTCATTTGCAAATCCCTCTGCGTGAAGTGAACCTATCAAGAAACACCGCGGAACCGGCTTTGCCGGGCCGCTGGTGTTGCCCCCTTGAGGGGGTCGCGCGCAGCGCGGCAGGGGTGAATCCAAGTTCAATCGATGTATTTCAAGCCAGCAGCGGCCAGCGGCTCGCGCATCTTGTACATGTCCAGCCCCAGGATGCCGGAAGCCAGCTTGTCGCGCTTCTCGCCCTCGAAGCTCTCGCGCTTGATCGCGGCGGCCAGCGTCTCGGCCGCACGCGCGGCGGGCACGCAGACCACGCCATCGTCGTCCGCCACGATCACGTCGCCGGGCGTCACCAGCATGCCGGCGCAGACAATGGGGATGTTCACCGAGCCCAGCGTGGCCTTGATGGTGCCCTTGCTGCTGATGGCCTTGGACCAGACCGGGAAATTCATTTCCTTGAGCGTCTTCACGTCGCGCACACCGGCGTCAATGACCAGACCGCGGGCGCCCCGCGCCTGGAACGACGTGGCCAGCAGATCGCCGAAATAGCCATCGGTGCATTCGGCCGTGACGGTTGCGACCACGATGTCGCCTGGCTGAATTTGTTCGGCGGCCACGTGCATCATCCAGTTGTCACCGGGCTGCAGCAGCACGGTGATGGCCGTGCCCGAGACCTGCACACCGGTCTGGATCGGGCGCATATAGGGCTTGAGCAAACCCACGCGGCCCATGGCTTCGTGCACGGTGGCCGAGCCGAGGGCGGCCAGTCCATCGGCGGCTGCGCGGTCGGCGCGGTTGATGTTGCGGTAAACGACGCCCAGTTCGTACATATGGTTTTCTCCTTCGATGAGCGGCCTGCGGTGTGCGCGCGTTTTGCTTCGTGTCCCCCGCCCGCTTCGCGGGCTCCTCCTTGACCTACGCAAAACGCACACCCACCACATGCCAGGGTGGTGTGCTTACAAGTTACATGCCTTTGGATTTCAGGACCGCATCCAGCCGCGGGAACACACGCCGCGCGTTGCCTTCGTACACCTTGTAGCGGTCATCGCCCACGACGATGGTGCTGGCTTCGATGTAGCGCTTGGTGTCGTCGAAGTAATGGCCGGTCTCGGGGTCGATGCCGCGCACGGCGCCGATCATTTCCGAAGCAAACAGGATGTTGTCCACCGGGATCACCTTGGTCAGCAGGTCGATGCCCGGCTGGTGGTACACGCAGGTGTCAAAGAACACGTTGTTCAGCAGGTGGTCTTTGAGCAGGGGCTTCTTCAGCTCTTGCGCCAGGCCACGGAAGCGGCCCCAGTGGTAGGGCACCGCGCCGCCGCCGTGCGGCACGATGAACTTCAAGGTCGGGAAGTCCTTGAACAGGTCGCCCTGCATCAGCTGCATGAAGGCCGTGGTGTCGGCGTTCAGGTAGTGCGCACCGGTGGTGTGGAAGCAGGCGTTGCAACTGGTGCTCACGTGCACCATGGCCGGGATGTCGTACTCCACCATCTTCTCGTAGATGGGGTACCAGGCCCGGTCGGTCAGCGGCGGGCTGGTCCAGTGGCCACCCGAGGGATCGGGGTTGAGGTTCAGGCCGACGTTGCCGTACTGCTCCACGCACTTGACCAGTTCGGGAATGCAGGTGGCTGGGTCCACGCCAGGCGACTGCGGCAGCATCGCGGCGGGCACGAAATGGTCGGGGAACAGCTGCGAGACGCGGTAGCACAGCTCGTTGCAGATCGCGGCCCAGGTCGACGACACATTGAAGTCGCCGATGTGGTGCGCCATGAAGCTGGCGCGCGGGCTGAAGATGGTGATGTCCGAGCCGCGCTCTTTCATCAGACGCAGCTGGTTGGTCTCGATGGACTCGCGCAGTTCATCGTCGCTGATCTTGAGGTCGCTCACCTTCGGCATGGCGGCCGGGTCCTTGATGCCGGCGATCTGGGCATTGCGCCAGTTCTCCAGCGCCTTGGGCGCGGTGGTGTAGTGGCCGTGGCAGTCGATGATGAGGGGGGTTTTCTGGCTCATGGGGTGTCCTGTCGGTGCGGAGTGAACGGGTCAACGGAGAGAAATCAGGCGGGGTCCATGCCCTGGCGGCGTTTGGCTTCAGCGGCTTCGGTGGAGGCCATGAACGCGATCAGGGCGCGTGCCGCATCGGGTTGGGCGGCGTTGGCGCCCACGCCAGCGGTGAAGGTGGTGGTGATCTGAATGGCAGGCGGCAGCGGCCCCAGCAGCGTGATACCCTGCACGTGCAGCAGTTCGCTCAGCTGTTGAAAACCCAGCTCCACCTCGCCCCGCGCCACCAGCGTGCCCACCGGTACGCCAGGCGGGGCCTGCACGATGCGGTCGCGCACCGCGTCAGCAATTCCCCAGCGCTCAAACAAAGCCGCCAGGGCCACCCCGCTGGGGCCCGTGGAATAGCTGATGGTGCGCGCGGCCAGCACGGCCTGGCGCACGGCGTCTTCCGATCCGATATCGGGGGGAACGGCGCCGGCTTTCACGGCCACTGCTACCCCCGAATGCACCAGATCCACCAAGGTTCCCGGCACCAGTTTGCCTGCGGCCAACAGCTTTTGCATCGCGTCAGAAGCGAGCACCACCAGGTCAAACGCTTCGTCGGCCATGACGCGCCTGGCGGCGTCCACCCCCCCCACCGACTCGATGGCCACCGAGGCGCTGCTGCGCTGCCCGTAGGCAGACACCAGCTCGGCCAGCACCAGGCGGGTGGCCATGGAAGAAATGCCGCAAATCGGCTTGGAACCAGGCAGGGTGGTGGTAGACATGCGCCCCATTGTCGCCATCACCTGCCAAACCACAAGTGGAATACCATACTATTAGCCATTCCATTTTGATATATCAGAAACCCCGCCATGGACTTGAAACAGCTGGAGTACTTTGTGCGTGTGGCGGAGCTGGGCAGCTTCACCCGGGCCGCCGTGGCACTGGACGTGGCGCAGCCCGCGCTGTCGCGCCAGGTGCGGCTGCTGGAAGTGGAGCTGCGACAAAACCTGCTGCTGCGCAACGGCCGAGGAGCCACGCCCACCGAAGCGGGCAAGCTGCTGCTGGAGCATGGGCGCGGCATTCTGCACCAGGTCGAGCGCGCCCGCGAAGAGCTGGGCCGGGTGCGAGGCTCGCTCGCCGGACGCGTGGCCATTGGCCTGCCACCCAGTCTGGCGCGGGTGCTGACGGTGCCGCTCACACGGGCCTTTCGCGCCCAGCTGCCTGAGGCCAGCATCTCCATCAGCGAAGGCCTGTCGGTCACCATGCAGGAATGGCTGAGCACAGGCCGGCTCGACATTGCGGTGCTGTACAACGCGCAGCCCGCGCCCGAGATCGAAATCAGCCCGCTGCAAGACGAGGAATTGGTGCTGATACAGCCCCGCCCGCCCGGCTTGCCCGAAGACCCACCGCCTGGCCCCATTGCGCTGCGCGATGTGGCCGCGCTGCCGCTGGTGATTCCGAGCCGCCCCAACGCTGTGCGCATGCATGTGGAAACGGAAATGGCCAACATCGGTTGCAGGCCCATCGTGGCGCTGGAAATTGACGGTGTCTCGGCCATTCTCGACCTGGTCACCGACGGCGCTGGCGCAGCACTGCTCTCGCGCAACGCGGTGGCCAGCTCCATTCGCCCGTCAAGCTACCAGACGCGCCCCGTCTGCGAACCCGCATTGCGCACCCGCCTGTGCCTGGCCACCAGCTCGCTGCGGCCTGCCACGCTCACCCAGCAGACCACGCTGGCGCTGATACGCCAGACGCTTGAGGCGGTCAACGCGGCTTGAATGGGAACACCTGGCTTTATGCAGCCAGCCAGCCCGGGCTGTGGCGCATGAGCCATAGGACGCCGCTGAGGCTGAAAAACGACGCCGCCGTGGTGGCCAGCAGCGCGGCCGAGGTGAAGGCCTCAAACCCATGGCGCTGCGCCAAGATCGAATAAATACCCAGCATCGGCATGGCGGCCGACAGCACCGCCGCTGCCCGCAGGTCGCCGTCCACCGCCGGCAAACCCAGCAAGGGCAGCAACACCACCGCGGCCCACACCGACAGCGGGTGCAGCAGCAACTTGCCCAACGCAACCAGGGACACCTGCCGGCGCAGGCCTTTGACCTGCAGCCCCACCAGCGTGCCACCAATGATGAACAGGGCCAACCCACCGCTGGCCGCTGAAAACAGGGTCACGGTGCGGGCGAGCACCGAGGGCAGCGACCATCCGAACAACGACACCAGAAAGCCCGCCACTATGGCGACGATCATGGGGTTGCGCACCAGCCGCTCAGCGGTCTGGCGCAAGGTGTGCCCCAGAGAAACCCGCTCGCCGGGGTGCGCGCCCGCGTCGGCCACAGCAAACAAGAAAGGCAGCTTGAGGAGGTTTTCAACCAGCAGGTTGAGCGCCAACACCACACCCGCCAGCGGGCCAAACAGCAGCAGCATCACCGGGTAGCCCACATAGCCGCTGTTGGAACACGTCATGCCCATGGCCACGTAGGCACTTTCGGTCAGGCTTTTGCCCTGCACTTTCTGGGCAAACCACAGAGCGCTGAGCATCAACACCACGGAGCCCGCCGCGAACGCCACCAAATAACCGAGGTGGATCACCTCACCCAGTGGTCGCGAGGCCAGTGCATTGAACAGCAGCGCGGGCAACGCGATCTGGATGACGAACTTGCCAAATACGCGCATGTCGGCTTTGCTGAAGAGGTTCCAGCGCACACTGGCATAGCCGGCCGCGATACACAGGTAAATGGGACCGGTGATGGCCAGGATATCGAGCATAGGGATCGGTCTTTGTCGAAGGGGATTGGTGTGGTGGAGCCGCTCGAACGGGCGCAAGGCGCCCCTGGTATTGCCGCTTTATCGGCGCCCGAGCAACCAAGCAAAAGGGCTTGCACCGCAGTGCAAGCCCTCTAGGGTGGGTCACTTCTCAGGGGGCTCAGCAGCTGCCTAGAGCCGCAAGACAAACAGTGTGATGCCAGGGAAGGCCACCAGAATCGCGGTACGGATGAAGTCGCTGGCCACGAACGGCATGATGGCGCGGTAGGTCTGGGTGATGGGGGTGTCGCGCGCCATCGAGTTGATGACAAACAGGTTCATGCCCACCGGCGGCGTGATCAGTCCCACCTCCACCACGATCAGCACCAGGATGCCGAACCAGATGGCGAACTCTTCGGGAGGCAGACCGAAGTCGAGCACCGAAACGATGGGGAAAAACACCGGAATGGTCAGCAGGATCATGGACAGCGAGTCCATGAAGCAGCCCAACACCACATACAACAGCAGCACACAGACCAGCACCACCCACGGGTTCAGCCCCGACCCCGCCACCATTTGCGCCGCTTCTTGCGGCAGTTGTGAAAGCGCAAGGAAGGTGTTGTAGACGCCGGCACCCAACACGATCATGAAAATCATGCCGGTGGCTACCGCGGTACCCAGAATGGCGCCCATCAGGGTCTTGCGGTTGAGACCACCACTGAACCAGGCCGCCAGCCCGGTACCAAAGGCGCCGATGGCCGCACCCTCGGTGGGCGTGAACAGTCCGGTGTAGATACCACCCACGACCGCAATGAAAATAAGCATGACCGGCCACACCTTGGCGGTGGCAATCCACCGGTCTTTCATGGGCATGGGCGCCATGGAGCCCACTTCTTTGGGCCTCACCCGGGCATAAATCGCAATCACGATCATGTAACCAATGGCCGCCAGAAGGCCCGGCACGAACGCCGCCAGGAACAACTTGGCGATGTTCTGCTCGGTCAAGATGGCGTAAATCACCAGCACGACCGACGGCGGAATCAGAATACCCAGCGTGCCGCCGGCTGCCAACGCCGCCGTGGAGATGCCACCGGCGTAGCCCGCGCGCTTGAGCTCGGGCAGCGCCACCTGGCCCATGGTGGCCGCTGTGGCCAGCGACGAGCCGCAAATGGCGCCAAAGCCGGCGCAAGCACCCACAGCCGCCATGGCCACCCCCCCTTTGCGGTGGCCAATCCAGGCTTCAGCCGCCTTGAACAAGGCCTGGGACAAGCCACCCAACGCAGCAAACTGGCCCATGAGCAGAAACAGCGGGATGACCGACAGCGAATAGCTGGAGAAGGTGCTGTAGGTGACCTGCTTGAGTTGGTTCAGGATCGGCACATACGAGCCGTACACCACCCAGGCGCCAGCCAGACCGCACACCAGCATGGACAAGCCAATCGGAATGCGGATAAAGATCAGGAACAGCAGGACCGGGAAGGACCAGAGGGCGAGTTCAACGTTGCTCATGTTCAGTGTCCCGCGTTGGCTTCGGTGGTCCAGCCCTTGGGCTCAGACGCCAGACCCAGCTGGGTCAGGGTTTTGGCGATGTAGCAAGCGCAACCAATCACCGCACCCACGAAACACAGGGCATAGGCCCACCACACCGGCATCTGCAAGATGAAGGTGGTTTCCATGTATTCCTTCTTCTCCACCAGGCCGTCCCAGAGCTTCCAGGTCAGCATGAGCCAGACCAGCAGCATCAAGACGTCGCTGAGGGTGTCGATTGCCTTTTGCGCCCAGCGCGGCACATGCATGTAGAGCAAGTCCACCGTGGCATGGCCACCGCGCAGGTAGCACCAGGGCATGAAGAAAAAGATGGCAATGCCCACACCCACCTCGACCAGCTCAAAGTCGCCCGGCACCGGCCCCAAGCCCACACCAATCAGGGCACGCCCGGCCACACTGGCCACGACCATCAATGTCAGGGCACTTAACATCACACCGCCGGCCATCGCGGTCCATTTGGCGGTTCGGTAAATCCAGTCAATCATCAACGGGTCCTTGTGGTGAGTGGGCGCTGGGGGTGAGATTGTCTCCCAGACTGTTGCACGGGCTAGAACGTGCCTTGCAGCGCGCCCGAGACTATAGCCCACAGTTTCCCAATGTAAAACTTGTTTTACCTATCGAAATTCCTGACCGCATCGCTCGCCTGAAGGCGGTTTGTATCGCGGGCCGCATCATTGCAGCCTGTCCATGTTGCACTGTGCCGAGGTTTGCACGCTTCAACCAGACCCGAAGGCGTCTTTCAGTTATGCCAGAACGGCATGCCTCTAACCCATCCATCGATTCTCAGCATGGGACGCGCCCAAAGGCGAGGTTGGGCCGTCCACAGCTTGCGGTGCGGCAGCCTTGGCCTCGGCCAGCCTCCCACCGAACGCAGCAACAAAAAGGGGTTGCCCGATGCACACCGGGCAACCCCATCAGAGCCACGGCACGCAGCGCCGCAGTCTTATTTGCTGTATTTGGCGATCAGCGCGCGGGCTTCGGCGGCGAGCTTGGCGCCGTCGATGTTCTTGGCCTTCACTTCGTTGATCCAGTCGGTTTCCACCGTGGCGGCCGTGCGGCGCCAGCGCTGCGTCTCAGCCGCATCCAGCGCCACGATGTTGTTGCCTGCCTTTTCGGCAATGGCTCGACCGGCTTTGTCGCCCTCATCCATGGCGCGGCCAAACATCGCAGCGGCTGGCAGGCCCGAATTGTTGTCGATCACCTTTTTCAGGTCAGCCGGTAGCTTCTCGTAAGAAGCTTTGTTCATCGAGAACGCAAAGGTCTGGGTGTAAAGACCACGGTCGCCAGCAAAGGTGGTGTGGTTCTTCACCAGCTCGCTCACCTTCAGGGCGGGGGTCACTTCCCACGGAATCGTGGTGCCGTCGATCACGCCTTTGGACAACGCTTCGGTCACTGCGGGCACCGGCATGCCCACCGGCGTGGCGCCCAGCTTGGTCAGCATGTTGTTGATGATGCGCGAGCCGCCCCGCACCTTCATGCCGCGCAAGCTCTCCAGTCCGGTCACCGGCGTCTTGGTGTGGAACAGTCCGGGGCCGTGGGTGTGCACCGCGATCAGCTTCACCGAGCTGAACTCGTCAGCGGCGTACTTCTCTACGTATTCCTGAAACGCCTGGGAAGACTGCTCGGCCGAACCGCTCATGAAGGGCAATTCAAACACCTCGGCCTTGTTGAAACGGCCGGGGGTGTAACCCAGCACGGTCCAGGTTAGGTCCACGACGCCGTCGCGGGCCTGATCAAACAGCTGCGGCGGCGCGCCGCCCAACGCCATGGCGTGGAACAGCTGCACCTTGATCTTGCCGCCGGACTCGGCTTCCACTTTTTGCGCCCAGGGAATCAGCGCTTTGGCCGGAATGGTGGCCTGCGGCGGCAGCATCTGGTGCAGGCGCAAGGTCACCACCTGCTGCGCGGCCACAGGGCCGGCCAGCAAGGTGGTGGCAACGGCGCCCAGGGCGGCCAGGGCGGTTCGGCGTGGAATGAATTTCATGGCTATCTCCTTTAAAAAAAACTCGGTGGATGGTGAAAGAGGTGCCGACTTCACGAACGGCGGCGAATCAACTTGAAAGACGGCATGGACGCGGGCGCATGTTCAGGCGCATGGCCAGCCAGCACCTCGGCCAGGTTGCGGCGGGCCAGGCGCGAGTGCTCGCGCATGATGGACTCGGCCCGCGCGCCCTCGCGCTGCTCAATGGCGTCGAGCACTTGGCGGTGCTGGTCTTGCGCCACCACCAGCATGTCGCGCGCGCGGGATGAGTGCGACTGCAGCACCACAAAACCCGAAGGTGATGCAAACGGCAGGCTCGCGGCCCGCTCCAACTGGCGCGAAATGGTGGGGCTGGCGGCCATGTCGTAGAGCAGCGCATGAAAGCGGCTGTTGAGCGCCACGTAGCTGGAAAATTTTTCGTCGTTGAGCGTGGGCGTGGACAGCGCCACGTCAATTTGGGCCAGGCACTGGCGGGCTTGCGCCAGCAGTGCCGCCGGCGCGCCCCGTTCTGCGGCCAACCGGGCCAGCAAGCCTTCCAGCGTGCCGCGCAGTTCAATGCCGTCGGCAATGTCGCGTTCGGTGAACGACTGCACGCTGTAGCCCCCGTTGGGCAGGGCTTGCAGCAGCCCTTCTTGCTCCAGACGCAGCAGCGCGGCACGCACCGGCGTGCGCGAAACCCCCAGCCGCTCGACGATGGCCAGCTCGGCAATGCGGGTGCCACCGGCGAGCTCGCCCGACAAGATCAGCTCACGCAACTGCAACAGCGCGCGCACCTGCACACTCTCGCCGCTGGCGGCCAAGGGCACGGCAGAAGCTTCAGACCATTCGGCGGCGGCGGTGTTCATGGGCCGAAATGTATACAGAAAAATGGATTTTTGGCCTGATTTATGACCAAATCAGGGTAATCCATGACTTTTCTGTATCCAACGGGAAGCTGCGCGGCTGACCGGGAAGCGCGGCCCTCAGCGAGAGTTCAGTCAGCCAAACCCAGCAGGCGCACCGCGTTGCCTTTCAAAATACCGGGCATCACCTCGGGCTTGAAACCGGCCACTTCGAAATCTTTCATCCAGCGCTCGGGCGTGATCAGCGGGTAGTCGCTGCCAAACAAGACACGGTCTTTCAGCAGCGTGTTGGCGTACTGCACCAGCTGCTTGGGAAAATATTTGGGGCTCCAGCCGCTCAGGTCGATCCACACATTGGGCTTGTGCGTGGCCACGCTCAGCGCTTCGTCTTGCCAGGGGAAGCTGGGGTGGGCCATGACGATCTGCATGTCGGGGAAGTCAATCGCCACGTCGTCCAGGTGCATGGGGTTGCTGTATTCCAGCCGCAGCCCGCCGCCGCAGCGCATCCCCGAGCCGATGCCGCTGTGGCCGGTGTGAAAAATGGCCGGCAGCTTGTGCGCGTTGATCACCTCGTAAATCGGCCAGGCCATCTTGTCGTAGGGGTGGTAGCCCTGCACCGTGGGGTGGAACTTGAAGCCCTTCACGCCTTCTTCTTTGATCAGGCGCTCAGCTTCGCGTGCGCCCATCTTGCCCTTGTGCGGGTCGATGCTGGCGAAGGCCACCATCATGTCGCTGTTTTCCCGCGCGGCCTGGGCTATTTCCTCGTTGGGAATGCGGCGGCGGCCGAGCTGGCTTTCGCTGTCCACCGTGAACATCACCAGACCCATTTTTCGTTCGCGGTAATAGGCGACGGTCTCTGCGATCGTGGGCCGCCTGTTGCTGCCAAAAAATTTGTCGGCGGCGCGGTCGTACTCCTCGCCGTAGTTGTCAAACGGGTTGCGGCAACTCACCTCGGCATGGGTGTGAATGTCAATGGCGATCAGGTTTTTGTGGTCCATGGCGTCTCCGTTCTAAGGGTAAATACGGGTGCAAAAAAGTGGGTCTGGAACTTGTTTTGGTTATTGTTTATAACAATAATGCAAGCACTCAACAAGCCCGATTTAACCGCACCAACATGACCACCAACAACCCCGACCTGAGTCTGAGCCTGCGTGGCGAGCGAGCCGAAGTGGCTGTGATCACCCTCAACCGCGCCACCAAACGCAACGCCCTCAACGACGGCCTGATCCTCGCCATTCGCGACGTGTTCCAGAACCTGCCCAAGAGCGTGCGTGCCGCCGTGGTCAACGGCAACGGCGACCATTTTTGTGCCGGACTGGACCTGTCAGAACTGAGCGAGCGCGATGCCGGTGAAGGCGTGTTGCACTCGCGCATGTGGCATGCCGCGCTCGACTGCGTTGAAAAAGGCACCGTACCGGTGGTGGCAGCGTTGCACGGCGCGGTGGTGGGCGGCGGCCTGGAGCTGGCCAGCGCCTGCCACATCCGCGTGGCCGACGAGTCCACCTTCTATGCACTGCCCGAGGGCACCCGCGGTATTTTTGTGGGCGGCGGTGGCTCGGTGCGCGTGCCCAAGCTGATTGGTGCAGCCCGCATGGCCGACATGATGTTCACCGGCCGCGTGTACAACGCTGCCGACGGTGAGCGCGTTGGCTTGGCGCAGTACCTCGTGCCCACTGGCACCGCTCTGGACAAAGCCATTGAACTGGCCACCCGCATCGCCAGCAACGCACCGCTGACCAACTACGCGCTGATGCACGCGCTGCCGCGCATTGCCGAGCAGCCCAGCGACCACGGCCTGTTCACCGAAGCGCTGATGGCTTCGATCGCACAAAGCGCGCCAGAGGCCAAAGAACGCGTCCGGGCCTTCCTGGAAGGCAAGGCGGCAAAAGTCCAGAAGTAACCCCCGGCGCCGCCTGCGGCTTCCCTCCCTTTAAGGCGAGGGCGCATGCCGGAGGCCCCGCGGAGCCGGTTCCTCGGCATGCCTCAGTTGAGACACGCGCGCCGGAAACAGCCCGCGCAGGACAGACAAGAAAACGGAGACAAGAGATGACTGCATCGACATACCGCCCCCTGACCTTCGGTGTGACCCGCGCCGTCCTGCGCGACGGCGAAACCGGTGTGCACTACCTGCGCGCCGACAACACGCTGCCGCCCTACCCCGAGCGGCTGACCGACCGGCTGATGCACTGGGCCCAGGTGCGGCCCGAGCAAACCCTGTTTGCCCGGCGCGTGAAAAACGCCGACGGCAGCACCGGCGACTGGCGCCACATCAGCTTCGCCCAAGCGCTGGATGCGGCACGCCGCATTGGCCAGGGCCTGCTGAACCGCGGCCTGAGCGCCGAGCGCCCGGTGCTGATCTTGAGCGAGAACGACTTGGAGCACGCGCTGCTGGCGCTGGGCTGCCTCTACGCTGGCATCGCTTATTGCCCCACCTCGCCGCCCTACTCGCTCATCAGCCAGGACTTCGACAAGCTGCACCATGTGGTGAAGACGCTCACGCCTGGGCTGGTGTTTGCCAGCGACGCCAACCGCTACGCCCGTGCCATGCTGGCCACCGTGGGCGAAGACGTGGAGCTGGTCTGCACCGAAGGCACGGTGCCCGGCCGTGCCACCACCTCGTTTGCCGCGCTGCTCGCCACCGAGCCCACCCCGGCGGTGGACGCCGCCATGGCCGCCACCGGGCCCGACACCATCGCCAAGTTTCTGTTCACCTCGGGTTCCACCAAGATGCCCAAGGCGGTCATCAACACGCAGCGCCTGTGGTGCGCCAACCAGCAGCAAATGGCCGAGTCCATGCCTGTGCTGGCCGAAGAACCCCTGGTGCTGGTGGACTGGCTGCCCTGGAACCACACCTTCGGCGGCAACCACAACTTTGGCATGGTCGTGTACCACGGCGGCACGCTGTTCATTGACGATGGCAAGCCCACACCAGCCCTGATGAATGAGACCCTGCGCAACCTGCGCGAGGTGGCGCCCACGGTGTACTTCAACGTGCCCACCGGCTTCGAGGCAATTGCCCACGCCATGAAGGCAGACAACGACGAGGGGCGCCTGTTGCGCAAGACGCTGCTGTCGCGGGTGAAGATGTTCTTCTATGCCGGCGCCGCGCTGGCCCAGCCGGTATGGGACAGCCTGTTTGACAGCGCCGAGCAAGAGATTGGCGAGCGCATCGTCATGGGCACTGGCCTGGGCATGACCGAGTCTGGCCCGTTTGGCATTTTTGTGACCAGCCCCAACGTGAAGGCGGGCGACCTGGGCCTGCCCACGCCCGGCATGGAACTCAAGCTGGTGGACGCCGAAGGCAAAACCGAGGTGCGCTACAAGGGCCCCAACATCACGCCGGGCTACTGGCGCCAGCCGGCCGAGACCGCTGACGCGTTCGACGACGAGGGTTTCTTCAAAACCGGCGACGCCGTGAAGTGGATCGACGAGACCGACATCCACCAGGGTCTGAAGTTTGACGGCCGCATTGCCGAGGACTTCAAGCTCGCCACCGGCACCTTTGTGAGCGTGGGCCCGCTGCGCGCCAAGATCATTGCCGCTGGCGCGCCCTTCATCCAGGACGTGGTGCTCACCGGCATCAACCTGAAAGAAGTGGGTGCCATGGTGTTCCCCACCCCGGCAGTCCGCAAACTCAGCGGCTTGGGCGCTGACGTTTCCTTGCACGAGGTGCTGGACCACCCCGCCGTGCTGGCGCATTTTCAAACCGTGCTGAACGACTTGGCCGCCACCGCCACCGGCAGCGCCAACCGCATCGCACGGATGTGTTTGCTGGCCGACCCACCCACCATCGACCGCGGCGAAATCACCGACAAGGGCTCCATCAACCAGCGCGCCGTGCTGACGCACCGGGCCGACACCGTGGCCAAGCTGCACAGTGATGGTCTTCACTACATCTTGAAGCCGGAATAACAACCCGCGTCGCAGGACCTGACACCCCCCGCGCCGCAGGACTTGACGCCCCCCCGCGCCGCCTGCAGCGCCACCCCCCAAGGGGCGATGCAAGCGGCCCGGCAAAGCCGGTTCCGCCGCATCCTGGGTTCAGGCCTGCACTTCGGACACCTTGTAGCAAAAACAAAGGACATCACATGGCAACCAAAGGTTTTTTCAACGCGTTCCACGACGTGCACATCCTCGACGGCGTGCGCACCCCGATGGTGGATTACTGCGGTGCGCTGGGTCACATTTCCCCGACCGACCTGGGCATCAAGGCGGCGCGTGAGGCGCTGACGCGTGCCGGCGTGCCGGGTGCTGACATTGGCTCGGTGGTCACTGGCAACATGGCGCCGGGCGACTTCGACCAGTTCTTTCTGCCGCGCCACATCGGGCTGTACGCCGGGGTGCCTGTGGAGGTGCCGGCGATCATGGCGCAGCGCATCTGCGGCACCGGCTTCGAGCTGTTCCGCCAGGCCGGTGAACACATCCAGGGCGGTGCGTGCGACGCCGCGCTGGTGGTGGGCACCGAAAGCATGACGCGCAACCCCATTGCCGCGTTTGACCACCGCACCGGCTTCAAGCTGGGCAGCCCGGTGGGCTTCAAGGACTACATGTGGGAAGCGCTGAAGGACCCGGCCGCTGGCATCAACATGATCCAGACCGCCGAGAACCTGGCCAAGAAGTACGGCATCACCCGCGACGAGGTGGACCAGTTCGCGTCCGACTCGTTTGCCAAGGCCGTGGCCGCGCAGGAAAGCGGCTTCCTGGCGGGCGAGATCGTGCCCGTGGTCACCGAAAAGTTCGAACTCGCGGGCTACAAGAGCCGCGGCATCAAGCTGCAGGGCAAGGCCACAGAAGTAGCCACCGACACCCACCCCCGCATTTCGCCCAAGGAGGTGCTCGCCAAGCTGCGCGCGGTGTTTGAAGACGGCGTGCAGACCGGCGGCAACAGCTCCGCGCTGGTGGACGCGGCGGCGGCCTGTGTCGTGGCTTCTGGCGACTACGCCAAAGCCCACGGCAAGCGGCCGCTGGCGCGCGTGGTGGCCTGCGCCGCCGTGGGCGTGCCGCCCGAAATCATGGGCATTGGCCCGGCACCGGCCATCCGCCTGCTGCTGGAACGCACAGGCCTCACGCTGGCCGACATTGGCCGCTTTGAGGTGAACGAAGCCCAGGGCGCCCAAACGCTGGCCGTGGCGCGCGAACTGGGCATGGACATCAGCAAGCTCAACGTCAACGGCGGTGCCATTGCCCTGGGCCACCCGCTGGCGGCCACCGGCGTGCGCCTGACGCTCACGCTGGCGCGTGAACTGCAGCGCTCAGGTCTGCGCTACGGCATTTCCAGCGCCTGCGTAGGCGGCGGTCAGGGCATCGCGCTGCTCATTGAAAACACCTCGATCTGACACACAAAAGGAATCCACCATGAACATCCAAGGACACGCTGCCCTCGTCACCGGTGGAGGCTCCGGCCTCGGTGAAGCCACCGCCCGCGAACTCGCCCGTCAGGGTGCCAAAGTCGCGGTGCTCGACCTGAACCTGGAAAACGCCCAGCGCGTGGCGGCCGACATAGGCGGCGTGGCCGTCGCCTGTGACGTGGCCAACCCCGAGAGCATGCAGGCCGCCATCGACACCGCCGCAGCCGCCCACGGCCCGGCGCGCATCCTGATGCAGATCGCCGGCATCGGATCGGCCAAGCGCGTGGTTGGCAAAGACGGCAACGCCGCGCCGCTGGAAGACTTTGCCCGGGTCATCAACGTCAACCTGATCGGAACCTACAACGCGGCGCGCCTGTTTGCCGCCGCTTGCGCCAAGCTGGAGCCCATGGAGGACGGTGAGCGCGGCGTGATGGTGTTCACCGCCAGCGTGGCCGCGTTTGACGGCCAGGTGGGCCAGCAAGCCTACAGCGCGTCCAAGGCCGGTGTGGCCGGCATGACGCTGCCCATGGCACGCGACCTGGCGCAGCACGGCATTCGCGTGTGCACCATCGCTCCCGGCCTGTTCCTCACGCCGCTCATGAAAACCCTGCCCGAGCCGGTGCAGCAATCGCTGGCGGCGAGCATTCCCTTCCCACAGCGCCTGGGCAAGCCCGAAGAATTCGCCCAACTCGCGGCGCACATCGTCACCAACGGCCACCTGAACGGCGAAACCATCCGCCTGGACGGCGCCCTGCGTATGGCGCCACGTTGAAAGCACCTCATGACCAAAACCGTTGTGTACGAAGTGGACGTGATGTTCGGCGACTGCGATCCCGCCGGCATCGTGTTCTTTCCCAATTTCAGCAAATGGATGGACGCCTCGTCGCTGAATTTTTTTGTGAAATGCGGCGTGCCGCCCTGGCGCGAACTGGTGAAAACGACCGGGATCATTGGCACCCCGCTGCTGGAGATCAACACCAAATTCATGCGCCCGGCCACCTACGGTGAACGGCTGCAGATCCACACCAGCGTCCAGGAATGGCGCGAGAAAGTGGTGATCCAGAAACACGTGGTCATGCGCGGCGATGTGGTGCTGTGCGAGGGCCTGGAAACCCGCGCTTTTTGCATCAAGCACCCCGACGACCCAGACCGCATCAAAGCCATTCCGGTGCCCGCCGACATCAAGGCGCTGTGCACCGCCTGAGCATTCGCCGCAAGTCACTCGTGAAGGGCGCGCAAGACGCCTGACAGCCCCCAGCATCCGATCCCCGGTCCCTTTTTCCCCAACCACCCTGAACAGGAGACAGTCCATGAAAGCCATCAAAACCCTGGTAGCCGTTGCCATCGCCACCTTGGCCAGCACTGCGGCCCATGCCGACATCAACATCGGCGTCAGCCTCGCGCTCACCGGCCCCGGCTCCGGCTTGGGCATTCCCATGCAGAACCAGTTCAAGCTGTTTCCCAAGACGATCGCCGGTGAAAAGGTGAACCTGATCATCCTGGACGACGCCACCGACCCCGGCAAAGGTGCGGCCAACGCGCGCCGCTTTGTGACCGAAGACAAGGTGGACATGATCATTGGCTCGTGCATCACGTCGGTGGCGGCCGCCATGAGCGACATCGCCTCGGAAGCCGGCACGGTGCAGCTCGCTGGTTCGCCGGTGGGCCTGCCACCAGGCAAAGACAAGTGGGTGTTCCGCTTGCCACAGTCGAACACGGTGATGGGCCACGCCGTGGTGGAGCACATGAAGAAGCAAGGCGTCAAGACCATCGGTTTCCTGGGCTACACCGACGCTTATGGCGAGCAGTGGCTCAAAGAAATTGGCCCGCTGCTGGACAAGGCTGGCATCAAAATCGTGGCCACCGAGCGCTTTGCCCGCAACGACACCAGCGTGACCCCGCAAGCCCTCAAGATCAACGCCGCCAACCCCGATGCGGTGCTGATCGTGGCCTCGGGCTCTGGCGCTGCCATGCCCCACATGGCCATGGTGGACCGGGGTTTCAAAGGCAAGATTTACCAGACGCACGCTGCCGCCACCCAGGACCTGATGCGCGTGGGCGGCAAAGCCGTTGAAGGCGCTTATGTGGTGTCTGGCCCGGCCGTGATTGCCGAGCAGCTGCCCGACAGCCACCCGTCGAAAAAGGTGGCGGTGGACTTCGTTCAGAAGTACGAGGCTGCGGTGGGTGCGGGCTTGCGCAACCAATTTGCCGGCCACGCCTACGACGCCCAGATCACGTTGGAGAAGGTCATTCCGGTGGCACTGAAGAAAGCCAAGCCCGGCACGCCCGAATTCCGCGCCGCCATTCGCGATGCCATGGAAACCATGGGCCGCACCGTGTTTTCGCACGGCGTGATGAACTGGACCGCTGCCGACCACTGGGGCTACACGCTGGAAACTGGCGTGATGCTGAAGGTGGCCGACGGCAAGTTCAAGGTGGAGTGAATCGGAGCACCCCCCTGCGCCGCTGACGCGGCTTCCCCCCTCTCTGGCGCGCCTTCGGCGCTGGGAGGGGGGACGGCATCTCGGGACGGCGGCGCCGGACCCTCGGGGCCTCTGGAGGGAGACACGTCGCGCGCCGAGGTCTTCCTGATCTCTCTGAACCGGCGCGCCACCGCCTGAGTTTTTTCAGCCATTACTTTTCGTTAGGCGTTTATGGACTTCTCCATTGCCAGCATTCTGTTGCTGGACGGCCTCACCAACGGCGCCGTGTATGCCCTGCTCGGGCTCGCCACGGTGCTGGTGTTCACCGTCACGCGGGTCATCTTCATTCCCCAGGGTGAATTCGTCGCTTATGGCGCGCTCACCCTGGCCATATTTCAAACCGGCCAGGTGCCCGGCACCGTGTGGCTGCTGTTGCTGCTGGCCGGCGTGGCCGCGCTCATGGAGCTGTCAGGCCGCTGGCAGCACCACCGCAACGCGCTGGTGGCGTTCAAAGCCGCCGGGCGCACGCTGATCGTGCCGCTGGTGGTGGCGGGCATCGCCATCTGGGCGGCACCGCAGCAGTTTCCGCTGGCCGTGCAGGCGGCGCTGAGCGTGGCGGTGGTCACCGTGTATGGCCCGCTGGTGTACCGCGTGGCCTACCAGTCGCTGGAAAGCGCCACCCCGCTGGTGCTGCTGATCGTGTCGGTGGGTGTGCATTTCGCCATGACCGGCCTGGGCCTGGTGTTCTTTGGCGCCGAGGGTTTCCGCAACCCCGCGTTTTGGGACCTGCGCCTCAACGTGGGCCCGGTGATGCTCTCGGGCCAGACCATCATCACCGCGCTGGCCACCGTTGCGCTCATCGTGCTGCTGTGGCTGTACTTTGAGCGCTCGTTGCGCGGCAAGGCGCTGCGTGCCACGGCGGTCAACCGCACCGGCGCGCGCCTCATGGGCATTTCGTCGCAGGCCTCGGGCCAGCTCACCTTCACCATGGCGGCTTTCATCGGCGCGCTCTCGGGCCTGCTCATCGGCCCCACCACCACGGTGTTTTACGACTCGGGCTTCCTCATCGGGCTGAAAGGCTTTGTGGCTGCCGTGGCCGCCGGCCTGGCCAGCTACCCCGGCGCGCTCATTGCCGCACTGTTTGTGGGTGTGATCGAAGCGTTCGGCTCGTTCTGGGCCAGCGCGTTCAAAGAGGTGATCGTGTTCACGCTCATCTTGCCGGTGCTGCTGGTGCGTTCGCTGCGCAGCGGCCATTCGGACGAAGACCACTGATATGAAAAACCTTCAAAACATGGGCCTGCTCGTCCTGGGCGCCGCCATTCCGCTGATCGCGGTGTTGCCCCTGCCCGATTTCTGGATCACCCAGCTCAACTACATCGGTATGTACAGCATGACGGTGCTGGGCCTGGTGCTGCTCACCGGCGTGGGCGGTCTCACCTCGTTTGGCCAAGCTGCGTTTGTGGGCATTGGCGCCTACACCACCGCCTGGCTCACGCTCAACACCGGCCTGTCGCCCTGGCTGACGCTGTTTGTGGGCATGGGCCTGACCGCCGGCAGTGCGCTGCTGGTGGGCCTGATCACGCTGCGCATGTCGGGCCACTACCTGCCGCTGGCCACCATAGCCTGGGGCTTGTCGCTGTATTACCTCATGGGCAACCTGGACGCACTGGGCAAGTACGACGGCCTGCTGGGCATCAAGAGCCTGAGCATTGGCGAATTTGACATTGGCCAGGGTCGCGCTTTCTTTGTACTCACCTGGGTGCTGCTGCTGGCCTTTGCAGCCGCCCTGCTGCACCTGTTGGACTCGCGTGCGGGCCGCGCCATCCGCTCGCTCAAAGGCGGCTCGCAAATGGCCGAGGCCATGGGCATCAGCACCTTCCGCTACAAGGTCACCATCTTTGTGCTGGCCGCGCTGTTGGCCTCGGTGGCCGGCTGGCTGCTGGCGCACTTCCAGCGCACCGTCAACCCGTCGGCCTTCGGCCTGAAGATGGGCATTGAATACCTTTTCATGGCAGTGGTGGGCGGCGTGGGCTACGTGTGGGGCGCCATCGTGGGCGCAGGCCTCATCCGCTTGCTGGAAGACCAGTTGCAGGTGCTGCTGCCCAAGCTCATGGGCACCAGTGGCAGCTACGAAGTCATCGTGTTCGGCATTGCGCTGGTGATGGTGCTGAAGTACCTGCCCGACGGCTTGTGGTCGCTGGTGGGGCGCCACCTGCCGAAAAAAGCACGCACGGAGGACTGGCAACAGGCCGCCGCCTTGCCCGAACGCGACAAACCCGAGGCTGGCGCGCTGGTGCTCGACGTGCGCAAGGCGCGCATGCAGTTTGGTGGCCTGGTGGCGGTGAATGACATCAGCTTCCAGATTCGCGCTGGGCAGATCGTGGGCCTGATCGGGCCCAATGGCGCCGGCAAGTCCACCACCTTCAACCTGATCACGGGGGTGCTGCGCGCCACAAGCGGCGAGGTGGACTACCGCGGCACCACCATCAGTGGTTTGCACTCGCGCGAGATCGCCCGCCAAGGCATGGCCCGCACCTTTCAGCACGTGAAGATGATCCCGGACATGACGGTGCTGGAGAACGTGGCGTTGGGTACCCACACGCGGGGTCGCAAGGGCGTGCTCTCGGCCATGC
This sequence comes from Hydrogenophaga sp., assembly GCF_965657535.1. Classification (GTDB taxonomy): domain Bacteria; phylum Pseudomonadota; class Gammaproteobacteria; order Burkholderiales; family Burkholderiaceae_C; genus Hydrogenophaga. The sequence goes on along the minus strand of NZ_CBFHOP010000006.1, from coordinate 206,036 downwards.
TGCGCGCCAACCGCGCCGAAGAGCAGCAGCTGTTCCGCGAAGCGCAGCGCCAGCTGGAACGCATTGGCATGGGCGAGTACCTGCACGAGCAAGCCGGCAACCTGGCCATGGGCCCGCAGCGGCTGATGGAAATTGCCCGCGCGCTGTGCGCCGACCCGGCCCTGCTGCTGCTGGACGAACCCGCGGCCGGCCTGCGCCACCAGGAAAAGCAGGCACTGGCCGGCGTGCTGCGCCAGCTCAAGGCCGAGGGCATGAGCATCTTGCTGGTGGAGCACGACATGGACCTGGTGATGCAGATTTGCGACCACCTCGTGGTGATGGAGTTCGGCACCCTGCTCACGCAAGGGCCACCCGCCCAGATCCAGCAAGACCCCAAGGTGCGCGCGGCGTATCTCGGTACCGACCACTAGAGCATGGAGCACTCCCGCGCCGCCGTTGGCGTCACCCCAAGGGGGCTTTACGGGCCGTCCGGCAAAGCCGGCCCGGCGGTGCCCTTGGACTGAACCTTTTCACGCGCTACCCACCCAAGCCGACTGGCAAGACGACATGAGCACCACACCCCTTCTTCAACTCAAAGGCCTGCGCGCCGGCTATGGCCGCGCCGAGGTGTTGCACGGCATCGACCTGCACGCCGACAAAGGCAGCGTCATCACCGTCATCGGGCCCAACGGCGCGGGCAAGTCCACGCTGCTCAATACCGTCATGGGCATCCTGCCGGGCCAGGGAACCATCGAATTTCGCGGTCAGGACATCAGCACCCTGACGCTCGAAGAGCGCGTGATGAACGGCATGGCCCTGGTACCCGAAAAGCGCGAGCTGTTCAGCACCATGCCGGTGGAAGACAACCTGCTGCTGGGTGGCTTTCGCCAGATGCGCCTGGGCAACGCGCAGTGGCGCAGCAAGCTGGACGATGTGTACAGCATCTTCCCGCGCCTGCAAGAGCGGCGCACCCAGCTCGCCGGCACCCTGTCGGGTGGCGAGCGCCAGATGCTGGCTGTGGGCCGAGCGCTCATGTCCGGCCCCGAACTGCTGATGCTCGACGAACCCAGCCTGGGTCTGGCACCGCTGATCGTGCGCGAGATTTTTTCCATCATCGAGCGCCTGCGCCAGACCGGCGTGACGATTGTGCTAGTGGAACAAAACGCCCGCGCCGCGCTGCAGGTGGCCGACCATGGCTACGTGCTCGAAATGGGCGAACTCAGCGCACAAGGCCCGGCCAGCGAACTGGCCAATGACCCCCGAGTGATCGAGACCTACCTGGGCAGTGCGCGCCAGCCCGCCTGAAAGGCTACGACGCGCACACCCGAACCCTCAGCGAACGGACACCACCATGTACTACGAACCCGGTAACACGCCCCATGGTCTGCCGCACGACCCGTTCAAGTCCTGCGTGGTCCCACGCCCCATTGGATGGATCTCAACCGTGGATGCGCAAGGTCGGCACAACCTGGCTCCCTACAGCCAGTTTCAGAACGTGACCTTCGACCCGCCGATCGTCATGTTCAGCGCCAACCAGACCACGCAGGGCGAACGCAAGGACTCGGTGCGCAACGCCGAGCAGATGGGCCAGTTTGTGTGGAACATGGCCACCTTTGCGCAGCGCGAGGCGGTCAACATCAGCGCCGAAGAACTGCCGCACGGTGTGGACGAATTTCAGCGCGCCGGACTGGACAAGCTGGAGAGCCGGCTCGTCAAGCCGATGCGCGTGAAGGGCTCCCCGATCCAGTTCGAGTGCGAGTACCTCAACACCCTGCGCTTCCCCGGCAAGCCGCCCATGGGCACGGTGGACGTGGTGTTTGGCCGCGTGGTGGGCATTCACATCGACGACGAATACATCGACGGCAACGGCCTGGTCGATGTGCTGAAGATGCAGCCCATCGCGCGCATGGGCTACTTTGACTACACCACCGTGGACAACAAGTTCCAGATGGTCATTCCCGGCAACAGCAAAGCCCTGCTCGCCGGCCTCGAAGGCTCGCCCGACAAGGCTGCGCAAGAAACACGCGCCCGCTGACCCCTTCATTCAATCGAACCGCTCCCATCGCCGCCCATGAACGCCTACCAGCCCCAACCCGCCGAACAACGCTTCATCCTCAACCAGGTGCTGCAAGCCGCACAGCAGTTCGCCGCGCTGCCCGCCTACAGCGACATGGATGAAGACCTGCTGACGCAAGTGACGGACGAAGCCGCGAAATTTGTGGGCGAGGTGGTGGCACCGCTGAACCGGGACGGCGACGAAGTGGGCGCGCAGTGGAAGGCCGGCACCGTCACCATGCCACCGGGTTTCCGGGACGCCTACCAGGCCTTCTGGCAAGCCGGCTGGCCGTCGCTGGCATGCGCCACCGAAGACGGCGGCCAGGGCCTGCCGGCTGTGCTGGAAGCGATGCTTTACGAAAACCTCAGCGCCGCCAACCACGGCTGGACCATGGCCCCGGGCCTGCTGCACGGTGCCTATGAATGCATCAAGCACCACGCCTCGCCCGCGCTGAAGGCCCGCTACCTGGAAAAAGTGGCCACCGGTGAATGGCTGGCCACCATGTGCCTGACCGAGCCGCACGCGGGCTCCGACCTCGGGCTGGTGCGCACCAAGGCCGTACCGTTGCCCGACGGGCGCTACGCGCTCAGCGGCACCAAAATTTTCATCTCGGGCGGCGAACACGACCTGACCGACAACATCGTGCACCTGGTGCTGGCGCGCCTGCCCGACAGCCCGCCCGGCCCCAAAGGTTTGTCGCTGTTTCTGGTCCCGAAGTTTTACGAGGACGGCGCGCGCAGCGCAGTCGTGTGTGAGCGCATCGAAGAGAAGATGGGCCTGCACGGCAGCCCCACCTGCGTGATGCGTTTCGACGAAGCGGCAGCCTGGATCGTGGGCGAGCCCGGCAAGGGACTGAACGCCATGTTCATCATGATGAACGCCGCCCGCCTGCATGTGGGCCTGCAAGGCATTGGCCTGCTCGACGCCGCCTGGCAAAAAGCCAACGCCTATGCGCAGGAACGCCGGCAAATGCGCGCCCCCGGCAGCGCCAGCCGGGCGGGTGAAGCCGACCCGATCCACCAGCACCCAGCCATGCGCCGCGTGCTCGACACACAGCGCGCCTGGATCGACGCCGGCCGCGTGGTGGCCTACCGCACCGCGCTGGAGCTCGACACCCTGAAGCAACACCCCGATGCAGCCCGACGCGACGCCGCCCAGCGCTGGTGCAGCCTGGTCACGCCGGTGCTCAAGTCGGCCTGGACCGACCAGGCCTTCACTGGCGCCAGCGCCTGCCTGCAGGTGTTTGGCGGCCACGGCTACGTGCGCGAATGGGGCATTGAACAGGTGGTGCGCGACGCCCGCGTGGCCATGATCTACGAAGGCACCAACGAGATTCAGGCCATCGACCTGCTGGTGCGCAAGGTGCTGCCCGACGGTGCCAACGCCCTGCAAACCCTGCTCGCCGAACTGGCCGCCGAGCTGGGCGACAGCCCCGATGCCGAACGCACCCGCCAGGCCATGGCCGGCTTTGCCCAGTTCACCACCGGGCAGCTGCTGCCCGCCACCCAGGCTGCGGGCGCTTCACCCGAACTGCCCTACGGCTTGGCCGACGACTACCTGCGCGCCCTGGCCCTGCTGCTGATGGCATGGGCCTGGAGCCGTGTGGCAGCCACTCCGCAGGCCACCAGCCCCCGCTGGAGCACGGCCCAAACCGGTTTCTGGCGCTGGGTGTGGCCCGAGTTTCAGACCCGCATGGCGATCATGGGCGCCAGCCTGGACGCGGCATGACGCGTCCGGCCTGCCCAACAGCGTCACTGCGCCGGCGCGCTATGCTCTGAATATGTCCGAGACCTCCGTTGCCAACACCCTGCGCCGACCGCGGGCCGCTCGCCAACACAGCGAAGCCGCCGCCGAGCTCACCCCTGTCGTCGGCTCCAGCGAACTGGATACCTCGTATCTGGAAACCCTGCTCGGCTACAACGCCCGCCGTGCCGCGCTGGCCGTGATCTCGGTTTTTTTGCAGCGCATGGAACCGTTTGGCCTGCGCCCGGTGGACTTTTCGGTGCTCACCCTCGTGGCGCACAACCCCGGCATCACCTCGCGCCAGATCTGCACCGCCCTTGACATCTTGCCGCCCAATCTGGTGGGCATGGTCAAGGCACTGGAAAAGCGCGGCCTGATTGAACGCCGAGCCCACCCCACCGACCGCCGTGCCCAGGGCCTGCACGTCTCGGCCACGGGCAAACGCCTGCAGCGAGAAGCCCAGAGCACCGCCACCCAGCTGGAGCAAGACGTGTCGAATGCCCTCACCGCCGACGAGCTGCAAACGCTCAACGCGCTGCTGCGCAAGGTCTACCGCCGCTGAGAAGCTGAGCACACCGGCCGGCCGGGGCCATGGGGGTAAATCCGGATCGTTCGATACCTTGCGCACGGGCACCATGGCAACCAGCTAGAAAACTGCTAGCAAGCCTGCCCCACAAGCGTTAGCGGGCAGCCTGCGCCAGGCCGTCACAGGAGAACCCGCATGAGTGCCAAAGACAATGCCGCTGTGATCCGGCTGTTTGACCTGCTGGAGTCGCGCTACGCCCTGCGGGTGATCTGGGCCCTGAGCGACGGCCATCCCCAGACGTTTCGACTGCTGCAAGACAGCGTCGGTGGCGTCACCCCCAACACCCTCAACACCCGACTGAAGGAACTGCGCGCCGCGCGCCTGGTCGACCACGCGGGCGAGGGCTACCGCCTTACATCGCAAGGGGCCGATCTGGCCCGCCGCCTGCTTGACGTGCAGCAGTTCGCCCCGAAATGGAGCCAGCAACAGGCCCGGGCTGCGGCCAACGCAGCGGCTTCGACACCGATCGAGCCAGCCCGCCCGGCCGCCTGACCAGCTCAGCGCATCGGGCTGGCCACCACCGTCTGGCACTGCTCGCCCAAACCGCGCCCGCCCAGGCGCACCACATCACCCGCCTGCAGGTACACCGGCGGCTTTTGGCCCATGCCCACACCCGGCGGGGTTCCAGTGGGAATCACGTCACCGGGCTGCAGCGCCATGAAGCGGCTCAGGTAACTCACGATCTGCGCCACGCCAAAGATCATGGTGCGGGTGTTACCGGTCTGGCGGCGCACACCGTTCACGTCCAGCCACAGGTCCACGTCTTGTGGGTCGCCCAGTTCGTCGGGTGTCACCAGCCAGGGCCCAATCGGGCAGTGCGTGGGGTAGCTCTTGCCCTTGGTCCACTGGCCTTCCAGCTCGATCTGGTAAGCCCGCTCCGACACGTCGTTCACCAGGCAATAACCGGCCACGTATTGCAGCGCATCGGCCTCGCTCACATGAAACGCACGCTGGCCAATCACAATGCCCAGCTCAACTTCCCAGTCCAGCTTGATCGCGTCGGGCGGCAACCACAGCGGGTCGTTCGGGCCGCTGATGGCGCCATTGTGTTTGTTGAACACAATGGGCTGACCGGGCGGCTTCAGACCCGCCTCGGCGGCGTGGTCGGCGTAGTTCAGGCCGATGCACACCACGTTGCCCACCGCGCCCACACAGGCGCCCAGCCGGGTGCCCGCTGGCACCAGCGGCAAGTGGGTCGGGTCCAGTGCGGCCAGGCGGGACATAGAATCGGGGCCGAGCGTGGCGGGCGACAGGTCGGCGACCACGCCAGAGAGGTCGCGCAGGGCGCCGCTCGCGTCCACCAAACCGGGTTTTTCGGCGCCCTGAGGGCCGTGGCGAAAGAGTTTCATGGGCCTTGTTCTGTGACAAAACGCTGATTTTCACCCGACCACCGCCGATTTACCGACTTTGCGGGCGTACGCCCTTGAACTTGCGCGACAAGCCCCAAGCTTCCGACGAGCAAGCTTTGCCTTTGAATTCACGTCAAACCACCAACGCCCATGAGCCAACAACCCCACCCCGCCGACAGCACCAGCCACGAACATGCCGCGCCCGTGAGCCCGGAAGAAGCGCTGGCCGCAGCCGCTGTGGCCGAAGCCGATGCGCTGGCAGCCCTGACCAACGAAGTCTCGGAGCTGAAAGCCAAAAATGCCGAACTCGCGGAACAGTTTCTGCGCGCCAAGGCCGAAGCCGAAAACACCCGCCGCCGCGCCGAAGATGAGATGAGCAAGGCGCGCAAGTTTGCGGTCGAAAGCTTCGCCGATAGCCTGCTGGCCGTGGCCGACAGCCTGGAAGCCGGCCTGGCCATTCAGGAAGCCACGCGCGAGCAGCTGCGCGAAGGCTCTGAAGCCACCCTCAAACAGCTCAAAAGCGCGTTGGAGCGCCACAAGGTGCTGGAAATTGCCCCGGCCGCTGGCAGCAAGTTCGACCCGCACCAGCACCAGGCCATCAGCATGGTCCCGGCTGAGCAGGAAGCCAACACAGTGGTCACCGTGCTGCAAAAGGGCTATCTGATCGCCGACCGTGTGCTGCGCCCAGCGCTGGTCACGGTGGCCGCGCCCAAATAAGACTTTTGAGCGGGTATCCCCTTGAAATCCGGGGGCTTTATCCACACATCACCAGCATCCTTTTCACCAATTCATTTATCTATCCGGAGCAAACAACATGGGAAGAATCATCGGCATCGACCTGGGCACCACCAACTCGTGCGTGTCCATCATGGAAGGCAACACCACCAAGGTGATCGAGAACTCGGAAGGTGCGCGCACCACGCCGTCGATCGTGGCTTACCAGGAAGACGGTGAAGTGCTCGTGGGCGCCAGCGCCAAGCGCCAGGCGGTGACCAACCCGCGCAACACGCTCTACGCCATCAAGCGCCTGATCGGCCGCAAGTTCACCGAGAAAGAAGTCCAGAAGGACATCAACCTCATGCCTTATTCCATCGTGGCGGCCGACAACGGCGACGCCTGGGTGGAAGTGCGCGGCAAGCAGATTTCGGCCCAGCAGGTCAGCGCCGACATTCTGCGCAAGATGAAGAAAACCGCCGAGGACTACCTGGGCGAGCCAGTCACCGAAGCCGTGATCACCGTGCCTGCGTATTTCAACGATGCTCAGCGCCAGGCCACCAAAGACGCTGGCCGCATCGCGGGCCTGGACGTGAAACGCATCATCAACGAGCCCACCGCTGCAGCCCTGGCCTTTGGCCTGGACAAGCAGGAAAAGGGCGACCGCAAGATCGCCGTCTACGACCTGGGCGGCGGCACGTTTGACGTGTCCATCATCGAAATCGCTGACGTCGATGGCGAGAAGCAGTTCGAAGTGCTCTCCACCAACGGCGACACCTTCCTGGGTGGCGAAGACTTCGACCAGCGCATCATCGACTACATCATTGGCGAGTTCAAGAAAGAGCAAGGCGTTGACCTGTCCAAAGACGTGCTGGCCCTGCAGCGCCTGAAGGAAGCCGCTGAAAAGGCCAAGATCGAGCTGTCCAGCTCGGCCGCGACCGACCTGAACCTGCCTTACATCACCGCCGACGCTTCGGGCCCCAAGCACCTGAACATCAAGCTCACGCGGGCCAAGCTCGAAGCGCTGGTGGAAGAGCTGATTGAGCGCACCATTGCACCGTGCCGCATGGCCATCAAAGACGCCGGCATCAGTGTGGGCGACATCCACGACGTGATCCTGGTCGGCGGCATGTCGCGCATGCCCAAGGTGCAGGAAAAGGTCAAAGAGTTCTTTGGCAAGGAGCCACGCAAAGACGTGAACCCCGACGAAGCCGTGGCCGTGGGCGCCGCCATCCAGGGCCAGGTGCTCTCGGGTGATCGCAAAGACGTGTTGCTGCTGGATGTGACCCCGCTGAGCCTCGGTATCGAGACCATGGGCGGCGTCATGACCAAGATGATCCAGAAAAACACCACGATCCCGACCAAGTTCGCACAGGTGTTCTCCACCGCCGAAGACAACCAGCCGGCCGTGACGATCAAGGTGTTCCAGGGCGAGCGCGAAATTGCTTCGGGCAACAAGCTGCTGGGCGAGTTCAACCTGGAAGGCATCCCGGCTTCGGCACGCGGCACGCCCCAGATCGAAGTGTCCTTTGACATCGACGCCAACGGCATCTTGCACGTGGGCGCCAAAGACAAAGGCACCGGCAAAGAAAACAAGATCACCATCAAGGCGAACTCGGGTCTGAGCGAAGACGAGATCCAGCAAATGGTGAAAGACGCCGAACTGAACGCCGCTGACGACAAGAAAAAGGTCGAGCTGGTGCAGGCTCGTAACCAAGGCGAAGCCATGGCGCACAGCGTCAAGAAGAGCCTGGCTGAGCACGGCGACAAGCTGGACTCGGCGGAAAAAGAAGCCATTGAAGCGGCTGTGAAAGACGTCGAAGAAGCGCTTAAAGGCGAAGACAAAGAAGCCATTGAGGCCAAGACGGAAGCCCTGATGTCGGCCAGCCAGAAGCTGGGGGAAAAGGTGTATGCCGCGTCGCAAGCCGAACAAGCGGCTGCAGCAGGTGGCGCCGCCGAAGGTGCCAGCCAGGGCAACGCCAGCCACGCGGCTGACGACGACATCGTTGACGCCGAAGTCAAGGAAGTCAAAAAGGGCTGATCGCCAACCCACGAACGGTTGTTCGGCCCGAACGGGCTGAGCAACCGGTCAGCCGCCGCGTCCGGGCACTGAAACGTGCCCGTCCGCGGCGTTTGTGTTCAAACAGAACTGCACGACACCATGGCTAAACGAGATTTTTACGAAGTGCTGGGCGTTCCGAAAAACGCGTCGGACGAAGAAATCAAGAAGGCGTATCGCAAGCTGGCGATGAAGCACCACCCCGACCGCAACCAGGGTGACGCGGCCAAGGCCGCAGAAGAGCGCTTCAAAGAAGCCAAAGAAGCCTACGAAATGCTGTCGGACCCGCAGAAAAAAGCGGCCTACGACCAGTACGGCCACGCCGGCGTAGACCCCAACATGCGCGGCGGCCCCGGTGCCGAAGGCTTCGGCGGTTTCGGCGAGTCGTTTGGCGACATCTTTGGCGACATCTTTGGCGGTGCACGCGGCCAGCGCAGCGGCCGCCAGGTGTACCGCGGTGCCGACCTGTCGTACGCCATGGAAATTTCCCTGGAAGAAGCGGCCGCCGGCAAAGAAAGCCAGATCCGCATTCCGTCCTGGGACGACTGCGACACCTGCAAAGGCACCGGTGCCAAACCCGGCACCAGCGTCAAGACCTGCTCGACCTGCCACGGCCAGGGCCAGGTGCAGATGCGCCAGGGCTTTTTCAGTGTGCAGCAAACCTGCCCCACCTGCCACGGCAGCGGAAAGATCATCCCCGAGCCGTGCACCGCTTGCCACGGCCAGGGCAAGATCAAAAAGCAGAAAACGCTGGAGATCAAGATTCCGGCCGGCATCGACGACGGCCAGCGCATCCGCAGCACCGGCAACGGCGAACCCGGCCAAAACGGCGGGCCTTCAGGCGATCTCTACATCGAGGTTCGTCTGCGCAAGCACGACATCTTCGAGCGCGAAGGCGATGACCTGCACTGCCAGGTACCCGTGAGCATGACCACCGCCGCACTGGGCGGCGAGATCGACGTGCCTACCCTGCAAGGCAAGGCCACGATCGACCTGCCCGAAGGCACCCAGAGCGGCAAAACCTTCCGGCTGCGCGGCAAAGGCATCAAGGGTGTGCGCAGCAGCTACCCCGGCGACCTGTATTGCCACGTGGCGGTGGAAACACCGGTGAAGCTGACCGAGCACCAGCGCAAGCTGCTCAAAGAACTCGACGAATCGTTCAAGAAAGGCGGCCACAAGCACAGCCCGAACGACAAGGGGTGGTTTGAGAAGGCGAAGAGCTTTTTCAGCTGAGGGCGGCCGAAGCTTTCAGACATGCAAAAGGGGCGACGGGTGACCGTCGCCCCTTTTTCCGTTGACCGCCTCGGGAATGCATTTCGCCGTGGCCGATACACCAGGGATCTGCTTGGGCGTCCAGGCGGGGTAGACGCGGTCGTGGTCCTGGGCTATGAGCGCTCCAAAGCATTCGTTGCCGGTCTCAGTACCGCACGCCCAGCCTAGCCTGGCGACCGTGAGACCTTGAAAGACCCCTGGCGCCGATGAAGACGCGGCCGTCAGATGGGCCAAGCGAGCGGAGCAAAGCGGCATCGTCCGCCACAATATCTTGCATGAAACAGACCGACTTCATCGTCCTTGGCGCCGGCATCGCGGGCGCCTCTGCTGGCTATTTCCTCGCCCCACATGGGCGCTGCGTGATGCTGGAGCGCGAGAGCCAACCGGGCTACCACAGCACCGGCCGCTCGGCGGCGCAGTTCATTGCCAGCTACGGGCCACCTCAGGTGCGTGCGCTGTCGCGGGCGAGCGAGGCTTTTTTCAAGCAACCGCCGGCGGGGTTTGCTGATGCGCCGCTGCTCATGCCACGTGGCCTGCTCACGGTGGCGGGCCCGGACGAGATGCACCACCTTGACGAAGCCTGGGCGGTACTGAAAGACGTCAGCCCGCGCGGCCGCCGACTGACCGCGGCCGAAGCGTTGGCCATGGTGCCCGCGCTGCGGTCTGAGAAGGTGAGCGCCGCCATTTATGAGCCGGACAGTTTCGACATGGACGTGCACGCCATTCACCAGGGCTACCTGCGCGGCTTCAAACGCGCGGGCGGCGAGCTGGTCACGAATGCGGAGGTGGTGGGCATCAAGCGCGCGGGCGACCTTTGGCATGTGCGCACGGCCGGGGGTGCGGAGTACGCGGCCCAGGTGCTGATCAACGCTGCCGGTGCATGGTGCGATGTGATGGCGGGCATGGCGGGAGTGGCACCCATCGGCCTGGTGCCCAAGCGCCGCACCGCGTTCACCTTTGCATCGCCAGCGGGCACCCACACGGCCCAGTGGCCGCTGCTGCTGGCGGCAGACGAAAGCTTTTACATGAAGCCCGATGCCGGTGCGCTGCTGGCGTCACCCGTCAACGAAGACCCGACACACCCGCAGGATGTGCAGCCCGAAGAGCTGGATATTGCACTGGGCTTGCACGCGGTGGAGACCTGGACGACGCTGAAGCCCCGTCCGACGCACACCTGGGCAGGCTTGCGGTCATTTGTGGCCGACGGCGAACTGGTGGGCGGCTTTGACGCACACGCGCCGGGCTTCTTTTGGTGCACCGCGCAAGGCGGCTACGGCATACAGACCAGCGCTGCCATGGGGGAAGCCTGTGCGGCGCTGGCGCTGCGCCGTGCCCTGCCTGAGGAGCTGGTGCGCCACGGCGTCAGCGCCGATGCTTTGTCGCCGCTGCGCCTGCAAGGCGTGGCCGGGTAAAGCCCCGGACCATCCAACAGACACGTGGGCTCGGCGTTACCTACAGCCCAGGCTTCAGCGGCTGAAACCCAGCCGCTTTGCGCTCTCAGCTACCCGCAAACGCCCGTTCGATCACGAACTCACCTGGGCGGCTGGTGCTACCTTCTTCAAAGCCGTACTTTTCGGCCAGCCCTTTCAGATCGCGCAGCATTTCGGGGCTACCGCAGATCATGATGCGGTCTTCCGTGCGGTTGAGCTGAGGCAGGCCCAGGTCTTTTGCCAACGTGCCATTTTCAATGAGCGTGGGAATGCGGCCCTGGTGCACAAAAGGCTCGCGGGTGACGGTGGGGTAATACAGAAACTTCTGCGCGACCATTTCGCCGAGAAATTCGTCCTGTTTCAGCGTATCCGACAGCAGTTCGCGGTAGGCGAGTTCTTTCACTTCGCGCACGCCATGCACCAGCACCACCTGCTCGTAACGCTCATAGGTTTCAGGGTCGCGGATCACGCTCAGGAACGGTGCCAGGCCGGTGCCGGTGGCAAACATGTACAGGCGCTTGGCCGGCAGCAGGTAGTCGATCAGCAGCGTGCCGGTGGGCTTGCGCCCCACCAGCACGGTGTCGCCCACCTGGATGTGTTGCAGCTGCGAGGTGAGCGGGCCGTCGGGCACCTTGATGCTCAAAAACTCCAGATGCTCAGCGTAGTTGGGGCTGGCAATGCTGTACGCGCGTACCAGCGGCTTGCCGTTGATGCGCAGGCCAATCATGGTGAAGTGGCCGTTGGAAAAACGCAGGGACGAACCCCGGGTGGTGGTGAAGCTGAACAGGCGGTCGGTCCAGTGGTGAACGCTCAACACGCGCTCTTCGTCAAATGCACTCATGGGGTCCGGGAGGTTGGTGAGAAAAACAGGATGCAGGCCGTGCACACGGCGGCTGCCGCAAAGGCTGCGGAGGCAGTGAATGCCGCAAGCCACCCCTGATTGGCAACACTGGGGCAACCCCGGATTGTAAAACGTGTGGAAACTGCGCAGCTGCCAGCCGCTTTGAGCGTGGCGCCACGGCGCCTGTGACGCACCCACGCAGGTGCCCTATGAGATCGATAACAACGATCGAATGGCATTTATCGATAGTTTTTGACACACTGCTGGCTATGGGTGATGGCATTCACCCTGACACCTAGGCAAGGAGCACAACACCATGGCAGCCCTCATCCGACAAGTTCGTCCCGTCTGGGCCCAGTTACAGCGTCTTGAACGGCCTGTGCCAACACACGCTTTGCTGCACAGCCTGCTGGCGCTGGGTGCTGGCCTGCTGCTGATGGCGGGTGTGGTGTCGCTCAGTACGTTCTGGGCACCCACCCGCGCCTGGTGGGACGCTGCCCAGAACGGCAGTGCCATGGCCGCCGGCCTGCAGGCTTCGTTGATCGCGGCCATGGCCACGGCAGTGGGTGCCCTGCCGGTGTTTCTGGTGCAGCGCGTGAGCAAGCTGCAAGAGGCAGCGCTGATGTCGTTTTCGGCCGGGGTGATGCTGGCTGCCGCCATTTTTGCCCTGCTGTTGCCTTCGCTGGCCGCTGGCCAGGCTTTGCTGGCGGGTGTTCCCGGCGGGGCGACCGGTGCGGCTGCGCTCAGCGGTGTGGGCCTGGCGCTGGGCATGGGCCTCATGCTCGCCATTGACCGCTTCACCCCACACGAACACGCGGTATTGCCACCGGCAGCGCCCGGCCATGCCGGCCAGTGGGCCGCCGGCGGGCCGGTGGACCAGGCCGCCGCGCAGCGGGCCTGGCTCATGGTGTTGGCCATCCTCATCCACAACGTGCCCGAAGGCCTGGCGGTGGGTGCGGCGTATTCGGGCGTGGCTTTGGGCGTTGACACGGGCGAGACGGCGCAGGCTGGAGCCTCGGTGGCGCTGGCCATTGGCTTGCAAAACATGCCAGAGGGCCTGATTGTGGCCATGGCCTTGCGCACGCTCGGCTGCAGCGCTGCCCAAGCCTGGGGCGTGGCAGCCCTTACCGGGCTGGCCGAACCGCTGGGCGCTATTTTGGGCTTGTGGGTGCTGGGCAGCGTGCCGGCGTTTTACCCGGTGGGCCTGGCACTGGCAGCGGGGGCCATGCTGTTTGTGGTCAGCCACGAGATCATTCCCGAAACGCACCGCAACGGGTTTGAAACCCTGGCCACGGCTACCCTGCTGGGCGGCTTCATCTTCATGCTGCTGCTCGATGCCGCCTTGGGCGGCTAACTGGCCCGGTATTGACGCAGCGCTTGGGGGTTGCGCCCTGCTGGGGGTACGATGTTTTTATGAACGTACACATTCGCTTTCTGGGTGCTGCGGGCACCGTCACAGGTTCCAAGTATTTGGTGGAACACGCGGGCCACAGCGTGCTGGTGGACTGCGGACTGTTCCAGGGCTACAAGCAACTGCGCCTGCGCAATCGCGACCCGCTGCCAGTGATGCCTAACCACATCAACGCGGTGATCTTGACGCACGCCCACCTGGACCACAGCGGCTACCTGCCCTTGCTGGCCAAGGAAGGCTTTCACGGCAAAGTGTGGGCCACACCGGCCACCCGCGACCTGGCCAAGATTTTGCTGCCCGACAGCGGCCACATTCAGGAAGAAGACGCCGCGTTTGCCAACCGCCACGGTTTTTCCAAACACGCGCCAGCCTTGCCGCTCTACACCGAGGACGACGCGCACGAAAGCTTGAAGCTCTTCAAGACCGTACCCCTGGGACAAAGCTTTGAACCGGTGCGCGGTTGGAAGGCGCAGTTCTTTGGCGCCGGGCACATTCTGGGCGCCTCCAGTCTGCTGCTCGAAGTGGGCGGCCGCCGTATTGTGTTTTCGGGTGACCTGGGCCGCCCCGACGACATGCTGATGAAGCCCCCTGAAAGCCCCCCCGCCGCCGACGTGGTGGTGATCGAGTCCACCTACGGCGACCGCGAGCACCCTGAAGAAGACGTGCTGGCCGAGCTGGGTCCGGCTTTGCAGCGCGTGGCCGCACGGGGTGGCACCGCCGTCATTCCAGTGTTTGCAGTGGGCCGTGCCCAGGAGCTGCTGCACGCCATTGCCCTGCTCAAGGCCAACGGCGTGCTACCGCACAGCCTGCCCATTTACCTGGACAGCCCCATGGCCATCCACAGCACCGGGCTGTTTTCGCAGCATGTGGGCGAACACCGGCTCAGCGCTGCGCAGTGCGAAGCCATGGAGCGCGTGGCCAAAATGACGCGATCGGTGGAAGAGTCCAAGGCCATTGCCCTGCAGCACGGCCCCAAGGTGGTGTTGTCGGCCAGCGGCATGGCCACGGGCGGGCGCGTGTTGCACCACCTGGCCCAATACCTCGGGCACCACCGCAACATGGTGGTGCTCGCCGGCTACCAGGCCCCCGGGACGCGCGGCGCCACGCTAGCCAGCGTGGCCAACCAGGATGGCGGCACACGGGGATCGCCAGCCCCCCACAGCCACCTGCGCATCCACGGGCAAGACCTGCCCGTGCGCGCCGAGGTGGTGCAGTTGGGCTCGGCTTCGGCCCACGCAGACGCCAGCCAGCTCATGGACTGGCTGCGGGCCCTGCCCGCCGCGCCGCGCCGCGTGTTTGTGACGCATGGCGACATGGAAGCCTCTGACCGGCTGCGCCACCGCATTGAGACCGAACTGCGCTGGCAAGCGCTGGTGCCCGAGCACGGCAGCACCTGGGGCGTTTGAACGGCTCTGGCACGGGGCATGCCCGACAATGCGAGCCATGAAGAAACACACCGCTTTGCGCGCCCTATTGGGTGCCTGCCTGTTGCTGGCTGTCCCCGCCTGGGCCCAAGAGGCCCCCAACGCCGAGTTCGAGGCCTGCCTGAACACCCTGCGCACACCCGCGCGGGCTGCCGGCGTGCAAGACGCCACCTTTGCCCAGCACACCCAAAGCCTCGCGCCCGATATGAGCGTGATCGACAAGCTGAACTACCAGCCCGAATTCCGCATGGCCATCTGGGACTACCTGGCCGGCTTGGTGGACGAAGAACGCGTGGCCGAGGGCCAAGCGCTGCTGGCGCAACACGCCGACACGCTGGCACGCGTGCAACAGCGCTACGGCGTGGACCCGGCCACCGTGGTGGCGGTGTGGGGTGTGGAAAGCAATTTTGGCCAGACCTTTGGCAAGTACCCGCTGGTGCAAGCGCTGGGCACGCTGTCGTGTTTTGGCCGGCGCCAAGCCTTTTTTCGCGGCGAGTTTTACGCCACGCTGCGCATCTTGCAGGCGGGGCATATTGCGCCAGAGCGCTTGGTGGGCTCCTGGGCCGGGGCCTTCGGTCACACCCAGTTCATGCCCACCACCTTCGAACGGCTTGCGGTGGATTTTGACGGCGACGGCAAGCGCGACCTGATGGACAGCACCGCCGACGCCCTGGCTTCCACCGCCAACTTTCTGGCCAAAGCCGGCTGGCAAACCGGCCAGCCCTGGGGCTTCGAAGTGAACTTGCCCGCAGGCTTCAGCACCACCGGCGAAGGCCGTCGCACCAAACGCCCCATGGCCGCTTGGGTGGCGCGGGGCCTGCGCCAGGCCAACGGATCAGCCCTGCCCGCCCAGCTGGGCAACGCGGGCTTACTGGCGCCCGCGGGCCCTCAAGGCCCGGCGTTTCTCGTATTTCGCAACTTTGATGCGCTTTACAGCTACAACGCTGCCGAAAGCTACGGCCTGGCGATTGCCCACCTGAGCGACCGCCTGCGCGGCGCCGGCCCATTCGCCACTGCCTGGCCCACCGACGACCCCGGTATTTCCCGCGCCGAGCGCCGCGAACTGCAAGGCCTGCTGATTTTGCGTGGTCACGACATTGGTGAGGTAGACGGCATGCTGGGCGACAAAAGTCGGGCGGCGATTCGCATTGAGCAGGCTCGGCTGGGGCACGAGGTGAGCGGGCGCGGCGGCTTGAAACTGTTGCAGGCGCTGCGCGCCCAGTAACAGCCTGGCGTGGTTGGGGGTCATCAGCGCGGCTTTACAGCCAGCCAAACTGCGCGCGCACATCCCTGGCCGTCAGGTTCACCGGCGCCGTGGGCGCGCTGATGTACTGCCGCAGGTTGGGGGCGCGAACACCACCAGCGTTCTGACCCAGCACAGCCACACCCTTGATGCGCCAGCCCAGCTCGCGCAGCGCGGCCACATAGGCCTGAGCATCGGGGTATTCCAACGTGTCGGTTTTGTGGGCCTCTGGCGAGAGGCAAAACAACACGGCTTCGGCGCGGGTACGGGCCACTTCTGCCACGTACTGCTCTACCGTCACCCGCGTGTCTTGCAGGGTGCCGACTCGTGCGTAGAAGCGCTGCGGCTTCTTCGCGCCCTGAATCTGGATCTCGCGCACGCTGCGGTTGAAGCAGCCGGTAAGGCTGCGCACCAGCGAGGCTTTGCGGGTGTTGGTGTTGCCGATGATGATGTAGGCGTCCATGGGGTGCTTCAGGCCTTTGAGTCAGAGTTTTACCGCGGTACCGCTCACGGCCACCATCATCATGCCGTTGGTCTCGCCCAGCACCTCGTAGTCAAAGTCGATCCCAATCACGCCGTTGGCGCCCATCTCTTTGGCCGCTTCAATCAGGCCTTCCATGGCGGCGTCGCGTGCGCCAGCCAAGGCGCGTTCGTAGCCCCCAGCCCGCCCGCCCACCACGTCGCGCACCGACGAAAACATGTCGCGAAAGATATTGGCGCCAATGATGGCTTCGCCGTTGACCACGCCAAGGTACTGGCTTAGCGCAATGCCGCCGGGCGTGGTGGTGCTTAGAAAAAAGTTGTCGGTGCTTTTGGAAAACCAGCCCATGGTGAACGTTCCTGTAACGCACCGCCCGGCGGGTGCGGGTTCATTGTGCCAGCCGCAAGCAGCGAGCCGGCAGCACAGCTCACCACAAGGCCACCAGCTTGCCGCCCTGCACACCCCATGCGTGCTGGGCCATCGCTCGGGCTTCCTGTTCGTCGTGGGTGACCAAAATGGCCGACATGCCTGCGGCTTGAATGCGCTCTCGGAATTCGGCGCGCAGTTGGTCGCGCAAGGTCGCGTCCAGCGCAGAAAAGGGTTCGTCCAGCAGCAGGGCACGCGGGCGTGTGATGAGCGCGCGGGCCAGCGCCACACGCTGCTGCTCGCCGCCGGAAAGCGTCCACACGCGGGCGGTGGCGTGGGCGGCCAGGCCAAAGCGGGCCAGCAGTTCGCGCGCCTGCTCACAGGCTGCGGCCTGGCCCACACCTTGCTCGCGCAGGCCAAAGGCCACGTTGTCCTGCACGTTCAGGTGCGGGAACAGCGCAAAGTCTTGGAACATGAGCGCAAAGCCGCGCCGCTCAGGCGGCAGGCGGGTGATGTCTTCGCCGTCAAACCATACGCTGCCACGCTCGGGCGCTTCCAACCCGGCCACGATCTTCAACAGCGTACTTTTGCCACTGCCTGAAGCGCCCAGCAGCGCCACGGTGTCGCCGCTGTTCACCCGCAGGTTCACGCCGTCCAGCAGGGGTCGGTGGTCCCAGTGTTTGGCGATGTCGCGCAGTTCAAGCATGGGGGCGATTGTCCTTCTTGCCTTCAATGCCCGCAAAGGCCAGCAGCGCCAGTGCCATGAGCAGGCAGGCCAGCACCAGCGCGGCGTCGAGGTTGCCTGCGCCGGGGCGGCCCAGGCGCTGGTAAATGAGGGTGGTGAGCGTGGTCCATTCGGGCCGGGACAGAAACAGCGACACCGCAAACTCGCCCAGCGCGGTGGCCGCAGCAAACGCCATGCCGCGGCGCAGCGCACCTGACACCAGTGGCCGGGTGACACGCCAGAAAACCCGCCAGGGGCTCGCGCCCAGCGTGGCGGCGGCCTGCGCATAGCTGGCGGGCAGGCTGTCCAGCGCGGCGGTGAGCGACTTGGCCACGAAGGGGTAGGCCAACAGGGCGTAGGCGGCCACCAGCAGGCCCAGGCTGGCGGTCCAGTCCGGGTACAGCAACAACAGGCCAAACGCCACGGTGACCGGGGACACGACAAACGGCAAAAAAGCCGCTGCGCGCCAGGCCAGGGCCAGCGCACCCCGGGCACTGCTGGCACCGCGCGCGGCACCCGCTACATCCAGCGCGCGCACCGCCAGAGCGTGGGTAAGGCCCAGCACAGTAGCCAACACCAGCGCCATGGCTGAAAAGCGCAGCGTGTTCCACAGGGCCTGACCTGTCTCGGGTTCCAGCAGCACCGCCCCACCCTGCCCCCACAGCAGCGCACGCAGCGCCTGCCCCGCGATCGCCAGCAACGGCGCCGCACACACCAGCCCCAGCACGGCCAAGGCGCTGGCCACGGCAGCCCACTGGCCCACACCCCGCGGGCGCTGGCGCGCCACCGGTGTGGTGCGCCCAGGTGCCGCCAGCCGCTTTTCCATCCACGCGTAAGCCACGGCCACGGCGCCGGTCAACCCCAGCATCCACACCGCGAGCACGCCGGCCTGGCCCAGCTCCAGTTCGTAGGCCACCAGGGTGTAAATCTCCACCTCGACCGTGGCGTAACGCTGGCCTCCCAGAATCAGCGCCAGCCCAAAACCGGAAAAACAGTACAAAAACACCAGGCACAGCGCCGACGCCAGCCAGGGCGCAATGGCCGGCCACTCCACCCGCCAGAACGCGCGCCACGGCGTGGCACCCAGCGTGCGTGCAGCGGCCACACGGGCGGCGCTCACCTGCTCCAGCGCGTCCACACCCGCGCGCACCACCAGGCACAGGTTGAAAAACAAATTGCCATAGAGCAGCAGCCAGGGGCTGTTTTCCAGGTCCACACCCGCGCTGGCCAGCGGTTCGCCCAGCCAGCCTCGGGGGCCCCAAAGCGCGAGCACACCCAGCGCGGCCACCAGCGTGGGCACCACAAAGGGCAGCATCAGCAGGCGCAGCACGGTGGCGCGCCCGGCAAATTCCAGCCGGGCCAGCACCCAGGCCAGCGGCAGCCCCAGCAACAGCGCCAGAGCGCAGGTGATGGTTGCCTGCGCAAACGACCACAGCAGCCGCCAGCGCAGGTGATCGTCTTGCCACAGCGCCCAAGGGGCGGTGCCGCCCAAGCCAGCGTCCCCCAGCCCCTCGGCCAGCAGGCGCAGCACGGGCGCTACCAGCACCAGCGCCAGAAACGCCAGCGGCAGGGCGGGCAGCATCCAACGCAGGGGCAAACGGGGCATGCCGCTTACTTCAGCACCACTTTCGTCCAGCGCTGCAGCCAGGCTTTGCCTTGCTGGCCCATCTGGGCGACTGCGGGGTTGTCGTAGGCCGTGGGCTCGCTGGCGTGGTGCTTCATCACGTCCACCCGCGCCGCACCGGCTTCGGCCGGAAACATCCACATGCTGGTCTGCAAAGCCTGCTGCACCGGCGCTGAGCGCAGGAACTCAATGAACCGGCCCGCCGCATCGCGCGCGGCCGGGTTGCCACCCTTGACCAGTGCTACGCCTTCCACCTGCCTGAAAACGCCGCCCTTGAGAAACAAATTGGCGGTGGGCGATTCGGTGAGCTTTTCTTTGGCGTAAAACACCTCGGCAGCCGGGCTGCTGGCGTAGCTGACCACGATCGGGCGCGTGCCGCCGTTGTGGGTGAAGTCGGTGTAGTAGGCCTCGGTCCAGCCCTTGGCCACCTTCACGCCATTGGCGCGCATGCGGGCCCACCAGTCAAACGCCGCAGGCTCGCCCAGACCTGCGATGGTGGCCCACAAAAACGCCTGCCCCGGGCTGGAGGTGGCGGGGTTTTGCACCACCAGCAGCTTGCGGTAGGCGGGCAAGGTCAGGTCGTTCAATGACATGGGCAGGGCCAGGCCCTTCTGGGCAAACCAGGCTTTGTCGATGTTGAGCGTGACGTAGCCGAAGTCCACCGGCACCACGCCCGCCACCCCACCACTGGGCGCGGCGCCCTCGACCATGACCGCAGCAGCAGGGCGCTGTGCGGCCGGGCCGGTGTAGGCGTCGAGCACATCCGCAGCTTGTGCGCGGTGCAGCAAGGTGTTGTCGATGCCGAACACCACATCGGCCAGCGGCTTGGCGCGGGTCAGGATGAGTTTGTTGACCATTTCACCAGCGTCGCCCGCCTTGACGATCTGCAGCTTCACTCCCGCGTCTTTTTCAAACTGGGCGAGCAGTTCTTTGGGCAAGTCAAACGAGCTGTGGGTGAGCAGGCGCAGCGGGGTGGGCGTTTGCGCGCTGGCCGCCGTGTGGGCGGCTAGAAAGAAGGAAACCAGAACCCCAGAAAAAATCCGCCGTTGCATGCGATGCCGCCTTTTCAATAACCGCCATACCGGGCGCCTGAGAAGGACGGAACTCAGCCATGGGCGTTCCGGCTCATCACGCTCCCTACGCTGGCACAACCCAGATCAGGTGAGAGGGGTATTTCTCAGCCGCCACCTGCATCGCTGCAGGCCAGGCACCCCCGGTGAAGTTGCGCATTGTAGTCCTGCAAGCGTCTTGCCAGCAGCCGCGGTGTCCGCATGCTGACCTGCTTCAGCCCATGGGCGTGACCGACCGTCTGCTGGAAGATGGCGTGGCCTACAAGGGTCGGTTTCTGACGCTTCAACGCGCCGCCTGAAGCCGCTGCTGGCCATGCTGCAGCCCTGAAAACGCTTAAAAAAGCCCCATGCAAAAGGCCCGCAATTGCGGGCCTTTTGCATGGGGCTGGCCCACAGGGAGCCAGCAACCGGTCAGCCGCCCTTTTTGGAGCGCTTGCCTGGGTTTTTCTTGCTGCGCGTGGCCACACCACGCTCCAGGCTCACGCGCTGACCGCGGCCAGGGGTGGTAAGCGAAACGCCAGCAACAGGCGTAGGACGGGGAGTAGCTTTGCGGTCAGCTTCGGTGACGATTTTGTTGCCCATGTCGGTTCCAGACAGAAATTGGTTGAAAACCCCTCTATTAGGCCACAGGCAGCAGCGCCTTTCGCTGGAGCGCCCCAGAGGCTGGTGCTCCTGCGACTCCAAGGGTCGTTCAGCGTGCCACATCCACCATGTTCCAGGTGAAGGCCGAGTCGGTTGACAGGCCTTCTTCGCAGCGCACGGGCAGCTGCCAGCCGTTTTGCGGGTTGACCTGGGCCGATATGTCAATGCGGGGTGCGTGAGCCACAACGCCACCAAAAATGGTGGCGAACGACGCATCGGCCGCATCGCGCCCGGTACCTATGCGCAAAAAACCCATGGGAATGGCCGTGCCTGATGGATCAAAGATGTACCAGCGGTGGCCCAGGTACGCCTCGACATAGGCGTGGAAGTCGGTCGGCCCCAAGGCCGGGTCGGCGCCGTAGTCGATGGCCGTGGTGAAGCGGGCCGGAATGTTCAGCGCGCGGCACATGGTGATCATGAGGTGGGCAAAGTCGCGGCACACGCCCTTGTGGTCGTTCAGCGTGTCCAGTGCCGAGGTCATGGAGTTGCTGGTGTTCGACTGAAACGTGACCTGGCTCTGCACCCATTTCTGGATCGCCTCCACCCGCCGGTAGCCCTGTGGCATCTGTCCAAACAGGGTGTTGGCCAGCGCGGTCACGCAGTCGGACTGGCAGTAGCGGCTGGGGTACAGGTAGGTGAGCGCCTCGGGAGGCAACTGGGCCACGGGGGTTTCAAACACGCTATCGGGCTGGGCCACGTGGTGGGTGATGTCGAGCGTGGCGCGGTAGCGCAGCTGCAGCGGGCCGGGGCCGGCCGTAAGGCGCAGGGTGCGGCTGCGGGTGGCCGGGTCGGTGTGCATCACCAGCGGCACGGGTTGACTCACCTGCAACTCTTCCCACACCACCTTTTGCTGCGGTGTGTGAGCGGCCTGGACGTTGAAAATAAAGTCGGCTGAAGGCGGGTTGATGTCGTATTGGAGATCAATGGCGAGGTGGATGCGAACCATGGGTATCACCGTGGAAAAAGAAGGTTGGCCAAAGCGGCAGGCCGCAGAACGGTGGATTTCAGATGCTTGAAACGGACCATCCTACGCGCATGCAAGCATTGGGCCAGCCCGCGCGCTACGTGGCACCCGGCCACCACCAAGCCCCTGGTCGGCAGGGGCATCGGTCACGGTTTAAGCTGCAGCCACCATGCGCGCCTTGCTCACCACGTTTTCCTGGCGGGAACTGCTGCACCACCCGTGGCGCAATGCGTCGGCGGTGGTGGCTGTCATGCTGGGCGTGGCGCTGGCCTTTGCGGTACACCTGATCAACGCTTCCGCGCTGGCCGAATTTTCCAGCGCGGTGAGCTCGGTCAACGGCCAACCCGACCTGGAGCTGCGCGCCCGCCAAGGCGCCCTGCCCGACGAGCTGCTGGAGCGCGTGGCCACACACCCCAGCGTGGCGGTGGCCAGCCCGGTGCTGGAGCTGGCCACCACGGTGCTGGCGCAGGATGGCACCAAGGTGCCGGTCAAGCTGGTGGGGGTGGACGCCCTCACCGTGGCCCGCGTGTCACCCGCGCTCATGCCCCGCCCCACAACCGGCAGCGACACCAGCCGCCAGCGTTTTGACCTGTTTGCACCCGACGCGGTGTTTCTAAACCCCGCCGCGCGGCAAGCCCTGCTGGCGGACGGCGATGCGCCCGCCAGCTTGCAGGTACAAAGCGGCCTGACACTGCGCACGGTGCGGGTGGCGGGCACGGTGAATGCGCCGGGCCTGCCGCTGCTGGTGATGGACGTGGCCGCCGCCCAGGCGCTCATGGCACGCCCCGGCCAGCTCAGCCGCATCGACCTGCGGCTGGAGCCCGGCACCCAGGCCGATACCGTGCTGGCGGCGCTGCAACTGCCCGCGAGCGTGATCGCGCAGCGCCCCGACCAGGCAGGTGAGCGGGCCAGCAACCTGTCGCGCGCCTACCGGGTCAACCTCACGGTGCTGGCGCTGGTGGCGCTGTTCACCGGCGCGTTTCTGGTGTTTTCGGTGCTGTCGCTGTCGGTCGCGCGGCGCCAGCAGCAATTTGCCTTGCTGGGTGTGCTGGGACTGTCAGCCCCGGAGCGTTTGCGGCTGGTGCTGGCGGAGTCGGCCTTGCTGGGCCTGCTGGGCAGCGCGCTGGGCGTGGCGGCGGGCACCGGCTTGGCCGCGCTGGCGCTGCGGGTGCTGGGTGGCGACCTGGGCGGCGGCTACTTTGCGGGCGTGGCGCCCAGCCTGCAGTGGAGCACCAGCGCCGCCTTGCTGTACGGCGCGCTGGGCGTGGCCGCGGCGCTGGCGGGCGGCTGGTGGCCAGCGCGCGCCACCGCGCGCATGGCGCCCGCGCTGGCGCTCAAGGGGTTGGGTGGTGCCGGCGCGGCACGCCCCAGACACTCTGGCTGGGCACTCGGCCTGATGCTGCTGGCCGCAGCGCTGGCCTGGGCACCGCCAGTGGGCGGCATTCCGCTGGCAGCCTATTTTTCGGTGGGCTTGCTGCTGGTGGGCGGCATCGCGGCCTTGCCGCTGGCGGTGGGCGCCTTGCTCAACCGGCTGGCACCTTGGGTGGCCCGCCACGCCCTGCCGCTGCTGGCGGTGGAGCGCTCGCGCCGCCTGCGCGAAACCGCGGCTGTGGCCACCAGTGGCGTGGTGGCGAGTCTGGCGCTGTCGGTGGCGCTCACGGTGATGGTGGCGAGCTTTCGCGACTCGGTCACCCAGTGGCTCGACGGCGTTTTGCCTGCGCCGCTGTATGTGCGCGCCGGTAGCAGCCTGGGCGAAGGCAACACCCTGCCGGCCGACTTTGTGCAGGCCGTGGCCCGCGTGAGCGGTGTGGCACGGGTGGAGCCGCTGCGCGCCACACAGCTGCAGCTCACCGCCAGCCTGCCCCCGGTCACCCTGCTGGCGCGCCCGCTGGCCATGGGCGGCAACGTGCTGGACGGCCAAAGCCTGCCGCTGGTGGGCAACCCACTGGCGCCACCGCAGGCCACCGGAATGCCGGGCACGGTGGTGCCGGTGTACGTGAGCGAGGCCATGCAAGACCTGCACGGCGCCATGCCCGGCGGCTGGCTGCCCGCTCTGGGGCTGGCGTTTCCCGAGGCACCGGCGGGCACGCGCTACTTTGTGGCTGGCGTCTGGCGCGACTACGCCCGCCAGCACGGCAGCGTGGTGCTGGACCGCGCCGATTTTGTGCGCCTCTCGGGCGACGACCGGGTGAACGACCTGGCGCTGTACCTGTCCGAGGACGCGGAGGAGGACGCGGTGCGTGAGCGCGTTCGCCAGTTGGCCGAATCGCTGGGGGCACAAGATCTGGTCGAATTTGCCTCAGCCGGCCAGATCCGCGCCATCTCGCTGGGCATTTTTGACCGCAGCTTCGCCGTCACCTACTGGCTGCAGGCGGTGGCCATCGGTATTGGCCTGTTTGGCGTGGCAGCCAGTTTCAGCGCGCAGGTGCTGGCTCGCCGGCGCGAATTTGGCCTGCTGGCGCACCTGGGCCTTACGCGCCGCCAGATTCTGGGGGTGGTGGCGCTGGAAGGCCTGTCGTGGACCGTGCTGGGCGCGCTGGCGGGCCTGGCGCTGGGCTTGGGCGTCAGTCTGGTGCTGGTGCATGTGGTCAACCCGCAAAGCTTTCACTGGACCATGGACCTCGCCCTGCCCTGGGCGCGCCTGCTGACCTTGTGCGCCGCCGTGGTGGTGGCCGACACCGCCACCGCCTGGCTGGCCGGGCGCGCTGCCGCCAGCCGCGACGCGGTGCAGGCCGTAAAAGAAGACTGGTAAGACCATGCCGTACCCCCTCATACACCCGCCGGCGCCCCTGGCCTTGCAGCGGCGCCACCTCATGCTGGGCGTTGGCAGCCTGCTGCTGCCACCCTGGCCCGCCGAAGCCCAGGCCACCGAACCCATCCGGGCAGAGCCAGCAGCGGCTGCGCTGGTGCTGCGGCCGCGCCGGCTGGTGTTCCCGCGCGACCACGGTACCCACAACGAGACCCGCACCGAATGGTGGTACCTGACCGGCAGCGCGCAAGACGCTGCGGGCCGGGCCGTCGGCTTTCAGGTCACGTTTTTTCGCAGCCGGGTGGACGGTACCCAGGCCCTGCCCGGGCGGCTGGCCGCGCGCCAGCTGCTGTTTGCGCATGCCGCCATCACCGACGTGCAGGCCGGCAAGCTGTGGCACGACCAGCGCATCGCCCGCTGGAATGGCGAGCCGCCCACAGCCGGCCTGGCCGGCGGGCGCGGCGTGTTCGCCAGCGCGCAAGACACCCATGTGCAGCTGCGCAACTGGTTCATCCAGCGCCAAGCCAGCGGGGCCTACCGCACCCGCATCAGCGGCGACACGATCGACATCGACATCAGCGCCATCCCTACCCAGCCGCTGCTGCTGCAGGGGGACAACGGCTTTTCACGCAAAGGGCCCGACCCGGCACAGGCCAGCTTTTACGTGACCCAGCCCCAGCTGGCGGTGCAGGGCCAGCTCAGCGTCGGCAGCCAGCGGTTTCAGGTACACGGCACCGCCTGGCTCGACCACGAATGGAGCGAAGCCCTGCTGCACCCGGAGGCCGTGGGCTGGGACTGGATCGGCATGAACCTCTTCAACGGCGACAGCCTCACCGCCTTTCGGCTGCGCCGCGCCGATGGCAGCCCGGTCTGGGCCGGGGGCTCGTTTCGCGCCGCACAAAGCCCTGGCGCCCGCGCCTTTGCGCAAGACACGGTCACATTCACGCCCCTGCGCTCCTGGACCAGCCCGCGCACCCGCGCGGTGTACCCGGTGGAATGGCGCGTCAGCACCCCGGGCGCAACGCACTACACCGTCAAGGCGTTGATCGATCCGCAAGAGCTCGACAGCAGCCAGAGCACCGGCACGGTGTACTGGGAAGGCCTCTCGGACCTGTTCGACAGCCAAGGCCACCATGTGGGCCGTGGTTATCTGGAAATGACGGGCTACGCCCAGCGCCTGGTGCTGTGATGCCGCAACCCATAATCTGCCCATGAAACCACACACCTTTTGGACGTTGATTGTGGCGGCCACAGCCAGCCTGGACGCATGGGCCACCGAGCCTGCGGTGCCCCAGGCGCCGGCCAGCAACATGGCGCCAGCGATCGCGCCTGCGGGGCTGCCGCTGTGGGAAGCCGGCCTTGCCACAGGCGCTGGCTACGTACCAGACTACCCCGGCGCAGACCGCTACCGTACGCGCGGCGCCGTGCTGCCGGTGTTCACCTACCGCGGGCCGGTGCTGCGCATCGACGGTGGCAGCATCCGGGGCCGGCTGGCCCGAACGCCCGACTGGGAACTGGACCTGAGCGCCACCGGTGCCTTCAACGCCAGCAACAACGCCCTGCGCGAGGGCATGCCGGCCCTGGACTACCTGTTTGGCGTCGGTCCGCAAGCGGTCTACAAGGGCTTGCGCACCTGGCCCGGACAGCCCACGCTGCACCTCAAGCTGCGCGCGCTGATGTCCACCGACTTCAAGCACATCGACGGGCGCGGATTCAGCTTGGACCCCGAACTGCGCTGGCGCCTGCGGCAGGTGGCCGGCACACCCGCCAGCCTGAGCTTTTCGCTGCAACCCACCTGGGCCAGCCGCTCGCTGCACGCGTATTTTTACCAGGTCAACCCCACCGAAGCGACAACCAACCGCCCTGCCTACAACGCCCGCGGTGGCTACCTGGGCACCGAAGCCGCGGTCACGCTAAGCCACCGCCCCCAGCGCGATCTGTCGTGGTTTGTCACGGCACGGCTCATGTCGCTGCACGGTGCGGCCAACACGGGGAGCCCGCTGCTGCGCGATCGCAGCAACGTCGCCCTGGGCGCCGGCCTGGTCTGGACACCCTGGCGCAGCAGCAGCACTGCGGTTGACTGAGAGCAGCCACTGCCACAAGGAATCGCCAGCCATCATTTCCAGAGCTGTTTCACCCGCGCATCGCGCCCGCAAGATAGGCGGTAGTAGTTGTAGCGCACCGTGTTCTTCTTGTAATAGTCCTGGTGGTATTCCTCGGCCAGATAAAACACGCTGGCAGGGGCCAGTTCGGTGTGTAGGGTCTTGAAACGGCCCGACTTCACCAAGGCGTCGCGGCTGGCCAGCACCGCCTGGCGCTCGGCTTCGTTGCCCCAGTAAATGCCAGTGCGGTATTGGTCACCCAGGTCGCAAAACTGGCGGTCTTTCACCGTGGGGTCGATGTGGCGCCAAAAATACGCGACCAGCTGCGGATAACTCACCCGGGCAGGGTCATAGGTCACGCGCACCGCTTCTGTGTGGCCCGTGTGACCACGGCTCACCTCTTCGTAGGTGGGATTGGCGGTTTTTCCAGCGGTATAGCCTGATTCAGCCGCCACCACGCCGGCCAGCTTTTCAAAGTCAGCCTCTATGCACCAGAAGCAGCCACCAGCGAACACCGCCGTCGCGGTGGCGGCCTGCACACTGGCCGCATGGGCCGCCAACAGCAGCACCACAAAAGCCACGGTCACCGCCTTGAACCGGGCCACGCCCGAAACCCAGACACGCCGAACGGCCCACACCTTGAACATCATCATTTCAGCGTCCTTGTTGCAAAGCTCCCAGTGAGCTCCTTGCTTCAGTGTGGAGCAATACGGGCGGCAGGGCACACAACCGCTTGCAAACCCGAGCCATGCGTGTGCCGTTCACCGTTTGCGCAGCGCCGGCACTTTTGGAGCAAGCACCCCATGCTTCGTCAGTTTCGAGTCAGAATTAAGGATAATGCTGCACTGCAACATGAACACACGCACTGTGCCCATCCAGCTCGGACTTGAGGATATCCTCGGGGAGTTGCACTACGCCCGCCGCAACAACGACCTGGGCCGGCTGGCACTGCTGGCCTACTGCGAAGTGCGGCGCTGGGCCAGGGCGGCCGGCGAAGACGCGCTGGCCGAACACGCCACAGCCTTGGTCACGGACAGCCCGCAAGCCAGCCGCGAAGCATTTCTGAACGATGTGGACGGACTCATCGTTCAGCTGGAAGAAGCCCATGGCCGCGTGACCAGCCAGTACGCCACCCTGCAAGACTGACCGCGCCCGCCCGTGCTAACCCCCGGCGGGCCAGCGCCAGACAAACCCTGCACACTCAAGGCATGAGCGCACCCCCATCCAACGAACGGCCCAAGGCCACCACCCCCACGTCCCTCAGCGGCCTGCGGCCTTTCATGCGCCCCTACCGGTGGCAAATGGCGCTCGCGGTGCTGTTTCTCATTGGCGCTGCAGCGGCCACCCTGCTGTTCCCGGTGGCGCTGCGCCACCTGATTGACGGCGGGCTGGTGTCGGCCGAACGCAGCGAGCAGGCTATGGGGCTGCGGGGCCATTTTTTGCAGCTGTTCGGCGTGGCCGTGGCGCTGGGCATTTTTTCGGCAGCGCGGTTTTATCTGGTGAGCTGGCTGGGCGAGCGCGTCACCGCCGACCTTCGCAACGCGGTCTACAGCCATGTGCTGCGCCAAAGCCCTCAGTTTTTTGAAACCACCCAGACCGGCGAAGTGCTCAGCCGCCTGACCACCGACACCACGCTGGTGCAGACGGTGGTGGGTTCATCGCTGTCCATGGGGCTGCGCAATGCGTTCATGGGTGCGGGCGCGCTGATCATGCTGGTGTGGACCAACCCCTACGTGATGACACAGGTGCTGCTGATCTTGCTGCTGGTGGTGCTGCCCAGCATGTGGTTTGGGCGGCGGGTGCGCAAACTTTCCCGTGCCAGCCAGGACCGTGTGGCCGACTCCAGCGCCATCGCGGCCGAGGTGCTCAACGCCATTCCCATCGTACAAAGCTACACCGCAGAAAACCGCGAAGCCCAGCGCTTTGCCACCGCCACCGAATTTGCCTTTTCCACCGCCGTGCGCCGCAGCCGTGCGCGCTCGGGCCTGGTGGCGTTCATCATCATCAGCACCGCCGCGCTGCTGCTGTGGGGCCTGTACCAGGGCACGCAAGCCGTGATCGCTGGTGAAATCAGCGCCGGCCACCTGGGGCAAACGGTGGTGTACATCATCATCCTGGCCGGCGCGGTGGCCGTGCTGGGCGAGGTGTACGGTGACCTGCTGCGCGCTGCGGGCGCGAGCGAGCGGCTCATGGAGCTGCTGGCCAGCGAGTCGCCGGTGCAGTCACCCGCACGGCCGCTGGACACCCCGGCGCCCGCTGGCGGCAGCACGCTGGTGTTTCACCAGCTGAGTTTCAACTACCCTTCAAGGCCGAACCAGGCCGCGTTGTCCGACTTCAGCCTGAACGTGCAACCGGGTCAGACCGTGGCCCTGGTGGGCGCCAGCGGTGCCGGCAAGAGCACGGTGTTTGGCTTGGTGCTGCGCTTTTACGATCCGCAGCAAGGCCGCATTGAGCTGGACGGCGTGCCCATCAACCGGCTCAGCCTGCATGCGCTGCGCGAACGGGTCGGCATCGTGCCGCAAGACCCGGTGATTTTTTCCACCAGCGCGCTGGAAAACATCCGCTACGGAAAACCCGGCGCCAGCGACGCCGAGGTGCACGCTGCCGCCGCGGCCGCGTTCGCCGACGAGTTCATTGTTCACTTGCCCGAAGGCTACAACACCTTTCTGGGTGAGCGCGGCGTGCGCCTCTCTGGCGGGCAGCGCCAGCGCATCGCCATTGCCCGCGCCCTGCTGAAAAACCCACCGCTGTTGCTGCTGGACGAGGCCACCAGCGCGCTGGACGCACAGAGCGAGCGCATGGTGCAAGCGGCGCTGGAATCGGCCATGCGCGACCGCACCACCCTGGTGATTGCCCACCGACTGGCTACGGTGCAAAAGGCCGACCACATTGTGGTGCTGGAACACGGCCATTTGGTGGAGCAAGGTACCCACGCCGAGCTGGTGGCGCGCGGTGGCGTGTATGCGGGTCTGGCGGCGTTGCAATTCAACGCCTGAGCGCTGCTCGCACCAGCCCAAACACCCTTTCTCAGAGTTATGCACTAAACGCATACATACAAGAAAACTCGGCCTTGGACAGGCCCTTGGCGGCTCCGTACAGTGGCGAGCGCCGGCCCACAGAAGTGGGCCCGCTCAAACCAGAAGGAACCTCCGCAACATGTCACAAGCACCGCACCCTGCAGGCGCCGCAGCCAACAGCCCGGCCGCCTTCACCAACGCCCTGCCCTCGTACCTCGACCCCAACAACCTCGGCCCGTGGGGTATTTACCTGCAACAGGTAGACCGCGTCACGCCGTACCTGGGCAACCTGGCCCGCTGGGTGGATACGCTCAAGCGCCCCAAGCGCACATTGATCGTGGACGTGCCGATTCATCTGGACGACGGCTCGGTGGCCCACTTTGAAGGCTACCGCGTGCAGCACAACACCAGCCGTGGCCCCGGCAAGGGCGGTGTGCGTTTTCACCAGAACGTGACGTTGTCTGAGGTGATGGCGCTGTCGGCGTGGATGTCGATCAAAAACGCGGCCGTCAATGTGCCCTACGGCGGTGCCAAAGGCGGCATCCGCGTCGACCCGCGCCAGCTCACCATCGGCGAACTGGAGCGCGTGACCCGCCGCTACACCAGCGAGATTGGCATCATCATCGGCCCGACCAAGGACATTCCGGCGCCCGATGTGAACACCAATGAGCAGATCATGGCCTGGATGATGGACACCTATTCCATGAACGAGGGCTCGACGGCCACCGGCGTGGTGACGGGCAAACCGGTGGATCTGGGCGGCTCGCTCGGTCGGCGCGAAGCCACCGGGCGCGGTGTGTTCACCGTGGGGGTGGAGGCGGCCAAACACACCGGCATGGACATCAGCACCGCACGCGTGGCTGTGCAGGGTTTTGGCAATGTGGGGGGCGTGGCGGGCAAGCTGTTTGCCGAAGCAGGCGCCAAGGTGGTGGCGGTGCAAGACCATGGCGGCACCATCTACCGCGAAGCCGGCCTGGACGTGCCCGCCCTGCTGGCCCATGTGGCCCACACCGGCTCGGTGGCGGGTTTTGAGCAGGCCGAGGTGATCGCGGACGACGCTTTCTGGAGCGTACCTTGCGACATCCTGATACCCGCAGCGTTGGAGCAACAGATCACGGAAGCCAATGCAGGCCGCATCCAGGCCAAGATGGTGATTGAAGGCGCCAACGGACCGACCACACCACAGGCCGACGACATCTTGCACGACCGCGGTATTTTGGTGCTGCCCGACGTGATCGCCAACGCGGGCGGCGTGACGGTGAGCTACTTTGAATGGGTGCAAGACTTCTCCAGCTTTTTCTGGAGCGAAGACGAGATCAACGCCCGGCTGGTGAAGATCATGCAAGACGCGTTTGCCGCCGTCTGGCAGGTGGCCGATGCCAACAAGGTGAGCCTGCGCACCGCCACATTCATCGTGGCCTGCAAGCGCATCCTGCATGCCCGTGATCTGCGTGGTCTGTACCCCTGATCACGGTTCAACCCGGCAAAAAGCCCCGCATGCGGGGCTTTTTCAATGGGCGATCAGTGCCTTACTGCAAGGTCTCTTTCAAAGCCGGCAAGGCCGGTAAAGGCAACACCTCAATGCCCTCTTCCAGCAGCTGCATGGCCTCCTCGGGTGTGGTTCGCCCGCGGATATTGCGCGGGTCCATATCGCCATGGTGCATGGCGCGGGCCTGGTCGGCAAAGCGGTTACCCACATCTTCGGTGTTGGCAAAAACCTGCCGCATCGCTTTGAGCAATTGTCCTTGCAGGTGCGTATCCGGTACGGCGTGGGCCGGCTCAACAAGGGCTTGCCCGCTGGCTTGAGACCCTGCGCCTGGATCACCTGCAGAGGCCTCGCTTTCGCGGCTGGTCCGCAAATTCAATCGGGGCGCGCTCAGCATTTTTTGAATGTGCACATCCCCGCACAACGGGCAGCTCAACAACCCAAGCGCCAGCTGGCTGGCGTAGTCGTCTTCCGACCCAAACCAACCTTCAAAGCCATGCCGCTGGGCACATTGCAGGTTAAGCACCTTCATGTTCGAATTATCCGGCACACGCTGCGTTCATCGGGTCGGCACACGCATGACCCCAGTCCAGCACCCAATCGCCGCGCAACACATTTTGCAGCCACAGAGCGCCCACCAGCGTCTTGCAGTCGATCACCTCGCCACTGCGGCACAAGGCCTGCAACGCGGCTGGAGTGGCGGTCAATACGTCCAGAAACTCGCCTTCGTCCAGGTGGCGCTCACCCAAACTCAAGCCACGTGCGAACCAGATGTCAATGATTTCATTGGAATAGGCGATGGTGGGTGCCAAGCGACCAGCAAACGCCCATTCGCGTGCGGTGTAGCCGGTTTCTTCCAGCAGTTCGCGTTGCGCGCACAACAAGCTGGCTTCGCCCGCGTCGAGCTTGCCCGCAGGGAACTCCAGCATGACCTGCTCCATGGGGTGCCGGTATTGGCGCTCCAGGACGACTTGCCCATCGTCCAGCAAGGCAATCACCATCACGGCGCCAGGATGCAACACGAATTCACGGGTGGCTTCGCGCCCGGACGGCAGACGGACCGTGTCGCGCACGACATGGAGAAAATGCCCTTGCAACAACTCCGCGCGGGAAACGAGGTTTTCGCGCAGATGCGCATCAACGGCAGCAGGGGCTTGGGACATGGAAATGATCGGTGAATCGGGACCGTTTACTGAACCGCACACCCATCGAGGCGGAGCGGACCGTGCTGTCTGACGCCGACCCCGTCAAGGCAACCGGCACAGTCTTTTAGCCACGCCGTTTGAACAGGTAGCGGTAGACGAAACCGGGAAAGGCCAGTGTCAAAAACAGGGCACCCGTGGTGGCATAGAACTCCCAGCCCTGGGGATAGATCTGCCCTGCCGACTGCTCCAGCGCCAACCCGATACCACCCACCAGGAAATAGAACACCACCAATTCGCCCAAACGCAAGCCAAGCGTCTTGGCTTCTTTGCGGGGCACCACCGCCAGCCAGCGGTTGTTGACGAAGGGAAGATTGGCTGCGATCAGGGCGGCGATCAACACCAGCCAGACAGAAAGTGTGTGGGTCATAGGGACAGTGTGAGCCGGGGGAGCGCTGCGAGTTCCACCCAACACCAACGCCAGGCCAGCCGCTGGTGACAGGGTCGAATCAAACGAACAGCGAAGAGACTGCCTGCGCGCAGAGCGCCATCAGGCCGCCCGGCACGATGCCGAGCACCAGCACCAGCGCACCATTGATCGTCAGGACCGAGCGCACGTCCGCGCCGGCCACGATCGCCGCTGTTTGCGTGGGCGCGTCAAAGTACATGACCTTGACCAGACGCAGGTAGTAGAACGCGCCGACCAGCGACATCAGCACGGCAAACACAGCCAGACCGATGTAGAAGCTGTCGCTGGATGCGAGCAGCGCCTGCAGCACAGACAGCTTGGCGTAGAAACCCACCAGCGGCGGCACGCCTGCCAACGAAAACATACACACGGCCATGACACCGGCGTAGAGCGGACTACGCTGGTTCAGACCTGCCAGGTCGCTGATGTTTTCAGACTCGAACCCACTGCGTGACAGCAGGAGGATCACACCAAAGGTACCCAGCGTGGTGAGCACGTAGGTGACGACGTAGAACATGGACGAGCCGTAGGCGTTGGCCATGTTGCTGGCATCGCCCTGCACCACACCGGCGAGCAAACCCAGCAGCATGAAACCCATCTGGGCGATGGTGGAAAAAGCCAGCATGCGCTTGAGGTTGGCCTGTGCGATGGCAGCGAAGTTGCCCACCAGCAATGACATAACCGACAGCACGGCCAGCATTTGCTGCCAATCGAACGCCAACGGCTGCAAGCCTTCAACCAACAACCGCACCACAATGGCAAAAGCGGCCAGCTTGGGGGCGCCACCGATCATCAAGGTCACCGCTGTGGGGGCACCGTGGTAAACATCGGGCACCCACATGTGAAATGGGACTACGCCCAGCTTGAAGGCCAAGCCTGCCACCAGGAACACAAGGCCCAAGGTGAGCACCTGCGCCGAGCCTTTGAGTGTCGCTTCGCCGCCAGCAATGGCTTTCATGACCTCGGCCAGATCAAGCGAGCCCGTGGCACCGTACACCATCGACATGCCGTACAAAAGAAAACCGCTGGCCAAAGCACCGAGCACGAAATACTTCATGGCAGCTTCGGTGGCTTGTACGTCATCGCGGCGCAAGGCGACCAAGGCGTAACTGGAGAGCGTCAGCAGCTCCAGGCCGAGGTAGATCACCAGGAAGTTGTGGCCCGAGATCATGACAAACATACCCAGCAGCGCAAACAGGCCCAGGGTAAACAATTCGCCACCCCGCAGCATGTCGCGCGCTCCTGCGTAAGCACGTCCGTACACCAGGGTCACCATCATGGCGAGTGCAGCGAAGCATTTGAGCCAGTTGCCCATAGGGTCGCTGACGACCATGCCGCCCCAGCCCATGATGGTTTCGCCGGAACTGGCGTAGTAGCCCTGTAGCAGAGCCACCACGCCCAGCGTGAGCAAGGTGAGCACATAGGTTGCGCCACGCAGCGGCGACTTGACGCCAAGGTCCAGCAGCGCAATCACGCAAGCCATCACCAGCAACAGGATTTCAGGGTAAGCCGTGACCCAGCTGAGGTTGTCAATCATGTAAGCGCTCTCTTGTGTTTTTGGCCGGTCACGGAATCAGTTCAATTTGGATATGGCAACGTGGCGCAGCAGATCCGCGACCGAAGCGTCCATCACATCGGTAAATGGCTTGGGGTAGACGCCCATGAACAGCACAGCAATGGCCAGTGAAGCCATCACCAGAAATTCGCGGGGGTTGAGGTCGGTCAAGCCCTTGACGTTGTCGTTACCGACAGGGCCGAGGTAGACGCGCTTGAACATCCACAAGGAATAGGCCGCACCAAAAATCAGCGCGGTCGCGGCAGCCGCGCCCACCCAGAAGTTGGCTTTGACGGCGGCCAGGATGACCATCCACTCACCGACAAACCCAGCGGTACCCGGAAGACCACAATTGGCCATGACAAACAGCAGCGCAAAGGCGGAGAAATTGGGCATGGTGTTCACAACACCGCCGTAGTCCGCAATTTCCCGGGAATGCACGCGGTCATACAGCACACCAATGGCGAGGAACATGGCCGCAGACACAAAACCATGCGCAATCATCTGCACGATGGCACCCGAGACTCCCAGGTCGCTGAACACGAAGAAACCCAGCGTCACGAAGCCCATGTGCGCCACCGACGAATAGGCCACCAGCTTTTTCATGTCTTGCTGCACCATGGCCACCAGGCCCACATACACCACAGCCACAAGCGACAACGCGATCATGAGCCAGGCCCATTCTTGTGAAGCATCCGGCAGGATGGGCAGCGAAAAACGCAAGAAGCCATAAGCACCCAGCTTCAGCATGATGGCGGCCAGCACGGCGGAACCGCCCGTCGGCGCTTCAACGTGCACGTCTGGCAGCCAGGTGTGTACTGGCCACATGGGCACCTTCACGGCAAAGGCAGCAAAGAATGCGAAGAACAACAGCGTCTGCGCCGTGCTGCCCAGGGGCAATTTGTACCAGTCGGCCATTGCGAAACTGCCACCAGACTGGGTGTACAGATAGATCAGCGCCACCAGCATGAGCAGCGAACCCATGAGCGTGTACAGGAAAAACTTGAACGCGGCGTAGATCTTGTTCGGACCGCCCCAGATGCCGATGATCAGGTACATCGGAATCAAGGTCGCTTCGAAGAAGACGTAAAACAGCATCGCGTCCTGCGCACTGAATACACCGATCATTAATCCGGACAGGATCAGGAAAGCACCCATGTACTGGTTCACGCGGCGCGTGATCGACTCCCAGCTGGCCACCACCACCACCACGTTGATGAACGCCGTCAGCAGCACGAGCCAGAGCGAGATACCGTCGACGCCCAGGTGGTAGTGCACGTTGAAGCGCTCGATCCAGACGCTCTTTTCGACAAACTGCATGGCTGCCGTGCCCAATTCGAACCCGCTGTACAGCGGAATCGTCACGGCCAGCGACACCAGCGCGCCCACCAGCGCTATCCAACGCACCACATGTGACTGCTCGTCCCGGCCAAAGGCCAGCAGTACAACGCCAAAGAAAATCGGCGTCCAGATCGCAAGGCTCAGCAAACCCATCTTGTTCTTCCTCTTATTTGGCGAGCCACACGAAATACGTCATGAACAGCAAAACGCCCACGATCATCACCAGCGCGTAGTGGTACAGGTAGCCCGTCTGGGCATGCCGCACCAATGATGACACCCATCCCACCAGCCTCCAGCTGGCATTCACCACCCCGCCCTCAATCAGTGCGCGGTCGCCGCCCTTCCACAGCCCAATGCCCAGGCCACGAGCCCCCTTGGCCAGCACGTTTTCATTGAACCAGTCCAGGTAGTACTTGTTTTCCAGAATGGTGACGATGAGCTTGAGCGCACGGCCGATGGCCGCTGGCACCGCCGGGTTGATGAGGTACATGTACCACGCGGTGACAGCGCCACCCAGCGCAAGGTACAGCGGTGGCGTATAGAAAGCGTGGCTCACCATGGCCAGTGGCCCGTGGAAAATTTCAGCGAATTTCGCCAGCGCTGGATGGGCTTCCCTGTTGATGGTGATCGCATCCTTGAGGAAGTCACCGAACAGCATCGGCTCAATGGCCATGTAGCCAATCACCACCGAAGGAATGGCCAGCAAGATCAGCGGTACCGTGACCACCCAGGGCGATTCGTGCGGCTTGCCATCTCCGTGGTGGCCATGGTCATCGTGGTGATCGTCATGCCCATGGTGGGCGTCGGGATTTTGGTCGTAACGCTCCTGACCGTGGAACACCAGGAAATACAGGCGGAACGAATAAAAAGACGTCACGAACACACCAGCGAGCACCGCAAAGTAAGCGAAACCCGAGGCCGGCAGGTTGCTGAAGTGCACCGCCTCAATGATGCTGTCTTTGGAGTAAAAACCTGAAAACAGCGGGGTACCGATCAGCGCCAGTGTGCCCAGCAAGGAGGTGATCCACGTGATGGGCATGTACTTGCGCACAGCACCCATCCAGCGGATGTCTTGGTTGTGGTGCAGACCCATGATCACCGAGCCAGCTGCCAAGAACAGCAGCGCTTTGAAGAAGGCGTGCGTCATCAGGTGGAACACCGCCACCGAGTAAGCGGAGGCACCCAGTGCAACGGTCATGTAGCCCAGCTGGGAAAGCGTCGAATAGGCCACCACCCGCTTGATGTCGTTCTGGATGATGCCCAGGAAACCCATGAACAACGCGGTGATGGCACCAATGATCATGATGAAGTTGAGCGCCGTATCAGACATCTCGAACAACGGTGACATGCGCGAGACCATGAAAATGCCCGCCGTCACCATGGTGGCCGCATGGATCAGCGCCGAGATGGGGGTCGGGCCTTCCATCGAATCGGGCAGCCACACATGCAAAGGGAACTGCGCGGACTTGCCCATAGCACCGATGAACAGACAGATGCAGATCACCGTAACCAGCAACCAGTCTGTGCCGGGGAAACCCAGCGTACCCAGCTCGGGCGCTTTGGCAAAAATCTCGGTGTAGTTCAAGCTGCCGGTGTAGGCCACGATCAGACCGATGCCCAGAATGAAGCCGAAGTCACCCACGCGGTTGACCAGGAAAGCCTTCATGTTGGCAAAGATAGCCGTGGGCTTGTTGAACCAGAAACCAATCAGCAGGTAGGACACAAGACCCACTGCTTCCCATCCAAAGAACAGCTGGAGCAGGTTGTTGCTCATCACCAGCATCAGCATGGAAAAGGTGAAGAGCGAGATGTACGCAAAGAAGCGGTTGTAGCCGGCGTCCTCTTCCATGTACCCGATGGTGTAGAGATGCACCATGAGCGACACGAACGTCACAACGACCATCATCATGGCGGTAAGGCCGTCGACCATGAAGCCGATTTCCATCTTCAGGCCACCGACAACCATCCACTCGTAAATGGTCTCGTTGAAACGTGCGCCATCAACCGCGACGCTCTTGAGCGTCATGGCAGACAGGACAAAAGCAACCAGCACCCCCAGAATAGTGAGGGTGTGGGACGTGCGGCGCCCGATGACATTACCGCCAAAGGTGGTGCCCAGAATACCGGCGAGGGCTGCACCCACCAGCGGAGCCAATGGGACGGCCAGGAGTGTGCTTGCAGAAAGGGTGGTGCTCATGGTGTTCTTGCCTCTTCGGGTACGGGCTTAACCCTTGAGGGTGTTGAGTTCTTCGACGCTGATCGACGACTTGTTGCGGAACAGCAGCATCAGAATGGCCAGGCCAATCGCCGATTCGGCAGCCGCTACCGTCAAGATGAAGAACACGAAGACCTGACCATGCAGGTCACCCAGGAAATGGGAGAACGCAACGAAATTCATGTTGACAGCCAGCAGCATCAGTTCGATGGCCATGAGCAACACGATGAGGTTCTTGCGGTTCAGGAAAATCCCCACGACAGACAGCGTGAACAGAATCGCGCCTACGGTGAGGAAGTGACCCAGGGTCAGACTGGTGAGGCTCATACCTTGCCCTCTTCGGTGGCAGCCGCGTCAGCAGCCGGCGGGGATTTTTGGGTCGCGCTCATGGGCAGCACCACCAGGCGGTCGCTGGCACGCACATGGACTTGCAGGCCCGGATTGATAGCCTTGCTGTCTTTGCGTTGGCGCAGCGTCAGGGCAATGGCCGCGATCATGGCGACAAGCAGAATCACCGCAGCCACTTCAATCGGATACAGGTACTCGGTGTAGAGCAACAAGCCGAGTTCTTTGGTGTTGGCATAGTCCGGGGCATTCACACCGGTACCGGGTGCATCCGGGCTCATGGACATGGCCGGAAAACCGGCCCACTGCACAGCGATGAGTTCGGCAGCTACCAGAGCACCCAAAACCGCAGCCAAGGGAAAGTGTTTCCAGAAACCCTTGCGTACACCTTCCATGTTGATAT
The DNA here is from genome assembly GCF_965657535.1 of Hydrogenophaga sp. Classification (GTDB taxonomy): domain Bacteria; phylum Pseudomonadota; class Gammaproteobacteria; order Burkholderiales; family Burkholderiaceae_C; genus Hydrogenophaga. Next base: position 167,234 of record NZ_CBFHOP010000006.1, on the reverse strand, counting down.
CGAGCATCATCACGACAAACAGGAAGAGAACCATCACCGCACCGAGGTACACCAGCACCAGTGTGATTCCCAGAAACTCTGCCTTCAGCAGCAACCACAGCGCAGCCGCCTGCGAAAAGGCAAGCATCAGGAAAAGCACAGCGTGCACAGGGTTGCGCGCGGTGATCACGCGGAAGCCTGCAAACAGCAGCAGCGCTGCGAACAGGTAAAAAAAGCCGGTCTGGTAGTCCATGGAATGGTTCTTCGTTCTTGGGTCAGCCCAGGGGTCAGCGGTAAGGCGCGTCAGCCGCCTTGGCAGCAGCGATTTCGGTTTCGTAGCGATCACCCACGGCCAGCAACATGTCCTTGGTGAAGTAAAGATCGCCGCGCTTCTCACCGTGGTATTCGAAAATGTGGGTCTCCACAATCGCATCCACCGGGCAAGCCTCTTCACAAAAGCCGCAAAAAATGCACTTGGTCAGGTCGATGTCGTAACGCGTGGTACGGCGCGAGCCATCATCTCGGGCGTCGGACTCGATGGTGATGGCCATAGCCGGACACACGGCTTCACAAAGCTTGCAGGCAATGCAACGCTCTTCACCGTTTTCATAGCGGCGCTGGGCATGAAGCCCTCGGAAGCGCGGCGAGATCGGTGTCTTTTCTTCGGGAAACTGCACCGTGACTTTGCGACGGAATGCATAACGACCCGTCAGCGCCATGCCCTTGAACAATTCAACCAGCAAAAAGCTTTTGAAAAAGTCCCGGAAGGAAAACGGCGCAACGGCAGCGGTCGTGGCAACGGAGGCGGTGGTGGTAGACATGGTCATTCGCCCTGCTTATTTCCAAATATTCCAAGACGTCTGCATCAATGCGCCAACCAGCAGCAGGTAGATGAGCGTGACGGGAATGAAAATCTTCCAGCCCAGACGCATGATCTGGTCGTAGCGGAAGCGCGGGAAGGTGGCGCGTATCCAGATGAACATGGAGACCACGAGGAAGGTCTTCAGGCCCAGCCAGATCCAGCCAGGAATCCAGTTGAACAACGCACTGTCGATGGGTGGCAACCAGCCGCCCAGGAACATCAACACAGCCAGAATGGAAATCAGCCACATGCTGGCGTATTCAGCCAGGAAGAAGATGGCGAAACCCATGCCCGAATACTCGACCATGTGACCGGCAACGATTTCGGCCTCGCCCTCCACCACGTCGAACGGGTGGCGGTTGGTTTCGGCAACGCCAGAGATCAGGTAAACAAAGAAGATGGGCAAGAGAGGCAACCAGTTCCAGGACAGGAAGTTGAGTCCCATGTCGGCAGCCATGCCGCGGCTCTGGGAAGCCACGATCTCACCGAGGTGCAGACTGCCTGCGGTCATGACCACCACCAGGAAGCAAAAGCCAATGGCGATTTCGTAGCTCACCATCTGGGCCGAAGCGCGCAGTGCACCCAAAAACGCGTACTTGGAGTTCGAGGCCCAGCCGGCAATGATCACGCCATAGACCTCGATGGACGTGATAGCCAGGATGACCAGCAAACCGGCGTTGACGTTGGCAAGAATGGCGTCAGGACCAAAAGGCACAGCCACCCACGCAGCGAGCGCGGGCATGATGGCCATGATGGGACCGAGGCGAAACAGGCCACTGCTGGCAGCGCTGGGGCTGATGATCTCTTTGGTCAGCAGCTTGATGGCGTCGGCAATGGGCTGCAGCAAGCCAAAGGGCCCGACCCGGTTAGGGCCCAGGCGAACCTGGATGAAACCCAGCAACTTGCGCTCCCAGAGCGTCAGATAAGCCACGGCGCCCATCAAAGGGGCCAGCACAGCAACGATCTTGATGAGAGTCCAGAGCACAGGCCAAGCTGCCGTGGTCCACCACGGGGCTGCAATCAGGCCCATACCGCCGTTGTACATGGCGTCAATCATGCGCTCACTCCTTCCGTCTGAACGCTCGACCCTCGTGCGTCGCTCGTGAGCTGCAGCGAGGTGGCGCGGCGAACCAGCCCGTCGAGCTGGTAGATCGCGGCAACACAGGGTTGCAGTGTGGCTGGCGTCAGGTCGATAGCCAGCTTGCAGACATTATTCAGACGCGAGGCATCCACCACAGCACCTGCGGCCACGCCAGGCAATGCACTGGCCAACACCGCTTGCGAAGAGTCGGCATCGAATCCGGCAAGACCGAGCAAGTTGCCCAACACACGAAGCACCTTCCAGGCTGGGCGTGTTTCACCCAGCGGGCGCACGACAGCGTGGAAACTTTGCAAGCGGCCTTCGGCATTGACGAAGGAACCCGAGGTTTCGGTGAAAGGGGCGATGGGCAACAGCACATCGCTGATATCCATATTGGACTTGAACGGGCTGAGCGTCACCACCATGTCGGCATCGGCCAAATCAGCGGCACCGGCAGCGCTGTCGTGTGCCGGTTCGGTGTTCAGCAGCACAGCCGCTTTGAGCGCACCACCCAGCATTTGACCTGCGTGCAGCCCGCCCTGCCCGGGCGTTGCGCCAACCAGCTGCGCGCCAACGGTATTGGCCGCTTCGGTGAGATAGCCCACCGTGGCACCCGTCTGTTGCGCGATCCAGTTGGCCAGGGACAGCAAGCTGCCCGCTTTTTCGTGGTGTGCGGCGGCGTTGCCCAGCAGAATGGCTTTTTGCTCACCACCCAGCAACGACTTGGCCACGGCTCGGGCGGCGTCGCTCACCTCGGCAGCAGCCGGCGCAACGGCGCCCGTTTCTTGTGCCACCGCAGCGGCAATGCCCGCCAACGCCGAAACCCAAGAAGCGGTATGGGCCAGCACCGTGTTTTTCACCGCCATGGCCCAGTCTTGGGTCTCAGCGGCGAGCACATTAACATGGCACCCCTTGCGGGCAGCCTGGCGAATGCGCTGGGCAAACAAGGGATGGTCCTTGCGCAGATGGGAACCGACCACCAGCACACGCTGAAGCGAAGACAGCGAAGCGATAGGGCGACCCAACCAGCGCGCAGCACCCGCAGGCGCGATGTTGCTGAAGTCCGCCTGGCGCAGACGCGCATCGATGTTTTGGCTACCGAGACCGCGCACCAAAGCGCCGGCCAAGGCCAGTTCTTCGATGGTGCTGTGCGGGCTGGCCAACAGACCGATGGCGCCAGCACCGTGGTCCGCCTTGACCTGCTTCAAACCGTTGGCAACATATTCCAGTGCTGTCTGCCAGTCGACAGTTTTCCACTCCCCACCCTGCTTGAGCATGGGTGCAGTCAGACGCTCTTCGCTGTTGACCGCTTCGTAAGAAAAACGGTCGCGGTCGGCAATCCAGCACTCGTTGACCGCATCGTTTTCCAGCGGCACCACGCGCATGACCTTGTGGTTTTTCACCTGAACAATCAGGTTCGCACCGGTCGAATCGTGCGGGCTCACACTCTTGCGGCGTGACAGCTCCCAGGTACGGGCACTGTAGCGAAACGGCTTGCTGGTCAGCGCACCCACCGGGCAGATGTCGATCATGTTGCCGGACAGCTCGGAATCGACCGTGTTGCCCACAAAGGCCTCGATCTCGGCGTGCTCGCCTCGGTGAGACATGCCCAACTCCATCACGCCGGCGATTTCCTGGCCGAAGCGTACGCAGCGCGTGCAATGGATGCAGCGGCTCATTTCCTGCATGGAAACCAGCGGACCGACGTCCTTGTGGAATACAACGCGCTTTTCTTCTTCGTAACGCGAGGCACCTGCGCCATAGCCCACGGCCAGGTCCTGCAGCTGACATTCACCGCCCTGGTCGCAGATTGGGCAGTCCAATGGGTGGTTGATGAGCAGAAACTCCATCACCGACTGCTGCGCCTTGATCGCCTTGTCGCTCTTGGTGCGCACGATCATGCCCATGGTCACCGGCGTGGCGCAGGCGGGCATGGGTTTGGGCGCCTTCTCCACATCGACCAAGCACATGCGGCAGTTCGCTGCAATGGACAGTTTCTTGTGATAGCAGAAGTGAGGAATGTAGGTGCCAGCCTTTTCGGCAGCATGCATCACCATGCTGCCCGGGGGCACTTCGACCTTCTTGCCGTCGAGTTCAATTTCAACCATGTTCGACTTCTTCTCAGACGTTGGCCGTGGCCATGCGGGTCTTGTGTTCGATGTAGTGCTCGAACTCAGGCCGGAAATGTTTGATCATGGCGCGCACCGGCATGGCCGCTGCGTCGCCCAGAGCGCAAATGGTGCGCCCCATGATGTTCTCAGCCACGTTGTCGAGCAAAGCCATGTCAGCCGGCTTGCCTTCACCCCGCTCGATGCGGTCCACCAGACGCCAGAGCCATCCTGTACCCTCGCGGCAAGGGGTGCACTGGCCACAGCTCTCGTGCATGTAAAAGTAGGACAGGCGTTTGAGCGACTCCACCATGCAGCGGCTGTCGTCCATGACGATCACCGCGCCGGATCCAAGCATGGAACCGGCCTTGGAGATCGAGTCGTAGTCCATGGTGCAGTCCATCATGATGGATGCAGGCAGCACGGGCGACGACGAGCCGCCCGGAATCACCGCTTTGAGCTTGCGCCCCTTGCGCACACCACCTGCAAGTTCCAGCAGCGTCGAGAACGGTGTACCCATGGGCACTTCAAAGTTGCCTGGGCTTTCCACATCACCACTGACGGAGAAAATCTTGGTGCCACCGTTGTTGGGCTTACCGCACTCCAGATAGGCCTGGCCGCCATTGCGGATGATCCAGGGCACCGCAGCGAAGGTCTCGGTGTTGTTGATCGTGGTGGGCTTGCCGTACAGGCCGAAACTGGCTGGAAACGGCGGTTTGAAACGGGGTTGGCCCTTTTTGCCTTCCAGGGATTCGAGCAGCGCGGTTTCTTCACCGCAGATGTACGCACCAAAACCGTGGAAAGCATGCAGCTGGAAGCTGAAATTGCTGCCCATGATGTTGTTGCCCAGCAAACCGGCGGCACGGGCTTCTTCCAGCGCAAGTTCGAAGCGGTCATAGGCTTCAAAAATTTCGCCGTGAATGTAGTTGTAACCCACACTGATGCCCATCGCGAAGGCGGCAATGGCCATACCTTCGATGACGATGTGCGGGTTGTACATCAGGATGTCGCGGTCCTTGCAGGTGCCCGGCTCGCCTTCATCCGAGTTGCAGACGAGGTACTTTTGGCCAGGAAACTGGCGCGGCATGAAGCTCCACTTCAGACCGGTGGGAAAACCTGCACCGCCGCGGCCGCGCAGCGCGGACTCTTTCAATGTTGCGATGACCTGGTCCTGGGTCATGCCCGCAACGCCGGTGTCAGGATTCGGTGCAGAGTCGTCCTGACCCAGAATCTTGCGTAGGGCCTGGTAGCCACCGCGCGCTTCGTAGTCCTTGAGCGACCAGTTGCTGCCATTCAAATCAGCGTAAATCTGCGGATTGATGTGGCGACCATGGAAACAGGTTTGCACGCCCGTGGCGCGAAACTGGGAAAGAATTTGCTCGGCGTTCATGTCACTTTGCCTCCGTCGAACGCAAGCCTTCGATCAGCTGGTCGAGTTTGTCGTTGCTCATGAAACTGCACATGTGGCGATCGTTCACCAGCATCACGGGCGAATCGGCACAAGCACCCAGGCATTCACTCTGTTGCAGGGTGAACATGCCATCGGCCGTGGTGCCCCCCATCGTGACACCAAGCTTGTGCTCCAGGTGCTTCAACGCCTTGTTGCCATCGCGCAGTTGGCACGGCAGGTTGGTACAGACGTTGAGCTTGTACTTGCCCACCGGCTGCTGGTTGTACATGTTGTAGAAGGTCGTGACCTCGTGAACCGCAATGGGTGCCATACCCAGGTATTCAGCAATGGCCTTCTCGGCCTCCAGGCTCACGTGACCTTGTTCTTGCTGCACGATCGACAGGCAGGCCATGACGGCAGACTGCGCCTGATCGGCGGGGTATTTGGCGACTTCACGGGCGAACCGCTGCAGGGTGGCTTCGGGCAGCGATGCCGTTTGCACAGTTTTGATGCCGGAGATCATCGGTCAATCTCTCCAAAAACGATGTCCATGGTGCCAATGATGGCCACCGCGTCTGCCAGCATGTGGCCCCGCGCCATTTCATCCATGGTGGCCAGATGCGCAAAGCCAGGGGCGCGAATTTTCAAGCGGTAGGGTTTGTTGGCGCCATCGCTCACGAGGTAGATACCGAACTCACCTTTTGGATGCTCAACGGCAGCATAGGCCTCACCCTCGGGCACATGGAAGCCCTCGGTGAACAGCTTGAAGTGGTGAATCAGCTCTTCCATGTTCGACTTCATCGACTCACGTGAAGGCGCCGCCACTTTGTGGTTGTCGGTGATGACAGGCCCCGGGTTGGCGCGCAACCATGTCACGCATTGTTCAATGATGCGGTTAGACTGCTTCATCTCCTCCATGCGAACGAGATAGCGGTCGTAACAATCGCCCGTCTTGCCCACCGGGATATCGAAATCCATCCGGTCGTAGACGTCGTAAGGCTGGGTCTTGCGCAGGTCCCACGCAATACCAGAACCCCGCAGCATGGGCCCGGTCATGCCGAGGCTCAAGGCGCGCTCTGGCGTAACCACCCCAATACCGACCGTGCGCTGTTTCCAGATGCGGTTGTCGGTGAGCAAGGTGTGGTATTCACCCAGGTAGGTCGGAAAGCGCTTGGTGAAATCGTCGATGAAATCAAGCAACGACCCCTGACGGTTGGTGTTGAGCTCGGCCATGGCCTTGGCGTTGCGGATCTTGCTGACGCGGTACTGCGGCATCGTGTCCGGCAGATCGCGGTACACACCACCTGGACGGAAGTAAGCCGCATGCATGCGCGCGCCAGACACGGCCTCGTACATGTCAAACAGATCTTCGCGTTCGCGGAACGCGTAGATCAAGATGGTGGAGCTGCCGCAGTCGTTACCGTGCGAGCCCAGCCACATCAGGTGATTCATGAGGCGGGTGATCTCCGAGAACATCACGCGGATGTACTGGGCACGGATCGGCACCTCAATGCCCAACAGCTTTTCGATGGCCAGGCAATAGGCGTGCTCGTTGCACATCATCGACACATAGTCGAGGCGGTCCATATAGGGCAACGACTGGATGAAGGTCTTGCTCTCGGCCAGCTTTTCAGTGGCACGGTGCAGAAGGCCGATGTGTGGATCGGCGCGTTGCACCACCTCACCATCGAGCTCCAGCACCAGCCGCAAAACGCCGTGCGCGGCCGGGTGCTGCGGACCAAAGTTCAGGGTGTAGTTCTTTATTTCAGCCATGGGTATTCCGATTCGCCTGCGGCTTAGTGCAACCCGCCGTAATTGTCTTCGCGGATCACGCGCGGCGTGATCTCTCTCGGCTCGATGCTCACTGGCTCGTACACGACACGCTGTCGTGTCGCGTCGTAACGCATTTCCACGTGGCCCGACAACGGGAAATCCTTGCGGAACGGATGACCAATGAATCCGTAGTCGGTCAAGATGCGTCGCAGGTCATCATGACCTTCAAACACAATGCCGAAGAGGTCGAACGCTTCGCGCTCGTACCAGTTGGCAGACGCCCACAACGACGTGACAGACGCCAGTACTGGGAAGTCCTCTTCCGGGCAAAAAACACGGACGCGAACACGCTGGTTGAGGCTGACAGACAGCAGATGAACAACCGCAGCAAAGCGCAGACCTTCCCAGCGGCCGTCGCCGTAGGTTTGGTAGTCCATACCGCACAAATCAATCAGCTGCTCAAAGCGCGCCACAGGCTCGTCGCGCAAGCTTTTCATGACGTCGAAATAATGGGCCGAACTCACGGTCAGGGTCACCTCACCGCGAACCACAACGATCGACTCGACGCGATCACCCAACAAGGCAGAGAGAGAAGACTGGATCGCCTCGGGCGAGGTGGCGTAGGGCGTGCGGGTATCGCTCATGAACAGACTTTCTGGACGCAAACCGGATAGGCCATGGCGGACGCTCAGGCCCGCGCGATGGTGTTGGTGCGGCGAATTTTTTGCTGCAACTGAATGATGCCGTAGAGCAGCGCTTCTGCAGTGGGCGGACAGCCGGGCACATACACATCCACCGGCACGATGCGATCGCAGCCGCGCACCACCGAATAACTGTAGTGGTAATACCCGCCACCGTTGGCGCAAGAACCCATGGACAGCACCCAACGAGGCTCCGCCATCTGGTCGTAAACCTTGCGCAAAGCGGGCGCCATTTTGTTGCACAGCGTGCCGGCCACAATCATCAGATCGGACTGACGCGGACTCGCGCGAAACACCTCAGCACCGAAACGACCGAGGTCATAGCGGGCCGTGGCCGCATGCATCATCTCAACTGCGCAACAGGCCAAACCAAACGTCATGGGCCACAACGAGCCCGTCTTGGCCCAGTTCACCACCGAGTCGTAGCTGGTGGTGACGAAACCCTCTTTGAACACGCCTTCAATCATGAACAGCTCCGGAGTTCGCGCACAGATAGGTTGAACTTGCTCATTCCCAATCCAGTGCGCCTTTTTTCCACTCGTAAGCAAAGCCCACGGTCAGAATGGCCAGAAAAACCACCCCAGCGAGAAAACCTGTCAGACCAATGTCCGAGAAAGCCACAGCCCAGGGGATCAAAAATGCAATTTCCAGATCGAACAAAATGAACAAAATGGCCACCAAGTAGTAGCGCACATCGAATTTCATTCGAGCGTCTTCAAATGCTTCGAAGCCGCACTCATAAGGGGAGTTTTTTTCCGCATCAGGGCGGTTGGGGCCCAGTATGTAGCCCAACACCTGCGGAATGATCCCGACCGCAACACCCACCAAAATGAACAAGAGAACGGGAAGGTATTGCTCGAGACTCATCTTGGTAAGTTCCACTGACATGGCGCATGGGCCATGTTGTCCAAAGATTGGTGCCGACGGCGAGACTCGAACTCGCACAGCTTTCGCCACTACCCCCTCAAGATAGCGTGTCTACCAATTTCACCACGTCGGCTAGGTCTGCATTGCCGGGCTCACGAGGGACTGTGTGAGCCTTATCGACAAGCCTTAGAGTTTACCCTGAAACAACCCTTTTTTTCAGAGCGCGCACTGGATTTTCATTGCAATTCCAAGCGGCGTAGACCTACGGAATTCAACTCGAAACACAGCAGGTTTGCAGCCAGCTTACTTGGCTGGAATCTGGGCTGCGCCCGTACCAACGGGTTGCGTGTCCACCACAGAAGGCGCAGGCTCGTCACCCTTGGCCTGGCCTGGAATCTGTGCAGCGGCGGGCAAGTCGGCTGGGAGCACCGAACCTTCCAGTACGCTGCCGGAAGTTGGCGCTTCGCGCAGGTTACCAAAGTAGGCCAAGCCGAGCGTGCAGGTGAGGAACACGCCAGCCAGCACCGCAGTGGTGCGAGACAAGAAGTTGGCACCACCCGAAGCACCAAACAGGCTGGCCGAACCCGCACCGCCACCGAAGGCTGCGCCGGCGTCTGCGCCCTTACCGTGCTGCATCAAAATCAGGCCGATCATGCCCAGGGCAGAGAGCAACTGCACCGCAAGAAGGATGGTCAACAAAACGTTCATTTTTTTCTCCGGAAATAAGTAACTTGGGGAAGGCGCTTACTGCGCCGCCGCCACGATCTGCAGAAAGTCAGAGGCCTTGAGCGAGGCGCCACCGATCAGTCCACCATCGATATCGGGTTGGGCCAGCAGACTGGCTGCATTGGCCGCATTCATGCTGCCGCCATACAAGATATGCACCCGCTCGGGATGCTGGGTCGCAGCCGAAAGCTGAGCACGCAGGACAGCATGCACCTGCTGAGCCATTTCGGGTGTGGCAGTTTTGCCCGTACCGATCGCCCACACAGGCTCATAGGCCACCACAATTTCGCTGGTGCAGTGCGCCACCGCGTGGATCACGGCAGCCAGCTGCCGCTTGACCACAGTTTCCGTTTGTCCCGCGTCGCGCTCGGCCAGTGTTTCACCCACGCAGACGATGGGCGTGATGCCGAGAGCCAACGCGCGCTGCGCCTTGGTTGCCACCAAGGCATCTGTTTCACCGTGGTACTGGCGGCGTTCGGAGTGGCCCACGATGGCGTACCGGCAGGCAAAGTCCTGCAGCATGGCCGCGCTGACCTCACCGGTGTACGCACCCTGCTCGTGGGCAGACAAGTCTTGCGCGCCCCAAGCGATCGGACTGTCTTTCAGCAGGGTTTGCAATTGCGCTAGGTAAGGCGCAGGCGCGCACAGCGCCATGTCGGCGACGGGCGCAGCGCCGTTCAACCCCGTGAGCATGGCTTTGACCAGCGCCTCGTTGGCAGCCAGCGAGCCATTCATTTTCCAGTTACCTGCGATGAGTTTTTTCATAGCTTTCTCTCCAGCAAGGCGTTCAGCCAGCGGTCAGGACCACTTCAGGACCAGCTTGCCGATATGTTGGTTGGACTCCATCAGCGTGTGGGCCGATGCAGCCTCACCCGCGTTGAACACGCGGTAGATGACAGGTTTGATGCGGCCGCTGGCCAGCAGCGGCCAGACGGTTGCACGCAAACTCTGGGCAATAGCCGTCTTGAAGGCCACAGGCCGCGGACGCAATGTCGAGCCGGTGATGGTCAGGCGCCTACGCAGCACCATGCCGGCGTTGATCTCGGCCTTGACGCCGCCCTGCACCGCGATGATGACCAAACGGCCATCTTCGGCAAGGCAGTCCAGCTCGCGGGCCACGTAGGAGCCTGCCACCATGTCCAGGACGACATTGACACCCAGACCTTCGGTGAGCTCGCCCACCACAGCCACAAAATCTTGCGTTTTGTAGTTGATGGCATGGTCGGCGCCAAGCGCCACACAGGCGGCGCATTTTTCATCGCTGCCTGCGGTGGCGATCACCCGGGCACCCAGGGCCTTGGCCATCTGAATCGCCGTCACACCGATACCGCTGGTGCCACCCTGAATCAACAGGGTCTCACCGGGCTGAAGGCGCGCCCGGTCAAACACGTTGCTCCAGACGGTGAAGAACGTCTCAGGCAATGTGGCCGCAGCCACGTCGTCCAGACCCTCTGGAACCGGCAGACACTGGCCCAAGGGTGCCACGCAAAATTGCGCATACCCGCCGCCAGCCACCAGTGCACACACACGGTCACCCACAGCGAGACCCGCCGCAGCCATGCCAGCCGCGTCACCCGACTCGATGACACCCGCCACTTCAAGACCGGGGATGTCGGACGCGCCAGGAGGTACCGGGTAATTGCCGGTGCGCTGCAGCACATCGGGCCTGTTCACACCCGAAGCGCTCACGCGAATGAGCACCTCGCCCTCGCCCGCTACAGGCATGGGGCGCTCTGTCACACGCAGCACTTCAGGTGCGCCGTAGGCGCTGATTTCAACCGCTTGCATGGCCGGAAAATCCGTCTTATTGCTGCTGTTGCTGTTGACCCTGGTCGCCGCTGTTGCGGTCGATCAGCGCCTTCATGGACAGCTTGACACGGCCCTTTTCGTCGGTCTCCAGCACCTTGACTTTGACGATCTGGCCTTCGCTCAGGTAGTCGGTCACGCGCTCAACACGCTCGTGCGCGATCTGGCTGATGTGCAACAAACCGTCTTTACCAGGCAGCAAATTGATCAGGGCGCCGAAGTCGAGGATCTTGGTGACCGGACCTTCGTAGACCTTGCCGATTTCAACTTCGGCGGTGATCTGCTGGATACGGCGCTTGGCTTCGTCCGCCTTGGCGCTGTCGGTCGAGGCAATGGTGATGGTGCCGTCTTCGTCGATGTTGATCTGGGTGCCGGTTTCTTCGGTCAGCGCACGGATCACCGAGCCGCCTTTGCCGATCACGTCACGGATCTTCTCGGGGTTGATCTTCATGGTGAACAGCTTGGGCGCGAAGTTCGACACTTCGGTCTTGGCTTCGCCCATGGCTTCTTCCATCTTGCCCAGAATGTGCATGCGGGCTTCTTTGGCCTGGGCCAGTGCGACCTGCATGATCTCTTTGGTGATGCCCTGGATCTTGATGTCCATCTGCAACGCCGAGATACCGTTGGTGGTGCCGGCCACCTTGAAGTCCATGTCACCCAGGTGGTCTTCGTCACCCAGGATGTCGGTCAGCACAGCGAAGCGGTTGCCTTCCTTGATCAGACCCATGGCGATACCGGCCACGTGGGCTTTCATCGGCACACCAGCGTCCATGAGCGCCAGGCAGCCGCCACAAACCGAAGCCATCGAAGAGGAACCGTTGGACTCGGTGATTTCCGACACCAGACGCATGGTGTAGGGGAAGTCCTCTTTGCTGGGCAGCGCAGCAATCAGCGCGCGCTTGGCCAGGCGGCCGTGGCCGATTTCGCGGCGCTTGGGCGTACCGAAACGGCCCGCTTCGCCGGTGGCGAAGGGAGGCATGTTGTAGTGCAGCATGAAGCGGTCTTCGAATTCGCCCGCCAGTGCATCAATGCGCTGGGCATCGCGGTCGGTGCCGAGCGTGGCCACCACCAGCGCCTGGGTTTCACCGCGCGTGAACAGCGACGAACCGTGGGTGCGGGGCAACACGCTGTTGCGGATTTCGATGGCGCGCACGGTGCGGGTGTCGCGACCATCGATACGAGGCTCGCCAGCCAGAATCTGGCCGCGCACGATCTTGGCTTCGATTTCGAACAACAGGGCTTCAATGGCCACACTGTCAAAGGCCACGCCTTCGGCCTTCAGGCTTGCCATGACGTCGGCGTAAGCCGTACGGCAGGCCTGGGTGCGGGCTTGCTTGTTGCGAATTTGGTAAGCGGCCTCAAGTTTGGCCTTGGCCAGACCATCGATCTTGGCGATCAGGGCTTCGTCTTTGGCAGGCGCTTGCCAGTCCCAGACGGGCTTGCCCGCGTCGCGTACCAATTCGTTGATGGCGGCGATGGCGACGTTACCCTGCTCGTGGCCAAACACCACGGCACCCAGCATGACTTCCTCAGACAGTTGGTCGGCTTCGGACTCCACCATCAGCACAGCGGCTTCGGTACCGGCCACCACCAGGTCAAGCTGGCTGTCTTTGAGCTGGGTCTGGCCAGGGTTCAGCACATACTGGCCATTGATGTAACCCACGCGGGCCGCACCAATGGGGCCGTTGAACGGGATGCCACTGACCGACAGAGCGGCGGAGGTGGCGATCATGGCCGCGATGTCGGCCTGCACTTCGGGGTTGAGGCTGACCACGTGCACGATCACCTGGACTTCGTTGTAGAAGCCTTCAGGGAACAGCGGGCGGATCGGACGGTCGATCAGGCGGCAGGTCAGCGTTTCGAGTTCGCTAGGGCGGCCTTCGCGCTTGAAGAAGCTGCCAGGGATCTTGCCGGCGGCGTACGATTTTTCGGTGTAATCCACCGTCAGCGGGAAGAAGTCTTGACCGGCTTTGGCATCGGTCTTGGCCACCACGGTGGCGAGCACCACGGTGTCGTCAATGTTGACAAGCACAGCGCCGGTGGCCTGGCGGGCAATTTCGCCGGTTTCCATGGTGACCGTGTGCTGGCCCCACTGGAAGGTCTTGGTGACTTTATTGAACATGCTCATGGGTTTTCTCCTATGGGCCACCCAGCAAAACTGGCGGGCGGCTTGGCGTGCAGACCATCTGCACAAAACCCGGAAACACAACCCAGAACACGATGCCATTCCAGAGCCGTTGAACGCCGCTGCGGCGCGGCCGTCAACACCTTTGGAATGACACAGCTTCGCTCTGTTGTTGCTGCTCCGGAATCAAAAAACGTGGCTGACAAACAAAAAACGCCCGAGCCAGCGAACCAACTCAGGCGTTTTGCGTGTCATGCCGTACTCAAAATTACTTGCGCAGGCCCAACTTGGCGATCAGGGCGATGTAGCGCTGAGCGTCTTTGGACTTCAAGTAGTCCAGCAGCTTGCGGCGGCGGCTCACCATACGCAACAGGCCACGGCGGCCGTGGTGGTCTTTGGCGTGGGTCTTGAAGTGGGGGGTCAGCTCGTTGATGCGGGCGGTCAGAATGGCGACCTGCACTTCTGGGCTACCGGTGTCGTTGGCGGCACGGGCGTTGTCCGCGACGACAGCGGCTTTGATGGATTTTTCGATCATGTCGGATTCCTGGGGGTTACATGCGTCCCGTCGCAGCCTGCCAGCACATGGAACACCAGGCCTGACCGCCGCAACGGGCGTGAATTGCCGTCCAAACGGACAGCAACCGCAAATTATAGCCCAGTCGTTTTTTGTCCCGGGCCTTCGAGCCAGGACCGAAGTCGCTCTACGCCCTGCACGAGGCGCTGCGGATCGCGGCTGGCAAAGCACCAGCGCAACCAGCCGACGGCTTCGGAGCCAAAGGCGCTGCCAGGGGCCAGGCCCAAGCCGGCCTCGCGCACCAGCCGCTTGGCCACATCCAGGCAGTCGGGCTGGCCCTCCAGCCGGAAAAAGGCGTACATGCCACCTTTCGGCATGGCCAGCGTGACGCCAGGTATGGCCTGCAGCAGCGGCACCAGGGTGTCGCGGCAGGTTTGCAGGTGCGCCACCAGCGCGGGCGTGACCTCGTCGCCGCGCTGCAGCGCCACCACGGCAGCGCGCTGGGTGAACACCGGTGCGCACGAGGTGTTGAACTCGATCAACTTGCCCAGAGCGTGGGTGAGCGCGTGCGGCAGCACCAGCCAGCCAAGGCGCCAGCCGGTCATGAGAAAGCTCTTTGAGAAACTGTGGGCCACGATCAGGCGGTCGTCCGGTTCGGCCACATCCAGAAAGCTGGGCGCCGCGAAGCCCATGCCGTCGGCGGCATAGTACAGGCGCTCGTAAACCTCGTCTGCCAGCACCCAGGTGCCGGTGCGGCGGCAGTGCGCCAGGATGGTGGCCTGCTCGTCGCGGCTGAGCGTCCAACCGGTCGGGTTGTTGGGCGCGTTGACAATCAGCAAACGCGTGGCCGGTGTGATGGCAGCCAGCAAGGCGGCCATGTCAAGCACCCAGGCGCCCGCGTTGTCGCCCGTCTCGCTCACTTTCAACGCCACGGTCTTGACCCGTGCTGCCATGATTTGCGGCTGCGCCACCAGATTGGGCCAGGCGGGCGTGACCACCACGACCTCGTCACCCGCCTCCACCAAGGCCTGTGACGCCAGCATGAGGCCATTGACGCCGCCCGAGGTGACGGCGATGCGGTCAAACCAGTGGTCGGCGCCGCGCCCGGGGTGCAGGCCGTGGGTGTAGACCGCAATCGCCTGGCGCAACTCGGGCAGCCCCAGGTTGTGGGCGTAAAAGGTCTCGCCCAGCTGCAGCGAGGCAATCGCCGCTTCGCGGATGAAGGCCGGCGTGACTTCGTCGCTTTCACCAAACCAGAACTTGAGCACGTCCGGACGGCCCAGGCCTTCGTTGGCCACCTCGCGAATGCGGGACTCTTCCAGTTGATCAACCACGGCTCGCATGAACCGACTCCTTGAAATACCCGGTATCAGGGCCGCGCCATGTTACAGCTGTGGGGCTGCTCGGCCTGCTGCGGCGTGATGCTGCGAATGACCCGAAAACCATAACCCGAACCCTCGACATCGAACTTGACGCCGGGTGCTCCCTGGCGGTCCATGACCGCCACAGTCAACGGCTGCTGAAACTGGTGGTCGGCGGCGCGCATGCGGGCGCGCTGCCCAGCAAAAGTGACGTCGGCTTTTTCCAGCTGAGCGGCGAGGTTGGCCGCGTTGATTGGGCTGCCATCGGCACCCGCGCGCTCAATGGCCTGCGCCAACGACTCAATCATGAGCTGCATGCGCATGTGCACGTAGTCTTCTTCGGGTTTGGGAAAACGCTGGCGGAACGACTGGTAGAAAGCTTCGGATTCGCGCGTGGCCACGTTGGGAAACCAGTCGGCCACCGCCACCACTTTGCCAATGCCGGCATCTCCAATGGCGGCAGGCGCTCCCAGCGCATTGCCGTAGAAGGTGTAGAACGTGCCTTCAAAACCCACCTCTCGGGCGGCTTTCACCAGCAGCGTGAGGTCGTTGCCCCAGTTGCCGGTGAGCACGGCTTGGGCGCCGCTGGCCTTGATCTTGTTGGCGTAGGGCAAAAAGTCTTTCACCCGAGCCATGGGGTGCAGCTCGTCACCCACAATTTTCACATCGGGCCGCTTGGCCGCCAGCTGGTTGCGCGCTTCGCGCAGCACCGCCTGGCCAAAGCTGTAGTCCTGGCCAATGAGGTAGATGTTTTTCAAGGCTGCGACTTCGCGCAACACACTCATGAGCGCGGTCATGCGCATGTCCGCATGGGCGTCAAAGCGGAAATGCCAGTAGCTGCACTTCTCATTCGTCAGCACCGGGTCCACCGCCGAGTAGTTAAGAAACACCACCTGACGCGACGGCTCGCGCTCGTTGTGTTTGTTGATGGCGTCGATCAGCCCCGCCGCTGCGGCCGAACTGTTGCCCTGGGTCACGATGGTGATGTTGCGGTCGATCGCGGAGCGCAAGGCCGACAGCGCCTCTTCGGTCTGGCCCTTGCTGTCGAAACGCTCGATGAGCAGCGGACGGTTGCCGCCGGGCAGCTTCACGCCGCCACGTGCGTTCACACGCTCGGTGGCCCAAACCAGGTTGCGAAACACAGCTTCGCCGGTGTTGGCAAAAGGACCCGAAAGGCCTTCAATCATGCCGATGCGAATGGGCGCGCCGCTGGCTGCGCTGGCGGTTTGAACAGAGGGCTGTGCCGTGGCGGGCAGGCTCAGGCAAGCCGCCATGGCCAGCACCCAGGTGGTGCAGCGGCGGCGCAGGGGAGATGTCAAAACAGGATGCATATGGGTTCTGTTGAAGGTGGGCTGGCGGGTGGCCTGCACAGTTCCAGAGCAGGGTCCAGACGCCCGGATGGGGGCGGGACCAGCGACGCGCTGGGTCGGGGTGGCGCAGTGTAATTCATAATTAACTTTGCCCATCCGACAGCTGTCAGGGCCGGAAATTCCGCCCTTCACGACCCCAAGGAGCCTGCTCAAAGACCGGGCTGTGCCAGCTCGGCCAGTGGCCAGCGGGGGCGCACGTCAAAGCGGTAGCCGCTGGTGGCAAAGGGTTCTTCACCGGTGAACGCCAGACCCGCCTGGGCGCGCAGCCCGGCGGCCAGGGCGATCATGGCGCCGTTGTCGGTGCACAGGTGCAGCTCAGGGTAGTGCACACGAATGCCAGCGCGCGTGCAGGCGGCGTTGAGCTGCTCGCGCAACAGCGCGTTGGCCCCCACACCACCGGCCACCACCAGCCGGCGCAGGCCCGTGAGCTTGACCGCCGCCAGCGATTTTTTGACCAGCACCTCCACGATGGCTGCCTGGACGCAGGCGGCCACGTCGGCCTTCTGCTGCATGCTCAGCGGGTCGGCCAGGTGCGTGGTCGCCGGGCCGTCCATGCTGGCGTGGGCCAGTCGCTTCACCTGGGTCAGCACCGCCGTTTTCAGGCCAGCAAACGAGAAGTCGAGGTCACCGCTGTGCAACAGTGGGCGCGGCAGCTTGTAGGCCAGCGAATCGCCCTGCTCGGCCAGCTTGGACAGCGCGGGCCCACCGGGGTAGCCCAGACCGAGCAGCTTGGCCGACTTGTCAAACGCCTCGCCCGCTGCGTCGTCAATGGTTTCGCCCAGCAGTTCGTAGCGCCCCACACCGTCCACCCGCATCAGCTGGGTGTGCCCGCCGGACACCAGCAGCGCCACAAACGGAAACTCGGGCGGGTCGGCGCTGAGAAACGGCGACAGCAAATGCCCTTCCAGGTGGTGCACGCCCAGCACCGGCTTGCCCAGCGCAAAGCCCAGCGCACAGGCCACCCCCGAACCCACCAGCAAGGCGCCGGCCAGTCCTGGCCCGCGGGTGTACCCAACCGCGTCCACGGCCGCCAGCGGCAGACCGGCCTGCGCCAGCACGGCGTCGGTGAGCGGCAGCACGCGCCGTATGTGGTCGCGGCTGGCCAGCTCGGGCACCACGCCACCATAGGCCTGGTGCATGTCAATCTGGCTGTGCAAAGCGTGGCCCAGCAGCCGGGGCGTGCCGGTGCCGCTGGCGTCCACCAGGGCCACGCCGGTTTCGTCACAAGACGATTCGATTCCCAAAATCAGCATGTGGGGGAGTGTACGGGGGAGCACCTTCAGGCGCCCTGCGGCATTTGGGTACCGCCCTTCATCCCGCCAGATCGGGGGTCGCGGGCCGCACACGCATGCGGTCGAACCTTGGGCGGCATGTTTGTTGCTCACCGATTGGGAAACAACCCATTCACTGAATGAAATCTGGTTTGAATTTTCTGGTTGCAGCCAAACGCTGCGAAATCGCCGAGCTGCAGGCGCTGGCACTCGCGAGCGCGCTGGTGAACGTGACGGGGCGCTTGGTGCACGGCCTGCAGCGCGAGCGCGGGCTGTCCAACCTTTACCTGAGCTCAAACGGCGCCCGTTTTGCACCCGAGCGCGAGGCGCAAACCAGCGAATGCCTGCGCATTGAAGGCGAACTGCGCGCGTGCTTTGACAGCCTTGACACCGAATCGGTCATGGTCGGGAACGGTGCCAGGCTGTTCAGCCGCATCGCCTATGTGCTGCACGGGCTGGACGCCCTGCCGGACCTGCGAGCACAGATTGAAGGCCAGGTATGGTCGGCGCGCAAAGTCACCGAAGCGTATGTGCGGCTGATTGCCGGGCTGCTGGCGGTGGTGTTTGAAGCCGTCGACAGCGCGACCGACCCCGAAATTTCGCGCCTGCTGGTGGCCCGCTTCAACTTCATGCAAGGCAAGGAATTTGCCGGACAAGAGCGCGCCGCTGGTTCGGCCCTGTACGCCAGCGGCCGGGCTGACGCCAGCGAGCAGCAGCGCCTGCTGCACCTGATCGACTCGCAAGAGCGCTGTTTGCAGGTGTTCGCCGAATTTTCCAGCGCCACGCTGGCCGCTCTCTGGAGCCAGAACCAGCCCAGCGCCACGCTGGCCGAGCTGGAACGCATGCGCCGCGTGCTGTGCACGGCCACCCAGGGCTCAGCCCTGGATGCGAACCAGAGCCCGGTGTGGTTCGCGTGCTGCAGCCAGCGCATGGACCGCATGAAGGACGTTGAAGACCAGTTGGCGCAGGAGCTGCTGCGCGTGTGCGAAAACAAGATCGCTGCGGCCCACCAAGACCTGCAGACCTTCACCGCCCTGAGCGCCACCGCCACTTGCGAGGCCGATTCGCTCACGTTCTTCAAAGACGCGCCACCGCCCGGCGGCGCCATGGCCCTGGCCAGCAACGCGGTGCCCCCCGGCCTCACGCCGCCCCAAGGCTATGGGCTGCACCTGGAACGCTCGATTCTGGAGCTGGTGCAGGAACAAGCCCGGCGCCTGCAAAGCATGGGCGACGAACTCGACACCGTGCGCGCCAGCCTGAACGAACGCAAGCTGGTGGAACGCGCCAAGGGCCTGCTGATGGCGCACCGCCAGCTGAGCGAGGAAGAGGCCCACAAAACCATGCGGCAGATGGCCATGAACCAGAACCGCCGCCTGATTGAAGTGGCCGAAGCCGTGCTGGCCATGGCCGACGTGTTGCCGGACCGCCGCCGCTGACACGGCGCAAGCCCCGATGGATGCTGCAGTGCACAAAGAACGTGCCTGCCGTGCACCACGCACCAAAAAGAGGCTCATCTGTTGGCGAAAAAACCCGGATGGAGCACGGCGAAACGGCTTGAGATGTGCGCTGCCTGCTGCATTTTTTTCAATGAAATCAAGACTGAACAACATGATCCCGGTGGAAACCCGTAGCCTGGCATGGTCCCTGCTTTGAAGCAATACAAAGGCGTCTGTGCCAATGGCGGCACAAACCCCTGAAGTCTCCCCAGACACTGGACAACGGCGTCCATCACCCACTCGCTCACTGCGGGTCACGTGATGGGCGCCGTTTTGTTTTGGCCACCGTTTTTTTCATCAGCAAGGAGTTGGACATGAGCGCACACACCACCACCCCGACCTCAGACAGCGCAACCGGCAAGACCGACGCCGCTTCGCGCCGCGACTTCATCAAAAAGGGGGCTGCCACCGCCACCTTCTTCTCCACCCTGGGCCACAGCGGCGTCTGGGCCGCCGGCTCCGATGCGCCAGAGAAAACCGAGGTCAAGATCGGCTTCATCCCGTTGACCGACTGCGCCAGCGTGGTGATGGCCTCGGTGCTGGGCTTCGACAAAAAGTACGGCGTGAAGATCGTCCCCAGCAAGGAAGCCAGCTGGGCCGGTGTGCGCGACAAGCTCGTGAACGGCGAACTCGACTTTGCCCACGTGCTCTACGGCCTGATCTACGGCGTGCACATGGGCACGGCCGGCCCCAAGAAAGACATGGCCGTGCTCATGAGCCTGAACAACAACGGTCAGGCCATTACGCTGTCCAAAGCGCTGGCCGACAAGGGCGCGGTGGATGGCCCGTCGCTGGCCAAGTTCATGGCCGCCAACAAGCGCGACTACACCTTCGCCGGCACCTTCCCCACCGGCACCCACGCCATGTGGATGCACTACTGGCTGGCCGCGGCAGGCATCAACCCGCTGTCGGGCGCGCGCCTGATCACGGTGCCGCCGCCGCAGATGGTGGCCAACATGCGCATCGGCAACATGGACGGCTTCTGCGTCGGCGAACCCTGGAACCACCGCGCCATCATGGACGGCGTGGGCGTGACCGCCAACACCACGCAGGACATCTGGCGCGACCATCCCGAAAAGGTGCTGGGCACCACGGCCGAGTTCACCAAGAAGTACCCCAACACCACGCGCGCCGTGATGATGGCCGTGCTCGAAGCCAGCCGCTGGATCGACGCCGGTCTGCAGAACAAGATGAAGATGGCCGAGACCGTGGCGCAGAAGTCCTACATCAACACCGGTGTGGACGCGATCAACCAGCGCATCCTGGGCCGCTACCAGAACGGCATGGGCAAGACCTGGGACGACCCGAACCACATGAAGTTCTTCAACGACGGCAAGGTCAACTTCCCCTACCTGTCCGACGGCATGTGGTTCCTCACGCAACACAAGCGCTGGGGCCTGATCAAGAGCCACCCCGACTACCTCGGTATTGCCAAACAGATCAACCAGATCGATCTCTACAAATCGGTGGCCAGCGCCATGGGCATCAGTGTGCCGAAAGACCCGATGCGCAGCAGCAAGCTGATGGACGGCATCGTCTGGGACGGCAAGGACCCCGCTCGCTACGCCGATGGCTTCGCTATTAAAGCTTGACGCCCCCCGCGCCGCGCTTCGCGCGTCACCCCCCACTGGGGGGCAACGCTGGCGGCCCGGCAAAGCCGGTCCCGCGGCGTTCTGGGATTGAAGACACCGCCCTCGTCGCTCTGCACTGAAAGGACCCATGACCATGGTTTCCGCTGTTTTTCACTCACCGCTGGAGGCCTCGGTATCGCCCGCCGCCAGCCCCACGTCTTCGCCCATTGCCAAAGCCATGACCGCACCCGTTGCGCCCGCTGCCGCTCCTTCACCGAAAAGGCCGGCTCGCGACTTTCGTGATTTCTGGCTGGCGGTGTTGCCGCCCGTGATGGGGCTGGCCTTGCTGGTGCTCGTGTGGCAGCTCATCGCCACCACCACCGGCAGCGGCATTCCCAAGCCCGCCGAAACCTGGGCGCAGGCGGTGCAGGTGTTCTCCGATCCGTTTTACAGCAATGGCCCCAACGACCAGGGTGTGGGCTGGAACGTGCTGGCTTCTTTGCAACGGGTGGGTATCGGCTTTGGTCTGGCAGCGTTGGTGGGCATTCCAGCCGGCTTCGCCATCGGCCGCTTCGAGTTCCTCAGCCGCATGTTCAACCCGCTCATCAGCTTGCTGCGCCCGGTGTCACCCCTGGCCTGGCTGCCCATCGGCCTGCTGGTGTTCAAGGGCGCCGACCCGGCAGCCGTGTGGACCATCTTCATCTGCTCGATCTGGCCCATGATCATCAACACCGCCGTGGGCGTGCAGCGCGTGCCGCAGGACTACATGAACGTGGCCCGCGTGCTCAACCTGAGCGAATGGAAAATCTTCACCAAGATCCTGTTCCCCGCCGTGCTGCCCTACCTGCTGACCGGCGTGCGCCTGGCCGTGGGCACCGCCTGGCTGGTGATCGTCGCGGCCGAGATGCTGACCGGCGGCGTGGGCATCGGCTTCTGGGTCTGGGACGAGTGGAACAACCTCAACGTGTCCAGCATCATCATCGCGATTTTCGTCATCGGCATCGTCGGCCTGCTGCTCGAATTCGCGCTCATCAAAGTGGCCACCCTGTTCACGTTTGAGGAAGTGAAAAGCTGAAACACCCCTGCGCCGCGCCAACGGCGCGTCACCCCCTCAAGGGGGCGCCACCAGCCGCCCGGCAAAGCCGGTTCTGCGGTGGCCCCCGACCCAGGAGCACACCATGAACACCAGCCAGACCTCCAAGTACATCGACATCCAGAACGTCGAACAGACCTTCAAAACCAAGAAGGGCAACTTCCCCGCCCTGCGTGACATCAACCTCACCGTGGCCAAGGGCGAGTTCATCACACTCATCGGTCACTCGGGTTGCGGCAAGTCGACCCTGCTCAACCTGATCGCCGGGCTCACCATGCCCACCAGCGGCGTGCTGTTGTGCGCCGATCGCGAAATTGCCGGCCCGGGTCCCGAGCGTGCGGTGGTGTTTCAAAACCACTCGTTGCTGCCCTGGCTCACGTGTTTTGAAAACGTGTACCTGGCGGTTGAACGCGTATTCGCCGCCACCGAAAGCAAGGCTCAGCTGAAAGCCCGCACCGACGCGGCACTTGCCCTGGTGGGGCTGACGCCCGCCGCACAGAAACGCCCCGGCGAAATTTCCGGCGGCATGAAGCAGCGCGTGGGCATTGCCCGCGCCCTTTCCATGGAACCCAAGGTGCTGCTGATGGACGAACCCTTTGGCGCGCTCGACGCGCTCACCCGCGCCAAGCTGCAAGACGAGCTGCTGGAGATCGTGGCGCGCACCCGCAGCACGGTGGTGATGGTGACGCACGACGTGGACGAGTCGGTGCTGCTGAGCGACAAGATTGTGATGATGACCAACGGCCCGGCAGCCACCATTGGCGAGGTGCTGAGCGTGGACCTGCCGCGCCCGCGCAACCGCGTCGCCCTGGCCGACGACCCGCAGTACCAGCAATGCCGCAAGGCCGTGATCGACTTCTTGTACACGCGCCAAGCCCATGTGGAAAAGGTGGCCTGACATGGACATGCGAGTCAACCCCAAAGCGAAAATGAAGCTGGTGATGGTCGGCAACGGCATGGCCGGTGTGCGCACGATTGAGGAGCTGCTGAAAATCGCGCCCGACCTGTACGACATTACCGTGTTTGGTGCCGAGCCACACCCCAACTACAACCGCATCCTGCTCAGCCCGGTGCTGGCCGGTGAGCAGACGCTGGACGAGATCGTGCTGAACGATTGGAGTTGGTACACCGACCACGGCATCACGCTGCAGGCGGGCTTCACGGTGACCGAGGTGAACCGCGTGAAGCGCCTGGTCACCGGCGTGAACGGCGAGGGCCAGACCGTGACCGCCGAATACGACCGCCTGATCATGGCCACCGGCTCCAACCCGTTCATGCTGCCCATCCCTGGCAAGGACTTGGCCGGCGTGCTGGCCTACCGCGACATCGCCGACACGCAGGCCATGATCGACGCGGCTGCCACCTACAAACACGCGGTCGTGATCGGCGGTGGCCTGCTGGGCCTGGAAGCCGCCAACGGCCTGATGAAGCGCGGCATGAGCGTGAGCGTGGTGCATGTGTCGCCCTGGCTGATGGAACGACAGCTGGACGACGTGGCGGGCAAGATGCTGCAGGCCTCGCTGGAAGAGCGCGGCATGAAGTTCCTCATCGGCGCGCAGACGCAGGAGCTGGTGGGCGGTGAGGATGGTCGCGTCAAGTCCGTGAAATTCAAAGACGGCACCGAAGTGGCCGCCGACCTGGTGGTGATGGCGGTGGGTATTCGCCCCAACACGGCGCTGGCCGAAACCATGCGGCTGCATGTGAACAAGGGCATTGTGGTCAGCGACACGTTGCAAACCGTGACCGACCCGCGCATTTACGCGGTGGGCGAATGCGCGGCGCACCGCGGCATTGCGTACGGTTTGGTGGCACCGCTGTTTGAGCAGGGCAAGGTGCTGGCCACGCACCTGGCCGAGTTCGGCATTGGCCGCTACACCGGCTCGCTCACGTCGACCAAGTTGAAGGTCACCGGCATCGACCTGTTTTCTGCCGGCAACTTCATGGGCGGGGACAACACGGAAGAGATCGTGATGAGCGACCCCGCCAGCGGGGTCTACAAAAAGCTGGTGATTCAAGACGACAAACTGGTGGGCGCCTGCCTGTACGGCGACACAGTGGACGGCAGCTGGTACTTCAAGCTGCTGCGCGAGGGCCGCACAGTGAACGACATCCGCGACAAGCTGATGTTTGGCGAAAGCAACATTGGCGACGCCGGCCACCAGGGCCACAACAAGGCTGCGGCCATGCAAGACAGCGACGAGGTCTGTGGCTGCAACGGCGTGACCAAGGGTGCGGTCTGCAAGGCCATCAAAGACAAGGGCTTGTTCACGCTAGAAGAGGTGCGCAAGAACACCAAGGCCAGCGCGTCGTGCGGTTCGTGCACCGGCCTGGTCGAGCAGATTCTGATGTTCACCGCCGGCGGTGACTACTCGGCCACACCCAAGCTCAAGGCCATGTGCGGCTGCACCGAACACGGCCACGAAGCGGTGCGCGAAGCCATTCGCACGCCCCAGGCCGATGGCAGCAAGCTGTTGACCACGGACGCGGTGTTTGCGCACCTGGGCTGGAAGACGCCCAACGGCTGCGCGACCTGCCGCCCGGCCGTCAACTACTACCTGATCAGCACCTGGCCCAAGGAAGCGAAAGACGACCCGCAGAGCCGCTACATCAACGAGCGCTCGCACGCCAACATCCAGAAAGACGGCACCTACAGCGTGATCCCGCGCATGTGGGGCGGCGAGACCACGGCCGACGAACTGCGCCGCATTGCCGACGCGGTAGACAAGTACAACATCCCGACCGTGAAGGTGACCGGTGGCCAGCGTATCGATTTGCTGGGCGTGAAAAAAGAAGACCTGCAGGCGGTGTGGAAAGACATTGGCATGCCCAGCGGCCACGCCTACGCCAAGGCACTGCGCACCGTGAAGACCTGCGTGGGCAGCGAGTGGTGCCGCATGGGCACCCAAGACAGCACCCAGATGGGCAAAGACCTGGAAAAAGCCATGTGGCGCATGTACGCGCCACACAAAGTGAAGTTTGCGGTGAGCGGCTGCCCGCGCAACTGCGCCGAGTCGGGCATCAAGGACGTGGGCATCATCGGCGTGGACAGCGGCTGGGAGATGTACGTGGGCGGCAACGGCGGCATCAAGACCGAGGTGGCGCATTTTTTCGTCAAACTCAAGACCGCCGAAGAGGTGATGGAGTACACCGGCGCCTTCATGGAGCTGTACCGCACCGAGGGTTGGTACCTGGAGCGCACGGTGCACTACATCAACCGCGTGGGTCTGGACTATGTGAAGCGGCGCATTCTGGACGACGCCGAAGGCCGCAAGGCGCTGTGGGAACGCCTGCAGTTTGCGCTGGACGGCGAGCCCGACCCGTGGTTTGACTTCAAGGAAGCGGCCGTGGACACGCGCCAGTTCATCCCCATCCAAGCCATCACCCCCAGCACCGAAGGGAGCGCTGCATGAGCCACAACAACTGGACATCCATCTGCCGCGTTGAAGACATTCCCGTGCTCGGTTCACGCCGGGTCACGCGCTCACAAGGCCTGGACGTAGCCGTCTTCCGAAACGACCAGGAGGAGGTGTTTGCCCTGCTCGACCGCTGCCCGCACAAGGGCGGCCCGCTGTCGCAAGGCATTGTGTTTGGCACCAGCGTGGCCTGCCCGCTGCACAACTGGACCATCGGGCTGTGCACCGGTCAGGCTGCCGCGCCCGATGAGGGCTGCACACCCAAGTTCCGTGTGAAGGTGGAGAACGGCGAGGTGTTTCTGGACGCCAGTGAACTCGCCACGCAGGCGACCGACCTGACGCGCCCCATCGCTGGCCCTGCACGCCGCTCTATTGCTGCCTGAACCATGACCGATACACGCTCGACCTGTCCGTACTGCGGCGTTGGCTGCGGCGTGATCATCTCGTCCAAGGCGGGCCAGATCACGGGCGTGCGCGGCGACCCGCTGCACCCGGCCAATTTTGGCAAGCTCTGCACCAAGGGCACCACGCTGCACCTCACGGCCACGCCTTCCGTGACGCGCCAAACCCGGCTGTTGCAGCCGCTGCAGCGTCTGGCGCGCGGCACAACACCCACACCACTGGGCTGGGACGCAGCGCTGGATTTGGCCACCGAACGCTTCGCAAAGACCATCGCCCAGCACGGCCCCGATGCGGTGGGTTTCTACATCAGTGGCCAGCTGTTGACCGAGGACTACTACGTCTTCAACAAGCTGGCCAAAGGACTGATCGGCACCAACAACGTGGACACCAACTCGCGCCTGTGCATGAGCAGCGCGGTGGCGGGTTACAAGCTCACACTGGGTGCCGACGCACCGCCGGCCTGCTATGACGATGTGAACCACGCGCAGTGCCTGTTCATCGTGGGCAGCAATGCGGCCTTTGCCCACCCGGTGCTGTTTCGCCGCATCGAAGAGGCCAAGAAAAAGAACCCTGCCATGAAGGTGATCGTGGCCGACCCGCGCCGCACCGACACCGCTGGCTTGGCCGACCTGTTTTTGCCTTTGCAGCCCGGCAGCGATGTGATGCTGTTCCACGGACTGCTGCACACCATGCTGTGGGAAGGCTGGGTCAAGCCCGACTTTATTGCGGCCCACACCACCGGGTTTGACGCGCTGAAGGCGCTGGTGCGCGACTGCACACCCGAGCGCGTGGCCGATGTCTGCGGCTTGAAAAAGGAAGACCTGTACACCGCCGCGCAGTGGTTTGCCACCTCACCGGCCACGCTCAGCCTCTACTGCCAGGGCCTGAACCAGAGCAGCAGCGGCACCGCGAAAAACGCCACCCTGATCAACCTGCACCTGGCGACCGGGCAGATCGGCAAGCCCGGCGCCGGCCCCTTCAGCCTGACCGGCCAGCCCAACGCCATGGGTGGGCGCGAGGTCGGCGGCCTGGCCAACTTGCTGAGCGCCCACCGCGACATGAACAATCCCGCGCACCGCGCCGAGGTGGCGGCGCTGTGGGGCGTGCCAGATGTACCGAGCAAGCCGGGCAAGACCGCGGTCGAGATGTTCCAGGCCGCCGCCGACGGCGAGATCAAGGCGCTCTGGATCGCCTGCACCAACCCGGCGCAAAGCATGCCCGACCAGGCCACCGTGCGCCGCGCGCTGGAGCGCGCCGAGTTTGTGGTGGTGCAAGAGGCCTATGCCACCGCGTCCACCTGCGACTGGGCCGACCTGCTGCTGCCCGCCACCACCTGGGGCGAAAAAGACGGCACGGTGACCAACAGCGAACGCCGCATCAGCCGCGTGCGCGCCGCCATGGAGGCACCCGGCGAAGCTCGGCACGACTGGCAGATCGTGGTGGACTTCGCGCAGCGGCTGGAGAAAGCCATCGGCGTCAGGGGAGCAAATGGGGTCGGATCCGAATTCAGGACAACAACCCCCGACACCAAGAACAATGCTGGTCGAAATTCGGCTCCGACCCCATTTGCGCTACAGCAGGAGACCGAAACACCAGCCAACACCCTCTTCCCCTACCAAACCCCAGAACACATCTGGAACGAACACCGCGAGTCCACCCGCGGCCGCGACCTCGACATCACCGGCCTGAGCTACGCCATGCTGGAGCAGCAAGGCCCACAGCAATGGCCGCTGCGCGAAGGCGAAGCGGCGGGAAAAACCCGGCTCTACGAAGATGGCGTGTTTCCCACCACCGACGGCAAAGCCCGCTTCGCCGCCCTGGCCTGGCAGCCGCTGGCCGAACCCCGCGAGTCGCGCTACCCGTTTTCGCTCACCACCGGGCGCCTGCGCGACCAGTGGCACGGCATGACACGCACCGGCACCCTGGGCCGCCTGTTTGGCCATGTGGCTGAGCCGGTGGTGCAACTGCACCCGCAAGACATGGCCCGGCGCGGCCTCACGGCGGGCGACCTGGTGCACCTGACCAGCAAGCGCGGCTCCATTCTGGTGCCGGTGCAGGCCAGCAAAGAGCTGGGTTTGTCGCAAGCCTTCATGGCCATGCACTGGGGCGCGGAATACCTCAGCGGTGTCAGCAGCACCGGCGAGCCCTTGGCGGGGGTCAACGCACTCACCACTTCGGCCTACTGCCCCACGTCCAAACAGCCCGAGCTCAAACACGCGGCGGTGAAAGTGCTCAAAGCCGAACTGCCCTGGACGCTGCTGGGCATGGCCTGGCTGCCGGAAGCACAAGCGCTCAGCGCCCGCGAAAGCCTGCGCGTGCTGATGGCGGAGTTTCCCTTTGCATCGTGTGTGCCGTTTGGGCGCGACCGCACCGGTGTGCTGTTTCGGGCCGCCGCCCACGAAGCCCCGGAGGCGGCACTCATTGAACGCATTGAAGCCCTGCTGGGCCTGAACACGCCCGACGCGCTGCGCTATGCCGACCGCCGGCTCGGCCAGCGCCGCACCGCCCGGCTGGTGAAACAGGGTGAGTCGAGCAGCCTGGAAGGTTTTGTGCTGGCTGGCGACACCCGGGCCGAGGTGTGGATCAAACCGCTGCTGGAAGACGAGCGCCCCGCTGGCGCCTATGGCCGCCTGATTCTGATGCCCGGTGCCCAGGCGCCCATCGCCGTCACAGCCAAAAGCCGCCAGGTGTGTACCTGTTTCAACGTCAACGAAGACGCCATTCACGACGAGCTGCAGCGCTGCCAAGGCACCGAAGAAGAGCGCCTGAACAGCCTGCAGGGCAGCCTGCAATGCGGCACCAACTGCGGCTCGTGCCTGCCTGAGCTGCGGCGCCTGGTGCAGGCGCAACCCGCCGTGGTGCAACCGCACCCAGCCGCAATCGCCATATAACCCGAAGTCATCAGGCTTCCCCGACAATCGCGCCTCATGGGAATCAGCCAGTACATCAAAGTCATCGGGCGCGGCAAAGACGGCGCGCGTTCGCTCACGCGCGAGCAGGCTGCCGACCTGTTTGGCCAGTTGCTCGACGGCTCGGTGACCGACCTGGAAGTGGGCGGCTTTTGCCTCGCCATGCGCATCAAAGGCGAGACCGCCGAAGAGATGGCCGGCTTTCTGGACGCTACGCACCAGCGGCTGCACCGCCTGCCCGACAACGGCCTCACCACCGTGGTGCTGCCGAGCTACAACGGTGCGCGCAAGTTGCCGGTGCTCACGCCGCTGCTGGCCTTGTTGCTGGCGCGCCAGGGCGTACCCGTGTTGGTGCACGGCACGGCTACCGAAGACCGCCACGCCACCAGCGAAGCTGTGTTGGCCGCGCTCGGCACCGCGGCGGCCCACAACGTGCAGCCGCTCGCGGCGGGCGCTCTGGCGGTCGTGCCCACCGAGGTGCTGCTACCCGGTCTCAAGCGCCTGCTGGACGTGCGCCGAGCTGTCGGCCTGCGCAACCCGGCCCACAGCCTGGTCAAGCTCATGAACCCCTGCGAAGGGGCGGCACTGATCGTGGGCAGCTACACCCACCCCGAATACGCGGTGTCGATGGCCGAGACTTTTGCGCTGACAGGTGCACACGCGCTGCTGCTGCGCGGCACCGAAGGCGAGCCGGTGGCCGACGCCCGCCGTACGCCGCAAATGGAAGCCTTCCGCGACGGCCAGCGGCACCTGCTGCAAGCCACACAAGACGGCCCGCTGGCCAGCCTGCCCGAGTTGCCACGCGAAGTGGACGCCGCCAGCACCGCCGCCTATATCCGCTCGGTGCTCCATGGTGAGCGCCCGGTGCCTGCGCCCATTGCGCTGCAGGTGGAACACATCTTGCGTGAAGTGCGTCGACAGCCCACAACACAGACCAACGAGACAACCGCCGTTCCAGCGGTCAGCCCACCATGAACATGCCCGCCACCGTCCATCAGACCACCACCCAGTTCCACCCCGGTACCGTCACCCTGGTGGGCGCCGGCCCGGGCGACCCGGAGCTGCTCACCATCAAGGCCGCCCGCGCTATTCAATCGGCCACCGTGCTGATGGTGGACGACCTGGTCAGCGACGCCGTGCTGGAACACGCATCGCCCAAGGCCCGCATCGTGCACGTGGGCAAGCGCGGCGGCTGCAAGAGCACGCCGCAGGCCTTCATTGAAAAGCTCATGATCATGGCCGCGCGCGAAGGCGAGGTGGTGGTCCGCCTGAAAGGCGGTGATCCCTTCATCTTCGGCCGTGGTGGCGAAGAGGTGGAGCACCTGCGCGCTGCCGGCATCGAGGTGCAGGTGCTCAACGGCATCACCGCCGGCTTGGCCGGGCTCACGTCGTTGGGCGCCCCGCTCACGCACCGCGACCACGCACACGGCGTGGTGTTCATTACCGGCCACGCCAAGCCGGGTGACACCGGCACCGACTGGCAGCAGCTCGCCGCCACCGCGCGCGACGCCAAGCTCACGCTTGTCATCTACATGGGCGTGTCCAGCGCCACGCAAATCCAGGCCGACCTGCTCACCGGCCTGCCCGCCAGCACGCCGCTGGCCATCATCCAGCACGCCAGCCTGCCGCAGCAGCGCCATGCCATCACCACGCTGGGCGCACTGCGCACCACCATCGAACGCGAGCAACTGGGCAGCCCGGCCGTGATTGTGGTGGGTGACGTGGTCAGCGGCGTGGCCGCCATGGGCCAGCCACTGAACAATGCCCACACGCTCGAAGCGCGCTACCGCGCGGCCTGAAATCACGCTGAACCGCTGCCGCAGGCGGCCCGCATACACTGCGGCCCATGGAAAATTTTGACGTTGTGATCGTGGGCGCCGGCGCAGCCGGGCTGTTTTGTGCGGGTGTGGCGGGCCAGCGGGGTTTGAAGGTGCTGGTGCTCGACCACAGCGACAAGGTGGCCGAAAAAATCCGCATCTCGGGCGGTGGTCGGGCCAACTTCACCAACCGCGACCTCGACCCCCACGCGCCCCACAAGCACTTCATCGGCCAGAACCCCAACTTTTGCCGCTCTGCGCTCTCGCGCTACACACCAGCAGACTTTGTGGCGCTCATGGAGCGCCACCAGGTGCCATTCCATGAAAAGCACAAAGGCCAGCTGTTTTGCGACCGCTCGGCCGACGACCTGATCCAGATGCTGCTGCGCGAGTGCGAAGCCGGCAGCGTGCAGCGCTGGCAGCCCTGCGGCGTGAAAGCGCTGCGCGTAGCGGGCGACGGCAGCTACCAGATCGACACCGAGCGCGGCACCGTGACCAGCCGGGCCGTGGTCATCTCCACCGGCGGTCTGTCCATTCCCAAGATAGGCGCCACCGATTTCGGCTATCGCATAGCGAAGCAGTTTGGCCTGCGTCTGGTCGACACGCGCCCCGGCCTGGTGCCCCTCACCTTTGACGCCGAAGCCTGGGCGCCCTATGCCCAGCTGTCTGGGCTGTCACTGCCGGTGCGCATCGAAACCGGCGACAAGAAGAACCGCATGACCTTCGCCGAAGACCTGCTGCTCACACACCGCGGCCTGTCGGGCCCCGCGGTGTTGCAGATTTCCAGCTACTGGCGCGACGGCACACCGATTCGCCTGAACCTGGCCCCCGATACCGACTTGCCAGCCGCTCTGGCGCGGGCCAAGGCCACCTCACGCAAACTGATTGCCAACGAATTGGCCACCTTGGTGCCCAGCCGCCTGGCCGACGCCTGGGTAGCGCAAGACGCCGACTGGCAGCGCCCGGTGTGCGATGCCACCGACAAAGCCCTGGCTCGGCTGGCAGAGCGCCTCTCGCGCTGGGAACTCACACCCACCGGCACCGAAGGCTACAAAAAAGCCGAAGTCACGCTCGGCGGGGTCGACACGCGCGACCTGTCTTCCCAAACCATGGAGTCGAAGCAGCCCGGGCTGTATTTCATTGGTGAAGTGATGGACGTCACCGGCTGGCTGGGCGGCTACAACTTCCAGTGGGCCTGGGCGAGCGCACACGCCTGCGGGCTTGCACTCCTCAAAAGCCAGTATTGAGCGCTTGCGGGATCGCGTTATAATCTGCGGCTTTGCTGGCAAACCCCCGTCGGCCCATACTAGTTAACAGTCGGGGAACTTTGCAGAAATGACGGCTGGGCCCGATCTCCCGGTCATCCTCTTTTTGCGCATTCTGGAATTTTTTCTTCAATGACGACTATCCGCGTAAAAGACAACGAACCCTTTGACGTCGCTCTGCGCCGCTTCAAACGCACCATCGAAAAACTCGGCCTGCTGACCGATCTGCGCGCCCGCGAGTTTTACGAGAAGCCCACCGCCGAGCGCAAGCGCAAGAAGGCTGCGGCCGTCAAGCGCAACTACAAGCGCATTCGCGCCATGCA
The DNA here is from genome assembly GCF_965657535.1 of Hydrogenophaga sp. GTDB lineage: Bacteria > Pseudomonadota > Gammaproteobacteria > Burkholderiales > Burkholderiaceae_C > Hydrogenophaga. Next base: position 135,011 of record NZ_CBFHOP010000006.1, on the reverse strand, counting down.
GTTGCCTAAAAAGCTGTACTGATACGGCTGTGCTGCCCGGGGCAACCCGACGGCCACCCGAAAAGCCCGCCAGAGGACGCTCGTGCGGGCTTTTTTGTTCTCCATCGTTTTTCTTCTTTCACTGCACACCGGAGCACCGCCATGAGCCTCAAAGAACGTATCACCGAAGACATGAAAGCCGCCATGCGCGCCAAAGACAGCGAGCGCCTGGGCACCATCCGGCTGCTGACGGCGGCCATGAAGCAAAAGGAAGTGGACGAGCGCGTGGAACTGGACGATGCGCTGGTGATCGCCATCGTGGACAAGCTGATCAAGCAACGCAAAGACAGCATTGAGGCCTTTACCAAGGCCGACCGCATGGACCTGGCCGACAAGGAGACCGCCGAAATGAAGGTGCTGCAGGCCTACCTGCCTGCACGCCTGTCGGCCGACGAGGTGCTGACCGAGGTGAAAGCCATCGTGGCGGCGCTGAGCACCGAGCTGGGCCGCCCGGCAGGACCCGGCGACATGGGCAAGGTGATGGGTGCTGTCAAGGCCCAGTTGGCCGGCAAGGCCGACATGGGCGCCGTATCGGCGGCCGTGAAAACGGCACTGGCGGGCTGAAGCCCGTTTATTTTCTCAGCGCAAGATCAACGCGGTGCCCAGCACCGCCAGCCCCGCGCCCCACCAGGCGCCCATGGCTGGGCGGCGGCGGTAGGCCAGCCACAGCAACGGCAAAATCAAAACAGGTGTGACCGAGGACAGCACGGCCACCAGACCGGCTTGCCCCAGGTGCATGGCTTTCAAAATGAGGGTCATGCCCAGCGCCATGGCCACGGCTGCACTCAAGAAGGTCAGCCCCGCGTCGCTCCAGCGCACCGAAGCCTGCGCGCGGGCACCGCGCCACAGCAACATCAGCACGCCATGGGCCGCCAGCGCCAGCGTCATGCGCACGGCCGATGCCGCCACCGCGTCAATGCCGGTGGTCATGAGCGGCTTGAGCATGAGGGTGGCTACCGACTGGCACAGCGCCGCCAGCAGCCCCAGGCCCACGCCCACCACCAGGCGGCCCCGCGTTTGCTCCCAGTGGTGCGCCTCGTCGCTGCGTTTGCCCCACACAATGGCCAACATCACGCCGGCCACCAGCAACACACTGCCCAGCAGCGCCCAGCCCCAGAGCACCTCCCCCAGCCAGACCCAGGCCAGCACGCCCGAAAACAGCGCGTGGCAGGCAAACAACACGCCCGAGCGCCGCGGTCCCAGCCGGTTCATGCAGGCAAACAGCGCGGTGTCGCCAATGAAGATACCGATCAGGCCCGACAGTGCCAACCACCCCAGCGCCGAGGCATCCAGCGTGCGCCAGCCACCGCTGGACGCCGCCAGCACCCACAACAGCAGCGAAGCAAACAGCATGCGCCAGCGGCTGAACGCAAATGCGCCCAGGCGTTGCGCAGGCGGCGCAGAAAACAAACTGGAAACAGCCCAACAGGCCGCCGCCAGCAGGGCCAGCGCCTCGGGTCGCATGGTTCAGAATCGCTGTGCGCGCTCAGCTACCGGCAATTTTCATGCGGTTGATGAGGATGGAGCCCACGGTTTTTGAACCGTAGTTGTAGGCGTCTGCACCCACTGCCTCGATCCCTTTGAACATGTCCTTGAGGTTGCCTGCGATGGTGATTTCATGCACTGGATAGGCGATTTCACCGTTTTCCACCCAGTAACCTGACGCGCCGCGCGAGTAGTCGCCGGTCACGTAGTTCACACCCTGCCCCATCAGCTCGGTGACCAACAGGCCCCGGCCCAGCTTCTGGATCATGGCCTTCAGGTCGTCGCCGGGTTGCGTGAGGCGGCTGGTGAGGGTGAGGTTGTGCGAGCCCCCCGCATTGCCGGTGGTGCGCATGCCCAGCTTGCGCGCCGAATAGGTGGACAAAAAGTAGCCCTGCACGCGCCCGCCGACCAGCACCTTGCGCGCCTGCGTGCGCACGCCTTCGTCGTCAAACGGCGAGCTGCCTTTGCCGTTGATGATGTGCGGGTCTTCGAGAATGTCGAGGTGCTTGGACAGCACGCGCTTGCCCAGGCTGTCGCCCAGAAACGTAGTCTTGCGGTACAGCGCCCCGCCGCTGGTGGCCTGCACATAGGCGCCCAACAGGCCAGCGGCCAGTGGCGATTCAAACAACACCGGGCACTCGGTGGTGGCGATCTTGCGGCCGTTCAAGCGGGCCAGCGTGCGTTCGGCGGCGTAGCGGCCAATGGCTTGCGGGCTGGCCAGCTCTTCGGGCGAGCGCATGGAGCTGTACCAGAAGTCGCGCTGCATGTTGGCACCCTTGCCGGCAATGGGCGCCACCGACAGGCTGTGGCGCGAGCTGGCGTAGCCGCCACTGAAAATGCCAGGCACGCCGCGTTCGCCACCGCGCATGTGGGCGCTGAAAAAATGCGACTGCTGGGCCGACACGCCTGCGCCTTCGCTGTTGTTGATCTTTTTGCTGGTGGCAAAGGCCGCCGCTTCGCAAGCCAGTGCAATCTGTGCCGCCTCCTCTGAACCGATGGCCCAGGGGTGAAACAGGTCCAGATCGGGGTAGGTGTCGGCCACATCGGCGGCGTCGGGCAGGCCGGCCACTGGGTCTTCAGCGGTGAAGCGCGCAATGTCAAACGCCGCCTGCACCGTCTGGCGAATGGCGTCAGGCGAAAAGTCGGACGTGGACGCATTGCCCCGCTTCTGGCCCAGGTACACCGTCACACCCAGCGACTTGTCGCGGTTGCGCTCCACATTTTCCAGCTCACCCTTGCGCACCGACACGCTCAGCCCCGCGCCCTCGGACACTTCGGCCGCCGCATCGGCAGCGCCGAGTTGCTTGGCGTGCGACAGTGCCAGGTCCACCAGCTCTTCAAACTGGCTGCGGGCGTACTGAAAGCCGGCCAACGGCGCACGCGCACTGGAAGGCGCTGCGGCTGGGCTGAATGCGGTTGTGGGAGGGGTCGCGCGAACGCGTGGCGGGGTGTTCGATGCTTTTTTCATGTCGACGGATATGATACTTGCCGCCCCTACCGGCTGCTGCGCGCCGCGCAGAAGCCTCATTCAGCTGAGGTCAGCGCCCTCGGCCTGACCCACCAAGCACCCAGGAATTCATGTCCCGCAAACCCACCAAAGGCTATTTCGTCCGTGGCCAGTTCGTCGCCATCGGCAGCGAATTGGACCTTGAGCTCAAGCGCGAGCTCAAGGGCTCGGTCGACATGAGCAAGACCGACCTGAAAAAATACAGCGACCGCTTGCAGGAATTGGGCGAAAGCCTGCTGACCCTGCGCGCCGACCTGATGAAGCGGCTGGACCTGTCGGAAAAGCTGGTGGACGCGGTGGCCGAGGCCAAACGCATCACCAACTTTGAAGGACGGCGCCGCCAGATGCAGTTCATTGGCAAGCTCATGCGCGGCCTGCCCGAAGACACCATTGCCGCCGTCGAGGCTGCACTGGACGAGCAAAACAAAGGCTCGGCCAAAGGCACGCTGTCGCTGCACCAGGCCGAACAGTGGCGCGACCAGCTCATTGCCGACGACGATGCGTTGACGCGCTGGCTGCAGTTGGACACCGAGGCCGATGTGCAGCAACTCCGCGCCCTGATTCGCCAAGCGCGCAAAGACGCCCAGGCCACCCAGACGCAAGAGCAGCCCGGTGAAGCGGTTCGCCACGGCAAGGCTTACCGCGAAATTTTCCAGCTGGTCAAAGCGGTGCTGACCCGGCAGAACGCCGATGACGCAAACGACGACACCTCCGAAGAAGAACAGCCATGAACCCGTCTCTGCAACCCGACCCGGTACGCATCGGCATTGTGTCCATCAGCGACCGCGCCAGCACCGGCGTGTACGAAGACAAAGGCCTGCCCGCGCTGCAAGACTGGCTGACCCGCGCCCTGAAAAACCCGATCACCTTCGAGCCGCGCCTGATCCCTGACGAAGTGGCCAACATCAGCGCCACGTTGATTGAGCTGGTGGACGCGGGCTGCTCGCTGGTGCTCACCACCGGCGGCACTGGCCCCGCGCTGCGCGACGTGACGCCCGAAGCCACGCTGGCTGTGGCCCACAAGGAAATGCCCGGCTTTGGCGAGCAAATGCGCCAGATCAGCCTGGCCTTCGTGCCCACGGCCATCCTGTCGCGCCAGGTGGCGGTGATTCGGGGCAACAGCCTCATCATCAACCTGCCTGGCCAGCCCAAGGCCATTGCCGAAACGCTTGAAGGCCTTAAAAACGCCGACGGTACACCAAAGATCAACGGCATTTTTGCCGCTGTGCCGTACTGCATCGACCTGATTGGCGGCCCGTACCTGGAAACGAACGACGAGGTCTGCAAAGGCTTTCGCCCCAAATCGGCCATGCGACCGGCCCGCTGAACACCGAACCGAGACACCCCATGAAAATCACCAAAGACACCGTGGTCACCATCACCTTTCGCGCCACCGACGCCCGGGGCAAGTTGCTGGAAGACGGCAAGGAGCCACGCGCCTACCTGCACGGCGGCTACAACAACACGCTGCCCGGCATTGAAAAAGCACTCGAAGGACAGGAAAAAGGCTTTGCAGCCACCTTGGAACTGCAGCCGCAAGACGCCTTTGGCGTACGCGATGAAAGCCTGGCCACCAGCATTCCAAAAAGCGAATTTCCACCCGGCGTGAAGGTGGGTGGCCAACTGCAAGGCGTGGACGACCAGGGCCGCGAACAAGTGTTCACCGTGATGAAAATCAAGGGCGACACCGTACTGCTGGACGGAAACCACCCGCTCGCCGGGCAGACGCTGCGCTTTGCGCTGAAGGTGGTGGATGTGCAACCCGCCAGCGCCGAAGAGGTGTCGCATGGCCACGCGCACGGAGCCCACGGCCACCACCATTGACCCCTGACGCCGCAAGCGGCGCGAGGTTGGTTTTACTTCCCCACCAGCTGGTTCAGCTTCTCCGCCTCAAAGCACTCGCTGCGCGCCGCATCTGAAGGCACACAGTCGCCTTTCTGCTGCTGTGAAAGTGTCTCGATCGCCTGCCACAGCAGCGCAATCTGGTGCTCTTGTCCGGCTGCGCTGTCGATCAAGCCGCGCATGGCTTGTGAGAGTGGGTCGTCTTCCTGCGTGATGCCGTATGCCTGGAATTTGGGCTTGGCGTCCTCAATCACATCGGCGCTCTCACCGGCCTTGCTCTGGATGATGCGCGCTGGAATGCCCACCGCCGTGGCGCCTGGGGGCACGGGCTTGATGACCACCGCGTTGCTGCCAATCTTCGCGCCGTCGCCCACCTCAAAGCCACCCAACACCTTGGCGCCCGCGCTCACCACCACGTTTTTGCCCAGCGTGGGGTGGCGCTTGGTACCTTTGTAAAGCGAAGTGCCGCCCAGCGTGACGCCTTGGTAAATGGTGCAGCCGTCGCCAATTTCGGCGGTTTCGCCCACCACCACACCCATGGCGTGGTCGAAAAACACCCGCTCGCCCACCTTGGCGCCAGGGTGAATTTCTATGCCGGTGAGCCAGCGCGCCAAGTGCGAAATGAACCGCCCTGGCCACTTCAGGCCATGCGTCCAGCACCAGTGCGCCGGGCGGTGCAACCAAACAGCATGCAGCCCGGGGTAGCAGGTGATGACTTCCCAGGTGCTGCGGGCGGCGGGGTCGCGTTCAAGAACGCACTGAATGTCGGAACGGATGCGAGAGAACATGCGGTCAGTCTAGCGCTTTGCCTTTTCGGCCATTTGCAGCATGGCCTTGGCCACGCCGCGAAGAATGTGGATTTCTTCGTCGGTGGGTGCGGCGCGGTTGAACAGCTGGTTCAGCCGTGGCATGAGCTTCTTGGGTGCTGCGGGGTCCAGAAAATCGACCGCCACCAAAGCCTGTTCCAGGTGGGTGAGCATGCCGGCCAGCGCATGGGCATCGGCCAGGGGCCGCGCGGGTGCAGCGGGTGGCAAGGCAAAGCCGCCCAGCGCCTGTCGCCAGTCGTAGGCAATCAACTGCACCGCAGCAGCCAGATTGAGCGAACCGAAGTTCGGGTCGGTCGGGATGCTCAGGCACGCGTGACAGCGGTACACATCTTCGTTGCGCATGCCAAAGCGCTCGGAACCAAACAAAAAGGCCACCCCGCCCGGCAGGGTCACCGGCGCGGCGTCTGGCGTTGTCGAAGCCTGGCCCAGCAAACTGGCGAAATGCGCGCGCGGCGTGCGGGTGGGCGGACCAAAATCGCGCGGCGTCATGGCGGTGGCGCACAGGTGATCCATGCCGTCCAGCGCTTCGTCCAGCGTGTCCACGATGCGGGCTTTCGCCAGCACATCGTTGGCGCCGCTGGCGCGCTGAATGGTTTCTTCGCGCCGCAACACATTGGCCCAGCGCGGTGCCACCAGCACCAGGTCGTCAAAGCCCATGACTTTCATGGCGCGGGCCACGCCGCCGACGTTGCCGGCGTGGCTGGTTTGAATCAGAACAAAACGCGATTGCATAAAAAATTCCCCCCGCACCGCTTCGTGTCTCCCCCCAAGGGGGGCCACACCAGCAGCCTGGCAAAGCCCGTTCGGCGGTGTGTGCTGGGCGCGTTGGCTCTCGCCGGGGTGTGTGTTGTGGTGAACCGGTAAAATCCCAATATTGTCGCCGCCCCACATCGCCTGGGGCCCAGCCAAACCGCTCTTCCACTTTCACGCGAACCGCACTGCGGCCTCGCCAAGGTTTACAACGTATGTCGTCCACACTCCACCCCATGCTCAACGTGGCCATCAAGGCCGCCCGTACCGCCGGTACCATCATCAACCGCGCCGCGCTGGACGTGGAGTCGGTCCGTGTCTCTGCCAAGCAGACCAACGACTTCGTGACCGAAGTGGATCACGCGGCCGAGGCCGCAATCATCGACACCCTGCTGACCGCTTACCCCGACCACGCCATATGGGCCGAAGAGTCGGGCCAGCGCCCCGGCAAGCACGCCGGTGCAGACCACGTCTGGATCATCGACCCGCTGGACGGCACCACCAACTTCATCCACGGCTTCCCGGTGTACTGCGTGAGCATCGCGCTCATGGTGGGCAACAAGCTGGAACAGGCGGTCATTTACGACCCGAGCCGCAACGATCTGTTTTGCGCCACCAAAGGCCGCGGTGCCTACATGAACGACCGGCGCATCCGCGTGGCCAAGCGCATCGCCATGCGCGACTGCCTGCTGTCCACCGGCTTTCCGTTCCGCCCGGGTGACGCTTTTCAGACCTATATGCAAATGTTGGGCGACGTGATGCCCAAGTGCGCCGGCGTGCGCCGCCCGGGTTCGGCCGCGCTCGACCTGGCCTACGTGGCAGCCGGTTTCACCGACGGTTTCTTTGAAATGGGTCTGTCGCCCTGGGATGTGGCTGCTGGCGCGCTGCTGGTGACCGAGGCCGGTGGCCTGGTGGGCAACTTCACCGGCGAGTCCAACTTCCTGGAGCAAAAGGAATGCATGGCCGCCAACCCCAAGATTTACGGCCAGTTGGTGGGCATCACGTCCAAATACAGCAAATTCGCCAGCGCTGGCGACAAAGCGGCGCTGCGCCAAACGCTGGGCAAGCACGCCGCCGAATCCGATGCAGCGCCCTCCGCGGACGCAGCCACCGACGTATCGCCAGCCGTGGCTGATGCGCCAGCCAAAGACGACTCCGCGCCTTTTTAACGCGCCGAGGTTTGTTCGCTGCTCAAGCTCACGACCCGCCGCCCAACTGAGGCAGGGTCCACCAGAAGGTCGCGCCGGCACCAGGCGCTGACTCGGCCCAGATGCGACCCCCGTGGCGCTCGACAATGCGCGCCACAATCGCCAGCCCCACACCGGTACCGGGCACATCGCTGCCCACATGCAGCCGCTGAAACAGGCCAAACAGCTTGCCCGCCCGGGCCATGTCAAAGCCCATGCCGTTGTCGCGCAAGAAATAAGCCCGCTTCTCGGCATCAAAACCAAGCACCAGCAAGGGCTGTGCTTGCCCGCGCGAGTATTTCAGCGCGTTGTCCATCAGGTTGATCAGCACCTGGCGCAGCAGGGTGGCGTCGCCCAAGGCTTGCGGCAGAGGTTGCACGTCAATGCGGGCCTGCTCGGCGCTGGTGCCCAGCGCCTCCACCGCCGCCTGGGCCAGCGCATGCATGTTCACGGGCACCGCGTCCAGCTCCACCCGCACCACGCGCAGCAGTTCCAGCATGTCGGTGATCATCTGCCCCATGTTGCGCGACGAGCGGGCAATGCGCTGAAACATCTCGCGCCCGCCAGGGCTCAGGCCCGCGCCCTCGTCTTCGGCAATCAGGGCCGCAAAGCCGTTGACCGAGCGCAGCGGTGCCCGCAGATCGTGGGCGATGGAATACGAAATAGCCTCCATGTCTTTCATGGACCGCTCCAGCTCGGCCGTGCGCTCGGCCACGCGGCCCTCCAGCGTGGCGTTGAGGGCGCGCACCTGTTCTTGCGCGGCCACGCGCTCGCTGATGTCCAGGTGGGTGCCCGACATGAACAACACCCGCCCCTGGGCGTCGCGCTGGTGCACCCGGCCGCGGTCGTTGATCCAGACCCAGTGGCCTGCCCGGTGGCGCATGCGCACGTCGCATTCGTAGTAATCGAGCTGGCCGTCCCAGTGGCGCCGCAGTATCCGCTCGGCACGCTCCAGGTCTTGCGGGTGCACCATCTGGCGCCAGGTTTGAAAGGTGGTGGGCATCAACTCGTGGACGGTGTAGCCCAGCATTTCGGCCCAGCGCGCATTGATCACCATCTCGCCGGTCGCCACATTGGTCTCCCAGATGCCGGGGCGGGTGGCCTCCAGCACCCAGGCCAGCCGCTGGCGCTCGTCGCGCAGCGCCTCCTGGGTTTCCAGGTAAGAGGTGACGTCAGCATAGGTGCGCACCATACCCCCACCAGGCAACACGCGGGTCATGACTTCCAGCATCCGGCCATCGGGCGTGCGCCGCACGTAGGCGTCGGGCGGCATCACATCGGGCTCCATGCCCACATACCGGTGCAGCGAAGCGCTTAGCAAAGACCCGTTGTCCCCAAAGTCGCCTCGCTCCTTCTGGAAACGCACCACATCTTCGTGCTTCGGGCGTTCGGCCATCAGCGCCGGTGGCAGCTTCAGCAGCTCCAGCATGCGCTGGTTGTAAAAGGCATATCGCCCCTCGGCGTCCACCATGGCCAGGCCCTGGTTGATGCTGTCAAAAGTGACCTGCAAGGCGGCGCTTTTTTCGGCCAACAGTGCGCTGGTGGCCTCCAGCTGGCTGCGGGTGCGCTTGCGGTCGGCGTGCGCGCGCCAGGCCATGACCAGCTGGCGCACGGTGCCCAGCAAGGGTTGCAGAAAATCAATATCGGCTGCGGTGTAGCCACCGGGCTGGTTGGCCAGGCCCACCATGCCCACCAGCTGTCCGCCACTGACGATGGGCACCCCCAAAAATGCCGACATGGCCGGGTGCCCCGTCGGCAAGCCGCCAGCCCGCGCATCGCCGCCCGGGGCGTTCGAAATCAACGGCTCAGCGGTGGCCAGCACACGCCCAAACAGCGTTTGCAGGTTGTGGAATTCCATTCCGCCGTCTCGCTGCTGGGCGTAGAGGCGGCGCGTGGCTTCGTCCCAGGCAATGTTGGTGATGGCATGGGTTTTCAGGTAAGGCTGCCCTTGCACGTTGTGCAGCACCTCGCCCACAAACCCGTATTCGCTGCCCGTCACCGACAGCAAGGCGTCCAGCAAGCCCTCAAACGCGTGCCGTTTGTCGTCGGCTTCAATAAAGGCGGCCTGCGCGGTGCGCACCACTTCCAGCATGCGCTGCTGGCGGTCGTAAGCCTGTGCGGCCTCGCGGGCTTCGGTCACATCGCTGGTGAAACCGTGCCACAGAATGGCGCCGTCGGCCTCCCGCATGGGTACCGCTTCCACACTGTAGTAGCGCAGCCCCTTCACTGGCAGCTGCACGCGGTACACCTGCCGCCAAGGCAACAGCCGCTGGGCAGATTGCTGCAGCGCCGACAGCACACCCGGCAAATCGTCGGGGTGCACGCGGGCAAACAGCAGGCGGGCGTCGCGGCGCAGGGCCTCGGGCTCCAGCTCCAGCATGTCGCGCGCGGCCTCGTTCACATAGGCAATGGTGCTGCGCCCGCCGGGCTGGAGCCGCGCCTGGTAGATCATGCCGGGCACGCGCGCGGCAATGTTGTGAATGAACTGCAGCTGCCCATCCAGGGCCTGGGCGGCTTCGCGCTCGGCGGTGATGTCCTGCACCACGCCAAAGTCGGTTTGCGGGTTGCCGGCCACCGCCGTGCGGCTGATGCGGGTGCGAAACCAGCGCTGCTGGCCGTCCGGTCGTTGCCAGCGAAAAACCACCTCCCGGCCGTCGCAAGCTTCCCGCGCAGCCAGCCAGGCGGCTTTGTCATCGGGGTGAATACCGCTGCGCCCCTCCACACGTTTGATCATCTCCCGGGGGTCCAGGCCCACAATTGCGTACAGGCCAGCAGACCACACCACGTCCAGCTCGCTGGTTGCGTTGGTCCAATGCCCCACCCGGGCCACTTTTTCCATCACTTCATGCAGTTCAACACGTTGCTGCAGCGCCAAATTGGCGTCGCGCAGCGCGTTGTCGCTCTGCAGGCGCGCGCGCTCGGCGGCGATTTCGCTCGATGCCTCGGTCAGGTACACCAGCAGCAACGGCTCGGGCGAGACCTGCAGCACCTTGCTGTGCAGGCGCACCTGGTGCGCCACACCTTGGCACAGCCACAAAGTCTGATGCTGGTCGGCCTCGATGGCGTGCACATAGGCTTGCCGGGCTGCCTCGTTGGGCCAATGTCCCAGCTCTACTGTGGTGCGGCCCAGGGCAGCTTCCTGGGTGAGACCTGTCAGCGCCAGCCAGGCGCCGTTCACGGCGACCAGACAGCCGTCGCGCAACCGGCTAAGGCTGGCCGGCACAGGCGCGTCCATGAACATGGACTCAAAAGGCAATACAGAAACACCACCGGGATCGGCGGGAATCATTGAAGTATTCGGTTCAAGAGGCATGCGTGAGGGGGCGGTGACGTATGCAAAACGGTGCACGATTGTGCTGTAAAGGTCTGCCGGCGGGGGCAGCCCGAACTGCTACAGTCTGCGGCTGATCTGAAACCGCACGACGAGCCCGCCTTGAACGCCCCGCTGGACAAACACACCCCCATGATGCAGCAGTACCTGGCCATCAAGGCCGGATACCCAGACACCTTGGTGTTCTATCGCATGGGCGATTTTTACGAGCTGTTTTTTGGTGATGCCGAAAAAGCGGCACGCCTGCTCGACATCACGCTCACCCAGCGCGGTCAGTCGGCGGGCGAACCGGTGGTCATGGCCGGCGTGCCGTTTCATTCGGTGGACAACTACCTGGCCCGGCTGATCAAGCTGGGTGAGTCGGTGGCGCTGTGCGAACAGGTGGGCGACGTGGCCACGGCCAAAGGCCCGGTGGAGCGCAAGGTGGTGCGCGTGGTCACGCCCGGCACCCTGACCGACACGGAGCTGCTCTCGGACAAAAGCGAAGCCTTGCTGATGGCCGTGCACCCGGGCGCGCGCACCGGTTGTGGGCTGGCATGGATGTCGGTCACGCAGGGCATTGTGTTTCTGGCGCAGTGCAACAGCGAAGACCTGCCCGACTGGATCGCCCGCGTGGGCCCCGGCGAGCTGCTGTACAGCGCCGAGGTGTCACCCGGCTTTGAGAGAAACCTGCAAACACTGGCCAGCCAGCCCACCGCTGCGGGCACCCGGCTGGTGGCGGTGTTGCGCCCGGCCTGGGCGTTTGACGCCGCCCTGGGCGAACGCAAACTGCTGGAACAGCTGCAAGCCGCCAGCCTGGCCGCCTGGGAAGCGCAAGACCTGCCCGACGCCCACGCCGCCGCCGCCGCGCTGCTCGCTTACGCCGAACACACCCAAGGCCGTGCACTCACCCATGTGAAGAGCCTCAAGGTGGCGCGCACCGACGAGCTGATCGACCTGCCGCTCAACACCCGGCGCAACCTGGAACTGACCCAGACCCTGCGCGGTGAAACCAGCCCCACCCTGTTTTCACTGCTCGACGTGTGTTGCACCGGTATGGGCAGCCGCCAGCTGCGCAGCTGGCTGCTGGAACCACCCCGCGAGCGCGCAAGCGCCCGCGCCCGCTTGCACGCCATTGGCACGCTGCGCGGCGGGCTGTGGCAAAGCTTGCGCCAGGCGCTCAAAGGCGCGAGCGATGTGGAGCGCATCACCGCGCGCACCGCACTGCGCCAGGTGCGCCCGCGCGAGCTGGTGGGCTTGGGCCAAACGTTAGAGCGCGCCCAGCAACTGGCGCAGCAGCTGGGCGTACCCAGCGGTTTGCTGGGCCAGATTGCCGCCCAACTGCAACCACCCGCAGGCTGCGCCAGCCTGCTGCGCGCGGCCCTGCTGGCCGAGCCAGCGGCGCTGGTGCGCGACGGTGGCGTGATCAACGACGGCTTTGACGCCGACCTGGACGAACTGCGCGGCATCCAGAACAACTGCGACGGTTTCCTGATTGAACTGGAAACCCGCGAACGCGCCCGCACCGGCATTTCCAACCTGCGGGTGCAGTTCAACCGGGTGCACGGCTTCTACATTGAAGTGACGCAAAGCCAGGTGGACAAGGTGCCCGACGACTACCGCCGCCGCCAGACGCTGAAAAACGCCGAGCGCTTCATCACGCCCGAGCTCAAAGCCTTTGAAGACAAGGCCTTGAGCGCGCAAGACCGCGCACTGGCACGCGAAAAGTGGCTGTACGAACAGCTGCTGGAACAACTGCAAAACTTCGTCGAGCCACTCAGCCAGCTGGCCCGTGCCATGGCCGCGCTGGACGCGCTGTGTGCGCTGGCCGAGCGCTCGCTCACGCTGGGCTGGACCGAACCGCAGTTTGTGCCCGAGCCCTGCATTGACATACGCGGCGGGCGCCACCCGGTGGTGGAAGCACGCCTGAACGAAACCAGCGGTGGCAGCTTCATCGCCAACGACACGGTCATGGGCCCCAAACAGCGCATGCAGGTCATCACCGGCCCCAACATGGGCGGCAAAAGCACTTACATGCGCCAGGTGGCGGTGATCGTGCTGCTGGCCAGCATGGGCAGCTACGTGCCGGCGCAAAGCTGCCGCCTGGGGCCCATTGACGCCATTCATACCCGCATTGGCGCGGCCGACGACCTGGCCAACGCGCAGTCCACCTTCATGGTGGAAATGACCGAAGCCGCGCAGATATTGCATGCCGCCACACCCAACAGCCTGGTGCTGATGGACGAGATTGGCCGCGGCACCTCCACCTTTGACGGCCTGGCCCTGGCTGGCGGCATTGCCACCCACCTGCACGACAAAGCGCGGGCTTTCACCTTGTTTGCGACCCACTATTTCGAACTCACCCAATTCCCGGCCAGCCACCACGCGGCCGTGAACGTGCATGTGAGCGCGGTGGAAAGCAGCGGCAAAGGCGGCATTGTGTTTTTGCACCAAATCGAGCCCGGCCCGGCCAGCCGCAGCTACGGCATTCAGGTGGCCCGCCTGGCCGGCGTGCCCACCGCCGTGGTGCAGCACGCCCGCCACGCCCTGGCCGCGCTGGAAGCCCAAAGCGAAGCAAGCCACAGCCAGGTGGACCTGTTTGCACCCCCACCGGCGAGCGCCGAGCCCGAAACACACCCCCTGCAAGCCGCTTTGCAGGGCATCAACCCCGACGCCCTGAGCCCGCGCGAAGCGCTGGAACAGCTCTACCAACTCAAGCAATTAGCCGACAAATCATGACCTACTGCGTCGCCGTCAAACTCAACGCCGGACTGGTGTTCCTTTCCGACTCCCGCACCAACGCCGGCCTGGACCAGATCAGCACCTTTCGCAAAATGATCGTCTACGAGAAGCCCGGCGAGCGCTTCATGTGCCTGCTGTCGGCTGGCAACCTCTCCATCTCGCAATCCATCCGCGAAATCCTGCAGGTGGAGCAACTCGTGGACCACGAGGGCGGCGACCCCATCACGATCTGGAATGCCAAGAGCATGTTTGACGCCGCCCGCGTGCTGGGCGCTGCGGTGCGCCATGTGTACGAGCGCGACGGCGAGTCGCTGCAGCGCGCCGGGGTGGACTTCAACGTGTCCATCATCTTCGGCGGTCAAATCGCCGGCGAAGGCATGCGGCTGTTTCAGGTCTATTCGGCCGGCAACTTCATTGAAGCCACGTCAGAAACCCCGTTTTTCCAGATCGGTGAGTCCAAATACGGCAAGCCGGTGCTGGACCGCGTGATCACGCCCGACACACCACTGAACGAAGCGGCCAAGTGCGTGCTGGTGTCGATGGACTCGACCCTCAAGTCCAACCTGTCGGTGGGCCTGCCGCTGGACCTGGCGGTTTACGAGGTGGACCGCCTGGCCTCAGACAAGATCACCTGCATTGACGACAACAACCCCTACTTCCGCATGGTGCACAACACCTGGGGGCAAAAGCTGCGCGAGGTGTTTGACAGCATCGAACACCCCACCTGGGACGGCGCCCACACCGAAGTGCCCTTGCTGTGCGGCAGCCCGCGCAGCCAGCCGCTGAAAAAAATCACCAACGCGAAAGAGAAATTGATCTGACCCCCGCGCCGCCTTCGGCGTCACCCCCTGCCAGGGGGCGACACTGGCCGTCCGGCAAAGCCGGCCCGGCGGTGTCCTGGGTTAGACACTTCGAGCCGGTTAAACGGCAATGAGCACCTCTCCAGCATGTCTTTGATCATCTTTTCCCACGCCAACAGCTTTCCGGCCAGCACCTATGGGGTGCTGTTCAAGTCGTTGCGTGCGCGCGGGTTTGCGGTACGGGCGGTGGAGAAGTTTGGCCACGACCCAAGCTACCCCGTCACCAGCAACTGGCCGCACCTGGTGCAGCAGCTGGCCGACTTTGCAGCCCCGGAAGTGGAGCGCCACGGCCAGGGCGCTTGGCTGGTGGGGCACTCACTGGGCGGTTTTTTGAGCGTCATGTGTGCGGCGCGCCACCCCGTGCTGGGGGGCCACCCAGTCAAGGGCGTGCTCCTGATCGACTCGCCCGTGCTGGGCGGCTGGCGCGCGCGCACGCTGGAACTCGTCAAGCGCACCCAGCTGGTGGGTTCGGTGTCACCCGGCAAGGTGAGCCGGCGCCGGCGCAACAGCTGGCCCGACGCTGCCGCTGCCTTTGAGCACTTTGCCAGCAAAAAAGCCTTTGCCCGCTGGGAGCCGCAGGTGCTGCGCGACTACATTGCCCAAGGCACGCACGACGCGGCGCACGGCACGGGCCACCAGCGGGTGCTCAGCTTTGACCGCGACATCGAAACCGCGATCTACAACACCCTGCCCCACAACCTCGACCGGCTGCTGCGGCGCCACCCGCTGCAATGCCCCATTGCCTTCCTGGGGGGCACCGAGTCGCAAGAGATGAAGCAGGTTGGCATGAACATGACGCACCGGCTGGTAGGCAAGCAACACCCCGAGCGCCTGCTCATGATCGAAGGCAGCCATCTGTTTCCCATGGAACAGCCCCAGCAAACCGCCGCCGGCATTGAAAAGCTGCTGCGCAGCATGGCAACGCCGCCATCTGGACCCTGAAGCGGGGCTTTTTCGCGGGCTGGCCGATGCCGTGCACGGGGTATAAACTTAAAAATTAACCGCCCCTCCACCAGCCCCAAGGTCATGCCACCCCCCACCCCGCCCCCGGGCGCCCGCTCGGTCCACGACGTGTGGCAGCGGGTGGTGACCTGGCAGCCCGACAGCCAGAGCCGTTGGAAGCGCTACGCGGTGGCCGTGCTCATCACGCTGCTGGCGGCTTGGCTGCGTATGGCGCTGGCGCCGGCCGAATCGGGCGGGCGCTTCATCACGCTGTCGCTCGCAGCCGCTCTGGCCGCTTTGTATGGCGGTTTTGGCGCAGGCATGGTCAGCACGCTGCTGGGCACGGTGATCGTCAATTTCTTGCTGGTCAAACCGTATTTTTCCCTTGCTTTTGCCAACCCCGTTGAGGCCTTTTGGCTCAACCTATGGCACCTGCTCACCCAGTTCGTGGTGGTGGGGGCCATTTCCCTGATGCAATGGCAAAACCACGCGCTGCGTGAAGCCACCGAGCGCAGCCGCTTGAGCAACCAGCAGCTCAACGACACCTTTGAACACAGTGCCACCGGCATGGCGCACAGCCACCTGGACGGTCGCTGGATACGCGTCAACCAGACCTATTGCGACCTGATCGGCTACACGCACGATGAAGTGCTGCGCATGCACTTTCGGGATTTCACCCACCCCGACGATCTGGATCTCGACGTGGATTTTCTGGCGCGCACCTTGTCGGGCGAGCTCACCCACTACAGCTTTGAAAAGCGCTACATCCACCAACAGGGCCACACGGTGTGGGTCCAGCTCACGCTGTCGTTGATCCGCACCGCCGAAGGGGTGCCCGACTACCTGATCGCCGTGGTGCAAGACATCAGCCCGCGAAAAATGACCGAAATGGCCCTGCGCACCAGCGAAATGCTGCTGCGCCAGGCCCAGACGATGGCGGGCATGGCCACCTGGCAAGCCGACGTGGCCAAAAAACACTTCAACACGCTCTCGGGCTCGCACCGCCTGCTGGGCCTGCCTTTTGCCGCGTTTTCGGGCGACGAACTGATGACCCTCACCCACCCCGACGACCGGGCCCGCATGCAGGCGCACTGGAGCCAGGCGGTCAAGGGCGAGAGCGTGTACGACCACGAATACCGCGTGGTGCTCAACGGGGACGTGCGCTGGTTTTCGGTGCAGGCAGAATTTGAGCGCGACGCGCAGGGCCGTGCGGTGCGGGCGCTGGGGGTCACACACGACGTGACCGAGCGCAAGCGCGCCGAGCTGGAAATTCAGCAGCTCAACGCCTCGCTGGAGCAGCGCATCCAGGCCCGCACACAAGCGCTCAAAGGCGCTTACGACGAACTGGAAAGCTATTCGTACGCGGTGGCGCACGACCTGCGCTCACCGCTGCGCATCATCAACGGCTTTGCCCAGGCCCTGCAAGAGGACGCGCCCACGCTGGAGGCCCACGCCCGCCAGCACCTGCAGCGCATCCTGGCCGCCAGCAAAAAGATGGGCGAGCTGATTGACGGCCTGCTGCACCTGTCCAAATTTGCCCGTGGCGACATGCAGCGCCAGCCGGTCAACCTGAGCGCCATGGCCACGCGCCTGCTGGAAGAGCTGGCGCACGACCAGCCCGAGCGCTCAGTGGCTTGGTCGGTAGCGCCCGGACTCCAGGCACAGGCCGATCCGGCGCTGATGGAAGCCTTGCTGCAAAACCTGCTGCACAACGCCTGGAAATACACCGCCAACACGTCCCAAGCCGAGATCAGGGTGTACCCGCGAGAACTGGACGGCACGCGCCACTTTTGTGTGAGCGACAACGGCGCGGGCTTTGACATGGCACGCGCCGACAAGCTGTTTCAGCCCTTTCAGCGCCTGCACATGCCACACGAATTCAGCGGCTTGGGCATTGGCCTGGCCACCGCCCGGCGCATTGTGCAGCGCCATGGTGGCGAGCTACAAGCCCATTCATTCCCCGGTGAAGGCGCCACGTTTTGCTTCACCTTGCCACCCGAAGCAACGGTGCCGCTGCGCGCCTGAGCGCGGCCAGCAGCCGTTGCTGGGTTCAGGGTTTAGACGGTTCGTCGCTGGGTGCGTCGGCCGCAGCGCCGGGCTCACTCAGGCTGCGCGGGTCCATGTGCAGCACCGCCTGTGAGCCGCCACCCATCACCACGAAGCTGGACTTTTCTTCGCTAGGCACGGCAGCCGCCGCACGCAACCGGTGCAGCGTGTAAAGCGCCAGCACACCCAGCACGGCGGCAAAATACAGCATCAGGCTGGCAGGGCCAAACTGGTCCATGACCACACCCGCCAAGGTGGGGCCAATGGCGGCACCCACACCGTGAATCAGCAGCAGGCCGCCGGCAAATTCCACCAGCTGGGTGGAGTCGATCACGTCGTTGACGTGGGCCACCGCCAGGCCATAAATGGCAAACATAAGCCCACCAAACAGCAGCGCCAGCGGAATCAGTGCGCCGTCCGAAAACTGCGATAGCACGTAGGCTGCAGCCGACACGCCCGCACCCAGCACACACACCCAGGCCAGCACCAGGCGGCGGTCGTGGCTGTCTGAATAATGGCCCACAGGCCACTGAAACAAAGCACCGCCCAAAATGGCCGCCGCCAGAAACGAGGCCACACCGGCGTCGGAAAACCCAACCCCTTTGGCAAACAGCGCGCCCATGCCGTAAAAGGCACCGGTGATCAGGCCCGAAGCCAGCGCCGCCGCCATGCCCATGGGCGAGGCTTCGTAGAGCTTGCGCAGGCTCAGGCGCGGCGCCTGCACCGGTTCGGGCTCGTCCACCGGCGTCAGGGTGATGGGCAGCAGGGCAAACGAGAACATCACCGACACCAGCGCAAACGGCACAAAACCCAGGCGGTCGCCCACCAGAATCAGCCATTGGCCCAGCGCCAGCGCCACGAAGTTGACCGACATGTACACCGCAAACAGCTTGCCCCGGTGCTCGCTTGGGGCCAGCGCGTTGAGCCAGCTTTCGACCACGATGTACAGGCCCACCAGGCACATACCGGTGACCAGCCGCAGCACGCCCCAGAACCAAGGGTCTACCCACAGGGCGTGCAAGATGGGCATGGTGGAGGCCAGCGACGCCATGGCAGCGAAGGCGCGGATGTGGCCCACCCGGCGGATCACCGCCGGGCACAGGTAAGTGCCCACCACAAAACCCACAAAGTAGGCCGACGTGACCAGCCCCAGCGTGACGCTGGAAAACTGCGCCACCCCTGCGCGCAGCCCCAGCACCGAAAACAGCAGCCCTACACCCACCACCAGCAAACCCACACCGCTGAGCAACGTGGACAGGCGCAGCAGCAGCGGCCCCATACCCGAGGGCGCGCTCATGGGGCGTCCTTGGACATGCTCAAGAAACCCAGTCCACCCAGCCTTGAGAGGCTGTCAACAAGATGAGGCCGCCAAAAGCAATGCGGTACCAGGCGAACGGCACAAAGGTGTGCTGGCCCACAAAGCGCAGCAGCCACTTTACACACACCCAGGCCGACAACCACGACACCACCAGCCCCACGGCAAACAGCGGAATGTCTGCCGTGCTCAGCAGGTCGCGGTTTTTGAAAATGTCGTAAGCCGCTGCGCCAAACAGCATGGGAATGGCCAGGAAAAAGCTGAACTCGGTGGCAGCCTTGCGGTTGAAGCCCAACAACATGGCGCCAATGATGGTGGCACCCGAGCGGCTCACGCCCGGCACCAGCGCGGTGCACTGAATCAGTCCCACCTTCAAAGCGTCTTGCCAGCGCACGGTGTCCACGTCGTCCACGTGCGCCCGCGTGCCGCGCTTTTGCAGGTGTTCGGCCCACAAAATGACCAGACCGCCCACGATGAAGCCCAGCGCCACCACCACCGGGTTGAACAGCACGCCCTTGATGAAGTCAATGAACAGCACGCCGGCCAGCGCCGCTGGAAAAAAGCCAATCAATACATTGAAAGTGAAGCGCTGCGCCTGCTGCTCGGTGGGCAAGCCCACCAGCGTTTCCCACAGCTTGGCCGCATACAGCGAGACGATGGCCATGATCGCGCCGGTCTGGATCACCACCTCGAATAGCTTGATTTTTTCGCCCGGCATGTCCAGCAGCGCCGCTGCGAGGATGAGGTGCCCAGTGGATGAAATTGGCAAAAACTCGGTCAGGCCTTCCACCACGCCCATGATGGCGGCCTTGATCAACAACGCAAAATCCATGAATCGGTCGCCACAGGGGCAGTTTTCAGAACAGACAAGAAACCCGGCCGCGACGGGCAGGGTGCAGAGGGCTTGATCGTACCCCCTGCCCCACCCGGAACGTGGCCTCAGGGCTCAGCGCCCCCGTCCCACAACAGCCCTTGGGCCAGCAAGTCGCCCAGCCGGTTCAGGCCGGTGGTGTAGCCACCGGCAGATACAGCCCCGGCCAGCCCGCAACGTGCTTGCAACAACCTGGCGCCTTTCGCGCCACCCACCCGGCATTTCGCGCTCGCTGGCGTCGATCCGTCGCATGCCGCTGGGCACGCAGCCACCGGCGCGGCACAGTGCGGGCACACCACACAGCAAAGCCACCCCATGTTATTCACACCCGTCATCGCCATTCACCTCAGCGCCGCGCTGGCCGCGCTGTGCATCGGCCCAATGGCCCTGTGGGCCCGCAGCAGCCAAGCCCAGCGTCCACGCCTGCACCGCGCCGCCGGCTATGCGTGGGTCACGCTCATGCTGATCACCGCTGTTTCGGCCCTGTTCATTCGCGACTTCAACCTACCCAACCTAGGCGGCTACACACCCATCCACCTTCTCGTGCCTGTCACGCTGGGCACCTTGTTTCTGGCTTTTCGGCACCTGCTGCGCGGCAACATCGCCGGCCATCGCAAAAACATGCTCGCTCTCTACGTTGGCGGCTGCATCGTCGCTGGTGCCTTCACCCTGCTACCCAACCGCTTCCTGGGCCAGCTGGTCTGGGGCCAGTGGCTGGGTCTGATCTGAACACCACCCCTTCAAAGGCCCCCCATGAACCACATCGCCATCACGCTCTCACCCGAACTCGAACGCCGGGCCCGCCGCAACGTGGCCATGCGCCTGGGCTGGCTGATCCACGCCTCGGTTTTCGTGCTCGTCAACCTAGGCCTTTGGCTGGCTGGCAAACCCGGCGGCTGGATCGGGCTGCCCACAGGCGGCTGGGTCATCGGCCTGCTGGTGCACGGTTCGGTGGTGTGGCTGCAACCGCTGGGCCACGGCCTGCGCGAGCACCTGCTGAACAAAGAGCGTCAGCGCCTTCAAAACCGCTGAAACCGGGCACCCCCCTATGCACACCAAGACACTTTCCAAAGCCCTGGCCACCCTGGTCATCGCGCTCGGCGCCAGCGCCCCTGCACAAGCCCAGGTCGGCATGAACGAATGGCGCGCGGGCACCCTGCCGGTGACCCTGGTCTACCCAACACAGGCCAGCGCCAGGCCGCACAGCCTTGGCCCCTTCAGCATCGACGTGGCGCTCAACGCAATGCCAATGCCACAGCGCCAGCGGCTGATCGTCGTCTCGCACGGCGCTGGCGGCAGCGCCCTCGCCGACCATGCCAAAACCTGCACCCTGCTGGCCGACCTGCCCGGCGCAGGCCACTTTGACCTGCTCTGGCCCTGGCCCGCCGCCACGGCCCGCCATGTGGCGGCGCTGCAGGTGCGTGGCGGCCTGCCTGTGCCAGGGTTCGATGCGGGGCAACGCGACGCCGCCCATGCAAAAATCGCCGCATTCCACCGCCAGCACCTGACCACCTCCCCATGACCCCATCCATCGCGCACACCCTGCTGCGCTGGCTGCCGCGCGACGGCCGCCCCGGCGTGGCTCGGCGGGGGCTGATCGTCTGGGGCATGGCGCTGCTCATCGCGGTCTTTCAGTGGCTCGCCACCCCGCAAGAGCACCCGCTGGTGTACTCGCTCGTTTACAGCTACGCCATCAGCACCAGCATCTGGTTTTTTTCCGACCCCCTGCGCATTGCGCTGCACCGCTGGCTGCGTACCGAGCCCCCGCACTTCTGGGCGTTCACGCCCCGCACAGGCGCTTACATGCTGGCCAGCATCGTGCTGGGCTACGCCCTGGGCACCGCAGTGGGCGACGCCTTCTCGGGCCGCTCCACCTGGGCGCTGCTCAGCCTGTCACCGCAGCGCTTCTGGGGTTTCTGGCTTTCTTCGCTCGGCATCAGCTTCGGTTTCCTGTTTTATTTTTACCACCGGGAAAAAGGCCTGGACCTGGAGCGCCAGGCCACCGAAGCGCGCCTGAAGCTGCTGGAAACGCAGCTGGAACCGCACATGCTGTTCAACACCCTGGCCAACCTGCGCGCCCTGATCGCCACCGACCCGCCGCGCGCCATTCACATGCTCGACCGGCTCAACGACTACCTGCGCGCCACGCTCAAGGCCTCGCGCACCGACGCCCACAGCGGCGCACACACCCTGGCCGATGAGTTTGCCCGCCTGCGCGACTACCTTGAGCTCATGGCCGTGCGCATGGGGCCGCGCCTGGCCTACACCTTGAACCTGCCCGCTGAACTGCAACGCCACGCGGTGCCGCCGCTGCTGCTGCAGCCGCTGGTAGAAAACGCCATACGCCACGGACTTGAGCCGCAGGTCGAAGGTGGCCGCATTTCGGTTCATGCCAGCCAGCACGGCGCCAGCGGCCTGCTGATTGAAGTGACCGACACCGGTGTGGGCATGGACCACAGCCCACCCAACCCGACCACCCCAAACAACCCAGCGAACGGCAGCGGCTTTGGCCTCGCGCAGGTGCGCGAGCGTGTGGCCAGTCTGCCGGGCACGGGCCGGGTTGAGCTCAGCAGCCCACCCGGCGGCGGCACCACCGTTCGGCTGCACCTGCCGTTCATTAAACCCAGCGCCGCCCAAACCGCCAGCCCATGATCCCCACCGCCCTCATTGCCGAAGACGAACCCCTGCTGGCGGCCGCGCTGCAAGCCGAGCTGGCCCTCGCCTGGCCTGCGCTGCAGGTGGGCGCCGTGGTGGGCGACGGCGCCAGCGCTGTGCGCGAAGCCGTGCAGCGCCGGCCCGACGTGTTGTTTCTAGACATCCGCATGCCCGGCCTGAGCGGCCTGGAAGCCGCTGCCGAGCTGGCCGACGCCTGGCCCCAAGGCCCTGGCGCACCGCCGTTTCCCGCCACCGTGTTTGTGACCGCCTACGACCAATACGCCCTGCAAGCCTTTGAAGCCCAGGCGGTGGACTACCTCTTAAAACCCGTGATGCCCGAGCGCCTGGCGCGCACCGTGCTGCGCTTGCAACAGGTGCTGGCCCAGCGCAGCCCGGCCCGCGCCAGCGAGCCGCTGGAACACGCCCTGACCCAACTGCGCGCCCTGCTTGCCCCCGCAGCGCCCGCCCAGCCCCGCGAACCGCTGCGGGTGATCCAGGCCAGCGTGGGCAACACCCTGCGCCTGGTGCCGGTAGACGAGGTGCTGGTGTTTGAAGCGGCCGACAAATACGTGCGCGTGCTCACCGCCAGCGAAGAGCTGCTGATTCGAACCCCGCTCAAAGACCTGCTGCCGCAGCTTGACGACACCGTGTTCTGGCAAATCCACCGCGGCTCCGTGGTGCGCGCCAGCGCCATCCACACCGTCACGCGCAACGAAGCTGGCCAGCTGCACCTGAGCCTGCGCGGGCGGCCCGAAGTGCAAGCGGTAAGCCGGCTCTATGCGCATCACTTCAAAGCCATGTGATTGTTCAATTTTTTCCATTCAAGAAATGGCAAAAATACGCCTTGGTCAAGAATGAAATATGATGAATAAATATCTATTCATATTTTCATTCAGTGAACCAACCGACCCCACCTGAAACACCGGCCCTGGCTGCCCTGCGCCAGCTCGGTGGCGTGGCCACCAGTGCCGAGCTGCAAGCCCGCCTGGGCGTGAGCCAGCCCACCGTTTCAAGGCTGCTGGCGCCGCTGGTGCGCAGCGGGCAGGTGCTCAAGGTGGGTGCGGCGCGCTCGCAGCGCTACCTGCTGCCCCGCCACATTGACGGCGTGGGCACCGAAGTGCCCATGATGCGGGTCGACGCGCAAGGCCGCGTGAGCCCGTTTGGGCGCATGGTGCCGCTGCCCGGCGGGCGCTTCTGGGTAGACGAAGCCGATGGCCTGAGCCAGCTGCACGACGGCCTGCCCTGGTTTCTGAACGACATGCGCCCCCAAGGCTTCATGGGCCGCACCTTTGCCCACGCCCACCCCCAGCTGCGCCTGCCCCCCGACCTGCGCTACTGGAGCGACGACGACGTGTTGAAAGCCCTGGTGCAAGCCGGTGACGACCTGCCCGGCAACCTGGTGGTGGGCCAGCCCGCGCTGGAGCGCCTGCACACGCTGGCGCAGCGCGCGGTGCGCGTGAGCGAGCCCGAAACCGAATACCCCGCCCTGGCCGACCAGGCCATGCAAGGCACCCTGCCTGGCTCGTCAGCCGGGGGAGAACAGCCCAAGTTTTGTACCGTGCTGGGCGGGCAGCCGGTGATCGTGAAGTTTTCGCCCGCAGGCAGCGCCCCGGCCGACCAGCGCCTGCGCGACCTGCTGGTGTGTGAACACCTGGCCCTGCACACGCTGTCGCAAGCCGGCTTGCCAGCGGCGCAAACGCGCATCGTCGTGGCCGGTGGCCGCGTCTTTCTGGAAGCCCAGCGCTTTGACCGCACGGCGACAGGCCGCATCGGTATGGTGTCGCTGCTGGTGTACGACTCGGAATACGTGGGCCAGATAGACGACTGGGCCGCCACCGCGCGGCGCATGGCCCAGCGCCGCCTGCTCACCGAACAAGACGCCAGCCACCTGCGCCTGCTGGAAGCCTACGGCGTGCTGATTGCCAACACCGACCGCCACTACGGCAACATTTCGCTGCTGCTCGAACACGACGACTGGCGCCTGTCACCCACCTACGACATGCTGCCCATGCTGTACGCACCCATCAACGGTGAACTGGTGCCGCGCGAATTTGGTGAACGCGCCCTGCGCCCCACCGCCAACACCCTGGCCGAATGGCCCCAAGCCCGCGCCCTGGCGCTGCGCTTCTGGCAAGCCGCCGCCGAAGACCCACGCATTTCCGGCGACTTTCGGGCCGTGGCTCAGGCCAACCACGGCACCGTGCAGCAACTCGGCTGACACGGCGCCCGCTGGCTCAACACCACGCACCCGGCAGGCACAAGCCGCTCAGCGGCGGCCGTGGCCGCGGCGGTCGTCATCACCGCGGTCATGGCGGTCATGGCGTTTGTGCCATTTTTTGTGGTGGCGGTCGCGGCGGTCATCCCAGCGCGGTGCATGGCCCCAGTTTTGGTAATACACCGGCTGCGGCACCACCACCACCGGGCGCACATACGGGTAAGGCTGGTGAACCACCACCGGGCGGTGCCGCACCCCGGGGTACGGGTGCACCACCACCGGTGGCGCGTTGGACACGCCCACCGACACACCGGGCTGCTGAATGCCCACCGACCAATACACATCGCTGGCGTGTGCCTGCGTCAGGCCAGCCGACAGCGCCCACGCACCTGCCGCCAGGGCAGCCAGCGTGAGCCCCCGGGCCAGGGCCGAGGTGCGTTTCCAGTACGTATTCAAAGACAAGGTTTTCATGGGTTGCTCCTGGTTGCAAAGCTGTTGACGCCTTGTAGGTGCATTACAGAAAAAATCGCTGTAACCTGTACCGCACGCACAGTCAAAGTCGTTGCCAGACGTAACCGGCCCCGCGCCCCTGGCATCTGCTGCACAGCACCCACCCGGTGCCCACCGAGGTCACGCCATGAGCAACAACACCCCACAAAGCCCCGCCACCGCCAATGCCACCGCACAAGACGTGCTCCATTTCTGGCTGGGTGACGGCCTGCTGTACGACTGGCCCAGCACCGACCACAACACCCTCTGGTTTGGCGGCGGCGCCTCGCAAGACGAGCAAATACGCCTGCGCTTTGGCGCCCTGGTGGACGAAGCCCTGAAAGGCGGTCTGACCGACTGGGAAGCCAACGTCAACACCCGGCTGGCTCTCATCATCGTGCTCGACCAGTTCACCCGCAACGTTTACCGCGGCCAGGCCCGCGCCTTTGCTGGCGACGCCCGCGCGCAGCAACTGGTGTTGCAAACGCTCACCCTGGGGCAAAACACGCTGCTCCCCCGCGTGGGGCGCGTGTTTCTGTACATGCCGCTCATGCACGCCGAAGACCTGGCCCTGCAAGACGAATGCGTGGCGCGCTTCACCCACCTGTGCAACACAGCCACCCCTGAGCGCCGCGAGGCCCTGGCCAGCAACCTGCGCTTTGCCCAGCAGCACCGCGACATCGTGGCGCAATACGGCCGCTTCCCTTACCGCAACGCCGCGCTCGGGCGCGAAAGCACGCCCGCTGAAACCGAGTTTTTGAAAAACGGCCCGCGCTTCGGGCAATAGCCCAGCCACCCGCTACCGAGCCGCCCCTTCAAGGCACCCCAAAGCCGCGTCACGCGGGCGTCACCACACCGTCACCCAGCGGTCACACGGCGTCTTTACAAACGTGCTTTTAACCACAAGGCACGCCATGAAGGCACCCACCGCCCAAGCCCCTGTCCGCCTGACGGCGCACCGCTTTGCCGCCTCCCTCGTGATGGTGGCCGTGCTCGCCGCCTGTGGCGGCAGCGACGAACCAGCCAGCCCCGCCCCGGTGGTGGAAGCCACGCCCGCTGGGCTGACGCTGGAGAAGATTGGCGGCTACAGCACCGGCCAGTTTGGTGTGAGCGCCGCAGAAATCCCCGCCTTTGACGCCGCCAGCCAACGCCTCTTCGTGGTGAACGCCCAGGACGGCGCGGTGGACGTGCTCGACCTCAGCGACCCGACCAACCCCGTCAAGCTCGACCAGATAGACGCCACCACCATGCTGCCCGGCGCCGAGATCAACAGCGTGGCCGTGTTCAATGGCCTCGTGGCGGTGGCCATTCAGGCCCCAGTGAAAACCGATCGAGGCCGCATGGCGCTGTACCGCGCGAGCGACCTGAGCCTGATCAGCTCGGTCACCATTGGTGCCCTGCCCGACATGGTCACCTTCACCCCCGACGGCAAAACCGTGCTGGTGGCCAACGAGGGCGAGCCCAGCGACGACTACCAGACCGACCCCGAGGGCAGCATCAGCGTCATTGACATCAGCAACCCGGCGGCACCCATTGCCCGGACTGCCGATTTCGCCCAGTTCATCGGCCAAGAGGCCGCGCTGCGCACCAAAGGCGTTCGCATCTATGGCCCCCGCGCCAACGCGGCACAAGACCTGGAGCCTGAATACATCGCCGTCTCGGCCGACGGCAAAACCGCCTGGGTCACGCTGCAGGAAAACAACGCCTTGGCCAAGGTGGACATCGCCTCTGCACGCGTGACCGACATCTTGGCGCTGGGCTTCAAAGACCATGGCGCCCCGGGCAACGAAATGGATGTTTCCGACGAAAACCCGAAAGAAGTCAAGATCCAGGCGTGGCCCGGCGTGCGCGGCATGTACCTGCCCGACAGCATGGCCTCGTACAGCGCGGGAGGCAAAACCTACCTGGTGACCGCCAACGAAGGCGACGCCCGTGCTTGGGGTGAAGACAACACCGCCTACTGGGCCGGCGACGCCAGCAAAGGCTTTGTTGAAGAGTTCCGCGTCAAACACCTGATCAACCGCAACGGCTGGGCAGGCCGCGCCGCTAATGACCTGCCCCCGCAGCTCAACGCACTGGGCGCTGGTGGCTTGCTTAACCCAGCCGTGTTTGGCTACTGTGGCGCCATAGCAGGCAACCCCGGCGCCTGCCGCGACGACGCCCAGCTGGGCCGCCTGAACATCAGCTGGACCATGGGCTACCAGACCCACGCCGACGGCTCGCCCAAGAAGTTCACGTCTGCGGGTGTGGAGGACGCGGCGGGCGACCGCCTGATGTACGACAGGCTCTACAGCTACGGCGCGCGCTCGTTCAGCATCTGGGGCGAAGACGGCGCACTGGTGTGGGACTCGGGCGCAGAGATTGAAAAGTTTCTGGCCAGCGGCGACTGCAAGCTCGGCACCGCCCGCACCATTCCGTGTGCGGACTTCTTCAACAGCGGCCACGACAAAGGCGATGCCTTCGATGACCGCAGCGACGCCAAAGGACCTGAGCCCGAGGGCGTGGCGGTCGGCACCATCGGCAGCAAAACCTTTGCCTTCATTGGCCTGGAGCGCATGGGCGGCGTGCTGGTGTACGACATCACCAACCCCGCTGCACCCGCCCGCGTGGACTACCTCAACACCCGCAACGAGTGGCTGACCAACCCCGCCACCGGCGACCTCGCCGCCATTGGCGACCTGGGCCCCGAAGGCCTGGTGTTTGTACCCGCTGCCCAATCGCCCAACGGCAAGCCGCTGCTGATTGTGGGCAACGAAGTGAGCGGCACCACCGTGGTGATGCAGCTCAACCTGACGTATTGATGGGTGGGTAGCGCGGGCCTTCCCCCGCGCAACCGCGCAACCGCGCAACCGCGTAACCGCGCATCCAGCCCGGTGAAGTCGTCAATTCCGTTCGCCCTGAGCCTGTCCAAGCCCACGCTGCCCCGGTGGTGCGTCCTTCGACAAGCTCAGCCAAACGGTGGCCTCAGCTCTAAAGGCAGCCACCGGGCGAACGGAGGTTACCGGTAGCTGTTGGCCAGTGGCCGCAAAGCCGCCGGCAGCCAGCTAGCCAGCCGGATGCGCAAGCCGGCCTCGTGCTTTTGCCACCAAATGCCCAGCCCCACCACCGCCAGGCCCAGCAGCGTGAGGGCAAACGGGAACAGCAGGCTGTCTTCAAACACGCGGTGAGACAAATAGCCCAGGTAGCCCGCCACGCCCAGCGCGCCCAGCACCGTGAACACACGCCGGCCAATGGTGGCGCCCAAAAACACCAGGCCCACGTTGATCAGCGCGTAAATGAACTTGCTCACCTCGGCGTCGCTGTTTTTCAAGCTCATGCCCGCCCAAAACATGATGGCGCCAAACAGGTAGAGCCAAAACGCAAAGTCTTGCCGGTCTTCGGGCAGCAGGGCGCGGCGTGTGCGCAGGTCGACCCACACCGCCACGGCGCAGGTGAACAGGCCAAACACCAGCGTCACGTCCAGCCGAAACTGCCAGTCAAAGCCGTTGGTCTGCATCAAAAAGCGGGCCACGTCCATGCTCATGTACCAGAGCGTCACGGCCACCGGCATCACCATGAACGGCAGCTTGTAGCGCCACAGCATGACCACGGCCGCCGCCAGGGTGGCCAGCTCCAGCGTGACCCAGCGCCAGTGCACATAGCGGTGGTAGTCGCGGTAGCTGTCAGCGCCGGTGTCGGGCCAGGCGCCCAGGCCTTTTTGCAGCGCCCACACCGCCAGCGGCACCAGGCACACCGCCAGTGTGGCCAAAATGCCGGCCGGCGTGTGCAGGCCCTTCTTCATCAGGTTGCCCGCCACCAGCAGCGCGCCCACCAGGTAGCCCAGCGCCAGCGCCAGCACACCCCAGGCGCCCAACAGCTCCCAGCCCAGCGTCATGAACAGCGTCATGGCCCCAATGGCCAGCATGCCGCCAAAGTAATACAGCGTGTTGGTGAATGAAAAGCGCGGCCCGCTGGCCACCGGCGCCAGAGCCCGCTGCGCCGCCCACGGCGACTCGGTCTCCGTGGGCTCAAAGTCCGCGGCAGGCACCGGCTTGCTCGCCGCCACCCGCGTGGGGCTGCCCGGCATGGCCCATGTGGCCCAGAGCGCGTGCGCCTCTGAAGGCACCACAGCGCCCGCCTCTACCGCCGCTTCAATGTCGTGCCAGCCCAGCTGCACCCGCACCGACGGCAAAAACACATCTTCTGCGTGGGTGTCTTCCCAGCGGGTTGGCTCTTCCATAGACACGGTGTCCGGGTTGTCTTTTTTCATGCTGCGGCGCTTTCTTGTTCTGTGTCTTGTTTTTGTTGGGATCGGCTGCCTGTTGGATGGGTGTTGGCCCACTGTGGCCACGCCGACGCCAACGCCCGCAGCCGCAGGGCTACCGCCCATGCCCGGCACCCGACGCTGGGAGCGGGTTTAAAGATACTTGAAACACCCCACCGCTCAAACCCCGCGCCCCGCCCCTCGTCGGCTGGGGCTGGGGGCAGCCGCCACAGCCTGCGGCCCTAGAATGCTTGAATGAGTTCGAACACCACCCCAAACGCCCCCAAAAACAACCCCGCAGCCCCCGCCAGCGAAGCGGCCGGCGAGCACAAAGTGAGCAACTTCCTGCGCCAGATCATTGAAAAAGACCTGGAGCAAGGCACCTACAGCCAGCGCCGCTGGGCCGGCACCCCGGGCGACGCCGCCCACCACGCCGCCGGCCAGCCCGACCCGGCCAAGATCCGCACCCGCTTCCCGCCCGAGCCCAACGGCTACCTGCACGTGGGCCACGCCAAGAGCATCTGCCTCAACTTTGGCCTGGCACGCGACTACGGCGGCGTGTGCCACATGCGCTTTGACGACACCAACCCCGAGAAGGAAGACACGGAATACGTCAACTCCATCCTGGACGCGGTGCAGTGGCTCGGCTTTAACTGGGAGGCCAACGGCCAGAGCCACCTGTTTCAGGCCAGCGACTACTTCGACTTCATGTACCGCGCGGCCGAATACCTGATCACCGCCGGCTTTGCCTATGTGGACGAACAGACCGCCGAACAAATGCGTGCCAACCGCGGCGACTTCGGCAAACCCGGCGTGGACAGCCCGTTTCGCAGCCGCACGCCCGAGCAGAACCTGGCCCGCTTTCGAGAAATGCGCAACGGCGCGCACGAAGACGGCAGCATGGTGCTGCGCGCCAAGATCGACATGGCCTCGCCCAACATCAACCTGCGCGACCCGGCCATTTACCGCATCCGCCGCGCCACGCACCACAACACCGGCGACAAGTGGTGCATCTACCCGATGTACACCTTTGCGCACCCCATTGAAGACGCGCTGGAGCAGATCACCCACAGCATCTGCACCCTGGAATTTGAAGACCAGCGCCCGTTTTACGACTGGCTGATGGAACGCCTGTGCGAAGGCCAGTTGCTGAGCAGCCCGCCCCCGCGCCAGTACGAATTTGCCCGCCTCAACCTCACCTACGTCATCACCAGCAAACGCAAGCTCGCCCAGCTCGTGTACGACCACAAAGTCAGCGGCTGGGACGACCCGCGCATGCCAACCATCGTCGGCCTGCGCCGCCGCGGCTACACGCCCGAAAGCATCCAGCTCTTTGCCGAACGCATCGGCGTGACCAAGAGCGATTCGTGGATCGACTACAGCACGCTCGAGGGCTGCCTGCGCGAAGACCTGGAAAA
This sequence comes from Hydrogenophaga sp., assembly GCF_965657535.1. Lineage (GTDB taxonomy): Bacteria > Pseudomonadota > Gammaproteobacteria > Burkholderiales > Burkholderiaceae_C > Hydrogenophaga. The sequence goes on along the minus strand of NZ_CBFHOP010000006.1, from coordinate 104,268 downwards.
CAAGGCCCACCGCGGCATGGCCGTGCTCGACCCCGTCAAGTTGGTGCTCACCAACTGGGCGGAGGTGTTTGGCGCAGACGGCTACCTTGAGGACTGCACCCAGCCCGCCCTGCCCCACAGCGCCATTGCGGAAGGCCAGACCCCACCGCCCGACCGCGTGTTCAAGATCGGCAACCACGTATGGATCGAGCGCGAAGACTTTGAAGAAGTGCCGCCCAAGGGCTACAAGCGCCTGTTCCCAGGAAACGTCGTCCGGCTAAAAGGCGGCTACGTCATCGAATGCACCGGCTGCACCCGCGACGCGGCGGGGAACGTGAGCGAAGTGCAAGCCAAAGTGATCGCCGGCACCAAGAGCGGCACCCCCGGCGCCGACAGCGTGAAAGCCAAAGCCGCCATAACCTGGGTGGGCGTGGCCGATGGCGTGCAAGCCGAAGTGCGCCTGTATGACCGCCTGTTCAGCGACCCCAACCCCGACGCGGGCGGCAAAGACTTCATTGAAGCGCTGAACCCCAACAGCCTGAAGGTGGTGACCGCCTACGTGGAGCCGTCACTGGCCGCCGCCAAGCCGGACCAGAAATTCCAGTTTGAGCGGCACGGCTACTTTGTGGCCGACCGGGCGGACCATGGTGTGGGCGGGAAAGTGGTGTTCAACCGGGTGACGGGGTTGAAGGATAGTTGGGGAAAATAGAAAGGTGCTGTCGGAAGATTGCGGATGGCTTTAACAAAAGGAATGCCTCAACCAATCTTCTGCACATTGAGAGCCTTCAACACACTGCCCGTCTTTTCAATAACGAAACGCACTCGGACCCCCTCCAAAGCCCAAGCCTCATCGCCAATATCTTTACGATGGAAAAAAACATCACGCCCTTTATCCCTCGTAATAAAACCATAACCCTTCAAGGGGAAATAAACCTTTACAACGCCAATTTCAAACTCAATATTCTCCATATTCTATGGTCTCTTTATTAATCAAAGGAGCCACGCTTTTTAGAATATCTCTAATTTCCGCAGCAAATTTTGGATTATTCCGAACATGGATGTTTGCTCTGTGCATTACTTGGTGAAAGCGTTCAAAGTAGGAGATTTTTGACCTAGCCTCAGAACTACTCCTAGAAAGCACTCTCGCCAAGATTTTTGTTTTTGTCTCGTCATTCTTGTCAAACAAGGGCAAGACTGCCGAAAGCTGCCGTCGAAATATCACTGCCTCTTTGTGACCAATATAGGCAAGTTTGGCGACTCTGCCTGATACCCGATCATGCTTGGTGTGATAGTCAGATACATGGCGAGACACAGTGGCAAGTTTCAAGCAGTTATACACTTCACTCCGAATCAGATCTCTATCAAAGCGCGCAACTCTTGGCTTACCACGATTAAGCCAAAGTCCTGTAACAAACATGAGATCACTAGGGTTCGATTCAGATGAGATTTTTGTTTTAGATTTTTTAATTCGACAGTTTACTGTTTTGAGCATTGCAGCAATGCGATCAATGTTCCCAGTAACCTTAGAAGCACCCAGATCAGATCTGGATGAAACAGTAATGTCATCCAAGAGTCGACTGTATTTCAACCCCTTTTGTCGAAACTCATGTACGAGTGCATGCTCAGTTTCGTAGAAAACCAAGTTCGCCAAATGCGAGCTAGTACAAGCGCCTTGCGGTACGGAACCATTAAGCGTTGTAAGTCGCGTCAAGATATCTGCAACCTCAGGGGAAAATTTGCAGAAATATTGGAATATTTTCCTTACCGTTGGAGCTTTAATGTTCGGATAAAAGCTTTCCACATCAACGGCAATCAAAACTTTTGCACCCACATGAACTTGGGCGTTTTTCAGATAATCTTTTTCAGCGATACCACCGAATAGATATTCAGGATACTGAACATTAGAGAAAATGAACCGATTAATCCGCTTCTGAACAAGCTTCAAGTCGAAATCTGGAGCAGTGATTTTTCTTGTTCCACCAGTCTTCTTATCAATCTCAAACTCATGATAGCGACCGGAGGCCGCTTCAGCCAACTTTTGGAGAGCGTGCAAGTCTACGCCCAAGACAGTCGCAAGAAGCTCAACTGTCCCGATCGGATTTGCGAGGTATTTCGGTTTCATCAACATAAAAAAACAGGCACTTACTTAACTTTGATCATAAAGATCTAGCAAAGATTTAGCCCACTCGAAAAGCGACTGAGTCGCAAAACGAATAGCGAACCAACGGATGGCATCGCTCGCCCAAGCAGGAAGCTCACGCTTCACAACAAGGGGTTCTCTTTCAGTATTTCTACTGATTTTTGTTGCGCTTGTTTTACGCTTTTTCTTCATAAAATTCTCCAATTGAGGTTAATGACAGTCATGTGCAAACCGTATGCTTGCACCACGCTGCCGCTCAACTTCCCCAATTGAAAACGAGAAACAACAACCATCCGTTGGCTCAAGTGCCTGTATATCTTGCTCAACAACCGTGTCTCATCGACAGAGCTCTCACACGCCCCGTTGTTAGACGGGTTGCGGCGATCGCACATGCCAAGGAGCCGGTAAAGTTCTGAGTTAAATTACAGAACGATGCTCATAAGAGCACCCTTGATTTTCTCGTTCAAGCACAACAAATTTTCAAAGAACAGCGAATCGGACGTTACGCCCGATGACCTTTGATAAGGCCTGAACATCTTATCTCATATTTTTCAAAAGCACACACCATAGCCTCAAGAAAATTGGCATTCGGAGCATTCAGCGTCAGATTTCAACCAATCAAAGTGGCTGCTTCGCCACGCCTACCTGATCAAACTGACCGAAACTTCACCAATGCAACCCCCGACGATTTGGAGGACAAGCCGTGGGTCATTGCAGACGTGACTTACCTGGAGAACAGCCGCAAGCTCACTGCGCTGGCTTTCGCCGTACGTGCAGGTGAATATGCTGACCGTTCTCACCGGACGCGACCTCCTTGGTTTGCAGGTAGCCCTGTGTTCGAACTAGGTCCCCAAGCCTTGAAAAGCCATAGTTCCGGGAGTCAAAAGACGGGTGGTCGCGACTGATCTGACCGCCCAGCGCTGCAAGCGAGCACCATCCATCGTCTCTTGCGGTCTTTTCCAGAGCGCTCAAGACTAAGGGCTCAAGCTCGGGTAGTTCAGCAATGGCCGACTCATCTACCTCGTCCACCGCAGTGGTTTCTTTTCCGTCAATCTGTGCACTGACCTTTTGGACCTCAACCTCCGGCTTAAGAATTTCCAGATAGATGAACTTGTCGCAAGCCGCCACAAAGGGGGCAGGCGTCTTGCGCTCCCCAAAACCGTAGACCGCCAAACCCGCTTCACGGATACGCGTGGCAAGGCGGGTGAAGTCGCTGTCTGACGAAACGAGACAGAAGCCGTCCACAACGCCTGAGTGCAGCACGTCCATGGCGTCGATGATGAGTGCGGAATCGGTGGCGTTCTTCCCCTTGGTGTAACGGAACTGCTGTACCGGCTGGATGGCATTGGCTTGCAGCAAGCCCTTCCACTTGGACATGTTCTGCTCGGTCCAATCCCCGTATGCGCGCTTGATGGTTCCTGTGCCGTATCGGGAGATCTCCGACATGAGCTCTTGCAGCACGCCGTGTTGGCCTTGATCAGCGTCGATCAAAACAGCCAATCGATCATTGCCTTGCTTCGTTGCCATAGTCCGTTCCCTTTTCGGTTTGAATGTTCAATGTCTCAGACGACGAAACGCTGAGTAAACCGCCCGCCCCCACTCGCCCCAATCACCAACCGCTGCGTTGCCCGCGTAGCCCCCACGTAGAACAGCCGCGCTTCCTCGCGCTCGTCTTCGCCCTCGGCGGGCATGCGCCCGGCGCCCACCAGCGCCACCACCGGGAACTCCAGCCCTTTGCTGACGTGCAGCGTCATCACCTTGATGCTGTCGTGCGCGGGGTCGAACACGCTGGACGAGTTGCGGCGCAGCTGGTGCGGCAGCTTGCGTTTGCGCAGGAATTCGGCGCACATGTCCATTTCGCTGTGGTGGCGGCAGAGGATCGCCATATCGCCCCAGGCGTGGCCTTCGCGGTGAGCGCTGGCCAGCAGCTCGGCCACCTGGGCCACCTCTTCGCGCAGGGTGGGCAGGCGGATGATGAGCGGCGCTTCGCCGTCGCGCCCACAGCTCACGGGCTTGAGCATGGGGATGCCGTCTTCGTCTTTGTCGTCGGCCGTCAACAGGTCGGCGGCCACCAGGCTGGCGGTTTGAAGGATCTGCCGCGTGTTGCGGTAGTTGATCTTGAGGATGGTGGTGCGCCCCTGCGCCTGGATGCCCACGCTCTTGAAGCTGAACGGTTTGCCGCCCGCTGGCGTTTTGCTGCGCTCGTAAATGCTCTGCGCGTCGTCGTACAACACCAGCAGGCTGTTGGTGGCCGGGTCCACCATCTGGGTGACGAGCTTGAGCCATTCGGGCGCGAAGTCGTGGCCTTCGTCAATCAGCACGGCCTGGTATTGCCCGCTGGGTATTTGCTTGCGGTCTACGCCGGTGATGACGCGCTGGACCATGTCGGCCATCTTGTCGGTGACGGACTGGTTGGCGGCGGGCAGGCTTTGGCCATAGGCCACGAGCTGATCGCGGCACCATTTGTGGAAGTGCACGGCGTGGACACGGTCGGCAATGCCTTTGGCGCCCATTACGCGGGCGAGCTGCCGGGCCAGCGGTTCGTTGTAGCAGAGGATGAGGATGGGCTTGCTGGTCGCGGTGTGGGCTTTGGCCAGGTGTTCGGCGCGGTAGCCCAGCAGCATGGTTTTGCCGGAGCCAGCCACGCCGTGGATGACGCGGTGCCCGTCGCCCAGGCTCCTTGCAAGTTGTTCTTGCTGGATGTCCATCACCCGCATGATGCTGGGCAGGTCGGCCGCTTCGTCGCTGTCGGCAAACAGATCGCCGGTGCCGTGCACAGCCACCCGCACCTCGGGGAACATGATCCAGCGCACCCGGTCCATCTGCGGCAGCGACATCACGCCGCCCATCATGAAGGGGAACATATCCCACAGGCGGCTTTGCAGCGCCTCGGGCTCCACCGTCTCAAGCATTTCGTCTTGGCAGACCACGCGGTGCGGCTCGATGGCGTGGCCGAGTTCGGCTTTGTCGAACTGCGCGCGGGTGATGTTGGGCAGCACCACGCCGTAGCTCCACGGAAAGGCCAGCTTGCCCTGGTGGCGCCCTTCGGACTGCACCAGCTGGGGGTCGCGCTCCAGCGCGTTCACCACCTGGTGCGCGTACTGCCGGGCCTGCTCCAACGGGTTGGGAATGGTCTTGGGGCCAGCGTCGCCGTGGATGTCCCAGGTCTGTTTGTTGGCTTGGATGAGGGTGGAAAGCCGGAAGTCCTTCACCTCCAGCACCAAGATGCCCCGGCGCGGGTGCATTACAACAAAGTCCGGGTGCTGGTGGCGCGGACCCACGGCCACGTCGTACCAGAGCAGGTAGTCGTCGTCCAGCTTTTGTTCAAGGCGCTCGGCGGTACGGCGCTCGCCAGACGTCATGCGCGCGACGCAGCTCCCGATTGCTGGTATCAGTGTGGCCATCTTGTTTCTTTTTGCATCCCTGAAGCCGATGATGCCCCAATATTCAGAGGGCTACGGGAAACACACTGTCAGCTTGCCCGATGGGTGCTACTTGAAGCGAGGCTGTCTACTGAATATTGGTCACCAGACTATCCGGGGTCAGACTATTCGGGGTCAGACTATTCGGGGTCAGATTCCAATTAGCCGCCGGACCCGGGCCATTTGTGACCTACGCCAAAGCACTCCCACCCTTAATGCAAAGCCCCGGCAGGGACGATCACCCAATCGCCGCCGCTCGGCAGCGCCCTTCCCTCACAGGCTCAACCGCTGGGGTGGCAGGTTGGCGCTGTAGATGAGCTCTACGGTTTTGCCGTCCACCATGAGCAGCTGCACCGTCATGCGGCGGAAGGACCACAGCACGTCAACCGTGCCCAACGTGGCGACCGGGCGCGACGGGGTGCTGACGGGCAGGCCGTAGCTGGTGCGCAGCGAGGCCTGCAGGGCTTTCAGCAGGGCCTGGGTGCGCTCGGACGTGGCGGGCTGGGTGCGCAGGTGGACGCGCTGCAGGCGCTCGGCTTCAAAGTGGTAGGTGGCCGAGAAGGTTTCGCCCGCAATGGGTGTGCTGGGGATTTCGAGCAAGGCGCTGGGGTCTGCTGCGCGCTGGGCGGCTGACGTTTCGCGGGCTTCGGGCATGAGAGCGCGAATTTGTGCCGGGCTGGCCTGCATGGGCGCGTCGCGCCACAGGTTTTGAGCCGACGCACCCCATGCCATACTGACCAGCACCAAGACGGCAATAACTTTTTTCATGTGGCCAAGTGTGCCGCAACCGCCCGCACCGGGGGCGTTGCAGGGGTGGAATACCGAACGGTGCCACGGGGTACCGGACCCGGTTATCAGCCCCAACCGCTGCTGAAAACGGTGTTTGGAGCCTGCGGCCCAAGCCCCAGTCCACACCCTCCCCACGCCTTAACATTCTGCTGACATGCTCACCAACCTCACCCCCTTTTTGCTGCACTGGGCGATCACGTCCTTTGCTCTTTGGCTGGCCAGCCACTTGTTCAAGGGCATCCGCTTTGGCAGCACGGGCGCGCTGGTTTTGTCGGCTCTGTTGCTGGGCCTGGCCAATGCGGTGGTGCGGCCGCTGCTGGTGTTGCTGACGCTGCCGCTGACCCTGGTCACGTTTGGCCTGTTTTTGCTGGTGATCAACGCGCTGATGCTGATGCTGGTGGCGAAGCTGGTGGACGGATTCAAGGTTGATGGTTTCTGGACGGCGCTGTGGGCGAGCATGTTCATTGCGCTGCTGAGCCTGGTGCTGGGGGCTTTCGTGTTGGGCGGATCGCCCGAATTCACCATCGAAACCAGCCCGGCGCCGGGGCGCATGTGGCTGTAACGAGCGGCGCAAACCGCTGCGGCGGTGCAGGGGCCGATACGCAATATGTGTTTCTCAAACTTGACAAAATTGACATTTTGATCATGATGAGAAACACATGAAAGCCGAAATACCACCCGAACTGGACCCAGGCACAACCCAGCTGAAAGCATTGGGCCAGCAACTGCGCGCGCGCCGCAAAGCACTGCGGGTAAGCAGCACGGCGGCGGCCGAAGCAGCGGGCATGTCGCGGGTCACGCTGCACCGCATAGAAAAAGGCGAGCCTTCGGTGGCTGGCGGCGCCTGGGCCCATGCCATGGCGGCGCTGGGCATGACACTGCTTGCGCACAACGCTGAAGGAACCGAACCCGCTGGCGCAAGCGCTAGCCCACCCGATCTGGCCGAATGGATACCGGTGCGCGTTCGCTTGGCTGACTACCCGCAGTTGAAGGCCCTGGCGTGGCAGGTGCATGGCACCGACACGATTTCGCCCCTGGAGGCTTTGAGCATTTACGAGCGCAATGCGCGGCATCTGGAGAAGGCAGCCATGTCACCCGCCGAACAAGCGCTGCTGCGGGCTTTGGACGCCGGTCTGGGTGACGGCAGTTTGGCGTTGGACGAGCGCCATGTTTGAGCGACCTCACCACCAACGCATTGCACATGTGCTGGGCGCGCTAAACGGCGATGCGCTGCGGCAGCACGGCTGCCTGTTTGGCGGCGGTACCTGCATTGCCCTGCGCTATGGCGAGTACCGGGAATCGATAGACATCGACTTTTTGGTGTCGGACGCCATCGGCTACCGGGAGCTGCGCCAGTTGCTAACAGGCGCCGAAGGGCTCAATGCGCTGATTCGAGAGGGAACGCAGCCGCTGACCATGGTGCGGGAGGTGCGCGCCGATCAGTACGGCCTGCGGACAGCGGTGCAGATGGACGGGCAGGCGATCAAGTTCGAAATTGCTCGTGAGGCGCGCATGGTGTTGGAGGCGCCGGGCAAGGACGATGTTGTGTGCGGCATCAGTACGCTTACGCCGCTCGACCTGGCAGCGTCGAAGCTGTTGGCCAACTCAGACCGGCAGGCGGACGATGGCGTGTTCAGCCGCGACGTGATTGACTTGGCGATGATGGACCTGAGCTTGCCCCTGCTTCGCAAGGCTCTGGCGAAAGCCGAGCAAGCTTACGGAGCCGCCGTGGCACGCGATTTGGCCAAGGCGATCAACCGTATGCAAGAACGGGCAGGATGGCTGGAGCGGTGCATGCAAGCCATGGCTATGAACATGCCCAAGGCCGTGCTCTGGCAAAGGATTCGTTCGCTGCGCAAGCTGTCACCGGCGGCCTGAATGACTGAGCTGGGCCGCTCCCAGGCACCGCCTCAATGCCGCTCAGGTACCTGCCCCGCTTCGTCGCCCCACACGCGGTTGATGCGGCGCCCGCGCTGCACGGCCGGGCGCTCGCCCACAGCCGCGGCCCAGCGCTGCACATGGGTGTATTCGTGCACCGACAAAAATTCGCCGGCCTCGTACAGCTTGCCTTCCACCAGGGCGCCATACCAGGGGTAGATGGCGATGTCGGCGATGCTGTATTCGTCGCCCGCCATGTAGGTGTGGGTGGCCAAGTGGCGGTCGAGCACGTCGAGCTGGCGCTTGATCTCCATGGCGAAGCGGTTGATGGGGTATTCAAACTTTTCGGGCGCGTAAGCGTAAAAGTGCCCGAAGCCGCCACCCAGGTAGGGCGCTGAGCCCATTTGCCAGAACAGCCAGTTGAGCGCTTCGGTGCGCGCGGCGTGGGCCTTGGGCAGCAGGACGCCAAACTTTTCAGCCAGGTACAGCAGGATGGAACCGGACTCGAACACGCGCGTGGGCGGCTCGGTGCTGCGGTCGAGCAGGGCCGGAATTTTGGAGTTGGGGTTGACTTCGACGAAGCCGCTGGAGAACTGGTCGCCGTCGCTGATTTTGATGAGCCAGGCGTCGTATTCGGCGCCGCTGTGGCCCAGGGCCAGCAGCTCTTCCAGCATCACGGTCACCTTCACGCCGTTGGGCGTGGCAAGCGAATACAGCTGCAGCGGGTGCTGGCCCACGGGCAGGGCTTTGTCGTGCGTGGGGCCGGCAATGGGGCGGTTGATGTTGGCAAATTTGCCTCCGCTGGCCTGGTCCCAGATCCAGACGGCGGGTGGGGTGTAGGGGGTTTTGTCGCTCATGGGTGAAAGGGTTGGTGCGCTGAAGGCAGCGGATGAAAGAAGACCTGCGGCGCCAAGCAAGGCGGCGCGCAAAGCAGAACCCGGATCGTAAGCCGAGTTGCCCATGTTTGCAGCGCGGCGGGCCACCGCGCCGGCCTGGGGTGGCTCGGTGGGTGTGGCGCTGGTGTTTGGTTGGCGCAGGCCTTTGAAGGCCGAAGGCCCTCAAGCCAAGGCCCTCGCGCAAGCTGCCCAGGGCGCAGGAAACCCGAAAACCCGAGTCTGATTGACACCGGCCCGGTGCAAGCGCTGTGGGTCCTCAGTGCCGCAGCACCTGCCGAATGGTGGCGGCCAGTTCAGCGGCCACAAATTTGGCCACGTAGCCGTCGGCCCCCACGGAGCTCACATGGGCTTCGTTGGCGGTACCGGTGAGCGACGAATGGATGACCACCGGGATCGACTTGAACCGCTGGTCTTGCTTGATGTTTCGCGTGAGCGTGAAGCCGTCCATTTCCGGCATTTCCAGGTCGGTCAGCACCAGCGCCACTTTGTCTTGCGCGGTTTTTCCTTCGGCCCGCGCCTCGGTCTCAATGGTCTGCAGGCGCTCCCAGGCTTCCTTGCCGGTCTTGGTCATGACGTAGGGCGTGCCCATGGCGGCGAGCCCTTGTTCGATCATCATGCGCGCCACCGGCGAGTCGTCGGCGGCCAGGATGATGGCGCCTTCGGGCAGGTTTACGACAGCGCCCACCGACTTGGGCGTGATGTCTTCCTGGGTCGGCGGCATCACGTTGCGCAAGATCTGCTCCACGTCGAGCACCTGGGCCAGGCGGCTCTTTTCGGCGTCGCCGTCAAGCTTGGCAATGCTGGTCACCAGGTTGCCGCCATGGCCCTCGGCGGCCAGCACACTGTTCCATTCCAGCCGCACGATTTCGTCCACCTCTTCCACAGCAAAGGCCTGGGTGGTGCGGGCAAACTCGGTCACCATCAAAATGGTGAGGCCGCGTTTGGGCACACAGCCCACCACGGCAGGCAGGTCGATCACCGGGATGATTTGCCCGCGAATGTTGGCCACACCCAGCACATGGGCCGGTGCGTTGGCCATGGCAGTCACGGTGGGCATGACCAGAATTTCGCGCACCTTGAAGACGTTGATGCCAAACAGCTCGCGGCGGTCGGTGCCGGGCGCCTCTCCCAGTCGAAACAACAGCAGCTCAAACTTGTTGCTGCCCGTAAGGTTGGTGCGTTCGTCGGCGTCGTGCAACGAGGTGCTCATGTGGCTGTGCTCCGTGTGGATGGTGAACCCAGCATAGGAGCCAAGACGCCTCGTCTAAGCGCACATAAGCCGAACAAAGACCGCACAAATGGCCGGTTACGCACAGTTTGGTGGCTCGCAGGCTTCAAACGGGCGCCACCGCTGCGCTGCAAAAGCCGCTCTGGCACCTAGCGCTTGGCCGCCGTCTCGGCATCCACGGCCTGCTGCACCGCCACGTAAAACGCTTCCCGGGCAGCGCTGGCCTGCGGGTCGGTGGCGTTGCGGCCCCAGTTGGCGTTGGACGCAATCACCAGCTTGCGCGCCGGGTCGATGAAGATGCCCTGGCCAAAGATGCCGCGGGCGGCGAAGCTGCCGTCGTCGTAGGTCCACCACTGGTAGCCGTAGCCGCGGCCGGGCTGGCCTGTGTCGGCGCGGGTGGTGGTGGCCCGGGCCAGCCAGTCGTCGGGCACTATGCGCTGGCCGTTGGCCTGGGCGCCGTTCAAGATGAACTGCCCAAAGCGGGCGTAATCGCGCGTGGCGGCCTGCAGGCAGCAGCCGCTGATTTCCTGCCCGGTTTTGCTGAGAATCCAGGTGGCTTGCTGTTCCATGCCAGCGGGCACCCAGATTTTTTCAGACAGGTAGCTGGACAGCGGCTTGCCGGTGGCGCGCGCCAGCAGAACGCCCACCAGGTTGGTTTCGCCGGTGCTGTAGAGCCAGCGCGTGCCCGCTGGCGCGGCGCGGGGCAGTTGGCGCAGGTAGCTCACCAGGGCATCCACGCCCGGTTCGGGCTGGTGGTTGTTGAACCGCGCCACATCGGAGTTCGGGTCGTCGTAGTCTTCGTTCCACTGAACGCCCGAGGTCATGGTGAGCAGCTGGCGGATGCTGACGTCGTCGTAGGCGGAGCCTTTCATCTCGTCGATGTAGTCGCTGACTTTGTCGTCCATGCTTTTGATGTGGCCGTCGCGCACGGCAGCCCCCAGCAAGGTGGAGGTGAAGGACTTGGCCACAGAAAAGCTGGTCCAGCGGCCTTGGCTGTCAAAGTCGAGCCCGTAACGCTCCAGGCGCACCTGGCCGTTGTGCAGCACCATGAGCGCAGCACTGCGCTGGCCTTGCATGTAGGCGTCCACGTCCAGCGGCAGCGCCAGCGGTGGACCCGGCGGCAACGGGGACGGTGTGCCACCCGCGGGCACGACGCGGTGCTTGGCCAGAAACGGCAGCCGGTCGAGCGCGCGGAAAGCGGCGTCGCGCTGCGGCTGCTTCCAAAAGAGCACGTCGCGGTCGGTCGGGAAATGGGCCAGGAAACCGCGGGTTTCCTTGTCAAGGCTGAGCCAGCCTGCGGTGCCCGCGGCGGCAAGGGCGACAAGCCCGGCAAGGGCCACGGTCTTGAATTTCATGGTGGTTTTCCTGGGGAGGGTGGGTGCGGGCTGGCTGCAGCGGGCGGTACAAACCATGGGTCAACCCATCGGGTAACACACGCGGCCAGACACTGGGCAACGGGCGCCAGTATCGCTTTTTCGCACCGCTGCATGCAAACCCTGCGGCAACGCCGAGCCCGCTTTTGGAACGGCTGGCGCAGCGCTGGTGACGCATGGCGCGGGTTGTCGCTCAGGTGGGTGCAAGTGCGTTTGAATGGTGCTCCAATGGCACGCGCAACCGTTTTTGAAACCACGCCACCCCACCACGCGAGGCCCCAACCATGAACGCCACAACCAACACCCCCACGCTCATGAGCGGGCAGGACTACCGCGAGTCGCTGCGCCGCTACCAACCCCGGGTTTTCGTGGACGGGCGCCGGGTTGAGCGTGTGGCGGACGAGCGCGCGTTTCAGCCCGGCATCAATGCCGTGGCCCTGACCTACGACTTCGCCCTGAAGCCCGCCTACGCGCCGCTGATGACGGCGGTGCAGCACACCAGCGGCCGCACGGTCAACCGGCTCAGCCACTTGAACACCAGCAGCGGCGACCTGCTCAACAAGCTGGAAGCCGTGCGCCTGATTTGCCAGGAAACGGGTTGCGCCCAGCGCTACCTGACGCACGACGCGGTGAACGCGATTGCGCAGGTGAGCGCGCGCATTGACGACGCACGCGGCACCACCGAGCACACCGCGCGTTTTCTGAACTACCTGCACCGGATTCAGGACCAGGACCTGACGCTGGGGGTGGCCATGACCGACGCCAAAGGCGACCGCAGCCGCCGCCCGCACGAGCAGGCCAACGTGGACAGCTATGTGCATGTGGTGGATCGCAACGCGGTGCACAACGGCGTGCGCGGCATCGTCATCAGCGGCACCAAAGCCATCGTGACGGGCGCGCCCTATATGCACGAACTGCTGGTGATGCCCTGCCGCAACATGGGCCAGGAAGACGCCGACTTTGCGGTCTGCTGCGCGGTGCCCATTGACGCGCCGGGCCTGACCATCGTGGCGCGCCCGGCGGGGCGCCCTGGCGAAAAACTGGAGCACGGCGACGCGCTGTTCAGCCGCAAATACGGCCAGAGCACGGGGGTCTGCATGTTTGACCGGGTGTTTGTGCCGTGGGACAGCGTGTTTTTTGCGGGCGAGTGGGAACACTCCGGGCACCTGACCTACAGCTACGCCACGCACCACCGCCAAACCTGCATCGGCGCGCGCGCCGGCTTTGGCGACCTGCTGATTGGCGCGGGCGCGCTGATGTGCGAAGCCAATGGCTTTGACCCCGGGCAAGAAACCCACCTGCGCGAGCAGATGGTGGAGCTGATCACCATCACCGAGGGCTTTTATGCCTGCGGCGTGGCTGCCAGCGTGTATGGCAAGGCCGACGAACACAGCCAGATCTTCATGCCCGACCCGGTGTTTGCCAACATCGGCAAGCTGCTGCTGGCCACAAAAATTTACGACATGCACCGCATTGCGCACTACGTGAGCGGCGGCCTGATCGTCACCCTGCCCGGCCCGGACGAAGACCACAACCCCGAAACTGGCGCCAAGCTGAGCGAGGTGCTGCGCGCCAACCCCGATGTGCCGTATGAGCAGCGGATACAGACGGCCCGCTTCATCGAAGACCTGACCGCAGGCTACCAGGGCGGCTGGTACAGCGTGATCAGCCTGCACGGCGGTGGCTCGCCCGCGGCCATGAAACAAGAGATATGGCGCAACTACCCCGTGGGCAGCAAGGTGGAGCTGGTGGAGCGCTTGCTGGAACGGGGGATTGCCGCTGACGGCAGCCCGGCCGCAGCGCCGCACGACCCGGCGCGCGCCATCACGAAAAACCGCCAGCCCGGCAAATGCTGCGACACCGGCTGCACGGTGCCGGGGCAACCGGTGATGGTGGACCTGCCCACGGTGCTGGACACGCTGCCTTCTCGCCAAGGCGGCTGAGCCGGGCCGCAAGGCACCCACGAGCCGCTGCTCCTCAGCACACGGCGGCACGGGTGAAAGACCCGCACGGCCCCACACCAACCCAGCGTATACCCTCACGCCCGAAGGGGTTGGCCCCCTCAAAAAATGGCTTTGACCGACTAAGATCGGCGCAGCAAAAATCGAACGACCGTTCTTTTATTTAACTTCTTTCGCAACCGCCCATGACCGATTCCACTGCACGCCCCTGGCACACGTCGTACCAGCAGGTCGGCATTGCCGCTGAACTGGCGCCTTTGCCCCACCGCAATCTGGCCGAGCTGGCCTTTGAGAGCTGCAAGAAGTGGCAAACGGAAAGCCAGGTGAAGGCCGCTTTCAGCTGCGTGGTGCCCAACGGCATGAACGGCCGGCTGAGCTTTGCGCAAGTGGACGAGCTGTCCGACGCTTTCGCAGGCTACTTGCGGGCGGTGTTGAAGCTGGAAGCCGGCGCGCGTGTGGCAGTGCAACTGCCCAACAGCCTGGGCTACCCGGTGGCGGCGCTGGGCGTGTTCAAGGCCGGTTGCGTGCTGGTGAACACCAACCCGCTCTACACCGAAACAGAAATGGTGCACCAGTTCAACAACGCCGGCGTGCAGGTGCTGGTGATGGTGGACATGTTTGCCGACAAGCTGCCGGGTGTGCTGGCCAAAACGGGCATCCAGCAGGTGGTGCTGGCGTCGGTTTCAGAATTTTTCCCAGCCATTGCAGGCGCCATTGTGCGCGGCGTGCAGCGCTACTGGAACCGCGTGCTGCCGCCGGTGACGGCGCCCCATGTGCGCCTGAAAGACGCGCTGGCCCAGGGCCGCGCCACGCTGGCCAACACACCGGCGCGCACTTATTGGCAAGACGTGGGCCGAGACGACCTGGCCTTGCTGCAATACACCGGTGGCACCACCGGCGTGAGCAAGGGCGCCATGCTGACGCACGGCAACCTGCTGAACAACATCCAGCAGACCCGCGCCATGGGCCAGAGCCACATGGCGCCGGGGCAAGAGTGCGTGCTCACAGCCCTGCCGCTGTACCACATCTTCGCGTTTACGACCAACCTGCTGGGCTTCCTGGCCATTGGCGGGCACAACGTGCTGATCCCCAACCCGCGCCCGGTGCAAAACCTGCAGCGGGCGATGGAAAACTTCCCCATCACCTGGATGACAGGCGTCAACACACTCTTCAACGGCTTGCTGAACGAAGAGTGGTTTGTGGCCTTCCCGCCGAAAACGCTCAAGGCCTCCATTTCGGGTGGCACGGCGCTGCACACCGCAGTGGCGCAGCGCTGGCGCGAGTTGACCAAAACCCCCATTGCCGAGGGTTACGGGTTGACCGAAACCGCACCGGTGGTGAGCTTCAACCCGCTGACCGGCACGCCGCGCGACGGCAGCATCGGCATTCCGGCGCCGGGCACCGATGTGCGCCTGGTGAACGACGATGGGCAGGACGTGGCACCCGGCACACCGGGCGAAATCCGGGTGCGAGGCCCGCAGGTGATGCGGGGCTACTGGAACGCCGAAAAAGAAACCGCCCAGGTGATGAACAACGGCTGGTTTGCCACCGGCGACGTGGCGGTGATGGACGAGACCGGGTTCATGCGCATCGTGGACCGCAAGAAAGACATGATTCTGGTGTCGGGCTTCAACGTGTACCCCAACGAGGTGGAGGACGTGATCGCCGATATGGAGCATGTGCTGGAAGTGGCTGTGATTGGCGTGCCCGATGAAAAGACGGGCGAGGCGGTGCGGGCCTATGTGGTGCAAAACCCCGAGCACACCCAAGAGGTGATGCCGGCCGACGTGATCGCCCACTGCAAACAGCACTTGGCGGCGTACAAGGTGCCCCGGCTGGTGGTGGTGCGCGACGACCTGCCCAAGAGCCCCATTGGCAAGGTGCTGCGCAAAGACCTGCGCCAGGACGTGGCCCAAGAACTGAACCGCGGTTGAGCTTCACCCCTTCACCCTAACAAGAGAACTTCAACATGATCTCTGAATTCGAGACCAAGCTGCTGGGCATCATGATGATCGTCATCATGCTCGGCATGGGCGCGTCGCTCACCTGGCGCGACTTCCGCATTGCCTTTCGCAAGCCCAAGGGCGTGCTGGTGGGCCTGCTGTGCCAGTACGGCATCATGCCGCTGCTGGGCTTTTTGCTGGCGCAGGCGCTGGACCTGTCGCCAGGCCTCACGGTGGGCCTGATCCTCATGGCCTGCATGCCGGGCGGCACCACGTCCAACATCTTCACCTACTTCAGCAAGGCGGTGCTGGCGCTCTCCATCATGATGACGTCGGTGTCTTCCCTGGTGGCGCTGGGCATGGTGCCCGCGCTGCTGGAGTTTTATTCGCAGCTGGCCGGGCTGAGCGGTGACTTCAAAATTCCAGCGGGCAATGTGGCGCAGGTGCTGTTTGTGCTGCTGGTGCCCACCGTCATCGGCATGGTGCTGCGCAAGCTCAACCCCAACATCGGGGCCACCATCGAACTGCTGGGCGGCATGCTGGGGGTGGCGGTGATTCTGTTCCTGGTGTTCACCTGGATTCCGCGCAACCACACGCTGCTGGCCAGTACGCCGTGGTACGTGTTCTTCGCGGCCATTGGCCTGGGCATCTTCGGCATGGGCATGGGCTACCTGTTGGCCCGCCTGCTCAAGCAAGACCCCAACCGCAGCCGCACCATTGCGATGGAGACGGGCATTCAAAACGGCCCGCTGGCGGTGCTGATCGTGACGCTGACCTTTACCGGTCCCATGCAGCAAGAGGTGCTGCTGATTCCGGTGCTGTACTCGCTGTTCATCGTGATCACGTCCAGCATCGTGACGGTGTTCTTCCGCCGCATGAGCGTGCGTGAGGCGCTGGCACGCGACCGAGCCAAAGACGGCACGGTGCTGGCCAGCTGAACCGGGCCGGGGGCTGTGAAGGCGACAAGCCCGAGAGCAGCCCCGAAGCGCGCCAACCGCCCGTTTGAAAGATACGCGTCGGCCCTCTGAGCGGTCGCCAAAGACGCTCAATGCGTGGCGCCCGCCCCTGGCTGGCCCGTGTACGGCGGGTTGACCAGCGCACAGCGCAGCGCCACCCGCAGGCCCTGCACCACGTCGGCCAACGCCATGTGTGGGCTGCCTTGCTCGGGCAGCCAGGGCACATGCACAAAGCCACCGCGCGCGTGGCGCAGCGCGGGCTGGGTGGCCAGCGCGTGCATGAGGCCGTAAAAAACGTGGTTGCACACAAAGGTGCCGGCGGTTTGCGACACCTCGGCCCGCAGCCCTTCGCGCTGCAGCGCACCCAGCATGGCCTTGATGGGCAGGGTGCTGAGGTAAGCGACCGGACCACCGGGCACCACCGGTGCGTCAATGGGCTGGGCGCCCGTGTTGTCGGGGATGGGTGCGTCGTCCACATTGATGGCGACGCGCTCCAGCGACATGGCGCCACGCCCACCGGCTTGTCCCACGCACAGCACCAGCGCCGGCTGGTGTTGGTCCAGCAGCGCCTGCAATGCGCGCAGCGAGGCCCCAAACACAGTGGGCAACTGCGCCGCCACCACCGTGTGGCCCAGCACCTGACGGCCATGCAGCGCCTGCACCGCGAGCCCGCTGGGGTTCAGCGTGGCGCCACCGAAGGCGTCAAACCCGGTGAGCAGCACACGCGGCCTGAGCGGGGTTTTCGGTGGTGCACCGGGTGCGCGACGGGCTGGGGTGGTGGGCATCGGCAACTCAAAAATCCAGTGCACCCTGCACAGGCGCAGGCCGCACGCTGGTGGGCTGCACCGAGCGGGGCTCGGGTTCACCGCACAGGGGCACGTCCCAAGGGTGAAGCAGCAGCCGCGCGGCCTGTTCGGGCGTGGCATGCAGCCATTGGGCGTGGTGCTCGGGGGGCACGATCACCAGCGTGCGCTTTTCGTCACCAGGGCGGTGCATGCGGCGCATGAGCGGGTGGTGGTCGGCGTTGACGGTGAGCAGGGTGAAGCTGTGCAGGCTTTCGCCGGTACCGGGGTCGGTGAAGCGTTCGTAGAGGCCGGCCACGGCAAAGGGCTCCCCGCTGGCCGGTGCGATGCGCCAGCGCAGCGCGCGCCCGCTTTCCCAGCAGGGTTCAAAAAAGGACAGCATAGGCACGAGCGCGTATTGCCGCTCGCGCCACGGCGCGCGGTAGCTGGGCTTTTGCGCCACGGTTTCGCTGCGAGCGTTGTAGGTGCGGCGGCTCAGTTCGTTGCCCTGCTGGGTGTTGCGGCTCCAGCGTGGCACCAGCCCAAAACGCGCCACCGAGCACACCCAGGGCGCGGTGCCCTGCCCGCTCGCGCCCCGGGTGACGATGGGCGCCGCGTAGCCGGGAAAGGTTTCGCTTGGCCAGTCTTCGCTGGGCATGGGCGCGCCGCCTGCCACCATGTCTTGCACGACGCGGCTGTTGGGTGGGCGAAAGTTGGTGCACATGCGGCGCAGTTGGTGGGCCTGGCTTCAGGGCTGCGCGAGCACGTAGTCGAGCGCGGCGCACACGGCGGTGGCCTGGGCGGTGTTGCACTGCGCAGGGGTGGCACGCGGGCTGTCGGGGTAGACCTCGGTGGTGGTGGTGAAGCGCGCGCCGGTGATGCTGGCGCACAGGCCCAGCTCGCGCAGCGCGTAGCGGATCACGCCCCGGTCCACGGCGGGCGAGCCAATGATTTCGCCTTGGTCGTCGGTGGGCGCAATGTGGGTGACGCGCTCGACCGCGCTGATGATGGCCTGCTGAAACGCGGGCTGCGGGTTGTCGGTGTCGTCCACCAGGTAGAAACCGTCGGGGATGGTGCCGGGCACAAAGGGCTCGCCGTCGCGCGCCGCCTTGGCGGGGCGGTACTCGCTCTCGTCGGTGTCGGTGGTTTCGTGCAGGTCCATGTGGGCGGCAAACTGGCCGCGCAGCGGCTGCACCAAGCGCATCAACGCGGCGGCTTCCTGGGCCGGGCTGGGGTCTTTGAAGGACCGGTTGGGGTCCACGGCGTCAAAGTTCCATCGGTGGATGCGCTCGTAGGCCCACGGGCTCACGCAGGGCGCCACCAGCAGGTTGACCCGGCCCGCATAGGCTTGGGCGTGCTGCGCCAGAAACTGCAGCGCACCGTGCACGCCACTGGTCTCGTACCCGTGCACACCGCCCGTGACCAGCACGCCGGGCAAGCCCGCCAGCCAGGGTTCGGGGCAGACGGCAAACAGCGGGTAGCGCTCATCGCCGTACACCACTTCGCCATAAGGCAACACCTCAAAACGCGGGCGCAGCAGCTGGAGCGCACACAACACGTCGTCAGCGTAACTGCGCTGGGGCACTTGGCGGGTGCGCCAGGCGGCCACGTCGGCGGGGTTCCAGGCCTGGCCGGGGGTGCCAATGGGGTAAGCGGTTGTTGCGGTCATGGGGCAAAGGCTGGTGGGAAACTTCGGCAGCGCCAGGCTGCCTGACATGCCAGGGATTATGAGCAAACCGGGCGCCACCGGCCCTGCTGAGCGTGCAGTTTGGGCGGTAGACTGAACCGCCGATGAGGCAGCCCCATGGAGCCACCATGCCACGCAGGCCGAAAGAACCAACCCAAGCCGCCACGCAATCCACCGCGGGCAATGCCTTTGCACAGGCGCTTTTGCCGTTCATGGCAAAAATCCCCGCGTCCAAAGAGCGCGTGAGCCTGACACCCGCGATCGACGCGCGCAAAAAAGCGCAAGCGGCCGCGGCCAAAGCGGCGCTGGCCGCCGGCGCTTTGGCGCTGCCACCGGGCCCGCTGGGCTGGCTCACGCTGCTGCCCGAGATGGTGGGCGTGTGGAAGATCCAGCGCCAGCTGGTGGCCGACCTGGCCGCGCTGTATGGCAAACAGGCCACGCTGACCCCCGAGCAGGTGGTGTATTGCCTGTTTCAACACACCGCCGCGCAGGGCGTGCGCGACCTGGTGGTGCGCGTGGGCCAGCGCACGCTGGTGCGCCGCGCATCGCCCCGGCTGGTGGGCGCCATTTCACGCCGCGTGGGCGCGAAACTGGCGCAGCGCACGCTGGGCAAAAGCATGGCCCGCTGGCTGCCGATCGTGGGTGCGGTGGGCGTGGGTGCCTACGCTTACATGGACACAGCGAAGGTGGCGGCCACCGCCATGGATTTGTTTGAGGGCGCGATTGAGGTGGAGGCCGTGGCGCGGGTGGACACGGCCCCACCGACTGCGCCATGATGTGTTCCCGCTGAGTCCCCTGAGAGGCCCCACCATGACAACCGGCACCGTCACGCTGCACCGCGTTTTTACCGCCCCGCCCGATCGCATTTACCGCGCCTTTCTGGACCCGGACGCCATGGCCAAGTGGCTCCCGCCACACGGCTTTACCGGCCGGGTGCTGGAAATGGATGCGCGGGTGGGCGGGCGCTACCGCATGCAATTCACCCACCTGGGCAATGGCCAGAGCCATGCATTTGGCGGCATCTACCTGGAGCTGGTGCCCAACGAGCGCATTGTGAATACCGATGTGTTTGACGACACCAACCTGCCCGGCGAAATGCGCACCACGGTCACGCTCAAAGCGGTGTCCATCGGCACCGAGCTGACAGCGGTGCAAGAAGGCATTCCCGCCATGATCCCGGTGGAGGCCTGCTACCTGGGCTGGCAGCAGTCGCTGCAACTGCTGGCGCTGCTGGTGGAAGCCGAAGTACCGGGCTGAGTGTTCGCGCTGGCGCTCAGGCCGGCCCAGCCGCCAGCGCCTGCAAACGCTGGTGGGCCTCGCTCGCCCGGTCCAGCGGCAGGTTGCGCTTGGCGCTGAGGTAGTGGGCGCTGAACACGTCGAGCCAGGCGGTGAGCGTGTGGGCCGCCGGCACTTCGCCGGCCATGGCCAGACACAGGGCGGCCACTTCGGCGGTGCAAAACTGGTCTTCGCGCGACGACCGGCGCAAGCGGTAGCTGGATGCTTGGCCTGGGTGCAGGCTGAGCACGGGCAAGGCGTCCAGGTAGGGGCTTTTGCGAAACATCTTGCGCGCTTCAGACCAGGTGCCGTCCAGCAACACAAAGAGCGGGCGCTTGGGCACTCGCGATGCCTCTTGCGCATTGGGCTGTTCGTCCAGGTGGGTCACCACGCGCTGTGGCTCGACATATTCCCCGGGAAACACCAGATAGGGCTGCCATTGCGGGTCGGCCAGCAGCGCGGTGAGCGCGGGGTCTACCGCGGTGCGCGACCAGCCGAAGGCAAAGGTGTCGGCCACCAGATCGGCGATGAGCCAGCCGGTGTTGCTGGGCTTGAGCGCTTCAATGTCGCCCATGATGAGACACACGCCCGCCCGCACCGCCACCTGCGGGCGCAGCACGCACACGCAGTGGCTGGCGGCCAGGCGGCAGCTGGGGCACCGGCCCCCGCCCGAGCCACGGGCCAGAAAGGGCTTGGTGCTGGCGGCCAGGCGCTCGCGGCGCAAACGCGAAACAGCGTGGTTCATGCGGCCTTGCCGGTGAGGAAGAAACAGGTTGAGGTGCAAGGGCGCATGCGTTGAATGTATGCGCAGCGCGGGCAGCACCGGGGCCGGGAGCCTGCGGCGGGCATTCTTTGAATGGGTGGCTCAAGCGTGTTTACAAGGCGATGGTGGACAATCTCGGTTTCCACTCTGGCCGCTCACCATGCCGCTGCTCCCCGCTCCTGCGTGCGTTGAATCGCCCAGCCTGCCTGCCGCCTTCCCCCAGATTCACTGGACCACGCCCGACGGCAGGGCGGCTTCGGCGCGCTGGCGTTCGGAACGCGGTGCCCCGGCCCCGCAGCGGGTGGTGACGGCCGACGACACCACCACCGCCGACGCGGCGTACCGGCTGGCCTGCGCCGGCACCGCCATGCTGTGGTGTGGCGACTTTCACAATGCCCGACAGCTGTTGCAGGCCATGGCACGCCGCTGCGACGCCACACCCGCCCGCAAACAACGCAAAGCCGCCAAACCTGCACCGGACAACAGCAACGCGCCAGCCGGCGCCGAAGCGTTTCACAAGCACCGCCAAGCGCAGGCGCAGCGGGCGCGCATTTTGGGCATGGTGCTGTTGCGCTTTGAGCCCGACCACACGCTCACCCTGCGCCGCGCGCCCGACGTGCAACTGGCCTGTACCCACGCCTGGGGACCACCGACGGCAGAAGGTGGCGACTCGGTGGCCTCTTTGCGCGAACTGCTGGGGCTGACCAGCGCCCAGGAATGGCGCCGTGTGGGGGTGGAAGTGCCCGCCCTGGGCGCACCGCCCCACAACCGCGTGTTCCCGCACTACGGCGTGTTTTCGCCAGCACGGGGGGAATACATTGACCTGGTCGCGAAGGCGCCGCTGCCCGTGGCACCCGAGGGCGCCGCCCTGCCGGTGTTTGACATTGGCACCGGCACGGGTGTGCTGTCGGCCGTGCTGGCGCGGCGTGGCGTTGGCCCGATCACCGCCACCGACCTGGACCCGCGTGCTCTGGCCTGCGCCCAGGAAAACCTGGCGCAACTGGGCGTGAGCGAGCGCGTGACGCTGCTGCAAACCGACCTGTTTCCACCCGGCCAGGCCTTGCTGGTGGTGTGCAACCCGCCGTGGCTACCGGCCCGCGCCAGCTCGCCGGTGGAGCACGCGGTGTACGACGAAGGCAGCCGCATGCTGAAGGGTTATTTGAACGGTCTGGCCGAGCACCTGGCGCCTGGCGGCGAGGGCTGGCTCATCTTGTCCGACCTGGCCGAGCACCTGGGCCTGCGCAGCCGCGCCGAGCTGATGGACTGGGTGGAGCAAGCGGGCCTGGTGGTGCTGGGCCGGCTGGACGCCAAACCGCGCCACAGCAAAGCGAGCAACGCCAGCGACCCCCTGCACAGCGCGCGTGCAGCCGAAGTCACTTCGTTGTGGCGCCTGGGCGTGGCTGTGCCGTGAGCCTGGCAGCCCGCGCAGACCTCAGCGGTCGCGCTTGCCAAAGTGCTTGCGGTTGCGGTCCACAAAGTCGTGCAGCACACCGGTGAAACCACCCATGTTGCGCCCCGTAAGGTACAGGTACCCCGCCAGCGCACCCACGCTGGCGCCGATCACATCCACGATCAGGTCAAACATGGTGTCCACCAAGCCGGACTTCTGCATGTTCATGCCAAAAATCTGGTCCATGCCGAACTCAAAAATTTCCCATAGAGCGCCGATGGTGATGGCAAAGCTGAAAGCAATGAGCGCCAAAGCCCAGGCAGGCGCAGCGTAGCGGTCACCCTCAAACAGCATGAACACAAACAGGAAGCCGAGCAAACCAAACGCCATGGCCGAGCCGGCGTGCAGCACCATGTCCCACCACCAGTAGCGGTTGTAGAAGTCAAACGCCTCGCCCAGAAAAATGGTGGCAAAAACAAAAAACGTGATGCCCACCAGAAAAGGCGTGGGCAATCGAATGTCCATGCGCTTGACCAGCAGCAAGGGCACCAGCGTGAGCAAAAAAGTGGCGGCGGCCACACCGGCCAGGGGCCACTGCCGTTCCCACAGCGCCACGCAGCATTCGACCAGCAGCACCGCCCAGATCACCTGAACCAGGATCGGTTGGCTGCGCAGGGCTCGCCAGGGGCGTTGTGTCCACATGCGGCCATGATAGGCCGGCATGCCTGGTGCTGTGTTCCCGCGTCTTTGGGCACGCACCACCCGCTTGCAACATTTGGATGCAAACCACCTGCTCTGCATGTGATTTACGCCTCAAGTACGTTGCATTAGCCCAACCATAATCGCCGCATGCTTATTTCTGAACTCGCGGTCTGGTCGGCCATGTTGGGCGGCTTGCTGACGCTGCTGGCTCTGTCGTTGGTGGATGCCCTTGTAAACCGCACCGTAGGCTCGGTGCGCAACCTGTGGTTTGTGCTGGTCACGGGGGCCAGCTGTGTCTTGGTCACAGGTCTGCCCGAGGTGCTCTTCCCGGACCTGCCGGCGCACTTGCTGCTGGTGCTGAAAGCCAGCCTGGGCCCCTTGGCGGGCGCCATGGCCTTGTACTTTTTGGGCAACTGGTTGGGCGGTGTGCGTGAAGACGCCCTGGTGCACCGGCTCACGGCCTGGGGCGGTGCGCTGGTGTGTCTGGCCGCGTTGGTGCTGGCCGTGGTGGCCAGCCAGACAGCAGCAGCCCATTTCGTTTCGCTGCTGCGGGTGGCTGCGGTGGTCAACATGGTGCCGGTGCTGCTGGCGGCGCTGGCGGTGTGGCGCGCGGCCCAGCTGGGCGACCCGCTGGCGCGCTGGATGGGGCTGGCCGTGGCCTGCCTGGCGGCCACGGTGTGCGGCATTTACCTGCGTGGCCTGCAGGTGCCCGGCTTTGGTCTGTTCACCTGGGTGCTCACAGCCGTGTTCACGGTCGCGTTTTTCCTGGTGTCCACGGTGCTGGTGCTGGTGCGAAACCAGAAAAACCGGCAGCTTGCCCGCCTCTCGCGCCTGCAAGCTGGAGCAGAGCCCGCCACGGGCCTGATCACGGGTTCGGCCTTGCTTTCGCAGGTGGAACACGTGTTTTGGCGCACGGCACGCCGCCAAGGCGAGTGCACGGTGGTGTGCCTCTACCTCAGCAACCTGTACGAAATGGCCGAGCCCTCCGGCCATGGCGCCGAGCACCAGATTCTGGCCACCATGGCCGCCCGCATTCGCCGCGCGGCGGGGTTTCGCTGTGTGGTGGGGCTCTACCACCCGCGTTGCTTCGTGGTGGTGCTGTCAACCGACAAACACGCCGCGCCGGCCAGCGAAACGGTGGCCCGCCTGAGGTCCATGGCCACACAAGCCGTGGCCGTGATGGACGAGGCAGAGGCCTACCATGCGTTCGTGCCGCGGTTGGGCCTGGGCGTGATCACCGTCAACCCCGCAAGCGCCGAGTCCATGGACGTGCTCAACGACGCCGAACGCCAGGCGATGGCGCTGGTGGGTGAGCCAGGTGCAGACACTGAGCACAGCAACACAACCCAACCCATGGCCCTGCGCTGATCGGACCGCAGTGGCCACAAGCATCAGCACGACAGGCGCCCTGGGCGATCAAGCGTGCGGGACAATGGCGCCGTCATGCCCACACACACCATTGCCCAGTCGTTGCTGGATCAACTCACCCTGCTGGCGCAGCGCTTTGCTCCGCCCCGTGTGGCCCAGCTGCACGTGCCGCAGCGCCCGGACACGCCCGGTGAACACGATGCCGAATTCTGTGCCATTGAGCTGGAAGACGGCGCATTTGGCCTCTCTTACGTGCTGCTGGGCGACACGCTGAATGCACTCTCGGCCAGCCACGGCGCTGGCACCCGGCCGCTGGCCGGTGCCAACCCATTGGCACTGGCACAGGCGTTGCCGCATGGCAGCGCCGTCCAGCGCGCCCTTGCGCTGGCCGCCATCAACGCCCTCACCGATTCGGTCTGGCGCCAAGTGGGCTACGAACCACCGCCAGCCGGCAACTCGCTGGGCGACATTCGGCTCACGCCCCAGGACCACCTGGGCATGATCGGATTTTTCCCACCGCTCGTCAGGCGCGTGGCCGAGGCCGGTGGCCGTCTGTCGGTGGTGGAGATGGACCAGGCCATGGTGGCTCGCCAGCGCGAGCGCTACCCCGACGTCCACATCGGTCTGGACCGGGCGATGCTGGCCCCGTGCAACCTGGTGGTCGGTACTTCCACCATGCTGCTCAACGACACGCTGGACGACATGCTCGCTGCCGCGCCCCAGGCGACACGTTTCGCCGTGATTGGCCCTTCGGCCGGGCTCTGGCCCGACGCGCTGTTCGAGCGCGGCGTCACCTTGCTCGGGGGCACGCAGGTGGTCGACGCAAAGGGATTTCGTGAAGCCATGGGCTTGGGCGAATCCTGGAGCCAGGCCACGCGCAAATTTGCCATTGCACGCGACACCTGGCCGGGCTGGCGCGGCTTGACCGGGCTTTGAAATGACCCATCGGCGTAGAGGCTCCCAACACCGCAGCTACCTGCCACACCACCCGGCTTGCGGGCCTGCAACGAGCGGTTCCAGCG
Source organism: Hydrogenophaga sp. (assembly GCF_965657535.1). GTDB lineage: Bacteria > Pseudomonadota > Gammaproteobacteria > Burkholderiales > Burkholderiaceae_C > Hydrogenophaga. The sequence continues at coordinate 78,714 of NZ_CBFHOP010000006.1, read as the reverse complement.
CTTGAGCCACGACCGCTTGGGCACGCCCGGCGGGTCAAAGTCCACCATCATCGGTGTGCTCTTCGGGAGCCGGTCACTGTTGCGCCACCAGCGGCGGTGTTGAGCACCACCTTCCTGGCCACATCGTCCAATGCATCCAACAACCCCCTGCAATGCACGGTCAGTCGTGTTGGGCCTTTTGCAGTGCCTAGGTTGAATCGCCCGCAATCGGTGGCGCAGCTGTTCGTCCAGCACCCGCCTGGCGTTTTCGCCAGACCACAGAAGGTCTGCCATCCCAGCACACCGCGGCTGACGCCTTGCCATTGACATCCTCCCTTTGTCATCCTTGTGTCCTCTCTCGTGCACTCTCGTTGAGTCCTTCCCTTTCACTTTGAGGCCTCAGCCGGCCCGGCGCCACCGACAGCACCCCCTACCCACACAAGAAACCAACCAAAAACGGCTCTCACTTCGATGGACACAGCAATCGCTGCACGGGCTTTCACGTGGCAATGGCAACAGCAATGGCAGCAGGCAGTTATTGATCCGGCCCTGTGAAATTTGAATCCACCACCTCCAGGGTCGCAAAGTGAAAGGTTGGTCAAAAAAGCAGTGACTTCACAGGGCCGGATCAATAGGCTGGGCATGCAACGCGCCAACAACAGGCAAGGCCAACCCCGACAAAAACCTTGCACGATTAAGTGAAGAGCTGCATACGAAACATATTCGTTTTTGAGTTATTATTAATTTATTTTTAGAATAAAATTGCATTTGTGTAGTGTTTTAAAATTAACTTTTAATATTCAGACGGTGTTTCAAAGCCATGCTTCACGGCTAACGGCATAAAGCAATCCATGCCCGAACGTTGTTTGCCCCCCAGAACAAGCAAAGAGACAAGCACCATGGATATCAAGATCGTTGTCGCCGATGACCATCCACTGATCCGTTTGGGTTTGACCGCCCAACTCACACAGCTGGGCTACCGGCATATTTTTGAAGCATGGGACCAGGTCTCGCTACAGAAAGCCGTGACCACCATGTCCGGGATCGGGTTGGTTCTGCTCGATGTCGTCATGCCTGGTCTAGATGGTCCAAACTGGACTGTGTTGTTCTGCGAGCAGCACAGCGCCCTACCCGTGCTGCTGTTTTCGGGTCTCATGGAAGGCGAGTTGAGGGCCAGATTTGGCCACTGCAGCAATGTGCTCGGTCTGGTATCCAAAAGCCGGGGCACGAACGAGCTAAGCACGGCGATCGATCTTGCGCTGGCGGGCCAGACACAGTGGACCGGTTCGGCCGTGGCAACGCAACCAACGCCCCAAACTGCCACACCGCTGCCCAAACTCACCCCCAAGCAGGCCGCCGTGGTGCACCTGGTCTGCTTGGGACTGACCAACCGCGAGATCGGCCTGGAGCTGGAGATGCAGGAGGGCACAGTCAAGAACCACCTCAAGGACGTGTTTGTGCGCCTCGGCGTCACCAACCGCACCCAACTCGCTTTGCGCCTGCGCTAGGCGCCTGCGAGCCCCTGGCAGTCGGCGCGTTTCACCTTCATTGCTCTGGACCGCCCGATGACAATTGCAGACACGACCGGGATTGACGGGCGCGAAGCGCTGATGGAACTTGACCGCATCAAGGCGCTCAAGGTCGCACTGGATTCGTCGTTCCGCTCCAACCTCGCCGTGGGGCTTCTTCTGTCGGCTGTGCTGCTCGCGCTGTACCCCTGGAGCGCTGTACTGGCCTGGCTGTGCGGCCTGCTGCTGGTGCAGCGCCACCGGCGCCTGCTCAAGCTCTTTTCACCCAGGACCGACGCGCCGCAGCCCCAGACACGCTCTGCGCACAACGGCATCTCGGCCAGGCGTTTTGAAGCGGACTCGTTTTTTCTCGCCCTGTACTGGGGCGCTACGGCGCTCTGGTTCTTTGATGCACAGCGGGCCGAGGTGCAGCTGGTGGTGGCGCACGCGCTGGGCGGAGTCTCGCTGGTGAGCCTGGGCGTTCACGCCTACAACCCAGGCGTAATGCGATGGTTCGTGCTCACTGTCAACCTGCCTTTTATCGTGCGCTGCTACCTGCAGCTGGATCTGCACCACGCTTACGTTGGCACCGGCATGCTGCTCATGAGCGCCTACCTGCTGGTGTTTGGGCGCCACCTGAGCAAGGTGGTACGACAAGCCATCGAACTGAAATACGAGAACACCGATCTGGTGGCCGAACTCAAAACACAGACCGTGCAACTGCAGAGGGCCAACGAAACCAAGAGCCGATTCCTGGCCGCCGCCAGCCACGACCTGCGCCAGCCGGTGCACGCTGTTGGCCTTCTGGCCGCCGCCCTGGAGGGCCGCACCAAAGAACCTGACCACAAAAATTTGGTGCACAAAATGCAGGCCGGCCTGTTGAACTTCTCCGACGTCATCGACGAGATACTGGACGTGGCCCGGCTCGACGCCGGCCAGGTGCCCTTGGAAATACAAAGCGTAGCGCTCAGTCCCTTGATCGAACGCATCGACGCCACGTTTCGTGAAATTGCACTAGCCAAGCACCTCGCACTGTTCACGCGCATGCCTTGCAACCGGGACGCCTGCGTGATGGCAGATCCTGCCCTGCTCTGGCGCGTGCTGGCCAACCTGGTAAGCAATGCCCTGCGCTACACCGAAAGTGGCGCCGTCTTGATCGCCGTACGGCCGGCAGGTAAGTTGCACGCAAACCGGCCCGGGGCCCGCTGCAGCGCCTGGCGCATTGAGGTACGCGACAGCGGCCCTGGTATCGCGCCCGCACTGCAGGCGAATGTGTTTGAAGAATTTTTCCAGATAGCCAACGAACAGCGCAAGAGTCAACAAGGGCTAGGCCTGGGCCTGTCGATGGCGCAGCGCATGTCGCACCTGATGGGTGCAGAGCTGATGCTTCGCTCAAAGCCTGGCATGGGTTCGGTGTTTTCAGTGACGCTGCGGTGCAGCACCCTGGCGCATACGGGGCTGGACTCACCGGCCGAGGCTGACCCGGACCGTGCACAGGGCAAGGTCACCGGCCTGCGCGTGCTGCTGGTCGACGATGACCCAAACGCGCGAGAGGCCTTCGAAACCCTGCTGCACAGCTGGCAGATTGAGGTGCGCACAGTTGCCACACCCGAACAGGCTTGCGAGCAGGTTCGCGAGGGCTTCACACCCCAAGTACTGATCACCGACCACCGGCTCGGCGGCGGGCACGACGCGTTCAGCTCGGCACGCCTGATCAAGGAGCACATGCAAGCACTGAAAATGCCTGAGCCGATGGTGGCGGTGTTCACCGGTGACATCACAAGTGCCACACGCCAACAGATTCAAGCCCAAGGTTGGCATTTCGCGAGCAAGCCGGTGCGCCCGCCGGGCTTGCTGTTGTGGCTGCGGGCGCAAGCCCTGAATTGCACTGCGCAAAGCGGCCAATAGCTGCTGCATCACGGCCCGCGTAGAGACGGCAATGTTTGCCAATCGCACGGCAAAGCGCCACTCAAATTGGACTCGCTCGGGATGCGCATAGAACACAACAACGCAATCATCTTGAGTTCCGCACCGCCCAGCATTGCCGGCTACTTGCCCTTTGGCGCTTTCCTTGCACCGGCACCGGCACCGGCACCGACACCGACACCGACACGGGTGCAGTTTGATTCTTCTTCTTTGACTATCCGCCGGCATTCGAAAGGTCCCCTCCCAGTAACGTTACCGCATCGGAGAATACCAGCCTAAGAAAATTGACCCAGCACAGGGTCCCATTCACCAGCAGCGAAGCTGCTGACCAAGCTGCTCTATTTGGCGCTAGGAGCCTGAGCGGCAGAAGGCATCGGTTTCTTGTCATCGCAGCCATTCGCTTGCCTGGCTGATGTCGCGTAAGGACAGCTGCGGCATTAACCATGGCCAAGATTTTACCGTTGGGGTTGTGGGCTTTGACCATATGGCGAAGCCGCGGGACATGGCTTACATCTGGAAGACGCTCTTGTCTCACATCCCAATGCGCGAACACATCAAACATCGGAGCGTGGCACAACACCACGCTGGCCATTCGGAATGGCGCAAAAACCTACAGCGCACGGCCACCCATCCCTAACGTACTAAGTACAAATCACGATAAACCGACTGCAAAAACACCTTGAACAAGTTTTTCTTACAGTTACAATTTTAATACATTTCATCAAATCAAAATTTGATTTTAAATTCCCAATCCTGAAAACCAAAATTTTTTTCAGCGGCATCTGAAATTAATATCAACAAATTAATCAACCAATGCAACTCCACAGAGCTAAAAATATTTAATCAAAGAAAAGGCCAAGTTATCACCAGCAAATCACAATACAACCCATTAGAAATACGCAATCAACAGCACCAATGAGGAAAAAAATGACAACCCATCCTTTTCATTTAAGCCCAACAATGAAGCTGATCAATCAAGATCAAAAAACACTTTCATTGGGATCCATGAGTCGACGGCAGTGGCTTTCAACAACCACGGCACTCAGCGTTGCTGCGGTGAGCCCAAACGTAGCAGCAGCCCCCATATTACCAACCTTTTGGATAACCGATGGCAATGGACAAAATCCCATTGGATTAGGCCTTTACTACATTTATGACGAGATGCTTGGTCCGTTAGTAGATGCATTCGATACCTATATTTCGGACGAGTTTAAGTTTCTAATTTTCAGAGAACTCAATCCCAACGGCGGCTACCGTTGGTCTGGACCACGTCTGCGTGATTTTATTTCACGTGCAATGTGGGCGAAGGCGGCCAGCGACAACTTTGAAACTTACCTGAAAGAAGGTAAGGTGATGACAAAGCCAATGACGCGCGAAACCTTCGCATCATTTGCAGCCAGGGTGCTGTCTTCTTATCTACTGACTGCGCTGGAGTTCATGATTTACTTGGCTCTGGTTAGATTAGGCGTCTGGGATCAACCTGCACGGTACATGGCTTCATTGATGACCAGTGGACTTGTGACATTATCCAGCACCTGGATCACAAATGCATTGTGCAAAAGCCTGGAAGTGCATGAAAAAGAAAAAGGACACAACGGGAATAAATTGCGTCGCCTTAAACCGACGGAACTCGATAAAGAGTTTGGACTCTTCAAACACTATCTGAAAAAAATCACTGCAACCAAAAAAGCCGGCGTTGCCATTTGGAATGTATCTTTCGTCTATCCGAAAACTCCAGACTACAAGTTGCTGGCAGTTACAGCCGCCGATCATCAGCTGTACAAAGGAACATTCACCTTTGACAGTGCGACCTTTAATGACTTAAGACCGTCGGGCCGCATGGGTGCACTAGCAAGCGTCTCGGTCGTTGACAACACCTACCACAAAGGCACCTGCAAAAGCAACGGTTTTGGTCAACGCTGCCTGACGGAAAACAAAACATCCTTCGTACTGAACCTCATAACCAAAACCTGGCTCGACGATGAATTCGGAAAAGTAATTTATACGAAGCCCACGTAAAAAGGCAATCGTCGGAAAAGGCGTGTCGTCAGGTTGTGGGACGCAGACGGTGCGGCACGCAACTCACCAAGCTGATAATTCATCGATCCCATCCCCCAAGCCATCCGTAACGGCGTTTAATATGCGTTCAATTGTATTCACCTTACTGGCAGCGGGCATACTCTGCACACTATTTTTTTTAAATGGTGGTGGGATCGATGAATTTAACCATGAACCACCGATTGCACTGAAGCATGCTGGTTTTCAGTCAAGAAACCTGCAATCAGTTAATTCTCAATGGAATAACATAGGCTCGACTGAAAATACGTGTTCCGAAGCTCAAATCAATCCTTTTGCAAGTTATTACAATCCCCTATGCTCCACAACGACGGCGGTCGATGAAGCACCAGATAAACACGATGAGATCTTAGAATTTCAATTAATGGGGCAAGTCGATATTATCGAAGCGAATCTGACACTAAATGTAGACGAGGCTGTCAGTCAAGTTAAAAACCGCAGCTTCAATGAAGCCAGAATTTACCATGGACTCAAAATTCAATGCCAACAGTTGCAGACCAGCTTTAATACCCCTGATTGCATAAAATTGCTGGCTGTTGCCGAAGAATACCGCACAGAGTTATCAAACCGAATTCGCAACGGCGATACCGATTCCGCGAAGTACTATTTGATGGATGTTCTTGGCCCTCAAGTGGAAACTACCGAATACGCTCTCCCAAATGGCAAGGATTTTCACGCGGCAGTTGCTCTAGTTGAAGGATTGGCAAATAGCGAATCCGTAGCAAGAGACCTCCTGGAAGCTATTAGCAATATGCAGAAATTTCAATCCTTGACGCCGACTGAATCTGAAACACTCTTGAGTGCCAACACCGACCCAAGCGCGAGCCAGTGAACAACCAGAGCGCCCCTGAATGTGGCTCCAGCTCAACTTTGTTGCACGAGTCAAAAGAAAGATGCGGTGGCTCCTACCCCAGACGCAGCCATCCCATGACAAGCACTGGAACCGCAGTTGGGCGCCCAAGTTACGTGAAGGATTTGCGCCCCGCCACCCGCACATGCAACTCCACCGTAAGCGTTCCGAAAACCCATCTTTCTTCGCGCCCTTGAAGCTACGAACCTCGGGTCTTCCCAATCAATGAACGAGACGAGGTGGACATGGATCGACAGCAGATACAGCGGTACCTGGATCAAGTGCCGGCGTAAAGAATTTCAGGCGGTGGCGCTGATCGCCAAGCGCAACAAGATTGAGCGCGAGGCGTGCGAGCTCGAACCCCGGGAAAGACTGCTGCTGCGCCAGCAACGCGCCAGGCCGGTGGCTGATGCCCTGCACAGCTGACTCACGACGCAACGCCAGAAGCTGGCCCGCACGCACGTGACGGCCAAGGCGATCGATTACTCGCCGAGCAAATGGCGGACCCTCACGCACGACCTGCAAGACGGCCATGTGCCCATTGACAACAACGCGGCGGAAAACGCGATCCGCACGCTGTGGATTGGTCACAAGCATTGGCTTTTTGTGGGCTCGCAGCAGGCTGGTGAGCGCGTGGCCGTGGTTATGAGCCTGATCGAGTCAGCAAAACTCAATGGCCACGATCCCTAGGGATGCGCTGAACAAGTGCCTGATTTGTGGAAATGGCTCGCGTAAGTCATTGATTTACTGGGGCTCAATGGTGGCGTTTTCGACTTATTCAGCGTAGCCCTAGGCTTATCTCAAGAATGTGTTCGAGCGTCTGCCCACGCTCAAGCAGCGCGACCTAGCGCAGCTGCTGCCGCACAACTGGCACCCCGCCAGTGATATCGGCAAGCCGAATGCAGCGCCCGCCGCCGCGTAGCTTCGCCCTCACCATGCCGTCTTCAGCCGCGCTGAGGGTGTTGTTTTCGGAACGCTTACCCTTGATCTCCCGAAACCCCAACTCGATCTCAATGCACTGACGGTGCCGCTCGGCCAGTGCTCGGGCCGGATATGCGCGGTGATCATGCAGTGAGGTGATGAAGCGTCGCCGCCGAGCCCCCACCGCGACGTCGATCAACCGCACCGGCCATTGGCTCTGTAGCTCAGCTTGCAACTGGCGTGTGCGCTGCGACAACGGCATGCGGATCAATGTATCGCTGGGGCTGAGCTGTTCAATGAGCTCGTGGTGCAGATTTTCCGTGGCACACATCAACCGGTGACGCTGTTCGCCTGCGGCCTGCCAGCCCAGCAAGAACGCGGCCGAGAAGTAGGCCCGGTCAAACAGCGCGAGCGAGCGGTCCTCTCCTTGCAGCTTGGTGGCCAGGCTCAGTTCCCCGCAGTCCATGCCACCGAGTTGGGCATCGTGCAGTTCGTGGCTTTGCCTGTCCATCAGGCAGGTGGCTCTGATCGGCGGCCAGGGCAAGGGCCTGTGCTGGGTGCTAGAACTGCCCAGATGCTGGCAATTCTCGGGCGTGTACGCGGCCGCCCACACCACGCCGTACCTTCAAGGGTTGGTGCTTCGTTCTCAGCTTGCTGCGGCTACAGGCTTGGCTGAGCAGGCCAAACAGCAGAGCTAACGGTTCTTCACCCAGGCGCTGTCGTGCCGGCACGCTCACGCTGGATGCGGGCAGCGTCTGCCCATCCAGCTGGGGTCAATTATTTATCCTGCCCGGTGAAGTCTTTACTTTTTCCCCCACTGCCCACCGTGCATCGGCACACTGAACTTCACACCTCATAGAGCCGGACCCATAGCGGGCTGAGCTCGTCGAGTCGATCGGCTTCGCGGGGTAGGGTCTCGCGCAGCGCGCTTTGCAGCAGGTTCATCAAACAAAAAGGGGAACATGTTGAACATGTCCCCCTTTCACTCGATCAGATTCCCTACGGTCTGAACTGACTGGCATTAGCCCGAAGGGCTGCTTTCAGTACGCAGCGAGAAGCCGCTCAAGCCGTTGCTTCCTTCGCGTTCACCACGTACTCTTCGATCTGGTCGAAGTTCAGGTACTTGTAGATCGCTGCACCGTCCTTGTTCACGATGCCCATGGCGGCGTGGTACTCGGCCACGGTGGGGATGTGGCCCAGCTTGGACGCGATGGCGGCCAGTTCGGCAGAGGCCAGATACACGTTGGTGTTCTTGCCCAGGCGGTTGGGGAAGTTGCGGGTGCTGGTGGACACCACGGTGGCGCCTTCGCGCACCTGCGCCTGGTTGCCCATGCACAGCGAGCAGCCGGGCATTTCAGTGCGTGCGCCGGCGGCGCCGAAGCTGGCGTAGTGGCCTTCCTTGATCAGCTCGCTCTCGTCCATCTTGGTGGGCGGTGCCACCCAGAGCTTGACGGGAATGTCGCGCTGGCCGCCGAGCAGCTTGGCCGCTGCGCGGAAGTGACCAATGTTGGTCATGCAGCTGCCGATGAAGGCTTCATCGATTTTGGTGCCGGCCACATCGCTCAGGAACTTGGCGTCGTCCGGGTCGTTGGGGCAGCACAGGATGGGTTCCTTGATGTCGGCCAGGTCGATCTCGATGACGTGTGCGTATTCGGCGTCTTTGTCGGCTTCGAGCAGGTTGGGGTTGGCCAGCCAGGCTTCGACCTTTTCGATGCGGCGCTGCAAGGTGCGCTTGTCTTCGTAGCCGTCGGCGATCATGTTCTTCATCAGCACGATGTTGCTGGTGAGGTATTCCTTGATCGGCTCGGGGTTGAGCTTGATCGTGCAACCGGCAGCGGAACGCTCGGCGGAGGCGTCGGACAGTTCAAACGCTTGCTCGACCTTGAGGTTGGGCAGGCCTTCGATTTCCAGAATGCGGCCGGAAAATTCATTGATCTTGCCGGCCTTGGCCACCGTCAGCAAACCTTGCTTGATGGCGTACAGAGGAATCGCATGCACCAGGTCGCGCAGGGTCACGCCGGGCTGCATTTCACCTTTGAAACGCACCAGCACCGACTCGGGCATGTCCAGCGGCATCACGCCGGTGGCGGCACCGAAAGCCACAAGGCCGGAACCGGCGGGGAAGGAAATGCCGATGGGGAAACGGGTGTGGCTGTCACCACCGGTGCCCACGGTGTCGGGCAACAGCAGGCGGTTGAGCCAGCTGTGGATCACGCCGTCGCCGGGGCGCAGGGCCACGCCGCCACGGCTGCTGATGAACTTGGGCAGTTCGCGGTGGGTTTTCACGTCCACTGGCTTGGGATAGGCGGCGGTGTGGCAGAAGGACTGCATCACCAGGTCGGCGCTGAAGCCCAGGCAGGCCAGGTCTTTCAGCTCGTCGCGGGTCATCGGGCCGGTGGTGTCTTGTGAACCCACGGTGGTCATCTTAGGCTCGCAGTAGGTGCCCGGGCGCACGCCCTGGCCTTCTGGCAGGCCGACCGCACGGCCGACCATTTTTTGGGCCAGCGTGAAGCCAGCGTTGGTGGCCGCTGGGGTGCTCGGCAGACGGAACAGCGTGGAGGCTGGCAGGCCCAGGAACTCGCGGGCCTTGGCGGTCAGGCTGCGGCCAATGATCAGGTTGATGCGGCCACCGGCGCGCACTTCGTCGAACAGCACGTCGCTCTTGAGCTTGAACTCGGCCACGGTTTCGCCGTTCTTGACCAGCTTGCCGTCGTAGGGCAGCACGTCGACCACGTCGCCCATTTCCAGCTTGCTCACGTCGACTTCAATCGGCAGCGAACCGGAATCTTCCTGCGTGTTGAAGAAGATGGGGGCGATCTTGCCGCCCAGTGTGACGCCACCAAAGCGCTTGTTCGGCACGAAGGGGATGTCCTGGCCGGTGGCCCAGACCACGCTGTTGGTGGCCGACTTGCGCGAAGAACCGGTGCCCACCACGTCGCCCACGTAGGCGACCAGGTTGCCCTTTTTCTTCAGGTCTTCGATGAACTGCATCGGGCCGCGCTTGCCGTCTTCCTCGGGCTTGAAAGCCGCGTCGGGGCGGGTGTTCTTCAGCATCGCCAGGTAGTGCATCGGGATGTCCGGACGCGTGGTGGCGTCGGGCGCGGGCGACAGGTCGTCGGTGTTGGTTTCGCCGGGCACCTTGAACACGGTGACGGTGATCTTTTTCTCGACTTCGGGACGGCTGGTGAACCACTCACCGTCGGCCCAGCTCTGCATCACTTCTTTGGCCACGGCGTTGCCGGCCTTGGCTTTTTCTGCCACGTCGTTGAAGAAGTCGAACATCAGCAGCGTCTTCTTCAGCGCGGCGCCAGCCACGGTGGCCACTTCGGCGTCGTCCAGCAACTCGATCAGCGGGTGCACGTTGTAGCCACCCACCATGGTGCCCAGCAACTCGGTGGCTTTGGCCTTGGAGATCAGCGCCACTTGCACGTCACCGTGCGCCACAGCCGCCAGGAACGAGGCCTTGACTTTGGCCGCATCGTCCACGCCCGGAGGCACGCGGTGGGTCAGCAGGTCCATCAGGAAAGCATCTTCGCCAGCGGGCGGGTTCTTGATCAGCTCGATCAAGGCAGCCACCTGCTTGGCGTCAAGCGCCAGCGGCGGAATACCCAGTGCAGCGCGTTCGGCAGCGTGGGCGCGGTAGTCGGACAGGAAAGTTGCGGACATGGCGTTCTCCAGTAATAAAGGGGAAGTGTGCGTGGGTCTTGAAAAAAGCAATCGTCAGGCTGCAAGCAAGCTCAGTGCCGCCCAGGGCGGGCGCTGGCAGCGGTCGAAACGAAATAGCGTTGCACCGTTTCGGGGAGCGGCACCCCGGTGTGGTGCGCACGTTCCAGCAGCTGCCAGTAATAGCGGTAACTGGCGCGGTCGTGCAGGCGCCCTTCAAACTGCACCGGCGCCCATTCGGCGGCGGCAGCGTGTTCAATGATGGTGGCTGCGTCCTGCACCTCGCCCTCATGGGGTGCAAAAGCCGCCACGATGGCGCGGATCTGGTCGGGGTGGATGCTCCACATGCGGGTGTAGCCAAGTTCGTTGGCGGCTTTGCGCGCCGCAGCCTGCAGCGCCGCCAGGTCTTTGAACTCGGTGACCACGCAATGCGATGGCACCTTGCCGTGGGCGTGACACGCCGAAGCCATGTCAAGCTTGGCGCGCAGCACCAGCGGGTGGCAGAACTGCCCTGCCACACCCATGGCGCTCGCCGGAATGGCGCCGCCGTGGGCCGAGACAAAGTCCATCAGGCCAAAGCTCAGGCTCTGCACCCGGGGGTGGGCCGCGATGTCAAAGGCGCGGTGCACCGCCGCTGGCGATTCGATCAGCACATGCAACGGCAACGCCGTGGCGCCAACCGCGTCCAGTGCGGACACGGCACGCTGCACATCGGCCAGAGATTCGACCTTGGGCACCATCAGGTGCGTGAGACGCCCGGCCGCCCGGCCAGCGATGGTGGCCACGTCGGCATCGAAATGCGGGTGGTCCACCGGATGCACCCGCACCGCCACGCGGGCTTGCGGGCTGGCTGCCAGGGCCAGCTCGGTCACCAGAGCGGCGTGCTCGGCCTCGCCACCCACCGGAGCACCGTCTTCGCAGTCCAGTGTGACGTCGAAAACGCAGGCGCCCAGCTCATCGGTCATCTCGGCCTGCAGCTGCAGACTTTTGCGCATGCGCGCCTCAACCCCGCTGTAGTGGTCACAGACCGGCAGCGCAAACGCGCCGGCCTGGGCCCCTGCAAGGATGTCGCGCGGATGGGCGTTCACAGCGGCGTTACCAAGCGGTTACAGCAGGTGCTTCACACCGTCTTTTTCGCCTTCGAGCTCGGCCAGGGTCTTGTTGATGCACTCTTGCGAGAAGGCATCGATCTCCAGGCCTTCCACCACGGTGTACTCACCGTTGGCGCAGGTCACTGGGAAACCGAACATGACTTCCTTCGGAATACCGTACCAGCCTTGCGACGGGATACCCATGGTGACCCACTCGCCATTGGTGCCCAGGGCCCAGTCGCGCATGTGGTCGATGGCGGCGTTGGCAGCCGAAGCGGCGCTGGACAGGCCGCGCGCTTCAATGATGGCGGCGCCACGCTTGCCCACGGTGGGCAGGAACACGTCCTTGTTCCAGACCTGGTCGTTGATCATGTCCTTGACCGAAGCGCCGTCGATGGTGGCAAAACGGTAGTCGGCGTACATGGTGGGCGAGTGGTTGCCCCACACAGCCAGTTTCTTGATGCTGGAAACAGCCTTGCCGGTCTTGGCAGCCAGCTGGCTGGCGGCGCGGTTGTGGTCCAGGCGCAGCATGGCGGTGAAGTTGCCGGGCTTGAGGTCGGGGGCCGACTTCATGGCGATGTAGGCGTTGGTGTTGGCGGGGTTGCCAACCACCAGCACCTTGACGTCGCGGCTGGCCACGGCGTTCAGGGCTTTGCCCTGGGCGGTGAAGATGGCGCCGTTGATGGCGAGCAGCTCAGCGCGCTCCATGCCGGGGCCGCGGGGACGCGAGCCGACCAACAGTGCGTAGTCAGCGTCCTTGAAGGCGGTCATCGGGTCGCTGTGCGCGGTCATTTCAACCAGCAGCGGGAAGGCGCAATCGTCCAGTTCCATCATCACGCCCTTGAGCGCCTTCTGGGGGCCGTCCACCGGCACTTCCAGCAATTGCAGGATCACGGGCTGGTCCTTGCCCAGCATCTCGCCGGAAGCGATACGGAACAGCAGGGCGTAACCAATCTGACCAGCGGCACCGGTAACGGCAACACGAACGGGCTTCTTGCTCATGGTGAAAACTCCAGAAAAGGACGTTGGAAAAATAAAATGAGGGGCGGGATGCGATCCCTGACACAGCCAAAAACCTTGGGGTAAACCCGCAGCTCCGGCACCAGGGCCTGACGCTGAGTGTACCCTCGCAAACCCTCATACGTCAATTTGTCTTATGTCTTATATAAGATATGATTGCACCAACCGAGCGGTACCGCAGAGTCCACAGAATCCATGGCCACCCTACCCGCACCCTCCCCCGATCAGCCCCCGCAAGACGGCCGCCCTGCGGCCGACGGCGGCGCTCATGCCGATGGCGCGGGCCTGGCCAGCCACAGCGCGCCAGCATTCAGCCCGCTGTACCAACAGATCAAAACGCTGATCTTGCGCAGCTTGCAGGCAGGCGAGTGGAAGCCAGGGGACATGATCCCGAGCGAGTTTGATCTGGCGGCACGCTTTCGCGTCAGCCAGGGCACGGTGCGCAAAGCCATCGACGAACTGGCCACTGACAACCTGCTGGTGCGCCGCCAGGGCAAGGGCACCTATGTGGCGACCCATTCCGAACAGCACACCCAGTACCGATTTTTGCGCCTGCTGCCCGACACCGGCGACCTCGAGAGCCAAGGTCCGGCGGCGCGGCGCATCATCGAATGCCGCCGCCTGCGCGCCAGCGCCGAAGTGGCTCGCCAGCTGGCGCTGCGCACCGGCGATCCGATCCTGCAAGTCAAGCGCGTGCTGGCCTTTGCCGGCACACCGGCCATTCTGGAAGACCTGTGGCTGCCGGGTGGCCCGTTCAAAGGACTGACACTGGAAACCCTGTCTGAAGACAAGGGGCCGATGTACGCCCTGTTTGAAACGCAGTTTGGTGTTCGCATGGTGCGCGCCACGGAGAAGATCAAGGCCGTGAGCGCCGACGCCGACGCGGCACAACTGCTGGGCGTACCCGAAGGGCACCCCCTGCTGAGCGTGGAACGCCTCGCCTACACCTACAACGACGTGCCCATGGAACTGCGCCGCGGCCTGTACCGCACCGAATCGCGCCACTACCGCAACGAACTCAGCTAGGCCACGCGCGCACCAATGCCATGAAAGTCAGAGCAAACATCCGAGTGTCAGCCTCCGGTATGCTGCGTTGCAATAGAATTTGCGAGCCCGTGGTTTAAGTTACCAACGAGTTACATCCCCCTTCCAAACCCCCCTGTCCTCCCCGGAAGAAAGCCCCACCATGACCGAGTTGACCAAGAAGCGGCCCGAGTTCCGCAACATCAACGCATTCAAGGACCTCACCACCTACCGCTTGCCGCCCGCAGGCTGGGTGTCGATCCTGCACCGCGCCAGCGGAGGCCTGATGTTCATCCTGCTGCCGCTGATCGTCTGGCTGTTTGACACCTCGGTGTCGTCTGAACTGTCATTCGAGCGCTTCAGCGCCGCTTTCTCGGTAGGTATGGGCTTTGTGCCGGGTTGGTTCTTCAAGCTGGTGGTGCTCGCCATCATCTGGGCCTATCTGCACCACCTGATTGCCGGTGTTCGTCACCTCTACATGGACGCGCGCCACGCAGTAAGCAAAGAGTTTGGCAAGTCGTCGGCCATCGTCACCCTGGTGCTGAGCATCGGTTTGACCGTGGTGCTCGGCGCCAAGCTGTTCGGCCTGTACTGATCCACCGCGAGGAAATAACAACATGTCTGTCAATTTCGGTTCTCAACGCGTCGTCACCGGCGCTCATTACGGCCTGCGCGACTGGCTGGCCCAGCGCGTGACCGCTGCGCTCATGGCGCTGTTCACCCTGATCGTGCTCGCGCAGGTGGTGTTCACCAGCGGACCGGTCGGCTACGAAACCTGGGCCGGCATTTTTGCCGCCCAGTGGATGAAGGCCCTCACGTTCGTGATCTTTGTCGCCCTGGCCTACCACGTGTGGATCGGCATGCGCGACATCTGGATGGACTATGTCAAGCCCGCAGGCATTCGCCTCGCGCTGCACGTCTTCACCATCGTCTGGCTCGTAGCCTGCCTGGGCTGGGCTGTTCAAGTTCTCTGGAGGCTCTAAAGCCATGACCGCAACTGCAAATCTTCCCAAGCGCCAATTTGACGTCGTGATCGTCGGAGCCGGTGGCTCCGGCATGCGCGCTTCGCTTCAACTCGCCCGTGCTGGCCTGAAAGTGGCCGTGCTGTCCAAAGTGTTCCCGACCCGCTCGCACACGGTGGCAGCGCAGGGCGGCGTGTCCGCTTCGCTGGGCAACATGAGCGAAGACAACTGGCACTACCACTTCTACGACACCATCAAGGGCTCTGACTGGCTGGGCGACCAGGATGCCATCGAGTTCATGTGCCGTGAAGCACCGAAAGTGGTTTACGAGCTGGAACACTTCGGTATGCCGTTCGACCGCAACCCGGACGGCACCATCTACCAGCGCCCCTTCGGTGGCCATACCGCCAACTATGGCGAAAAGCCCGTGCAACGCGCCTGCGCCGCCGCCGACCGCACCGGCCACGCCATGCTGCACACGCTGTACCAGCAAAACGTGGCTGCCCGCACCACCTTCTTCGTCGAGTGGATGGCGTTGGACCTGATCCGCGACGCCGACAGCGACGTGGTGGGCGTGACCGCGCTGGAAATGGAAACCGGCGAAACCTACATCCTGGAAGCCAAGACCACCTTGCTGGCCACTGGCGGCGCAGGCCGCATCTTCGCGGCTTCCACCAACGCGTTCATCAACACCGGTGACGGTCTGGGCATGGCGGCCCGTGCAGGCGTTCCGCTGCAAGACATGGAATTCTGGCAATTCCACCCCACCGGCGTGGCCGGCGCGGGCGTGCTGTTGACCGAAGGCTGCCGTGGTGAAGGCGCCATTTTGCTGAACAGCGAAGGCGAGCGCTTCATGGAGCGTTACGCACCGACCTTGAAAGACCTGGCTCCGCGCGACTTTGTGTCCCGCTGCATGGACCAAGAGATCAAGGAAGGCCGTGGCTGTGGTCCGAACAAGGACTATGTGCTGATGAAGCTCGACCACCTCGGTGCCGAGACCATCCGCAAGCGCCTGCCTTCGGTGGAAGAAATTGGCCACAACTTCGCCAACGTGGACATCACCCGCGAGCCCATCCCCGTGGTGCCCACCATCCATTACCAAATGGGCGGCATCCCGACCAACATCCACGGACAAGTCGTCACCCCTGACGGGAATGGTGCCCAAAAAGTGGTGAACGGCCTCTACGCCGTGGGCGAGTGCGCCTGCGTGTCGGTGCACGGTGCCAACCGCCTGGGCACCAACTCGCTGCTCGACCTGCTGGTGTTCGGCCGTGCCGCTGGCAACCACATTGTCGAATTCAACGACAAGAACAAGACCCACAAACCCCTGCCCGCTGACGCTGCGGACAAAACCATGGCCCGCCTGGCCCGCCTGGACAACACGACCAGCGGCGAATACGCCCAGGACGTGGCCAACGACATGCGCGCCATCATGCAGCAACACGCTGGTGTGTTCCGCACCCAGGCATCCATGGACGAAGGCGTGGCCAAGATCAATGCCCTGCGGGCTCGCGTGGCCAACATCACCCTGGGCGACAAGTCCAAGGTTTTCAACACCGCTCGCATCGAAGCGCTCGAAGTGGACAACCTGATGGAAGCCGCCCAGGCCACCATGACGTCTGCCGCCGCGCGCCACGAATGCCGTGGCGCCCACACCGTGAACGACTACGAGCGCCCGGCTGACGACGCCGAATTCCCGCTCGGCCGCAACGATGTGGAGTGGATGAAGCACACGCTGTGGGACAGCGCCACCAACGGCCTGTCGTACAAACCCGTCAACTTGAACCCGCTGACGGTGGCGTCGGTACCGCCCAAGGTGCGGACCTTCTAAGCGCGCGTCCAGAACTGAAAAAGCCCGGAGAAAAATACCATGGCACTTCGCACATTCAAGATCTACCGCTACGACCCGGAAAAAGACGCCAAGCCTTACATGCAGACCATCGAGGTGGAACTCGACGGCCACGAGCGCATGTTGCTCGACGCCCTGATGAAACTCAAGAAGGTCGACCCCACGATCTCTTTCCGACGCTCTTGCCGCGAAGGTGTTTGCGGCTCAGACGCCATGAACATCAACGGCAAGAACGGTCTGGCCTGTCTGACGAACATGAACACGCTGCCTGGCGTGATCACCCTGAAGCCGCTGCCTGGCCTGCCTGTGGTGCGGGACCTGATCGTCGACATGACGCTGTTCTTCAAGCAATACAACAGCATCAAGCCCTACCTGATCAACGACACGCCGCCACCCCAGACAGAGCGTCTGCAGAGCCCTGAAGAGCGCGACGAGCTGAACGGTCTGTACGAGTGCATCTTGTGCGCGAGCTGCTCCACCAGCTGCCCCAGCTTCTGGTGGAACCCAGACAAGTTCGTCGGTCCCGCCGGCTTGCTGCAGGCCTACCGCTTCATTGCCGACAGCCGCGACCAGGCCACCGCCGAACGTCTGGACAATCTGGAAGACCCCTACCGTCTGTTCCGCTGCCACACCATCATGAACTGCGTGGACGTGTGCCCGAAGGGTCTGAACCCGACCAAGGCCATTGGCAAGATCAAGGAAATGATGGTGATGCGCTCAATCTGAGCGCCACACCCGACACACCATGGAAGCCAGTACCACCAGCGACGCCCTGCTCGACGAACGTGGATTGAGCAAGCTGCGCTGGCGCTGCCGGCGCGGCCTGCTCGAAAACGATCTGTTCATTGAGAAGTTCTTTGACAGGCACGCTTCTGGCTTAACTGTCAGGCAGGCCGAAGCTCTGGGGGTTCTAATGGATTTGTCCGACAACGATCTTCTCGATCTGTTGCTCGGCCGAAAACCTCCCCAGGGCGATTTGGCCAGTGACACCGTCGACCACGGCGATGTCCTCCTTGTACTGGGCATGCTTCGTGCAGCCCGGCAACCCGTTTAAGACTCCCTTAAAAGGAAACCGCATGAAACTCGTAGACAACAAAGCCACCTTGTCGTTTTCCAACGGCAGCCCCAGCGTCGAACTGCCGGTATACGCCGGCACGGTTGGCCCGGACGTGATCGACATCCGCAAGCTGTACGGCCAGACCGGCATGTTCACCTACGATCCCGGCTTCCTGTCCACCGCATCCTGCCAGTCGGCTATCACCTACATCGACGGCGACAAGGGCGAGCTGCTGTACCGCGGCTACCCGATCGAGCAGCTGGCGACCCAGTGCGACTACCTCGACACCTGCTACCTGCTGCTCAACGGCGAACTGCCGAACGAGACGCAGCGCGGCGACTTCCACAAGCTCGTGATCAACCACACCATGGTGAACGAGCAGATGCAGTTCTTCATGCGCGGTTTCCGCCGTGACGCACACCCCATGGCCGTGCTGACCGGTCTGGTCGGCGGCCTGTCGGCCTTCTACCACGACAGCACCGACATCAACAACCCGAAGCACCGTGAAATCGCCGCGATTCGCCTGATCGCCAAGATGCCCACGCTGGTGGCCATGGCCTACAAATACGGCATTGGCCAGCCCTACATGTACCCGCGCAACGACCTGAGCTACTCGGGCAACTTCTTGCGCATGATGTTTGGCACGCCTTGTGAAGAGTACGTGGTGAACCCGGTGCTGGAGCGCGCGCTTGACCGCATCTTCATCTTGCACGCCGACCACGAGCAAAACGCATCCACCTCCACCGTGCGCCTGTGCGGATCGTCGGGCACCAACCCGTTTGCGGCCATCGCCGCAGGCGTGGCCTGTCTGTGGGGCCCCGCCCACGGCGGCGCCAACGAAGCCTGCCTGAACATGCTGGAAGACATTCAGCGCCAGGGCGGCGTGAGCAAGGTCGGCGAGTTCATGGAAAAAGTGAAGGACAAGAACTCTGGCGTCAAGCTGATGGGTTTTGGCCACCGCGTCTACAAAAACTACGATCCACGCGCCAAGCTCATGCAGGAAACCTGCAACGAAGTGCTGGCCGAACTGGGCCTGGAAAACGACCCGTTGTTCAAGCTGGCCAAAGAGCTGGAAAAAATCGCGCTGGAAGACGAATATTTCGTGTCGCGCAAGCTGTACCCGAACGTTGACTTCTACTCCGGCATCGTGCAGCGCGCGATCGGCATTCCCGTGAACCTCTTCACCGGCATTTTTGCGCTGGCCCGCACCGTGGGCTGGATCGCGCAATTGAACGAAATGATCAGCGACCCCGAGTACAAAATCGGTCGTCCGCGCCAGTTGTTCACGGGTTCGACCACGCGCTCCGTCAAGCCTGTCACCGAGCGTTGATTCAACCCTGCAGCAGCCTCTGGGCTGCTGGCATGGACCGCACGCCCGCACGCTGACCGCGCTGCGGGCGTTTTGTTTGCGCAACACTTAAAATAATGGGTTCCGAAGACCCTCACAGGACATTCATGGGACGCACGCTCTACGACAAGATCTGGGACGAACACGTCGTCCACACCGAAGAAGACGGCACCGCCGTGCTCTACATCGACCGCCATCTGGTGCACGAAGTCACCAGCCCGCAGGCTTTTGAAGGCTTGCGCCAAGCAGGTCGCAAGGTCTGGCGCGTGAGCTCGATCGTGGCCACCGCCGACCACAACACCCCCACCACCGGCTGGGAATTGGGTTACGACGGCATCACCGACCCCATCAGCAAAGAACAAATCACCACGCTGAACAGCAACATCGCCGAATTCGGCGCTGCGGCTTTCTTCCCCTTCATGTCCAAGCGCCAGGGCATCGTGCATGTCATTGGCCCGGAAAACGGCGCTACCCTGCCTGGCATGACCGTGGTCTGCGGCGACAGCCACACCTCCACACACGGCGCTTTTGGCGCACTGGCGCACGGCATTGGCACCAGCGAGGTAGAGCACGTCATGGCCACGCAAACGCTGCTGGCCAAAAAAGCCAAAAACATGCTTGTGAAGGTGGAAGGCCAGCTTGCCAAGGGCGTTACCGCCAAAGACATCGTGCTCGCCATCATCGGGAAGATCGGCACCGCTGGCGGCACGGGTTACACCATCGAATTCGGCGGCTCGGCTATCCGTGCCCTGTCCATGGAGGGCCGCATGACGGTGTGCAACATGGCCATTGAAGGCGGTGCACGTGCAGGCTTGGTGGCGGTGGACGAAAAGACCATCGACTACGTGAAAGGCCGTCCACTCTCCCCCACGGGCTTGGAATGGGACCTTGCCGTGGCCTATTGGAAGACCCTGCAGTCTGACGCCGACGCGGTGTTTGACACCGTGGTGCAACTCGACGCCACCCAGATCCTGCCCCAAGTCACATGGGGCACGTCACCCGAAATGGTACTGGGCATTGACGGTCAGGTGCCCGATCCCGAAAAAGAAAAAGACGCCAACAAACGGGGCGCCATCGAACGGGCACTGGTCTACATGGACCTGCAACCCGGCAAGGCGCTGAACGACATTTTTGTGGACAAAGTGTTTATTGGTTCCTGCACCAACAGCCGTATTGAAGACATGCGCGAAGCGGCTGCGGTGGTGAAGAAGCTCGGCCAGAAGGTGGCCAAGAACATCAAACTGGCGATGGTGGTGCCCGGCTCTGGCCTGGTGAAAGAGCAGGCCGAGCGCGAAGGCCTGCACGAGATCTTCAAGGCAGCGGGTTTTGAATGGCGCGAACCCGGCTGCTCCATGTGCCTGGCCATGAACGCCGACCGCCTGGAACCCGGCGAGCGCTGCGCGTCCACCAGCAACCGCAATTTTGAAGGCCGCCAGGGCAACGGCGGGCGCACGCACCTCGTCTCACCCGCCATGGCCGCCGCCGCCGCCGTGCACGGCCATTTCGTCGACGTTCGCCAATTCGTCTAAGAGGAAAAACCATGAAACTGATTGCTACCCTGTTGTCTTTGACCTTTGTGCTGGCGCTGGCTGGCTGCAACACCGTGCAAGGCGTTGGCCAAGACGTGCAAAAAGCCGGTCAGGTGCTTGAAGACGCCGCCAAGAAGAAATAAATGAACAAGTTCACCGTACACAAGGGCCTGGTGGCCCCGATGGACCGCGAGAACGTCGACACCGACGCGATCATTCCCAAGCAGTTCTTGAAGTCGATTCGCAAGACCGGTTTCGGCCCGAACCTGTTTGACGAGTGGCGCTATCTGGACAAAGGCGAACCCGGCCAAAACCCGGCCAGCCGCAAGGCCAACCCCGACTTTGTGCTGAACCAGCCCCGCTACTCAGGTGCGTCGGTGTTGCTCACGCGTAAAAACTTCGGTTGCGGCTCCAGCCGCGAACACGCGCCCTGGGCGATTGACCAGTACGGCTTTCGCGCCATCATCGCGCCCAGCTACGCCGACATCTTTTTCAACAACTGCTTCAAAAACGGCCTGCTCCCCATCGTGTTGCCCGAAGCCACGGTGGCTCAGTTGTTTGACGAGGTTTTCGCTTTCCCCGGCTACAGCCTCACGATCGATCTGGAGCGCCAAGTGATCGTGAAGCCCCAGGGCGATGAAATCCCCTTTGAAGTACAGGCATTTCGCAAATACTGCTTGCTCAACGGGCTGGACGATATCGGCCTGACGCTGCGCCACAAGGACAAGATTGCTGCGTACGAAGCCACGCGCCTGGCCACAAAACCGTGGCTTGCCCACACGATGGTGTCCTGACCGGACCCCAAACCAAACCCAGACAGACCACCCATGAAAATTGCAGTTCTCCCAGGTGACGGCATCGGCACCGAAATCGTCGCCGAAGCGGTCAAAGTTCTTAACGTGCTCGACCTGCCATTCGAGATGGAATCGGCTCTGGTAGGCGGTGCCGCCTTTGAGGCCCACGGCCACCCGCTGCCCGAGTCCACGCTGAACCTGGCCAAAGCTGCCGACGCCATTTTGTTTGGTGCCGTGGGCGACTGGAAATACGACACGCTGGACCGCCCACTGCGACCCGAACAGGCGATCTTGGGACTGCGCAAGAACCTGGGTCTGTTTGCCAACTTCCGCCCGGCGATTTGCTACGAACAGCTGGTGGGTGCCTCTAGCCTCAAGCCCGAAATCATTTCGGGCCTGGACATCCTGATCATTCGCGAGCTCACCGGTGACATCTACTTTGGGCAGCCGCGCGGTCGCCGCGTGGCCACCGACGGCCACTTCCCCGGCGCCGAAGAAGCCTTTGACACCATGCGCTACAGCCGCCCGGAGATCGAGCGCATTGCCCATGTGGCGTTCCAGGCTGCGCGCAAGCGCAGCAAAAAGGTCACCAGCGTGGACAAAGCCAACGTGCTGGAAACCTTCCAGTTCTGGAAAGACGTGGTCACCGAGGTGCATGCCGAGTACCCCGACGTGGAGCTGGAGCACATGTATGTGGACAACGCCGCCATGCAGCTGGTGCGCGCACCCAAAAAGTTCGATGTGGTGGTCACCGGCAACATGTTTGGCGACATCTTGTCCGACGAAGCTTCCATGCTCACCGGCTCCATCGGCATGTTGCCCTCGGCATCGCTGAACGCGAAAAACCAGGGTCTGTACGAGCCGAGCCACGGCAGTGCACCGGACATCGCTGGTAAGGGTATTGCAAACCCGCTGGCTACAATACTGTCCGCTGCCATGATGCTCCGCTTCTCACTCAACCAGCCGCAAGCCGCCGATCGCATTGAATCTGCGGTGCAGGATGTGCTCGCGTCCGGTTTGCGCACGGTGGACATCTGGTCTGAAGGCACCACCAAGGTCGGCACCCGGGAAATGGGTGACGCCGTCGTGGCGGCCATCACCAAAACCATTACCAAGGGCTGAATCAGCTCCGGTTCGTCACGCCCTCCCCCGGCACGACGAGCCGGGCGGAAACAGAGATTTTTTATCTTCGAAAGGGCAATGCAATGACGAAACTCGTAGGACTGGTGGGCTGGCGCGGCATGGTCGGCTCCGTGCTGATGGACCGCATGGTTGAAGAAAAAGACTTCGACCTGATCGAACCTCTGTTTTTCTCCACCTCCAACGCCGGCGGCAAAGCCCCGGTGATGGCGAAAAACGAAGCCACGCTACAAGACGCTTACAACATCGAGGCGCTCAAGCGCTGCGACATCGTCATCACTGCCCAGGGCGGCGACTACACCAGCGAGGTGTTCCCCAAGCTGCGCGCTGCCGGCTGGAACGGCCACTGGATCGACGCCGCTTCCACCCTGCGCATGGACAAGGACGCAGTCATCATTCTCGACCCGGTCAACATGCCCGTCATCAAGGACGCGCTGGCCAACGGCGGCAAGAACTGGGTGGGCGGCAACTGCACCGTGAGCTGCATGCTCATGGGCGTTGGCGCACTCTACAAGGCCGGCTTGGTGGAGTGGATGAGCACGCAGACTTATCAGGCTGCGTCGGGCGGCGGTGCCCAGCACATGCGCGAATTGCTGACGCAGTACGGCACGCTGAACGCCGAGGTGAAGTCGCTGCTGGACGACCCTAAAAGCGCCATCCTGGAAATTGATCGCAAGGTGATCGCCAAGCAGCGCAGCCTGAGCAGTGCCGAGACCGCCAATTTCGGCGTACCGTTGGGTGGCTCGCTGATTCCCTGGATCGACAAGGACCTGGGCAACGGCATGTCCAAAGAAGAATGGAAAGGCATGGCCGAAACCAACAAAATCCTCGGCATGGGCGAGGGCTTTGGCTCGGCCGCCATTCCGGTGGACGGTTTCTGCGTGCGCGTGGGCGCCATGCGTTGCCACAGCCAGGCACTGACTTTCAAGCTAAAGAAGGATGTACCGGTGGCCGATATCGAGGCCATGATTGCAGCGGACAACCCTTGGGTGAGCGTGGTGCCCAACACGCGTGAAGCCACCACCAAAGACCTGACGCCGGTGGCGGTGACTGGCACCATGACCATCCCGGTCGGCCGCATCCGCAAGCTGGCCATGGGTCCGGAATACGTGGGCGCCTTTACCATCGGCGACCAGCTGCTGTGGGGTGCTGCCGAACCGCTGCGCCGCATGCTACGCATTTTGCTGGACGCCTGAAGCCCAGCGAGGCGTCTGCGCGGCCTCCCAATGGCGCCTTTGTTCACGTTGCAAGTTCACAACGTGAACAAGGCGCAAGCAGCGACAGAAGGTAGGCATTGAAACTCAAGCGGAGTCTCAGCTTGTCACTGTAATCCGTTGATGTTAAGGTCAATTCTCGGTTTATTACGTCGAGGTCCACGTGCCATCCAACTCCCGCCACACCCCATCTCACCAGGCTCCAACCCACGCAGGGGGAGCCGGTTCACGCAGTTTTGCACGGTTACACGCCGTCGCCGCTGCGGTGGTGCTGTGCACCGGACTGGCACATTTTGGCGAAGCGCAAGCGCTTGCGCTCGGCCGCATTGTGGTGCAGTCGGCGCTCGGCGAACCGCTCCGAGCCGAAATCGACGTACCCGATATCAACCCAGACGAAGCAGCCAGCCTGCGGGTGGGGCTCGCCTCGGGCGAGGCTTTCCGCGCTGCCGGCGTGGACTTCAACCCAGCGCTCACCAGCCTGCAAATCAGCCTGCAACGCCGGGCCAATGGCACGGCCTTCTTGCGGCTCACCAGCACCCGCCCGGTCAACGAACCCTTCATGGACATGATCGTGGAGGCCAACTGGGCTTCTGGCCGTATCGTGCGCGACTACACGCTGCTGCTGGACCCACCCAACTTGCGCGCTGCAGCGCCCGTGGACCCTCTGCCTGCTGCGGTCACAGCCCAGCCGGCGCCACAAGTGCAGCCGCCCGTAGCTCGCCCGCAAGCACCACTGCCCCAAGTGGCGCCCGCCGCCCCGGCACCACCAGCTGTGCGCGTGCGCCCAGCGGCGCCAGAAACCGTCAGCCCTGCCCCTGCACCAGCCGCGCCCGGGCAGGATGCGTCTGCTGGACAAGTCCGCGTTCGCGCTGGCGACACCGCCGGACGCATTGCAGCTGCCAACCGGCCAGCGAACGTATCGCTGGACCAGATGCTCGTGGCCATGCTGCGTGCCAACCCCAACGCCTTCATCGCCGGAAACGTGAACCGCATCAAAGCCGGTTCGGTGATCGACCTGCCCAGCGACGCCGATGCCGGCAACGTCGCACCTGGGGAAGCACGCCAGATCATCGCCGCGCAAAGCCGCGACTTCAACGAGTTCCGCCGCCGCCTCGCCGGCACGGTGCCCGCGGCCTCGGTGGCGGCAGCCGATCGCCAGGCCACCGGCCGGATTCAAACCGAGGTGGAAGACAAGAAGCCCGTTGCCCCCACGCAAGACAAGCTGACGCTGTCCAAAGGGGTCACGCCAGCACAGACCGCCGCAGAGGAAAAAATTGCGCAGGAGCGGCAGGCCAAAGAAGCCGCCAGCCGCATGGCCGAACTGTCCAAAAACATTGAAGAGCTGGCCAAACTCGGCACCAGCACGGCAGCGGTAGCACCCACGGCCGCCGTTAAGGCTTCACCCAGCACCGCCCTGCCCGCACCGGCACTGACGGTACCCAACGCAGCGCCGTTGGCCACGGCAACTCAGGTCACCACCGGCACATCGACTGCGCCAGCAAGCCCGACCGACACCGTAGCCCCAACCACCGACACGGCCACCGAAACCGCTGCGGTGACCCCGGCCGTTCCCCCGGTTGCCGCACCGCTACCCATGCCTGCGCCGCTGCCTGACGAGCCATCCCTTATTGACGGGCTGCGCGACAACCCGCTGGTGCTGCCCGCAGCGGGTGGCCTGCTGGCCTTGTTGGGTGGTTTTGCGATCTACCGTTTGCGTCAGCGCAAAAAAGGCAATGGGGTTGACAGCTCCTTCCTGGAAAGCCGCCTACAACCCGATTCTTTTTTTGGATCCAGCGGTGGTCAGCGCATCGACACCGCCGAGGCCAGCGCTTCGGGCTCTTCCATGGTCTATTCACCCAGCCAGCTCGACGCAGCTGGCGACGTGGACCCGGTGGCGGAAGCCGACGTGTACCTGGCCTACGGGCGAGACCTGCAGGCCGAGGAAATTCTCAAAGAAGCCATGCGCAGCACGCCTCAGCGGGTAGCCATTCACAACAAGCTGTTGGAGATTTACGCCAAACGGCGCGATGCCAAGGCCTTTGAAGTGGTAGCCACCGAAGCTTATGGCTTGACCCAGGGCCAGGGCGTGGAATGGGAACAGGCCTGCGAACTAGGCCGGGAACTCGATCCCGCCAACCCGCTGTACCAGCCCGGCGGCGCGCCGCCTGCCAAGGCGGGTGCCGTGGTGGCTGCGATGGCCGGTGGTGCCATGAACACCATGCCCTTTGGCAGCAGCACGCTGATTCAAAACGGCGGTCCAGGCACTGGCGTGGTCGACACCGATCTGGATCTGGACCTGGACTTCAACATGGACGAGCCCTCCATGCCTGCAGGCCTACAGACACCCAGCGACGCGGCGATGTCGGACATGGACGACTTGAACAGCACCGACGCCCTCACCAGCGGGGCCGATAGCAAGTCAGGTCCACCCTCGATGTCGATGGACTTCGACCTCGATTTCCCCTCCGAGTCTGCAGCACTGAACGCGTCTGACATGGACCATTCAGACGCCTTGCAAAGCCTTACAGCCCAGGAAAACCCCACATTCGATGACAGCGAGGTATTGCCAGACTTCGCACTGAACGAACCGCAGGCGTTTGAACTGCCAGCCGAAGATGCCGATGAGCCCCAGCCATTGCCCCTTTCCGCTGAAGAAAGCCCTGCAGAAGCCGAGCTGCTGTCCTTTGACCTCAACGACATCAGCCTGGACCTGGAGGACCGCAATGGCGATGCCAACGCCGAGCCGAGCGACCCCTTGACCGAAGAGAACCCGCTGGACACCAAGCTATCGCTGGCGGAAGAGTTTCGCGCCATTGGCGACTTGGAAGGTGCGCGCTCGCTGGCGGAGGAAGTGTTGGCCGAAGCCAGCGGCGCGCTCAAGACCAAGGCCCGCACGTTCCTGGCCGATCTCAGCTGACGCGCGGCCAGCCTGAACGGACCCTCCCTTTGCACCTCTTCACGCGCGATGGCGCCCAGGAAACCGCCCTGACGCGCATGGCGCTGGGCGTCAGTTACAACGGCAGCGCCTACGATGGCTGGCAAAGCCAGCTCAGCGGCCGCACCGTGCAGGACGAACTGGAACGCGCCCTGACCCAGTTCATTGCTCACGGCCCTATCCGAACGCTGTGTGCGGGCCGCACCGATGCGGGGGTGCACGGCCTGATGCAGGTGGTGCACTTTGACAGCCCAGTGGTTCGCCCAGACCACGCATGGATGCGCGGCACCAACCGTTTTTTGCCGCACGACATTGCCGTGCATTGGGCGCGCCAGGTGCCCAACCATTTCCATGCACGCGCCAACGCCATAGCCCGCCGCTACGCCTATGTGCTGCTGGAATCGCCGGTGCGCCCCAGCGTGGACGCCGGGCGGGTGGGCTGGGTGTTTCGCCCCATGGCGCTGGAGCCCATGCAAGCGGCCGCGCAAACGTTGCTGGGTGAGCACGACTTTTCTTCCTTTCGCGCCGCTCAGTGCCAGGCCCACTCGCCGGTCAAGCAGCTGCGCCGCATCAGCATCACCCGCCGCGGCGCGTACTGGCGGTTTGAATTTGAAGCGTCGGCCTTTCTGCACCACATGATCCGAAACATCATGGGCTGCCTGATCGCCATTGGCAACGGCAACCACCCCCCGAGCTGGATGGCCGAGGTGCTGCACGCCCGCAGCCGCGATGCCGCAGCGCCCACGTTTTCACCCGACGGCCTGTACTTTCTGGGTCCGCTTTACGACGAAGCGCTGGGTATTCCCACGAAGACCGCTGCTTTCGACTGGTTACCCGGATGACCGAAACACCCCAAGCCGCTCAAAAACCCATGCACCACACGCGCATCAAGATTTGCGGCCTGACCCGAGAGGCCGATGTGGACGCAGCCGCGCGCGCAGGCGCCGATGCCGTGGGCTTTGTGTTGTACGCCAAGAGCCCGCGCCACGTCACGCCTGAGCGCGCGGGCGAACTGGCCCGGCGCTTGCCTGCCTTTGTCACGCCAGTGCTGCTGTTCGTGAACGCCAGCCCTGAGCACATCCGGCTGGGCTTGGAGGCCGTGCCCCATGCCCTGGTGCAGTTCCACGGCGACGAAACCCCCGACGACTGCGCCGCCGCGGGACGCCCCTACATCCGTGCGGCCCGTATTCCCGCAGGCCCGGCTGGCGCGGGCTTTGATCTTCTAAAATACGCTCAAGACTTCGCGGCCTCACAGGCCGTGCTGCTCGACGCCCACGTCGAGGGGTACGGCGGCGGCGGTCAATCCTTCGACTGGACAGCCTTCAATTGGTCACATCCGCTTCTAAACGCCAGCTCTCGCCTCGTTTTGTCTGGTGGACTCACGCCTGCAAACGTGATCGATGGCATCAACCGCGTACGGCCCTGGGCCGTTGACGTGAGTTCCGGGGTTGAGGCCAGCAAAGGCATCAAGGACCCGGACAAGATGCTCGCCTTTGTGGCGGCCGTGCGAGCCGCCGATGCAGCCCTTCACCGCAGCCTTGCCTGAGCCCCACCCGTGGGGGCTGGGCGGGCATTCCGACCAGAGACACCCATGACCACCTACCAGCAACCCGACGCCCGCGGCCATTTCGGCATCTATGGCGGCAGTTTCGTGAGCGAAACGCTCACCCACGCCATCAACGAGCTCAAGGCCAACTACGCCAAGTACCAGAACGACCCGGATTTTCTGGCCGAATTCAAGAGCGAGCTGGCCCATTTCGTGGGTCGCCCATCGCCCGTGTACCACGCGGCCCGCATGAGCCGTGAGCAAGGCGGTGCGCAAATCTTCCTGAAACGCGAGGACCTCAACCACACCGGGGCGCACAAGATCAACAACACCATCGGCCAGGCCATGCTCGCCAAGCGCATGGGCAAGCCGCGCATCATTGCCGAAACCGGCGCAGGCCAGCACGGCGTGGCCACCGCCACCATCTGCGCCCGCTATGGCCTGGAATGCGTGGTTTACATGGGCAGCGAAGACGTGAAACGCCAGAGCCCAAACGTCTACCGCATGAAGCTGCTGGGCGCCACAGTGGTGCCCGTGGAAAGCGGTAGCCGCACGCTGAAAGACGCACTGAACGAAGCCATGCGAGACTGGGTGGCCAACGTGGACAACACCTTCTACATCATCGGCACCGTGGCAGGCCCGCACCCTTACCCGATGATGGTGCGCGACTTCCAGAGCGTGATCGGTGAAGAGTGCCTGGTGCAAATGCCCGAGATGCTCAAATCCGCCGGCTGCACCAGCGAACAACCCGACGCCGTGGTGGCCTGCGTGGGCGGCGGCAGCAACGCCATGGGTATTTTCTACCCCTACATCGACCACACAGCCACCCGCCTGATCGGTGTGGAAGCGGCCGGTGAAGGCATGGAGAGCGGCAAGCACTCGGCATCGCTGCAAAAAGGCAGCCCCGGCGTGCTCCACGGCAACCGCACCTACGTACTGCAAGATGACAACGGACAGGTCACTGAGACCCACAGCGTGAGTGCGGGCCTGGACTACCCCGGCGTCGGCCCCGAGCACGCCTTCCTGAAAGACATCGGCCGCGCCGAATACGTTGGCATCACCGACACCGAAGCGCTGGAAGCCTTTCATTACCTGTGCCGCACGGAAGGGATCATCCCGGCGCTCGAATCCAGCCACGCTGTGGCCTACGCCATGAAGCTGGCCAAGACCATGCGGACCGATCAGTCCATTCTGGTCAACCTCTCGGGTCGGGGCGACAAGGACATTGGCACCGTGGCGGACCTGTCCAAGGCCGACTTCTATTGCCGCCCCAGCTGCCGTGGCCAGTCGGTCAAGGGTGGTGCTGAAACCTCTCCTATCGCATTCGCCAAATGAGCCGTATTGAACCCGCACTGAGCGCGCTGAAAGCCCAGAACCGCAAGGCCTTGATTCCGTTTGTCACGGCCGGCTTTCCCTTTGCCAACATCACCCCCGACCTGATGCACGGCATGGTGGAGGCTGGTGCCGATGTGATCGAGCTCGGCGTGCCGTTTTCCGACCCATCGGCCGATGGCCCGGTGATTCAAAAAGCCGGCGACCGCGCTCTGGCCCTGGGCATTGGCCTGGTCCAAGTGTTGGCCATGGTGAAAACATTCCGTGAACGCAACAACACCACGCCGGTGGTGCTGATGGGCTACGCCAACCCGGTGGAACGCTACGACCAGAAGCACGGCGAGGGCAGCTTTGTGCGCGACGCCAGCGCCTCGGGTGTGGACGGCATGCTGGTCGTGGACTACCCACCGGAAGAATGCGAAGCATTCGCTGCCGCCCTGCGCGCGAACAACATGGACCTGATCTTCTTGCTGGCCCCCACCTCCACCGACGAGCGCATGGCGCAGGTGGCGCGCGTGGCCAGCGGCTACGTGTACTACGTGTCGCTCAAGGGCGTAACGGGTGCAGGCACGCTGGACGTCGGCCAGGTGGAAGCCATGCTGCCGCGCATCCGCGCGCACGTGAACGTGCCGGTGGGCGTGGGCTTTGGCATTCGGGATGCCGAAACCGCTCGCGCCATCGGCCGCAGCGCCGACGCCGTGGTGATCGGCAGCAAGATCATCCAGTTGATCGAAAACGAGCCACACGAAAAGGTGGTGGCGGTGGCCTCCAATTTCCTGCGTGGCATTCGCAAAGCGTTGGACGCCTGATCGACCGTGTTTTAATCCGTTCAGACAACCTATCGACGCACACCGCGCTGCGCCAAAACGACTCGTGCCCGTGCGGCACCGGCTCTGCCGGGTCGCCGCTGCTGCCCTTCAGGGGTAACGCCAAGTGGCGCACGGGTCGCTCATATTTGGAGAACACACCATGTCCTGGCTAGAAAAACTGCTGCCACCCAAGATCACGCACACCGACCCGACCGAGCGCCGCAGCGTGCCCGAAGGCTTGTGGATCAAGTGCCCCAGCTGCGAAGCCGTGCTGTACAAAAACGATCTGGAGAAAAACCAGAACGTGTGTCCGCATTGCAGCCACCACCACCGCATCGGCGCCCGTGCGCGCCTGAACGCATTCATGGACGCTGAAGGCCGTTACGAACTCGGTCAGGAAGTGCTGCCGGTTGATGCACTGAAGTTCAAGGACAGCCGCAAGTACCCCGAGCGCCTGAAAGAAGCGCTAGAAAACACCGGTGAAACCGACGCGCTGATCGTCATGGGCGGCGCCGTGCAGGGCATCAGCCTGGTTGTGGCGTGTTTTGAATTCGACTTCATGGGCGGTTCCATGGGCTCGGTGGTCGGCGAGCGCTTTGTGCGCGGCGTGGAAGAAGCGATCGCACAAAAGGTGCCGTTTGTATGTTTCACCGCCACCGGTGGTGCGCGCAT
The DNA here is from genome assembly GCF_965657535.1 of Hydrogenophaga sp. Classification (GTDB taxonomy): domain Bacteria; phylum Pseudomonadota; class Gammaproteobacteria; order Burkholderiales; family Burkholderiaceae_C; genus Hydrogenophaga. The sequence goes on along the minus strand of NZ_CBFHOP010000006.1, from coordinate 47,470 downwards.
GCAAGAAGGTCTGCTGTCGCTCATGCAAATGGCCAAGACCAATGCTGCGCTCACCCGCCTGGCCAAAAAAGGCCTGCCCTACATCAGCGTGTTGACCGACCCGACCATGGGCGGTGTGTCAGCAGGTTTTGCCTTTGTAGGCGACGTGGTGATTGCCGAGCCCAAAGCACTGATCGGTTTTGCCGGCCCGCGCGTGATTGAAAACACCGTCCGCGTAAAGCTGCCTGAGGGCTTCCAGCGCGCCGAGTTTTTGCAAACCAAGGGTGCGGTGGACTTCATTTGCGACCGGCGCGAACTGCGCACCACGGTGGCCAACACCCTGGCTATGCTGCAGCGCCAGAGCGCCGACGCGGTGGTCAGCGATTGACCACCGAGCCCGACACCGGGATGCTCACGCTGCAACAGTTGCCGCTGTTTCCGCTGCAAACAGTTTTGTTTCCGGGTGGATGGATGCCGCTGCGCATCTTCGAGGTGCGCTACCTGGACATGATCAGCCGGTGCCACAAGACGGGTGCGCCATTTGGCGTGGTATGCCTGCACGAAGGCAGCGAGGTGCGGCGCATCGACCCCAACGCGCCACCCAGCGGCGATGCCTTTGCCAAAGAAGTGTTTCACCCCGTGGGCACGCTCGCCCACATTGAGCAGCTGGAACGGCCGCAGCCCGGGCTGCTGATGGTCCATTGCCGGGGCCTGCAACGCTTTCACATCACGTCCAGCCAGCAACTGCCCCACGGCCTGTGGGTGGGCGATGTGCGGCTGGACGAGGCAGAGCCGGTGGTGCCGGTCCCAGATGACCTGGCCAGCACCCGCGACGCGCTGCAGCGCCTGCTGCGCAACCTGCTGGAGCGCGAGCCCGAGGCGGTGAACGAGCTGCCCTTGCAGCCGCCTTACCACTGGGACGATTGCGGCTGGGTCGCCAACCGCTGGGCCGAGCTGCTCCCAGCACCGGCCGAACTCAAACACCGCTTGATGACACTGGACAACCCGCTGGTGCGGCTGGAACTCATTTCGGATCTGCTCGACCGGATGGGCGTGGAGCGCTGATCAGGGCAACAGCGCGAGCGCCTGCATATAGCGTTCACTGACCATCAAGTGGTCCCAATCCATGGCTGCACCGCGCGGCAGCAGCGCCAGGCGGCGCTCTTCACTCCCGGGGTTGGGTTGCCACTGTCCCTCCATCACTGCACGCGACACATCGTTGATCGCCACGTCAATCGGCTCACCGCCGTCCACCACCGACTGGTTGCACAAGACCACCATGTCAGCGCCAGCACCCAGCGCCGCCAGCGCCGCCTCGGCAAACGTCAGGTCGCGCCCGTCCATCTGGCGAGCCGCTTCCATGCTCAGGTCGTCACTGAAGATGGCCCCGGTGAAGCCCAGTTGGTGGCGCAGCACCTCTTGCAGCCAACGCGGCGAAAAGCCGGCGGGCCGGCTGTCCACCTTGGGGTAGATCACATGAGCTGGCATCACCGCCTGCAGGCTGGCCGACAACCAGCCGTAGGGCGCGGCGTCCTCGGTCAAAATGGTCTTCAGGCTGCGTTTGTCCACCGGTATGGCCAGGTGCGAGTCGGCGCGCACGAAGCCGTGGCCGGGAAAGTGTTTGCCGCAGTTGGCCATGCCACTTTGCTGTAAACCCAGCATGAGGGCTTGCGCCAGCAGCGTCACCATGCGCGGGTCGCGTCCCAGCGAGCGGTCACCAATCACCGAGCTTTCACCGTAGTCCAGGTCGAGCACCGGGGCGAAGCTCAAATCAACGCCACAAGCACGCAGCTCAGCCCCCAACACATAACCCGTGGCCACGGCCGCGTTGCTGGCCTGCAGCGCCGACGCTCCCGCCACCTCGCCTTTGCGCTCGGGCTTCATCCACAGCGCACCCAGTGCCGCCATCGGCGGCAAGTGGGTGAAGCCATCGGTTCGAAAGCGTTGCACGCGCCCACCCTCGTGGTCCACTGCGATCAGCAGATCGGGCCGCAACGCCTTGATCTGGCGACACAGCTTCGTCAGCTGCGCGCGGTCTTTCCAGTTGCGACCAAACAAAATCACGCCACCTACGAGCGGGTGCGCCAGCCGCTGGCGTTCGGCGGTCGTGAGGCTGTGGCCAGCCACGTCGATGATGAGGGGTGCGTGTGGGTGCATGGGTTTCAGAAGTTAGGAAGTCAGTCGCGTTCAACGACCACGAAGCTGGCCGCGTAGTCGGTCTCGTCGGTCACGGTCACATGGGCCCGCAAGCCCCGGGCTTCAAACCAAGTCTTCAGCTCACCGTGCAACACAACCACGGGCTGTCCGCTGGGCTCGTTCACGATTTCGCAGCGCCGCCACGTCATGGGCATACGCATACCCAAACCAACCGCTTTTGAGAAAGCCTCTTTGGCGGAAAAACGGGTGGCCAGGTAGCGCAAGCCCCGTTGCGGCCAGCGGGCACTGCGCGCCTGCCAAACGGTGAACTCGGCGTCTGTGAGCACCTTGCGCACAAAGCGCTCGCCCTGGCGCTGCCAGGTGGCCTCCATGCGGCGGATGTCACAAATGTCGGTGCCGATGCCGTAGATCATGCGGTTCAGACGAAGGCGTCGGCTATGCAGCGCCTGTAAGCGGCAACGGTGGCGCCGTAGCCCATTTCCAGCGCGTCGGCTATCAGCGCATGGCCAATGGACACCTCGCGCACACCGGGCACCGTGTGCAAAAACGCCGTGAGGTTGTCGCGGTTGAGGTCGTGCCCCGCGTTGACGCCCAGGCCCACATCCAGCGCTGCCTGCGCCGCCGCGCGAAATCGCTCCAACTGCTCGGATCGCTGTGGCGTGCTCCAGGCGGCTGCATAGGGCTCGGTGTAGAGCTCGACCCGGTCAGCACCCACGGCCTTGGCTGCGGCCATGGCGGCGGGGTCAGCATCCATGAACAAGCTGACCCGCGCGCCCAGCGCGTGGGCTTGGGCAATCAAGGGGCGCAAGCGGTCGGCATTGGCGGGGAAGTTCCAGCCGTGGTCGCTGGTGAACTGGCCTTCGGCATCGGGTACGAAGGTGACTTGGTGGGGTCGCACGGCCTCCACAAACCCCATGAGGTTGTGAAACGGGTTGCCTTCAATGTTGTATTCGCGGTCGGGCCAGGCCTTGAGCAACTCGGCCAGGTCGTGCACGTCGTGGGCACGGATATGGCGTTCGTCCGGGCGCGGGTGCACCGTGATGCCCGCTGCACCCGCCTGCAGGCACAACGTGGCCGCGCGCGTCACAGACGGGATGCCCAAGTGGCGCGTGTTGCGCACCAAGGCCACCTTGTTGAGGTTGACGGACAGCGCCGTGTGCGGGGTATGGGGGACGGAAACCGCGGTCATGGTGTGGTGGGTTGGGTTGCGGTGGCGGGTGGTGCTGGCGCAGGCGATGCTTCTGTGTAACGCGGCCGGGACATGGCTTGCACATCCAGCATCAATTGGCGGGTTTTGAACACCCGCACACCGCAATGGTAGTGCAGCAGGTGGCGCAGTTGCGGCCGCAGGGCTTGCAGGTTGGGCGCGCAGGCGCGCAGCGTGCTCATGAACGGCGCAGGGTCATCCAGCGCGGTTTGCAGATCAAGACACTGCGCACCGGTGATAGGGTGGCTGTCGTCGCCGTGAGCCGGGCGCAAGCCGTGCTCAGGCGCCAGCACATACAGGCCCTGCGGGTCCAGTTGGGCCAACGTGCTGCCCTCGTGGGCCAAGTCGGGCAGCAGGCCCACGTCGCGCAACAACAGCAATTCAAAGGTGCGCAAGATCAGCTGCTGTGCATCACCACGCTCGGCGAGCAACTCCACGGCAAACCGGTAGTGATCAAACAAGGACGGATGCGCATCGTCTCGCGCCAGCAGGCGCATGAGCAATTCGTTGAGGTAGCCGCCCGACAACAAAGCTTCGCCCGTGGGCATCACATGCCCGCCCTGCCATTGGGCAGCCTTGAGGGTGCGTACTTCAGCGTCGCCGCCCCAGCTGATTTGCAGCGGCTGCAACGGCAAGAGCACCGGGCGAAACTGCGAGGTGGGACGCTTCACCCCCTTGGCCACCAGGGCGATGCGGCCATGGTCGCGGGTGAAAACGTCCAGAATCAGGCTCGACTCGCTCCAGTCGTAGCGGTGCAGGACAAACGCGGGCTCGTCAGTAAACCGGCGCGTGGCCATTACTCGTAGCCGAAGGACCTGACCCGCGCATCGTCGTCGGCCCAACCCGAGCGCACCTTCACCCACAGCTCCAAGAACACCTTGCAGTCCCAGAGCTTCTCCAGCTCCTGGCGGGCTTCGGTGCCGATGCGTTTGAGTTTTTCACCCTTGTCACCAATGACCATGCCCTTGTGGCCCTCGCGCTCCACCACGATGGTGGCCGCGATGCGCTTGAGCTGGCCTTCTTGCTCGAACTTGTCGATGATGACGGTCGATGTGTAAGGCAGCTCGTCGCCAGTGAGGCGAAACAGCTTCTCGCGCACCATTTCACTGGCCATGAAGCGCTCACTGCGGTCGGTCAGCTCCTCGGGGTCGTGCATCCACGGTTGCTGGGGCAGGTAAGGCGCGCAAATACCGAACAGGCGCTGAATGTCTCTGGCGTTCTTGGCCGTCATAGGCACAAATTCGGCAAACGGGTGGCGCTCCTGCATGGAACGCAACCAGGGCGCGAGATCACCGCGGCGATGCACCAGGTCGAATTTGTTGGCCAGCAGCACCACCGGTATGTTGCGTGGCAACAGGTCGAGCACCTTGGCGTCGGCCAGGTTGAAGTTGCCCGCCTCCACCACAAACAAAATCAAGTCCACATCGGCCACGGCACCCAGCACCGTTTTGTTCAGCGCGCGGTTCAGCGCATTGCCGTGACGGGTCTGAAAGCCCGGCGTGTCCACAAACACAAACTGATGGGCCCCCACCGTGCGGTAACCGGTGATACGGTGGCGCGTGGTTTGCGCCTTGCGCGACGTGATGCTGACCTTTTGCCCCACCAGCGCGTTGAGCAGCGTGGACTTGCCCACGTTGGGCTTGCCCACAATGGCCACATAACCGCAATGCTGGGCTGCCGGATCAATCACTTCCACCTCGGGCACTTCGTCCGCTGGGGCGTCAGGTTCCATGTCCGCTGGCGCAGCGACGTCTGCCTTGCGCAGCGCCCGCGCCAGCATGGCATCCAGCTCGGGATTGGCCACAGGAGCAGCGGACGAAGAAGCAGGGTTCGGGGGAGCAGGTTTTCGGGACATGGGTTCTTGTAAGCGGGACGGGGCGGTAAAAATGGACAAACGTTGGCGTTGGCGCAGTTTCGTGCGCCCGGGGAGCGGAGCGGGCTACGCGCCTGCCATCAGGTGCTGCAGCATGGCGGCGGCGGCGGCCTGCTCGCCGGCACGGCGCGAAGCGCCTATGCCGCGCTCGCTGTGACCGGTTTCAGAGACCGTGCACTCGACATCAAAGGTCTGCTTGTGCGCCTCACCCAGCGTGGCCACCACCCGGTACATCGGCAGCTTCATTTTGCGCGCCTGCAGCCACTCCTGCAATTCGGTCTTGGGGTCTTTGCCCATGGCGCTCATCTGGGCGTTGAGTTCGACGCCGCTGTACAGGCGGTGCACCAGCGCGGCCGCTGCATCAAAGCCGGCATCCAGGTACACCGCGCCAATGACGGCTTCAAGCGCATCGGCCAGTATGGATGGCCGCTTGTGGCCACCCGAGCGCTTCTCGCCGTCACCCAGGCGCAAGCAGGTGGCCAGGCCCAGCGTGCAGGCAATCTGGAACAGCGTCTCTTGCTTCACCAGGTTGGCGCGCACGCGCGACAAATCGCCCTCGGGCAACTGGCTCAATTTCTCAAACAGCAAGCCTGACACGGCCAGGTTGAGCACCGAGTCACCCAGAAACTCCAGGCGCTCGTTGTGGTCTGAGGTGAAACTGCGGTGCGTAACGGCCCGTTCAAGCAGGCGCGGATTGGCAAAACTGTGTTTTAAACGCTGTTGCAGCGTCAGCAATTCCGGATTCAAGGCTGCGGCTCTTCGCGCAGGCACGCACAGGCGCGGTAGTCCATCACTTGGAACGCCATCACTTGGAACGGCCTTCGTATTTCATCGTGAGGTAAGCCGGGCCAGCCAAGTGAATTTCGCGGCTGTAGGCAAACGACACCACCACGCGGTCACCTTCTTTGCCCACATCCAGGTCTTTGCCTGCAATGGTGTTGATGTCGTCGATCTGCGCAGCTTTGTCAAAAATGCTGCGCACCTCGCCGACCGTGGTGCCCGCTGAAGCTTTCTGGACGGCCTTTTGCACGGCGGTGTATTCGATGTAGGTGGGCACCACCTGGGCCACGATCACGCCGGTCAATGCCAGCAAGATGCCCACAATGAGCAAGCCCATGAAGGTCAGGCCGCGTTGTTGCTGTTTCAGTTTCATGCTGTATGTGCTCCAAAAAGAAAGGGTACGACGGCGCTCATTCGAAAGAACCGATGCGCCCCAGGTCACCAAAATTCATCCAGACAAAAAAGGCCTTGCCGACGATATTGGCCTCGGGCACAAAACCCCAGTAGCGTGAGTCCAGCGAATTGTCCCGATTGTCGCCCATCATGAAATAGTGGCCTTCAGGCACTTTGCACACCACGCCCTCGACGGTATAACGGCAAGCGCTCTTGTTGGGGAAATCGGTGGCACCAGGAATGAACGCCGGGCGATCGTCATCGTTGAGCGTGTTGTAACTGCGGGCGTCCAGCGTTTCGCGGAATTGGCGCGCGTAACGCATGGAATCGCCATCAAAGAATTCGGGCTGCGCAATGCGGGGCACCGGCTTGCCATTGACCGAGAGCTCCTTGTTCAAATAGGCCACCTCGTCACCCGGAACGCCAATGACGCGTTTGATGTAATCCAAGCTCGGTTGCGGCGGGTAGCGAAACACCATCACATCGCCGCGTTGTGGGTCGTTGTTGGCCACCAGCTTGGTGTGAAACACCGGCAGGCGAATGCCGTAGTGGTATTTGTTCACCAAAATCAGGTCGCCCACGCGCAGGGTCGGGATCATGGAGCCCGAGGGAATTTTGAACGGCTCAAACATAAATGAGCGCAGCACAAACACCGCCAGAATCACCGGAAAGAGACCCGCCGTCCAGTCAAGCCACCAAGGCTGCATCAAAAGTTTCTGCCGCGCGGGCTCCACGTCGCCTTCGATGTTGCTGAACCCCTGCTTGAGCAACGACGCTTTGCGCGTGTTGTGTTCGTCCAGCAAAGTTTGGGCTGCGCGCTTGCGCTGCGGCCAAAATACCAGTTTTTCCAGCAACCAATAGATGCCCGTGACCACCGTGGCAAGCATCAGCAGCACCGCAAAGCTGCTTTCCACCACCCCCAGGTACCAAGCGCCGGCGTAGCCTGCAATGGCCGCCAGCACCACCGCCGTGATCGTGCTCATCAGCGCCTGCATCAGTCTTGCACCTGCAAAATGGCGAGAAAAGCTTCTTGGGGCACCTCGACCGAACCAATCTGTTTCATGCGTTTTTTGCCTGCTTTTTGTTTTTCAAGGAGTTTGCGCTTGCGGCTGATGTCACCGCCGTAGCATTTTGCCAGCACGTTTTTGCGCAGTGCCTTGATGGTTTCACGCGCAATCACGTTGCCGCCAATGGCCGCTTGAATCGCCACGTCAAACATCTGGCGGCTGATGATCTCGCGCATCTTGGCTACCACTGCACGCCCGCGGTATTGCGACTGTGAGCGGTGCACGATGATCGACAACGCATCCACCTTTTCGCCGTTGAGCAAAATGTCAACCTTCACCACATCGGCTGGGCGGTATTCCTTGAACTCGTAGTCCATGGACGCATAGCCCCGGCTCACCGACTTGAGCTTGTCAAAAAAGTCCAGCACGATCTCGCCCAGCGGCATGTCGTAGGTGAGCATCACCTGCTTGCCGTGGTACGACATATTGAGCTGCATGCCGCGCTTCTGGTTGGCCAGCGTCATCACGGCACCCACATACTCTTGAGGCATGTACAGGTGCACCGTCACGATGGGTTCGCGAATCTCTTCCAGCCGACCCTGATCGGGCATCTTGGACGGGTTCTCCACCATGACCACTTCGCCATCGGGCTTGACCACCTGGTAAACCACGCTGGGCGCGGTCGTGATCAGGTCCTGGTCAAACTCGCGCTCCAGGCGCTCTTGCACGATCTCCATGTGCAGCAAGCCCAGGAAACCGCAACGAAAGCCAAAGCCCAGCGCCTGCGACACCTCGGGCTCGTACATCAGCGCGGCGTCGTTGAGCTTGAGCTTCTCCAGCGCATCGCGCAGGCCGTCGTACTGGTTGGCTTCGGTGGGGTACAGGCCGGCAAACACCTGCGGCTGCACTTCCTTGAAGCCAGGCAGCGCTTGTTCTGCTGGGCCCAGGTTGTTGGGGAGCTTCTTTTCCAACGTGATGGTGTCACCCACCTTGGCAGCCTGCAGTTCTTTGATGCCAGCGATGATGTAGCCCACCTCACCCGCATTCAACGATTCGCGCGGCTCATTGCCCGGCGTGAACACACCCAGGTTGTCCGCGTTGTAGACCGTGTTGGTCGCCATCATCTTGAAGCGCTCACCCTTGAGCAGTCGGCCATCGACCACGCGCACCAGCATCACCACGCCCACGTAAGCGTCGTACCAGCTGTCCACGATCATGGCGCGCAGCGGTGCATCGGGGTTGCCTTTGGGCGCCGGAATGCGGGCCACCACGGCCTCCAGGATGTCTTCCACGCCCATGCCGCTTTTGGCTGAGCAAGGAATCGCATCGGTCGCGTCGATGCCAATGACATCTTCAATCTCGGCCTTCGCGTTCTCGGGGTCCGCGTTGGGCAAGTCCATCTTGTTGAGCACCGGCACCACTTCCACGCCCAGGTCGAGCGCGGTGTAGCAGTTGGCCACGGTCTGGGCTTCCACGCCCTGGCTGGCGTCCACCACCAGCAGCGCACCTTCGCAGGCCGACAACGAACGGCTCACCTCGTATGAGAAGTCGACGTGGCCGGGGGTGTCGATCAGGTTCAGGTTGTAGACCTGTCCATCGCGGGCCTTGTACTTGAGCGAGGCGGTCTGCGCCTTGATGGTGATGCCCCGCTCTTTCTCGATGTCCATGGAGTCGAGCACCTGCTCGCTCATCTCGCGGTCGGACAGTCCGCCGCAGCGTGAAATGATGCGATCGGCCAACGTGGACTTGCCATGATCGATGTGCGCGATGATCGAAAAATTGCGGATGTGATTCATCAAGAAACCAGCTCAAACACGGGAAAACCTCCGCACCAACGGGTGCCGGGAGGCCATAAAAAAGGGCGCGTCAGCTGTTGACGCGCCCATAACCAACAATCAAGGGCAACTGCGATAGTTGGGGTTTCATTGTAGGCAAAAAGCCTTGAACGCACACCTCCGACACTCTAGAACCCGATTGTTGCAGCGCAGCAACATGAAACTTATCCACAGCACCTCCACAGGAAAACCACACGGCCTGTGTACCGTTTGTGGAAGACCGCCGCCTGCACCGCACGTTTTCCATATCGTGAACAAAGCGGCACCGGCAGCGTCTGAATACCGCCCAAACAGGCCCGATTTTATCGAATTCGGGCAACAGCATCGGCATCAATGTCAGCGCCCACTAACGCACAAGACTATGGGCCCGCCAAAGTGGTTAGAAACCGGCATGTGGCGCACAGGCCACCGCCAACAATAACCCCCCTATTCCCCTCGAAAAGGGGGGTTATTAGGGCGCCTCAGAGGAACGCGGACTTGCTCAGCGCCCCGGGCGAATCACCGCATATTGGGCCCACTCGCCACGGCGAAACAGCACATTGACCGGGCGGGCTTTGTCCAATCTATTCAGCGCCGCTTCGAGCTCTTTCACGTCCGGGGTGTCGGCGTTGGCGATGGCCACAATCACATCGCCTTCGCGCAGACCGGCGCGCGCCGCAGGGCCTTCGGCCGCTGCAACCCGCACACCGCCTTTCAGACCCAGCTCCTTCTTTTGCGCAGCACTGAGGTCGGCCAGCGTCAAGCCCAGCGCCTTGGCTGCACCAGCGGCCTGAGGCTTGGGTGCCTCTGGCGCCGCAGCGCGAACTTGCGCCTGCTCGGGTTCCAGCTCGGCCACGGTCACAGACAAATCGCGCTGGCTCCCCCGACGGAACACCGTCATGGAGCTTTTGTTGCCAGGCTTGGTGTTGCCCACCAGCCGCGGCAGGTCGACCGACTTATCGATCTCTTTGCCGTCGAATTTCAAGATGATATCGCCCGGCTCCACGCCCGCTTTGGCAGCCGGCGAGTTGGGCTCGACGCCCCGCACCAGGGCGCCTTTGGGCTGGCCCAGCCCGATCGACTCGGCCACCTCTTTGCTGACCTGATCTATCTGCACACCAATGCGCCCGCGCGTGACACGGCCCGAGGTGCGTATCTGATCCGACACGCGTACCGCCTCGTCGATCGGAATGGCAAACGAAATGCCCTGGAAGCCGCCCGAACGCGAATAGATCTGGCTGTTGATGCCTACCACCTCACCGCGCATGTTGATCAGTGGCCCACCCGAGTTGCCGGGGTTGATGGCCACGTCGGTCTGGATGAACGGGAGAAAGTCGCCGGTGTCGCGCTTTTTGGCGCTCACAATGCCGGCGGTCACGGTGTTTTCCAGGCCAAAGGGCGAGCCAATGGCCATCACCCACTCACCCACACGCAGGCGGTTCACATCGCCAATCTTCACGGCACTCAGGCCCGTAGCGTCGATTTTCACCACGGCCACATCGGTGCGCTTGTCGGCCCCCACCACAGTGGCTTTGAATTCGCGTTTATCAGGCAGCGTCACGATCAGTTCATCGGCTCCATCCACCACATGGGCATTGGTCATGATCAGACCGTCGGCGCTGAGAATGAAACCAGAACCCACACCACGCGGCTGGGCCTCTTCCGATGGGCCGCGGTCGGGGCGGGGGCCTCGTGGCGTTGCGCCGGGTGGCACCGGAATGCCAAAACGCCGAAAAAATTCCAGCATCTGCTCGTCGGCCCCTGAGCCGGGTTCAGCCCGCGCGGTGGCGCGCTCCAGCGTGCGGATGTTGACCACCGAAGGCCCCACCAGATCCACCAAATCGGTGAAATCGGGCAGCCCACGCACGCTGGGTGCAACTGGCACCACCGGGGTTTGGGCCGACAAAGTCTGCGGCAACAACAGCGCAGCAGTGCCGCCAGCGGCCAACACGGCCGCCGCCGCAACGGCAAGAACAGGCTTACGGGCAAGATGGCGAAGCGTCATGGTGATCCTTCAAAAAAGGGCAACAACACAGAAAAATACGGGAGTAGGCCCGGCACGAAAAAAAGCATGGGCAGTTGGTTGGCGCGGGCAGGGCTCAGCGCGTGCGCTCCAGCGCGTACGCAAAACGGCGCAGCGTGGCCGTAGGTACTTCACCCAGCGCCGTCAACCAATAAGCGCCCACACGGCGGGTCAGCGAATGGGTGGCGCCAGACACCGTGGCCTTTTCCTTGCCATGGCGCTGGTCGTCGTAGGGCTCCACAAACAGCGACACCGAAGCCAGCCCGTCTGAAAACACCCACTGCATGGGTGCTGAAGCGCCACCCGCAGCCGCTTCGGGCACCTCGCGGGTGTGGCAACTCATGGGCAGGAAGCCCGGTACAGGCTCCTTCAAGCGCCAGCCTTCTGCTTCAGCGGTGGTCTTTTTCAGCACAGGCCGCTGCACGTCATAACCCTTGGTGTCTTTCATGAGCCGCGTGAGCTTGCCCATGCTCACCGGGGCATCCAGCTGCAACTCGGAAAACGCCACCTGCTCCAGCACCGCACCCTGTTCACCCAGTGTTTGCAGCTTCACCACCAAGCCGGTTTTCTTCTCCGACCAAATACGGAAGCCAAAGCGCAAAGCGTCTTTCGGCTGGATCTCGACCACATCAGCCAGGTAACCAGCCACACGCTCCGTACCCACTTCGTTCACGCCATAGAACTCGGGAATCACGTTGCTGGGCGTGCGCAGCAGCTCGGGGAACAGGCCCAACGACTCGCGTTTTTCAACCCAGGCCGTCTTGGTCTCCGGCACAAACGTGATCACCTCGTTGTTGCGGCGAATGGTGGTGCGCGGGGCGCCCGTGAGGGTGTCCACACGCTCCATTTGCTGCTCGCCATCGCACACGTGCCAGATGCGGGACGCCGACATGGACGATCCTGCCGACACCACCAGCGTGCCCATGTAAGCGCGTTGGCGCGAGGCCTCGTGCATGCGCATCAGCCACTCGTTGACACTGCGGGACTCGCTGGTCGCAAGTGGGGTGGTCTGGGCCTGCAGCGGCACGCAGAAACCTGCTACCAACGCCACCAGCGCGGCGGCGCGCCACGGCTGGGGCTTCGTCACAGGCAGCCAGCGGGCCAACGTATGCAAAGGCAAGGCAAGCGTCATGGGGGTTCAGCGTCCGGTCGCGTCGTAGGTGGCATTGCGCAGGAAACCTGCGGGCATTTGCAGGGCAGACATTCCGCCGTGCTGGCGGTGCTCGGCCATCAAGGCTTCGAGCTGCGCGTCGCGGATCACCGCGCCTTGCGGGGTATTCACCACCACAGCGGTGGTTTCCGGCAACGGCGGCGCGGTAGCGCCGGGGTTGGCGCCCATCAAGGCCAACTGAGCGCCAGCACCACCGTTGCCGCCGGCGCCCGACGGTGCTGAACCCAGCACCGTCCAGCTCACCGCCATCACTGCGGCGAGCGAAGCCAGTCCGGCCACCAGTTTCCAGCGAAACACCGCGTCATTGGCGGCAGGCGCTCGCACAAGCCCCACCACCTCGGGTGGTGCCATGGGCAAGGCGGGCGGCACAGCCAACGAACGCACCACAGGCGCTTCAGCCTGCAACCGCGCGTGCATGCTGGCCAGAAAATTTTGCGGGGTGGTGGTCGCCACCGCAGGCGCAGAAGCGCGCAACACATCACCAATCACCTGATAGCAGTGCCAGGCTTCCAGGCTCTCGCCCTCGCGATCCATGTCGGCCAGCAGGCGGTCAAATTCAGCGTCTGCCAACTCGCCGTCTACCAAGGCAGACAAACCGCTTGCCGCCTCAAAACCCAGCGAATTGGCATTCGCCGGGCTGGCGGCAGGGGTGCCCAGCCAGGCGTCTGTCGGCAGGTCCGTGTGTGTGTTGGCGGCGTTCATGTTGACTTCCCAATTTCTGATACTTCGACTTCAGGCGTTCCCGTGCGTTCACGAGGCGTTACCACCGTTTTCCCGTCTGGCGTTCCAGCATGGGCTTGATGCGACTGGAGATCGCTTCACGGGCTCGGAAAATCCGGGACCGCACCGTGCCGATGGGGCAATCCAGCGCCTGAGCAATCTCTTCGTAGCTCAAGCCCTCCATTTCCCGCAAAGCAATCGCCATGCGCAGCTCTTCGGGCAACGCATCCATGGCCGCATTCACAGCCTGGGCAATTTCCTTGCTGGCCAGCACCGCCTCGGGTGTTTCGGTGTCGGCCACGTTGGAATTTAGTTCGCGTTCGGACGAGGAAGTTTCATCATCGTCCGCAGATTTCATTTGTGACTGAAAAACCAGCGGATCGCGCTTGAGCTCCATGAGCTGCTTTTTGGCGGTGTTGACTGCAATCCGGTACAGCCAGGTGTAGAACTGCGCGTCACCCCGAAACTGCGCCAAGGCACGGTAAGCCCGGATGAAAGTCTCCTGCGCGATGTCTTGCACCAGGTCGCTGTCGCGCACCATCCTGCCAATCAGGCGCTCCACCCGGCGCTGGTACTTGATGACCAGCATGTCGAACGCACGCGTCTCTCCGGCGAGGGTTCGTTGTACCAACATGACATCACTGTCGGGCGGCGGCGGGGCGGTATGGTCTTCAGGTGTCATGCGCGCGGAAATATAACCCACTGGACCCGAATGAAAGCCTGACGCAACGCCCTGGCCTTTTTTCGGCCCATGCCCAGCGCCTCAAGCCACCCGCACCAGCGCCCGGCGCAGGTCGTTCCAACGAGCGGGGTCGCTGGAACGCTCGACCCAAAGCCAGCGGTGTGCACCGTCTGGATTGCGCACCCGCAGCAACATGCGGTTTTGCAGATCCAGCGCCCGCTCCACCTGCTGCAGCGGTGCGCCATCGGTCAAAGCATCGCGGTGCCAGCGCCACACACCGGCACCGACCAGCCCACTCACCGGTGCGCCCAGCGCGTCCCATTGCAGCCGCCCCACGGGCGCGTGCAGCCAACTGCGCCAGGCAAAACCGACCCAGCCCAGCCAGAGCAAGCCCCCCAGCCAGCCAGCCACACGGGCCAGCCAAGGCGCATCGGCCGGTGCGCCCAGCCACGGCCACCACCAGAGCAACAGCACCAGCAGGCCCAGGCCGGCAAGCATGCACAGCAGGCCGGCGTAAAAAGCACAACGCCCCACCGGAAAAACCACCGATGGGGCGTTGCGCATGCGCTTTTTTACAAATAGCGTTGTTCAGGAGCAGGTCAGACGCGCCGGAAAACCAGTGTGCCGTTCGTGCCGCCAAATCCGAAGTTGTTCTTCATCGCCACGTCGATCTTCATGTCCCGCGCCGTGTTGGCACAGTAGTCCAGGTCGCATTCAGGGTCCTGGTTGAAGATGTTGATGGTCGGCGGGCTCTTCTGGTGGTGCAACGCGAGCACCGTAAACACACTCTCGATACCACCCGCACCGCCCAACAAATGACCCGTCATCGACTTGGTGGAATTCACCACCGTCTTTTTGGCGTGGTCACCCAGAGCGGCCTTGATCGCATGGGTCTCGTTAACATCGCCCAGCGGCGTGGACGTGCCGTGTGCGTTGAGGTAGTCCACCTGATCAGCGTTCAACCCTGCGTTGCGCAAGGCGTTCACCATGGCGCGGCGTGGGCCGTCCATGCTGGGCGCCGTCATGTGGCCCGCATCGGCGCTCATGCCATAACCCGAAAGCTCGGCATAAATTTTGGCACCACGGGCTTTGGCGTGTTCGTACTCTTCCAGCACCATCACACCAGCACCTTCGCCCAACACAAAGCCGTCCCGGTCTTTGTCCCAGGGCCGTGAAGCGGTGGTTGGGTCGTCGTTGCGGGTCGACAAGGCACGCATCGCCGCAAAACCACCCACACCCAGAGGCGACACTGTCGCTTCGGAACCACCCGCCACGATCACGTCGGCATCGCCGTACTCGATCTTGCGCGCAGCTTCACCGATGCAATGCAAACCGGTGGTACACGCCGTGACGACCGCGAGGTTGGGGCCTTTGAAGCCAAACCGCATCGACACATGCCCCGCGATCATGTTGATGATCGAGGCGGGCACGAAAAAAGGCGAGATACGGCGCGGGCCGCGGCTCACGTATTCGGCGTGCGTCTCTTCGATCATCGGCAAGCCGCCAATGCCCGAACCGATGATGCAACCGATGCGGCAGGCGGTTTCTTCGTCCAGGGCGTCGCCCACGGTCATGCCCGAGTCCACCACAGCCTGATGGGCTGCAGCGATACCGTAATGAATGAATGAGTCCATCGCCCGCGCCTCTTTGGCGGTGATGTAAGACTCGAGATCAAACCCCTTCACCTCGCCCGCGATCTTGCAGGAGAAATTTGACGCGTCAAATCGGGTGATGAGGTCAATGCCGGACTTGCCGGCAAGAATATTGGCCCAGGCTTCAGACACCGTGTTACCCACGGGACTGACACAACCCAGACCGGTCACGACAACGCGACGTCGGCTCATTGATGTCCCCCACGCTGTTTATAGCGTGTAATGCACAGACACCCCAAGGGAAACAAACCCCTCGGGGCGACCATGCGTTGGCTCATGGATGGCTTAAGCCTTCTGGTGGGCCATCGCGTAGTCGATGGCGTTTTGAACGGTGGTGATCTTCTCTGCGTCTTCGTCCGGAATCTCGATACCGAATTCGTCTTCCAGGGCCATCACCAGCTCAACCGTGTCCAGCGAGTCAGCGCCCAGATCGGCCACAAAGGCCTTCTCGCTGGTGACCTGACCCTCTTCCACGCCGAGTTGTTCGGCAATGATTTTCTTAACACGTGCTTCGATATCGCTCATAAGTCCCTCTGAGGGTGGTTGAAATACAGACCATCATTTTAGCCGGCCTAGAGAGGTATCCCTAGACGGCCCGCCGGACGGCTTTTGCGGCGTTGGAAACAAAAAGGTACGTTGGCGCCCGATCAGGCCATGAACATGCCACCGTTGACGTGCAACTCTTGCCCCGTCACATAAGCGGCTTGCGGGCTGGCCAGGTAAGCCACCGCATGGGCAATGTCAGCGGGCTTGCCCAAGTGGCCCAGGGGAATCTGGCCCAGCAAAGCCTTCTGCTGCTCTTCGGGCAAGGCGGCGGTCATGTCGGTTTCAATGAAACCCGGCGCCACGCAGTTCACGGTGATGTTGCGGCTGCCCAACTCGCGTGCCAGGGCGCGCGTCATGCCCGCCACGCCGGCTTTGGCGGCTGCGTAGTTGGCCTGACCGGCATTGCCCGACGCCCCCACCACGCTGGTGATGCTGATGATGCGGCCGTAGCGCTGCTTCATCATGGGCCGAATCACCGCGCGGCTCATGCGAAACACCGCTTTCAGGTTGGTGTCAAGCACGGCGTCCCAGTCGCCGTCTTTCAGGCGCATGGCCAGCATGTCGCGGGTAATGCCGGCGTTGTTCACCAACACCTGCAAACCGCCATGGGCTTTCACGATCTCGTCAATCAGTGCCTCGGCCGCCTGAGCGTCGTTCACATCGAGCCGGGCGCCGCGACAACCAGGGGCCGCACCGGGCACAGCGGCCAGCACGGCGCCAATTTTCGCGGCACCTTCGTCGCTGGTGGCTGTGCCGATCACGGTCAAGCCGCACGCTACCAGTTCGTGCGCAATGGCGGCGCCTATACCGCGCGAAGCGCCCGTGACCAAGGCCACCTGGCCCGCAAATTTGATTTCAGACATGGGTGTACTCCGTGGGTCAGGCCAGCAGGGCCTGCGCATCAGCCAGTGTGGCCGGATCGTAAAGGGCTGCGCCAGTCAGTTCGGCGTCCACGCGTTTGACCATGCCGGCCAGCACCTTGCCCGGCCCGCACTCCACCAGCGTGGTCACGCCGCGGGCCTTGATGGCTGCCACACATTCGACCCAGCGCACCGGCCCGAAAGCCTGGCGCACCAGCGCGTCGCGGATGGCGTTGGCGTCGGTCTGCACCGCCACGTCAATGTTGTTCACCACCGGAATCTGGGGGGCCGCCAACACCGTGACCGCCAGTTTTTCCCGCAACTTTTCTGCGGCAGGCTTCATCAGGCTTGAATGGAACGGGGCCGACACCGGCAAAGGCAAAGCGCGCTTGGCGCCGCTGGCTTTGAGCATTTCGCAGGCTTTTTCCACCGCCGCCTTGCTGCCCGCAATCACGGTTTGCGCAGGGTCGTTGAAGTTCACGGCCTCCACCACCTCGGCGCTGCCCGCGCCAAACGTGGCCTGCGCTTCGGCGCAACCGGCGATCACGCGGGCCGCATCCATACCCAAGATGGCTGCCATGGCACCCGTGCCCACCGGCACGGCTTCTTGCATGGCCGCTGCGCGAAAGCGCACCAGCGGTGCCGCCTGCGCCAGCGTCAGCACGCCAGACGCCACCAGCGCCGAATACTCGCCCAGCGAATGGCCCGCCACCACGGCCGGCAGCGCGCCACCTTCGGCCCGCCACACCCGCCAGGCCGCCACGCCCGCCACCAGCATCACCGGCTGGGTGTTGGTGGTGAGCGCCAGCGCTTCTTTCGGGCCTTCTTTGATCAGCTTGGCCACGTCTTCACCCAGCGCGTCCGACGCTTCTTTCAGCGTCTCCAGCACAGCAGGGTGGTCGCCCCAGGCGTCGAGCATGCCGACCGACTGCGAACCTTGACCAGGAAAAACAAAAGCAAAATTCTTCATGTTTCAATCCACACCCGGAATAGCCGGGCGAAACAGCAACGGTGTTGCGACAGACCGACTCAGCTTAAAAGTCCAGCAGCACAGCACCCCAGGTAAAGCCACCGCCCACGCCTTCGAGCATGAGCGTGTCGCCTTTTTTCACCTGACCAGCACGCACCGCGTGGTCCAGCGCCAGCGGAATGGAGGCCGCCGACGTATTGCCGTGCTGATCCACCGTCACCACCACCTTGTCCATGGGCAGCTTCAGCTTTTTGGCCGTGCTTTGCATGATGCGGATGTTGGCCTGGTGGGGAATCAGCCAATCGATGTCGGCTGCGGTCTTGCCCGCTTTGGCCAACGCAGCGCGCGCGGTGTCTTCGAGCACACCCACCGCCAGCTTGAAGACCGCCTGACCGTCCATTTTCAGCAGCGGGTCGCCCAACACACTGCCACCCGACACATGGCCGGGCACACACAAAATGCCGCTGTGCTTGCCATCGGCGTGGATGTCGGTGGACAAAATACCTGGTGTGTCGCTGGCTTCCAGCACCACCGCGCCAGCGCCATCGCCGAACAACACACAGGTGGTGCGGTCGGTGAAGTCCAAAATGCGGCTGAACACCTCGGCACCCACCACCAAAGCCTTGGTGGCGGTGCCGGTCTGGATCAGCGAGCTGCCCACCGTGAGCGCGTAAATGAAACCGCTGCACACCGCCTGCACGTCAAACACCGGGCAACCCGCGATGCCCAACTTGTGCTGCAAAATAGCTGCGGTGGACGGGAACACCATGTCGGGCGTGGACGTGGCCACGATGATCAGGTCAATGTCTGCCGGCACCACACCGGCCGCCGCCAGGGCTTGGCGGCAGGCTTCGGCGGCCAGATCGCTGGCAAACACACCATCGGCAGCAAAATGCCGCGCCTGAATGCCGGTGCGCTCCACGATCCACTCATCGCTGGTCTCCACGCCGCGCTGGCTCAACATGTCCACCATGTCGGCATTGGTCAGGCGCTGGGGGGGCAGGCTGCTGCCGGTGCCGGTGATGCGGGCGTAGCGTGTCATGCGAGGGGCTGGCTTGGTTTAAATGGTCGGAATACTTCTGAACTCGCTGAGTGCCGAGCTCCCTGCAATCAGCGGGGCTGCGTGGGCGATGCGTTCCCGCACGTTTTCCAGCAAGTGGTTGTGGGCCGCATCATAAGCCCGGCACAGCGCCTGCTCAAATGCAAACGCATCGGCCGACCCATGGCTCTTGAACACCAGGCCGCGCAGGCCCAGCAAGGCCGCACCGTTGTAACGCCGATGGTCAACACGCTTTTTAAATGAAGATAGCACCGGATAGGCCACGATCGCAGCCATTTTTGTAAAAATATTGCGCGAAAACTCTTCGCGAATGAAGCCACTGATCATGCTCGCCAAGCCTTCGCTGGCTTTCAAGGCCACATTGCCCACAAAGCCATCGCACACCACGATGTCGGTTGTGCCTTTGAAAACATCATCGCCTTCGATGTTGCCAAAAAAGTTCAGATCGCCGGTGTTGCCCGCATTTCGCAGCAAAACACCCGCTTGCTTGATGACTTCGCTGCCCTTGATGACCTCTTCACCCACATTCAGCAACCCCACCGAGGGCTCTTTGCGCCCCGTGGCCGCAGCCACCAGCGCCGAGCCCATCACCGCAAACTGCAACAGGTGTTCGGCGGTGCAGTCCACGTTGGCCCCCAGATCGAGCACCGTGGTCGCACCGCCGCGGGCGTTGGGCAATTGCGTAGCAATGGCTGGGCGGTCAATGCCGTCCAGCGTTTTCAGCACATAGCGCGCAATCGCCATGAGCGCACCGGTGTTGCCGGCTGAAACCATGGCCTGGGCCGTACCGTCTTTCACCTGGGTGATGGCCACCCGCATGGACGAGTCTTTTTTGCGGCGCAGCGCCACCTCCACCGGGTCGTCCATAGTGACCACCTCGGTGGCAGGCACCACAGAGCAGCGCACGTTGTTCAACACCTGCGGCCAAGCCGCAAAAGATGCGGGCTGACCCACCAGCAGCAACTGGGCTTTGGGGTGGCTGGTCAAGAAGGCAGCGCAGGCCGGCAGCGTCACGGCTGGACCGACATCTCCCCCCATGCAATCCACAGCGATGGTGATCATGACAACATCCCGGTGCAGGCGCTCAGAGCACCACAAGAACGAAAAAAGCCCGCATGATCCATGCGGGCCTGTGCCTGGATAAGCCTACAGACCCCGAACGCGACACCGCGGCGAGGCCTGTGGCTGCCCGTCACTTAGGCTTCTGACTTGTTTTTCAGCACCTGGCGGCCACGGTAGAAACCGTTGGGGCTGATGTGGTGGCGCAGGTGGATTTCACCGGTGGTGGGTTCCACGGCAATGCCTGGCACGTTCAGCGCGTTGTGCGAACGGTGCATACCGCGCTTCGATGGGGACTTTTTGTTTTGCTGAACGGCCATGGTGGGCTCCTGAAATCGGTTGGTGAAACGGGGTAGCCTAAACAAGGTGGATGCATGGGATGGCCAAAATGCCAAAACGCCCAATCAGCCAACTCTGGCCACTATCAAACGCCCTGCCCGACTGCACAGGGTGCAAATGGGTACAAGCGCAAAGCCAAGTATTATAGCCCGAAGCCAGTGGCAAGGCAAAAAACGACATTACTTCAACTGCACACCCGCAGCTTTGGCGGCCAAAAACACGCCCTCGCCCACACTGGCACCAAAGCGTTTGGCCAGACGCAGCCCGAGGTTTTCGCGCTGGGTGTAGTCCACGATGTTTTCCGCCTTCACGATCTCTCGAGCCACGTAGTCGAGGCTGCCCAGGCCGTCTGCCAGGCCCAGCGCCACGGCTTGCTGGCCGCTCCACACCAGGCCGGTGAAGGTATCGGGGGTTTCTTTCAAGCGGTCACCACGGCCTTGCTTCACCACGGTGATGAACTGGGTGTGAATCTCACCCAGCATGGTCTGGATATAGGCGCGCTGCTCTTCGTCCTGCGGGCTGAAAGGGTCGAGCATGGCTTTGTTTTCGCCAGCGGTCATGAGACGGCGCTCAATGCCGAGTTTTTCCATCAGGCCGGTGAAACCAAACCCGTCCATGAGCACGCCGATGCTGCCGACCAGGCTGGCTTTGTCCACGTAAATACCGTCTGCAGCGGCCGCAATGTAATAGGCCGCTGAAGCGCAGGTTTCTTCCACCACGGCATACACTTTTTTGTTGTGCAGGGCTTTGAGGCGGGTGATTTCGTCGTTGATGATGCCGGCCTGCACAGGGCTGCCGCCAGGCGAGTCGATCAGCAGCACGATCGCCTGGGCGCCGCTGTCTTCAAAGGCAGAAATGAGTGAGCTGACCACGTTGCTGGCGCTCGCCTCGGCGCCCGAAGCGATGGCCCCCCGAATCTCGATCACGGCGGTGTGGGGCGTGCTGACGGACGAACTGACCTTGTCTGCGCTGTAGATGAACCAGGCGAAAGCACCGAAGATGGCCAGCCACACCAGCCGCATAAACGTTTTCCAGCGCCGCGCCGCCTGCTGCTCCCGGATGGTGGCAAACACCAGTTTTTCCAGCGTGGCGCGCTCCCAGCCTGGGGTGTTGCTGGCGCTGGTGGGCAAGCCCACGTTGTCATCGTTCATGTTGGAGGGCTCTCAAAATTCCACGGGTTTGAGGTTGTATTGTGACCGCCAGTGCACCACGCCGCCGTGCTCCAGCAGCTCAATCTTGACCAAGCCGCCCCGACACGGCCCGCCGGCGCAAGCGCCTGTATCGGGCTCGTAGGTGGCGCCGTGGGTGGCACACAAAAGCCAGCGGCCACTGGCGTCAAAAAACCGGTCGGGTTGCCAGTCCATTTCCATGGCCACATGGCTGCAGCGGTTCAGGTAGGCGTGGGGTTGACCCCGGTAGCGCACAGCAAACGCGCGGCAGGTCTGGCCAGCGTACACCACGTCAAAAGACACCGCCCGGCCACCATCGGCCAGGTCGCGGCTGTTGCACAGGGGGTGGCTGGGTTCGGCGGGCGTTGCGGCGTTCATGGGCGCTTTTCACCGGAGTGGATGGGGTACCAGCGTGGCAAGCAGGAGAAAGTGCCGAGACAACGGCGGGCCCGATCCACCACCGCTTACTTCTTCAAGCGCGCCAGCTCGGCAAACGGGTTGCGGCGCTCCGGCTCGCCACCGTCGGCGGCCACACCAGGGTCGGCGGCGTGCATCACCACCGGCACCGGACACGCACCGTGCATGGGCACCAGGGGCAGCTCCATCAGCAACTCGTCTTCCAGCAACTCGTGCAGATTGGGGCGGGGCTCCAGCGCCAGCAGATCTTCTTCGCAGTCGTCGTCTTCCGCTTCGGCCGCCGCTTCGTCGGCCACAAACCGGAACCAGCGGTCCACCACCAGAGGCGTGTCGGCCGGACCCAGGCAACGCTGACACGTCAGGGGCACCGCCGCATGGGCTTCCAGGTGCAGCCACACAGCGGGCGCGCCGCCTTTGGCACTGGGGCGCATTTCACCGTGCGCCTGCCAGTGCACCTGCAGCGCGGCTGGCTGGGCGTCGTCGTCCAGGTGGGCTTCTTCCAGCAGCCGCGCAAAGCGGGTCAGCGGCTCGTCGGCCTGCAAGCTGGCGCCTGCCAGGGCAAACGCCCGTATGTCCAGGCGGTCGGCATTCCATGCCACTTTGGGGTTCGGATTCATGCCGGGAGTGTAAAAGAATGCGGGGAGAATACCGGCATGCCCGCCCACAGCCCTACACCCCCAAGCCCCAGCTTCCGCCCGCTCATTCTGGGCTCCACCTCGCGTTACCGGCGCGAACTGCTCGGCCGCCTGGCTGTGCCGTTTGACGTGGCCAGCCCTCAAGTGGACGAAACGCCGCAGCCCGGTGAAAACCCTGCTGCGCTGGCCCTGCGCCTGGCTGTTGCCAAAGCCCGCGACGTGGCCCAGCGCCACCCGCAAGCGGTGGTAATCGGCAGCGACCAGGTGGCCGACCTGAACGGCGAGCCCCTGGGCAAGCCTGGCACCCACGAGCGTGCCGTGGCCCAGCTGCAGCGCATGCGCGGGCAAACCGTGGTCTTTCAAACCGCGCTGGCCGTGGTGTGCCTGGCAACCGGTTTTGAGCAAAGCGACCTTGCCGCCGTGCGCGTGGTGTTCAGAGACCTGAGCGACGCTGAGATAGAAAACTACCTGCGCGCCGAGCAGCCTTACGACTGCGCCGGCAGCGCCAAGAGCGAAGGCCTGGGCATTGCCCTGCTGGAGCGCATTGACAACGACGACCCCACCGCCCTGGTGGGCCTGCCGCTCATTCGCACCTGCCGCATGATCCGCGCCGCTGGCGTGCAACTGCTGTGAACGCCAGCACCGCCAAGAGCGGCACGCTCTACCTCGTGCCCACCCCGCTCGACTTCGGCGTGAGCCAAGACAGCGCCGCCGCCCCCGGCGCATGGCTGCCGGCCGAAACCCTGGCCGCTGCCAGCCGGCTCACCCACTGGATCACCGAAAACGCCAAGAGCACCCGCGCGTTTTTGAAGCGGGTGGAAGCCACCCACGGCCTGGCCGCGCCCCTGCAGGCCCAGCACATTGCCGAACTGCCGCGTGCCGCCCACAAAAAAGGGGACCACGCGCCCGAAGCCCAAGGCGATGCGCAAGCCCGCGCCCTGCTGGCGCCTGCTCTGCAGGGGCACGACATGGGCCTGGTGAGCGAAGCCGGCATGCCGGCCATTGCCGACCCCGGCAGCTCCATCGTGCGCGCCGCACACGCCATGGGCTTGCGCGTGGTGCCGCTCACCGGCCCGGTCTCGCTCATGCTGGCGCTCGCCGCCAGCGGTTTGAACGGCCAAAATTTCGCCTTCGTGGGCTATGTACCGCAAGAAGCCACCGAGCGCAGCAAACGCCTGCGCGAGCTGGAAGCCCTGGCCCTGAAAACCGGGCAAACGCAAATCTTCATTGAAACACCCTACCGCAACACCGCCCTGCTGCAGGCGCTGCTGCAAACCCTGCACCCGCACACCCGCCTCGCGGTGTGCTGCGCCCTCACCCTGCCCGGCCAAACCGTGCGCAGCGCGCTGGTAACCGACTGGAAACGTGGCAAAGACGCGCTGAGCGGGCTGCCGCTGGACGCCCCAGCGGTGTTTTTGCTGGGCCGCTGAGCTGTTGACGGAGCCCTGCGGGACATGGGGGTTTCGCAAGGTTTGAAGGCCCCTCACCCCGGCCCACCACCGCAAGCGGAAGTAGAAGAAAACCGGGCCAGACAAACCAACCCCCACCCCTCGCCCCATGCGCGCAGCAATGTGCGGTAACCTCTAAGCCCCAAGAGCTTGCCAGACTTGGAAGGCGCCTGCGCAACAAAAGGCATGAGAGCGAAACGGGTGGGAAAAGAGCCCCATTTGGCCCTGCTTTGGAGGCATGTGGCCGTTGCCTCAGCCGGAAAAACAGGGGCGAAGCGGGACTTTTCTCCATCCGTTGCAGCCCATGCGCTTCTGCCGCTCAGGCTCCTGTGCCGCTCTCACACAACCACCACACGCACCATGAAAACCAAAGCCGCTGTCGCCTGGAAAGCAGGCCAACCCCTGACCATCGAAACCGTGGACCTGCAAGGCCCCAAGTTCGGTGAAGTGCTGGTCGAGATCAAAGCCACCGGCATCTGCCACACCGACTACTACACCCTCAGCGGCGCCGACCCGGAAGGCATCTTCCCCGCCATCCTGGGCCACGAAGGCGCGGGCATTGTGGTGGACGTGGGCCCGGGTGTGACCTCGCTCAAAAAGGGCGACCACGTCATTCCGCTCTACACGCCCGAATGCCGCCAGTGCAAGTTTTGCCTGAGCCGCAAAACCAACCTGTGCCAGCTGATTCGCGGCACGCAAGGCAAAGGCCTCATGCCCGACGCCACCAGCCGTTTCAGCCTCGACGGCCAGCCCATCTTTCACTACATGGGCACCAGCACCTTCAGCAACTACACCGTGGCCGCTGAAATCTCGCTCGCCAAGATCCGCGAAGACGCCCCGTTTGACAAGGTCTGCTACATCGGCTGCGGCGTCACCACCGGCATCGGCGCCGTCATCTTCACCGCCAAGGTCGAAGCCGGCGCCAACGTGGTCGTGTTTGGCCTGGGCGGTATTGGTCTCAACGTGATCCAGGGCGCCAAGATGGTGGGCGCCGACAAGATCATCGGTGTGGACCTGAACCCCGAGCGCGAAGCCATGGCCCGCAAATTCGGCATGACGCACTTCATCAACCCCAAAGAGCATGCCAACGTGGTCGACGCCATCGTGCAGCTCACCGACGGCGGCGCCGACTACAGCTTTGAATGCATTGGCAACACCAAGGTCATGCGCGACGCGCTGGAGTGCACGCACAAAGGCTGGGGCCGCAGCATCATCATTGGCGTGGCCGAAGCCGGTGCTGAAATCTCCACCCGCCCGTTTCAGCTGGTCACCGGCCGCAAATGGGAAGGCTCGGCCTTCGGCGGCGCCCGTGGCCGCACCGACGTGCCCAAGATCGTCGACTGGTACATGGACGGCAAGATCAACATCGACGACCTCATCACCCACAAGCTCAAGCTGGAAGACATCAACGAAGGCTTTGAGCTGATGAAGCGCGGTGAATCCATTCGCAGCGTGATCGAGTTCTAGGATTTGGCCCACCCCCGTCGCTGCGCTCCGCCCCTCAAGGGGCAACGCTGGCGGCCCGGCACAGCCGGTTCCGCGGCGTTCTGGGCCTAGCTTCCCTTCCCACCTCGATTCATGCTGAACCCATCCATGCCCTCGCTATTTGACCGACTTGAACTGCTCAGCGAACACGGCTGCTTTGGCGGCGTGCAGCGGTTTTACAAACATGCCTCGCGTGAAACGGGCTTGCCCATGCGGTTTGGCCTGTTTTTACCGCCGCAGGCGCTGGCGGGCGAGCCGGTGCCCTTGCTCACCTTTCTGGCCGGGCTCACCTGCACCGAAGAAACCTTTGCCACCAAAGCCGGCGCCCAGCGCACCGCCGCCCAACTGGGCCTGGCCCTGCTCACGCCCGACACCAGCCCACGCGGCGCCGGCGTCGACAGCGAAGACCACCACTGGGACTTTGGCGTGGGCGCCGGGTTTTACCTGGACGCCACGCAAGCCCCCTGGTCAGGCCACTGGCGCATGGAAAGCTATTTGCTGAAAGAACTGCTGCCCGCCGTGGTGGCTGAATTCAAGCTCCATGCCAAGCGCCAAGGCCTGTTTGGCCATTCCATGGGCGGCCACGGCGCGCTCACCCTGGCGCTGCGCCACCCCGGCGTGTTTGGCAGCGTGTCCGCCTTGGCCCCCATTGGCGCCCCCACCCAATGCCCCTGGGGTCGCAAAGCCTTCACCGGCTATTTGGGGCAAGATGAAACCACTTGGGCCGAGCACGACGCCAGCCTGCTCATGGCCGGGCACGCTTCGGCGCCCTACCCAGGCGGCATCTTGGTTGACCAAGGCCTGGCCGACAAATTTTTGGCCGAACAACTACACCCCGAAGCCCTTGAAGCCGCCTGCGCACAAGTGGGCCAGCCGCTCACCCTGCGCCGCCATGCCGGCTACGACCACGGCTATTACTTCATCGCCAGCTTTGTGGACGACCACTTGCGGCACCACGCGCAGCACTTGGCAGGGTGATGGCGGCTTGGCGCAAGCCAGGCACGGCTTCATTCAGCCCACAAAAAAGCCACTGCACGCTGGCCTAAGCCAGTCAGGCTTTGTTGGCCTGGCGAAAGCGGCGGGCTGCGCCCATGCCGAGCAAGCCCAATCCCAGCAAAGCCAAAGAGGCTGGCTCTGGAACGTCGTTGGTCTTTGCGATGCCATAAATATTGGCATGCGACAGCGAGCCACCCTGTTGGGGTGTGACGAGCCAGCTGCCCGTCAGTGTCCCATCGGCGAGGCCAAACACGGCCCAATCTGGCGTCAGGTTTTGGCCCACTTTGAATCCAATGGCCAGGCTCTCGTACGTCGTCCACAACGACGCATTGACCGTGAAGGTGCCACCTGTGGTGCCCATACCCGTCAACGTGAACAGATTTTCGATGCCCGAAAGAGCATCACCCGGGTCTTTGTCCAACACCACATAACCAGTGCCTGCGGCACTGTTGGTGAATACGTCGTCAGAACCCACTTGACCCTGCAGATTGCCGTCGCCCGAAGCCAAACAAGCAGCGTCAGTTGCCGTGTTCAAGCTAAACGAACGTGTACCCCCAGAAATGGGGCAGATGACGGTACCCGCCTGCGCCAGGCCGGCGATTGAAAAAACACCTGCAATGAACAGCTTGTTGAGTTTCATGATGAGGCTCCAAAAAAATGTGACACGAAGGTCGGGATGGGGTCGCGGCGCAACCCATAAAGCAGACACCGTGCCAATGTAAAAAACCTTTTTTCTTTCAAGCACTTACGGCTTTTAAATGCCGCAAATGGACATCGCTGTGTCAAGTTTTTCGACACTTTGGGCGCCTCAAAGCCACGCCCACAGCCGCGCTCTGCAAGTGGGCTGGCTTACCAAGCCGCAAAACACTTTGCGCTGGGCACCGATAATGATTTTTTGACCACTTTTCAGCACCATGCGCCCCCGCCAATTCGACCTCATCGCCTTCGACTGGGACGGCACCCTGTTCGACTCCACGGCCATCATCACCCGCGCCATCCAGGCCGCTGTGGCCGACGTGGGGGGCACCGTGCCTTCTGACCAGTCGGCCAGCTACGTCATTGGCATGGGGCTCATGCAGGCGCTGGCCCATGCAGCGCCCGACGTGCCGCAACACAAATACCCCGAGCTGGGCGCGCGCTACCGCCACCACTACACCGCGCGCCAACACGACATCAGCCTGTTTGAAGGCGTGCTGCCCCTACTGGCCGAGCTCAAAGCCCGCCAGCACTGGCTCACCGTGGCCACCGGAAAAAGCCGCACGGGCCTTAACGAAGTGCTGCGCACGGTCGAGCTGCAGGGCATGTTTGACGCCTCCCGCACCGCCGACGAAACCGCCGGCAAGCCCAGCCCGCTCATGCTGCACGAGCTCATGGCCGAGTTGGGTGTGGCGCCCGAGCGCACCCTCATGATTGGCGACACCACCCACGACCTGCAAATGGCGCTGAACGCCGGCTGCGCCAGTGTGGGCGTGAGCTACGGCGCCCACGCGCCCGGTGCGTTTCATGCGCTCAAGCCGCTGCACGTGGCGCACTCGGTGAAAGAGCTGCACGCCTGGCTCAGCGCCCACGCTTGAAGTTGGGGGGAAAAGCCTGCTGAATGGCGCGGGCGGGCGAAGCCAATAGCTGGGTTGAAGACCCTCACCCCAACCCTCTCCCGCAGGCGGGAGAGGGGGTTAAGACCAAGGCCGATGCGGGCCGTTGCTCAGCCCGCCACCCTTTTGATGTGCGCCATCACCGCGTCGCGCAGTTCCGGGTTGGCCAGGGCCAGGTCTATCGTGGCTTCCAGAAAGCCCTCTTTGCTGCCGCAGTCGTAGCGCGTGCCCTCGTAGCGCAAAGCCTGCACTTTCTCTGTCCCAATCAGCGCCGCAATGCCATCGGTCAGCTGAATTTCGCCACCGGCGCCGCGCGGCTGGCGGCGAATGCTTTCAAACACCGCTGGCGTCAAGATGTAGCGCCCGGCCACCGCCAGGGTGGAAGGCGCCACCTCGGGTGCCGGCTTTTCCACCATGCCAAACACCTCGGCCAGCTGCGCGCCCACGCCGCGCACGTCCACCACGCCATAGCGCCGCGTGTCAGCGCGGGGCACGTCTTGCACCGCCAGCACCGTGCCTGGGCTGCGCTCGTAGGCCTGCACCATTTGCTGCAACACCGTGGCGCCGCCTGCGGCCTGGTTCTGGCCCATCATCAAGTCGTCGGCCAGCAACACCGCAAACGGCTCGTTGCCCACCAGCCGCTCGGCACACAGCACCGCATGGCCCAGGCCCAGCGCGCGCGGCTGGCGTACATACACGCAGTCCATGTCGTCGGGCTTGATGGAATGCACCAGCTCCAGCAGCGCGCGCTTGTTGCCCGCTTCCAGCTCGGCTTCCAGTTCATAGGCGGTGTCAAAGTGATCTTCAATGGCCCGCTTGTGACGCCCTGTTACAAAAATCATCTCGCGAATGCCGGCCGCATAAGCCTCTTCCACCGCGTACTGCATCAGCGGCTTGTCCACCACCGGCAGCATTTCTTTGGGTATGGCCTTGGTGGCTGGCAAAAAGCGGGTGCCCATGCCACCCACAGGAAAAACGGCTTTCTTGATCTGCATGTCTGTATTCACTCCCAGGGTTGTGTTTTGGCGTGTTGCGCATCATAAAGGTCGCGTTGGCGCACAGCGCCCGCGGCAGTCCGCACCGCATGGGCCAAAGCGTGCGTTGCCTGTACAGCACAAAAGGGCGCGCGCACTGCCCGTGCAGGCCACCTGTTACAAACCTTGGGGTAAAACGAAAGATGCACCTGAGATAATGCAAAGCTTGTTAGAGGCACGGCGCCTCGGCTTCAGATTGAAGAACGCTGCAAAACAAAACCCGTGAAAGGGTCCACCCCCACCGGTGGTCTTTGCCGCTTTCACCTGAAAGAGCCCGCCACACCACGCATGAACGAAACCCGCTCACCGCTCTCCATCACCCTGGCCGTCTGGCATGCCCTGCTGCTGCGCGAATCGCTCAGCCGCCTGTTTGCGCGCCGCGCTGCCTGGGCGTGGCTCCTGCTGGAGCCTGCTGCCCACATGGCGTTCATGGTGTTCATCTTCACCGTCATCCGGCTGCGCCAGGTGGGCGGCATTGAAACCGGGCTCTGGCTCATCATCGGTTTTCTGGGTTTCTATTTCTTTCGCCGCACCGGCAGCCAGGGCACCAACGCCATCAACGCCAACCGTTCCCTGTTTGCCTACCGCCAGGTCAAACCCATCGACACCGTGCTCATGCGCGCCGTGCTCGAAGGGGTGCTGATGCTGGTGGTGAGCGCTGTTATCTTGGCTGGCGCAGGCCTGCTGGGCTTTCATGTGCTCCCCAGCGACCCACTTGCCGTGATGGAAGCCGTCTTTGGCCTGTGGTTGCTGGGCCTGGGCTTTGGTCTGGTGGCCTCGGTGGCCAAAGAACTCGTGCCCGAGCTCGACAACCTTTTGGACATGGTCATGATGCCCATGCTCATGATCTCAGGCGTCATCGTGCCGCTGAGCATCGTGCCCTACCCCTACCGCGAATGGCTCATGTACAACCCCGTGGCCCACGGCCTTGAAGCCGCCCGCCTGGGTTTTGCGCCTTACTACCACGCCGTGCCCGAGCTCAGCCTGCCCTATTTGTATGGGTTTGCGCTGGTGCTGCTGTTTTTTGGCCTGGCGTTGCACGCCCGCTTTGCGCAAAGGCTCATGACGCAATGATCATCGTCAGCGACCTGCACAAACGCTACATGACCGACCACGGCCCCGGCCCCTGGGTGCTGCAAGGCGTCAACTTCACCATCCCGCCCAAAGTCAACGTGGGGCTGATCGGGCGCAACGGCGCGGGCAAGTCCACGCTGCTGGGCATCATTGGCGGCATTGACTACGCCAACCGCGGCCATGTGGAACGGCGCTGCCGCGTGAGCTGGCCCATGGGCTTTGGCGGGGGCT
Source organism: Hydrogenophaga sp. (assembly GCF_965657535.1). Classification (GTDB taxonomy): domain Bacteria; phylum Pseudomonadota; class Gammaproteobacteria; order Burkholderiales; family Burkholderiaceae_C; genus Hydrogenophaga. The sequence continues at coordinate 17,097 of NZ_CBFHOP010000006.1, read as the reverse complement.
TGCAAGGCTCGCTCACTGGTCGGCAAAACGCCAAGTTTGTCTGCCGCGTGCACGGGCACGAAGACGACATGGCCGAGCGCCTTGAGCAGATTCAAGCCTTTGCCGAAATCGGCAGCTTCTTTGACGAACCCGTCAAAACCTATTCCAGCGGCATGCGCTCGCGCCTGCAGTTCGCCCTGTCGCTCGCCTTCGAATTCGACGTCTACATCTCCGACGAAGTCACCTCCACCGGTGACGCCGCCTTTCGCAAAAAAGCCGCTGCTGCCTTCAAAAACCTGGCCAACAAAGCCGGACTCATCATGGTTTCGCACAGCGAAGGCACGCTCAAACAATTCTGCAGCGCGGGCATCTGGCTCCACAACGGCCAGGCCCACTGGTTTGACCAGATCGACGACGCCATAAAAGCCTACAAAGAAAGCATTGCTGCATGACGACAGATTCCTTGGCCACCCCCGGTCAAAACCCCGCTGCACAGCCAGCGGCCCCCAAAAAACGCCCCGCCCTGTGGAAACGCCACAAACTCATGGCCGCGGCCCTGCTGCTGAGCCTGCTGGCCGGCGTGTACTGGCTGCTTCTGGCGTCTGACCGTTATGTGTCAGAAGCCCGCGTGATCATCCAGCGCTCAGACCTGACCAGCGGCCAGACCATGGACTTCACCAGCCTGCTCTCGGGCGTGGCCGGTGGCAGCCGCCCAGACCAACTGCTCATGCGCGACCACATGCTCTCGCTCGACATGCTGCGCAAGCTCGACGCCCAGCTGAAACTGCGCGAGCACTACAGCAGCCAGGGCGACTGGCTTTCGCGCCTGTGGGACGCCCAAGCCCCGCTGGAAAAATTTGCACCCTACTTCCGCTCCCGCGTCAGCGTTGAACTGGACGAATACGCCGGCGTGCTGGCCATCAAAGCCCAGGCCTACACCCCCGAAATGGCCCAGGCCATCGCTGCGGCCATGGTGGCCGACGGCGAAGAAACCATGAACGCCATGGCCCACGCCCTGGCGCGCGAACAAGTCAACTTTTTAGAAGGCCAGGTCACCACCATGGGCGAGCGCGCCCAGGCCAAGCGCAGCGACTTGCTGGCCTACCAAAACCGCAAAGGCCTGGTGTCGCCCCAAGCCACCGCCGAAAACGTGGCTGCCATCGTCAACCGGCTCGAAGCCCAACTGGCCGAACTGCAAACCCGCCGCAGCAGCCTGCTGGGCTACCTGCAGCCCGGCAGCGCCAACGTGGTCGAACTCAACCTGCAAATAGAAGCCGTGCAAAAGCAAATTGGCACCGAAAAAGCCCGCCTCACCGCGCCCGGCGGCCGCACGCTGAACGCCGCCGTGGAAGAGTTTCAGCGCCTGCAAATGGAAGCGCAGTTTGCCCAGGAGGTGTACCAAACCGCGCTCACCGCCCTGGAGCGCGGCCGCGTAGAAGCCACCCGCACGCTGAAAAAAGTGTCCGTGCTGCAAAGCGCGGGCATGCCCGAATTTCCGCTGGAGCCCCGCCGTCTTTACAACCTCATTGTGTTTGTGCTCACCGCCTTCTTGCTCGCTGGCGTGCTGCAACTGCTTGGCGCCATCGTGCGCGACCACAAAGACTGAACACCCGGATCTGCCATGAACACAAGCCTCTACACCCCCATGGCCCGCCGGCTCAACGCCGCACTGGCCATGGCACTGGCTCTGGCCACCACACCAGCCGCCAGCCAGATACTGCCCCAGCAAGACCCCAACAACCCGCTGGCCCTGCGGCTTGAAGCGCCCAGCGCCGCCGCTGCCGCCCGCGCCACGGTGCCCGCTGCACCGCCAGCCGCCCAGGCATTGCCGCCTGGCCTGGCCGCTGGCCAGCGCGCCAACCTGCAAAGCGACACCTTTGGCGCCCAGCTGTTTACCGGCGCCTTTGCCAGCGGTGGCGCCACCCAGTTCAACCCCGACTACCTGATCGCCACCGGCGACACCCTGCAAGTGCGCCTGTGGGGCGCCTTCACCTTCGACGCACCATTGACCGTAGACCCCCAAGGCAACATCTTCTTGCCCCATGTGGGCCCGGTGCAGGTGCGCGGCGTTCCCAACGCCCAGCTGCAAAGCCGCGTAGAAACCGCCGTGCGCCGCACCTTCAGAGCCAACGTCAACAGCTACGCCAGCCTGGCCGCTGCCCAACCCGTGCGCGTGTTTGTGGGCGGCAACGTCACCCGCCCCGGCCTGTATGGCGGCACCAGCATGGACAGCCTGCTGCACTTCCTTGACCAAGCCGGCGGCATCGACACCGAGCGCGGCAGCTTCCTGGCCGTGCAAGTCAAGCGCGGCAACACCGTGCGCGCCACCTTCAACCTGTATGACTTTTTGCTCAAAGGCAGCATGCCCATGCTGCAGCTGGCCGACGGCGACGTGATCTTTGTCCCCCAGCGCCAAGGCACCGTGAAAGTAAGCGGCCTGGTAGAAAACGCCAAACGCTTCGAATTTGCCACCACAGCCACCGGCGCCCAGCCCTTCACCGTGAACAGCCTGGCCCAAATAGCCAAGCCACTCGCGCAGGCCACCCACGTGCGCGTGGTGCGCAACACCGGCACCGTGAAAAACACCGAGTACTACCCCCTGGCCGAAGCCAGCGCGGTCATGCTGCAAAACGGCGACGAACTCGACTTCACCGCCGACAAAAAGCCCGGCACCATCACCGTGCGCGTAGAAGGCGAACACACCAGCCCACAAGAATATGTGCTGCCCTACGGCACCCGCCTGGGCGCGCTGTTGCAGCAAATACAGCTCTCACCCAACGCCGAACCCCAAAGCGTGCAGCTGTTTCGCCAAAGCGTGAAAACCCGCCAAAAAGAGATGCTGGCCACCAGCCTGCGCAGCCTGGAAGCCGCCCTGCTCACCGCCCGCAGCGGCAGCACCGACGAAGCCCGCCTGCGCAAAGAAGAAGCCGAACTCACCCTGCAATGGGTGGAGCGCGCCAAACAAATAGAGCCCCTGGGCCAAGTGGTGGTGGCCCAGGCCGCCCAGCGCGACGACCTGCTGCTGGAAAACGGCGACCTGCTGCGCATACCCCGCACCGACGGCCTGGTGCTCGTCAGCGGCGAAGTGCTGTTCCCCAACGCCGTGGCCCACCAAACCAGCCTGGCCCTGGGCGACTACATCAACCGCGCTGGCGGCTTCACCCAAACCGCCGACAACGCCCGCGTGGTGATTGCCCGGCGCGACGGCAGCTTTGACCAGATCGACGCCGCCTCCTCGTCCGCATCCAACGCCACCGTGCGCCCCGGCGACCAGGTGCTCGTGTTGCCCAAAGTGGACGAGAAAAAGCGCCAGTTCTGGAAAGACATGACGCAAATCATTTACCAGATCGCCGTGGGTGCAAAGGTGGTGTTTGGGCTATGAACCCAACCAAGCAAGTGAGCCGCTGCGCGCCTGGGGTCAAGATGCGTGGATTGCCACGTCGCTTCGCTCCTCGCAATGACGGCGCGTTTGCCTTGCCATGCCACCAGCAAGTGAGCCGCTTCGCGACTGGTACAAAAAGAGGTGTGGATTGCCGCGCTGCGCTCGCAATGTCGGCGCCTTTGCCTTTCCCCGGCCAAGCCCGCCAGCCAAAGCACACACATCGGCCCGTCATGGCGAGCGCAGCGCGG
>NZ_CBFHOP010000006.1:0-13388 GCF_965657535.1 Hydrogenophaga sp. | reverse complement strand
GGCGCCTTTGCCTTTCCCCGGCCAAGCCCGCCAGCCAAAGCACACACATCGGCCCGTCATGGCGAGCGCAGCGCGGCAATCCACCCTGGCGCGCCCACACCTCACCCAAGCCACCCAGCCGCAGCAACAGAAAACCGTGGATTGCCACGCCGCCGCGCGCCTCGCCATGACGCCGCATTTGCCTTCCCCCGGCCAAGCCCGCCAGCCAAAGCACACACATCGGCCCGTCATTGCGAGCGCAGCGCGGCAATCCATCCTGGCGAGCCAACAACGCAAGCCAACGCCCACCCCACACCCGTTTTTGCGCACGTTGCGCACCGAACAGGCCACCCATCGGCTGCCCTTTTCCCTTTGAAGTCATGAACAAGATCGTCATCGTTGGTCATCCGCTGTCGGGCTACCAGGAAGTTGAAACACTGCTCAACGCCTGCGGCATGGCCACGGCGCAGCCCTCTCGGCGCGAAGGCTACATGCCTGGCCAGATCAGCACCACGCTGTGCCAGGTGCACAGCGCCGCGCCGCTGAACCAGCTCGAAACCGACGACCAGATTCAGCAAATTGAAGCCGGCCCGGTGTGGCACGGCATGGCGCTTGACCTGATGCTGGGCAACCTGGAACAGCCCTTCTGGGGCTGGGCCGACCCGCAGTCCATCTACCTGCTCAACTACTGGCGCGACCTGGACCCGTCCATCACCTTCATCCTGGTTTACGACCGGCCCCACAGCGTGCTCACCCAGGCCAGCACCCAAGACGCCGCCAGCCTCAGCCCAGAAACCCTGAGCCAGCGCACCCGCAACTGGGCCGCCTACAACGCCGCCCTGCTGCACTTCTTTCACCGCAACCCGCAGCGCTGCCTGCTGGTGCACAGCCAGCAGGTGCGCGAGTCGGCCAGCAGCTACCTGCAGCAAGTGCGTGCCCGCATCAACGCGCCCTGGTCTGAGCGCATGGAACAGCTTTCAGCCCCCGAAGCGCCCGCAACACCTGCCAGCGACGCCACCGAAGAAGCCACCGCAGCCCAAGCCGACGACGAACACAGCAACAAAAACAACGACATCTGGTACGAAACACCCACCCACCCAACCGCCACCCAGGCCGTGGCCACGGTCAACAGCGCACCCACCGCCGCCCCAAGCGCCCGCCCTGCACCGGCGCAAAACGCCCTGGCCCTGTTTGTGGCCGACGCCCTTTTGCGCCAGCACCCCAGCAGCCTGCAGCTGTACGAAGAACTGCAAGCCGTGGCCAACCTGCCCCTGGCTGGCGGTGCCGACGTCATCGTCACCCCGCACACCGCGCTAGACGCCTGGCTGGCCATGACCGCCCACCAGCAGCGCCTGCAAGAGCAAACCCACCTGGCCGACGCCCAGATGGGCGAGATCAACGAACTGAACCAACGCCTGAGCCACACCGAAGCCCTGGCCCAGCAAAAGCAGCAACTCGTTGAACGCCTCAGCCAGGCGCAAGCCCAGGCCGAACAACTCGCCCAAGAGCGCCAGCGCGTCATAGACGAACAAACCCACCTGCACCACAGCCAAACCCAAGCCAGCCAGCAACGCCTGGCCGAGCTGCAAAACCAACAACAGACGCTGCAACAGGCCCAACAAACCGCCCAGCAAGAAAACCAACTGCTGCTGACCCAGCTGCACCAGGTGCAAGAAGAACTGGAACGCCAGCACCAGCAAAGCCAGCAACAAGCCCAGCAAGCCGCCCAAGAACAAGCCCGCCTGGCCGCTGCGCAAGCCCAGGCCAGCCAGCGCGCCGCCGAGCTCAGCCAGCAAGCCGAGCTGCTGCAAAAACAACTGGCCGAAAAAGAGCAGCAAGCCCAAAACCACGCCGCCCAGGCCCGCATGAGCCAGGCTGAAAAACAAGCCAGCGAACAAGAAAACGAGCTGCTGCTGACCCAGCTGCACCAAGTGCAAGAAGAGCTGGAACGCCACTACCTGGCCAACCAGGCGCAAACGCAGCAACTGCAAGCCCTGCAGCACACCGACAAACTGGCCGCCGAACGCCAGCAACACATAGAGCAACTGCGCCAGCAGCTCGCCGCCCAAACCCAACAAGCCACCGAAAAAACCACCCAGCTCAGCCAACAAGCCGAGCTGCTGAAAAAGCAACTGGCCGAAAAAGAGCAGCTCGCCAAAACCCAGCAGCAACAAGCCACCGAAAAAGCCACCCAGCTCAGCCAACAAGCCGAGCTGCTGAAAAAGCAACTGGCCGAAAAAGAGCAGCAAGCCCAAAACCACGCCGCCCAGGCCCGCATGAGCCAGGCTGAAAAACAAGCCAGCGAACAAGAAAACGAGCTGCTGCTGACCCAGCTGCACCAGGTGCAAGAAGAGCTGGAACGCCACTACCTGGCCAACCAGGCGCAAACGCAGCAACTGCAAGCCCTGCAGCACACCGACAAACTGGCCGCCGAACGCCAGCAACACATAGAGCAACTGCGCCAGCAGCTCGCCGCCCAAACCCAGCAAGCCACCGAAAAAGCCACCCAGCTCAGCCAGCAAGCCGCGCTGCTGCAAAAACATCTGGCCGAAAAAGAGCAGCTCGCCAAAACCCTGCAGCAGCAAGCCACCGAAAAAACCACCCAGCTCAGCCAGCAAGCCGAGCTGCTGAAAAAGCAACTCACCGAAAAAGAACAGCTCGCCAAAGCCCAGCAGCAGCAAGCCGAACAGCTCAAACAACAACTGGCTGAAAAAGAACGCCAGGCGCAAGCCCAAGCCGCCCAACTGCAAAGCCAACTGCTGGCCCTGCAAACCCAAGCCGCCGCCGCGCCCGCTGCAGACCCCGCGCTCGAGCAAGAGAACGAACTGCTGCTGGCCCAGCTGCACCAGGTGCAAGAAGAGCTGGAACGCTATTACCTCGAAGGCCAGGCCCAAGCCCAAAAACTGCAAACCCTGCTGCAAACCGAGCAGCAAGACAACGAGCGCCAGCAACTCATCAACCAGCTGCAGTCTGAACTGCAAGCGCTCAAGGCCGCCCCTGCGCCGTCCCCGGTCAACCAACACCTGCTGACCCATCTCTTTCAAGCGCAGGAAGAGCAAGAGCGCCGCTTCCATGCGGCCCAGCAAGGCTTGCCACCCGGCACCGACCCCACCGCCATCACCCCCGAAACCCTCAACCCCGCCGACCGCGTGCGCCAGCAACTGTCTTACCGCCTGGGCAGCACCCTCATTCAGCGTTCAAGCTCGGTCACCGGCTGGCTGAGCATGCCCGTGGCACTGGTTAAAACCACCCGCCAATACCGCCGCGACCAAGCCGCACAAGCCAGCCTGCCGCCGCCAGCGCCCAGCAATGAGCACGACAAACAAATGGCCGACGAAGTGAAACAACACCTGTCGTACCGCCTGGGCACCACCCTGCTGGCCCACACCCGCTCGCCCGTTGGCTGGGTCAAGATGCCCTTTGCCCTGCGCCGCGAAGTCAAAGACTTCAACAAACGCAAACGCGGCTAAGCCCAACGCGAAGCATTGCAACCGCAAAAAACGCATGCACCAGCCCACCCACCAACGAACGAACATGCCACGTGGCACTTCTACTTTTTGGAAAAAATCATTGCACTGCATAGACTTAAACAGCTACGCAGGCTAATGAAATAAAAATTACTTTAACTTTTTGCCATGATTTCAAACCAGCCATGGGGGTTCTACGGGCGCCAACAGGAACTGGCACAGTTGCGCTCAATCCTGCAGCGCCAGCGCTGGTTTTTTGTGCAAATTGCGGGCCGCCGGCGCATTGGCAAAACCTCGCTGATACAGCAAGCCATGTCCCAGGCTGGCCGCGCCAAGACGCTCTACATCCAAATCCCCGACTCTGACCCCGCAGGGGTGCTTACCGCCTGCAACGACTACTTGCAAACATTTGGCCTGACCGAACGCGTGGCGCACCTGCAGCAGTTCGCGCAGCTCATTGGCCAGTTGGTGCGCCAGGGCTACGTGGTCGCGATTGACGAATTTCAGTACTTTCACCGCCGCCAGCTGTTCGACTTTTGCTCCTACCTCCAGGCAGAGGTCGACAAGCTGGCCTCTCAGGCTGCGCCAGTTACCGGTGGGCTCATCGTGCTCGGTTCCCTGCACGCCGAAATGTCAGCGCTGCTGGAAGACCGCTCGGCCCCCCTGTTTAACCGCACCACCGATGTGCTGTCTTTAGACCACCTGGACTTTGCAGCCCTGCTAGAACTGCTGGACGTGCACGCAGTCATACCCCAACCCCTCAAGCAATTGCTGCAACCCTTGTACTGACCACACCGGCCAGCCGCAATGAACACCCCCACCACGTCCACCCCCACCCCCCACACCCCCACCATGGCCAGCCACGCACCGCTTCAAAAGCCCCCCGAGCAAGCCATAACCCCGTGGTTGCAACACCTCAGCCAGCTCATGCCCCCCACCGGCGTGCTGCTGGTGGGCGCGGGTGCCGGCACCGGGCCCTGGGTGCAACTGCTGCAAACCCTGGCCGTGCCCAGCGCCACCCTGGTAGAAGCCGACGACACCCAGTTTGAACACCTGCAACGCAGCGTGCCCCCGCGAGACGGCTGGCGCCTGCGCAAACAAGTGGTGGGCCCCCACACCGAAACCGTGGCCTACCACCAAGCCAGCAACGCCACGGAAAGCGGCCTGCTAGAGCCCGAAAGCCTGCGCAGCCTGTGGCCCAACCTCAAAACCACCCACAAACAAAACCGCCAAGCCATAGCCCTGGCCGAACTGCAACAAGACACCTCCCCCCCCGCCAACTGGCTCCTGGTCGACTGCCTGCCCGCGCTCCCCATCATCCAGGGCGCCGCCCAGCAGCTCGCCGCCTTCGACGTGATTGCCCTGCGCGTGCTGCTGAGCAACACCCAAGACACAGGCCGCAGCAACGACGGCAACAACACCCACGCCGACACCGAACTCACCCAGACAGCCAGCGCCAACGCCCTGCACCCCGCCCTGCAAGCCCTGGGCTTTCGCTGCCTGGCCATAGAAACCAGCCGCCACCCCGCCATAGGCCACGCCCTCTTTGTGCGCGACACCGCCGCCCTGGCCCAGCAACTACAGCAGCAACTGGCCCACCAAGCCCAAACCCTGGCCCAAACCCAAGCCCAGGCCCAAGCCACCGCCCAGCAGCTAGAAGCCCAACACAACAAACTCAGCGAACAACTGCAGCAAGCCCAAGCCGCCGCCGAAAAAGCCAAAGCCGCCGCCGCTGCAGCCGCCACGGCCACCAGCGCAGCCACCGCTGCCACCGCTGCAGCCGCCAAACAAGCCGAAGAGCGCGCCGCCCAGGTGCAGCAGCTCACCCAAGCCAAAGCCGCCGCTGACAAAATGGCCACCGAACGCCAGCAGCAGCTAGACCAACTGCAAACCCAGCTAAAGCAAGCCACCGAGCAAGCCCAGGCCGCCACCCAAGACGCCGAAAATGCCAAAGCCGCCGCCGCTGCAGCCGCCACGGCCACCAGCGCAGCCACCGCCGCTGACAAGCTGGCCACCGAATGCCAAGAGCAACTGAACCAACTGCAATTCCTTCTGAAACAAGCTACGGAACAAGCAATGCTCAAACTAGAAGCAATAGAAGCAGCAAATCAACGCAGCCCGCAGCAAATCCAAAAAATAGAAAACGTCTTAGAAGGCCAATTTGAAATAACACGCCAAAAACTTCAAGACAACAACCAACTAATCACCACCTTCAAGCAAGAAATAACCTCAAACATGAAGAATCAAATTGAGGCGACCATTAACATCAGAAAGGATTTTGAACAAAAATTAAAGGCGGAACTACTGAACTCAAGCAAACAAATTGAGGCATTCCTGAGAATCCAAAGTTATTTTGGAAACAGAATAAATGTAGGAGAAATGCATGGGTTTCCAATCAGCCCTGATTTTGGAGCCTACATAATCCAACTAATCGAATCAAATGACTATGATATTGTTATCGAATTTGGATCAGGAACATCCACCTCAATAATTGCAATGGCGCTAGAAAAAGTGAATTGCAACAGACAAAAATCGAAACAACGTGCAATTCAATTTGCATTTGAACATCTCGAAATTTATCACAGTCAAACAAAGAGGCAACTTGAAAGTGCCGGCCTAGCGGGAGCTGTTAACTTAATATACTCACCGCTCCTGCCATATACTGGCCCCAACGGCAAGCAATACGATTACTACTCCTGCCAAGAACATATTGAAGACCTATTTCACACAAACCAAAAGAATTCAGTGAATGTCTTAGTTGTAATCGATGGACCACCAGGATCGACCGGCAAACACGCACGATATCCAGCAGTTCCAGTAACATTCAAATACCTTGAAAAAGGAACAGTAGATTTCGTACTAGATGACTATGATCGGAGCGACGAGAGGGAAATAACGCAAGCTTGGTTGGACTACTTAAGCTTGTTGAAGTTAGATTTCACTTTTACCGAAAAAGCATTTGAAAAAGGGGCTTGCCTCATTCGAGTGAGAAAAATGCTAAACCACCAAACAAGTTAATCCGCCGATCAAAAATCATTAAATCAACAAATTAAAACGCGAACGCCCCACCGACTATGAAACACTACACCATCAAAGAAGCGAATACTTTATTTAGAGAAAATAAGCTGCAAGAAGCTCTGGAAGCATACTTAACCATTCGCGAACAGCAACCATTTTTCAAGAAAATAGTCGAAACCTCCATTGCACGATGTTTAAAATTGCTATCCAACGATGACAACTCCATCCTAGAAGTACCATCAACTAAATCAAGTACACGAGATCAAACCATCCAAGTTCGTTTTTTTCCTGACTACACCTCAACCAACCCTTACCAAAAGCTTCTTTACTCAGGTGTAAGCACAAATACGAATATTTCACCGGGATCAATTTCAGACGCCATCAACGATCTCAACTCCGGGGCATATACAACAACAATTTTTCACTTACATTGGATTACTCATGTACTCGCTAGAGCAACAACAGAGGAATCCGCACAAACGCAATGCAATGAATTTTTAGAAAAACTGGAGTATTTTGTTAGCCGTGGCGGAGAGCTAGTCTGGACAATTCACAATCTCATCGAGCATGACAGCAAATACCCAAACATAGAACTAGATCTGCGACAAAGAATTTGCAATCTTTGCAAACTCATTCATATCCATAGCAAAACAGCAATCAAAGAAATTGAACAACATTTCAAATTACCTCAATCCAAAATCGTGGTGATCCCCCATGGAAATTACATAGACTACTATGCTAATTTTTACACCCGCGAGACCGCACGGAGGGTATTGAAGATAGAGGACAGTGAGATTGTCTTTCTCAGCCTTGGACAGATAAGACCCTACAAAGGATTGGAAACACTACTCACTGCATTTTCCGCAGCCCACGCACAGAATCCCAATACGCGGCTTATTATCGCCGGCAAGGTCGTACACCCGTACAAAGCCGAAAACATCACGGCTATTGCAGCCGCACACTCAGGCGTTTCAATTTTTCCAAATGAAATACCTGATGAAGACTTACAGATTTATTTCAACGCAGCCGATGCGACCGTATTATCTTACAAATCAATTCTAACCTCAGGATCTGTATATTTAGCGATGTCGTTTGGAAACCCCGTAATTGGTCCCGACGTTGCGGCAATTGCAGATCTGGTTACAACCGGTGAAAACGGCATATTATACGATAGCAAAAATTCGACAGAAGCATTGACAACTGCAATCGTCAATTTTTGCAACTCAACCGAAGCAACGCGATCAGCCATGCAAGCCAATGCATGGGAAACAATCCAAAAATACGACTGGCACAAGGCAGCCAACTTGCTCTTCTGCGATCAACGCAACACACAACGCAGCAATCAAAATCGAATTAATTATAAAAAAACATTCAATATCGATTCACAAACAGCAAAATGTGAAATAGACGCACCAAAAAGCACAGAGTCAAGCTGTCCGCTTGTAGCCATTCTGATTTTAAATTACGAATCAACCAACGATGCAGCCGAGTTAATCAGATCGATAAAAGAATTAAATAGGTCTGACTTAGCTTTAGTATTAGTAGACAATCACTCGCCATCAGAATCCATTGAAAGTTTACGGCATCGATTTTCCGACTGTATCATAATTCGAACGGAAGAAAATCTAGGATACGCAGCCGGAAATAATGTTGGAATCAGATTCATCGAAGAACAATCTATTCCATTCATCTGGATACTAAATCCAGACACAGTACTAAAAGCTGATACGCTGAATGAACTTTTGAGAGGATCAGAAGTATGTCCTGAGACAGACATTTGGGGTTCATTGATTACCTATTATGATAGGCCTGATGCACTCTGGTTTGGGGGTGGATACATCACGCTGGGCACACGCTGCACGATAGGCCACATGTATCAAGGAAAAACAATTGATTCCGTTCCAAATAAGCCTTACGACGTCGATTACGTAACTGGCGCAAGTATTTTTTGTAAAACCAATGTTTTTTCTCGTGCAGGCTTAATACCAGAGCAATATTTCCTCTACTTTGAGGAAACAGATTGGTGTGTCCGTGCAAGCCGAGCAAAACTGAAAATTCAAATTAATCCAAAAAGCGTTCTTCTACACAAAAAGAGATCGCAAATTGGAAACATGCCAACAAAATATTACATGTACTATTTTGTTCGAGGCGCAGTATTATTCCGTAAAAGATTTTCGTACGTTGATGTGGTGCAATCACGCAAAGAAGTAGATGACAGCTTCGTACAGCCTTGGCTTGCGAGAATACAAAAGGCAAGTCCCAAAGACTATGATTTTTTTAAAAAGCTAGCAAATAAGGCACTTGACGACGGCTGCCATGGGGTAGTCGGTCCGCAAAACTTGCTGACAATAGCAGGAAACACGGATATCCCGGCAGATAGATTTAACTCTATAATCAAAGGCGCATTTTCAGTGGAATCTGATAATCGCATTGTAGGTTGGGTAACAAACTCGGCACACCCGGACGAGCGATTGAAAGTTTCAATTTTTGTTGACAACGTAAATATTGGGTTTGCACAGTTTTCCACAAATGATGTGTGTCGACCCTACTGCCCATCAGAAGAGGCCGGCGGTACCGGATTCGTATTCACCTTACCAAGTGAGCTTATTGATGGAGGCCATCACTCCATCCAAGCGTTTGCCGAAGGAGTTGCGCTGAAGTCGCAACTTTCAGCATATAAGCTAAACTTTCAAGAACCCATCTTCAAAGGAAGAATTGATGGATTACAAGACAGATTCCTGAAAGGGTGGTGCCTTGATCAGGCGAATCCACAGAGAACCTTACACATTGCTGTTTATTGTGAAAATTTGCTTATAGCAACTGGATTTGCGAATATTTCACGACCAGATCTCGTCAGCGCAGGTTTTAAATCTGAAAGATCGGGCTTCAACATTCCCCTCCCATTGAAGTACTGCGATGGCTCGGAGCACCACCTCACCCTCAAGGTGGTAGGCTGCCAAGATCAAATTTTTTCAAAGAAGGTTCAAATGGACCTCAGGAAGTTCCCACTTGTTCCATTGAATGCCAGTCTCCATAGTTTGTATCAATGGCTATTCACACGAAGAGAAATTTCATTTGTACATACGGACAATCAATCACAACGTGGATTAATTGAAATTGAAGCAACCAAAGAGATTTTAAGAGATACCTACATTAAAAATCCGCAAGATGAGTTGGTTTCGATCATCATGCCTATTTTTAACCGGCAAGACATTGTCGAAGATGCAATCAATTCCATTTGCAGGCAATCTTACACAAACTGGGAACTGGTAATTTGCGATGACGGCAGCTCAGATGACTCGTTAGCGGTAATTCGGCGCATAATTTTAGAAAAAGAAATTTCTAAAAAAGTACAAATTCATATTTTGGAAAAAAATAAAGGTGTATCAGCTGCCCGGAATGTAGCACTAAGACACGCAAAAGGCACTTTCATTTCGTATCTTGACTCAGACAACTCTTGGGATAGTGATTTTTTACTGATCATGACCAATAGTCTTCTAAATAGTGGGGAGTTAGCTTGCGCATATTGCGGAGATAGAATCACTCAGAAATATTCAGTTATCTCTCCAAATGGCACAACCACAGAGACAGTCGCAGTCCGCCTAGGACACCTGAATACAAACTTGATCGAAAATAAAAACTATATCGATTTAAATGTATTCATGCACACACGTGAGCTCTATCAAAAAAATGGTGGCTTCCGAGAGGATATGAGACGATTAGTGGACTGGGAATTGATCGTTCGATACATACAAAACGCAAATACACAATTTGTACCAGCGATACTGGCAACATATAATCTCGATGCGTCTGATAATCAAATTACTCGCACCGAAGATTACAATTTAAACGCCACCAAACTCAAGCAGTCAATCGAAAAAGTTAAGCTGACTAAACGCGTTAATCTTGAACGACAAGCCGCATTGGCTCCATCGTTAAAAAATCTCACAATCATTCTTATTAGCAACAAAGACACAAGTCACCATGAGACAGAATTAATCTACCGATCATGGATGAATACCACCCAAGGCACGGAAACGACTATAATTCACATCAATCTAATAGCCAGCACAAGTGACGCACAGCCCAACTCCATTTATAATCCAATTGGCAAGAAAAACTACACAAGTTCGGAAGCAACTAAATACATAATGGACTTAATAAAACAAAACCCACAATCCGAAGACAGCGCGCTTGTGATTGCTTCCATGCAAGCAATCCCATCGGCAAACTGGTTGGCTACCTGTAGATATATCGCTCATTCTTCGAAAACTGCTGACTCCATTACGTCAGCCCATTTCATCAAGGGCGGAATTGCGCACAGGGCAAAAGACATATTATTTATCAATTCTCGGGCTGATTTTGACTATGACTTGACGCCTCACGAACTTAATAAGTCAGGAGGGTTGCTTGAATTAAGTCAAATAAACTCAGAAGCAGTTGGCACTGACCGCTCTTCCAGCTTCTTCAATTATCTTACTGCACACGGAATCAAAACCATTCAATCCACGAAACAAACGCCAGATTCCCACCTGCACCATGATGCAGACACTTTAATATCAGCAATTTTGGATATCCCTGAGTTAAAAGTTGTTTACACCCCTTCGCTAAGCATGCATGAAATAGCATAGTCACTTCAACATTTTATTCCCAATGACATTAATCATGCCAATGCAAAGCCAGTAACCATATGACCTCAAAATTCTCCATGCAACAATGCCTGACTAAAAGACAACATACTTGACAATCACCGTATTCATGGTTCACCTATTAGCCACCCACCCTACTGCTTATTCGGGCGATGTAACAAATCCAAACATCTCAACTAAACACTCCAGATTAACTAAATACTTCTCCAACTCTGCGAAACAACTGAATTAAAATTTACAGCATATGCAAGTTTTGCCCATCATCATGGCCGGTGGCAACGGTTCGCGGCTGTGGCCGCTCTCGCGGGTGCAATACCCCAAACAGTTTTTGCCACTGGCACCTGGCGGCCAAACCATGTTGCAGGCCACGGTGCAGCGCCTGGCTGGGCTGGGTGCAGCCGCGCCGGTGTTGATATGCAACGAAGAACACCGCTTTTTGGCGGCTGAGCAGTTGCGCGCCATGGGCCATGACGACTGCAAGATTTTGCTGGAGCCCGCAGGCCGCAACACGGCACCAGCCATTGCACTGGCGGCGCTGCAAGCCACGCGCGGCGCTGCAGCGGGGCAAGACGCTGTGCTGTTGGTACTGGCGGCTGACCATTTGATTGAGGATGTTCCGGCGTTTCACCGCTGCGTTCAGGCGGCGCTGCCGCTGGCGCAGGCGGGCAAGCTGGTGGCTTGTGGGGTGGTGCCGCAATACGCTGAAACGGGCTATGGCTACATTGAGCAGGGCGAGCCCTGCGGCGGTGGCTATGTGGTGAGCCGCTTTGTAGAAAAGCCAGACGCCGCCACGGCACAAACCTACCTGGCCAGCGGGCGCCACCTTTGGAACAGCGGCATGTTCGTTTTTAAAGCCAGCCGCTACCTGCAAGAGTTGGAAAAATTTGCCCCCGACATGCTGCGCGCCTGCCGCGCCGCCATGGACGCAGCCACCGAAGACCTGACCTTCGTGCGGGTAAACAAAGCCGCCTTTGAGGCCTGCCCGGCCGACTCGATTGACTACGCGGTGATGGAGAAAACCGCCGACGCGGTGGTGGTGCCGCTGGACGCGGGCTGGAGCGACGTGGGTTCCTGGTCTGCGCTGTG
Source organism: Hydrogenophaga sp. (assembly GCF_965657535.1). Taxonomy (GTDB): domain Bacteria; phylum Pseudomonadota; class Gammaproteobacteria; order Burkholderiales; family Burkholderiaceae_C; genus Hydrogenophaga. The sequence goes on along the minus strand of NZ_CBFHOP010000006.1, from coordinate 1,189 downwards.
GGACGTGAGCACCAAAGACACTGCGGGCAATGTGCTGCATGGCGATGTGATGGCGCAAGACAGCACCGGCTTGTATGTGAACGCGAGCAACCGCCTGGTGGCCACGGTGGGTGTGCAAGACCTGGTGGTGGTGGAAACCAAAGACGCGGTGCTGGTGGCCCACAAAAGCCGGGTGCAAGACGTGAAAAAGGTGGTGGACCAGCTCAAGGCGCAGGGCCGCACCGAACACCACAACCACCGGGAGGTGTACCGCCCATGGGGTGTTTACGACAGCATTGACAACGGCAAGCGCTACCAGGTGAAGCGCATCACCGTAAAACCGGGGGCCAAGCTTTCGGTGCAAATGCACCACCACCGGGCCGAACACTGGATTGTGGTGAGCGGCACGGCGCAGATCACCAACGGTGACAAAACCTATTTGCTGAGCGAAAACCAGTCCACCTACATTCCTGTGGGCCAGATCCATGCCCTGGAAAACCCCGGCAAGATTCCGCTGGAACTGATTGAAGTTCAGTCGGGCTCTTATTTGGGGGAGGACGACATTGTGCGGTTTGAAGACCGGTATGGGCGCGTGAACGAAGCCGCCAAAGAGGCCACTTGACGCCAACCCACCACACCACAACGAAGATGACAAAAATTGCAATTGCCGGCACCGGCTACGTGGGCCTTTCCAATGCCGTGTTGCTGGCCCAGCACCACGAGGTGGTGGCGCTGGACATTGACGCGGCCAAGGTGACGCTGCTGAACGGCAAGCGCTCGCCCATTGAAGACGCCGACATAGAGCACTACCTGGCGCACAAGCCGCTGAACCTGCGCGCCACGCTGGACAAGGTGGACGCCTATGCCGGGGCGGACTTTGTGGTGATTGCCACGCCCACCGACTACGACGCGCAGACGAACTTTTTCAACACGCGCTCGGTGGAGTCGGTGATGGCGGATGTGATGGCCATTAACCCCCAGGCGGTGATGGTGGTGAAAAGCACGGTGCCGGTGGGGTTTACCGAGCGCATGAAGCGGGAACTGGGCTGCACGCGGCTGCTGTTTTCACCCGAGTTTTTGCGCGAGGGCAAGGCGCTGCATGACAACCTGTACCCGAGCCGCATTGTGGTTGGGGGCGGTGTGGCTGGGCGTGGGAGCGGGGCCGGGGCCGGGGCCGGGGATGGATTGCCGCGCTTCGCTCGCCATGACG
>NZ_CBFHOP010000005.1:137692-465581 GCF_965657535.1 Hydrogenophaga sp. | reverse complement strand
GAGCGGGGGTCGGTGCTGTCGCGCTCGGCTGCGCCGAAGGCGGCGCGCAGGGCCAGGCGGCCGATGCGGCCCATGCCGTTGATGCCTACTTTCATGTGTCGGATCCTCAGCAAGGGAGAAATGAACCGGCACGGGAGAAAAAGGCTTCAAAGCTTGTTGAATTGTTGCCGTGCGGTGTGACCGGCGTGCGACGGCCCTTGCCCTTTTGGCCCGGGTGTCACGCGGTGCCGATTACCCGGTTGGTGCCGCCCAGGCTCAACGGCAAGCTGGGCAGCACCACCACTGGCGAAAAGCCGCCGCCTTCGGTGCGGAAGTTGGTGGTCTGGCCGGCCCAGGTGCGGGCCGCCAGAAACTGGATCTGTCCGCGGTAGGTGTAGGCGCGCAGGTCGAGCTTGAGCCGGGTGGGCTGACCGTCCACCTGTACCAAGCGTTCGCTGGGTGGCACGGTGATTTGCGCCACGTAGTCGCCCGCCAAAATGTCGGCCCACACCCGCCGGGTGAGCTTGTCGCCACGGTAGGCTGCGCGGGCGCTAAACCCGGCAGCGGGCTTGAAGAACAGCGCCCGCCGCTGAGCCCACAGGGCGTCGGCGTTTTTGGTGGTGACCACCTGCGTGGTCGGCACCACGGCCTGCAACGTGGCACGGTCGGCAGCACGCACGCCCCAGGCTTCGAGTTGGGTGGGATCTGACAGGGCGATCAGGTTGCGCTTGTTGGCGTAGACGGCGTGGGTACGCGGGTTGGGCGTGACCACGGCCGCACCAGCCTGGTACGCGTGTTGCAAGGCTTCGTGACCTGGGTCTTGCAGGTAAAAGTCGGTGAGCCGGTTGTAGACCAGATCCACCGGCATGCCAGGTGGCAGGGCAGGGTGCCAGAGCGCGCCGCTGTGCCACTGCAGTTCGCGCGGGTCGGCCACCACGGCCAAGCAGCCACGGGCCGCCATCAGCGCGCGGGCCATTTCAAATTCGGGCGCCAGGTATTGTTGAGCGGGCGCGTCGTCCACGATCAACACGTTGCGCAATGGCACGTTGCCGCGCTGCGCTTGCCACTCTGAATGGAACATGTCGCTGAACAAGGTGTCCAGTGCTGGCGGTGTGTCTTGGGGTTCGGCTGGCGAGGTGCCGCAGCACGCCCGGTGTGCCCTGGCCAGCGCGGCGTTCAGCAGGGCACCGCCCGCGTTGCTGTTGATCTCGATGAGTTTTGGGCCGTGGTTGGCCAGGTGAAAGTCGTAGCCCATGAACACCCCCGCAGGTCCCCAGTCCGCCTGGGCAATCGGGTGGGCCCGGGCCAGGGCCTGGGCTCGCCAGGCGGGCAGGGCGATCACCCGTTCCAAGGCGGTCACCGCGTCGGCTATCTGGGCCCGCACGTCGGCGTCCAGAAACACCGCAGTGGCTGAAAACAGGTGCGGGTGGGTGTGCGCCAGCTGGGCCGTCAGGCCTTGCAGCGCGGGGCTGGTTTCCAGTTGCTCGCGCAAACGGCTTGCCTCCAGCGTCTGGCAGGCGCAGCCCAGGTTGAGTGTGTTGGCCAGGCTCATGTGGTCTCCCCACACACGCTGCGGGTGCAGGTTGGCGCCACTTCGCATGGCTCCTCGGCGCAGCAGTGCTCGGTCAGGTAGCCCAGCAGGCCGTTCATGCGCTCAAAGTTCGCTCGGTAAATGAGGTGGCGACCCCGCGGCTCAGCGTTCACCAGTTCGGCGCGGGCCAGTTCTTTTAGGTGAAACGACAAGGCGCTGGGCGACATGCCCATCCGCTCGGCGATGGTACCGGGTGTCATGCCTTCGGGCCCGGCCACCACCAGTTCCCGAAAAGCCCGCAGGCGCTGCACCTGGGACAGCGCGGCCAGGGCGCGCAGGGTGGTGTCTTCCTGGTGTGTGGTGGTTTTCATATTTCAACTATAAAAGAAAGGTTGAAGCAATTGGAAACCTCCCGTTGGCGCAAACTTGGGGATCGGCCCGCTCAGTACCGCTCAGGCACCACCATCGAATCGGGTACGGGCTGTCTCAGGTAGTCGGGGTTGCGCACCCGGCCAGGCAGCACCACCTCGGGCCGCGCCACCTCGGTGTAGTCAAACTGTTCCAGCAGGTGGTGGATGCAGTTCAGGCGGGCTTTCTTTTTGTCCACCGCCTGCACAACCCACCAGGGCGCTTCGGCAATGTGGGTGCGCTCGATCATGGTTTCTTTGGCCTTGGTGTATTCCTCCCAGCGCCGGCGCGACTCCAGGTCCATCGGGCTCAGCTTCCACTGTTTGAGCGGGTCGTGGATGCGCCCCAGAAAGCGCAGGTGTTGCTCGTCGTCCGTGATCGAAAACCAGTATTTGATGACCCGGATACCCGAGCGCACCAGCATGCGTTCGAACTCGGGTACCGAGCGAAAGAACTCCTCGACTTCGTCGTCGGTGCAAAACCCCATGACCTTTTCCACCCCAGCCCGGTTGTACCAGCTGCGGTCAAACAGCACCATTTCACCCGCCGCCGGCAGGTGCGCCGCATAACGCTGAAAGTACCACTGCGTGCGCTCGCGGTCGTTGGGGGCGGGCAGCGCCACCACGCGGCACACGCGGGGATTGAGCCGCTGGGTGATGCGCTTGATCACGCCACCTTTGCCGGCCGCGTCACGGCCCTCAAACAAAATCACCACCTTTTCCTTGGTGTTGGCCACCCAGTCCTGCAGCTTCACCAGCTCGCCCTGCAGCCGGAACAACTCGCGGAAGTAGGCCAGCCGTTGTGCTTTCTCATCTGGGCTCTGTGCGTGGTCGATGCCGTCCCACCCATCGGTCAGGTGGCGGTCTTCAATTTCCAGTTCCAGCTCCTCGTCGTAGCTGTCCAGCAGGTCGCGTTCCATGCGGCGAATCAGGGTTTCAGTTGGGCTGACATGCATTGCCGTGACTCCATTGTTGAATGGGCAACAAGTTACGCCGCTTGTGTGACAGCAGCGTGACCCGCAGGCGGGCGGGCCACCGTCACGCGTTCGTCATGCCGCTGACACGCACGCGTCATGCCTGCTTCCAACAATCAGCTCTGTCACCACGTGGTGACAGACCAGAGGAGCATTCCTGATGAAAGAATTACCCACGCCCACGCTGGATTTGTCGCCCGCCTCGCTGGTGCGGGCCGTGCACCAGCCGCGCACCGACTTCAAGCCCAAGCCCCTGCTGAATGCACCCACGGCCGTCGAGCCGGGCGCTGCGGTCATCGAAGTTTCCTGGGCCCGCCACCTGGGTGAGGTGCGTGAAGCCCAAAAGCTGCGCCACAGTGTGTTTGCCGGTGAAATGGGCGCGATCTTGTCCAACGCGGTACCCGGCCACGATGTGGACCTGTTTGATGATTTTTGCGAACACCTGCTGGTGCGCGACAGCGCCACCCACCAGGTGATCGGCACCTACCGCGTGCTCACGCCCGCCCAGGCCAAGCGCGTGGGCAGCACCTACAGCGACACCGAATTTGACCTGACCCGCCTGCGCAACGTGCGCGAGCGCATGGTGGAGCTGGGCCGCAGCTGCGTGCACCGCGACCACCGCCACGGCGGCGTCATCATGGCGCTTTGGGGCGCGCTGGCCGCGTTCATGGAGCGCAACCAGCTCGACACCATGATTGGCTGCGCCAGCATTCCCATGCAGCACGAAGGCCCGCACGGCATGGTGGGCGGTGGTCATGCGGCGGCCAGCATCTGGCGCCAGCTCAAAGCAACGCACCTGGCACCCATCGATTGCCACGTGCGGCCACGTCTGCCCTTGCCGATTGAGCAGCTGGACGACACCCTCGACGTGGAGCCGCCCGCCCTCATCAAGGGCTACCTGCGCTTGGGCGCCAAGGTCATGGGGCCGCCGGCCTGGGACCCAGATTTCAACGCCGCCGACCTGCCCATGATCATGCGCATTTCGGACCTGCCCAGCCGCTACCGCAAACACTTTCTGGGCGCCTAAGCCCACCAGCTGCACGCGGATCCTGCAACGGAAAAGAGGGAGACAAAAAATGAAGATTTTGTTGATCACAGATGCCTGGAAACCGCAATTGAACGGCGTTGTCACCACCCTGGTGGAGCTGGTGCGCGAATTGCAGACGCAAGGCCACGAGGTGGTGGTGATTCAACCCGGGCAATTTCGCACTGGGTCGTGCCCCGGTTTTGCAGGGCTGGGTTTGGCCCTGTGGCCCGGGAGCCGGCTGGGCCGCTTGATAGACGCCGCCCAGGCCGACGCCATCCACATCGCCACCGAAGGCCCCTTGGGCTGGTCTGCGCGGCGCCACTGTTTGCGCCACCAGCGGGCGTTTACCACCGCTTTTCACACCAAGTTCCCCGACATTTTGCGCAGTGCAATGGGCGTTCCCTTGTCCTGGAGCTATGCGCTGTTGCGCCACTTTCACCGACCCAGCAGCGCGGTGATGGTGCCTACGCTCGGCGTGTTGCACATGCTGGAGGCCAAGGGCTTTCAAAATCTGCGCGAATGGTCACACGGCGTGGACACGCGTTTGTTTGCGTTTGCCCGCGAAGCGTTCGAATACCCGTCGCTCGGGCACTTGGCCAGACCGGTCAGCCTGTGCGTGGGCCGCGTGGCAGCCGAAAAAAACATCGAAGCCTTTCTGAAACTGGATCTGCCCGGCAGCAAAGTGGTCTGCGGTGTGGGGCCTCAGGAAGCCGCCCTGCGCGAGCGCTATCCCAACGTGCACTGGCTGGGCGCCTTGCCGCGCCACGAACTGGCCCATGTGTACGCGGCGGCCGATGTGCTGGTGTTTCCCAGCCGCAGCGAAACGTTTGGTCTGGTGATGCTGGAGGCCATGGCCAGTGGCTTGCCCGTTGCCGCCTACCCGGTGGACGGCCCCTTGCAGGTGGTGGGCGACAGCGGTGCCGGTGCCTTGCGCGAAGACCTGCACGAAGCCTGGTCGGATGCCCTGCGGATCAACCGCGAGCAGGCCCGCGCTCGCGCGGTGGTGTTTGGCTGGCGCCCTGCGGCCGAGCGGTTTGTGGCGTTGCTGGCCTGGCTGCCGCGCCAGGCACAGCCGCTGCAGCGGTTTCGCCCCACCCGCGCTGCGCCAACGGCAGAGCACCGAACCGTGTAAAACTGTCACACGCTTGTCATCCGCCCGTTGAATAATTGTCAAATAGACGCACCAGCGCTGTTTGTCGGAGGGGCGAGCAGCGACTGTGCCATTCGACGGGAACCATGAGCGCCAACAGCCACAACCACCGCCTGCATTTTCTGGACAGGGACCACAGCATCCTGGCCTTCAACGAAAGGGTCATGGACTGGGCGCGACGCGCAGACGTACCCTTGCTGGAGCGGCTTCGCTACCTGAGCATCGTCTCCAGCAACCTCGACGAATTTTTCGAAGTGCGCATGGCGCCTCACCTCGCCGCTCGAAAAACCAACGAGCAGCGTGGGCTGTACACCGTGGAAACACACGACCGTGTGTCCGCCAAAGTACACGCCCTGGTGGCGCAGCAATACGCCATCTACAACGACGAACTGCTGCCCTTGCTGGAGAAAAAGGGCATCAAGCTGGTGGCGCATGGCGAGCGCAACCCGCGCCAGCGCCGTTGGGTAAAAGCGTTTTTCGTGCGCGAGGTGCAGCCGCTGCTGATGCCGGTGGGCCTGGACCCGGCGCACCCCTTTCCCCAGGTGGCCAACAAGTCGCTCAATTTCATCGTGCGCCTGACCGGCAAAGACGCCTTTGGGCGCGAAAACGAAATCGCCATCGTCAAGGTGCCGCGCATCTTGCCGCGTTTTTTCCGCATGCCGCCCATCAAGGGTTCCAAGCAGACGCACTTTGTATCTATTTCGAGCCTGATCCGCTCGCACCTGGCCGACCTGTTTCCGGGCCGCCAGGTCACCGAGTTTTCGCAGTTCCGTGTGACCCGCCATTCCGATCTGGCGGTGGACGAAGAAGAGGTGAAGAACCTGCGCACCGCCTTGCGCAAAGGCTTGCAGCAGCGCCACTACGGCGAGGCCTTGCGGCTGGAGGTGTCGGCCGGTTGTTCCGAATACCTGTCCAGTTTCTTGCAGGCGCAGTTTGCTTTGCCCGCTGAGGCGCTGTACCGCGTCCCTGGCCCGGTGAACCTGGTGCGGCTGAACCAGTTGATTGACCAGGTGGACGCGCCAGCGCTGCGCTTTGACAGCTTTCACGGCGGCTGGCCCGTTCAGCTCACGCCGGGGCAGTCGTACTTTGAACGCTTGCAACAGGGCGATGTGCTGATCCACCAGCCCTACGAGAGCTTCGACGCTGTGCTGGCTTTTCTGCGCGAAGCGGTAGAAGACCCGAATGTGCTGGCGATCAAGCAGACCATTTACCGCACCGGCGCCAAGTCCGAGCTGATGAACCTGCTGCGCGAAGCCGTGCGCCGGGGCAAAGAGGTGACGGCGGTGGTGGAGCTGAAGGCGCGCTTTGACGAAGAAGCCAACATCAACTACGCCGAGCGGCTGGAGTCGGTGGGGGCCCAGGTGGTGTACGGCGTGGTGGGCCTGAAAACCCACGCCAAGATGCTGCTGGTGACGCGACGCGAAGAAGGCCGGCTGCGCCGCTACGGCCACATTTCAACCGGCAATTACAACCCCGGCACCGCGCGGCTCTACACCGACATGAGCTACCTCACGGCGGACGACGCGCTGACCGCCGACCTGGAGCAAATATTTTTGCACCTGGCCAGTCAGAACCGCCTGCCCAAGCTCAACAAAGCGCTGATCGCCCCTTTTCACCTGCACAAAGCGATGCTGGAAAAACTGGAGGCGGCGGGCGCTGCAGCGCGCGACGGCAAAGACGCTCGGATCGTTTTGAAAATGAACGCGCTGACCGACGAGCCCCTGGCCCGCGCGCTGGCCCATGCTTCCCAGCAGGGCGCCAAGATTGACCTCATCGTCCGTGGTGCCTGCATCTTGCCGGCCCAGGTGCCCGGCGTGACCGACAACGTGCGCATCCGCTCGGTGATTGGGCGCTTGCTGGAGCATTCGCGCGTGTGCTACTTCCGGGTTGATGCAGCCGAAGAGCTGTGGCTCTCCAGCGCCGACTGGATGAACCGCAACATGCTGCGCCGGGTGGAACTGGCCTGGCCGGTGACCGACCCTGTGTTGCGCCACCGCGTCATGGACGAGTGCATCAACGCCTACTTGCACGACACCAAAGACGCCTGGCTGCTGCAGCCCGACGGCTCGTATGTGCCGGCAGGCCTGACCGGCACGGGCAAGGCTCGGGCTGTGCTGCACTCGGCGCAGGCCATGCTGATGGCACGCTATGGCAGCAAAGGCTGACCGTTTCGAAGGACGCAGATGGACCTGATTCTGTGGCGCCACGCTGAAGCCTTTGAACACCCGGACCCCGTGCTGGGCCAGCAGGGCGACCCGCAAGACCTGGCCCGGCGGCTCACACCCCGGGGCGAAAAGCAAGCCGCGCGCATGGCCGCCTGGCTGGACCGGCAGCTGCCCTCAGCGGCCCGTGTGCTGACCAGCCCGGCGCAACGCACCGAACAGACCGCTCTGGCACTGGACCGCAAATACAAAGTGCGTGAAGAGCTGGCTCCTGGGGGCGATCCGCTCGCCTTGCTGGCGTTGGCGCAATGGCCCCACGGCAAGACACCGGTGGTGGTGGTGGGCCACCAGCCCACCCTGGGGCAGGTGATTGCCCGCCTGCTAGGGCTGGCCGAAGAAGACTGCCCGGTGCGAAAAGGGGCCATCTGGTGGCTGCGCCAGCGCGAGCGCGGAGGCGCGCTGCAGACCGTGCTCTACACGGTTCAAACGCCCGAGCTGCTGTAGCGCCACGGTGCGGCGCTGCGCACCACCCCACCCGCGCTGGCTTGGGCTCATGCTGCGGTTGGCACTTCGGCCGGGGCCGCTTGCACCAGCGGCTGGGCCGCAACCGGTGAAACGGGCAGTGTCGCCGGTTTTTTGGGTGCCGCAGGTTTGTTCGCCTTGGTTGGGGCTGGGGCCGCAGCGATGGCCTTTTTGGCGGGCACTGTGCGTTTGGCCGCTGGTTTTGCGGGTGCTTTCACTGTGGATTTCACCGGCGCTTTTGCCGCAGCCGTCACGGCAGTCTTGGCAGCAGCCGATTTCGCGGCAGGTTGGGCCGCCACTTTGGCCGCGCTTTTGACAGCCGTTTTAACGGGTGCTTTGGCTGCAGCGCTGGTCTTGCGGGCAGCGGGCTTGCCAACGGTTTTCGTGGCCTTCGCCGCTTCAGGCGCAGGCGCTTCGGCGGCTGGGCGGCCCGTTTTGAGTGCGGGCACAGCGGCCAGCGCGGCCTTGTAGGCGCTGTCGCTCAGGCTTTGCAGCAGCTTGAGGCCGGCGCGCAGCAACTCGCTTTTCTTCACCGACGTGCCCAGCGCAATCGCCCGCACCTTCATGTCTTCAATCACCTCGTACTCGGCTTTGGGGATGGTGAAGCTGTCGCGAACGAGCTTGGGTTTCTTGCTGTTGGTCTTGTTGGGGGTGTTGGCCATGTGGCGCTCCGCTGGTTGATGAGCGCAAAATTATAAACCGTGTATACGGTTTATATCTTTATTTCATTGGCGTGACAAAATCGTGACAGCTGTGCGGAGGGCCTTGGGCATGCCGTTCCTGTCGGGTGGCACCACCAGGAGGCGCTCGCTCAACGCCCGCGGCGTGCCGGGTTTGCTCCTGACGTTGTGGCAAATCCGCGCCACAGCGCCACCACGGCCTGGGTCTGTGACCAACGTGATCGACTCACGTTCCCATGGCGCCGTGTTAACGGAGGTCGGCGGTGAACTTCCAGGCGGTTTTTTGCCAGGCCAGCACCTCTTCGCCCAGCAGCCAGGCCGACTGCGGGTAGCGCTTGGCCCAGCCAGGGTTGGTGGACAGCTTGAAGGCACCCGGCTTGAAGGTGAGCTTGACCGACTCGTGCTCGGGCATTTGCCGTGCATGGCACAGCAGCACGGCCAGGCGCAGGCTCATGAGCTGCTTGGCAAACAGCTCGTCGGTCAGCTCTTGTTCTAGCTTGCGCAGCTTGCCGCGCTGCCCCAACACCAGCTGGCTCATGCGGTGCAGCTCGGAAAACGAAAACCCCGGCGCGTCCACGTTGTCCAGAATGTAGGCGCCGTGGTGGTAAGACCGGTCGTGCGAAATGTGGGTGCCGATCTCGTGCAGCCGCGCCGCCCAGGCCAGCTTTTGTGAATAGCGTTCGTTTTGTGCGTCCAGCGCGGCAATCTGGGCAAACAGCGCCGTGCTCACGGTGCTCACGCGCTGCGCCTGGGCTTCGTCGGCAGAAAAGCGGGCGGCCAGCCAACGCACGGTGCGCTCGCGCACATCGCCGCCGTCGGTGTCGCGGTCGATCAGATCGTACAGCGCGCCGTGGCGCAGGGCGCCTTGGGCGGGCACCATTTGCTGGATGTCGAACAGGTCAAAAATAGCGCGCAACACGCTCACGCCACCGCCGAGCACCGGGCGGCGGTCTTCCTTCAGGCCCTCCACCTTGAATTGGTCGATGTGGCCCGCCTTGATCAGGCGCTCCACCAGCCAGTCGAGGCCAGAGCGCGTGATGACGCCCGAAGCCCAGCCGTTGGCCGCCAGCAGGTCGGCCACAGCACCCACGGTGCCGGACGATCCGTATGCCACGCTCCATTCGGAGGGCGGGAAGTTGTCCAGCGCCTGGTCGAGCACGGCTTTGGCCGCGATTTCGGCGGTTTTGAACGCTGCCGGCGTGAACTGCCCTTTGGCGAAATAGCGGGTGGACCAGGCCACGCTGCCCAGCCGGTAGGACTCCATGTGGTTGGCCTGGTAGCCTTGGCCCAAAATCATTTCGGTAGACCGCCCACCGATGTCCACCACCAGCCGTTTTTCGTCCGACTGGGGCAGCAGGCGCGACACACCCTGGTAAATCAGGCGCGCCTCTTCGTGGCCCGACACCACTTCAATCGCAAAACCCAGAATCGTCTGGGCTTTGTGCAGGAATTCGTCGCGGTTTTTGGCTTCGCGCAGGGTTTGTGTGGCTACTGCCCGCACCTGTTGCTTTTTGAAGCCGTGCAGACGCTCGCCAAAGCGGGCCAGGCATTCCCAGCCCCGCTCCATGGCGGCCAGGCTCAGGTTTTTGTTTTCATCCAGGCCGTTGCCCTGGCGCACGGTTTCCTTGATGTATTCAATGCGCTCGATATGGCCCGAGTGAAAGCGGCCAATTTCGAGGCGGAAGCTGTTAGAGCCGAGGTCGATGGCAGCCAGTAAAGTACCGTTTTGCATGGGGAGTTGGAGCCAGCCAAAAATACCCGGGCTGGCGTTGCGCGTATCGTTGAATTGCCCGGATTGTGACGCATCACAAACGCCCCAAGTCGGCAACGCCGATCGGCCAACGCGCCAGGAGCTGGCGACACCGTTCATCGGTAAGCGCTTATGCTTGCAAAATGGTGACCTGGGCGCACCAACACAGAAGGATTCGACATGCAAACCACAAAAGAAGCCATGGAACCGCTGCCAACAGCCGGCCAGCGCAGCGGGCGGCGCCAGTGGCTGGCCCGTGCCGGGGCTGCGGCCTTGGCCCTGGGCAGCCCCTGGCCTTTGGCCCGGGCCCAGCCCGCTTCAGCCGCAGCCGAAGAAGCCAGGGCGCCGGCGCTGCCCGCACTGGGCAGCGAGCTGGTGGTTCCGCCCATTCGTTTGCTCGACGGAGCCCTGTTTGACCCGGCGCAGCATGCAGGCCAGCCTTTGCTGGTGTATTGGTGGTCCAGCACCTGCCCGTTTTGCGCCCTGCAGAGCCCGAGCATGGAGAAACTGTGGCAAAGCCAGCGCGCCAAAGGCTTGCAGATGCTGGCGCTTTCTATTGACCGACAGCCCGCAGCCGCAAGCGCGTATATGAAGCAAAAGGGCTACAGCTTTCCAGCTGCCTGGGCCAGCCCCGAATGGCGCAAAAACTTCCCCAAGCCTCGGGGTCTGCCCATTACGCTGCTTCGGGGCGCTGACGGCAGGTTGCTGCTGGCTGAGCGTGGCCAAATGTTTGCCGAAGACGTGGAAGCCGTTGCCGAGCTGATCTGAGCGGGCGCGTTTGTCTGGCGCGCAGGGTGGATGGGCGCCGGTTCGTTATGTGACGGTGGCGAACAGCTTGTGTGACTGTCACAGGCTTGTCACATTGGGTGCTTAGAGTCTGGGTTGTGGATTTGCTTCAACAACCGAAAGGACTCTCATGAACACCAAACGTACCCTGATCAAGACCGTGGCTGCCGCCGCGTTTGCCTCTTTGGCCATGGGTTCTGCCCTGGCTGCCGACATCACCGGCGCTGGCGCCACGTTTCCGTTCCCCATCTACGCCAAGTGGGCTGAAGCCTACAAAAAAGAGACCGGCGTGGGTTTGAACTACCAATCCATCGGCTCCTCGGGCGGTATTCGCCAGATTCGTGCCAAAACCGTGGCCTTCGGCGCCTCCGACGCGCCGGTCAAAGGTGAAGACCTGGATCGCGATGGCATGGTGCAGTTCCCCGCCATCATCGGCGGCACCGTGCCCGTGTTTAACCTGGACGGTTTCGGCAAAGGTGATCTGCGCGTGAGCGGCCCGGTACTGGCCGACATGTTCCTGGGCAAGATCAGCAAGTGGAACGACCCCAAGCTGGCCGCTCTGAACCCCGGCAAGAAGCTGCCCGACATGACCATCACCATCGTGCACCGCGCCGACGGCTCGGGCACCACGTTCAACTGGACCGACTACTTGGCTACCGTCAGCAAAGACTGGCTCGACACCGTGGGCCGTGGCGCTGCTGTGAAGTGGCCTGCACCGACGTCTGTGGGTGGCAAGGGCAACGAAGGCGTGGCCGCCAACGTGAGCCGCACCAAGGGTGCGCTGGGGTATGTGGAATACGCCTACGCCAAGAAGAACAACATCTCGGTAATGGCGCTGCAAAACAAAGACGGCAATTTCGTGATGCCCGGTGACGACACATTTGGTGCCGCCGCTGCGGGTGCCGACTGGTTCAGCGTGCCCGGCATGGGCCTGTCCATCGTCAACCAGCCGGGTGCCACGGCTTACCCGGTGACCACCGCCTCGTTTATCTTGATGTACAAGCAGCCCGCCGACAAGGCGCAGTCGATTGAAGTGCTCAAGTATTTTGACTGGGCTTTCAAGAACGGCAAGCAGTTGGCGCTGGACTTGGACTACGTGCCGCTGCCCGATGTGCTGACCAAGCAGATCCGCGAGCGCGTCTGGTCGCAGATCAACACCAAGTAAGGTTTTGGTGGGCCGGTGAGAGCCGGTCCTGAACCACCAGACTCTCTTCGGGTGCTGGTGGTTTGTTGTTCCTCAGCTTCAGGGCCTCCCTATGTCTGCCAAAGCGATCATGCATCCGACTCAAACTACCGCGTCAACGAACGATTTGCCCAGCGCCTCGATGGTGGCTGTGGCCAAGAAGCAGCGTCAGCAAGATGCCATCTTTCACCGCTTGACGCAGTTTTTCTCGCTGTTGGTACTGGTGGCGCTGGTGGGCATCATCGTTTCTTTGTTTTACAACGCTTGGCCCACGTTTGCCAAGTTTGGCGCCCATTTCCTCTGGTATGTGGAGTGGGACATCATCAATGAAGAATTTGGTGCCGCGATCTCCATCGTCGGCACTGTTATCAGCGCCGGAATCGCCCTCGTTTTGGCGGTGCCATTGGCGTTTGGCATCGCGGTCTTTTTGACCGAAACCTGTCCGGTCTGGCTGCGTCGCCCGCTGGGCACGGCCATTGAGCTGCTGGCGGCGGTGCCGTCCATCATTTACGGCATGTTCGGCCTGTTTGTGTTTGCGCCGGTGTTTGCAGACTACTTGCAGGTGCCGCTGCAAAGCGTGCTCGGTGGCATGCCGCTGGTGGGCTGGCTGTTTGGTGGTGCCACCAACGGCCTGGGCATCATGGCCGCTGGCATCATCCTCGCTTTCATGGTGCTGCCTTTTGTGGCTGCCGTGATGCGTGACGTGTTCGAGATTACCCCGCCCATCTTGCGAGAGTCGGCCTACGGTTTGGGTTGCACCACCTGGGAGGTAGTGGGCAAGGTGGTGTTGCCTTACACGCAAAAGGGCGTAATCGGCGGCATCATGCTCGGGCTGGGTCGCGCGCTGGGCGAAACCATGGCGGTCACTTTTGTGATCGGCAACGCCAACCGCCTGCCCACTTCGCTATTTTCGCCCGGTACCTCCATTGCCTCTGTGCTGGCCAACGAATTTGGCGAGGCCGAGGGCCTGCACTTCAACACCTTGTTTGCGCTCGGTTTCCTGCTGTTCTGCATCACATTCGTGGTGTTGGCCATGGCCAAGTGGCTCATCATCCGCGCTGAAAAGGCCAAGGGCAACTGAGCCAGGGCTCACCCGATCCAACAACGACTCACAACTGTCCACACCATGCACATGAACGCCTCGCCCATTTACAAGCGCCGCATGCGCACCAATTTCGTCGGTCTGGCGCTGTCGATGGGTGCCATGGTGCTCGGCCTTGTCGCATTGCTCTGGATTCTTTTCGTGCTGTTTTCCAACGGCATTGCAGCGCTGGAGCTCAGCCTGTTCACGCAGGACACGCCAGCCCCCGGCTCCGAGGGCGGCGGTTTGCGTAACGCCATCGTTGGCAGCCTCATGATCGTTGGTCTGGCTGTGCTGGTGTCCACGCCCATTGGCATCCTGGCGGGCGTCTATCTGACCGAATATGGCGACACCAGCAAGACCGCCGAGTTCACCCGCTTTGTGACCGACATCATGCTGTCTGCCCCGTCCATCGTGCTGGGCCTGTTTGTCTACGCCATTGCGGTGGCCACCGTTGGCAACTTCTCGGGCTACGCGGGCAGTCTGGCGCTGGCGCTGATCGCCATTCCCGTGGTCATGCGCACCACCGAAAATATGTTACGCCTGGTGCCTGGCAGCTTGCGCGAGGCGGCCTTTGCGCTGGGTGCACCGCGCTGGAAAGTGTCCACCCTGGTCACGCTGCGCGCCGCCAAGAGCGGCGTGATCACAGGCTTGCTGCTGGCCGTAGCCCGCATCAGTGGCGAGACGGCGCCGTTGCTGTTCACCGCACTCAACAACCAGTTTTTCAGCACCAACATGAACGCTCCCATGGCCAATCTGCCAGTGGTGATCTTTCAGTTCGCCATGAGTCCCTACGACAACTGGATTGACCTGGCCTGGGGTGGCGCGCTGCTGATCACCCTGGCTGTGCTGGCGCTCAACATCCTGGCCCGCGTTTTCTTCCGCGAAAAAGTTCGCGCCTGACCCCCTTCTCTCGAATCTGGACACCACCATGAACGCTACTGCACTGGCACAAGCTCCTATCCAAGCGGCTGAAACGTCGAAGAAAAACGCGCTGGAAGTTCGCAACCTCAACTTTTATTACGGCAAATTCCAGGGCCTCAAAGGCGTCAACCTGGACATTGAAGAGCGCAAGGTCACAGCCTTCATCGGCCCTTCGGGCTGTGGCAAGTCCACCCTGTTGCGCACCTTGAACCGCATGTACAGCCTGTACCCCGGCCAGCGAGCCGAAGGCGAAATCAACTTCTACGGCCAGAACATCCTGGACGCCAAGCAGGACCTGAACCTGCTGCG
Source organism: Hydrogenophaga sp. (assembly GCF_965657535.1). Lineage (GTDB taxonomy): Bacteria > Pseudomonadota > Gammaproteobacteria > Burkholderiales > Burkholderiaceae_C > Hydrogenophaga. The sequence goes on along the minus strand of NZ_CBFHOP010000005.1, from coordinate 451,116 downwards.
CGCCCGCATTGGCATGGTGTTTCAGAAGCCTACGCCGTTTCCCATGACGATCTACGACAACATCGCTTTTGGTGTGAAGCTGTACGAAAACCTGAGCAAGGGCGACATGGACGACCGCGTGGAATGGGCACTGACCAAGGCGGCCCTGTGGAAAGAGGTCAAAGACAAGCTCGGCCAAAACGGCATGAGCCTTTCGGGTGGCCAGCAGCAGCGGCTGTGCATTGCGCGCAGTGTGGCTGTGAAGCCTTCGGTGCTGTTGCTCGACGAGCCCACCTCAGCGCTCGACCCCATTTCTACCGGTAAAGTGGAAGAGCTGGTGCATGAGCTCAAGAGCGACTACACCATTGCCATCGTCACGCACAACATGCAGCAGGCCGCTCGCTGCAGCGACTACACCGCCTACATGTACCTGGGTGAGCTGATCGAGTTCGGCGCCACCGAGCAGATCTTCTTCAAACCGCAGCGCACCGAGACCGAGGACTACATCACCGGTCGTTTTGGCTGATCGGTTTCACCCTTGACCGTTTCGGGTTGCCACCTTTTTGTATCGGGAGAGCTTTCATGAGCGACAAACATATTTCCAGCCAGTTCGACGCCGAGCTGAATTCCATTTCCACCCATGTGCTCGAAATGGGTGGTCTGGTCGAATCGCAGCTGCACCAGGCGGTGTATGCGCTGGTGCATCTGAGCCTGGAATCGGCCCAGCAGGTGCTGGAAAACGAGGCGAAAATCAACCTGATGGAAGTTCAGATTGACCACGAAATCATTTCAACCATCGGGCGGCGCCAGCCCACCGCGCGCGACCTCCGGTTTTTGATGGCGATTTCGCGCACCACGCAAAACCTGGAGCGTGCGGGCGACGAGGTGGCTCGCATTGCGCGCATGGTCAAGTCGATCATTGAAAGCGGCTCTCCGCGCAACCTGCCCAGCTCTGAACTGCGCGTGGCCGCTGACCTGGCTGCTGCGCTGCTGCGCAAAACACTCGACTCGTTCGCCCGGCTGGACACCGCCATGGCTGTGGCCATCATCAAGGGCGACGATGAAATTGACCAGGAATACGACGGATTTCTGCGCAAGCTCATCACCTACATGATGGAAGACCCTCGCACCATTTCACCCAGCCTGGACTTGCTGTTTTTGGCCAAATCGATCGAACGCGTGGGCGACCATGCCAAGAACATCGCCGAACAGATCATCTTCATCGTCAAAGGGGAGGACGTGCGCCACACATCCATGGACAACGTGGAGTCGGTTGCCCGATGAACAGCGCTCACAGCTTGGGGTACGCGCCATGAGAAAGCTGCCCCGCGTTCTGGTGGTCGAGGACGAGCCGGCCATTGCCGAGCTGATTGCCGTCAACCTGCGCCACAATGGGTTTGCACCCACGGTGGTGTTTGATGGCGCTGCTGCCCAGCGCGAGGTCGACGCCGTGCTGCCCGACGTGATCTTGCTGGACTGGATGTTGCCAGGCGAAAGCGGCGCGTCGCTGGCGCGCCAGTGGCGCAAGCAGGAGCGAACCAAGACGGTGCCCATCCTCATGCTGACCGCGCGCAGCGACGAGTCAGACAAAGTGCAGGGCCTCGATGCCGGCGCTGACGACTACATCACCAAACCGTTTTCCACCCAGGAACTGCTGGCGCGTATCCGGGCCGTGTTGCGCCGGCGTGCGCCCGAGATCGTGAACGATTCGGTGCAGGTAGGTGAACTGACGCTCGACGCCGGCACCTACCGCGTCAGCTTTCGGGGGCAGGAGCTCAAGGTGGGACCGACCGAATTCAAGCTCTTGCACTACCTCATGAAGCATGCTGAACGGGTACATACCCGTGGTACGCTGCTCGACAAGATTTGGGGAGACCATGTCTTTATCGAGGAGAGAACCGTGGATGTGCATGTCAAACGTTTGAGGGAGTCACTGGGCGAAGCCGCCGCCATGGTGGAGACCGTGCGGGGGGCCGGTTATCGCTTAACCACTGTCAACCACACGGGGCGCCCGGCACAGGACACCAGCTCGCCCGTCGCATGACCCGCCGTGCGATTGAATTGCTGCTCCTGGTGGCATTGGGAGCGGTGTGGGGCTGGGCCCAAGAGGCTGCTGCCTGGGCCTTTGCCGGCGCTTTGGTGGGCGCACTCGTTTGGAGCATTTTTGACGGTCTTCGAGCGCGCAATGTACTGCTGTGGCTCAACAAGTCCGACGCCGCGCGTGCCCCGAATGTGTCTGGCACCTGGGGCGAGGTGGTGGAGCGCATCCGAAAGCTCATCAAAAAGCTGGAGAAGAAGGCCCAAAACAGCGACGCCCGGCTTGAAGACTTTCTGGCCGCCATCCAGGCATCGCCCAACGGCGTGGTGCTGCTCGATTCGGCGGGTCGCATCGAATGGTCCAACCTGACCGCTGCCGGTCACCTGGGGTTTGATCCGCAGCGCGATCTTGGCCAGTATGTGCGCAACCTGGTGCGGGCGCCCGCCTTTGTGTCTTACCTGGCGGGGGGCGATTTTTCAGCCGAAATCCAGATCGACGGCCCCGGCGCACGGCCATCGCAGCCTGCCAAGATTTCGCTGCAGATTCACCCTTACGGGAAGAAACGCAAGCTCATGCTCACGCGTGACGTCACCGCCGTGCAACTGGCCGAAGCCATGCGGCGCGACTTTGTGGCCAACGTCTCGCACGAAATTCGGACCCCGCTCACGGTGCTGAGCGGCTTCGTCGAGACCATGCAGACCATTCCGCTGGAAGAGCCCGATCGCGAACGTTACCTGGGCCTGATGAGCCAGCAAGCGCAGCGCATGCAGACGCTGGTGAGCGACTTGCTCACGCTCTCAAGGCTTGAAGGCAGCCCAGCACCCGGACCAGGCGAGTGGATCGCCAGTGACGAGTTGCTGGACCACGTCATTCAGGAAGCCCGCGGTCTTTCACAGGCCATCGCCAAGCCCCCGCACGATATTCGGGCGACCGATGCGCCGCCTTTCTGGGTGTCTGGCGCCAAAACCGAACTGCTCAGCGCCATGTCCAATCTGCTGAGCAACGCTGTGCGTTACACGCCGGGCGGTGGGCGGGTCGATGCGGGTTGGCGCTTGCGCGACGACGGCTATGGCGAGTTTTTTGTCAGCGACACTGGCCCCGGCATTTCTGCGGAGCACCTGCCCCGGCTGACCGAGCGTTTTTACCGAGTGGACCGTAGCCGTTCGCGCGAAACCGGTGGCACCGGCCTGGGGCTGGCTATCGTGAAACACGTGGCGCAGCGCCATGGCGGGCAGGTGAATGTGCACAGCGTGCTCGGTGAAGGCGCCACGTTTGTGATCGCGCTGCCGCCCAACCGTGTGCGCGCCCGTGTGACGGGCTGATCTTTCACACAAACGCTTGGGCTTTTATCCCCCGACGCGTTGGTACACCACCAAGCTTTCTTTGTTGTCACTCAAACGGCGCACCGTGGCCTTGTAAGCCCAATGCGTGAGATCGACGCGTTGGTCCAATGTGCGCTGGCTGCCGGGTGTCGCGACCAGGGTGCGGCAGTCGGGCGCTGGGCCGGTGGTGCTGCGTTGAAGCATGAGCCCACCGTGGTACTGGAGCGCAGCAATCTGTGCTTGTGAAAGCCCATCGGCCACCACGCAGGTTTGCGGTGGCACCATGCTGGCAATGCGGCGCGAGATCGGCCCGTAACTGCGCCCAAAGTCCAGCAGCGGCAGCCACAGCGTCATGAGCAACAGCCAGCACAGGGTGCTGCCCGCTGCGGGCAACACCAGGCTTTTCCAGATTGCTTCGCGGTGCTTGCCCACGCGCCAGGCCACCAGCCAGACCCAGGCACCGGTGGCCAGCGCGGCCACCACAAACAGAAACAGCGAAAACTCAGGCACGTAGCCAGGAGCCAGTTTGGCCACGTTGGCGGCCGGCTTGGCGGGCACCCCCGTCATCATGGCCAACCAGATCACCCAAATCACCAGCCCGCAGCCGGTAAAGAACAGCAGGGTGAACCAGTCGATCAGCGCCGACACACTGCGCCGCAGTGTGGGCAAAGCAAAGGCTGCCAGCGCTGCCAGCGCAGGCAGTGCCAGCAGCAGGGCGCGGTCCCGCTCAGGCGACAAAAGGCTGTCGGCCACGCTGACCGTGGCAGCCCACAAGGGCAGTGCCACATGGGGTTGCAGCCATTTCTGGCGCCAGCGCCAGAGCGTCCACAACACCAGCGGCCAAGCTGGCCAGGTGAACCACAGCAGCAGGCGCCCCCAGCTGCTCCAGTTGATGTCGCTCAGCGGGGTTTGAAGTTCGGGCGCAGGCACCAGCCCGGCCAAACCCGAACCCAGCAGCACCAGCACCAGCAGCGCGGTAGCCCACCACACGGGGTTGTGCCACGTTGGGGTTGCACCGTCTTGTGCGCCGTGAGCCGAAAGGTCATCCGCAGCTTGCCGGGCTCGACGTGCCAGCAACATACCCAGCAAAAGGCCTGCGCCCAGCCAAGCGGTGATCCATGGCGCACCACTGAGCACCAGTGCCCAGGCTGACAGCGTCCACACCGCGAGCGTGCGTGCTAACGCGCGCATGTCGGTGTGCGCCAGTATGGCCGCGCTGTACAACATGGCTGAAACCATCGCCAGCCGAGCCAGGTCGGGCGTGGTTTCGTGCGACAACTGCGCCAAACCCAGGCAGGCCACCAGAGCGAGCAGGCCGGTGTCAGCCATGGCGCGAGCGTAGTCGGTCGGCTGGGCCTCGCCACCAAATGCGAAGCTCACGGGTTGTGCGGCAGGTTGGCGAGCCAGCTGGTACACGGCGTACCAAGTGCAAACCAGGGTAAGTGCCAGCAACATGCCAAAGGGTAACCTCGCCGCAATGTCGGCAGGCAAGAATGGCAGCAGCTTGATGAACACCGCACCCAGCCAGTAGGGCAGTGGGCCAGCTTCTTCAGCCGCAATGCCCAACACCTGGGGGTGCCACCAGCTGGAGTGGCCCGCCGCCATTTCCAGCATGACGCCAAAGGCGGTGACATCGGCGTTTTTCCAGGGCTCGCGCCCGAGAAAACCGGGCAGTACATAAGCCACACAGAAAAGAATGAGCGCGAGCCGTGGCAGGCGGCGCACGGCCGACTGGCTGACGATGGCAGGGGTACTGGTGTTCACTGCGCAGAATATACAGGGCGTTTCACGCGGTATGGCCGCCGGCGCAGGGGCCGGGCTGGCTGAAGGCGTTCAGGCTCTTCAACATTGAATGGGTAAAAAAAAACAGCCGGAAAACCGGCTGTTTTTTGCGGGATCGTACCAAAACCGGGAGCGGTTTTGGGCCTTGACCAGCTTACTCTGCGGCAGGTGCCGGCGCAGCCGCGGCAGCGGTGCCCTTGCCGTAACGGTTGCGGAAACGCTCGACGCGGCCGCCCATGTTGTCCACGCTTTTCTGGGTGCCGGTGTAGAAGGGGTGCGATTCGCTGGAGGTGTCCAGCTTGAACAGCGGCAATTCGCGGCCGTCTTCCATCTTCACGGTCTCTTTCGTGTTGGCGCAAGAGCGCGTCACGAATTTGAAGCCGTTGGAGAGGTCAACGAAGCAGACTTCGCGGTAGTTGGGGTGAATGCCGTCTTTCATGACGTTTCCTTAGGGGCAGGTGCGACAGCCGCAACGAAACCATTTCGTGTACTTGCCGCAAGTTGTAAAGCCTTGGATTATAGCCCGATAAAGGGCTCATACCGAAGAGCGCGTCCGAGACTGGGATCACCGCCGAAAGGTGGCCATTGGGCCGCAGTTGCCCCCTGGGTGGTGATGCCGCAGGCGGCGCGGGAGCTTAGCCTCCCCGGCGCATCATGTCGAAGAATTCCGAATTGTTCTTGGTCGACTTCATGCTCTTGAGCACCATTTCCATGGCCTCGATCTCGTCCATGTTGTACATGAACTGGCGCAGGATACGGGTCTTTTGCAAGATCTCCGGCTGAAGCAGCAGTTCTTCGCGGCGGGTGCCGCTGCGGTTGAGTTGGATTGAGGGAAAGACGCGCTTCTCATACAAGCGGCGGTCCAGATGAATTTCGCAATTGCCGGTGCCTTTGAATTCTTCAAAGATCACTTCGTCCATGCGGCTGCCGGTATCGACCAGGGCGGTGGCGATAATGGTGAGCGAGCCGCCTTCTTCGATCTTGCGAGCCGCGCCGAAGAAGCGCTTGGGGCGCTGCAGGGCGTTCGAGTCCACGCCACCGCTCAGCACTTTGCCGGACGAAGGCAGCACGTTGTTGTAGGCGCGGGCCAGGCGGGTGATCGAGTCCAGCAGGATCACCACGTCTTTTTTCAACTCGACCAGGCGCTTGGCGCGCTCGATCACCATTTCGGCCACGTGCACATGGCGCGCAGCCGGTTCGTCGAAAGTGGATGCGATCACGTCGCCGCGCACCGTGCGCTGCATTTCGGTCACTTCTTCCGGGCGCTCGTCCACCAGCAGCACCAGCAGTTCCACCTCGGGGTGGTTGGCGGTGATGGCGTGGCAGATGTGCTGCATCATCACCGTCTTGCCGCTCTTGGGGGGCGCCACGATCAGCGCGCGCTGGCCGCGTCCAATGGGCGCGATGATGTCAATGACGCGACCGGTGATGTTCTCTTCCGACTTGATGTCGCGTTCCAGGCGCATCTGTTCTTTGGGGAACAGCGGCGTCAGGTTCTCAAACATGATCTTGTGCTTGTTGTCCTCGGGGGGCAGGCCGTTGATCTTGTCCAGCTTGTTCAGGGCAAAGTAGCGCTCGCCATCTTTGGGGATGCGCACCTCGCCTTCGATCATGTCGCCGGTGTGCAGGTTGAAACGGCGGATCTGACTCGGGGAAATGTAGATGTCGTCGGTGGACGCGGTGAAGCTCGTGTCCATGTTGCGCAGAAAGCCGAAGCCGTCGGGCAGCACTTCCAGCACGCCGTCGGCATTCACCAGCTCGCCGCCCTTGGCGCGCTTCTTGATGATGGCAAACATCAGCTCTTGCTTGCGCATGCGGCCAGTGTTTTCGATCTCAAGCGCTTCGGCCTGCTTGAGGACTTCAGACACATGCAGTGCCTTGAGTTCGTTGAGGTGCATGGAATTCACTCCAAACAACTCCAGCGGTGGAGTTGCGTCAAAAAAGCGGGGGGAGGGTGCGCCAGCGTCCGGATGGCGGACGGTGCGCGAAATTTGAAGGTTGGTCTCTGTCAGGCCAACTGTTCTGCAAATTATGACAGGAAAAAAACACCACCTGAAAACCAAGGCCCGGGCGTTGCACCCGGGCAGTCCTGGCAGGCTGACCCGTGGCTGATCAGGCCAGTTGCTGGTCGATGAAGGCGGTCAGTTGCGCTTTGCTCAAGGCGCCCACCTTGGTGGCAGCCAGCTGGCCGCCTTTGAATAGCATCAGCGTCGGGATACCACGGATGCCGAACTTGGCCGGGACTTCGCGGTTGTCGTCCACGTTCATCTTGGCGACTTGCAGTTTGCCGTCGTAGGCGCCGGCCACTTCGTCCAGGATGGGGGCAATCATTTTGCAGGGACCACACCACTCGGCCCAGAAGTCGACCAGCACCGGCGCTTGTGCGTCGAGCACATCGGCCTGGAAGCTTGCATCAGATACGTGTTTGATCAGGTCGCTGGCCATGATTCATCCTAAGAACGTTGAACGGGGAGGTTAAAGTTTGGGCACGCGCATCGCAGTCGGGTAGGTCGTTGGACATACCCCATGGGGCGTGACTCGCTCCATTGTGACAGAAACGCCCGCTCCATGATGCCTCCCAGTCCCGCCTTCTCCCTCGTTGAACACCCTGCGCTGCACATCTGGCGCGACCTGGTGCAGCGCATGCAGAGCGCGATGTCCGCCAGGCAGGCGGGTGCAGGCCGCACCGTGGTTCTGGTGCCTTACGCGCAGCTCATGGACGCCGGGCGCCGTGCCTGGGCGCAGGCCCATCCCAGTGGTTTTTCACCCCGGTTTGAGTCCACCCGCAACTGGGCTTCGTCGCTCCAGCCGTTTCTGCCCGGGCCTACCGACTTGAGCATGGACACAGCCCGAGACAGCCTGGTGGCTGCGGCCTTCATCGACCGCGTGGCGGCCGGGCAGCTGGAGGCTTCGCTGCGCTCGGTCATGGTGGCTCGCCTGCTGGAAGCAGCCCGCCAGCTCGCGCCATTGGCTGCTGCGGTGCATCCCGATCAGCGGCTGGCTTGGGCCGATGCCCGCCGTGAGGCGCTGGCGCAGGGCAGCGTGCAGTCGCTGCATTGGGAGGGCTTGCTGGCCTCGCTCGCGCTGGCTTGGGTCAGCACGTCGTCTTATGCCACCGATGTGCTGTGGAGCCCTTTGGCTCAGCCCGGCACGGTCGCAGACACTTTGCTGGTTTTGCAAGGTTTTCAGCAAGACCCGCTGGCCATGGCGCTGGTGGAACTTTGGGGTGAGCGAGCGGCGGTGCTGAGCTGGCACGACAGCGATGTGCCACAACCGTTGAGCGCTGCACTGCGCCTGCATGCGTGTGGCGATGCAGAAGACGAGGCCCAGCGAGCCGCCGCCTGTGTGTTGGTGCATGCCAATGCGGGGCGGGTGCCCGTGGCGCTGGTGGCCAATGACCGGCTGCTGACCCGGCGCGTCAGCGCTATGCTGCAGGGCGCTGGCTTGGCCGTGCGCGACGAAACGGGTTGGAAGCTGTCCACCACCCGAGCGGCTGCGCAGCTCATGAGCTTGCTGCGCGCTGCGGATGGCCGCACGCGTATGGACGATGTGCTGGACATGCTCAAGCAAGCCGGTGCCTGGCCCGAAGCGCAGGTGCTGGCGCTGGAACAATTGGCGCGCGATGCCCAGGTGTCGCTGTGGCGTTCGGCGGTGGAGTCGCCGCGGCTCGCGCCTGCGCTGCCTGACGGGTTGGCCGCTGTGCTGGCGGGCCTGCAGCCTTCACGCCCGCTGGTGCGCTGGTTGCAAGACTTGGCAGCAGCCTTGGTGGCGGTGGGCCTTTGGGAGACCCTGACCGAAGACCCCGCAGGGCAGCAATTGCTGGCGGCGCTGCGCTTGTGTGAGGGTGCTGCGCACGAGCTGGAATCGGTCACCGAATCGCTGCTCGGCCCAGAGGCCGAAACCCCGCGCGCAGCCCGTGCTGGCGCAAGACCCGGCGCCCGATTGTCTTTGTCGGCGTTCACCGCCTGGGTGCGCGATGTGCTGGAGGGCGCCAGTTTCATGCCGTTCAGCGCCGGCCCGGCGGCGGTGGTGATCTTGCCCATGGCGCAGTTGTTGGGGCGCAACTTTGCGGCCACGGTGGTGCCGGGGTGTGACGAAACCCACCTCCATCCCAGCCCCGAACCGCCAGGCCAATGGACGCCTGCGCAGCGCGAAGCCCTGGGCTTGCCAGCGCGCGAGGTGCTGTCCCAATCGGCCGCGCAGGCCTGGCAGACCACCTTGACGCTGCCGCAGCTCGATGTGTTGTGGCGCACGCAAGAGCGCGGCGAAGCGCTGTTGCCCAGCGCCTGGGTGCAGGCTTTGTTGCCTGTAGCCACCGGCTCGCAAGCCTGGGGTGCTGCCGACCCCCGGCCCGAGCGGGTGCTGCAAGCCCAACCCCAGCGAGCACCCGCACCGTCGGCGGGCGATGTGCTGCCCGAATCGCTCTCGGCCAGCGCCTACCAGGACCTGCGCGATTGCCCCTACCGGTTTTTTGCCCTGCGGCAGCTGCGCCTGATGGACGCGGCCGAGCTGGAGGCAGAACCCGACCAACGCGACATGGGCAACTGGCTGCACGCCGTGTTGCGCGCGTTTCACGAACAGCGAGGCAACGCGCGGCCTGGCACCGCTGCAGACCGTGCCGAACTCGACCGCCTGGGTGACGCCATGGCCGAAACCATGGGCTTGAACGGGGGGGAGGGTGGCGCGGGATTTCTGCCCTACCAGGCCGTGTGGCCTGCGCTGCGCGACGGGTACCTGGACTGGCTGGCCGGCTTTGAAGCCACCGAAGGCCACGCTGGCCCGCGGTTTGAGCAGGCAGAGGCCGCGCTCACTGCCCATGCGGGCGCCTGGAAGCTGTACGGCAAACTGGACCGCATCGACCAGCAAGACAGCCCCGAAGGCGCCATTCCGTTTGTGATTGACTACAAAACAGAAGGCCGCCCCAAAACCTTGGAGCGTGTGAAAGAGCCCTTGGAAGACACCCAGCTGGCCTTTTACGCCGCGCTGCTGCCCAGCGAAAACGTGCGCGCGGCTTACCTCAGCATCACCGACAAACGGGGCGAGAACGCCAAAGACGCGGCCACCGTACTGATTGAGCAACCCGATGTGTTGATGGCCCGGGAGGACCTGGTGGCCGGGTTGGCGCACGACATGGCCCGTATGGCCGATGGCCAGGCCATGCCCGCGCTGGGCGAGGGGCGGGTGTGTGACTTTTGCGCTGCACGCGGGTTGTGCCGCAAAGATTTCTGGAGCGAACTAGCATGACCACCGCCGCTTACCGCATCAACGGCAAGCACGTGCCGCGCGAAGCGTTTTACGCCGTCGCCTGCGACCCGGCGCGCAGCATTGCCGTCGAGGCCTGCGCGGGTGCAGGCAAAACCTGGATGCTGGTGTCCCGCATCTTGCGCGCCTTGCTCGATGGCTGTGCGCCGCAAGACATTCTGGCCATCACCTTCACCAAAAAAGCCTCGGGCGAAATGCGCGACCGGCTCAACGCCGAACTGCGCCGCTGGGCCGGTTTGTCCGACGACGCACTGGCCAGCGAGCTGCGCGCCCGAGGGCTGACCGACGCCGACGCGCTGCGCCGCACGTCAGAGGCCCGCAGCCTGCACCCGCGCCTCACCGCGCTCGGCCGCCCGGTGCAGGTGCGCACCTTTCACGGCTGGTTTGCCGCACTGCTGCGCGGGGCGCCCCTGTCGGTGCTGCAAGAACTCCACTTGCCGCCCCAATACGAGCTGCTGGAAGATGACGCACAGGCGGTGGCCCTGGTGTGGCCCCGGTTTTATGCAGCCCTGGCAGCGAACCCGGACGACCGGCAAGACTTCATGGACAGCGTGGCCCAGCACGGCCGCCACCAGACGCTGAAGGCGCTGGAAAAAGCGCTGCAAAAGCGGGTCGAGTTTGGTTTGGCGGACGCTGCTGGCGTGGTGGAAGCGTCGGTGCAGGCATTTGCTGCCCTGTTTCCGCGCTGGGCCGGGCTGGCTTCACCCGAGCTGGCTTTGCAGGCTCCTGGCGCGCGCGCGCGCTGGCTGGCCTGGGCCAAGGCCCTGGGCGGCGAAACCAACAAAACTCCCAAGGTGGCTGCTGCGGGCGTGGTGGATGCGTTTGCGCTGGCCGACGAGCCGGCGCTGATGCCGCAGCGCCTGGCCCTGCTACGCAAAGCATTTTTTGTGGCGGCTGAAGACCGGCTCAACACCAACCTCGCCAAGTTCGCCGCCGCGCAAGAAGCCGAGCCCGAGCTGCAAGACTTGTGCAGCGCCCGGCGCCAGCACCAGGCCTGGCAACACCACCAGCGCATGGCGCGCTTGTCGCGTGTGTTGCTGGCGGCCTACGGCACGCTCAAGCGCGAGCGTGGCTGGATCGACATGAACGACGTCGAAGGCGCCGCCTTGCGCCTGCTGGGAGACGCCGAGCTGTCAGGCTGGATGCAGCAGCGGCTGGACGCCCGCGTGCGCCATGTGTTGATTGACGAATTTCAAGACACCAACCCGCTGCAGTGGCAGGCACTGTATGGCTGGTTGTCGGCCTACGCAGGTGCCGGGCCGGGCGAGGCACCCTGTGTGTTTTTGGTGGGCGATCCCAAGCAATCCATCTACCGCTTTCGCCGCGCCGAGCCGCAGGTGTTCAAGGCTGCGCAGGCGTTTGTGGTGGACGGCCTGGCGGGTGCGCTGCTCAGTTGCGACCACACCCGCCGCTGCGCCCACGGCGTGGTGGACGCCCTGAATACCGCCATGCTGGCGGCGGTCCAGGCGGGCGAATACAGCAGCGACTACCGAGAGCACACCACCGAAAGCGCCGAGCCGGGCGCCGTGCTGGCGCTGCCTCAGCTGGCCCGCAGCTTGCGCGAGAGGCCCGGGCGCAGTGCCGGTGGCGAACCGGTGTGGCGCGACAGCTTGACCATGCCCCGCGTGTTCCCGGAAGACACCATGTCGGCCCTGGAGGCCCGCCAGGCGGCCGACTGGGTGGCGAGCGAAATCGCGTTGGGCCGCGTCAAGGCCGACGACGTGATGGTGCTTTCGCGCCGGCGTGAGCGCCTAGGCTGGATGCACGCGGCCTTGCTTGAGCGCGGCATTGCCAGCGAACAACCCGAAAAACTCGATCTTTGCGAAGCGCCTGCGGTCCAAGACGTGGTGGCCTTGCTTGACGTGCTGGTATCGCCCCGACACGACCTGAGCTTGGCCCGCGCGCTGAAGTCGCCGCTGTTTGGTTGGGGCGACGACGCGCTGGCCCAGCTGGCGCGCTTGCGCCTGCGCTGGTCGGTGCGCGGCTCGGCTGGCGGCGACGCGGTGGGTCTGCCGGACCAAGGTGCCGTACCGCTGGCGACCATGCCCGCCAGCGTCAAGCCTTCATGGTGGGACGTGTTGCACCGCTTTGCGGCGCTACCGGCCGAGGAGCAAGCAGCGCTGCTGCAAGGCCCTGCGCACAGCAGCGCTGCCACAACGAAACAGACCTCAGACTTTGTGGCCACCGCCCAGCGCCTGGCGCTGTACCGCAGCTGGGTGCAGAGCCTGCCGCCGCACGACGCCCTGTCTTCGCTGTACGACCACGGCGACGTGTTGGCGCGGTTTGCGCAAACCGTACCGGCGAGTCAGCGCGCTGGCGTGCTGGCCCAGCTGCGCGACCTGCTGGCCCACTCGCTGGCCCAAGACGGCGGCCGTTTCCTCACGCCGTACCGCCTGGTGCGCGCCCTCAAGGCCGGCGGCATCAAGGCCACACCCACCCAGACGCCAGGCGCCGTGCGCCTGCTCACCATCCACGGTGCCAAGGGCCTGGAAGCGCACACCGTGCTCATGCTCGACACCGATTCCGGTGCGTCCAAACCCGATAACATGGGCGTGCTGGTGGACTGGCCGGGCGAGGACACGGCACCACGCCGTTTTGTGTTTTTGTCCAGCGAAAAATCACCGCCAGCCTGCGCCGCGGGCGTGTTGCTGGTGGAGCAGCAAGCGCGGGCGCTGGAGGAACTCAACGCGCTCTACGTGGCTCTCACCCGCGCCGAGCACCGGCTGGTGATCTCCAGCTTTGAGCCACACCAGCGCGGCAGCACCGTGAGCTGGTACCAGCGCCTGCAGTCCCTGGCTCAGCCGCTGGATGCACCGGACGTGGCCGATGCACTGGCGGGTAATCCCGAGGCGCAGGGCGCCGCCATGCAGTTTGTGCTGCCCAGCCTGCCGGCCTATGTGCCGCCACCGGGCTGGGTGCCTGTGCCCGAAAGCGAACAACAGCAACCCGCCGAGCAGAGCGACGAACCTACCCGCATGGGCCTGGCCTTGCACCGCTTGCTGCAGTGGTGCCCCACGCCGGCTGCTGGTTTTGAATGGACGCCCACCCACCTGCAGGCCGCCGCCCGCGAATTCGGCCTGACTCTGGCGCAGGCGCAAGCCGCGCAAGCCATGGCGCAGCGCATCGTGGCGGGCCAAGCCGCCTGGGCCTGGGACGCTGACCAGCTTGACCACTGGGGCAACGAAGTGGAGCTTTTTCACCAAGGCGCGTTGCTGCGGCTGGACCGGCTGGTGCGCCAGCGCGGCAGCTCCAGCGCGCCGGGCACCTGGTGGGTGCTCGACTTCAAAACCGCAGAACACCCCGAACGCCAGCCCGCGCTGCTGGCGCAAATGCGCCGCTACCACCTGGCACTGGCCGACACCCGGCCCGGCGAGGCAGTGCGCCTGGCCTTCATCAACCCCCAGGGCCTGCTGCTGGAAATCACGCCCGACCTGCTTGCTTCATGACCGATACCCCAACCCCGTTTCCATCCGCATCTGCTGCTCCTGAATCCGCTTGCTTGTCGGTCGACGTTGCCATCGTGGGCGGTGGCCCGGCGGGTTTGATGGCCGCCGAAGCGCTCAGCCGCGCCGGCCTGGCTGTTCATGTGTTTGACGCCATGCCATCGGTGGGCCGCAAGTTTTTGCTGGCGGGCAAAGGCGGCATGAACCTCACCCACGCCGAACCGCTGGAGCCCTTTATCGGCCGGTATGGCCAACGCGCCGAGGCCATTTGGCCGCTGCTGCAAACCTTTGGCCCGCAGGCGGTGCGCGACTGGGCCTCTGGCCTGGGCATCGACACCTTTGTGGGCAGCTCGCAGCGCGTGTTTCCCACCGACATGAAAGCCGCACCGCTCCTGCGCGCCTGGCTGCACCGGCTGCGCCACCCGCAGGGCGGTGGTGTGCCGGTGCAGTTTCACATGCGCCACCGCTGGCTGGGCTGGGCGGGCGCAGGCACGGCACAAGCGCTTTTTCAAGCCCCGCAAGGGCCGCTGACCGTGCAGGCGCGCGCCATGGTGCTGGCGCTGGGTGGTGCCAGCTGGGCGCGACTCGGCTCGGACGGCGCCTGGGTGCCCTGGCTGCGAGCAGCCGGCGTGCCCGTGGCGCCTTTGCAGCCCAGCAACTGCGGCTTTGACGTAGCGGGCTCTCCGGTGCACGGCACGGTGGCGGGCTGGAGCCCATTCTTCAGCAGCCGCTTTGCCGGCCAGCCGTTCAAGTCGGTAGCCATTCGCTGCGCGGCCAGCGACGGGCAGTTTTTTGAGCGCAAGGGCGAATTTGTGGCCACCGCCACCGGCGTCGAAGGCAGCCTGGTTTACGCCGCTTCCAGCCTGTTGCGCGACGAGATCAGCCAACACGGCAGCGCCACCTTTGAGCTGGACTTGCTGCCCGACCGCAGCGCTGACTTCGTGTTGGCGCAGGTGGCCCACCCCCGTGGCTCGCGCAGCCTGTCGGCTCACCTCAAGAGCCGGCTGGGTCTGGACGGCATCAAGATGGCGCTGCTCAACGAGCTGCTCGACAAAGACAGCTTGCACGACCCGCACCGGCTGGCGACGGCCATCAAGGCCCTTTCCGTCCGACTGGTGGCAGCCAGGCCGATCGACGAAGCCATCAGCACCGCAGGCGGCGTGCAATGGCCAGCGCTGGACGCCGCGCTGATGGTGAAAGCCTGGCCCGGCGTGTTCTGTGCCGGTGAAATGCTCGACTGGGAAGCCCCTACCGGTGGCTATTTGCTCACCGCCTGCCTGGCCAGCGGCGTGGTGGCGGGGCAGGGCGCGGTGGCGTGGTTGGAGGGTGCGGCGTCCTAGCAGTTGTCGGTCTGCATTTGCGCTTCAACCCGGCTGCACGGGTGGTTTCTGGCGATATCGCCCGGTTTTTTCGATGGTCAGCACTGGTTTTCCCCCCACTTGGGCGCCTGCCAAGTGCATGCCCGCCGCGCTGGTTTCATTTGTGCTGAAACTTTTCGGCGGCTGGAAACCGCTGTTCAAGCAGCAAAACCTGAAGATCAATGCGTGTTGGTTGACGCGGCTCAGCGCCAATTGCGAAAGGTCCGCCGCCCAGGGCGTTGGTGGGACCTGTGGTGTCCTGGGCTAGTTAAGATGATTTGGCGGTATTCAATGCCCGTTTCATTTGCATTGACCCCGAGACAGGAGCCCGACCGATGCCAGCCGATCCCAAGACGCCTTTGAACGTGGGTTACTGGTTGCTGGCGCTGTTGGCACTGGTGTGGATTCAGTCCACCTGGCAGGCCGCACGCACCGTGGAACCCGTGCCGTACAGCCAGTTTGAACAGGCGTTGAAAGATGGGCGTGTGGCCGAAGTCACGGTGGGCGAGACGACACTCACCGGCAAGCTGAAATCCCCTGAACCTGGCGGCAAAACGGTGATTGTGGCCAACCGTGTCGAACCCGACCTGGCCTCGCGCCTGGCTGCCTACGACGTGCCCTACACCCGTGTGATTGAAAGCACCTTGCTGCGCGACCTGCTGTCCTGGGTGCTGCCCGCGCTGGTGTTTTTTGGTCTGTGGTTTTTTCTGATCCGGCGCCTGCTGGACAAGCCCGGTGGCGGCATGGGCAGTTTCATGAGCATCGGCAAAAGCCACGCCAAGGTGTACGTGGAGCGCGACACCGGTGTGACGTTTGCCGATGTGGCGGGCGTGGACGAGGCCAAGGCCGAATTGCAGGAAATCGTGGCGTTTCTGAAAGACCCCCAGGGCCGCGGCCGTCTGGGGGCTCGCTTGCCCAAAGGGGTGCTGCTGGTCGGCCCGCCGGGAACCGGCAAAACCTTGCTGGCCAAGGCCGTGGCCGGTGAAGCGAGCGTGCCATTTTTCAGCATTTCCGGTAGCGAGTTTGTGGAAATGTTTGTGGGCGTGGGGGCGGCCCGCGTGCGCGACCTGTTCGAGCAGGCGCGGGCCCGCGCCCCGGCCATCATTTTCATTGACGAACTCGATGCCCTGGGCCGCGCGAGGGGCGCCGTGTCGCCCATGGGTGGGCACGACGAACGCGAGCAGACACTGAACCAGCTGCTGGCCGAACTCGATGGTTTCGACAGCTCGTCAGGCCTGGTGTTGCTGGCGGCCACCAACCGGCCCGAGGTGCTGGACCCTGCGCTGCTGCGCGCCGGCCGTTTTGATCGCCAGGTTCTGGTGGACCGCCCGGACAAGGCCGGCCGGGTGCAAATTTTGAAAGTTCACATCAAGAAAATCCGGCTCGACCCACAGGTGGACCTGGAACAGGTGGCGCAACTCACCACCGGGTTTTCTGGCGCAGACCTGGCCAACTTGTGCAATGAAGCCGCGCTGGCTGCCACACGCCGCAATGCGCAAGAGGTGGCCCTGGTGGACTTCACGGTGGCGGTGGAGCGCATCGTGGCCGGGCTTGAGAAGAAAAACCGCGTGCTCAACCCCCGTGAGCGCGAGGTGGTGGCTTACCACGAGATGGGCCATGTGCTGGTGGCCATGAGCCTGCCTGGCACCGACACCGTCCACAAGGTGTCCATCATTCCGCGCGGCATCGGAGCGCTGGGCTACACCATTCAGCGGCCCACCGAAGACCGCTTTCTGATGACCGCACAAGAGCTGGAACACAAAATCATGGTGCTGCTCGGTGGGCGGGCCGCTGAAAAACTGGTGTTTGGCCACCTGTCCACCGGCGCTGCGGACGACTTGGCCAAGGTGACCGACATTGCCCGCGACATGGCGACCCGCTACGGCATGGTCGAGTCGCTCGGCTACGTCACCTACGAGGCCCAGCGCCAGCCGTTTTTGGACGTACCCGGCCTGCTGCCCGGTGGCTGGCAACCCAGCCAGAATACGCAGCAGCACATTGACGCAGCCGTTCGGCAGATCGTGATGACCGGGTTTGACCGGGCCACAGCCTTGCTAGAGGAAAAAAGGGACTTGCTTGAACGCTGTGCGCGTGAACTGCTGAAGCGCGAAACACTGGACGAACAAGCCCTGCGTGCGCTGACCCGGCAGGGGCCGGGTGATTCAGACAAAGAATAAGGTGACGAGCCTTGACCCCGGCACTGGCTCTACAGTTAGGGCTGCTTGGTTCCCCACCTGACCCGGTTGGCCGCTTCACCATGCGGGAAGGCCCGTCAGCGTCTATTGTAGGCGAAGCGGCGGGCGCTTGCGTCGAACGCGCGCTTGCGTGCGGTCGGTTGCCGCCTTGCCGTGGCGCAGCCGGCGGCGCCTTAGAATGGCGGCCATGTCTTATGTCGTCCTGGCCCGCAAATACCGCCCGCGCAATTTCACCGAAATGGTGGGGCAGGGCCATGTGGTTCAGGCCTTGTCCAACGCGCTGACCACCCAGCGTTTGCACCACGCTTATTTGTTCACCGGCACACGCGGCGTGGGCAAAACCACGGTGTCGCGCATCCTGGCGAAGTCGCTCAACTGTCTGGGCGCTGATGGCCAAGGCGGTATCACCGCCGAACCGTGTGGTGTGTGCCAGGCCTGTACCGATATCGACAGCGGCCGCTTTGTGGATTACACCGAGCTGGACGCGGCTTCTAACCGGGGCGTGGACGAGGTGCAGGCGTTGCTTGAACAAGCGGTTTACAAGCCGGTTCAGGGCCGCTTCAAGGTCTTCATGATCGACGAGGTGCACATGCTGACCAACACGGCGTTCAACGCCATGTTGAAAACGCTGGAGGAGCCGCCGGAATATCTGAAATTTGTGCTGGCCACGACAGACCCGCAAAAGGTGCCGGTGACCGTGTTGTCGCGTTGTTTGCAGTTCAATCTGCGGCCCATGGCGCCTGAAACGGTGTTAGAGCATCTGCAGCAGGTGCTGCAGGCTGAAAACGTGCCTTCCGAGGTGCAGGCACTGAGGCTGGTTTCCCGCGCCGCTCGCGGGTCCATGCGCGATGCGCTGTCGCTCACCGACCAGGCCATTGCGTTTGGTGGTGGGCAGCTGCAAGAAGCCACCGTGCGCCAGATGCTGGGCGCTGTGGACCGCTCGTATGTGCTGCGTCTCATTGACTCACTGGCCCGCAGCGATGGGGCTACGGTGGTGGACACCATCGACACCCTGCGGCTGAACGGCCTGAATGCAGCTTCCACACTGGAAGAAATGACCAGTGTGCTGCAGCACATGGCGGTGTTGCAGGCGGTGCCCGGCCGTGTTGACGCGTCTGAACACGAGGATCCGGACGCTGCCGAGATCATTCGGTTGGCGCGAACGCTGCCCGCTGACGAAACCCAGTTGCTCTACAGCCTGTGCCTGCACGGCCGCGGCGAGCTGGGTCTCGCGCCCGACGAATACGCGGCATTGACCATGGTGCTGTTGCGCTTGCTGGCTTTCAAGCCTTCGGCCGCTGCGTCAAGCCGCTTGGCTGAAAAAAAAACTCTGAATTTTCCCCCGTCGGCCCTGCCAGCGGGGCCAGTCACTAGCCCGCAAGTCTGCTCGCTGCCCGAGCGCGCACTGCCTGCGCCACAGGCACCAGCGCGGCCGACCGCCGTCGCACCCGTGGCTGTCGTGGTTGCTGTGCAAGCCCGGGCCGCTGAGCCGGCGGCTCCTTCGTCAACGCCAGCGCCAGAGCGCAACGCCCCACCACCGGCTGTGCCGCAGGACGAAGGGCCACCCTGGGAAGAGAGTGTGCAGACCTCGCGTCGCGTGGTCGCCATTCCTGTGCGCGATGCGGGCGAGCCTGGTCGGCTGGATCAGCTGCGTGTGCGGGATGCGGTTGAACCCCCCGCTGTGCAGGCCGCACCGGTGACGTCGGCCGAGGGCGATTTCTGGTTTGATGCCATTATGCAGCTGGTGCGCGCCGAGACCATCGGCGCCCTGGTGCGCGAGCTTGCCTTGCAGTCGCAGTTGGTGGCACGCGATGCTGGCCAATGGGTGCTGCGCGTGGAGCGCGAAACACTCAACCAGGCCAACGCCCGCGAGCGTTTGTCTGTGGCCCTGCAAACGCTGGGCCACGAGGTGCGTCTGGCGGTCGAAATCGGCACCGTGAACGACTCGCCCGCGCTGCGGGTGGCCGCCGAAGCGGCGCGGCGCCAGCGCGAAGCCGAGGCCCACATCTTGGGTGATCCGTTCGTGCAAACCATGATGCGCGACTTTGGCGGCAAAATCGTGCCCGGTTCGATCAAGCCGCTGGCTGACTGATCGATTCAGATCCCATTCATTCGTCTCATTCGTCTATTGACTTCAAACCAAAAGGAAAATCATGTTCAACAAAGGACAACTCGCCGGTCTCATGAAGCAGGCCCAGGCCATGCAGGACAACATGAAGAAGGCCCAGGACGAACTTGCGTTCATTGAAGTGACCGGGGAATCGGGCGCCGGCCTGGTGAAGGTGCTGATGACATGCAAGCACGACGTCAAGCGCGTGACCATCGATCCCAGCCTGCTGGCCGATGACAAAGATATGCTGGAAGATCTGGTTGCCGCTGCCTTCAATGCCGCCGTGCGCAAGGCCGAAGAAACGTCCAACGAAAAAATGGGCAAGCTCACGGCAGGCATGCCGGGCCTTCCGGGCGGCATGAAGTTTCCTTTTTAAGCGGATGGTGTCGCGGTTCAAGGCGGCCTCGGTGTGTCCCCTCCGGGCCACCTTCAATGGCAGCAGCGCGCTTTCTTGCGCTTGAAGGCCCACTTTGCCCTTTGTGCCGCTCCCCGTAGCGGTTTGTTGTGTGTCGGCGCGCTGATGGCGCACCCAAGAAATCTCCATGGCCGAAATTCACTCTCTTGAACTGCTGGTGCAGGCCTTGCGCCGCTTGCCGGGGGTCGGTGTGAAATCGGCCCAACGCATGGCATTTCACCTGTTGCAGCACGACCGCGAGGGCGCGCTGCAGCTTGCGCAGGCGCTGCAGCATGCCGCTTCCAACGTGAAGCACTGTGCGCTGTGCCATACCTTTACCGAAGACGGTGTCTGCCCCACCTGCCGAGATCCACGGCGGGACCGCAGCTTGCTCTGTGTGGTGGAGACGCCGGCCGATCAGGCCGCCATGGAGCGCACCGGCGCCTACAAGGGGCTTTACTTTGTGCTCATGGGCAAGCTCAGCCCAATGGACGGGGTGGGCCCGCGCGAGATTGGCCTGCAAAAGCTCTTTGATCGCATAGACGCGCTGGCGCCAGAGCCTGACAGCGAAGGGCCAGAGGACAGCACGCCAACGGACGCCGCTTCGGGACAGATGCCCTGCGAGGTGCGCGAAGTGATTTTGGCCACCAATTTCACCGCCGAAGGCGAGACCACGGCCCATGTGATTGCCCAGGCGCTGAAGGGGCGCGCGGTGCAGGTGACCCGGTTGGCCCGGGGTGTGCCGGTGGGCAGTGAACTGGAGTATGTGGATTTGGGCACCATTGCCCACGCCCTGGTGGATCGCCGCTGAGCGTCCCCCTGTTTGCAGGAAAAAAACCGATGAAACTCGCTGGATTGACGGTGGCGTACTGGGCTGTTCTGGTAGCGGCTTTGCTGCCTATCTTCTGCGCCGGCCTGGCCAAATGGGGTATGTTCTCCAAGCCGCGCCGAGCGGGTGGTTTTGACAACAACAACCCACGCGCCTGGCTCGCCAACCAACAGAGCTGGCGGGCCCGGGCCAACGCGGCCCAGGCCAACAGTTTTGAAGCGCTGCCGTTTTTCATTGGCGCAGTGACCATTGCCCATCAGCTGGGTGCCGACCAGACGCGGCTGGACGTGCTGGCTTTTTTGTTTGTGGTGTTGCGCTTGGTCTACATCATGATGTACGTGGCCGATATGGCCACCGCGCGCACCCTTGCCTGGGTGCTGGCGCTGGCGGTCAACATCGCTATCTTGTTCGCCTGAGCGCCAGCGGCGGCTGCGCTGCCATCGACAGACTGGCCCAACCTCGACTGATTGCCCGAGCGTTACTTTTGCTTGCATTTGTCCTCGGTGGAAACCCGCTCGGGATTCGTCCCGATGCGGCACCGCGCCAGCTCGCATAACCTTGTTCCAAGTCAAAAAACAAGTGTGCAAAGGGACGTGTGATGTGGAACCGCCGTGGGTGGTGTCGGTTGAGCGCTTCGGCGCTGTTGGGCGGGTCACTGTCCAGTGTCCGGGCGCAAGCGAGCCCGGCCCCTGCAGGCCGTCAGGGTGCGGCGCGCGTGGTGGTTGCTGTCGACAACAAGGCTTCGTTTTGCTATTTGCCGCTCACCATTGCCGAGCGCCTGGGGTATTTCAGTGCCGAGGGGCTCGACGTTCAGATCCGCGAGTTTGCAGAAGCCAACCAGTCGGTGCAGGCGGTCTTGTCGGGTGCAGCCCACCTGTATTCGGGGGGGTACAGCAGCACCATCGGTTTGCAGGCGCGCGGGCATTCGTATCAATCGATTGTGTTACAGGGGCGCGCGCCCCAGATCGTGTTGGGCGTTTCGCAGAACACCATGGGCTATTACCGGCAACTGCGCGACCTGCGCGGAAAAAAAATCGGCATCATGGGGCCGGGCTCGACCTCGCACCGGGTGGCCCGGCTGTTGCTGGCCAGGGCGCGTTTGGGCGCGCAGGAGGTGCAGTACATCAGCCTGCCCAACGCTGCATCAGCGATCGGGGCGTTTCGCGGCGGACAAATCGACGCGATCTGCTACAGCGACCCGGTGATCACCGCGTTGGAGCAGGGTGGTGCGCTGCGTGTGGTGGCCGATACCCGCACCGTGCGCGGCAATGCCGAGGTGTTTGGTGGCCCCATGCCTGCGGGTAGCCTGATCGCATCGGCCGAGTTCATCGGGAGTTATCCCCGTCTGTGCCAGGCCATGACCGATGCCATGGTGCACGCGCTCAAATGGCTGCAGACTGCGGGTCCGTCGGACATCATCAAGACCGTGCCGGAACGCTATTTTCAAGGCGACCGTGCGCTGTACCTGGCGGCTTTCAGCCGTGCCCGTGAGGCCTGGGCACCCGATGGTGTGATGCCCGACAGGGGCCCCGATACCGCGGCACGGGTGCTGGCGCAGTTTGACGACACAGCCCAGCGCTTGCAGCGGGTGGATTTGGCACGCACCTTCACCAATGAATTTGCACGCAAAGCCAAGGCCAAGTACCGGGCTTGAATAGACCCGTGTGTGCCCCTGGGCTTGCTCCATCCAAGGGCGCAGCTGTCAGGGATGCTTGGTGTTCTTCGTTGTGGCCGCTACTTTGGTGTCTGACTTTTTGCTGGCAACTTTGTTTTTGCTCGCTGTGGGTGCCGTGCCCTTTTGAACCACTTTGGGTTTGACCTGCTTCTTTATGGCCACCGTTTTAGGGGCACGCGCGGTTGTGTTTCGGGTGGTTGCTTTTGCTGGGGTGGCCTGCCTTGGGGCCGCTGAGGCGGTGGCCACACGCTGGGGCAGCATCAGCGTGATGCGCTGGCCAGACTTCAGCCTTGCGTTCACTGCCAGCTTGTTCCAGCCCGCTGCGCTGACCGCACTCACGCCGTATCGGGAAGCCAGTTGGGCCAGGTTTTCGCCTTTGCGGGCCCGCACCGAGGTGCTTCGCAGCACCACTTCAGGTTGCAAGCTCAGGTGTCCGTTATCGGCCACATGCATGGAAACGTCGCTGTTGTGCTGACCGGTGCGCGGCACCAGCAGGCTGGAGCCGGCGCGCACCAGCATGCGGGGTGGGATGTTGTTGACACTGCGCAGTTCGCTTTCGCTCATGCCCACGCGCTTGGCCGCCTGTGCTGCGGTCATGGTGCTGGGCACCACCCAGGCGGTCCAGCTCGCCAGCGGCCCGTCGTGGGTTTGCAGGTTGCTCTGGAATACCGCCGCACTGTCCCACGGCAGCAAGATGTTGGGGGTGCCTGCCGCCATCACCACCGGGTGCCGCAGCGATGGGTTCAGTGCTCGAAAGTCCTGCTCGCTGATGCCGGACAGACGTGCGATGACGGCCACGTCCATGTCACGGTCAAGTGCGACGGTGTCAAAGAACGGGTGGTTCCCGATCAGGGGCAGCTGGGTGCCAAAAGCGTCGGGGTTGGCAATGATGTTTTTCACCGCCTGCAGCTTGGGAACATACATGCGCGTTTCCATCGGCATGCTCAGGTCGTTGTAACGGGTGGGCAAGCCTTCGCGCTGGTTGCGGGTGATGGCCCGGTTGACGTTGCCTTGCCCCCAGTTGTAGGCCGCCAGCGCCAGATGCCAGTCACCAAACCGGTTGTGCAGTTGCTGCAGGTAGTCGAGCGCTGCGCGGGTGGAGGCCAGTACGTCGCGCCGGTCGTCGCGAAAAACGTTTTGTTTGAGATCAAACGATTCACCCGTGGCGGGCATGAACTGCCACATGCCCGCAGCCCGCGCGCTAGAAACCGCCTGGGGGTTGAATGCACTTTCAATGAACGGCAGCAGCGCGAGTTCCATCGGCATGTTGCGCCGCTCGATTTCTTCAACAATGTGGAACAGATAGCGGCTCGAACGCTCGGTCATGCGCTGGATGTAATCGGGCCGGCTGGCATACCACTGCTCCCGGTCGCGCACCAGGTCGGTGTCCAGGTCGGGCATGGACAGACCGCGGCGGATGCGGTCCCACAAGTCCGACGGTGCTGCCAGCGTGACCACGGCGGGTAGGCTGGTGTTGGCGGTGCCGATGGCGCTGAGCGGCACGCCAGCGCGGCTGTTCACAAAGGGCTGCCGCGGGGTGTGTGCGGCCTCGGTGGACTGGCTGGCACTGCCCACTGGGGCATCACCACCGTCCTTACCAACGGTGGCACAACCACTGAGGGCCAGCAATAAAAAGGCAACGATCGCAGCCTTGGCTCGGAAAAAGCCTGCCAGGGTCGCAGTTTTCACGTTGGGGCAAACACTTTGTAGAGAGACGGTTGGGTTGAGCAAGGCAGAGCGGGCGGCTAGCGCGATAGGGTTCATCTGAAAACGTTTTTCCATGCCCGAAGCGCGGCGAAAACGCTCACGTCATCGGTCGAGGTCAGGGGGTCGTGGGAGGCGACCGCTTGGCGAACAGCCGCCTCACGGCTGCGAAGAAAAGGGTTGATCTGCTTCTCCAAACCCATGGAGCTGGGTAGCGTAGGAGAGTTTTGCTCCCGCAGTTGCAGGCAACGAGCGACATAGGCCGCGAGTTCTGCGTTGTGCGGCTCCACCGTTTGGGCGAATTTCAGGTTGGACAGCGTGTATTCGTGGGTGCAGCAGACTTGGGTGGTGTCGGGCAGGTGGCTCAAACGGTCAAGGGAGTTCAACATCTGCGCGGGCGTGCCTTCAAACAGCCGACCACACCCAGCCGAGAACAGCGTGTCGCCGCAGAAAAGCAGCGGCGAGCCGCCCACATCAGGGCAGAAGAACGCAACATGCCCCGCCGTGTGCCCAGGCACCTTGATGACCTGAAACGGCAGACCTAGGGCCATCACCACTTCGCCATCGTCTACGCGTTGCAAGGGTTCTGGCATGGGTTCAAGCGTTGGGCCAATCACCCGAGCACCCTTGGCCAAGCGCAACGCTGCCACGCCACCGGTATGGTCTGCATGGTGGTGGGTGATGAGTATGGTGTCGAGCTGCAGTTTTTGCTGCGCGAGCCACGCCAAAACGACCTCGCTATCGCCCGGGTCCACCACCACGGCACGCTGTGCATCGTGCAGCACCCAGATGTAGTTATCTGTGAACGCGGGGATGGGCAGCAATTGCATCGTTTTGTCTTGCGTTTGAAATGTCGTGCGGCACGTGGTTGGGCGGCTGTTCGGACTGGTTTCAGCCCGATGAGTGCAACTTACAAGTATGGCAGAGCCAGCCCGCTGTTCGGACTTTTTCCGGCACCAGTCGTCGGCAATGTGCAGTGTTGCGTGCGCTTGAAAGCCCGACTGTCGGTTGATGTCAATGGCTCAGTGTCTGGCCACGCCTTCGATGTGAAATACCCTACCCAAGGTTCCCAAGCGGATGCCTGTTCTTTGTCGGATGCGCTCTGTGGATGGGCTGAGGCGTTGAAACGGCTCTCGATATACTCAACGGGCTTGGCAGGCTGCACGGTAGACAGCATCGAAGCGAAAAGGCTTGCTCCAATTCAACCTGCTGGCGCCGATGCGGTGCTGCCAACCAGGCCCTCCGCCACATTCTTGGTGCATGGGTACTGCGAAACAACCGCCCGTGACTTGCGAAAGGCCCATTTCCATGAACCGATCCGGCGTGCGGCGTCGGCACGTGTTTTTCATCACGGGCTTCGACCCCAAGCCAGCTGCCCACTACCACGCGCTGTACACCCGAGAGGCTGCCCGGCAGTCGAAGGTCAATGGCATGGACATTTCAGTCGGACCTCGTGTGCGCAATGCGGAAGGCAACAGCCTGTGGTCTGTCCAGGCTCGGGATGGGCAAGGCCATTGCGAAACCCTGTACGAATACGTCCGTTGGGATGACATTGTTCGGGCCTGCTGGCCTCGGGGCGGCTTCGCTGTGTCTGCTGACGCGTTGCGCGGTGCCTGGGCGGTATTGGGCAGCGGCGAACTCGGCCATGTCTGGCGTGTTGCCCCCAGGACCCTGGCCGCCATGATGTATGCCTTTGGTTTTTTATTGGGTGGACTTGCTCTGGCTGTTGTTCTCGGACTTGTGGTGCTGTTTTGGGGTGTTTCCGTCGCCGGCTTGGGCTATGCACCGGCTGCGTTGCTCGGAATGGCGGTGATGGTGGGTGGGCTGTGGGCCTTTGTGCGTCTCGAGGCGCGTTTGCACTCCACCTGGATGGCTCGAATTCTTGCGTTCAGCGACCGGTGGTCAAGAGACAGCGTGGAGGGCTTGCAACAACGCCTGGACCGCACAGCCGCGGCAGTGGCTCGCGCTCTGCAGAACGAGGACAACGACGAAGTGCTTGTGGTCGGCATCAGTGTGGGCAGCATGCTCGCCGTTTCGGTGGCCGCGCGGGCCTTGTGCCTTGTTGATGATATGGACGACCGCACTCAGCGTAAAAAGGAGTGCCATACGCTCTCCCTGCTGACCTTGGGGCAGTGCATTCCCATGCTGGGTCTGATGCGTCGAGCCGCTCGGTTTCGAGCCGATCTCGCTGCACTGGCGGTTCACGCACGGCTGGGCTGGCGCGACTTTTCATCGCCCACCGACTGGGTCAGCTTTGGCTTGACCGATCCGGTGGCGGCATGTGGTCTGCACGTCAGGCCTCGCCCGCCAGGCCAGCCGCAACAGGCTTCTCCGCGCTTCCACACCCTCTTTGAGCCCGACAACTACCGCGCGCTTGTCAAAGACAAGATCCGTCTGCACCGCCAGTACATCATGTCCAGCGACCGTCCCGGCCCTTACGATTACTTCGCCATCACTGCCGGCTCGACGAGCCTGGTGCAACGTTTCCCATTGCGCGATCCAGTTCCATGAGTCATTTCTGTCCAGCCTACCCCAAGCCCCGCAAGAGCCGTGCATCCGCGCTGCTGATGTTTTTCAGTGCCCGGCGCTCCTGGTTAGATGCGCTGTATGAGCGAAGCTACCGCATGCAGATGGGGGAAGTGCATCTGCCGGGTCTAGACCTTTACATGGTCAACGAACCGGGACTCGTGAGGAAAGTGCTGTCGGAGCGGGCGGCCGATTTCCCAAAGAGTGCGCTGCTGGGCGAAGCCTTGAAACCCTTGCTGGGCGAAAGTATCTTCACGACCAACGGTGCGCAGTGGCAGCGTCAGCGCGACATGATGGAGCCAGCCTTTGCCCAGGCTCGCTTGGGCGTAGCGTTTACGGTGATGAGGGCAGCCACGGAAGACATGCTGAAACGCCTGGCGGCCCTGCCGCGAGGCGCCGAGCACGATCTAGAGGTGGAAATGACCCATGTCACCGCCGACATCATTTTTCGCACCATTTTTTCGGTACCCATGGAAGGGCCTGACGCACACCGCGTGTTTGACGCCTTTGCTCGATTTCAGGCGCTGGCACCCCGCCTGTTGCTCCCCTCCATTTATGGCGTGCGCTGGTTGGTGTGGCCCTGGGACGCGTGGCGCAGCCGTCGCGCAGCCCGCGAGATCCGGGGTTTGCTCGAAAAATTGATTCGGCCGCGTTTTGAAGCGCACAGAAACGGGACGGCGGCATCGCAGGTCGACATCCTTTCATCGTTTCTTGAGGCGCGAGATGCTACAACGGGCGAGGCGTTTGGTTTTGACGAGTTGGTCGATCAGGTCGCCATGCTGTTTCTTGCGGGCCATGAGACGTCGGCCAGTGCGCTCACGTGGGCATCCTATTTGCTGGCTGAGGCACCCGATGTGCAGCAACGCATGCATACAGAAGTTTGCGCTCAGTTGGGGGAGCGCAAGCCGGAGCATGGTGATATGAAGCAGCTTACGCTGACCTGGAATGTGTTCCGGGAGACCTTGCGGCTGTTCCCCCCCGTGGGATTCATGGCGCGCCAGTCAGCCAAAACCTGCCCCATGCGCGACAAGTCGGTACCTGCGGGTGCCACCGTGGTGGTGGCGCCGTGGCTGATGCAGCGGCACCGAGATATTTGGCCGCAACCCGATGCATTTGACCCCGATCGATACGACGACGATCAATCGCGCGATGCCCTTCGGCAGGGTTACCTGCCTTTTGGCATGGGCCCTCGCGTGTGCATGGGGGCGGCGTTTGCGTTGCAGGAAGCCGTGCTCATTCTTTCCAGTCTGATCCAGCATTACCGCCTGACGCCGGTGGCTGGCCACACCCCACAGCCTGTGGGTCGGTTGACGATACGCTCGGCCAACGGCGTTCGCCTGCAACTGCACCGGCGGGCGGGCGCATGCTGAAAGAGCGATTGGCTGGGTTTTTGCTCATGGCCGCCATGGTGCCGCTCGCCGTCTTGGGTTACCTGATCTTGGTGTGGGTGGGCTACTTCGGGCGCAGCAATGCGCGTGCGCGCGCCGGCGTGCGCGCACTGGACAATTTTGTCAACGCCACCGTGTTTAACGGCTGCGCCTGGGAGTCGGTTTCGTCTCATGCGTGGCGCGTGCGAGACGAGAAACGTTGGGCCAGGGTGGTGATCCGCCTGACCGACAAAGTGCAGAAGGACCATTGCCAGCGAGCCAACAAACGCGAGCAACCCTTGGTGGATTTCGTTGTGAAGTCAGGACTTGACAAGCAAACCATCTTTTGAAGCCATGAGTGAACCTACCGTGCGCAAGCGCTGCGTTCTGTATGTCAGCGGGTTCGACCCCAAGGGGGCAGGGCATTATCACGCGTCGTACCGGGATGGGGCTGCCCGACAGGCACGGGTGAGCGGGCTCAAGGTTGCTGTAGGCCCACGGCGAAAGCTGTCGAATGGCAACGCGCAGTGGTCTTTGCAAGCCGAGGACGGCGGTGGGCTTGTTGCGACCGACTATGAGTTTTTGCGTTGGGATGACGTGGTGCGCCAACATTGGCACCGCCAGGCTTGGCGTGTCTGGGTGGACGTGATGACCACGTCTATGCACTATATGAGGACGGGCGCTCTGTGGCGTATGAAGCGCCTTTCTTGGCCCCCCTTCATCGCGTTATTTGCACCTTTTTTGTTGCTGTGCGCGGTGGTGCTGGTTATTCCTGCCGTGGCCTTGGGGATTTGGTTTTTGGCTGGCAACCTGGGTGGCAACCGGGCCTTTGCTGGTGTTCTGGCGGTTGTTTGGCTGCTGGGTACATTTTGGGGCGCGCAGCGGCTGGAGGGCCGCTTCAGCATGTTGTGGCTGATGCGCAGTTATGCGTTCACCCGCCGGCAGGCGGCCGGTGAAACACCGGAACTTGAGAAACGACTGGATCAGCACGCCGCGACCTTGCTGGAGCGCGTTGCGTCGGGTGAATACGATGAGGTGTTGCTGGTCGGTCACAGCTCGGGTTGCATCATGGCAGTCGAGGTCTTGGGCCGGGCGCTACAGCGTGTGCCTGAGCTGGCCTGCCAGAGGACGGCTGTTAACTTGCTCACGCTGGGACAGTGCATCCCCTTGTTGGGCACCTTGCCCGAAGCGACCGCTTTTCGAGGCCATCTGGCGCGTCTTGGAACCGCCGATCGCGTGGGTTGGATCGACGTGTCGGCCCCACCCGACGGCTGTTGTTTTGCCTTGTGCGATCCATTGGTCGTATTGCCGGTGCCACTCGCTGGACGACAGCCTGACCGGCCCAAACTGGTTTCTCCGCGGTTTGTAAAAATGTTTGAACCTGCGGTGTACGACAAACTCAAGCAGGATCGGTTTCGCATCCACTTTCAGTACATCATGGCCGCTGACCTGCCCACCGATTACGATTATTTTCAGTGGACGGCTGGAAGCCGATATCTGGTCAAACCCACTGGAGACAACCCGCCTTGAACCCCGAACACCCAGCAGACCTGCCGCCCGCAGGGCTGAGCAGCTGGCTGCAAACCGCGCCAGGCCAATATCTGTTGGGCTGGGAGCAGGCGCAGTTTGATCTGGCTGTGGCCGATATGTTTGGCTACAACGCCTTGCAGTTGGGACTGGCCGAGCTGGAGGCGCTGCGCGCAAACCGCATGCCGCACCGCTGGTTGGCTTTGCCCGAAGAGCTGGCGCCGCTGTTGAGCGGTCACTTGATCTGCACAGAGGGCGAGCGCTCGGTCGACAGCCGCGCTGAAGCCGCTCCCACGCCGCGCGTGGCGCTCATCACCGATGCCGCTGCGTTGCCGTTTCCGGCTGCCAGCCTCGATTTGGTTGTGCTGCCTCACGCGCTCGAACTCAGTGCCGATCCGCACCAGGTGTTGCGTGAAGTCGAGCGCGTGTTGGTGCCCGAGGGGCGGGTGGTCATTTCAGGCTTCAACCCGGCGAGTTTGTGGGGCCTGCGCCAGGGGCGTGGGCGGTTGGGTTTGAAGCTGGGTCTGGGGGGAGCGGACGCTGCCCACCTGTATTTGCCAGAGGCAGGCGACTTCATTGGCCCGTGGCGCTTGCGCGATTGGCTGCGTCTGCTCGGTTTTGAAGTAGAGTCTGACCGCTACGGGTGCTATCGCCCAGCGGTGCAGACCGAAAAATGGTTGCAGCGCACCGCCTGGATGGACCCGGCCGGGGCGCGCTGGTGGCCCATATTGGGTGCGGTTTATTTTGCGGTGGCGGTCAAGCGCGTGCGTGGCGTTCGCTTGTTGGGGCCGGCCTGGAAACCCCGGCGGGCATCGGCGTCGGCCCCCGTGGCGGTGACGAACCGCCACTGATCCAAACCTTGTCTTGAAGCTGCCCGCAGTGCGCTGTGGGCAGCTTTTGCATTTTTTTCTATTTTGTGGAGTTTTCGATTGAATCACGTGGTGATCTACACCGACGGTGCCTGCAAGGGCAACCCCGGTCCAGGCGGTTGGGGCGTTTTTCTCAAAGCCGCAGGGCATGAAAAAGAGCTCTGGGGCGGTGAACGCGAAACCACCAACAACCGCATGGAACTCATGGCGGTGATTGAGGGCATTTCGGCCCTGAAGCGCCCTTGCACGGTGGCGGTGTACCTGGACAGTGAATACGTGCGCAAGGGCATTACCGAGTGGATCCATGGCTGGAAGACCAAGGGCTGGAAAACGGCGGCCAAACAGCCGGTGAAAAACGCCGACCTGTGGAAGCGGCTGGATGCACTGACGCACGATGGCGTTCACACCATTGAATGGCACTGGGTAAAGGGCCACGCGGGCGATCCGGGCAACGAAAGGGCCG
The DNA here is from genome assembly GCF_965657535.1 of Hydrogenophaga sp. Lineage (GTDB taxonomy): Bacteria > Pseudomonadota > Gammaproteobacteria > Burkholderiales > Burkholderiaceae_C > Hydrogenophaga. The sequence continues at coordinate 420,273 of NZ_CBFHOP010000005.1, read as the reverse complement.
ACGCACTGGCCAACCGGGGCGTGCCGGGTTGACGGTTGGTTCAACCAGCGTGGAGCTTGGCAACCCGCAAGGTGATTGAACTTCTGCCTGCGCCACCGTCTCTGGACTGTTACATTGTTTTTTTGCGTGCGTCCTGTGGTCGCTGTGTGTCACCTTCCTGTTGAATTGAAACATGTCAAACAAGACGCTTTACGTGGTGGTCGCTGCTGCAGGTATCGGGCTGGCTTCTGCCGGTGCCTGGTGGTTTCAAAACCGGGCCGCGCCGGCCCCGGTGGGTGGGCCACTGGTGGGAAAACCCGCCACCGGCGCACCTGCTGGAGCCGGGCGCTCGGGCGGTGTACCGGGTGTGGAGGTTGCACTTGTGAAGACGCTGCGCATTCAGGACGACGCCCAAGCTGTGGGCACGCTGCGTTCGCGCCAGAGCGTGACGCTGCGACCCGAGGTGAGTGGGCGCATTGCCCAGATCGGTTTTGCCGACGGTGCGCGTGTGCGACGCGGACAGATGCTGGTGCAGCTGGACGACGTGTTGCAGCGCGCCGAGCTCAGCCAGGCGCAGGCGCAGTTGTCCATTGCACGCGCCAACCTCAAGCGCAACCAGGAACTGGTGGCCGAGAATTTTGTGGCCCAGCGGGTGCTGGATGAAAGCCAAGCCAACCTGCAAGTGGCCGAGGCCCAGGTGGCGCTGGCGCAGGCACGTTTGCAGCGCATGCGGGTCACGGCGCCGTTTGACGGCACCGTCGGTCTTCGCAGCATCAACTTGGGCGAATACGTCAAAGACGGCGCCGATCTGGTCAACCTGGAAGACACATCGGCGCTCACGGTGGACTTTCGTTTGCCCGAGCGCTACCAGACGCGCATAGCGCCTGGCCAGTCGGTGCAGGTGCAGCTCGATGCCTTGCCTGGCCAGTCATTTGTGGCCCGCGTGCAGGCGGTGGACCCGCTGCTCGACGCCAATGGCCGCTCGGTGGCGGTGCGTGCGGTGCTGCCACCGTCGCCCGCCGGCGACTTGCGCCCGGGCATGTTTGCACGCGTGCTGACTGTTTTTTCGGTCGATGACGCGGCGCTGGTGGTGCCTGAAGAGGCGCTGGTGCCGCAGGGCGGCAAGCAATTCGTGTTCAAGCTGGAAAAAGGAGGCGAGGGCGATGCCGCCAAACTCGTTTCGCGCCGCACCGAAGTGCAGCTGGGTGTGCGCCAGGGCGCCCAAGTGCAGGTGCTGGCTGGGCTGGCTGCAGGTGACACGGTGGTGGTGGCGGGGCAGCAGCGGCTGCAGCGCGACGGCACAGCCGTGCGGGTGGTGGACATGAACAAGCCGGGTGGCGGGCCTCGTGCCGCAGGCGGTGCACCCGCAGGCGCCGGTGCCGCCCCGGCTGCTTCCTCCGCCAAATGACGGTGTTTGATGCGGTCCTGACCGCTTGACGGCCCTTTTCCTCGGGAGCTCGCTGCATGCAATTGCCTGAAATTTCCATTCGCCGCCCGGTGTTTGCCACCGTGTTGTCGCTGCTGATTCTGCTGGTGGGCTGGGTTTCGTTCAACGGACTTACGGTGCGCGAATACCCCAAGATCGACGAACCCACGGTCACGGTCAGCACCAGTTTCACGGGTGCCTCCAGCGAGGTGGTCGAATCGCAGGTCACCAAAACGCTGGAAGATTCGCTGGCTGGCATTGAAGGTGTGGACGTCATCACTTCCATCAGCCGCCAGGAGCGCAGCCAGATCACGGTGCGCTTCAAGCTGGAGCGCGATCCTGACTCGGCCGCGGCCGATGTGCGCGACAAAGTGAGCCGGGTGCGTCAGCGCCTGCCCCAGGGCATTGACGAGCCAGTGATTGCCAAGGTGGAGGCTGACGCTTTCCCGGTCATCTGGCTCGCGCTCAGCTCGGACACGCACGACGCGCTGCAACTCTCCGACTTTGCCAACCGCCTGGCCAAGCCGGTGCTGCAAACGGCGCCGGGTGCGGCCGATGTGCGCGTGTACGGCGAGCGCAAATACGCCATGCGCATCTGGATCGACCCCGACCGCCTGGCCGCCTACCGCCTAACGGTGCAGGACGTGGAAGACGCGCTGCGCCGGTCCAACCTGGAGGTGCCTGCCGGCCGCATTGAAAGCACGCTGCGCGAGTTCAATGTGACCGCCGCGACCGACCTGCAGACGCCAGCGCAGTTTCGCGACGTGGCCATTCGCAACATCAACGGCCAGACCATCCGTCTGGGCGACGTGGCCCGGGTGTTGCAGGGCCCGCAAGACGAACGCACCTCGGTGCGGCTGAACGGTCGCGACTCCATTTCGCTCGGCGTCATTCGCCAGGCCACGGCCAACCCGCTGGAGCTCTCGGCCGGTGTGCGCCAGTTGCTGGAAAAAGTGAAGGAAGACCTGCCACCCGGCGTGAACGTGGACATTGCCAACGACAACTCGGTCTTCATCGACCGCTCCATCAAAGCGGTCTACACCACCATTGCCGAGGCGGTGGTGCTGGTGGCGCTGGTGATTTTTGTTTTCCTGCGCACCTTGCGCGCGTCCATCATCCCGCTGGTCACCATACCGGTGAGCCTGATCGGCACTTTCGCGCTCATGGCTTTGTTTGGCTTTTCCATCAACACGCTCACCCTGCTGGCGTTGGTGCTGGCCATTGGTTTGGTGGTGGACGACGCCATCGTCGTGCTGGAGAACATTTACCGCCACATCGAAGAGGGCATGAAACCGTTTGAAGCGGCCATTCAAGGTGCCCGGGAGGTGGGTTTTGCCGTGGTTGCCATGACGCTTACGCTGGCTGCGGTGTACGCGCCGCTGGCGTTCACGCCCGGTCGCACGGGGCGTCTGTTTGCCGAATTTGCGCTGGCGCTGGCCGGCGCGGTGGTGGTGTCCGGCTTTGTGGCGCTCACGCTCTCGCCCATGCTGTGTTCCAAGTTGCTGCGACACAACCCCACCCCGGGCCGTTTTGACCGTGGCATGGAACGCGTGTTGACCGGCATGACGCGCGGCTACAGCCGCGCGCTGGCGCTCGCGCTGAAGCTGCGCTGGGCGGTGGTGCTGGTCATGGTGGCCAGTGCGGCCGGCAGCTGGTGGCTGCTGCAAACCACCAAGCAAGAGCTGGCGCCCATTGAAGACCGGGGTGTGATCTTGGCCAGCATCAACGGGCCGGACGGCGCGACGCTGGCCTACACCCGCCGCTACGCCGAAGCCATTGAGCGCATTGGGCAGGACTACCCCGAGTTTGACCGCATTTTCAGCAACATTGGCAACCCCACCGTGGCGCAGGGCAACGTGTTCTTGCGGGCGAAACCGTGGGAAGAACGCACGCGCACCACGCAAGAAATCGCCCGCGAAATTGCGCCGCGCATGGCGGCTTTGCCGGGTATCAGCGCGTTCCCCATCACGCCGCCTTCGCTGGGTCAGGGTTTTCGCGAGCGGCCGATCAACTACGTGATCGTCACTTCCGACAGCTACGACAACTTGTCCAAGGTGGTGCGCCAGTTTCAGGACGCCTTGGCCAAGAACCCCGGCTTTGTGCAGGTGGACACCGACCTGCGCCTGAACAAACCCGAGATCCGAATGGACGTGGACCGCGAGCGGGCCGCCGACATGGGCGTGAACGTGGACGCGATTGCCCGCACGGTGGAAACCATGCTGGGCGGCCGCATCGTCACCCGCTACAAGCGCGATGGCGAGCAGTACGACGTGATCGTGCAGACCGACAGCGCCCAGCGCAGCACGCCCGACGACATCGACCGCCTGTTTGTGCGGGGGCGCAACGACGCCATGATTCCGCTGGCTTCTCTGGTCAAAATCAGTGAAGTGGTGGTTCCGCGGGAGCTCAACCACTTCGGGCAACGCCGCAGCGCCTCCATCACGGCCAACCTGGCGCCCGAGTTGGCGCTGGGTGACGCGCTCAAGTTCATGGACGCCACCGCTGCCGAGATATTGCCGCCGGGTTACACCACCGACCTCAACGGCCAGAGCCGTGAGTTCAAAAGCTCGTCGGGCTCGCTGGCCATTGTGTTTGTGCTGTCGCTGCTGTTCATCTACCTGGTGCTGGCCGCGCAGTTTGAGAGCTTCGTAGATCCCCTGATCATCATGCTCAGCGTGCCGCTGTCCATGCTCGGCGCGCTGCTGGCACTGAAGTTTTCAGGGGGCACACTCAACGTGTTCAGCCAGATCGGGTTGATTACCCTGGTGGGGCTGATCACCAAGCACGGCATTTTGATTGTGGAGTTCGCCAACCAGCTGCGTGAGCAAGGCCTGGACACGCTGGAGGCGGTGAAACAATCGGCTGCGCTGCGGCTGCGCCCCATCCTCATGACCACCGGCGCCATGGTGCTGGGCGCCATTCCACTGGCCCTGGCCAGCGGCGCAGGCGCCGAGAGCCGCCAGCAGATTGGCTGGGTCATTGTGGGCGGCATGAGCCTGGGTACCTTGCTCACCATCTTTGTGGTGCCCACCATGTACACCTTGCTGGCGCGCAAGAAAACCTCGGGTGAGGTGCGCCAGGCTGGGTTGAATGCGGTGGCTTCGCCGCTGGAAACCCCGGCGACCTGATCGGCTGAGCGTCTTTCGCTCATGCCGGCGCACCCACCCAAAACGCTCAGTTTCTGAACCGGCAAGGAAGCCCGGCCTTTGAGCCAGCGCAATCTGGCTGTGAACTGAGGCCGGTAGCATGGTACGGCACCGGCTGCTTGTCGGTGCCGCGTTGAGGGTCGTGCCGTCGATCTCGCCGTGGTGTGGTCGGCGGCGGCCACGGGAGATCTCTGCGTGGGCACTGTTTTTGATCCATTTTTGTTGGCCAGCACCACAGCCCAGGTGCTGTCGCAAGCCCGCGCCAACGAGGCTTCGGTGGCCCGGTTGCAGCAGGAGCGCCTGGGCCAACTGCTGTCCGCGGCCCGGCGTGGCTCGGCCTTGTACCGGGAACGCTTGGCTAAATTGCCCGACAACGCCAGCGCCCTCGGGCGCGTGGCTCCCGTCGGGCGCGACGAGCTCATGGGCCGCTTTTCGGATTGGGTGACCGACCCCGATCTATCGCTGAACGACCTGCGGGCTTTCATTGCCGACCCTATGCGCGTGGGCGAGCCTTATCTGGGACGCTACCTGGTGTGGGAGAGCTCGGGCACCAGTGGCTCGCCCGGCATTTTTGTGCAAGACGCGCGCGTCATGGCCGTGTACGACGCCCTGGAAACCGTACGCCGCAGTCCCGACCAGCGCAGCCGCCGCTGGTTGGACCCGTTCTACCTGACCGAGCGCATGGCGTTTGTGGGCGCCACGGGGGGGCATTTTGCGAGCTTTGTCAGCATGGAGCGGCTGCGCCAGTTGCAGCCCTGGCTGGCGCCGTCCATGCGTTCGTTCTCCATCCTGCAGCCGGTGGACGCGCTGGTAGATGCGCTGAATGCATTTGCCCCCACCGTGTTGGCCAGTTACCCCACCGCTGCGCTGTTGCTGGCCGAAGAGGCCGAGTGTGGGCGCCTGAAGATGGGTTTGCGCGAGCTGTGGACGGGCGGCGAAACGCTGAGCCCTGCCGTGCGCCAGCGCATTGAAACGGCGCTGGAATGCCGGGTACGCAACAGCTACGGTGCCTCAGAGTTTCTGGCCATGGGATGGGAATGCGGGGCCGGGCATTTGCACCTGAACACCGACTGGCTGGTGTTGGAGCCGGTGGACGAACACAACCGCCCGGTGCCGCTTGGCCAGCCGTCTTGCGGCGTGTTGCTGACCAGCCTGGCCAACACCGTGCAGCCCCTGATCCGCTACGCCATGGGCGACCAGGTGACGCTGCACGCCGAGCGCTGCGTCTGTGGTTCACCGTTTCCGGTGATCGAAGTGCAAGGCCGGCGCGACGACATTGTGCGTGTGCGAGGGCTCAACGGTGAGGTGGCGTTGTTGCCGTTGGCCTTGTCAACCGTGCTGGAAGAGCAGGCCGGGGTGTTTGATTTTCAGCTGCGCCAGCGCGACGACAGCACGTTGGTGTTGCGTTTGCCGCTGGCGGGGCAAGCCGGGCGCGAGGCTTTGAAGTGTTGTCGTGCGGCGTTGCAGGCTTTCGCCACGGCGCAGGGTGCTTTACCCATTCGGGTGCTCGGCGAACTGGGTCAAGTGGTGCCTCGGGGACGCAGCGGCAAGGCCTGCCGCATCCTGGCCAAAGCTGCAGGCGGTTGACCGCTTCAAATCGCGCCGTCAAACATCATCACGTCCACCGCATCGCCCACCGCCACGTTGCCTTGGCTGTGGTGCAGCACGATCAGGCCGTTGGCTTCGACCATGGAGCGCAGCACACCCGACCCCTGGTTGCCGGTGGTGCACACATGCAGTGCGCCATCGGCACCGCGCGTGACGATGCCGCGCTGGTATTCGGTACGGCCCGGCTTTTTGCGCAATGGCTCACCACTCTGGGCCTTGAGCAACAGCGGTTCGGCGGTTGTGCTGCCCATGAGCCGCAGCAGAGCAGGGCGCACGAAGGCGAGAAACGTCACCATGACGGCCACCGGGTTGCCGGGCAAACCAAACAGGATGGCGGACCGGCCTTGTTCGGTGATCCGACCCACCGCCATGGGCCGCCCGGGCCGCATCGCAATGCGCCAGAACGCCACATCGCCCAAGTGCTTCATCATGGCCTTGGTGTGGTCGGCTTCACCCATGCTCACGCCGCCGCTGGTGATGATGGCGTCGGCCGTGGCCGCCGCTTGGCGGAAAGCCGCTTCAAGCAAGGCGGGCTGGTCGCCCACCACGCCCATGTCGACCACCTCTACGCCCAGGCGGGTGAGCAGGCCAAACACGGTGTAACGGTTGCTGTCGTAAACCGCGCCTTCGCGGGGGCAATCACCCAGGCTCAGAATCTCGTCGCCGGTTGAAAAATACGCGACCTTGATGCGCCGGAACACGCTGACGCTGGGCAGGCCCAGGCTGGCGATGAGCCCCAGCGCAGCCGGGCCCAGAGTTTGGCCCTTGCGCAGAGCGGGTTGGCCCGCCATTAGGTCTTCACCCAGCAGGCGCCGGTTGTCACCGGCGCTCACCACGCCGGGCGGAATGTGCACGCTGCCGTCTTCTCCCGCGCGCACGAATTCCAGTGGCACCACGGTGTCCAACTCGGGCGGCATGATGGCGCCCGTCATGATCTTGAGGCATTCGCCAGCACCCACTGGGCTTGCCCAGGCTTTGCCAGCCAGCGCGGTGCCGACCACACGCAGGGTGAGCGGCTCGCCGGGACGCAACTGCGCGCTGTCGAACGCAAATCCGTCCATGGCGGAGTTGTCGTGCGGCGGCACGCTGATGGGCGAGACCACGTCTTGCGCGAGCACGCGACCTAGGGCGTCAAAAACGGGCAGGGTCTCGGTCTCGGTGACGGGTTCGATCAGCTGGGCAAGAAAGTCGTTGACGCGCTCGGCGCTCAAGGCCTGCGGGTCGTAGCCCTGCAATTCAGCGGCTATCTGGGCAATGGTTTTCATGGCGCAACTCAGGGCTTGTCAGGGGTTTTCCAGCGCGTGCAGCTCGGCCAGTGTGTTGGTGTTGCAAAAAGCACGGGCATCGTCGCCCGGCAGGTTGAACGGCACCAACACCGTCTTGTGCTGATCGGTCCATTGGTCTATCTTGCGGCCCCCCGCTTGTGTGAACGCAACCAGGCTTTCCAGCAGTTCCACGCGCATCAGGCAAAACACCGGCTGTGCGCGCAGCTGGCCGTCTTCCTCCAGCGCCGCAGCCATCGCAATTTCGGTACTGTCGTCTTCAAAAGCTTGGGCCAACCGCTGCACGAGATCAAATGGAAACAGCGGCGTGTCGCAGGGCACAGTGAGCAAATAAGGTGTTTCGCAGCGCTCTAGCCCGGTCATGAAACCGGCCAGCGGGCCCGCGTAATCGGTCAGGGTGTCGGGCCAGACCGGTGCGCCAAAGGCTTCGTAGGCCGACAGGTTGCGGTTGGCGTTGATCATCAGTTCGCCCACCAAGCCGCCTTCTTGCATTTGCAGCCGCAGCACCGTGTGCAGCGCCAGGGGCGTGCCGTGAAAATTTTGCAGACCTTTGTCGACCCCGCCCATGCGGGAGCCACGGCCACCCGCCAACACGATGGCGGTGATTTCGTTGGGTTGAATGCTATTCATCTCGAAGTTTAAAAAGGGGTATTCGGCGCGTGAAGCGGACCAAACCGGGGACACCGCTGGGCCGGCTGTGCCGGACGGCAGGTGGTGCCCCCTCGGGGGGAGTCTTCAGCCACCGATGTAGCTCATCTCGACACGCCGCCCTCCGGTGGAGGCGTCGGGCGGCAGGCTGGCTCGCAGCTCGGAATAGCGGTCGCTGCGGCCTTGCCATATGGCGGCAATGGCGCTGGCCAGCTGCTCGTCGGTGGCGTCGCCGCGCACCAGGGGTTTGAGGTCGTGGCCTTGGTTGGCAAACAGGCACAGGTAAAGCTTGCCCTCGGTGGACAGGCGGGCGCGGTTGCAGTCGCTGCAAAAAGCCTGCGTCACGCTGCTGATGACGCCGATTTCTCCGGCGCTGGCGTCGTGCTGGCCGTTGGCGTCGGCATAGCCCCAGCGCTCGGCGGTTTCCCCCGGTGCTGACGGCTCCAACTGCACCAGCGGCAGTTCGCTGTGAATGTGCCTCACCACCTCGGCGCTGGGCATCACCTCGTCCATGCGCCAGCCGTTGGTGGCGCCTACGTCCATGTACTCAATGAAGCGCAGCACAATGCCGGTGCCCTTGAAGTGGCGCGCCATGGGCAAAATTTCGTGGTCGTTGGTACCGCGTTTGACCACCATGTTGACCTTGATCGGCCCCAGCCCCGCCGCTCGCGCTGCCTCGATGCCGCGCAGCACGTCGGCCACCGGAAAGTCCACATCGTTCATGGCCCGGAAAACCGTATCGTCCAGCCCGTCCAGGCTGACGGTGACGCGCTGCAGCCCTGCGGCCTTGAGCGATGCGGCTTTGCGTTCCAGCAACGAACCGTTGGTGGTCAGGGTGATGTCCAGCGGTTTGCCTTCCAATGTGCGCAGGGCCGCCAGTTGCTCGATCAGGATTTCAATGTTTTTGCGCAGCAGTGGCTCACCACCGGTGAGTCGGATTTTTTGCACGCCATGGGCGACAAACTGCTTCGCCAAGCGGGTGATTTCTTCGAAACTGAGCAGTGCGCTGTGTGGGAGGTAAGGGTAGTCCTTGTCAAAGACCTCTTTGGGCATGCAATAGCTGCAGCGGAAGTTGCAGCGGTCGGTCACGCTGATGCGCAGGTCGCGCAGCGGGCGACCCAACTGGTCGCCCAGCAGGCCGGTGGCCGCAATCGGCACAGAAGGAATGGCGGCAGAGCGCGAGGCCGTGCGCTGGTCTACCAGAGGAATGACGCGTTCAGACATGATGCGATTATGGGCGACACCTGCGCTTAGCGAGGGGACGCGCCCATAGACACTGGGGTTTCACCCGAGGGATGAAGCTCGCTCAGGCAGAACCAACCCGGGTGTACAGGTTGGCGTTTTGCTCCAGCCAGGTTTCAGACAAATCGCTCGACTGCTGGCTGGGGTGAAAGTCTGCACGGAAGTAAGCCCGCCAGGGCTGCAAGCTCAGGCGCAGCAGGCCCTGGCGGCCGAGCATGTGGTGCCAGCCGCTTTGCCAGGTGCTCCAGCGCCACAGCGTGCCGTCGCGCCTGAGGTTGTTCACGGTCTGGCGCAGGGTGTCGGTCAGAAAAATCAGGGTGACGCGGCGCATCCATTTCACGCGCCAGGCATGGCTGCCGCCGAGTGCCTGGTACAGGTCGAAGGCGGTGCATTTGTGCTCAGCCTCTTCGGCGCTGTGCCACAGCCACAGGGCTTTAAGTCGAGGTTCGCAGCCATCCAGCCGCTGCGGGTGTGCCAGCATCCATTCGGCGAACAGGGCGGTGAAGTGCTCGTTGGCTGCGGTGATGGCCAGTCCGTGGCGCGGATCGCTGCCTTCCACCAGACTCAAGCGCACGCGAGCCCTGGGTTCCCATTCGTTGACCAGACCATGTTTTTCGATTTGGGCGTTGAACAGCGCGTGGATGCGGCGGTGCGTGGCCTCCTGGCCCACGAACCCTTGTACCTCGGTTTTGAAATGGGTTTGTTGGCCATCCGGCAGCGCTTTGAATCCGGCTCGCACCGAATCGATGAAAAATTGCTCGCCCACAGGAAAGCTCATGGACAGGGCGTTGAACCACGCCGTCAGGAACGCGTCACCGTTACACCAGTGACGTGGCACCGGTTTTTCCAGGTCGATCAACAAGCGGCGGACGGTGAGTTCGGTCATGGGTGCGATGCTTTTTGACTGGTACCTTGTAGTACCGATAGCCGGATGTTGCACCCCTGGAGCCGGCCTGTCAACGGGGAAAGCCCGCCGCGCACTGTCAGCCAGGTGCAGCCTGTGCCACCTAAGATTGAGCGCATGAACACAGTCGAAACGCTCGATCACCCCCAAGAACTGGAGCCTGTGCACCGCACGCGCCTGCTTCAGGCCATGGCCACTGTGTCGGCCGGCAAAGGTCTGGCGTTGACCACCATCGCCGACATCGTGCGGGAGGCGGGGGTTTCAAAACGCACCTTTTATGAGCATTTCGCCAGCAAGGAAGCCTGTTTTTTGGCGCTGTACCGTGCTGCCAGTGCGTCGGCGTTGCGCACCCTGCGTGAAGCGCTCAAGCCTGATCGGCCGTGGCAGACCCAGATTGAGCATGCGCTGCTGGCGTATTTTGAGCATCTGGCAGCGGGGCCGGGCCTGGTTCGGGTGCTGTTCATTGACATTCACCACCTCGGCCCCGAAGGGCTTCGTGCGCGCCGCGATGTCATGCAGCAGTTGGCCAATTTCATGGTCGCCACCGTGAACGGCGCAGCCTTGCCAAGCGCTGCTCCGCTGCGCGCCCTTTCACCGGCCATGGCGATGGCGGCGGTGGGCGGCATCAACGAACTGGTGCTGCAGGCCATTGAGCATGGGCAGGCTGCCGAGCTGAAAAAACTCACGCCTTGCGCGGGTGAAATCGTGCGGGCGCTGACACACGCCGATCTCGCCGGGCTTTGAAGCCGGTTGGCGCCGTTTGGATCGACCATCCCCGAAAGCAAAACGGCCCGCATGAGCGGGCCGTTGGTCTTTCAGCAGAGCGGCATCACACCATGGGCAGCAAAGGCACGATCAGCAGCGCCACGATGTTGATGATCTTGATCAATGGGTTGATGGCTGGGCCGGCGGTGTCTTTGTAGGGGTCACCCACGGTGTCGCCGGTCACGGCGGCCTTGTGCGCTTCGCTGCCCTTGCCGCCGTGGTGGCCGTCTTCAATGTATTTCTTGGCATTGTCCCAAGCGCCGCCACCGGTGCACATGGAAATGGCCACAAACAGGCCGGTGACGATGGTGCCCATGAGCAAACCGCCCAGCGCTTTGGGCCCCAGGAAAATGCCCACGAGGATGGGCACCACCACCGGGAGCAACGAGGGAATCACCATTTCCTTGATGGCTGCGGTGGTCAGCATGTCGACCGCGCGGCCGTATTCGGGCTTGGCCGTGCCGTCCATGATGCCGGGGATCTCTTTGAACTGGCGGCGCACCTCGACCACCACCGCGCCGGCGGCTCGGCCTACGGCTTCCATCGCCATGGCGCCAAACAGGTAGGGGATCATGCCGCCAATGAACAGCCCAACGATTACCATCGGATCGCTCAGGTCGAACGTGATCTGGTGTCCGTAGGTCTCCAGCTTGTGGGTGTAGTCGGCAAACAGCACCAGAGCCGCCAGTCCAGCCGAGCCGATGGCGTAGCCCTTGGTCACCGCCTTGGTGGTGTTGCCCACGGCGTCCAGCGGGTCGGTCACATCGCGCACGCTGCTCGGCAGCTCAGCCATTTCGGCGATGCCACCGGCGTTGTCGGTGATGGGCCCGTAAGCGTCAAGCGCCACCACAATGCCGGCCATGCTCAGCATCGACGTGGCCGCAATGGCAATGCCGTAAAGCCCGGCGAGCTGGTACGAAGCCAGAATGCCGACGCACACAAACAGCACCGGCCAGGCGGTGGACCGCATGGAAACGCCTAGGCCGGCAATGATGTTGGTGCCGTGTCCGGTGGTGGAAGCCTGTGCAATGTGCTTGACCGGTGAGTACTGGGTGCCGGTGTAGAACTCGGTGATCCAGACCAGCGCGGCGGTGAGCACAAGGCCCACGGCGCAAGCGCCCCACAGGCGCAGCTGGCTACCGTCGGCGCTGATGGCGTTGTCCGGCATGATCCAGGCGGTGGCAAACCAGAACGCAATGAGCGAGAGCACACCGGCAATGGCCAGGCCCTTGTACAGCGCAGGCATCACGTTTTTCATGCCCGGGCTGGCCTTCACAAAAAAGCAGCCAATGATGGAAGCGATGATGGAAACGCCACCCAGCACCAGGGGGTACAGCACCGCCTGCATGGGCGCGGCAGACACCATGAGTGCGCCCAGCACCATGGTGGCAATCAGCGTGACCGCATAGGTTTCAAACAGATCGGCGGCCATACCGGCGCAGTCGCCCACGTTGTCGCCCACGTTGTCGGCAATCACCGCCGGGTTGCGGGGGTCGTCTTCCGGAATGCCGGCTTCCACCTTGCCCACCAGATCGGCACCCACGTCAGCGCCCTTGGTGAAGATGCCGCCGCCCAGACGCGCAAAGATGGAAATGAGCGACGAGCCAAACGCGAAGCCGATCAGGGGGTTGAGCAGCTTGGCCAGGTCTTTGTCGGGTGTGAGGTTGCCGTTGCCCACCAGAAACCAGAAGAAGCCCGCCACGCCTAGCAAGCCCAGGCCCACCACCAGCATGCCGGTGATGGCGCCGCCGCGAAACGCCACGTCCAGCGCCGGGCCAATGCCTCGGGTGGCGGCCTGGGCAGTGCGCACGTTGGCCCGTACCGAAATGTTCATGCCAATGAAGCCGCAGGCACCCGAGAGCACCGCGCCCAGCACAAAGCCCACAGCGCTTTGACCATCCAGAAAAACACCAATGAGAACCGCCAGCACCACACCGACGATGGCGATGGTTTTGTATTGCCGGGCAAGGTAGGCGGCAGCGCCAGTTTGAATGGCCCCGGCAATTTCCTGCATGCGGTCGTTGCCCGCGTCCTGCGAAAGAATCCAGCTGCGGGACCAGAAGCCGTAGGCTACCGCCACCAGTCCGCACACCAGCGCAAATATCAGCGCAGATTGTCCAACCATGTATTTCTCCTGCTCGTTTTGACTTGGAGGGGGCAACGCCTTTGGGTCATCCCCGCTGCGTTGCTTCCTCGTGTCCTCGTGCACTCGCTTTCAGGCGAGCGTGCAGGGCGATTGGCCAACGTACCAAATTTAGCGGGTATTGCGGTCGCTGGGTACCGCTTGCGCGACGGAAGTAAGTCTGGAATCAGTAAAATCAGGGTAAATCCTAGGCGCCGCAGGGTCCACACCGTCATGTGGCCCGCGCTACGGCGCCAAGGTGCCCCAAGGGCCGATCCGTTTTCAACCAACCTTCAGACTCACAACATGTCCCTCGACAACGTCACCCCTGGAAAAAATGTCCCCGACTCGTTCAACGTGATCATTGAGATCCCGATGAACGCCGACCCGATCAAGTACGAAGTGGACAAAGAAACCGGCGCGATTTTTGTCGATCGTTTCATGAGCACGGCCATGCACTACCCGACCAACTACGGTTACGTGCCCAAGACCCTGTCGGGTGACGGGGACCCGGTGGATGTGTTGGTGATCACGCCCGTGCCGCTGATTCCGGGCGTGGTGGTGCCATGCCGCGCCATCGGTATTCTGAAAATGCAGGACGAAGCCGGCGAAGACGGCAAAGTGCTGGCGGTGCCGATCGACAAGATCTTGTCGATTTACACCCAGTGGCAAAAGCCAGAAGATCTGAACCCCATGCGCCTGAACACGATTCAGCACTTCTTTGAGCACTACAAAGACCTGGAGCCAGGCAAGTGGGTGAAGGTGATTGGCTGGGAAGGCAAAGACGCTGCCCACAAGGAAATCACCGACGGCATTGAGGCCTACAACAAAGCCCAAGGCTGATCACGTAGCGCTTCAGGCTCCAAGAAAGCGCCTGTGCGGGCAACCGCACAGGCGCTTTTTTCTTGGTCAGATCGGCCGGCTTGGCGGTTCGATCAAGACGCCGCTGCGTCGATGTCGCCACGGTACTCGATCTTGCCCCGCACCCTCGCCCGCGGATGCATGTCGATCATTTCGTCGTAGCTGGCGTCGCCAATCAAGGTGGCAGAGCCGGTGATTTCCAGCGCCTTGCGCGCGATCACCGTACCGATGACCTTGCCCTCGATGAACACGTAGTCGGCTTCCAGGCGGGTGTTTTCAATCACGCCGGTGGCGCCCACATGCAGCGTGCCACCACTCTCAAACGTGATGTTGCCTTTGAGCACGCCATCCACCTTGATCCCTTGGTCGCGGGTGGTGTTGAAGTTGCCGTCAAACACGGCGCCCTCGGCAATCAGGCTGGTGATGGCGCTCAGGCGCTCGACGGGCACCAGGCGGGTGGTGGCGGGTTTTTGGCTCATGGGGTCAGGGCTCCTTGCTGTGCAACCAGTTTTCGGGTTTGAGAGAGAGATCTTGTACAGCGTCTGTGGTAACCGGCGAGGCGCTTGCTGCAGGCGGTGCGGTGCGGCTTGGCGACCAACCCGGCTCCAGACGCAGTGTGATGGCGTCGGTGGCCGGGTATGCTGCCTCTGCTGCTGGCACAAGCGGCGCAGCTGCTGGAGCAGCCAAGGGTGCGAGCGTGTCCAGTCTTGTCGTTGCCAGCGCCTGATGCAGGCCGGGCAGCAGCCAGAGCCCCACGGCCACAGCCGCGGTGAGCACCAGCAGCAAGGGCAGGCCATAGCGCCAAAAGCCCCACACCAGCCAGCGCATCGCCACCCGGAGCCGGCCCACGCGCCGGTCGCGCCGCCAGCTGGCTTGCAGCGCCATCTGTAGCAGCGCCTGGGCATCGGGCACGGTGGCTGACGCGGTGGGCATGTTGGCCGTTGCGGCGGACATGTCGGGTGGAGCCGAGCGCGACCACTGCATGGTTATCCGTCAGGCTGGTCGGCGGGTTCAGTGACCACCGCCGCTGGGTGCTACGCGCTCCAGCGTCGCGTTCAGGTCTGCACCATTGACTTGAATGCGACCGTAGCGCACCAATCCGTGCACGCTGGCGGTGTCGTGTAGGCTCACTTCGCCCTGACCCGAGTCCAGGATGCCGTCGGTGTGCCCCATGACGGAAATTTTTTGCGCTGTGATGTCACCCTTGACCCTTCCAGTCTCGGTGACCACCACCGAAACCACGGCACCAGGGGCCTGCGTCAGGTTCCCTTCCACCGTGCCTGCAACACTGCATGGGCCGCGCAGCTCGGCATGGCCTATGAAGTGCAGCCCCTCCGCGATCTTGCTGCAAGCTTGGCCAATGTCGCTGTTTTCGCTGGACATGACCGACTGCACCTGGGGGTGCAATACCGGCATTTGGGCCGGCTGGGTCGGCGGCATGGCGTTGCCCACACCCACTTCAAGCACGTGGTTGGAGCGGCTCCCCTCGTCTGCATCTCCCGCTTGGGGTTCTGCATCGAAAGGTTCTTCGTTAGGGTGCATTGTCTGGTTGTCCATGTCCTGTTCCAGGTGGCGGTCGGGGTGGAGGTAGCGGTCGGCTTTCATGGTGGGTCGGCTCCTTCCGCTCAAGGCTGGTCAGGCAGCACGTCGTGCAGCACCGGGAAGTTGTCACCCTTTTTAAGTGTCTTGAATGGGCCTTGCAAGTCGGCACCCTCGTAGAGTTGCAGCCGCCTGGCCATGAGCGTGCCAGTGGAGACCCCAGTTTTCGAGACGTAAGCCATGCCTTGGCATTCCAGACTGGTTTCGTGGGCGCTGGCGCCGGCAGCACCCAAGCAACCAAAAAGGTAGGTGTCGCCTGACACCCGAACGCGACCGCGCACGATGCCGCCGGTCCAGACGATCAAACGGCCATTGACGCGGATGTTGCCTGCAATTTCACCTTGCACCAGCAAACCACCCTCAAAGTTCAAATCGCCACTCAGTTGACTGCCCGCCGCGACCCGGTTCACCACGTTCATGGCAATGGGGTCGATGGTGAGCGTGTCTTGCGGGGTTTTTACCTCCATTGCAGGAGCCCCCAGAAAACCACCGTGGCCAGCAGGCTGGACAGCCCAAGCACGGCCAGCCACAGCGCGTGGCGTTCCAGCCAGCGCCGCCCTCGGCCTGGGCGATGGCGCGGCTGGCCGATGCGGTCACTGGCGTGGGTCATCAAGATCCAGTCTTTCCAGACTTGGCTCAAGCGGGTTTCGGCGCCGAGCATGTTGACCTTAATCCCCGCGGTTTCGACACGGCCTGGATCAAGCTGGCGTCCTAGCAGCACCGAAAAAGGTGCGCCCACGATGGTCTGGGTGAAAAAGGCGTCGGTATCGTTCATGCTCGCGCTAGTTTATAGAGCAGCTAGCGCGTCCCGAGGCCTGGGCTTTAGACGCGCTCATGAAAGTTGCTGCCTTGAGCAGCTTGTCACGCTTTGCTGGGTGGCCCAAGCGCTTGCTGCACCGCAGCGATGCTCTTCATCGGGTTGCGCTGCGCCAGATGGTCCAGGTATTGCTGTATGCCTTGGTCTTCTCGTTCAAGAAAGCGCTCTACCGCGTCGGCGAAAGACGGATGGTCCAGCCAGTGGGCGCTCGTGGTCTTGACGGGCAGCAACGCACGCGCCATCTTGTGCTCACCCTGCGCGCCGCCTTCGAAGCGGGTGTACCCATGGGCGATGCACCAGGCCAGGGGTTGGTAATAGCACGCTTCAAAGTGCAAGCAGTCCACGCGCTCGAGCGCACCCCAGTAGCGCCCGTATGCCACGCCCGCTTGCGCGTCGATTCCGATGAGGCTGGTGGCCATGGGATTGCCGTCACGCTCGGCAACGAAAAGCAGCCAATGCTCGGGCATGGTCTGCGCCATGCGCTGAAAGAAATCCCGGTTCAGGTAGGGTGCGTTGCCGTGTTCCCGGTAGGTGCGTTCGTAGCAGCGGTAGAAAAAGCCCCAGTCCGCTGCCGATATCGCAGTGCCCAACGACCAGCGGAACACCACGCCCGCTTCGGCCACCTTGCGCCGCTCTTGCCGGATTTTTTTTCGCTTTTCCTGCTGCAGGCTGGCTAGGAAGTGGTCGAAATCTTGAAATGGCTGCGGCGCGGCGCCAGCAAGGCCAGCCCCCTCTGGGAGCGTGGGGGCCACAGGCCGCAGCGCCGGACCGCCCCAAGCAAGGTCAGCCCCCTCGGGGGGCAGCGAACCACGCGCAGCGGGGAGCGTGGGGTCCACAGGCCGCAGCGCCGGGCCACCCCAAGCAAGGTCAGCCCCCTCGGGGGGCAGCGAACCACGCGCAGCGGGGAGCGTGGGGGCCACATTCTTCCAGTGAAATTGCACCGTGTGCCGCAGCATCATGCCTGCGGCTTCGCAGGCCGCCACGTCTTGCGGCTGTGCAAACAGCAGGTGCAACGACGACAGGTTTTCTTGGCGGGCATGATCAATGAGCGCTTGCACCAGCGCGGTTCGAGCTTGCGGGTGGGTGGCCAGCAACCGGGCACCGGGTACCGGAGTGAACGGCACGGCCACCAGGGCCTTGGGGTAGTAGTCGAGCCCGTGTTGGGCGTAGGCATTGGCCCAGGCCCAGTCAAACACGTATTCGCCGTACGAATGGTTCTTCAGGTACATGGGGCATGCCGCTTGCAAGTCGTCGCCTTGCCAAAGGGTGACAAACTGGGCTTGCCAGCCTGACGGGTGTTGTGCGCAGCCGCTGGCATGCAGGGCCACCAGGTAGGCATGGCTCATGAAGGGGCTGGGATCGGTTTCTCTGGCCAGCAGCTCGTTCCAGGCTTCGGCGGGTATGTCCAACGGTGAAGAAAAGACCCGGGTGACATAATTAGATGCGCTCATTTTCTGCCCTCAAATGCCTGCTTGTTCGGGCCGTTGCTGGGTTGGTGACGCACCGGTGTTGATGCCCCTTCCATTGATCGATTTCGTTCCTCTTCCAGACCGCATGACACTTCCAATTTGCGTGGCCCAGCTCAACTTTGTGGTGGGCGACATGGCGGGCAATGCCCAAAAAATCATAGACGCTGCACGCCAAGCGCATGCACGCGGCGTGCGGGTGTTGCTGACGCCGGAGCTGGCGCTCAGCGGTTACGCAGCCGAAGATCTGTACCTGCGGCCCGCGTTCATCGACGCCTGTGATGATGCCCTGAAATCCATTGCCCTTCAGACCGCAGGACTCCAAGGCCTGCACATCGTGGTGGGCCATCCGGCGCGCGTGGTGGAGCCCGGCACGGGTGCCCGGCGCGAACGCAGCGTGTCGGTGGCGCAGCTGCACAACGCAGCCAGCGTGGTGCTGAACGGGCAGGTGACCCACACCTACGCCAAGCGCGAGCTGCCCAACTACCAGGTGTTTGATGAGCGGCGGTATTTCGTCCCCGGCCAAGACGTGTGTGTGTTTGATGTGGACACCGCTGACGTCGCGCCGGTGCGGCTGGGTTTGCTGATCTGTGAAGACGCCTGGTTTGACCTACCTGCAGCGCAGGCGAGGGCCGCAGGTGCAGAGCTGCTGGTGGTCATCAACGCTTCGCCATTTCACACCGGTAAAGGTGGTGAGCGCGAGGCGACGATGCGCGCGCGCGCGCAGGCCACCGGCTTGCCGCTGGTGTACGCGCACTTGGTGGGCGGGCAAGACGAAATCGTGTTTGAAGGGCGCAGTTTCGTGTTGGCCGCCGACGGCGCGCTGGCGGGCCGTGCCGTGAGTTTTGAAGAAACGCTGTTTGACTGCACGTTTCAGCGCCAAGGCGCCGGCTGGACCATTGAAGCCAGCACCGACCGCGATCACAGTGCCGATGCCGACCTGTGGCACGCCCTGGTGCTGGGCGTGCGGGACTACATTGGCAAAAATGGTTTTCCCTCGGCTCTGCTGGGTTTGTCGGGCGGTATCGATTCGGCGCTGGTGTTGGCGATTGCGGTGGATGCACTGGGCAAGGATCGGGTGCGCACAGTGATGATGCCCTCGCCTTACACGGCCGACATTTCATGGATTGACGCGCGGGACATGGCCGAACGCCTGGGCGTGCGTTACGACGAAATCGACATCGCGCCGCAGTTCGAAGCCTTCAAAGCCAGCCTGGCGAGCGAATTTGCCGGTCTGCCCGAAGACACCACCGAAGAAAACCTGCAGGCCCGTATCCGCGGCACTTTGCTGATGGCGCTGTCCAACAAATTTGGCGGCATCGTGCTGACCACGGGCAACAAGAGCGAAATGGCCACCGGTTACTGCACGCTGTACGGCGATATGGCCGGCGGTTTTGCCGTGATCAAAGACGTGGCCAAGACGGTGGTGTTTCGCCTGGCGCGCTGGCGCAATGCGCACGACCCCTACGGCACCGGCGCCAACCCGATTCCCGAGCGCATCATCACGCGGCCACCCAGCGCCGAGCTGCGGGCCGACCAGAAAGACCAGGACAGTCTGCCCGAATACGACGTGCTCGACGGGATCATTGAACGCTACATGGAAGACGACCAGAGCCCGGCCCAGATCGTGGCGGAGGGCTTCAACGCTGCCGACGTGGACAAAGTGGTGCGGCTGATCCGCATCAACGAATACAAGCGGCGCCAGGCCCCGGTGGGCGTGCGGGTGACGCACCGCAGCTTTGGCAAAGACTGGCGCTACCCGATCACCAGTCAATACCGGGCATGAACGCGCCCGTCTGAAACGGGCCCTCAGGGCCGGTGTATGCGTGCGCCGTCGGCCAGTTCGCGGGGCGGGTGGATCACCAGCGTATCCCCCTCGGACAGGCCTTTCACGATCTCCGTCTGGCCGCTGCCTTGCAGGCCCGCGTCCACCGCCGTGAGGTGGGCCTTGCCGGCCTCCATCCGAAACACCCAAGCCCCGCCGTTGTGCCGAAACACGGCGCTGCTGGGCGCATGCAGGGTATCTGCCACCTCGCGCAGGACAAATCGCGCATGCACACGGTAGGCCTCGCCCAGGCGTGCCCACTGTTCGTGCGGGCTGGTGATGTCGATGACCACCCAGACCCGCTGCTCCTCAACGCCGAGAGCCGACGTTTTGGTGAAAGCGCCGGGGTCCACCCGCCGCACTTTGCCCTGCAGGGCAGGGCCGTCGCCCCACCGCAGCAGCGCTACCGCCATCCCGTGCTGTATTTGCACCGCGTCGGACGACAACACGTCCACGGTCACCTCCAGTGCGGCGGGGTCGCCAATGTCAAGCAAGGTCTCGCCAGGCAGCACCGGACGGGCGCTTTCGACTGGGCGCCTGAGCACCACGCCATCCACGGGTGACGTGATGTGCAGGGCCGACGCCGACGGGCCGCCGGGGCCGCCCAGTGCCAGCGCGGCGCGGGCGGCTTCAAGCTGGTGGGCCGCCGTGGCCTGTCGGAAGCGGGCGCTCTGCGCATGCAGGTCGTCGCGCTGCCAGCCGGTTTCGGCGGCCAGCAGGCCCTGAGCTGACACCATGCCTTGTGCGGCCATCGGGCGCAGGCGCTCCAGCTCGACCAGCGCTTGCGCCGCACTGGCTTGGGCCGAACGGGCTTCGGCCTGGGCTGCTTGCAGCTGCGCCTGCGCAGCGGCGAGTCGGGCGGTGGCCTCCTTGCGGCTGCGTGCATCCAGCGTGGGCGCAGCCACGGGGTCCAGCGTGACCAGCACCTGCCCGGCGCGCACCACATCACCGGGCGCCAGGCCGATGCGTCGGGCCATGGCCGCCACCGGTGAGGTGATGGCGTACGGCTCGCGCAGGCGGGTGCGGCCTTCTGCTTCCAGCGTCTGGTTCACGGTTCCGCGCTGCACGGTGGCGGTGTCCACCTTCTGGCTGTCAGGCCACAAGGCCATCAGGGCCAGCGCCAGCGCCACCAGGAACAACAGCGCGTAACGAAACCAGCGGGCGGTTGGGATGTGCTTCATATTCATTCCCGTGTTTTCAAAATGGCCACCAGGTCCAGCTGGTCGAGCCGGCGCAGCACCAGCCAGGCGGACAAGCCTGCTGCAACCAGCAACACCGCGCCCGCCATGGCGAAACCCGACGGCAGCAGCACCAGCGGAATGCGGTACAGGTCCGACTGCATGCCCCAGACCAGCAGGGCGCTCATCCCAAAACCCATGGCAAAACCGGGCAGCAGGGCCAGCAGGGTGAGTGTGCCCAGCTCGCCCAGCAGCAGGCCGCGCACTTCGTGCCGGGTGTAGCCCAAAATCCGCAGGCTGGCGAGGTCTCGTGAGCGCTCGGCCAGGGTGATGCGCGCGGCGTTGTAAACCACCCCGGCCGCCATGCTGGTGGCCATCAGTGTGGCAACAAGGGTGAACGTCAAAATATTTTCGGCCATGGTGTCTCGAAAGCTGGCGATGCTGGCGTTGCGGTCGCTCACGGCCGCGACCCGTGGGCGCTCGCGCAGCGCCGCCACCACCGCAGGGCGGGCCTCAGCGGGCACCTTGAGCCAGCTGCCCGAGACCAGGTCGCCGTCCTGGCGCAGCCGGTTGAGCCAGGTGCGTTGGGCATAGGCACCCACGCCCAGGTATTCGGTGACCGTTGCCGCCAGCGGCAGTTGCAGCGTTTCACGGCGTCCATCCAGAAACTCTACGTCCAGCAGGTCGCCGGGCCGAACAGCCAGCACATCGGCCAAATAGTCGGTCAGCAACAGGCCTTCAGCCGGTACGCGCACCGGTTGGAGCGCAGCGTCGAGCACGCGTTTGAGATCGGCGGATTCGCTCATGCCTTGCAAGGCGGTGGTGTAGCTGCGGTGGCCGTTGCGCAGTTTCACGGCGCTGACACGAAAGCCCTCAGCAGTTTGCACGCCGGCAATGGACCGCAGTTCGTCGATGACCCGAGCGCTCGCAGGCTCGGCCAGAGTAACCGTGAGGTCGTCGCGTTGAGCCAGTCCAAACTGCACGGCAATCATTTCCTCGATGGCATCGCGCTGCAGGTTGGACATCACCAAGATGCCGCAAGCCATGCCCATGCCCAACACCGACATGAGCGAGCGCAAAGGGCGACGCTCCAGGTTGCGCACCACCATGCGGGCGGCGGCGTCCAGCAACTGGCCACCGCCCAGGCGTTCGGTAAGCGTGCGCCGGTACACCGCAGGCGCTTCGGGGCGCATGCCCTCGGCTGGCGACAGGTAAAACACACGCAACAAGCCCTGGGCTGTACCCAGCGCGGCCGCGACCAACCCGAAGCCCACCGCCAGGGCCCATACCACCGGCTGCACCGACCATTCCAGAAATGGGAACCTGTAGAAGTCCATGTACAGATCGGCCATGCCACGGCCCATCCACGCGCCCAGCGCTACGCCGGGCAACACGCCCACGCCCACCATGAGCAGCACCAGTTGGGCGTAATGCAACCCCACTTCCCAGCGGCTGTAGCCAAACGCCTTGAGCACCGCAATCTGCCCGCGCTGGGTGCCGATCAGGCGGCCGATCACCACGCTCAGCAAAAAGGCCGATACCGCCAGAAAAATACCACTGAACAGCCGGCTCATGGTGTGGAGCTGCTTGAGTTCTTCGTCCAGAAACCGGTGCGACATTTGCAGCGCGCGGTTGTGCGCGCCCAGGCCGCCGTAGGGCCTCAGCAGGCGGTCCAGCGGGTCAATGACCCCGTGGGCTGCGGCTTCAGGCATCAGCCGAATGCTCAGTTGGTTGAACGCACCATCAAGATCAAACGCGCGCGCCAGCGCTTCTCGCCGCATCCACACAATGGCAAAGCGCTCGAAGTCGGGGAACACGTCGCCCGCGCGTATCTGGTAAACGAATTCCGGTGACAAGCCCACACCGCTGACCGTGACCCGCTGGCGGCGCCCGTTTACGATGGCGGTGAAGCCATCGCCGGGGTGCAGACCGTGGGCCTGCGCAAATGCTTCGCCTACCACCACCTCCCAGGCCTGCTCGGGCCGGCGCCCTTCACGCAGGTAGAGCTGGTTCAGGTCGTCGTCACCCGGTTCAGGCAGCGATACCACCTGTGCCGTGACCGCCTGGTCGTACCCATCGACCTCCAGGTTCACGCCCGCCACAATGCGCGCTTGTGCCTGCGCGACGCCGGGCAAAGCACTAACCTCTTGCAGCAAGTTCAGCGGCGCGCGCTTGAGTACCACGAACACATCGGCGAACCGGTAGGTTTCGTAAAATCGCGCACGCGTATCAGACAAGGCCTGGTGGTTGGTCACCGCCATCACCATGGTCGCAATGCCGCCAATGACCACCAAGGCAATAGCCAGCGACTGTCCGCGCAGCTGCCAAAAATCGCGCCATAGCTTGCGGTGCAGCGCTTTCACCAGCGCAGCTCCGCTGCGGCCCGGGGCACCGCGTTGCGTTCCTCGCGTGCAATCGAGCCATCGCTCAAGTAGATCACCCGGTTGGCCATGGCCGCGATGCTCACGTTGTGCGTGATGATCACCGTGAGCGCGCCGGTTTCCCGGTGTATGTGCTCCAGCGCCTGCAACACCAGCACACCGGTGGCTGAGTCCAGGGCGCCAGTGGGTTCGTCGCACAACAGCACGGCCGGGCGTTTGGCAATGGCGCGGGCAATCGCCACGCGCTGTTGCTCCCCACCCGAGAGCTGTGCCGGGAAATGGTGCCTGCGGTCGGCCAGCCCCACCAGCGCCAAGGCATCCAGCGCGGGCATGGGGTCGCTGGCAATGTCGGTGACCAGCTCCACGTTTTCCAGCGCCGTCAGGCTGGGTATGAGGTTGTAAAACTGAAAAACAAACCCCACTGAGGAACGCCGAAAACGGGTCAGGGCGTCTTCGTCGGCACAGGTGAGCTCGTGCCCCTGGCAAACCACCTGACCATTGGTGGGCGCATCCAAGCCGCCCAGAATATTCAGCAAGGTGGACTTGCCGCTGCCCGAAGCGCCCAGCAGCACCACGAATTCACCCGCGTACAAGTCGAGATCCACACCGCGCAGTGCCTGCACGGTGACCTCACCCATGGTGTAAGTCTTGGTGAGCCCGCGTGCACGAAACACCGGCATGGGTGAGGTCTTGGGCAGTGGCTCCATGCCCGCAACTTACCCGTGATCACCCGCCCTGCGGTTGATCGAGAACAAGCGCTGTGCAGAGAGTCTGAGTGCCGTGCACCGGTGCGGTGCGCGTGATACATTTTTGGCTTCCTAGTTACCCCGCACCCTGGAGCCGTTCGCATGAAGCAAATCACCGCCATCATCAAGCCATTCAAGTTGGAAGAGGTGCGCGAGGCCTTGGCAGAGCAGGGCGTGACCGGTCTGACCGTGACCGAAGTGAAGGGCTTTGGCCGCCAGAAGGGCCACACCGAGCTGTACCGCGGTGCCGAATACGTGGTCGACTTTTTGCCGAAAGTCAAACTGGAGGTGGTGGTCAAGTCCGACGACGTGGACCGCTGCGTTGACGCCATCATCCGCGCCGCTCACACCGGGAAAATTGGCGACGGCAAGATTTTTGTCACCTCGGTGGAGCGTGTGGTGCGTATTCGCACCGGGGAAGAGGACGAAACGGCGGTCTGATCCCGCCGCTGGGTTCAGATGGCGTCCAGCCGTGCAACGGGTGACAGGCCAGCCGCTTGCACCAGTTCGGGCAGCAACTGTAGCGCGTTGGCGCTCACGCGAATCAGATCCATCTGCCAAGGGCTCATGAATGCTTGCTCGACGCCCGTCTTCAAAAAAGTCAGCAGTCCGTCGTAATAACCCGTCTCGTTGAGCAGGCCAATGGGTTTGTCGTGGTAGCCCAGCTGGCGCCACGTCCACACCTCAAAAAATTCTTCAAATGTGCCGATGCCGCCAGGCAGCGCCAAAAAGGCATCGGCGTGTTCGGCCATCAGGCGTTTGCGCTCGTGCATGGTGTCCACCACATGCAGTTCGGTGCAGTTGTTTTTGGCCCATTCCTTTTCCACCAAAGCTTTTGGAATGATGCCAATCACGCGGCCACCGGCGTCCAGCGTGGCCTGCGCGGTAATACCCATCAGACCATTGCTGCCGCCGCCGTACACCAGCTGACCGCCGTGGCTGCCGATCCAGTGGCCAACGGCCCGTGCCGTGTCTGCGAACGCTGGGCGGGCACCAGGGCGGGATCCGCAATACACACAAATTGAAAAGTTGGGGGTGTTCATCGAACAGTGAGGCGTTGGAAATTTAGAAAAAACGGGCCCAAAGCGCTGCGGCCCAGACGCCCGCACACAGGACCAGACTGAGCAGCACGGCCGCACTGCCCATGTCCTTGGCTCGCTTGGACAGTGGGTGCCATTCGGGGCCAATGCGGTCTATGGCAGCCTCGATGCCGGAATTGAGCAGCTCAACAATCATCACCATCAGCACCACACCCGCCAGCAGCACGACCTCGACCCAGGTCTGGCCGACCCAGGGTGCAAGCGGTAACAGCACCGCCGAAGCCACGGCTTCCTGCCTGAAGGCGGTTTCCCTCAGGCCTGCACGCAAACCCGCGAGCGAATAGCCGAAGGCATGCCACACGCGAACCAGCCCCTTGCGGTGCTTTTGCGCATCGGTCGCTTCTTCTGTCGTGTCCTGCTGCATGGGTTGATGGCTGTGCATTTCAGAAGGGCCAGAGCTTGCGGCGCTTGGCGGGTACGTCAGGCTTGTAATGCACCAGCCGCGTGCCTGCCAGCGCATCGTGCAAAAACTGGCGCTGCGGATGAAACCGCGCCAGCAGTGCCCAGACAGCAACCCAGCCGAGCACGATCACGGTCAGCTCGCCGCCCGGCAAACTGAAATACCCGCCAGCGGCCAGTGGCGGCAGAACCCACATCCACGCCCACAAATACCGCAAAAATGCCCTAGGCCGGGTGAGTGCGCGCCCCTGGCGGTCCACCACGCGGATATGCC
This sequence comes from Hydrogenophaga sp., assembly GCF_965657535.1. GTDB lineage: Bacteria > Pseudomonadota > Gammaproteobacteria > Burkholderiales > Burkholderiaceae_C > Hydrogenophaga. The sequence continues at coordinate 394,504 of NZ_CBFHOP010000005.1, read as the reverse complement.
AAGTTTTCATGGCCAATGTCTGGCCTTTAGACCAGAACCAGCTGAAGTAAAGCGCCAACAGCAAGAAAATGTAGGCCTGCAGGGCGTAGCGGTTGTTGACTGCGTCTTGCAAGCCTGCAAGCGACGGCACAAGGTGCCCGATGGCAAACACCAGCCCAAACACAAAAAGCCCGGTTCCAAAGACCACCCCGAACAACAGCGCTCCTTCGTACAGCCAGCAAGCCATGCGGCGCGTCAGCGGTGGTGCTGTGCGATGGCCTCTATGCGTTTCGTCTGGGGCAGTGGGTGGTGCGGTGCTCGCAGCAGGTGTCGTGGTCATGGTTGCGAATGGATTACGTCAAGGGTGCCGGCTGGGACTGAAGCCAGCCTTAAGCCACGGCTCGCCAGGCGGCAAAGATCGGGTGGGATTCTCGCATTGCAGCAAAACTGGCACATTTTCCTGCGGGCCTGTAGCTATGTTTGGAAAAACGGCCATGCTGCAGTGCGATAATGCGAGCTGCAATCAAAACACGGCAAACGGGTCAAGGTCCGGCGGGGTATGCGTCCGCTCATGTCCATTGGCCTCAAGTCTCAACACCGCTTCACAAGAGTAGGCGCAGAGGCACCCAAGGTTTTTCGTCAGAGAAATTCTCGAAAGGTTCATCATGGAAATCAACAAGGCCGAACTGGCCTCAGCCGCTGCCGCCACCCCATCTGGCACAGCCACTCAAGATCTTCGCGGCGCAGAGATTCTCGTCAAGGCCTTGCAGGCCGAAGGCGTCAAATACATCTGGGGTTACCCCGGTGGTGCTGTGCTGCACATTTACGACGCTTTCTACAAGCAAGACACCATTCAGCACGTGCTTGTGCGCCACGAGCAAGCCGCCGTGCACGCGGCCGATGGCTACGCACGCGCCACGGGGGAGGTGGGCGTGTCCCTGGTGACGTCAGGCCCCGGCCTGACCAACGCTGTAACCGGCATCGCCACCGCCTACATGGACAGCATCCCCATGGTGATCATCAGTGGTCAGGTGCCGACCGCTGCGATCGGCCTGGATGCTTTCCAGGAATGTGACACCGTTGGTATCACGCGCCCTATCGTGAAACACAACTTTCTGGTGAAAGATGTGCGCGACATGGCCATGATCATGAAGAAGGCGTTTCACATTGCCCGTACCGGTCGCCCCGGCCCTGTCGTGGTGGACATTCCGAAGGACGTGTCCTTCAACAAAACCGCCTATGCAGGCTACCCCGAGTCGGTTGAAATGCGCTCGTACAACCCGGTGCGCAAGGGTCACGGTGGTCAGATTCGCAAGGCCTTGCAGTTGCTGCTTTCAGCCAAGCGACCCTACATCTACACCGGTGGCGGCGTGCTGCTCGGCAATGCGGTGCAAGAGTTGCGCACCCTGGTGGATCTGCTGGGCTACCCCGTTACCAACACGCTGATGGGATTGGGCGCTTATCCCGCGTCTGACAAGAAGTTTCTGGGCATGCTGGGCATGCACGGCACCATCGAAGCCAACAACGCGATGCAAAATTGCGATGTCTTGCTGGCTGTGGGCGCGCGTTTTGATGACCGTGTGATTGGCAACCCCAAGCATTTTGCGTCGGTGGACCGCAAAATCATTCACATCGACATTGATCCCTCGAGCATTTCCAAGCGCGTCAAGGTCGACGTGCCGATCGTCGGCGACGTGAAAGACGTGTTGACCGAACTGATCAACATGGTGCGTGAGACCTCCGCCCGTGTCGAGCCGGCAGCGCTGGCTTCCTGGTGGGACACCATCGAGGCGTGGCGCTCGAAGGATTGCCTGAAATACGACCGTGGCAACACCGAGGTGATCAAGCCCCAGTACGTTGTGGAAACGCTCTGGAACATGACCAAGGACGCCGACGCCTACGTCACGTCCGATGTGGGGCAACACCAAATGTGGGCCGCCCAGTACTACCGTTTTGACGAGCCGCGCCGCTGGATCAACTCGGGCGGCTTGGGCACCATGGGCGTGGGCATTCCTTACGCCATGGGCATCAAACTGGCCAAGCCCGAGAGCGAAGTGTTCTGCGTGACCGGTGAAGGTTCGGTGCAGATGTGCATCCAGGAACTCTCCACTTGCTTGCAATACAACACGCCCATCAAGATCATGGCGCTGAACAACCGCTACTTGGGCATGGTGCGTCAGTGGCAGGAAATTGACTACGAAGGTCGCTACAGCCACAGCTACATGGACGCGCTGCCTAACTTCGTTAAGCTGGCCGAGGCTTATGGCCACGTGGGCATGCTGATCGAGCGGCCGCAGGACGTGGAGCCCGCTCTGCGCGAGGCTCGCAAGCTCAAGGATCGGACCGTGTTCATGGACTTCCGTACCGACCCCACCGAGAACGTGTTCCCGATGGTCAAGGCCGGCAAGGGCATCACGGAAATGTTGCTGGGTTCTGAAGACCTCTAAGACCTCCAACCCGCTTACTCTGCTGCAGGCCTGCAGCAGCCCCTGACGAATCTATTTGCAGCCAAGCCTGCGCATTACCGTGCGCAGGGGAGGGCTCAGAAAGCCATGCTTCTTGCGGCCGTTGTTGACCGACCATGGTCGCCGCAAAAAAGAGGAATCCAATCATGAAACATATCATTGCTGTCTTGCTCGAAAACGAACCGGGCGCGTTGTCCCGCGTGGTCGGGCTGTTTTCTGCCCGCGGCTACAACATCGAGTCGCTCACCGTTGCACCGACCGAAGACCCCAGCCTCTCACGCATGACGATCCAGACCACTGGGTCGGACGATGTGATTGAGCAGATCACCAAGCACCTGAACCGCCTGATCGAGGTGGTGAAGGTTGTTGACCTGACCGAAGGCGCCTACACCGAGCGTGAACTCATGATGGTAAAGGTGCGCGCGGTCGGCAAAGAGCGCGAGGAAATGAAGCGTATGGCGGACATCTTCCGTGGCCGCATCATCGATGTGACCGAGAAGAGCTACACCATTGAGCTCACTGGCGACTTGAGTAAAAACGACGCCTTCCTTGAAGCCATCGACCGCTCCGCCATTCTGGAGACGGTACGTACCGGCGCCAGCGGTATTGGCCGAGGTGAGAGAATCCTTCGCGTTTGAGTTTTTCAGGGCTCAGCCATTTGCCCGTTCGGGCTGAGCCTGTCGAAGCCTTGGTGTGTGCTGGCACCCACCGGGGTCCCGAGAGCCCTTCGACAGGCTCGCGAAGAACGGCACAACCCCCAAACCACCTACTGGAGCAAAAGATGAAAGTTTTCTACGACAAAGACTGTGACCTGTCCCTGATCAAGGGCAAAACCGTCGCGATCCTCGGTTACGGCAGCCAGGGTCACGCCCACGCACAAAACCTGAACGACAGCGGCGTGAAGGTCGTTGTGGGTCTGCGCAAGGGTGGTGCTTCGTGGGACAAGGTCGGCAAAGCCGGCCTGACCGTCATGGAAGTCGATGAAGCCGTCAAGGCCGCCGATGTGGTCATGATCCTCTTGCCCGACGAGATGATCGCAGAGGTCTACAACAACAACGTGGCCCCCAACATCAAGCAAGGCGCTTCGCTGGCCTTCGCACACGGCTTCAACGTGCACTACAACCAGGTCGTGCCCCGCGCCGATCTGGATGTGTGGATGGTGGCGCCCAAGGCCCCCGGCCACACCGTGCGCAACACCTACACCCAGGGTGGCGGCGTGCCTCATCTGGTCGCTGTGCACCAGGACAAGAGTGGCAAGGCCCGCGAACTGGCCCTGAGCTACGCCATGGCCAACGGTGGCGGCAAGGCCGGCATCATTGAGACCAATTTCAAGGAAGAGACCGAGACCGACTTGTTCGGCGAGCAGGCTGTTCTGTGCGGCGGCGCTGTGGAGCTGATCAAGATGGGCTACGAGACCCTGGTCGAAGCTGGCTACGCGCCCGAAATGGCCTATTTCGAGTGCCTGCACGAGCTCAAGCTCATCGTCGATCTGATCTACGAAGGCGGCATTGCCAACATGAACTACTCGATCTCCAACAACGCGGAGTTCGGCGAGTACGTGACCGGGCCTGAGGTCATCAATGAAGAGTCGCGCAAAGCCATGCGCAATGCGCTCAAGCGCGTCCAGAACGGTGACTACGCCAAGATGTTCATTCAGGAAGGTCGCCTGAACTACCCGAGCATGACCGCCCGCCGCCGCAACACCGCCGATCACCAGATCGAAGTGGTGGGTGCCCAGCTGCGCGCCATGATGCCCTGGATCGCCAAGAACAAGCTGGTTGACCAGACCCGCAACTGATTTCGTTGCGCACGAATGAACCAGCGGTCTCTTGAAACCGCTGGTCCAATCGACACAAGGCCACCTCGGTGGCCTTTTCTGTTTGCGGCGCTAGCTTGTTGCTGGCTTACACTGGCGTTTTGCCGGTTGGGCGCAGCGCCGGACGGCGTCAGCAGTTGCCCCCGCTTTATCAGAGAACTTCATGCACGACGGATCCGACCCACTCATGCCCCACAACGAAGAGATGCGCAAACGGCGCAAGGGCATCTATATGGTGCCCAACATGATCACGCTGGCCGCGCTGTTTGGCGGGTTCTACGCGATTGTGATGGCGATGAATGGGCGCTACGACCTGGCGACGGTTGCCATCTTCGTAGCCATGGTGCTGGACAGCCTGGATGGCCGCGTGGCCCGCATGACAAATACCCAGAGCGCTTTTGGCGAGCAAATGGACTCGCTCTCCGACATGGTTTCGTTCGGTGCCGCGCCCGCCCTGATCGCCTACATCTGGGCTTTGAGCGGTCTGGGGCGCTGGGGCTGGATTGCGGCGTTTGTGTACTGTGCCTGCGCGGCCTTGCGCTTGGCTCGATTCAACGTGAACACGGGGGTCGTTGACAAGCGCTATTTTCAGGGCCTGCCTTCTCCCGCTGCCGCCGCGCTGGTCGCCGGCTTTATCTGGCTGGCGACCGAATACGGATTTAAAGGCTCCGAGCTGGTCTGGCCCATGTTCGGCCTCACCCTGTACGCAGGTCTGACCATGGTCACCAACGTGCCTTTTTACAGCTTCAAAGACCTGAGTCTGAAAAAGAGTGTGCCGTTTGCATCCATTGTTCTTGTGGCGCTGGGCATCGCTGTGATCAATATCCACCCACCGTCGGTCCTTTTTGGGCTGTTCGTACTTTACGGTCTGTCCGGTTATGCGGTTTATTTCTGGCGCAGGGCCAAGGGACGTCAAACCAGTGTGATCAGCACGTCTACCGACGAGCCCGACGAACGCGGGCTGCACGAGTAAGGTTTTGGCGATCGTTGCCATGGTTTTCCTCAATGCAGGGGCTGCCTACTTTGTGATATATTGATCCTATGAAACGGATTTCTTTCGCTCTACTACTGGGTGTCCTACACGGGCAGTCTTGGTAACGCGCGAGTGATTTCCAACAACGGCCCGTTTGCACCTGCAACGGGCCGTTTGTTTTTGGGTTGCGGGTTTTTTTCAAGAGTGGTCGTTGATGCCACGCACCGGAGATTTGATATGAGCGACAAACTGATCATTTTTGACACCACCTTGCGCGACGGCGAGCAGTCACCCGGCGCCTCCATGACCAAAGACGAGAAGCTGCGCATTGCGCGCCAGCTTGAGCGCCTCCGAGTGGATGTGATCGAGGCCGGTTTTGCCGCCAGTTCCAACGGTGACTTTGACTGCGTGCAAGCCATTGCCAACACCATCAAAGACTCGACAGTGTGCTCGCTGGCTCGGGCCAATGACCGCGATATTTCCCGCGCTGCCGAGGCGCTCAAAGGAGCTCAGCGCGCCCGCATTCATACCTTCATTGCGACCAGTCCGCTGCACATGGAGAAAAAGCTGCGCATGACGCCCGACGAGGTGTTTGAGCAGGCCAAGCAGTCTGTCCGCTTCGCGCGCAATCTGGTGGAAGACGTGGAATTCAGCCCAGAAGACGGCTACCGCAGCGACATGGATTTCTTGTGCCGGGTACTGGAAGCGGTGATCAAGGAAGGCGCCACGACGCTGAACATTCCAGACACCGTGGGTTACGCTATCCCCGAGCTCTATGGCGAATTCATCCGCACCCTGCGCGAGCGCATTCCGAATTCCGACAAAGCCATCTGGTCGGTCCACTGCCACAACGACTTGGGCATGGCGGTGGCCAATTCGCTCGCCGGTGTCAAGATCGGCGGTGCGCGCCAGGTCGAGTGCACCATCAACGGCCTGGGCGAGCGCGCTGGCAACTGTTCGCTGGAAGAAGTGGTGATGGCCGTGCGCACCCGTCGCGATTACTTCAACCTTGATGTGGGCGTCGACACCACCCAGATCGTACCCGCGAGCCGTATGGTCAGCCAGACAACAGGCTTTGTGGTGCAACCCAACAAGGCTGTGGTGGGGGCGAACGCATTCGCCCATGCCAGCGGCATCCACCAAGACGGCGTGCTCAAGGCGCGAGATACCTATGAAATCATGCGTGCTGAAGACGTAGGCTGGGCTGCCAACAAGATTGTGCTGGGCAAGCTTAGTGGTCGCAATGCTTTCAAACAGCGCCTTCAGGACTTGGGCATCGAGATGGAGTCCGAGAGCGAGATCAACACCGCGTTCGCAGCGTTCAAAGAACTGGCCGACCGCAAGAGCGAAATTTTTGACGAGGACATCCTCGCGCTGTGCAGCGACGAAAGCGTGACTGCGGAGAAGGAGCAGTACGGTCTGGTTTCGTTGTCACAGCACAGCGAAACGGGCGAGCGTCCTCACGCGAATATTGTGTTTACCAACGGTGGCAAAGAAGTGGTCTGCGAGTCCGGTGGCAACGGTCCCGTGGATGCATCCTTGAAGGCCATCGAGAGCCAGCTCAACAGCGGCGCCGAGATGGTTCTCTACTCCGTCAACGCCATCACCAGCGGCTCCACCGAGAGCCAGGGTGAGGTCACGGTGCGGTTGCAGCATGGTGGTCGGGTGGTGAACGGTGTGGGCGCCGACCCGGACATTGTGGTGGCGTCGGCCAAGGCCTACCTTAGTGCCCTCAACAAGCTGCACAGCAAGGCAGATCGGGTTTCCGCGCAAGGATAAAACTATTAAAAATCAATCACTTAGACGGCAGTTTTTAGTAAAGTCAAGAATATCATTGCAATGTAGTTCTTTTTAATTCTTTTATTGAGATGAGTTACATAAGTTTTTGATATTGCTAGTTTTTTTCAAATTGTCTATACTCCACTCCAGCACAATTCCGATGGCTGGAGTGGATCCATGAAAATTTGCGTAAATCGCCTTCTAAAAGCCATCCACGGTACTGTTGCTTTCGCGCTTGCAGCAGGGCTTGCATTCCCTGGTGTTGTGTCTGCTGCGGCGGATCAAAAACAGACACAGAAAGCAAAAATTGCTGCGCCGAACCAGACGGCTGGCAAAAAAAAGCCCTCTCAGAAAAACGCAGCTGCGCACGAAAAGTCAGCCTCGAAAAAAGGGATTGCTCCCAAGGCAGGAGTCCAACCTCAATTGGCCAAAGCGCAGCGAGGTAGCAAAGCCACGCTCAAAGTTGCCAAGGCAACCAAGCGCAATGGACACAGCGTGACCGCGAAACAAGGCGCCAGCAAGGCGGGCTTGTCCAAGCAGGCTGGCGCCAAGCAGCCCCGCAAAAACTTGGTTCTTGCGAACCACCGGAACATGCCAGTGAGTAGCAAGGTGGCGGTGCGACACAGCTCGGATGCCCCTTTGGTGCGTGTTGCTTCGGTGGCCAGTCTCTCCGCCGGCGAGCGTCTGGGTCTTAGGGCGAGTCAAGACGCCTTGGACCTCAGCTCCAGCGTGGCACTTGTGGTGGATCAGGACACCAACGAAGTGCTCTTCAGCAAGAACGACTCTGCGGTGCTCCCAATCGCATCGCTGACCAAACTGATGACAGGCCTCGTGATTGCGGACGCGAACCTCTCCATGGATGAGGCCATTACCATCACGCAAGATGATGTGGACATTTACAAAGGCAGTCGCTCGAGGCTGGCTGTGGGCACCACCTTGAGTCGTGGTGAGTTGATGCATCTGGCGCTGATGTCTAGCGAAAACCGTGCGGCCCACGCATTGGGGCGTACCTATCCCGGTGGTCTGCGGCATTTTGTTTCTCTGATGAACAGCAAGGCCCGTGAACTGGGCATGTACGACACCCGTTACGTGGAACCGACGGGCTTGCTAAGCCAGAACCAGTCCAGTGCGAGGGACCTGGCCACGCTGGTTTCAGTGGCCTACGAGCGGCCCATATTGCGTGACCTGTCCACCTCGCCGAGCCACCAATTGGAACTTGGTCATCGGACGCTGCAGTTCAACAATTCCAACCGCTTGATTCGCGATCCAGAGTGGGACATCGGTTTGCAGAAAACAGGCTATATCTCAGAGGCGGGTCGTTGCCTCGTGATGCAGGCCAAGGTGGCAGGGCGCAAGGTCATCATGGTGTTTCTGGATTCGGCGGGCAAGCTCAGCCGCGTCCAGGACGCCGAGCGCGTGCGGCGCTGGGTAGAGGCGCAGTCCCGCGAGCCCGTGTTGATCAGACCCCAAGGCTAATAACCGCCTTGTTTTCATAAAAAAACGGTCCCTATGGACCGTTTTTTTGGTGCTTGGCTGATGCCTTCAGCGTTCAGCCTCGTCCCGTGACCAGCTGTGCTTTGGGGCAGCCCAAGGCGGCGGAAATTTCGGCCGCTGTGGCGCGAAGTTTGGGAACCCAGCTCTCGTCAATGCGATCTGCGGGCGCCGAAATAGAAAGCCCCGCGACCAACTTGCATTGATCGTCGTAAATGCCTGCGGCCATACAACGTACGCCCAGCTCCAGTTCTTCGTTGTCTCTGGCAACGCCAGCCTGACGGCATTGATTCAGTTCGCGTTCCAATGTCGCCAACTGGGTCAAACTGTTGCGCGTGTTGCCGACCAGACCTGTGCGGGTGGCATAAGCGCGCACACGTTGAGGGTCATCGGCAGCCAGAAACAATTTCCCCACCGATGTGAGGTGCAGCGGTGCACGCCCACCAATGGCCCGGACAACCTGCATACCCGAGCGCTCGCTGTAGGCCCGTTCAACATACACAATCTCGTCACCCTGGCGCATGCTGAGGTTCACGGGCTGCTGAATCAGTTTGTGCAGCTCACGCATAGGGACCAAGGCTGCGTCACGCACACTCAGGCGGGCTTTCACCAGGTTGCCCAGCTCGAGCAAGCGCATGCCCAGACGGTAACTGCCTGCTTCTGGACGGTCAACAAAGCGGCCTATGGTGAGATCGTTCAAAATGCGGTGCGCTGTCGAAGGGTGGAGCCCTGTTTTTTCGCTGATTTCCTTGAGCGATACCGGCTCTTCTCGTGAGGCCAGCACTTCCAGCAAATTGAACATGCGTTCAATCACCTGAACGGTTGGTGTAGTGGGCAGTTGGTCGGATCGTTTGGTCATGGGCTCTGCAGTGGTTGTTTTTATTTTACGAGATGAAATTGCACCCCGCCAAATGAGCCGCTGCAGGGTGGTGCCCGAGCACGGATGGGTGAGCAATTGGTCCAGGCGCCTGGACTAAACGTTGCCGCGGACCCAGTCCCCGTCGATCAGCAGTTCGTGAGGGCCGTAGCCAGCCTTGTAGTTCATCTTGTGGCTTTGATCAATCCAGTAGCCCAGATACACATAGGGCAGGCCTAAGATGCGCGCCTGGTCGATCTGCCACAGCACGCCATAGGTGCCGTAACTGGCTTTTTCGTCCGGCTCGTAGAAGGTATAGACAGCAGACAGACCATCGTTCAAGACGTCGACAATAGAGACCATTTTCAAGGAACCTGGCTCGCCGTTCGGGCTGGCTTCGTAAAACTCAACCAGACGGGAATTCACCCGACTTTGCAGCAAAAACTGGGTGTACTGATCAATGCTATCGTGGTCCATGCCACCGCCCGCGTGTCGGCTGTTTTGGTAGCGCAGGTAGAGCTGGTAGTGCTCGGGCACGTAACAAAGTTTGAGCACCCTTGTCTGCAGCGTGGCGTGTTGCCGCAGGCTGCGCCGCTGGCTGCGGGTGGGAGTGAAATCAGCCACCGGAACCCTGAGCGGCACACAAGCTTTGCAGCCATCGCAATAGGGCCGGTAGGTGAACATGCCGCTGCGGCGAAACCCATGGGTGACGAGATCGGAGTAGGCGTCGTTGTGAATCAGGTGGCTGGGCGTGGCCACCTGTGAGCGGGCCTGTCGCCCTGGCAGGTAGCTGCAAGGGTAGGGCGCCGTGGCATAAAACTGCAGCGCTTGAAGCGGGAGTTCTTTGAGGTTCGTCACGCGGATGGGTTGTGTTCGGCGAACAATTTTTGCCAGTATATCGGCTCAAATTTCCAGTCGGGCGCTGCGTGTTGCGTGGCCCGCCGAACGTGCTGGTGAAAAGTTTGGCGCGGCATGAGTTCACCGCCCAGCGAGGTGAGGTGGGCCGTGTCTTGCTGGCAGTCGATCAGTGGAATTTGCTTGGCCCGGCAAAATGCGACCAGCGCCGCCAAGGCGATTTTGGATGCGTTGCTTTGTCGGCTGAACATGGATTCACCGAACACCATGGCACCAAGGTTGACGGCGTAGAGGCCGCCCACGAGCTCGCCGTCGATCCAGGTTGCCACGCTGTGCGCCACGCCCGCCTGGTGCAGCCGCAGGTAGGCCTGCAACATGCCAGGTAGTATCCAGGTGCCGTCTTGACCAGTACGGGATATATGGGCGCAGCTGCGGATCACGCGCTCGAAATCGTGGTCAAAATGCACCTCCAGCCGGCCGGCGTTCAGCAAGCTCTGGATGGTTTTGCGCAACGATCGGTGCAGGCGAAAGGCGTCGGTGCGCAGCACCATGCGCGGATCGGTGCTCCACCACAAGATGGGTTGGCCAGCGCTGTACCAAGGGAAAATGCCCTGCGAGTAGGCCGACACCAGCGTTGCCACATCCAACAGGCCACCTGCAGCCAGCAGACCCGGTGCCGGGTCGTGCGCTCCCCAGGCCGTTTCTACTGGTGGAAAGGCTTGACCCGGCTCCAGCCAGGGCAGCGCAGGGGTGGAGGGATTGTTGGACATGCTTCTATTGTGCCGGCAGGTGCCGGCACGGACCGAAAGCACATGCCTGCGCAGCAGACAGGCCGCGCCTGGGTTTCAAGGGGCCGATGGGCGTTGCCACAGGTACCGTGCGGTGAGTGCCGTGACGATGCCTACCGCGTCGGCCAGGAGATCGAGCCAGTCGCCGTGGCGCCAGCCCGTGGCTGACTGCGCCAGTTCGATGGCAGCCCCGGCCAGCAGCAAGACCATGCCCAGGTAGCGCCAGTGCTTTTCTGGGTAGGCCAGCGAGGCCAGGCAAGTCAAACCCAAGAAGCCGAGTGCATGCTGCGCCTTGTCCCAAAAATTGAACACAGGGGGCAACATGGCACCGGGCATGAGCGAGAGTGCAACGACCGCTGCAAGTGCGCACCAAAAAGCTGCTTTTTTCATGGAGGCAACAGCCGGCAGGTTGGCGTGGTGGCCTGCGGTGCCTGTGCTTGGTCAAACACCCCGCAAGTTGTCATTTCTTTTTGATGAAACCGTAAATCACCAGCAACAGCACCGCGCCGATGACCGATGCCATGAAGCCCGCGGCCTGGCCGGGCGCGTACAGGCCGAGGGCAGCACCCAGGTAACTGGCGACAAACGAGCCGGCCACGCCGAGCACGGCGGTCATGATCCAGCCCATGCCGTCTTCACCGGGTTTGATGGCCCGGGCGATGAAGCCTGCAATGAGGCCAATGAAAAGCGTGCCGAGAATGGACATCATGTGGAGACCCTGCTTCGTTGAAAAGATGGAACGGCTTGCGACAGCCGCAAACCCTGATCAACTGTATCGACTATTGAGCTGTTAAAACACCAACGGCAGCAGTTCAACCGAGGGACCGCAACCCAGGCATGTGCCTTGTCACTGTCCTGTGGTCAGCACGCGCCTTGAGATTGCCCGATCATGCGCTGGCGGCTTCAATAGCTTCGGTCAGTTCCAGCCAGCGCGCTTCCAGGGTGTCGTTTTCATCGTTCACCGTCTTGAGGCGGCGCCCGGAATCGGCGATATCACTGCTGTTCAGCGGCTGGCTCAAAGCGGTTTCCAGCTTGGTCTTTTCGAGTGCAAGCAGCGCCATGCGCTTTTCGGTTTGCTCCAGCTCTTTCTTCAGTGGCCGGGTTTTTTCGGCCACTTGCTGACGGCGCAGGGCGTCTTGGCGGCGCTGCTCCGGGCTGCGGCTGGTGAGCGACTGAAGCTCCACCGCTTGGGAAACCTGGGCTGGCGCGGCAGCCACCACGGCCGCCTTGTCATGGGCCCTGGGCGCTGGGGACGGTGCTGCCGCAGACGCGCTGCTGCGCTGCTGGTCGCGCTGTTCCTGGCGTTGTGCTTCGCGCGACTGTTTGGCCATGTCCAGCAGGTAGCGCTGGTAGTCGTCCAGATCGCCGTCAAACGGCTCAATGCCGCCGCGAGAGACCAGCCAGAACTCGTCACACACGGCGCGCAGCAGGGCGCGGTCGTGGCTGACGAGCATGACGGTGCCTTCAAACTCGTTGAGCGCCATGGACAGCGCTTCGCGTGTGGCCAGGTCCAGGTGGTTGGTGGGTTCGTCCAGCAGCAGCAGATTGGGGCGCTGCCAGACGATCATGCACAGCACCAGGCGGGCTTTTTCTCCGCCGCTCATGCTGCCCACGGCCTGTTTCACCTGGTCGCCCGTGAAGTTGAAGCTGCCCAGGAACCCGCGCAGGTCTTGCTCGCGCGTGGCCTGGCCGCTCAGGCGGCCTTCGGCCGTGCATTCGCGCACCAGTCGGATCATGTGTTCCAGCGGCGTGTCGGCTGGACGCAGCACGTCAAGCTCCTGCTGGGCAAAGTAGCCAATGTTGAGCCCCTTGCCTTCGGTGATGGTGCCGGCCAGCGCTTGCAGGTCGCGCGCAATGGTTTTCACCACGGTGGACTTGCCCTGGCCGTTGGCGCCCAAAATGCCGATGCGTTGTCCCGCCAGAACCGATTTGCTGACGTTACGCACGATCAGCGTGGGCTCGCCGCCTTCCACCGCCGGGGGGTAGCCAAAGCTCACGTCCTGCATGGCCAGCATGGGGTTGGGCAGGTTTTGCGGCTCGCTGAATTCGAAGGTGAATTCGGCGTCGGCCAGCACCGGGCCGATTTTCTCCATACGCTCCAGCGCTTTCACGCGGCTCTGCGCCTGCTTGGCCTTGCTGGCCTTGGCCTTGAAGCGGTCAATGAACTTTTGCAGGTGCGCCATCTTGTCCTGCTGCTTGGAATAGGCGGTGGCCTGCAGCGCCATTTGTTCGGCGCGCATGTCTTCAAAGCGGCTGTAATTGCCGCCGTAGCGCGTGAGCTGGGCGCGTTCGATGTGGATGGTGACGTCGGTCACGGCGTCCAGGAACTCGCGGTCGTGGCTGATCACGAGCATGGTGCCCTCGTAGCGCTTGAGCCAAGCTTCCAGCCACACCAGAGCGTCCAGGTCCAGGTGGTTGGTGGGTTCGTCCAGCAGGAGCAAGTCGCTCGGGCACATCAGGGCGCGGGCCAGTTGCAGGCGCATACGCCAGCCACCCGAGAAGCTGTTGACCGGGTGCTCCAGCTCGTCGGTGCGAAAACCCAGGCCCAAAATCAGCGCTTGCGCGCGCGCCGGTGCATCGTGTGCGCCAGCGTCGTGCAGCGCCATGTAGGCGTTGGCCATGCGTTCGCCGTCGCCGCTGTCTTCGGCTGCGGCCACTTCGGTTTGCGCGGCCAGCAGTGTCACATCGCCTTCGATGACGAACTGCGTGGCGGGCATGTCGGTTTCAGGCATATCCTGAGCCACCTGGGCCATGCGCCACTGGGCGGGCACGTAGAAGTCGCCCTTGTCTTCGTGCAGGGTGTGGTTGAGCAGGCCGAACAGGCTGGACTTGCCAGCGCCGTTGCGGCCCACCAGGCCGACTTTTTCACCGGGGTTGATGGTGCAAGAGGCGCCATCGAGCAGGACCTTCGTGCCGCGACGAAGGACAAGGTTTTTGAGCGTGATCATGGATGGGGCGAGGGCGATGCTGCCAGCGCCGAAAGAGATTCAAAGGTGAGAAGGAGGACCTGGTCGTCGCCTGCACTGGTGCTCAGCCAGACGGTTTCCAGTTGCGGGAAGGCCGCTTCAAAATGTTCGCGCTCGTTGCCAATTTCAAGCACCAGCACGCCCTGTGGACTGAGCCGCGCGGGCAGGTCGCGCAGCAAGGCGCGGATGAAATCCATGCCGTCGGTGCCGCCGGCCAGGGCCAGCGCGGGTTCCGCCCGGTATTCGGCGGGCAGGGCGTTCATGCTGTCGGCATTCACATAGGGTGGGTTGCACAGCACCAGGTCCCATGGGCCGGGACAAGCAGCCAGGCCGTCGGACTCGATGAGGGTGATGCGGTCTTGCAGGCCGTGTTGGTCCACGTTGATGCGGGCCACGGCCAGGGCTTCGGTGGAAATGTCGGCTCCGGTGACATGCACGTCGGGCCAGGCCAGGGCCGCCAGCACGGCCAGGCTGCCGTTGCCAGTACACAGGTCGAGCACCGTGCGGGTATGCGCGCCCAGCCAGTGGTCGATGCTGCCTTCGGCGATCAGTTCGGCAATGAAACTGCGTGGAACGATGGCGCGGCGGTCTACGTAAAACGGCACCCCCTGCAACCAAGCTTCTTGCGTGAGGTAGGCTGCGGGCTCACGGGTGTCGATGCGGCGTTGCACGAGTGCGCGCACCGCGGCTTGCTGGTCGGGTGAAACGGACTGTTCGGCCAGCGCGTCCAGGTCGCTGTCCAGCGGCAGGCCCAGCTGCCACAGCACCAGCCAGGCGGCTTCATCCTGGGCGTTGGTGGTGCCGTGGCCGTAGGCCAGTTGGGCCGTGTCGAGGCTGTGGGCGGCCTCGGTCAAAAGTTGTTGCAGTGTCAAAAGGATGTCCGATGAAACGTTCAGCGGCTGACTCTGGCCACCTGGGCCAGGTTGTCCAGGGTGCGCCGGTAGATGTTTTTTAGGGGTTCAATGTCGGCCACGGGCACACATTCGTCGATTTTGTGGATGGTGGCGTTGGTCGGGCCCAGTTCGATGACCTGCGGGCAGACCTGGGCAATGAAGCGCCCGTCGCTGGTGCCGCCGGTGGTGGATAGCTGGGTGTTCAGGCCGGTTTCGGCGTGAATCGCTGCCCGCACGGCGTCCACCAGGGTGCCGGGTGCGGTGAGGAAAGGCAAACCACCAATGGTCCAGGCCAGGTCGTAGTCGGCCCCGGCGTGCAGGCTGTGGTGCTGCAAGATGTCGGCCACGCGCTGTTGCAGGCCCTCGGAGGTGGATTCGGTGGAAAACCGGAAATTGAAATCCACCACCACGGTGCCGGGAATGACGTTGCTGGCGCCTGTGCCGCCGTGGATGTTGCTGATCTGCCAGCTGGTGGGCGGGAAATAGGTGTTGCCGGCGTCCCAAGCTGTGGTGGCCAGCTCGGCCAGTGCCGGTGCCGCCATGTGGATCGGGTTTTTCGCCAGGTGCGGGTAGGCGATGTGGCCTTGAATACCCTTCACGGTGAGCTTGCCGCTCATGGTGCCACGGCGGCCGTTTTTGATCATGTCGCCGGTGCGTTCCACCGAGGTGGGCTCGCCCACAATGCACCAGTCCATGCGCTCGCCGCGGCGCTGCAGTTCGCGGCATACCACCACGGTACCGTCCAGCGCCGGGCCTTCTTCGTCACTGGTGAGCAAAAAGGCGATGTCGATCGCCGGTTGGGGGTGCGCGGCCACGAACTCTTCGCACGCCACCACCATGGCAGCCAGCGAGGCTTTCATGTCGCTGGCGCCCCGGCCAAACAGCTTGCCGTCGCGGTGCGTGGGCACAAATGGGTCGCTCGCCCAGGCGCTGGTGGGGCCGGTCGGAACCACGTCGGTGTGGCCTGCAAAGACCAGGGTCGGTTGCTGGCCGCTGCCCAGCCGCGCCCAGAGGTTGGTGACCCGGAAGTCGGCCGGGCCGCTTTCGATGGATTCACACACAAAACCGAGCGCTGACAGGCGATCAGCGATCACCGTCTGGCACCCCTCGTCGCGCGGGGTAACAGAGGGGCGGGCCAGCAGTTCTTCGGTCAGGCGCAGGGTGGCGTTCATAGGCTCAGAATTTCACGTCGAGCGTGAAGTCGGTAAAAGTGGCGTTGTCGCCGTGGTCCTCGTCAGGCGGTGTCGCCTTCTGGTTGGATTTCAACGCGTTGAAATCGTTTTGCAGGCGCCACAAGAGGTTGCTGGGCGAGTCGGCGTGGGCCAGGCCCTCGTTGCGCGACACCAGGCCGTCGTTGATGAGGCGAGCCAGGTCTTGCTCAAAGCTCTGCGAGCCTTCTGCCAGCGACTTTTCCATGGCTTCGCGTACACCGGAGAAATCGCCTTTTTGAATGAGATCCGAGATCAGCGCCGTGTTGAGCATGACCTCCATGGCCGGCAAGCGCCCGCCGGTGTGTGTGCGCATGAGCCGCTGCGAAACAACGGCCCGCAGCGCAGATGCGAGGTCGCCCAGCATGACGGGGCGCACTTCTACAGGGTAGAAATTCAAAATGCGGTTGAGTGCCTGGTAGCTGTTGTTGGCGTGCATGGTGGCCAAGCACAATTGGCCAGACTGCGCATACGCGATGGCCGCCGACATGGTTTCACGGTCCCGGATCTCACCGATCAGGATCACGTCGGGCGCTTGGCGCAGGGCGTTTTTCAGTCCGATCTGCAAGGATGCTGTGTCGCTGCCAATTTCCCGCTGGTTGACCACCGACTTTTTGTTGCGGTGGACATATTCGATCGGGTCCTCGATGGTGAGGATGTGGCCGGTAGAGCGGTCGTTGCGGTGGTCGATCATGGCGGCCAGCGTGGTCGTCTTGCCGGCACCCGTGGCGCCCACCATGAGCACCAGACCCCGCTTTTCCATCACCAGATCGCCCAGGATGGGCGGCACGTTGAGCGATTCAAGTGCAGGCACTTCGCTGGGCACAAACCGGATCACCACCGCGTAGTTGCCGCGCTGGCGAAAAGCACTCAGCCGGAAGTTGCCTACTCCATCCAGTGGCACTGCCATATTGAGTTCGCCGGTTTCAACCAACTCTTCTATGCGCGAGGCCAGCACAATTTCGGCCAGCAAGTTGCGTGGTGCATCGGGCGGCAGCACCTGGCTGTTCACGGCGATGGTCTGCCCGTTGATCTTGATCATGGCCGGTGCGTGCGCCGACAGGTACACGTCCGAAGCCTTCTTCTCGGCCATCAGGCGCAGGATGCGCTCCATCGTTCCGCTGCTCATGCCATGTCCTTAAAAGGAGAAAACAGATTCGTGATCGGCGACCGTGCCCAAAGGCCAGAACACTGCGGAACAGGCTTTGCCAGGCCGCAGGTGTTGCCCCTTGAGGGCGGCGCGCAGCGACGGGGGTGGGCCCAGCTCAATCTCTGAGCAAGTCGTTCAGGCTGGTTTTGCTGCGCGTCTGGGCGTCAACCCGCTTGACGATGATGGCCGCGTACAGGCTGTACTTGCCGCCGTCTTTGGGCAAGCTGCCGCTGATGACCACCGAGCCCGACGGAATGCGGCCGTAGCTCACTTCGCCGGTGGCGCGGTCGTAAATGGGGGTGCTCTGGCCAATGTAGACGCCCATCGAAATCACCGAGTTTTCTTCCACCACCACGCCTTCGACCACTTCCGAGCGGGCGCCAATAAAGCAGTTGTCTTCAATGATGGTGGGGCCAGCCTGCAGCGGCTCCAGCACGCCGCCAATGCCGACGCCGCCGGACAAATGCACGTTCTTGCCAATCTGGGCACAAGAGCCCACGGTGGCCCAGGTGTCGACCATGGTGTTTTCGTCCACATAGGCGCCAATGTTTACATAGCTGGGCATCAGGATCGCGCCCTTGGCGATGTAGCTGCCACGGCGGGCCACGGCTGGCGGCACCACACGCACACCGGTGGCTTTCATTTCAGCCTCGCTCAGGTGGGCAAACTTGGTCTGCACCTTGTCGTAAAACGCCAGATCGCCGCTGCGCATCATTTGATTGTCTTTCAGGCGGAACGACAGCAGCACGGCCTTTTTGATCCACTGGTGCACGGTCCACTGGCCCACGGCTTCGCGGGTGGCCACGCGCAGCTTGCCGACATTGAGTTCGGCGATCACGTGTTCCACGGCATCCAGCACCTCTTTGGGGGCCGAGGCGGGCGAGAGTTCGGCGCGGTTGTCCCAGGCGGTGTTGATCAGGGTTTGCATTTGTTGGGTCATGGTCTCAGGCTCTGTAGAAAAGATGCAGTGAAAAAAAGTTAGGGATCAGTCGTTGTGGAACACAAACGCGTTGATACGCCCTGCGGCGTCCAGGCATTCGGCGGGCTCGGCCACCAGCGCCATGCGGACACGGGCTTTGCCGGGGTTGACGCCGGCCACTTCTCGGGCCAGGTAGCTGCCCGGTAAAACCGTCACATTGTATTGAGCCAGCAATTCGCGGGCAAAGGCTTCATCTGCCGTCAGGCCGGGAATGCGCCCTTCAAACACCGCGGGCACCTCGGCCCACAGGTAAAACGCGGCGTCGGGCAGGGCGACGTCCAGCGCCTGGGCCATCACCGGTGTGACCTGGGCAAATTTTTCGCGGTACTGGCGGCGGTTGTCCACCACATGGGCCTCGTCGTTCCAGGCCGCCACGCTGGCGGCTTGCACGGCCGGGCTCATGGCGCCGCCGTGGTAGGTGCGGTAGAGCAAAAACGGCTTGATCAGCGCGGCGTCGCCTGCCACGAAGCCGCTGCGCAGGCCCGGCACGTTGCTGCGCTTGGACAGGCTGGTGAACATGAGCAGGTTTTTGAAGTCGGTGCGGCCCAGCTTCAGCGCCGCTTCCAGCCCGCCCAGCGGCGGTTCGTCGCGGAAGTAAATTTCGCTGTAGCACTCGTCCGAAGCAATCACAAAGCCGTAGCGGTCGCTCAGGTCGAACAGCTTTTTCCATTCGTCCAACGGCATCACGGCGCCGGTGGGGTTGCCGGGCGAGCACACAAAGACCAGTTGCGTCTGGGCCCACACCGCTTCGGGCACGCTGTCCCAGTCCACCGCAAAATTGCGGGCCGGGTCGCTGGCCACGTAGTGCGGGCGGGCACCGCTCAACAGCGCCGCACCTTCATAAATTTGGTAGAACGGGTTGGGAAACACCAGCGTGGCGCCCGGCTGGGTCGGGTCGATCACCGTCTGCGCAAAGGCAAACAGCGCTTCCCGCGAGCCGTTCACCGGCAGCACCTGGGTGGCCGGGTTCACGCTCACGCCGTAGCGGCGCTGCAGCCAGGCGGCACAGGCTTCGCGCAAAGCGGGCTCGCCGGCGGTGGCGGGGTAGGTGGTCAGGCCGGTGTCGAGCGCGGCGGCCAGGGCCTGCTTCAGAAAGTCGGGCGTGGCGTGTTTGGGTTCGCCTATGCCCAGACTGATCGGGTGGTAATCCGGGTTGGGGGTGACGTCGGCAAACAGCTTGCGCAGCCGCTCGAAGGGGTAGGGCTGCAAGAGGGACAACTTGGGATTCATGGCGTGCATTATCCCAAGGCGCGATGCAGGGCTGCTGGCGCAGGGGCGTCCCCAGGGCCGGGGGTGGGTGGACACGGGTATCATGCGCATTGCGGTCCGGCCCCTGTGGGGGGAGGATTTTCGTTACAAATCAAACAGTTAGCCATCCGCGACCGAATTCCCGTGCGCCTCAATTCGATCAAGTTATCCGGGTTCAAGTCGTTCGCCGAACCGACGAACTTCATGCTGCCTGGCCAGTTGGTTGGCGTGGTGGGGCCCAATGGTTGTGGCAAGTCCAACATCATGGATGCGGTGCGCTGGGTGCTGGGCGAGTCCAAAGCGTCTGAGCTGCGTGGCGAGTCCATGCAGGACGTGATCTTCAACGGCACCAACACCCGCAAACCAGCCAGCCGCTCTAGCGTGGAACTGGTGTTTGACAACGCCGACCACCGCGCGGGCGGCCAATGGGGCCAGTTTGGCGAAATTGCGGTCAAGCGCGTGCTCACCCGCGACGGCACCAGCAGCTACTACATCAACAACCAGCCGGTGCGCCGGCGCGATGTGCAAGACGTGTTTCTGGGTACCGGCCTGGGACCGCGTGCCTACGCCATCATTGGCCAGGGCACCATCAGCCGCATCATTGAAAGCAAGCCCGAAGAGCTGCGCCTGTTTCTTGAAGAGGCCGCCGGGGTTTCCAAATACAAAGAGCGCCGCCGCGAGACCGCTCACCGCCTGGCCGACACGCGCGAAAACCTCACCCGCGTGGAAGACATCCTGCGCGAACTCAATGCGAACCTCGACAAGCTCGAAAAACAGGCCGAGGTGGCAGCGCGTTACAAAACCCTGCAAGCCGGCGCCACGCTCAAGCAGCACCAGCTGTGGTTTCTGAAACGCAGCGAGGCCGATGCCGACCAGGCCAAGGTGAAAAACGACGCCGCGCAAGCGCTCAACGACCTGGAGTCGCGCACCGCCGACCTGCGGCGTGTGGAGTCCGAACTGGAAACCATTCGGCAGGCCCACTACGCCGCTGGTGACCAGGTGAACCAGGCGCAGGGCAAGCTCTACGAAGCCACCGCCGAGGTCGGCAAGCTGGAAGCTGAGATTCGCTTTGTGGTGGAGGGCCGCCAGCGGGTGGAACAGCGTTTGGTGCAGCTCAAAGAGCAAATCGGCGCCTGGAGCACGCGCAGCGAAGACGCCGGCTTGGAGCTGGAGCAACTGGCCGAAGCCATGCTGGAGGCCGAAGACAAGTTGGTCGTGCTGGCGGCGCAGGGCGAAGAACAGGCCATGGCCCTGCCCGCACTGGAAGACAGCCTGCGCCAGACCCAGAGCCGCGCCAACGAACAGCGCGCCAGCGTGACGCAGGTGCAGCAGCAAATTCAGGTGCTGGCCGCCGAGCAGCGCAACATCGAAGAACAAAGCCGCCAGCTCAACCAGCGCCGTGAGCGCCTGGCCGCTGACCGCAACGCACTGGCCGCGCCCGACGAAGCGCGCTTGGAGCAGGCGCAAACCCAGCTGACCAGCGCGCAAGAACTCACCCAATTGAACGACGCCGTGTTGCAGGAACTGCAAGACAGCGTGCCCCAGCTTGACGACGAGCGCCGCAGCGCGCAGCAGGTGGTCAACCAAGAGTCGGCGCGGCAGTCCGATTTGTCAGCCCGCCTTGAAGCGCTCAAAGCGCTGCAAGATAAGGTGCGCACCGACGGCAAGCTGCGGCCCTGGTTGACCAAGCATGGTCTGGACGGCCTGCAAGCGCTGTGGAGCCGTTTGCATGTGGAGCCCGGCTGGGAAAACGCCCTGGAAGCCGCGCTGCGCGAGCGCCTGGGCGCGCTGGAGGTGTCGCGCCTGGACATGATGCGCGCCTTTGGCAACGACGCACCACCCGCCAAACTGGCCTTTTACAACCTGCCCGCCAGCGCAGCGCCCGTGCTGGATGCTGCCAGCGCCACTGGCCTTAAGCCGCTGGCCAGCTGGCTGCGCCAGCAAGACGCTGCCCAGCAAGCCTTGCTCGGCGAGTGGCTGCACGGCTGCTTGACGGCCGCTACGCTGGAAGAAGCGCTGGCGCAGCGCGGCCAATTGCAGGCGGGTGAAGCCATCTTTGTGCCCGGTGGCCACGCCGTTACCGTGCACAGCGTGAGCTTTTATGCTCCCGACAGCGAGCAGGCCGGCCTGCTGGCCCGGGCGCAAGAAATTGAACATCTGGAAAAAGAAGTGCGCGCCCAGGTGCTCATGGCCGAGCAGTCTCGCACCGCGCTGGTGCGCGCCGAAGCCGCTTATGCCGACGCTTCCCAGCGCCTGGTGAGCGCCCGCCGCGAAGCCGCCGACGCCCGCACCCGCGCCCACGAACTGCAGGTGGAAGCCCTGCGCCTGGCCCAGCTGGCCGAGCAAACCCGCGCACGCAGTGAGCAAATTGCGGGCGACATGGCCGAGGTGGACGCCCAGCTGGACGAACTGCAAGAACGCCGTGTGACCGCCGAAGCCCGCTTTGAAGAGCTGGACATGCAACTGGCCGACAGCCAGGAGCGCCACGCTCAGCTGGACGACAAGGTGATTGTCGCCGAGCGCGCCCTGAGCCAGGCGCGCGAGCAGCAACGCACGCTGGAGCGCACCGCCCAGGAGGCCACGTTTGCCCTGCGCAGCCTGCAAGCGCGCCAGGGCGAGTTGCAGCGTTCGCTGGAAACGGCAGCCAGCCAAGAAAAGTCGCTGGCCGACGAAGAGCAGCGCGCCCGCGACGAGCTTGCCCGCCTGAACGACGCCGCCGCCCAAGGTGGGCTGCAAAGCGCGCTGGCCGTGAAAATGGAGCGCGAGCAGGCGCTGGGCACGCTGCGCAGCGACTACGACGGCCTCACCGCCAAACTGCGCGTCAGCGACGAACGCCGCCTGCAGCTGGAGCGCGAACTGGAGCCGCTGCGCAACCGCATCACCGACTTCCAACTCAAAGAACAGGCCGCGCGCCTGGGGGTGGAGCAATACAGCCAACTGCTGACCGAAGCCGAAGCCGATCTGGCCGCCGTGGCCCAAAGCGTGACCGAAGGCAACGTGCGCCTGACGGGGCTGCAAAGCGAGATTGACCGTATACACCGTGAAATCCAGGCGCTGGGCGCGGTGAACTTGGCCGCGCTGGACGAACTGACCGCCGCGCGCGAGCGCAAAACCTTTTTGGACGCGCAGTCAGCCGACTTGGTGGAAGCCATGAACACGCTGGAAGACGCGATCAAAAAGATCGACGGCGAAACCCGCGAGCTGCTGGGCAGCACCTTTGAGACCGTCAACGGCCATTTTGGGCGCATGTTCCCCGAGCTGTTTGGCGGCGGCAACGCCCGCCTGGTGATGACGGGAGAGGAAATTCTGGACGCGGGCGTGCAGGTGCTGGCGCAGCCACCGGGCAAGAAAAACCAGACCATTCACCTGCTCTCTGGGGGGGAAAAAGCCCTAACGGCCATTGCGCTGGTATTTGCCATCTTTCAGCTCAATCCCGCTCCGTTTTGCCTGCTGGACGAGGTGGACGCGCCGCTGGACGACGCCAACACCGAGCGCTACGCCAAGCTGGTCACCAGCATGAGCAAAAAAGGCACCCAGTTCCTGTTCATCAGCCACAACAAGATCGCCATGGAAATGGCCGAACAACTGATTGGCGTGACCATGCAAGAACAGGGCGTTTCCCGCATCGTCGCGGTGGACATGGAGTCCGCTGCCGGCATGATTGAGTCCTCCTAAAAAAAACCAAGTCCCAAGCACCATGAGCACACTGCAAATCAGTCTTGCCATCATCGGCGGTCTCGTGCTGGCGGGCGTGGTCGCCTACAACGCCTGGATCACGCGCAAGAGCGCACCGCGCACGGCGAGCGAGCGCGTGCAAGACGGCCGTAGCGACGCCACTGGCTTTGACGACACCGCCCCCGTGGCCGACATTGTCGAGCCTCGCCCACGCGGCGATCACCGCATCGACCCGGTGCTGGGCGGCGAGTTTGAGAGCGGTAGCAACTGCAGCGATGCCAACGCGACGGTCGATGCCGAACGCCTGCAGCCGCCGCCCATGGTGCCGGTCACGCTCAACCACGTGGTCAACCCCCCTGAGAAAAAAGCCGGGCTTGACGCCCTGATTGACGTCATCACCCCGCTGTTGCTTGAAAGCGAAGTGTCTGGTGACGCCTTGCTCGCTGCGCTGCCCGGCACGCGCCGGGTCGGCAGCAAACCCTTTGCCGTGGAAGGGCTGAGCGAAGCCACGGGCGAGTGGGAAACCCCCCGCCTTGGCCAGCGCTACCGGGCCTTGCAGGCCGGTGTCCAGCTGGCCAACCGCTCGGGTGCACTCAACGACATTGAGTTTTCTGAATTTGTGGTGAAGGCCCAGGCCTTTGCCGACGCGGTGGGCGCCGCGCCCGACTTTCCCGATATGCGCGCCGAAGTGGCCCGCGCCCGCGAACTTGACGCGTTTGCAAGCGGCCACGACGCGCAGCTGGGCTTTACCCTGCGCGCACGCCGCGCCGCCTGGAGCCCCGGCTATGTGGCGCAGCACGCCGCCCGCCTGGGTTTTGTGCCTGGTGCCTTGCCCGGTCGCATGGTGCTGGCCGGTAGCCAGCAAGGCCAGGCGCCCGTCCTCAGCCTGGCGTTTGACCCCCAGGCCGCCATGGCCGACGACCCCGAACAAAGCGCCCTGCGCGACATCGCCCTGTCGCTGGAAGTGACCCACGTGCCGCGCAGTGAACAGCCGTTTGTGCGCATGCGCCAGGCTGCCGCCGCCTTGGCAGAAGCCATGGACGGCGTGATCACCGACGACGCTGGGCAACTGTTGTCCACCGACACCATGGACCGCATCGGCGCCGACCTGGAAAGCCTGTACGACGCGTTGGACAGCCGCGACCTGGCGGCGGGCTCGGCGCAGGCGCGCAGGCTGTTTAGTTAACCCCCCCGCGCCGCCTGCGGCGTCACCCGCAGGGGGGCAACGCTGGCGGCCCGGCTGAGCCGGTTCCGCGGCGTTCTGGGTCAGACCTCCTTCAGATTCGTAGCATCTTGTTTATGACGACCCCTGACCTGTTTTCATTGCAGCCCACGCCGACCGAGCGCGCGGCCGAGTTGCGCGATCAGCTCAACCGCCACGCCCACCTGTACTACACGCTGGATGCGCCTGAAGTTCCGGACGCTGAGTACGACCGCCTGTTCCGTGAACTGCAGGCGCTGGAGGCGGCCCACCCGGCGTTGTTGACGCCGGATTCACCGACGCAGCGGGTGGGTGGCCGGGTACTGGACGCTTTCACGCCGGTTCGTCACGCGGTGCCCATGCTGTCCATCAACACCGAGACCGACACCGAACCCACCGGCGCCCAAAACTTCGACACCCGCGTGCGCCGCGCGCTAGGGCTTGGCGAAGCAGATGCCTCGCTGGAATACGTGGCCGAGCTGAAGTTTGACGGCCTGGCCATGAGCCTGCGCTACGAAAACGGTGTGCTGGTGCAAGCCGCCACGCGCGGCGATGGCGAGGTGGGGGAAGACGTGACGGCCAACATTCGCACCATCGGGCAGATTCCGCTGCGTTTGCCGGCCGACGCACCGCCCGTGCTGGAGGTGCGGGGCGAGGTCTACATGCGGCGCGACGACTTTGATGCGCTCAACGACAAGCAGCGCGCCAAGATGGCAGCCGGTGCCAAAGGCGAAAAAACCTTTGTGAACCCGCGCAACGCCGCCGCCGGCGCGGTGCGCCAGCTGGACTCGGGCATTGCCGCCCAGCGCCCCCTGAGCTTTTTTGCCTACGGCCTGGGTGACATGACGCCACCCGAGCTAGGCGGCCCGGTGTTTGACACCCACTTTCAACTGCTCATGCAGCTCAAAGCCTGGGGTTTCCCAGTGGCCGAGCAGACCACGGTGGCGCACGGAGCGGACGAACTCATCGCCTTTCACCAGCGCATCGGCGCCAGCCGCGAGCAGCTGCCCTACGACATCGACGGCGTGGTCTACAAGGTCAATTCGCTCGCACTGCAGCGCCAGCTGGGCTTCGTCACCCGCGAGCCGCGCTGGGCCGTGGCCCACAAATACCCAGCGCAAGAGCAGCTCACCACCGTGCTCACTATTGACGTGCAGGTGGGCCGCACCGGCAAGCTCACGCCCGTGGCCAAGCTCGCGCCCGTGTTTGTGGGCAACGTGACCGTGACCAACGCCACCCTGCACAACGAAGACGAAGCACGCAGAAAAGACGTGCGTGTGGGCGACACCGTGATCGTGCGCCGCGCGGGCGATGTGATTCCTGAAGTGGTGGCCGTGTTGCCCGAGAAGCGCGTGGGCAACCCGCCCCCGTTCACCATGCCACACCAGTGCCCGGTGTGCGGCAGCGCCGCCGTGCGCGAGGACGGCGAGGCCGACTACCGCTGCACCGGCGGCCTGTTTTGCAGCGCCCAGCGCAAAGAAGCCATCTTGCATTTCGCCCATCGCCGCGCGGTGGAAGTGGAAGGCCTGGGCGACAAGCTGGTGGAGCAGCTGGTGGACGCCGGCGTGGTGAAAACCCTGCCCGACCTGTACCGCCTGGGCCTCATGGCCCTGGCCAACCTCGACCGCATGGCCGACAAGTCGGCCCTGAACATCCTGGCGGCGCTGGAAAAGTCCAAAACCACCACGCTGCCGCGTTTTTTGTTTGGCTTGGGCATTCGCCATGTGGGCGAAGCCACCGCCAAAGAACTGGCCCGCCACTTCGGCCAGCTCGACCGCATCATGGACGCCACCGAAGAAGAGCTGCTGGAAGTGAACGACGTGGGCCCGGTGGTGGCGCAAAGCATTCGCACCTTTTTTGACCAACCCCACAACCGCGAGGTGGTGGAGCAACTGCGCGCCTGTGGCCTGCACTGGGAAGAGGGCGCACCCGCTGAACGCGCCGCCCAGCCCCTGGCCGGCAAAACCTTCGTGCTCACCGGCACCTTCCCCAAGCTCAGCCGCGACCAGGCCAAAGACCTGCTGGAGGCCGCAGGGGCCAAAGTGGCTGGCTCAGTGAGCAAAAAAACCGACTACGTGGTGGCCGGTGCAGAAGCCGGCAGCAAGCTGGACAAAGCGCAGGCGCTGGGGGTGGCGGTGATTGACGAGGCGGGGATGATGGGGTTGCTTGCCTAAGTTTGCGGAAAAACTGCACCGGCTTGTGGATACGAATCGTTGCACTGAAAAATCAGCCCAAGCCATTTGTGATGATGGGTTGGTACTGAAACGTATCGGCTGATTGCCAGTTTCTGCAAAAGCTGCGGACCCTTGGCGCCCTGCTTGCACCGGCACCAGCGCGGCAAACTCAACACCGCTTCTGGTCGCCCTCTGTGGCCATTCCACGAGGCACGCCTCCAAGAACTCGCTAAAACGCGCTTCCGCATCTCGGTCAGTCCATGCGCCCACAGCCATCTCCAGATGGCTCGTTATTTGAACTTGTAATGGTCGCGGTTGAGTACCGCCGCCACGTCGTTCACTTCTTCGGGAAACAGGCCCAGATTCATGCTGGTGTTGCACATCTCAACCATGCCGCGCAACAGGCCGGCGGTATTGATCTTGCCCAGCGGCTTGTACATGGCGCTGCCGTCGCCGCCCACTTTGCTGACGTGGCAGGCCACGCACTTGTGTTCGGCGATGAGTTTTTCACCAAGTGCCAGGTTGGCGTCTTTGAAGATTTCGGCCCCTTGGGCGCTGGCCTGGGGGCTGAAAAAAACCAGCGATCCGCCCAGCAGCAAGGCGGTGGCGACCCAGCGCAGCCGGTTAGAAAGGGGGAACAGCGATCGAACGCGTGTTTGCATGGAAAATCCTCCGAAGCGGTTCAAAACTGCACTTTATAGCGGCCTGGCCCAACACCCCACGGGGTAATCCATAACCCCTCATGCACCTCCATGACCATTCACACCATCTTGAAAATGGGCGACCCGCGCTTGCTGCGCGTGGCCCAACCCGTGGCTAACTTCAACACGCCCGAGCTGCACCGCCTGGTAGCCGATTTGCTGGAAACCATGGCGGCCGCCAACGGCGCGGGTCTGGCGGCGCCGCAGATTGGGGTGGACCTGCAGGTGGTGATTTTTGGCACCGACGCACCCAACCCGCGCTACCCAGATGCACCCGTGGTGCCGCGCACGGTGTTGGTGAACCCGGTGATCACGCCGCTGGGCGACGAAGAGGAAGAGGGCTGGGAGGGCTGTTTGTCTGTGCCGGGCCTGCGTGGTGTGGTGCCGCGGTTCAGGCGCATTCGTTATCAGGGGTTTGATGCGCTGGGCCAGGCCATTGATCGCGAAGCCGAGGGCTTTCATGCCCGTGTGGTGCAGCACGAGTGCGACCACCTGTGGGGCAAGCTGTACCCCATGCGGGTGCGAGACTTCACCCGCTTTGGCTTTACCGAGGTGCTGTTTCCTGGGCTGGATGCGGGTGACGATGATTGACGGGAGCTGAAAAGGGGCTGTGGCTCCGGTTCCGAGGTGTTGGAAGACCCTCACCCCGGCCATCCCCCGCAAGCGGGAGAAGGCGTGCAGGCAAAACCGGGCCGAATGCCTGGCAAGCCGGAAGGGCTCAGCCTTCCAGCGTCTCCAGCAGCTCGGTTTCAATCTCGATTTGCCGTTTGTTCACCTGCAACTGCGATCCGCTGATGAGGAAGGTGTCTTCCACGCGCTCGCCCAGGGTGGTGATTTTGGCCAGTTGCACGCTGATGTCGTAGCGCGCCAGCACCCGTGAAATGCAATACAACAGGCCGGCGCGGTCGCTGGCCGACACACTGAGCAGCCAGCGTTGCGCTTTGTCGTCGGGTCGCAGGTCCACCCGGGGCGTGACGGGGAAGCTTTTGACCCGGCGCGACAGGCGGCCTTTGCTGGGGGCGGGCAGGGGGCCGCGTTCGTCAATGGTCTGCGCCAGGTTGTTTTCAACCATGGCGATGAGTTCGCGGTAGTGCTCTGACAGCGTGGGCGCCACGACCTGGAAGGTGTCGAGCGCGTGGCCGTTTTGGGTGGTGTGGATGCGCGCGTCCAGAATGCTGAAACCCGAGGTGTCGAAGTAACCGCAGATGCGGGCAAACAGGTCGTGTTGGTCGGGTGCATACACCAGCACCTGCAGGCCTTCGCCTTCGGGTGAGAGGCGGGCGCGCACGATGCAGTGTTCGCCCGGCACGGCGACCGACGTGTCTGCATCGCCTGCACTTGCTGGCGGCGCGGGTCGTTTGGCAGCGGCGCGGGCATTTTGCGTGGCCAGTTGGGCGCTGGTTTGCGCGGCGCTTAGAGCCAGCTGTTTGGTCAGCACCCGGGTGTGCCAGGCAATTTCGTCGGCCTGGTGGCGCATGAAGTAGCTCACGTCCAGCGTGTCCCATAGCGCTTTGTGCGCCAGGTGGGGCAGGGCGTGCAGCGCCAGCAGAGACAGGGCTTCGCGTTTGCGGGCTTCCACCACCGCGCCGGGGTCGGGCGCGCGCCCGCCGAGTGCGCGCAGTGTGTAGCGGTACAGGTCTTCCAGCAGCTTGCCTTTCCAGGCGTTCCACACCTTGGGGCTGGTGCCGCGTATGTCGGCCACGGTGAGCAGGTACAGCGCGGTCAGGTAGCGTTCGTTGCCCACGCGTTGGGCAAAGGCGTTGATCACGTCTGGGTCGCTCAGGTCTTCCTTTTGCGCCATGCGGCTCATGGTCAGGTGCTCAGACACCAAAAACTCGATGAGCTGGCTGTCTTCGCGGGCCATGCGGTGCTGGCGGCAGAAGGTGCGCACGTCTTTGGCGCCCAGGTCGGAGTGGTCGCCGCCACGGCCTTTGGCTATGTCGTGAAACAGCGCGGCAACGTAGAAGATCCACGGCTTGTCCCAGCCGGCGGCCAGCTGCGAGCAAAACGGGTATTCGTGTGAGTGCTCGGCAATGAAGAAGCGGCGCACGTTGCGCAGCACCATCAAGATGTGCTGGTCCACGGTGTAGACATGGAACAGGTCGTGCTGCATCTGCCCGACGATGTTGCGGAACACCCAGAGGTAGCGCCCGAGCACCGAAGTCTGGTTCATCAGCCGCATGGCGTGGGTGATGCCTTCGGGCTCTTGCAAGATGCGCAAGAAGGTGGCGCGGTTGACCGGGTCGGCGCGGAACTGAGCGTTCATCAGCGGCCGCGCGTTGTACAGCGCGCGCAGAGTGCGGGCCGACAAGCCCTTGATGCCCACCGTGGTCTGGTAGATCAAAAAGGTTTCCAGGATGGCATGGGGTTGCTGCACATACAGGTTGTCGTGCGCCACCTCCAGCATGCCACCTTTGTCAAAAAAGCGTTCGTTCAGCGGGCGGCGGCGGTCCACGCCGGCGTCGTCGCTGCTCAGGCGCTCTTCAATGTTGAGCAGCAAGATCTGGTTGAGCTGGGTGACCGCTTTGGCTGCCCAGTAATAGCGCTTCATCAGCGCTTCGCTGGCGCGGCGCATCCCTCGGGCTGCGGGTGGCGTGTGCGTGCCTGGCCCGCTGGGTGTGATCACGGCGGGTACTTGCGCCTTGAAGCCAAACGACTCGGCCACGGCGGTTTGCAGGTCAAAGACGAGACGGTCTTCGCGGCGGTTGGCCAGCAGGTGCAGGCGGGCGCGAATCAGGCTGAGCAGGGCTTCGTTGGCCTTGATTTGCCGGGCCTCCAGCGGTGTGGCCAGCCCTTTGCGGGCCAGTTCGTCCCAGCTGCGGCCCAGGCCGGCTGCTTTGGCCACCCACAAGATGATTTGCAGGTCGCGCAAGCCGCCGGGCGACTCTTTGCAGTTGGGTTCCAGCGAATACGGCGTGTTTTCAAACTTGTTGTGGCGCTGGCGCATTTCCAGTGTTTTGGCCACAAAAAAGGCTTTGGGGTCCATGGCTTCGTTCAGCTGGCCCACCAGGGCATTGAACTGCGCCTTGCTGCCGCAAATGAGGCGGCATTCGAGCAGCGAGGTTTGCACCGTCACGTCTTTGGCTGCTTCTTCCAAGCAGTCGGCGCCGGTGCGCACGCTGGAGCCAATTTCTAGGCCCACGTCCCAGCAAGACCCAATGAAGCCTTCCAGCCGGGCTTTCAGGGTTTCGTCTTGCTCGGGCTGGCTGCCGTCGGGCAGCAGCACCAGCACGTCCACGTCGGAAAATGGAAACAGCTCGCCGCGCCCGTAGCCTCCCACGGCCATCAAGGTGTAGCCGGGGCCAAAGCCAGCTTGGCTCCAGAGCGCGCGCAGGGTCTGGTCGGTCAAGCGCGTGAGGCGCTGCAGCGCGCTGCGCACGCCGCGCGACGACGAGCCCTGCACACCGAGGCGTTCTAGCAGGGCCGATTTTTCACTGCGGTAATGGAGGCGCAGCGCCCCAACGTCGCCTTTGGGGTCGCTCATGGCGTTCTCCTGGTGGCCGGGTAGCCGGTCAGACGGTGGCTGGGGTCTGCGTCACAAAGGCCGGTACCGGCGGGCTGCCCGCCGACAGCGTGAGCACCTCGTAGCCCGTGGGCGTGACCAAAATGGTGTGTTCCCACTGGGCAGAAAGCGAGCGGTCTTTGGTCACGATGGTCCAGCCGTCGCCCATTTCCTTGATGTCGCGCTTGCCCGCGTTGATCATGGGCTCGATGGTGAAGGTCATGCCGGGCTTGAGCTCTTCCAGCGTCCCGGGGCGCCCGTAGTGCAGCACCTGCGGGTCTTCGTGAAATTTTTGCCCAATGCCGTGGCCGCAAAACTCGCGCACCACGGTGTAGCCGTTGCTTTCGGCAAAGGTTTGAATGGCGTGGCCAATGTCGCCCAGGCGCACGCCCGGTTTGACCATGGCAATGCCTTTCCACATGGCTTCAAAGGTGACGTGGCACAGCCGCTTGGCCTGGATACTGCAGGCAGCTTCGCCACCAACGAGGAACATGCGACTGTTGTCGCCGTACCAGCCCTCGGGCGTGATCACGGTGACGTCAATGTTCAGGATGTCGCCTTTTTTCAGCGGCTTTTCATTGGGAATGCCGTGGCACACCACCTGGTTGATGGACGTGCACAGGTGACCAGGGTAGGGCGGGTAGCCGCTGGGCTGGTAGCCAATGGTGGCCGAACGGGTGCCCTGCTGCTTCATGTATTCTGCCGCCAGCCGGTCGATTTCCAGCGTGGTCATGCCGGGCTGGATCAGCGGTGTCAGGTAGTCCAGCACTTCGGAGGCCAGTCGGCCCGCCACGCGCATGCCTGCTATGCCGGCTTCGTCTTTGTAGGTGATGCTCATGGGGCTGGATTATCCCACCGCAGATGGCGCCCCTCAGGCAGAACAGGCGGGTAGCCCGGGTAAAATCGCGGGTTTCCACCCACTCTCTGGGTTCACGCACCCCAGGCTCCCACCGTGTCCCTGCACCTGCGCTTTTTTGATGGCGGCAACGCCATCAGCGACTTCAAAGTCCAGCAAATTTTGCCCCGCCTCATGGCGGTTTCCGACAAGATCAACGGGCTCACGGCGCGCTTTGTGCACCTGGCGTCGTTTGACGCCGAGCCCGACGCCGCCACGGTGGAGCGCCTGGGCCAGCTGCTGGCCTACGGCGAGCCTTGTACCGAGGCACACCAGAAGCTGGTCGACACCGGCGTCCCGGCCCTGGTGGTGATGCCACGCATGGGCACCGTGTCGCCTTGGGCGTCCAAAGCCACCGACATCGCGCACAACTGCGGCCTGGCGCTGCACCGGGTGGAGCGGTTGGTTGAATTCCGTCTGCATCTCAAAAGCGGCCTGTTGGGCAAAGCCAGCCTCAGCGCCGAACAGCTGCAGGCCGTGGCCGACAACCTGCACGACCGCATGACCGAAAACGTGTCGCTCGACCGGAGCCAGGCCAACGCCCTGTTTACCGAGCTGCACGCCGCGCCCATGGCGCATGTGGATGTGCTGGCGGGTGGCCGCTCGGCCTTGCTGGAAGCCAACACCACCTGGGGCCTGGCCCTGGCCGAAGACGAGATCGACTACCTGGTCAACGCCTTCACCGGCCTGCAGCGCAACCCGACCGACGTCGAGCTGATGATGTTCGCGCAGGCCAACAGCGAGCATTGCCGCCACAAGATTTTCAACGCCCAGTTCACCATTGACGGCGTGGCGCAGGACAAGAGCCTCTTTGGCATGATCCGCCACACGCACCAACTGGCGCCACAACACACCGTGGTGGCCTATTCGGACAACGCCTCCATCATGGAAGGCAACCCGGTGGAGCGCTTCGTGGCCCGCGCGGGCGGCAATGCAGCGCCAGCCTACGCCGCCGAGGCTGCCACGCACCACATTTTGATGAAGGTGGAAACCCACAACCACCCCACCGCCATTTCGCCGTTTCCCGGCGCGTCCACCGGCGCGGGCGGCGAGATTCGCGACGAGGGGGCCACCGGCCGGGGCTCCAAGCCCAAGGCCGGCCTCACCGGTTTCACTGTGTCCAAACTCTGGGGTGGCCTCTCCGACCAGCCGGGCGGCAAGCCCGAACACATCGCCAGCCCACTGCAGATCATGACCGAGGGGCCGCTGGGCGGCGCCGCGTTCAACAACGAGTTTGGCCGGCCCAACCTGCTGGGCTATTTCCGCGAATACGAGCAGGCCGTGGACGGCGTGCAGCGCGGCTACCACAAGCCCATCATGATTGCCGGCGGCCTGGGTGTGATCGACGCCGGGCAGACCCACAAGATCGAATTCCCTGCGGGCTCGCTGCTGATTCAGCTGGGTGGCCCCGGCATGAAGATCGGTATGGGTGGCAGTGCCGCCAGTTCCATGGCCAGCGGCACCAACGCCGCCTCGCTCGACTTTGACAGCGTGCAACGCGGCAACCCCGAGATTGAGCGCCGGGCGCAAGAGGTCATCAACCACTGCTGGCAGCAGGGCGACAAGAACCCCATTCTGGCCATTCACGACGTGGGCGCAGGCGGCTTGTCCAACGCCTTTCCCGAACTGACCAACGACGCCGGCCGCGGCGCCCGCTTCGACTTGCGAGCCGTACCGCTGGAAGAAAGCGGTCTGGCGCCCAAGGAAATTTGGTGCAACGAAAGCCAGGAACGCTACGTGCTGGCCATCGCGCCCGAGTCGCTGGCGCAGTTCCAGGCGTTTTGCGAGCGCGAACGCTGCCCGTTTGCGGTGGTGGGCGTGGCCACCGAAGAGCGCCATCTGGTGGTGGGCGATGTGGATTTGCCCCTTCCTGTGACGCATGGGGAACCGGACACCAGCGGCGTGCGCAGCGCAGGGCCGTCCCAAGCAAGCACAGCCCCCCTGGGGGGCAGCGACGTACACGAAGTGACGAGCGTGGGGGCACCAGTCAACATGCCCATGAACGTGCTTCTGGGCAAGCCGCCCAAAATGCACCGCGATGTGAAAACGGTGCAGCGCGCTGAAAAACCCATGGACCTGACCGGCGTGGATCTGCAAAAGGCCGTGATCGACGTGCTGAGCCACCCCACGGTGGCGTCCAAGCGTTTCCTGATCACCATTGGCGACCGCACCGTGGGTGGCCTGAGCCACCGCGACCAGATGGTGGGCCCGTGGCAGGTGCCGGTGGCCGACTGCGCCGTGACGCTCGCCGACTTCTCTGGCTTTGCCGGCGAAGCCATGGCCATGGGCGAGCGCACGCCGCTGGCTTCGCTCGACGCCGCTGCTTCGGGCCGCATGGCGGTGGCCGAAGCCATCACCAACCTGCTGGCCGCGCCCATTGAGCTGCCCCGCGTGAAGTTGTCCGCCAACTGGATGGCCGCCTGTGGCGAACCCGGCGAAGACGCCGCGCTGTTTGACACCGTGAAAGCCGTGGGCATGGAGCTGTGCCCGGCGCTGGGTATCTCCATCCCGGTGGGCAAAGACAG
Source organism: Hydrogenophaga sp. (assembly GCF_965657535.1). Taxonomy (GTDB): domain Bacteria; phylum Pseudomonadota; class Gammaproteobacteria; order Burkholderiales; family Burkholderiaceae_C; genus Hydrogenophaga. The sequence continues at coordinate 360,385 of NZ_CBFHOP010000005.1, read as the reverse complement.
CCTGTCCATGCGCACCCAGTGGCAAGACGGCGCCGACAAGCAGAAGGTGACTTCGCCCGTCAGCCTGATCGTGACCGCTTTTGCCACGCTGGCCGATGTGCGCGGAACGCTCACCCCGCAGCTCGACCGCACCACGGAAGACACCACCCTGGTGCTGATTGACCTGGGCAAGGGCCAGCACCGCATGGGCGGCAGCATGTTGGCACAGGTGCTGGGCCAGCCTGGCGGCGCCGTGCCCGATCTGGACGACCCGCAAGACCTCGTGCGGCTGGTCAACGCCGTGAACGCGCTGCGCGCCGAGGGCAAGCTGCTGGCCTACCACGACCGCAGCGACGGTGGCCTGCTGGCCGCCGCCGCTGAAATGGCCTTTGCCGGCCATGTGGGCGTGGCGCTGAATGTGGACATGCTCGTGACCGAGGGCGACGGCATTGCCGACAGCCGCATGGACAGCGGCGATGCCAAGAATTGGGCGACGCAGGTCAGCGCCCGCCGCCAGGAACTCACGCTCAAGGCCTTGTTCAGCGAAGAGTTGGGTGTGCTGTTGCAAGTGCGCACCGCCGAGCGCAACGCCGTCATGCAAACCCTGCGCGAACACGGCTTGAGCAAGCACAGCCACTTTGTGGGCAAAACGCGCCCCGAGTCGTCCGGCATGGACGTGGGCAAAGGTCAGCTGCAGGTCTGGCGCGACACCAAGGCCGTGTTCAGCGCCAGCCTGTTTGACCTGCACCAGGTGTGGGACAGCGTGAGCTGGCGCATCAACCAGCAGCGCGACAACCCCGCCTGTGCCGACAGCGAGCACGCGGCCGCCGGCCTGCCAGCCGACCCAGGCATGCATGTGTCGCTCAGCTTCGACCCGCTGGACAACGTGGCCGCGCCGTTCCTGAACCTGGCGCGCCCCAAGGTCGCCATCTTGCGCGAGCAGGGCGTGAACTCGCATGTGGAGATGGCCTACGCCTTCACGCAGGCGGGCTTCGAAGCCTATGACGTGCACATGACCGACCTGCAGACCGGCCGCGCGAAGCTGGAAGATTTCCAGGGTGTGGTCGCCTGCGGTGGCTTCAGCTACGGCGACACGCTGGGTGCCGGCATTGGCTGGGCGCGCTCCATCACCTTCAACCCCTTGCTGTCCGAGCAATTCCAGGGTTTCTTTGCCCGCAAAGACACCTTTGGCCTGGGCGTGTGCAACGGCTGCCAGATGTTTGCCGAGCTGGCCGACATCATCCCCGGCACCGACGCCTGGCCGCGCTTTACCACCAACCAGAGCGAGCGCTTTGAAGCCCGCCTGTCGATGGTCGAGGTGCTCGAATCGCCCAGCCTGTTCCTGCAAGGCATGGCCGGCAGCCGTTTGCCGATTGCTGTGGCGCACGGCGAAGGCTTTGCCAACTTCAAGCACCGCGGCAACCCCGCGCAAGCCATTGCAGCCATGCGCTTCGTGGACAACGCGGGTGGTGCCACCGAGCAGTACCCGTTCAACCCCAACGGCAGCCCCGGTGGCCTCACCGCCGTGACCACCGCAGACGGCCGCTTCACGGCCATGATGCCGCACCCGGAGCGGGTGTTCCGCAACATCCAGATGAGCTGGGTTGATGTTGACAAAGCCGGTGGCCAGAGCGCAAACAGCCCCTGGATGCGCATCTGGCGCAACGCGCGCAAGTGGGTTGCCTGACAGGCGGGCCATGTTCATGCCCCGCCAGCACCCGTTGTCTAGCGACACCGTCGCGGCCTATGCCCTTGACGGTGCGGTGGTGCTGCGCGGTGTGCTCAGCGCTGGCGAACTGGGCACCCTGGAGCGGGGGATTGAGCACAACCTGACCCATCTGAGCCCGCTGGCGCTCGTGGCCAGCGAGCCAGACGACCCAGGCCGCTTTGTCGAAGACTTTTGTACCTGGCAAAACAACCCCGCTTACAGCGAAATTCTGCGGTCATCGGCACTGCCCCATATTGCCGCGCAGCTCATGCAAAGCGAGACCGCGCGGGTGTACCACGACCACCTGCTCGTCAAGGAGCCGGGCACCCGCCAGCCCACACCTTGGCACCAGGACCAACCGTATTACAACGTGGCAGGTCGGCAAAATGTGAGCTTCTGGATACCGGTGGATCCCGTGCCGCTGGCCAGCACGCTGCGCTTTGTGGCTGGTTCCCACAGCGGGACCTGGTACATGCCCCGCACCTTCCGCGACAGCCAGGCCAAATGGTTTCCCGAGGGCGCACTGGCTGAGTTGCCTGCCATCGAAGCCGAACCCGACCGGTACGCACAACGGGCCTGGGCCTTGGAACCGGGCGATTGCGTCGCTTTTCACATGCTCAGTCTGCACGCCAGCAGCGGCGTGGGGCCTGGGGCCCGCCGAAGGGTGTTTTCCGCCCGCTACCTGGGCGACGATGCCGCGCACGCGCTGCGTCCCTGGCGCACCTCACCGCCATTTCCGGGCCTCGAACAGCGTCTGCCCGACGGCGCACCCATGGACGATCCCTTGTTTCCGCTTGTGTGGCCGGCCGGTGCCTGAACGCAGGTTGCGCGGGCGCCTTGCGGTGCAGGCTGCCACTGTCTGTTGAATCTCTTTTTAGAAAGCCGCCATGGCCACCAGTCTTTTGATGCTGCTCGACGACATCGCCACCGTGCTGGACGATGTGGCTGTCATGACCAAAGTGGCCGCCCGCCAGGGCATGGCCGCAGCCGACGACGTGGCCGCGATGACGCAGCTGGCGGCCAAGAAAACCGCCGGTGTGCTGGGGGACGACCTGGCACTCAATGCGCAGCAGGTCACTGGCGTGAAGGCCGACCGGGAATTGCCCGTGGTCTGGGCCGTGGCCAAGGGCTCGCTCTTGAACAAAGCCATTCTGGTACCGGCAGCGCTGGCCATCAGCGCCATTGCGCCCTGGGCCATCACACCCTTGCTCATGCTGGGCGGCTTGTTTCTGTGCTTTGAAGGGGCAGAAAAACTGCTGCATGCCTTTTTGCACAAGAAGCCGGAAGACGACGCGCGCCACGTCGAGCTGGTGAAAGCCGTTGCCGACGAAAGCGTGGACCTGGTGGCGTTTGAAAAAGAAAAAATCAAAGGCGCGGTGCGCACCGACTTCATCTTGTCGGCTGAAATCATCGTCATCACGCTGGGCACCGTGGCCGCCGCGACGTTTGCCAAACAGTTGTCGGTGCTGGTGGGTATTTCCATCGTCATGACCGTGGGCGTTTATGGCCTGGTGGCCGGCATCGTGAAACTGGATGACGCCGGCCTGCACCTGAGTCGCCAGAATGCCACCTGGAAACAATCGCTGGGCCAAGGCATTCTCACGGCTGCGCCCTGGCTGATGAAAGCCCTGTCGGTGGTGGGTACCGCCGCCATGTTTTTGGTGGGCGGTGGCATCTTGTTGCACGGCGTGCCTGCCTTGGGCCACGCGGTAGACGCTTTTGCCGGCGGCCTGGGCTGGCTGGGCGCTGTTGTGCCCAGCTTGGCCGGCGCCGTCGCGGGGTTGCTGGCCGGCGGCGCTGTGGTGTTGCTGTTGACCGGCTGGCAGCGCCTGCGCGGGCGCAGCGCTGCGGTCGCGCATTGATGGACAAAGCAGGCAGGCTTGACCTGCATCAAGGCCAACGCGCTGGCAATCTCTAGACTGGCATCCATCAATCGTGAGTGTGCTGATGGTTCTTCGGACACTCTGGTTGAACACCCACAACAGGAGCCAGACCATGTCCGCCACCCCCACTGCCGCTGCAACGGTTGCTGCAGATGCCCCGCTGACCAACTTCACCAACTGCCACAGCGGCATCATCAAGCGCCTGAACGCGCTGGACGAATTGCCCGCCTTGCTGGCGCCCGCTGCCCGGGCGCGGCAAATCGCAGAACAGTCGCTCGAATTTTTTCGCGAAGCGATTTTTGAACACCACCTTGAGGAGGAGCGCGAGCTGTTCCCCGCCGTCATTGCCAGCGCCACCCCGGGCGAAGAGCTGCTGAAAGTGAAGGCCATGACCACCCGGCTCACGCAAGAGCACCGCATGGTGGAAGCGCTGTGGAAGACGCTGGAAAGCGGCTTGAAACGCGTGGCCAAAGGCCAGAGTACCGACCTGGATGTGTCAGAAGTCCAGCGCTTGGTGAGCGAGTACACCGCCCACGCGGCCTACGAGGAGGCCGAGTTTTTGCCGTTGTCCGAAAAAATCTTGAGCCGCAACAGCAACCACATGGCCGCACTCGGCCTGAGCCTGCACATGCGGCATGTGAAGCCGGTCAACGCCTACATCTGAACGGCTGAGCCGTCTCACTCGCCTACCCACACGCTCGCCGCTCTGGGCAGTGGTGCCATGCCCACACGCACCGCAGAGCTCAGCGGCAAGCACCAATGGCCCCGCAGCATTGCCGGCAACAGCCCCGGCCAAACCCCCGGGCTGGACGACCACCGCCGCCGCGTGCGCCCGGAAGCCAAGCACGCTCTGAGCATCTGGCCGTCGCTGGTGGCGGCGCGGGAAGCGTTGTAAAACGGCAAAACGCTGCTGCCTCCCTGGTGTGGCGGGTGTGGGCAAACCCCACCACGCAGCAGAGCCGGGCAGGGCAGGGCAGGGCAGGGCACGCTACCCCGTATGATCCTCTTCAGAAACGGGGAGCCAAAATGAACCACAGCGCAGAAGCGGAAAAGCGCGTCGCCGTCTTGGTGGACTGCGACAACACAACACCCGAAATACCCGAATACGCGCTGCGCGTCGTGGCCCAGTTTGGGCGGGTGGTTTTGAGGCGTGGCTATGGCAACCACACCACCTTGGCCAACAAATGGCCGGAGGCTCTGGTCAGGCAAGCCTTCACGCCCTGCTTGCAATACCAATACGCGTCAGGCAAAAACACCGCCGATATCGCGCTGGCGCTCGATGCCATTGAGGCCCTTCTTGACAACCGCGCCGATACCTTTTGCCTCGTCACCAGCGATTCCGACTTCGCCTACCTCTGCCGCAAGCTGCGAGAGCGGGGCGCCACGGTGCACATCGTGGGTGAGGCGAAAACGCCGGACGCCTTGCGCAACGCGAGCGACCAGTTCTTTGAATGGCAGAAGCCTCAACCAGCGGCGGCGCTGGCGCCCGAGCCAGCCGTCGAGCTGGCGGGAGCGACCAGGCAGGCCACGCCCAAGCCAGAGCCGTCCAACAAAGCGGAACCCGCCAAGCCTGCGCCCAAGCGCCGGCCCAAGTTCGTCATTGAAGCGGTGGACTTGCTGGCCGGTGATACGCCCGAAGGCAAAGTCGGCCTGGGGCCATTGGACGCCTACCTCAAGCGCACCGACCCCGCCTTTTCGCCGCAAACCTACGGCCACTCTGGCTTGCTCGACATGATCAAGACCTACGATCTGCTGCTGGCCAAGCAAGAAAGCGGCGGCCATTGGTCGGTGAGGATCGTCCCCAAGCCTGACGAAGCAGCAGGGCAAAATGCCCCCGGGGCTGCCGACCACTGAAGCACAAAAGCCACAACAAGAAGCCCAACAAGACAACCAACAAAAACGCATGCTCGACGACATTAAGAAAACACTCTGGGCCACCGCAGACAAGCTGCGCGCCAACATGGACGCCGCGGAATACAAGCACCTGGTGCTCGGCCTCATCTTCCTCAAATACGTCTCTGACACCTTCACCGCCCGCCGCGTCGAAGTCGAGGCCCGGCTCAAAGACCCGGCCGACGATTTCTTTTTTGCCGATGCCACGCCCGAAGACCTGACCACCGAGCTGGAAGACCGCGATTACTACAAGAGCGCCAACGTCTTCTGGGTGCCAGAGGGTTCGCGCTGGGAAACTATCCGCTCCATGGCCAAGAGCCCGGAGATTGGCAAGTTCATCGACAACGCCCTGACCCTCATCGAGGCCGAGAACCCCAAGCTCAAGGGCATTCTGGATAAGCGCTACGCCCGCGCCCAGTTGCCCGACGGCAAGCTCGGCGAGCTGGTTGATTTGGTCTCCACCATCGGCTTTGGCGACAACCCCTCAGTGGCCCGCGACATTCTGGGCCAGGTGTACGAATACTTCCTGGGCCAATTCGCCAGCGCCGAAGGCAAGCGCGGCGGGCAGTTCTACACCCCGGCCAGCATCGTCAAAACCCTGGTGGCCGTGCTCGCTCCGCACCAGGGCAAGGTGTACGACCCGTGCTGTGGCTCGGGCGGCATGTTCGTCCAGTCTGAGAAGTTCATCGAAGCCCATGGCGGCAAGCTGGGCGACGTGTCCATCTACGGCCAAGAAGCCAACCCCACCACCTGGCGCCTGGCCGCCATGAACCTGGCCATCCGCGGCATCGACTTCAACCTCGGCCGCGAACCCGCCGACACCTTCACCCGCAACCAGCACCCCGACCTGCGAGCCGACTTCATCCTGGCCAACCCGCCCTTCAACATTTCAGACTGGTGGCACGGCAGCCTGGAAGGCGACCCGCGCTGGGTACACGGCGACCCGCCCCAGGGCAACGCCAACTACGCCTGGCTGCAGCACATGCTGCACCACCTCAAAGACAGCGGTCGCGCCGGTATCGTGCTGGCCAACGGCTCCATGAGCTCCAGCCAGAACAACGAAGGCGTCATCCGCGCCGCCATGGTCGAAGCCGACGTGGTGGAAGTGATGATTGCCCTGCCAGGCCAGCTCTTCTTCAACACCCAGATACCGGCCTGCCTGTGGTTCCTGGCCAAGCAGAAGCGGCGCAAAGGCGAGGTGCTGTTCATCGACGCCCGCAAGCTGGCCAAGATGATTTCGCGCGTGCAGTGTGAGCTGGACGACGAAGCCATTCAGCGCATTGCCGAAACCGTGGCTGCATGGCGCGGTGAGGTGGAAGCCGGCGCAACCATCACCGACTACCAGGACCAACCGGGTTTTTGCCGCAGCGTGCCCCTGGCCGAAATCGCCCAACACGGCCATGTGCTCACCCCCGGCCGCTACGTGGGCGCCGAAGAAGTGGAGGACGACGACGAAGCCTTTGACGAAAAGATGCGCAAGCTGACCGAAAAACTGGGCGAGCAGATGGCCAAAGGCGCGGAACTGGACTCGCTGATTCGGCAGAAGCTGGGGGGGCTGGGGTATGAGTTCTGAGCGCTCTTTGGAGTCCAGAACAGGTGGTCGTGCTGCGACTACTGGTGTTATTCCTGGCGAGTTCGCTATTTCAGTAGGTAATCCTGGGTCGCCACTTCCTGTTGGTTGGAATTGGACGCTGTTGACTGATGTGGCAAGGTTGGAAACTGGGCATACACCAAGTAGAAAGCAACCAGAGTATTGGGATGGGGATGTTCCATGGATAGGCATCAGGGATGCAACAGGCAACCATGGTCAGACCATCTATGAGACTGCTCAATACACAAACGAGCTGGGCATTAGAAATTCTTCAGCCCGGATATTGCCCGCACACACCGTTTGCTTGTCGCGCACAGCATCCGTCGGTTATGTTGTAGTCATGGGCGTTCCCATGGCGACGAGCCAGGACTTCGTGAACTGGGTATGCGGTCTCGATTTGGACTACAGGTATCTGAAATACATCCTATTGGGGGAGCAGAACAGTTTCTTACGTTTTGCCTCAGGGACCACTCATCAGACGATTTACTTTCCTGAAGTCAAAGCCTTTCACGCCGCGCTACCACCGGTTGAGGTGCAAAGCGGAATAGCTGATGTGTTGGGAGCACTAGACGACCGCATCACCCTCCTGCGCGAAACCAACGCCACCCTCGAAGCCATCGCCCAGGCGCTGTTCAAGTCGTGGTTCGTTGATTTCGACCCCGTGCGCGCCAAGATGGAAGGCCGCGCCCCCGAAGGCATGGACGAGGCCACAGCGGCGCTGTTTCCGGATGCGTTTGAAGAAACGGAGTTGGGGTTGGTGCCGAGTGGGTGGCGGGTCATGCAAGTTGGCGATGCGGTCGATGCAGTTGGTGGGGCAACGCCGGACACGAAGTCTCCGGCTTTCTGGGAGCCCGCGACTCACTGCTGGACAACCCCCAAAGACCTTTCCGGCATACCTGCTCCCGTGCTGCTGGACACCGAGAGAAAGCTGAGTGACTCGGGGCTAGCAAAGATTGGTTCTGGCTTGCTACCGGTGGGTACCTTGCTGCTTTCGTCGAGAGCGCCTATTGGTTACTTGGCTCTGGCCCAAGTGCCTTTGGCCATCAATCAAGGGTATATCGCCATGCCGCCGGGTGGCGTGTTGCCTCCGCTGTACATGCTGTTTTGGTGCCGCGAAAATATGGAGGGTATCAAAGGCCGCGCCAACGGCTCGACGTTCATGGAGATCAGCAAGAAGGCGTTTCGACCAATTCCCGCTTTGGTGCCCCCTCCCGAAGTTGTGCAGGTTTTTGCTGAGGCCGGTGGTGCTTTGTTTGAGCGATTGATTGAAAACGAAAAGCAAGCCAAAACTCTCATCACCCTCCGAGATACCCTGCTACCCCGCCTCATCTCCGGCCAGCTTCGCCTGCCCGAAGCCCAAAACCAACTGGTGGCAGCTCTCGCATGACCAATGACCTTACCACCTCGGCGGTGGCTCGCAGCAATGTCCTCAACAACCGCTACGCTCTGAGCAAGCTGGAAGAGCATTTGGCGCTGGGCGGCTTGCGCATCGAGGGAGAAGTCGTTTTCTTCAAGGTGCACGTGGCCGAGTTGTTGGACATCGACGAGCGCACCATTGACCGTTACCTGGCCAGCCATGAGTCAGAACTCAAACAGAACGGTTACCGTGTCCTCAAGGGAAAGTCTTTAAAAAACATGAAGTTAGCTCGAGTCGACGACATCAATGTCGTCGACTTGATCGGTGCCAAGGTCCCTGCTCTGGGGGCGTTCTCGTTTCGGGCTGTTCTCAACCTAGCCATGTTGGTGACGGAGAGTGAGCGGGCCAAGGCCATCCGAAGCCGTATGCTGGACATCGTGCTGGATGTGGTGGCTGAGCGCACGGGCGGCCACACCCGCTTCATCAATCAGCGTGACCAGGATTACCTGCCCTCGGCCTTCATGGAGGACAGCTACCGAAAGCAGTTCACCAACGCCCTGCGTGACCACGTCGACATGGGCAACCACAAGTACGCGGTGTTCACGGACAGGATCTACCAGGCGGTTTTTTGCGAAAACGCCCGTGAGTACAAGCAGGTACTGCGCCTGGCCGATGGCGACAGCACGCGCGACACCATGTATGCCGAGGTACTGAATACCCTGGCTGCCTTTGAGAGTGGCCTGGCCGCCAGCATTCAGCAGCGGGCGCAGCAATTGGGGCGCAAGCTCAAGTCAGCAGAGGTCGATGCGTTGCTGGCCGAGGCCGCCGCCAGCCCTTATTTGAAACCGTCAATCGAAAATGCCCGCACCCGCATGGCCAGCCGTGATCTGGGCTTTCGCGAGGCGCTTCACCAGAAACTGGAGGCCTACGTTCAAGCCGTACCGGAAGCGGACTTCGAGCGCTTTCTGGGTGAGCGCAGCCAGGCACTCGAAGACCGACTGTCAGACCCCAAGCTGCTGGCGGTGCTCAAACGGCTGAAAGACCGTTGACGCCATGGCAGACCTGACGCTGTATTTCGATGCGCAGCATGCGGTGGATGTGCACGACTGGATCATTGAACACTCTGGCGGGCTGCCGGGGTTGAAGGACCTGGGGCAGCTGGAAAGTGTTCTGCAGCACATTCAGAACGATGACTACTACCCGACCTTCGATGCCAAGCTGACGCATTTGATTTTTGCCGTCAACAAGTTCCATGCGTTCAACGATGGCAACAAGCGATCCAGCCTGACATTGGGGGCCTATTTTTTGACCCTGAATGGCTATGACTACTGTGTGCAGCAGTACATGCTGCAGATGGAGAACATTGTGGTGGCCGTGGCTGAGGGTTCCATCAACAAGGACTTGCTGCACCGGGTTGTCGTGTCCCTGATCGAGGACGATGACTTTTCGGACGGACTCAAGCTGGACCTGCTTCAAGCCATGGGACGCGGCAATTTTCCGGATGATCCGGGCGGTGAATGAACAACAACATGACCGAAGACCAACTCGAACAGGAAGCGCTGGGCTGGCTGGCCGAGTTGGGCTATGCGGTGCACTTCGGCCCCGACATCGCCCACGACGGCGCCAACCTGCAGCGCGCGAACTACCGCCAGGTGCTGCTGCCGTTTCGCTTGCGCGAGGCCATCCAGCGGCTGAACCCCGATGTGCCCACGGCGGCCCGCGAAGACGCGCTGCAGCGCGTGCAAGACCTGGGCATTCCGGCGCTGCTGTCGGCCAACCGGGCGTTTCACAAGCTGCTGGTGACTGGGGTGCCGGTGCAGTACCAGCGCGATGGCGAGACGGCGGGCGACTTTGTGCGCCTGGTGGATTGGTCTAACTCGGCGCGCAACGAGTTCTGGGCGGTCAACCAGTTCACCATCCAGGGGCCTCAGCACAAGCGCCGGCCCGACATCATCCTGTTCGTCAACGGCCTGCCGCTGGTGCTGATTGAACTGAAGAACCCCGCCGACGAAAACGCCGACATCTGGAAAGCCTACGACCAGATTCAGACTTACAAAGAGCAGATTCCGGACGTTTTCCAGACCAACGAGCTGCTGGTGATTTCCGATGGGACGGACGCTCGGATGGGCAGCCTGTCAGCCAATGCCGAACGCTTCATGCAGTGGCGCACCATCGATGGCGTGAACCTGGACCCGCTGGGCGAGTTCAACGAACTGCAGACGCTGGTGCGCGGCGTGCTGGACCCGAAGGTGCTGCTGGACTACCTGCGCTACTTCGTGCTGTTCGAGGACGACGGCAACCTGGTCAAAAAAGTGGCGGGGTACCACCAGTACCACGCGGTGCGCTCGGCCATCGAGCATGTGGTGGCCGCTTCGCGCACAGACAGTGCGGCGAATGTGCGCGGCAAAGGCGGGGTGGTATGGCACACCCAGGGCAGCGGCAAGAGCATCACCATGACCTGCTTTGCCGCCCGTGTGATGCAAGAGCCGGCGATGGCGAACCCGACCATAGTCGTCATCACCGACCGCAACGACCTGGACGGCCAGCTGTTCGGCGTGTTCAGCCTGGCGCAAGACCTGCTGCGCGAACAGCCGGTGCAGGCCAGCACCCGGCAGGAACTGCGCCAGTTGCTGGGCAACCGGCCCTCGGGCGGCATCGTGTTCGCCACCATCCAGAAGTTCATGCCCGGGGAAGATGAAGACATGTTCCCGGTGCTGTCCGCCCGGCACAACATTGTGGTGATTGCGGACGAAGCCCACCGCACGCAGTACGGCTTTGAGGCCAAGCTCAAGACCCGAAAGGTCTCGGGCGCAGCTTCAGGCTCGGCCAGTTTCGGGGCGCTGACCAGCAGCGATGGTGAATACGTGGCGCCCGCAGGCACGGCCGACCTGGCCCTTCCCGAATACAAGACCAGTTACCAGGTGGGCTATGCCCAGCACCTGCGCGATGCATTGCCCAACGCCACCTTTGTGGCCTTCACCGGCACACCGGTCAGCAGCACCGACCGCGACACCCGGGCTGTGTTCGGCGACTACATCCATGTGTATGACATGCAGCAGGCCAAGGAAGATGGCGCCACCGTGGCCATCTACTACGAAAGCCGCCTGGCCAAGTTGAAGCTGAAGGAGGCCGACCTCTCGCTGATTGACGACGAGGTGGACGAACTGGCCGAAGACGAGGAAGAGGGCACTCAGGCCCAGCTCAAAAGCCGCTGGGCGGCGCTGGAAAAGGTGGTGGGTGCCGAGCCGCGCGTGGCCAGCGTGGCGGCCGACCTGGTGGCGCACTTTGAAGAACGCAACAAAGCCCAGGACGGCAAGGCCATGGTCGTGACCATGAGCCGTGACATCTGCGTGCACCTCTACAACGAAATCGTCAAACTGCGGCCCGATTGGCACAGCGACGACCCGGAGCAGGGCGCCATCAAAATCATCATGACCGGCAGCGCCAGCGACAAGGCACTGCTGAGGCCGCACATCTACAGCGGCCAGGTTAAGAAACGGCTGGAAAAGCGCTTCAAAGACCCGGCCGACCCGCTGCGTCTGGTCATCGTGCGCGACATGTGGCTCACCGGCTTTGACGCGCCCTGCGTGCACACCATGTACGTAGACAAGCCCATGAAGGGCCACAACCTGATGCAGGCCATCGCCCGCGTCAACCGGGTGTTCAAAGACAAGCAGGGTGGTCTGGTGGTGGACTACATCGGCATCGGCAACGAGCTGAAAGCCGCCATGAAGGAATACACCGCCAGCAAAGGCAGGGGGAAGCCCACCGTGGACGCGCACGAGGCGCTGTCTGTGCTGCTGGAAAAGCGTGACGTGCTGCACGCCATGCTGCATGGCTTTGACTGGAGCGACTTCAAAACCGGCGGCCACAAGACACTGGCCGGGGCGGCCAACCACGTGCTCGGGCTGAAGTCTGAGACCAAGGACAAAACCGGCAAAGGCCAGCGGGACGGCAAGAAGCGTTTCGCCGACACCGCGCTGGCCATGAGCAAGGCCTTCAGCCTGTGTTGCACGCTGGACGAGGCCAAGGCTGTGCGTGACGAGGTGGCCTTTTTGCAGGCGGTCAAGGTCATCCTGACCAAGCGCGACATCAGCAGCCAGAAACGCACCGACGAACAGCGCGACCTGGCCATCCGCCAAATCATCAACCAGGCGGTGGTGAGCGAAGCGGTGGTCGACATCTTCGACGCCGTGGGCCTGGAGAAGCCCAACATTGGCCTGCTGGACGACGAGTTCCTGGCCCAGGTGAAAAACCTGCCCGAAAAGAACCTGGCCGTGGAGCTGCTGGAGCGCTTGCTGGAGGGAGAAATCAAGAGCAAGTTCGCCACGAACGTGGTGCAACAGCGCAAGTTCAGCGAGCTGCTCAGCAGCGTCATTACCCGGTACCAAAACCGCAGCATCGAGACGGCGCAGGTGATGGAAGAACTGGTCGAGATGGCCAAGAAGTTCCGCGAAGCGGCAGGCAGAGGAGACCAGTTGGGCCTGTCCGATGACGAGGTGCGTTTCTACGACGCACTGGCTAGCAACGAGTCCGCGGTCATTGAGCTGCCGGACGAGACGCTCAAAAAGATTGCCCACGAACTCACCGAAAACCTGCGCAAGAACATCACTGTGGACTGGGCCCAGCGCGAGAGCGTGCGCGCTACCCTGCGGCTGATGGTCAAACGCATTCTGCGCAAGTACAAATACCCGCCCGATTTGCAGGAGGCTGCTGTGGAGCTGGTGCTGCAGCAGGCGGAGGTGTTGGGCAGTTCTTGGGGTTGAGCCCATCTATTGATGCTTTGCGCCCCGCCATCAAGCCCCGGCCACCGGGCGTGTCCGGTAAAACTTCAGCGGGCTGCTTTGCCCGGCTTTCAATACCGACGGCTTCATCTTGCCGACCACGTGCATTTCGCAGGGTTTGCAGTCAAAGCGCAGGGTGAGTTTTTCGTCGCCGTGCACCAACGACATGGGCTCGGCGCGCACCGTGCCTTGCACACCGGTGACGCCTTTGGCCTGTTTGGGGCACAGGCTGAGCGAGAAGCGCACGCAGTGCTTGGTGATCATCAGGCTCACTTCGCCCGCTTCTTCGTGGCTCTCGTAGGCGGCGGCGATCACCTTTACCCCGTGTTTGGCGTAAAAGTCGCGCGCCTTCTGGTTGAACACATTGGCCAGGTAGGTCAGGGTGTCTTCGGGGTAGGGTACTGGCGGTTGCACCGCCTGGGCGCGCGGCAGGCGATGCCAGGCGGCGGCGCGGGCGGCTTCCAGCTTTTCAATGGCTTCGCGGCGCAGCGGGTTGAGCTGGGATGCGGGCACGAACCAGGGTTGTGAGAGGTTCAGCGACACGTCGAGGGGCTCAAAAATCGTGTCGCCCAGCCGGGCCAGGGCTTCGCGCAGTTTTCTCTGCGCCTGGGTCGCGTCTTTGGCGGGTTCCAGGGCGCAGGGCAGGGTGGCGGTGGCGCTGTGGCCGTCTTCGTCGGTGGCGGTCAGGCTCAGGCCTTGTGGCGTTTCGCTCAGGTTGAGCCAGGCGCCGATGCGCCGCTCGGCCGATTTTTTCTCCAGGTTGCGCACCCAGTCCATGTCGCGGTTGCGGTTGACCACGGTGTTCTTGCGCAGGTCCTTCAGGGTGTCGATGGCGTCTTTGGGGTAGACGCGCCAGCGGTTTGGCGCGGGCAGGCGTTCGGCGCGGTTGATCTGCAGGCCGGTCAATTCTTTCTGCAGGTCCAGGTAGCACAGGCCGTCGCCGTTGTGGATGACGGTGGCCGGGTCGTCGGTTTCCAGTTCAACGAAGTTGGTGCCGACCTGGGTGACGTAGCCAATGGGGCGGCCGGGGTTCTTGGGGGTGTCAAAAGCGCCGATGTCTTCTTTGCGGCCCTGCACAAAGTAGTCGGTGAACTCGCGGTTGAAGTTCTGGTCCGGGTCGGGTGTGAAGCCGAAGGTGCAGCGGCCGCTGGATGAGCGGGCCAGTGGGTTTGCCGAAGATTGGCGGTCTTCCAGGATCTCGTCGAGCAGCACGCGGTAGTGGGCGGTGATGTTTTTCACGTAGCCCATGTCCTTGTAGCGGCCTTCAATCTTGAAACTGCGGGCGCCCGCGTCAACCAGGGCGCGCAGGTTGTCGCTCTGGTTGTTGTCTTTCATCGAAAGCACATGTTTTTCGTGCGCCACGATGCGGCCTTGGCTGTCTTTAACCTCATAGGGCAAGCGGCAGGCTTGCGAGCAGTCGCCCCGGTTGGCGCTGCGCCCGGTGTGGGCGTGGCTGATGAAGCACTGGCCGCTGTAGGCCACGCACAGGGCGCCGTGCACAAAAAATTCAAGCGTGCAGCGCTCGGGATCGGTGGCGGCGCGAATGGCGGCGATTTGCTGCAGCGTGAGTTCGCGGGCGAGCACTATCTGGCTCAGGCCAGCGTCTTGCAGAAAGCGGGCTTTTTCGGGCGTGCGGATGTCGGTTTGTGTGCTGGCGTGCAGCTGTATGGGGGGCAAGTCAATTTCCAGCAGGCCCATGTCTTGAATGATGAGCGCGTCCGCGCCGGCATCAAACAGCTGCCAGGCCAGCTTGCGCGCGGGCTCCAGTTCGTCGTCACGCAAAATGGTGTTCATCGTCACAAAAATGCGGCTGCCAAAGCGGTGCGCGTACTTCGCCAGGCGAGCAATCTCCTTCACCGAGTTGTCGGCACTGGTGCGGGCACCAAACGATGGCCCGCCGATGTACACGGCGTCGGCCCCGTGGTTGACGGCCTCAATGCCAATGTCGGCGTCGCGGGCGGGGGAGATCAGTTCCAGGTGGTGGGGCAGCATGGGCGGTGTCCGGGCAAAATCGGTGGCGGCGAAAAAACCAACGCGGTATTGTCCAGGAGAACACCCATGCATGCACCTGCCCCTTTCAACGAAAGCGCCCCACCGGCTGTGGTGCTGGTGCATGGCGCGTGGCACGGCGCCTGGTGCTGGCGGCGGGTGCTGCCCTGGCTGCGCGGTGCGGGGGTGGAAGCGCATGCGGTCACCCTCACGGGCGTGGGCGAGCGGGCGCACCTGCTGAGCCCCGCCATTGACCTGCACACACATATACAAGACGTGATTGGACTGATTGAGGCCGAAGAGTTGCCGCGCCTGGTGCTGGTGGGACACAGTTATGCGGGCATGGTGATCACCGGCGTGGCCGACCGGCTGCAGCGCGAGCGCCCGGGTCTGCTGGCGCACCTGGTGTACCTGGACGCGGCGCTGCCGTACCCCGGCGACAGCTGGAGCAGCCACCACACACCTGAAACGAAGCAGGCGCGCATGGACGCTGCCCAGTCCAGCGGGGGCCTGAGCTTTCCACCACCCGACGCGGCGCTGTTTGGGCTGCAAGGCGCCGACCGCGACTGGGTCAATCGCCGCCAGACGCCGCAGCCGTTCAAGCTGTACCAGCAGCCGCTGGACTTTGACGCCGAGCGTGTGGCCATGGTGCCGCGTACCTTCATTGATTGCACGCAGCCTGCGCTGGCCACCATCGCACCGTCGCGCGTGCGGGTGCGCAGCGAGCCGGGCTGGCAGGTGCTGGAGCTGGCCACCGGCCACGACCCGATGGTGAGCGAGCCGCAGGCGCTGGCTGACCTGTTGCTGGGCATCCAGCGCCGGGCGGTTTGAGCATGGGTGCTTTTGTGCATACCGGCGCAAGCGGGCGCCTGAACCGCATCGATCTGCTGCGAGCCGCCGCCATGCTGTGGATGACGGCTTTTCATTTCAGCTTTGACCTGAACCACTTTGGCCTGATTCAGCAGAATTTTTACAACGACCCGTTCTGGACCTGGCAGCGCACCGCCATCGTCAGCGGATTTTTGTTCACCGCCGGTTTGTCGCAGGCGGTGGCGCTGCACCAGGGCCAAAGCTGGCCGCGTTTCTGGCGCCGCTGGGCGCAGGTGGCTGGGGCGGCGTTGCTGGTCACGGCCGGCTCGGTGCTCATGTTTCCCAACAGCTTCATTTACTTTGGCGTGTTGCACGGCATTGCGGTCATGCTGATCGTGGCCCGGCTCACCGCCGGCTGGGGTGTCTGGCTGTGGCTGCTGGGCGCGCTGGCTGTTGCGCTGAAATGGGCAGCGCCCTGGCTGATAGGCGCCATGCCCGCGCTGGAGGTGTTCAACACGCCGTGGCTCAACTGGCTGGGTTTCATCAGCCGCAAGCCCATCACCGAAGACTATGTGCCGCTGCTGCCGTGGCTGGGCGTGGTGTGGTGGGGTCTGGCGGCGGGGCAGTGGGCGCTGAAGCACCGGCCGGCCTGGCTGGGTTCGGCCGATGCACCCACAGGCGGTTTGCGGCGCGGGTTGGTCATGCTGGGGCAGTGGAGCCTGAGCTACTACCTGCTGCACCAGCCGGTGCTGATGGGCCTGGTGGGCGCGTTTGTGTGGCTGCGCGCGGGCTGATCAAGCCGCGCAGAACGGCCGCAAAAATTGCCCGGCCACAAACAGATCGCACTCAATCGCGCGTCGCACCCCCGCGCTGTCGCGCTGCTGCAGGGCGCTCATCGCATCGCTGTGGGCATGGTTGAGCACCCGCGCTGCGCCCGCGGCTTCAAACAGCCGGTTCGACAGCGGCCCCACCTTGAGCCACACGGTTTCAATCAGAGCCATGAGCGTGGGCGAGGCGGCGGCCTGGTACAGGCGCAGGTGAAACAGCTCGTTGGCGTCCAGGTAGGCTGTGGTGTCACCGGTGGCCAGCGCTTCGCCCATGCGCTGCTCCAGCACGGCCAGCTCGGCCAGACCGGCTGCGTCGATGCGGTGGGCGCCGCGTTCGGCGGCTTCGCCTTCGAGCAGCAGGCGCATTTGCAGCACATCGTCGAATTCGGCCACTGAGAGCCTGGGCACCAGCATGCCGCTGTGCGGCACATTGACCAGCGCGCCTTCGGCGGCCAGGCGCTGCAGCGCGGCGCGCACCGGCATCACACCGGCGCCCAGCTGCTGCGCAATGTCGTGAATCTTCAACCGCTCTCCAGGTAGAAACCGGCCCACGGTCACCCACTGGCGCAGACGTTGGTAGGTGCTGTCTTGCTGGGTGGTGGCAGGCGGGCTTTTCATGCGAATGGGGCCACCGCTGTGATCTCGCTCAGCACCGCGTCCAGCGCAGCCAGCAGCCGGGCCACGTCGGCCGGGGTGGTTTGCGGGCACACCAGCATCATGTTGTGGAACGGCGTGATCATGACGCCCCGGTTGAGCAGGCCCAGGTGGATCAAGTGCTCCAACTCGCCGTCGAGCGCACGGTCGGCCTCGCTGCCGTTGGTGGGCGGGGTGGTGCAAAACTGGAACTCGGTGCGCGCGCCCACCTGGGTGACGCACCAGGGAAGGTGGTGCTTTTTCAAGACGTGTTCCAGCCCGCTCGCCAGCGCACTGGCCTGGGTGAGCATGTGGGCATGAGCGCTGGGCGTCATCACCTCGGTGAGCGTGGCGCGCATGGCAGCCATGGCGAGCATGTTGCCGGTGAGCGTGGTGCCGATGCCGCTGTGGCCAGGCGGGGCGTCTTGCTTGGCCTGCATGGCGCGCGCGGCCAGGCTAGCGCTCATGCCGTACACCGCGCACGGCACACCGCCGCCCACGGGTTTGCCCAGCACCAGGGCGTCGGCTTGTATGCCGTGGGCACGCGCGTAGCCGCCGGGGCCGGTGCTGATGGTGTGGGTCTCGTCCATCACCAGCAGGGCGCCGTGTTGTTTGATCAGGGCCTGCGCGGCGGCCCAGAAGCCGGGTTCGGGGAGCACCATGCCGATGTTGGTCATCACCGGCTCGGCCAGCACACAGGCCACGTCGCCTTGCTGCAACGCGGCTTCCAGCGCAGGCAGATCGTTGAATTCGACCACCACGGTGTGTGCGGTGAGGTCGTGCACCTGACCCATCAGGCTGTTGCGCTGCACCGGCTGGCCGTTCACCAGGTCCACAAACACGTCTTCAATGGTGCCGTGGTAGCAGCCGTTGAACACCAGCAGTTTTTTGCGGCCAGTGGCGGCGCGAATCCAGCGCACGATGTAGCGGTTGGCGTCGGTGGCGCTCATGGCGAACTGCCAATAGGGCAGGCCAAAGCGTTCGCTCAGGGCCTCGCCCACTGCGGCTGCGTCTGCCGTGGCCAGCATGGTGGTGTAGCCTTTCGCGGCCTGGTTCACCAGGGCTTCCGCCACCGGTGCCGGCGCATGGCCAAACATGGCGCCGGTGTCACCCAGGCAAAAATCCACCAGCGTGTGGCCGTCCACGTCGGTCACCAACGCGCCCCTGGCGTGGGCCACGTGCAGGGCGAAGGGTGTACCCCAGTCGCTCATCCAGTGCAGCGGCACGCCAAACAGGAGGTGCTGCTGCGCCTGTGCCGCCAGCGCTGCCGATTGCGGGTTGCGCGCGGTGAAGTGGGCACGTTCACGGATTAGAAAGGCCTGGGCGCGGGGCCAGTCAATGCCGGTGCGGGGATGGGTTTCGTTTTGCATGGGACTTCAATCGTGGTTTCAAGCGGGCATACCGTTTGGTTTCAGGCGCACGTGCCTTCGTTCCAGGGCACCCGTGGAACCGGCTTCGCCAGGCCACCAGGTGCGTCCCCCTCCCGCCGAAGGCGAGAGAGGGGGAAGCCGCGCAGCGGCGCAGGGGGTGATCCTCAACTCACACCAGCAGCAAGAGGTGCTCGCGTTCCCACGAACTGATCACGCGGTTGTAAGTGGCGTATTCCAACTCTTTCACCGCCAGGAACGCATCGACAAACGCAGCGCCCAGCACCTCGCGCAACGGCTCGCAAGTGCGCATGCGGCGTATCGCGTCTTCCAGGTGGTTGGGCAGCTCGTGGTCCATGTCCCAGGCGCTGCTGCGCATGGGTTCGGTGGGTTCCAGCGCTTGTTCCATGCCCAGGTAACCGCAGGCCAGTGTGGCCGCCATGGCCAGGTAGGGGTTCACGTCCACGCCGGGCACGCGGTTTTCCAGCCGGCGGTTGGCGGCGTCGGACTCGGGCACGCGGATGCCGCAGGTGCGGTTGTCAAACCCCCATTGCACGTTGATGGGCGCCGACATGTTTCGCGACAGCCGGCGGTATGAGTTCACATAGGGCGCCAGCATGGGCATGACCAGCGGCACATAGCGCTGCAAACCGGCAATGTAGTGGCCAAAGGCCGGGCTCACCGAGCCGTCGGGCAGGCTGAAGATGTTGTGGCCCGTCTCAGCGTCCAGAATGCTCTGGTGGATGTGCATGGCGCTGCCGGGCTCGGCTTCCATCGGCTTGGCCATGAAGGTGGCAAAAATACCGTGGCGCAGGGCGGTTTCGCGCACGGTGCGCTTGAACAAAAACACCCGGTCGGCCAGGTCCATCGGGTCGCCGTGGGTGAAGTTGATCTCCATCTGGCCCGCGCCGGCTTCGTGAATCAGCGTCTCAACGCCCAGCCGGTGGACTTCGCAAAAGCGCGACAGCTCCAGAAAAAAGGGGTCGAAGTCGTTCACCGCGTCGATGGAATACGACTGCCGCCCGGCCTCGGGTTTGCCGGTGCGACCGAGTGGGGGCTGCAGCGGCTCGTGCGGGTTTTGGTGGCGGGCCACCAGGTAAAACTCCATCTCGGGCGCCACCACCGCTTGCCAGCCACGCGCCTGGTAACGGTCCAGCACGCCACGCAACACGCTGCGCGGCGACAGCGAAACGGGGCTGCCGTCAAACTCTTCGCAGTCGTGAATGATCACCGCCACCTGCTCCGCCGCCCAGGGCACCACCCGCGCCGTGCTCAGGTCGGGCACACACACCATGTCGGGGTCGGTGTCGCCGACAAAGGCGGTGTTGTCGGGTTGCTGGCCGTTCACGGTGTTCAGCAACACGCTCTTGGGCAAGCGCATGTGGCCCGACTTCAAAAACAGGTCTTTGGGCAAAATTTTGCCGCGCGCGATGCCCGTCATGTCCGGGATCACGCACTCCACTTCCTGGATGCGGTGCTGGGTGAAAAAGTCTTTCAGCGAGTCTGTGCTCATCGGTGGCCCCTGGTTTGGCTGCACAACCCATAGGTTGCACATATTTGATCAAACATATGGTTGATTATGGCTTGTTGGCCATTATGTTTTTGTATTTGATCAAATATGAGAGGCTGTGAGCGCCTTCAACGGGCGAAAAAAAACGCGGCCAGGCCGCGTTCTTGGACGGTGCAAAGCGCTGCTTGGCAGCGCCAAGCTCACTCCACCTTGGCTTTTTCGCGCAGGTTTTGCTGAAATTCAGACAGTCTCTGCTGCTGCATTTGCTGTGCAATTTGCGGCTTGACTTCGTCAAAGGCCGGCAACTGGGCCTGGCGCACGTCGTCCACCCGGATGATGTGCCAGCCAAACTGGCTCTTCACCGGGGCGTCGGTCATCTGGCCCTTGTCCAGCTTCACCATGGCCTCGGAAAACTCGGTCACGTAGCTGCCAGCAGCCGCCCAGTCCAGGTCGCCACCGTTGGCGCCGGAGCCAGGGTCTTTGGACTGCTTCTTGGCAATGTCTTCAAACTTGGCGCCGCCCTTGATGGCCGCAATGATGGCCTTGGCTTCGTCTTCCTTTTCCACCAGGATGTGGCGGGCGCGGAATTCCTTGCCCGCGTTGGCGGCGGCAAACTTGTCGTATTCGGCCTTGATGTCGGCGTCGGTCACTGGATTTTTCTTTTGATGGTCGGCAAACAGGGCACGAATCATGATGGATTGGCGGGCCAGTTCCATCTGGGTTTTGTATTCTGCGGTGGCTGCAATGCCGCGCTTCTGGGCTTCCTGCATGAAGATTTCACGCAGCACCACTTCCTCTTTCAACTGAGCGCGCACCGTATCGTCCACCGGGCGACCCGAGGCAGCCACTTGCTGGGCCAGGGCCTCCACGCGCGCGATGGGCACGGCCTTGCCATTCACGATGGCCACGTTTTGGGCTGCAGCCCAGGGTGCCGTTGCAATCAAAGCGGCCGCGGTCAGGGCCGACAGGGAAAATTTCATGGTGATCCTCGGGGTGAAAAAAGATTGGAGCCGCCGCACAGGGCCGGGTTTCAGCAAACAGGTATCCAAACGTAGGCAAGCATTTCAGACCATGGAGCGCGTTTAAAAGCCCCGCTGGCCATGGCCAAAACAGGGCTCAGGCCTTGATTTCAATCGCCAGCGCGTGCAGGCCCGCATCGGTGAATTTTTGCAGCGCATCATACACAAGGCGGTGCTGTGCCACGCGGCTGCGCCCGGCAAACGCTGGGCCCCCAATGCGTACCCGAAAGTGGGTGCCGTAGCCCAGCCCGTTCGCGCCTGCATGGCCGGCGTGGGCAGCGCTTTCGTCCAGCACTTCCAGCAGCGTGGGCGACAGTGCTTCACGCAGGCGGGCTTCCAATGCAGGGGCCGTTGGAACGAAGTCTTGATCGCTCATGATTTTTTGGCCTCGTTGCTGTCGTCTTTGATGTAGCGCGCAATGTAGAGGCCCTGGCCAATGATGAACACGACCGGGAATATGTAACCCCAGAGCTTGAAGTTCACCCAGTCTTCGGTGGAATAGTAGGCCGCTACGTAGCCATTGATCGCCGCCATGAACAAGAAATAAGCGACCCAGATCACCGTGAGCCGGCCCCACACCGCCGTGGGCAGGGTGAGCTGGCTGCCGAGCAAAATTTGCAGGAAGTTTTTCTTCCAGCCCCAGAGCGCTGCGCCCAGCACGATGGCCATGCTGGCGTAAAGCACCGTGGGTTTCCATTTGATGAAACGCTCGTCTTGCAGCACCAGCGTCAGCACGCCAAACACCAACACCAGCACCAGCGTCACTTTCTGAAGCGTTTGCAGCTTGCGGTCAATGCCGTAAATGATGCCGGTCTGCAGCACGGTGGCTGCCATGAGAACCGCGGTAGCGGTGTAGATGTCGTGCAGTTTGTAGGCTGCGACAAACAGGGCGATGGGGAAAAAGTCAATAAGGAAACGCATGGCTGGATTATCGGGCTTGCGCGGTTGGCCGCATGTGGCGCCCAAGATGGGCCCACAGTTTGCCCAGACGCTGCCGATAAGAAAAGGCATTGGAGCCCGTGTCTGGCCGAACGCCGGCGCACGGCACATTTTTTGTTCCCTTGTGTAAAGGCTGTTTATGAGCGACGACGACCAGTTTGAGAGTTTCAAAGTGTCCCTGGCTGGCTTTCTGGGCCAGACCAATGCCTTGGTGGACCGGGTGCTGTCAGACGAGGCGAGCAAGTCGCACCTGATGCCGCTGGTGCCCTGGGTGAGCGAAGTCATGTCGGCTTCGCTGGAGACCGACTTCATGGAAAAGGTGGCGCTGGCTTACTGGTCGCGCATGGGCATGACGTCGACGTCGACCCCGGCACGCCTGAAGATCCTGGAGCTGGACGGTCTGGCGGTCGCCATTCGCCAAAGCCTTGCACCGGCGGTTGAGTCGGCCGACGGCACGTCCACCTTTGCCCAGATCCACCTGCTGAGCGTGTGCAGCCTCACGGTGGGCAGCCTGCTGGACGCCATTGGTGAGATGTTTCCGCTGGTTCGGGGCATTTTGCGCTCCACCCAGGACGCGATTGACGTGGCTCGCAGCTGAAAACCGACCCATAACTCGGCCCTGCGGAACTTGGTAACGCGGCTGGGCTCAACTGCACAGTTCGTCAACCCAACACCACCGCAAACATGAATACCCAGGAACAAAAAGCGATTCTTTCTGTGGCCTTGCTGGCCGCATTTGCCGACGGCCACAAGGCCGACACCGAGCGAGAGGCCATTCGCCGACTGGCCGACACACTGGGGCACGAGTCGGGTGGGGCTGGGCTGGCCCAGCTGTACCAGGACGTGTTGCTGCAGCGCGTGGCGCTGGCCGACGCCGTTGCCGGCCTGAATGGGCCGGGCCAACGCCAGCTGGCTTATGAAATGGCGGTTTGCGTGTGCGACGCCGATGGGCGCCAAAGCCCGGCCGAGGCCACTTTTCTGGCCGACTTGAAAGCGCGCTTGAAGTTGGATGCGGGTGAGGCGCAGGCTTTTGAAGCGGAGGAACACGCCTTGCTGAGCGCCACAGATGCGGCCGTGCCCGTGGTGGTTCAAACAGCGCCCGCAGCGACCAGCACGCCCTTGGCACAGGCACCGGTACAGCAGGTGCAGGCCGCTTTGGACGCCGATCTGGACAAGTCCATTCTGAAATACGCCATGCTCAATGGCGCGCTGGAACTACTGCCGCAGTCGTGGGCGTCGATGGCCATCATTCCGCTGCAGGTGAAGATGGTCTACGGCATTGGAAAGGCCCACGGCGTGGAGCTGGACCAGGGGCACATACGCGAGTTCATCGCAGCGGTGGGCGTGGGCCTGACATCGCAATACCTGGAGCAGTTTGGCCGCAAGCTGCTGGGTGGGCTGCTGGGCAAAGCGGCGGGCCGCACGGTGGGCCGACTGGGTGGCGCGGCCACCGGCATGGCCTTTTCGTTTGCCACCACCTACGCGCTGGGCCAGGTGGCCAAGCGCTATTACGCGGGCGGTCGTGTCATGAGCACGGCATTGCTGCGGGAAACCTTCCAGGGCCTGCTCGGGCCAGCGAAGCAGATGCAAGCCCAGTACTTGCCGCAGATCCAGCAAAAAGCCCAGACACTGGACGCGGCCCAGGTGCTGGCCATGGTGCGGGGTGCCTGACAAACACCGAGGCGCTGGCGGTGCCAACCGCCGGCTTCGTTGTCAAGCGCTTCAGTGGGCCGCCACCAAGGCCTCGCCCGCCATGGCGGCAGCCGCAATGCTCAGCGAGCGCAGCCGCAAAGCGGGTTCATACACGTCGCTCACCAACATGAACTCGTCGGCTTCGGTCGCTTGCGCCAACGCGGTGAAGCCTTCGCGCACCGTGTCGGGCCCACCAATGACGGCGGCGGCCAGAAAGTCGGCAATGCCGGCACGCTCTTGCGGGTGCAGTTGCTGCATGAAGCCATGCACCGGGGGCGGCAGCTGGCCGCGCCGCCCGGTGAGGATGCCCAGCACGCGCTGGTAGGTGCTGCTGGCCAGGTAGTCGGCTTCGTCGTCGGTGGGGGCGGCAATGAGCGGCACACCCACAACCGCGTATGGCTGGGCGAGCGTTGCCGAAGGCCTGAACTGGCTGCGGTACACATCGAGTGCCTGCAGCAGCAAGCGCGGCGCAAAGTGCGACGCAAAGGCGTAGGGCAAGCCGCGCTGGGCCGCCAGTTGCGCTGAAAACAGGCTGGAGCCCAGCAGCCAGATGGGCACGTTGGTGCCCGCGCCGGGCATGGCAATGAGGCGCTGACCGGGTTGTGGCGGGCCAAGCAATTGCTGGAGTTCGGCCACGTCGCGTGGGAAGTCGGCTTCGGTTTCCACCCGGTCGCGGCGCAGGGCACGCATGGTCAGGGGGTCGGTGCCGGGGGCACGCCCCAGCCCCAGGTCGATGCGACCCGGGTACAGCTCGGCCAGGGTGCCAAAGGCTTCGGCCACCACCAGCGGCGCGTGGTTGGGCAGCATGACGCCGCCCGAGCCCACGCGGATGCGCTGGGTGCCGCCCGCAATGTGCCCCACCAGCACGGCAGTGGCCGAGCTGGCAATGCCGCTCATGTTGTGGTGTTCGGCCAGCCAGTAGCGCTTGAAGCCCAGCGCTTCGGCGTGCTGCGCAGTGCGCAGCGCCACGGCCAGGGCGTCGGCCACGCTGCGGCCCTCGCGCACGGCCACCAGGTCGAGCATGGACAGGGAAATATCAGCCAGTGTTTTCATCTTCAAATCTCCATGGCTCCGGAGAGCCGCCCGCCACGCACGAAAAAACGCCACCCAAGGGCACCGCCGGGCTGGCTTCGCCAGACGGCCAGTGCCGCCCCCCTTGAGGGGGGTGACGCGAAGCGGCGCGGGGGGTGCATCTTCACCCTGGCAGGAAGCCGTCCACCGACAGGTAACGTTCGCCGGTGTCGTAGTTGAAACCCAGCACCACGGCGTTGGCCGGCAAGTCGGGCAGTTTTTGGGCGATGGCGGCCAGTGTGGCCCCGGACGAAATGCCCACCAGCATGCCCTCTTCGCGGGCGCAGCGCCGCGCCATCTCGCGGGCGGGTTCGGCGTCTACCTGGATCACGCCGTCGAGCAAGCTGGTGTTCAGGTTGCCGGGAATGAAGCCAGCGCCAATGCCCTGAATGGGGTGCGGCGCCGGGCTGCCGCCAGAAATGACGGGAGATGCCACCGGCTCCACCGCATACACCTTGAGCTGTGGCCAGTGGGCTTTGAGCACCTGGGCGCAGCCGCTGAGGTGGCCGCCGGTGCCCACGCCGGTGATGAGGGCGTCGACGCCCTCGGGAAAGTCGGCCAGGATTTCTTGCGCGGTGGTGCGCGCATGCACGGCGGTGTTGGCGGGGTTGTTGAATTGCTGCGGCATCCAGGCGCCGGGCGTGGCGGCCACGATCTCTTCGGCGCGGGCAATCGAGCCCTTCATGCCTTTTTCGCGCGGCGTGAGGTCAAACGAGGCACCGTAGGCCAGCATGAGGCGGCGGCGCTCCACCGACATGCTGTCGGGCATGACGAGGATGAGCTTGTAGCCCTTGACGGCGGCCACCATGGCCAAGCCAATACCGGTGTTGCCCGAGGTCGGCTCGACGATGGTGCCGCCGGGCTGCAGGGCGCCGCTGGCTTCGGCGTCTTCCACCATGGCCAGGGCGATACGGTCTTTGATGGAGCCGCCGGGGTTGCTGCGCTCGGACTTGATCCACACCTGCTGGGTGGCGCCGGCAAACAGCCGCTGCAGGCGCACATGGGGCGTGTTGCCAATGGTTTGAAGGATGTTCTGGGCTTTCATGGGGGTGTCCTGTGTGGGTTGGCCGCTTATTCGCCGCTGATGGCCTGGTGTTCCAGCGAGGCCGAGTTCATGCAGTAGCGCAGGCCAGTGGGGGCAGGGCCGTCTTCAAACACATGGCCCAGATGAGCGCCGCATTGGCTGCACACGGTTTCAACGCGGGTCATGCCCAGGCTGCGGTCGGTGATTTCGGTGATGGCGCCGGGAATGGCTTGCGCGAAACTGGGCCACCCGCATCCAGCGTCAAATTTGGTGCCGGCGTCAAACAGGTGGTTGCCGCAGCAGATGCAGTGGTAGCTGCCGTCGGCCCAGACCTGTTCGAACTTGCCGGTGAAGGGGCGTTCGGTGGCGGCTTGGCGGGTGACTTCAAACGCGTGGCGCTCGGCGCCCTTGCTGGACAGCAGCTCGCGCCATTCGGCTTCGGTTTTTTGAATCGGGTAGGTCATGTCCATGTCCTTAGGGGAATCGGTGCGGGGCGCAAAGGGTCAGGGTAACGCAAGGGCGGGGCCGCTTCAAGACGAGCAACTGATTTCAATCTGTGCGGCCCAGTCGGGCGGAAAGTCGGCCAGGTCGTCGCAGCCGGGCAGGGCGTCAAAGGGTTGTTCCAGCGCCGCCTGCAAACGCTGCAGGCGGGAAAAGTCGCCCTCGCGGGCGCGCTGAATGGCGATTTCGCCCAGGTGGTTGCGCAGCACCACGTGCGGGTTGGTGCGCAGCATGCTGGCCTGGGTGGCCAGTGGGTCAAAGCCAGGCTGGCCCTGCAGCCGGCTGCGCCAGGTTTGCGCCCAGGCATTGAAAGCGTCACGCTGTAAAAACAGGTCTCGCACGGGCTCCAGGGCGCGGCGCGCGTCGGCCTCTGCGGCACCCGGTGCCGCAAAACCCGCCACCGCTTGGCTCAGGCGGCGCCAGGCGATCGTGAAGTCCACCGCGTCTTTCGCCATGAGTTGCATGAACGCCTCGGTCAGCGCTTCGTCACCCGCTTGCACTTGGGCCAGGCCCAGCTTGGCGCCCATGCGCTGCTGCAGCGCCGCCGGGAACACGGTCTTGAACGGCTCCAGGGCGTCGAGTGCCTGCTGCTGGTCGTCCATCAAGGGCAGCAGCGCCTGGCCCAGGCAAAACAGGTTCCAGTACGCAATGTTGGGCTGGCGGTGGTAAGCGTAGCGTCCACCGCTGTCGGTGTGGTTGCAGATGTGGGCGGGGTTGAAGGCGTCCATGAACTGAAACGGGCCGTAATCGATGGTCAGGCCCAGGATGCTCATGTTGTCGGTGTTCATCACACCGTGGCAAAAGCCCACCGCCTGCCACTGCGCCACCGTGTGGGCGGTGCGCTCGCTCACGGCTTCGAGCAGGTGGGCATAGGGGTTGCCGCCACGCTCCAGGCAGTGCGGGTAGTGGTGGGCGATGACGAAATCGGCCAGCTGGCGCAGCTGAGCGTGTTGTCCGCTGTGCGAAAAATGTTCGAAATGACCGAACCGGATGAAGCTGGGCGCCGTGCGCGTGACCACGGCGGCGGTTTCGATGTCTTCGCGGCGCACAGGCGCGTCGGACCCCGTGATGCACAGCGCCCGGCTGGTGGGAATGCCCAACGCGTGCATGGCTTCGCTGCACAAAAATTCGCGAATGGAGCTGCGCAGCACGGCGCGGCCGTCGCCCATGCGGGAATATGGCGTAAGCCCGGCGCCTTTGAGCTGCACCTCCTGCGGACCCAGGGGTGTTTCGAGCTCGCCGAGCAAGATGGCGCGCCCGTCACCCAGCTGGCCGGCCCAATGCCCAAACTGGTGACCGCTGTACACGCTGGCCAACGGGCGCATGCCGGGCAACACTTGGTTGCCGGTGAAGGTGTGCAGGGCTTCGTCGCTCTGCAGCCAGGCGGGGTCCAGGCCCAGCGCGCCCGCCAGGCTCGGGCTGGTGCCCACCCAATAGGGCGCGGGTAAGGGGGTAGGGCGCAGTTCGGTGTGAAAGTCGGGGCCGAGTTCGGCAAACCGGTGAGACCAGCGGCTGGGGCGCTCAGCAAGGGGGTTTTTCATCGGTTTATTGTCCCCGAGACGACTTGAGCCCACACCTGGGCGGGCTATCGGGGGCAACCCGGGTGCAGCCTAAAGGCCCGGTGCGGCATGATGGCAACCGCCGCTTTTTTTCGTTGTTGCCACCCAAGGAGACGCCCCATGCTGGGACAAATGCAAAGCCAACCGCTGCTGATTTCGTCGCTCATTACGCACGCTGAACGCCACCACGCCACCGGCGAAATCGTATCGCGCCGGGTCGAGGGCGACATCCACCGCAGCAACTGGGGCCAGATCGCGAAGCGCTCGCGCCAGGTGGCCAACGCACTGGACAGCCTGCACCTGGCCTTTGGCGACCGCGTGGCCACGCTCGCCTGGAACGGCTACCGCCACCTGGAGCTGTACTTTGGCGTCAGCGGCACCGGCCGCGTGCTGCACACCCTGAACCCACGCCTGCACCCCGAGCAGCTGGCCTGGATCATCAACCACGCCGACGACCGCGCCATTTGCTTTGACATGACGTTTCTGCCGCTGGTGCAGGCGGTGGCCGGCAAGTGCCCTGGCGTGAAACACTGGATTGCGCTGTGCGACGCCGACAAGCTGCCAGCTGACAGCAACATCCCCGGCCTGCTGAGCTACGAAGCCTGGATGGGCCACCAGAGCGACGCCTACCTATGGCCCGATCTGGACGAAAACAGCGCATCCAGCATGTGCTACACCAGCGGCACCACCGGTAATCCCAAGGCTGCGCTGTATTCGCACCGCTCCACCATCTTGCACGCCTACAGCGCTGCGTTGCCCGACTCGCTCAATCTCAGTGCGCGTGACGCCGTGTTGCCTGTGGTGCCCATGTTCCACGTCAACGCCTGGGGCCTTCCGTACTCTGCAGCGGCCACGGGCTGCAAGCTGGTGTTTCCCGGCCCGGCGATGGACGGCAAGTCCATTTACGAACTGCTGGAGGCGGAGAAGGTCACGATGGCAGCCGGCGTTCCCACCGTCTGGCAAATGCTGCTGGGTCACATGCAGGCAGGCGGGCTGAAGTTCAGCACCATGAAGCGCACCGTGATCGGTGGCTCCGCCTGCCCGCCGGCCATGATCAACACCTTCAACAACACCTACGGCGTGGCGGTGCTGCACGCCTGGGGCATGACGGAAATGTCGCCACTGGGCACGGTGTGCACGCTGAAAAACGCGCAGCTTGCGCTGTCGCCCGAGGCGCAGACCCAGGTGCTGCTCAAGCAAGGGCGCGCGGTGTACGGCGTGGACATGAAGATCGTGGACGAGGCGGGCGCGGAGCTGCCCTGGGACGGAAAAACCTACGGTGACTTGCTGGTGCGTGGTCCGTGGATCATTGCCAGCTACTTCAAAGGCGAGGGCGGCGACCCGCTTCGCTACGACGCCGCCGGCAAGGGCTGGTTCCCCACCGGGGACGTGGCCACCATCGACGCCGACGGCTTCATGCAGATCACCGACCGCAGCAAGGACGTGATCAAGTCCGGCGGCGAGTGGATCAGCTCGATCGACGTTGAAAACATCGCCATGGCCCACCCTGCCGTGGCGATGGCGGCTTGCGTGGGCATGAAACACCCCAAATGGGACGAGCGCCCGATTGTGGTGGTCGTGAAAAAGCCCGGTGCCGAGGTGTCGCGCGACGAGCTGCTGGCGTTTTATGAAGGCAAGATCGCCAAGTGGCAGGTGCCTGACGACGTGGTGTTTGTGGACGCGATCCCGCTGGGTGCGACCGGGAAGATGCAAAAAATGACCCTGCGTCAGCAACTCAAAGACTACGTATTGCCCGGACTGTGAACAAGCCCGGCCTGGGTTGGGCCGACAATGTTCCCATGACGAAACCCGCACTGCTTTCGCTCCCACACACCCTCTCGGCCAGCCAGGCCCGCCCAAGGCAGCTGCCCTGGTGGCGCTGGGCGGCTGCCGTGTGGCTGGTGCTGGTTTCCCTGGGTGCGCAAGCGGCCAACCCGCTGCCGCTGCAAGGCCAGACGGTGCGTATTGCCTTCATCGATCCGCTCTCAGGCCCGGCGGCTGACATTGGCCGCAACAGCCTGCGCAGCTGGCAGTTCATGGCAGAGCACAAAGGGGGCGCAGCCAACCCGGCGGGCGTGCGCTTTGTGGTGGCGGGCTTTGACAACAAGGGTTCCCCACAAGAAAGCTTGAACGCCCTGAAGGCGGCCATTGACCAAGGCTTTCGCTACATCGTGCAAGGCAACGGCTCGGGTGTGGCGGCTGCCCTGAGCAACGCCGTTGCCCGGCACAACCTGCGCAGCCCCGAGCGCTCGGTGGTTTTCATCAACTACGCGGCCATGGACCCGGAACTGACGAACGAGAAGTGCAATTTCTGGCACTTCCGTATCGACGCCGACACCGCCATGAAAATGCGAGCCATGACCGGCTTCATGGCGGTGCAGCCCGACTTGCGCCGGGTGTACCTGCTCAATCAGAACTACGCGCATGGCCAGCAGTTTTCGCGTTATTTTCGGGACACCATGGCCCAACAAAGGCCAGACGTGCAGATCGTCGGTGATGAGTTGCACCCGCCCTTTCAAGGCCACGACTTCACCGCGCACGTGCGCAGCATTCAGGCTTCGGGTGCACAGGCGCTGGCCACAGGCAACTGGGGTGCCGATCTGCGCGATTTGGTCAAAGCCCTGCACAAGCAGGGGGTCTACCTGCCAATCTATGCGTATTACCCGGCGCTCAAAGGTGTGCCCGAGGCGCTGGCCGAAACCGGTGGGCGCATGCCGGTGTACCAGGTCGCCTACAACCACAGCAACCAGGCTGGGCCCATCCATGCGCTGGCGACCGCCTTTCGCAAGCAGCACGGCGAGGATCTGACGATTTACGCCAGCTACGACGGCATCGAGATGCTGAGCCACGCCATGGCCCACGTCGGCTCAACCGACCCCGCGCAGGTGGCCGGGCGTCTCAGCGGCATGATCTTTAAGGGCTTCAACGGCCCCGTGCACATACGCGCTGACGACCACCAACTGCTCAAGGGCCTGTATGTGTCGCGCTGGCAAAAAGTCGATGCAGCCCACCCCAGAAGCGCCGGGGACACGGGTTACACCTTTGCCCCCGTGCAGTACATGGATGCGGCCCAGATCAGCGGCCCCACCAGCTGCCAGATGCAACGCCCCTGAGGCGCCGGCCGACCGCCTCAGTTGTATGCAAGTGCTACGGTTGTTCTAGCGTCCAGTCACTTGCGCGATAGCGTCTAGGGGCAATCCCTGAGCCCCACGCCACCTCAAAAAGGTACGCTGACGGCTTCCTTACTCAACGGAGACCGTCCATGAATTTCGCTCTCAAATCGATGGCTGTTGCCGCGCTGTCCCTCACGCTGACCAGCGCGTTTGCCCAAAAGGGCGAGACGGTCAAGATCGCGTGGATTGACCCCCAGACCGGTTTGATGGGGCCAGTGGGCAACAACCAGCTCAAGAGCTGGCAGTTCTTCGCTGAAAAGTACTCGCAAAAAAACCCCGCCGGTGTGAAGTTCGAGGTGGTCGGCTTTGACAACAAGCTCAGCCCTGCCGAGAGCCTGACTGCCATGCAGGCCGCCATAGACCAAGGCGTGCGTTATCTGGCCCAGGGCAATGGCTCGTCGGTGGCTGGCGCGCTGATCGACGCGGTGAACCGCCACAACACCCGCAACCCGGGCAAAGAGGTCATCTTCCTCAACTACGCGGCCGTGGACCCGGATTTCACCAACAGCAAGTGCAGCTACTGGCATTTCCGCTTCGACGCAGACACGTCGATGAAGATGGAAGCCATGACGACTTACATGAAAGACAAGACCGACGTCAAAAAGGTCTATCTGTTTAACCAGAACTATTCGCACGGCCACCAGGTGGCGAAGTTTGCCAAGGAAAACCTCAAGCGCAAGCGCCCCGACATCCAGATCGTGGGCGAAGAGTTGCACCCGCTGGCTCAGGTGCGCGACTTCGCTCCCTACATCGCCAAGATCAAGGCTTCGGGTGCGGACACCGTCATCACGGGCAACTGGGGCTCCGACCTGGCGCTGCTGGTCAAGGCGGCCAACGAAGGCGGCTACGACGGCAAGTTCTACACCTATTACACGGGCGTCACCGGCACCCCCACCGCGCTGGGCAAGGGCGGTGAAGGCCGCGTTTACCAGGTGGCCTACAACCACTACAACATGGGCGAGCCCATGAAGGGCTGGATGGCCGAGTTCAACCAGCGCTTCAAGGACGACATGTACACGGCCGCCATCCCCAACATCTACGCCGCGCTGGGCGACGCCATGGCCAAAGCCAAGTCGACCGACCCGGTGAAGGTGGCTGCCACGCTGTCGGGCCTCAAGTTCAAAGGCTTCAACGGCGAAGTTGAGATCCGCAAACTGGACCACCAACTGCAGCAACCCTTGTACATCACGCGCTGGCAAAAAACAGATGCCAAGAACCCCTACAGCGCTGAAAACACCGGCATGACGCTGGTGCCCGTGCAGGAGTACCCGGCCTACGTGGCCAGCACGCCCACCAGCTGCCAGATGAAGCGCCCCTGACGGGCCGCTGCTGACACATGGCCTTCAGGCCGCTTGCACCGGCGGCTCGAAGGTATGCTGTGCTGCTGCACCTGACGCGTGATCCTTTGGCGGGACACGCTCCATCTTCTTTTTTCTTTTGGACCCTGCATGGTGGTCCGGAAAGTCATACGCCGTGGAGTTCTTCATCATCTCCATGCTCAACGGGTTGAGCTATGGGCTCCTGTTGTTCATGCTGAGTTCAGGGCTGACCCTGATCTTCAGCATGATGGGCGTTCTCAATTTTGCCCATGCTAGTTTTTACATGCTGGGCGCCTACATCGGCTATTCCATTGGGCAGGTGATGGGCTTCTGGCCGGCGCTGCTGATAGCACCGCTCGCTGTGGGCATGTTGGGCGCTTTGTTTGAAAGGCTCAGCCTGCGCAAGGTGCACAAGTTCGGCCACGTGCCCGAACTGCTCATCACCTTTGGCCTGTCCTACATCATTCTGGAACTGGTCCAGCTCGTTTGGGGCCGCACGGCGGTGCAGTTCCGCCCGCCCGAGGTGCTGCAGGGCTCGGCGCTGACGCTGGTGAGCCACGCCACCGACGGGCTGAGCCTGGTCTGGGGCCGGGCGCCGGCCGAGCTGTGCGGTGCAGCGGTGCAAACCATTTGCTCGCCGTTCCCCGCCACCCGTGCCTTCATGATGCTGGTGGCGGTGGTGATGTTGGCCGGCGTGTGGCTGCTGCTCACCCGCACCCGTGTGGGGCTGGTGATACAGGCCGCGCTCACGCACCCCGAGACGGTGGAAACCCTGGGTCACAACGTGCCGCGTGTGTTCATGCTGGTGTTTGGCGCTGGCACCGGGCTGGCCGGGCTGGCCGGGCTCATCGGCGGCAGTACCTTTGTGACCGAGCCGGCCATGGCCGCCACGCTGGGTTCCCTCATTTTTGTGGTGGTGGTGGTGGGCGGGCTGGGGTCGCTCTCCGGCGCGTTCCTCGCGTCCATCATCATCGGCGTGGTTCAGACCTTTGCGGTGGCGTTGGACCATTCGCTCATTGGGCTGTTCCAGGGCATGGGGCTGCCACTGTCCGATGCCTGGCAAGACAACTCGGTGCTCAAACTCACCATCTCGCAGGTGGCGCCGATCCTGCCCTATCTGTTCCTTGTCCTGGTGCTGATCTTCCGGCCCAAGGGATTGTTGGGCACCCGGGAGACCTGACACCATGGCATCCACTCACTACAGTTTCAAACCTTACAACGCTGGCCGTTGGGTGATCTGGTCGCTGTTTGCGCTCGTTCTCCTGTTTGCGCCCAAGGTGTTCACCAGCAACCTGTCGGTGTCCATGCTGGCGCAGATGGGCATCGCCATCATTGCCTGCCTGTCCTACAACATGTTGCTGGGGCAGGGCGGCATGCTCAGTTTCGGGCACGCGGTCTACACCGGGCTGGGTTCGTACATGGCCATTCATGCCCTGCTTCGGGTGTCTGAAGGCGCGCTCTCTTTGCCGGTGAGCATGGTGCCGCTGGTGGGCGGCTTGGCCGGCATGTTTTTTGCCGTCCTGTTTGGTTATGTCACCACCAAAAAAGCCGGTACCACCTTTGCCATGATCACGCTCGGCATGGGTGAGCTGGTGTTTGCCATGTCGCTCATGTTTTCCGAGTTTTTCGGCGGTGAAGCCGGCGTGACCGCCGACCGCGTGGTGGGCGATGCGGTCATGGGCATCACCTACGGCCCAGGCGTGCAGGTGTACTACCTGATCGCGGTTTACACCTTTGTCAGCGTGGCGCTCATGTTTGCCTTCACGCGCACACCGCTCGGGCGCATTCTCAATGCCGTGCGCGACAACCCGGAGCGCGTTGAGTTCATCGGCTACAACACGCAAATGGTGCGCTACCTGGCGTTCATCATCGCGGGCTTCTTTGCAGGCATTTCCGGCGGTCTGGCCGCGATCCAGTTCGAAATCGTCACCGCCGAGGTGGTGGGGCCGATCCGCTCTGGCGGCTACCTGCTGTTCACCTTTCTGGGCGGCGCCACCTTCTTTTTCGGGCCCATCATCGGCGGCATTTTGATGGTGCTGGCCTTTGTGCTTTTTTCGGAGATCACCAAGGCCTGGCTGCTCTACCTGGGGCTCATCTTTTTGTTCATGGTGATGTATGCCCCGGGCGGCATCGCCAGCCTGATCATGATGAACCTGCGGGTGGCCGCCTTTGGCAGGCTGCGCGAGCTGTGGGTGAGCTACCTGGCCTTGGCGCTGACCGCGCTCGTGGTGCTGGCCGGCGCGGGTGCGCTGATCGAAATGGTCTACCACCTGCAGCTGAGCACCGCCATGGGCGATACCGTGAGGTTTCTGGGCGTGACCCTGCACACGCAGGCGGCCGATAGCTGGTTTGGCGGTGTGTTCGTCATGCTCACGGGCATGGGTTTGTTTGAACTCACGCGGCGCATGTTCATGCAGCAGTGGTCGGCGATTCAGACCGACATTGAAAAAGAAATCAAGCGCCGGGAGACGCAATGAGCAACCAAGACGCTACATCGGCAGCGCCCGTCGCTGCGCCGTTCGACCAGTCCATGAGCCACGTCCACGCCGGCGGCTACGCACTGGAATTGCGCCAGTTGCACAAGAATTTTGGCAAGACCGAGATCATTCGCGGTGTTGACCTGGCGGTGCGCAGCGGCGAGCGGGTGGCCATCATCGGCCCCAACGGCGCCGGCAAGTCCACCTTGTTCAACCTGGTTTCAGGCCGTTTTGCCCCCACCAGCGGCGATATTTTGCTGGGCGGTCAGCGCATTAACGGCAAAAAGCCGTTCGAGATCAACCGCATGGGGTTGTCGCGCAGCTTCCAGATCACCAACATCTTTCCCAAACTCAGCGTGTTTGAAAATCTGCGCTGTGGTGTGCTCTGGAGCCTGGGTTACAAGTACAGCCTGTTCCGCTTTCTGGCCGACCTGGACGACGCCAACGAGCGCGCGGAGGAGCTCATGCAAATGATCCGCCTGGACAAGAAGCGCGACGTCCTGGCCATGAACCTCACCTACGCCGAGCAGCGCGCACTGGAGATTGGCATCACCATCGCGGGCGGTGCGGGCGTGATCTTGCTCGACGAGCCTACGGCCGGCATGAGCAAGAGCGAGACCAGCCGCTTCATCGACCTGATCCGCGAGGTGAC
Organism: Hydrogenophaga sp.; assembly: GCF_965657535.1. GTDB lineage: Bacteria > Pseudomonadota > Gammaproteobacteria > Burkholderiales > Burkholderiaceae_C > Hydrogenophaga. Next base: position 324,628 of record NZ_CBFHOP010000005.1, on the reverse strand, counting down.
GGTGGGCAAAACCCTGCTGACGGTGGAGCACGACATGGGCGTGGTGTTTGGTCTGGCCGACAAGATTGCGGTGGTGGTCTATGGCGAGGTGATTGCCTTTGACACGCCCGAAGCGGTGCGCGCCAACCCGAAGGTTCAAGAGGCCTACCTGGGTTCGGTGCTGGCCGATGAGCAAGCCGCCTCGGTCGGACATTGAGGAGGACCGCACCATGCTGAACATTGAAAACCTGCACGCTTATTACGGCAAAAGCCACGTGCTCCACGGCGTCTCGTTTGAAGTGGGCAAGGGCGAGATCGTGGCGCTGCTGGGGCGCAACGGCTCGGGCCGCTCCACCACGGCCAAGGCCATCATGGGTCTCGTGGACTGCAGCGGCACCATCACCTGGAAGGACAAGTCCATCCAGGGCAAAAAGCCGTTTGAGATTGCCCACACGGGCCTGGGCTACGTGCCAGAAAACCGCGATATTTTCCCCAAGCTCACGGTGCATCAGAACCTGCTGCTCGGGCAAAAAGGCAAGGGCAAAGGCTCGCGCTGGAGCTTTGACGACATGTACGCCATCTTTCCCCGCCTGAAAGAGCGCGAACACACCGAAGCGGGCGTGCTTTCAGGCGGCGAGCAACAAATGCTCACGCTGTGCCGAACCCTCATGGGCGACCCGGACCTGATCATCATCGACGAGCCCACCGAAGGCTTGGCACCGAAAATAGTCGAGCTGGTGGGGCAGTACCTGCAAACCTTGAAGGCGCGTGGCGTGTCGGTGTTGCTCATCGAGCAGAAACTTACCATCGCCATGGCCATTTCAGACCGCGCGCTGGTCATGGGCCACGGCAGCATTGTTTTTGAGGGCACACCCGACGGTCTGCGAGCCGATCCGTACACCCGAAAAGAGTGGCTGGAGGTCTAGGAGACTCCCCCGCGCCGCGCCGCCGGAGGAGCCATGCCAGCGGCCCGGCGAATCTCGTTCCACAGCCTCCCGGGTGGGGGCACGCCTCAGGCGCCGTCACCGAGACTCGCAGGGGACAAGTGGACCTTGCCACATCGCACAAATTACCTAAAATCGCACGACCGTTCTTTTTTCGAGCGTGCACCCTTTCCCGATCCACACAGAGGAGATTCCATGACCGCTGAGTACCAGGTCCACGGCGACGTCGCCGTCATCACGCTGAACAACCCGCCGGTCAACGGTCTGGGGTTGTCCACCCGCCAGGCTATCGTTGAGGGGCTGGACAAGGCACAGAACGATGCTGCCGTCAAAGCCATCGTGCTCACGGGCGCTGGCAAGGCGTTTTCGGGCGGCGCAGACATTCGCGAATTCGGCTCACCCAAAGCGGTACAAGAACCCAACCTGTTGAGCGTGATCCTGGCGGTGGAAAACACCAGCAAGCCCGTCATTGCCGCCGTGCACAGCGTGTGCATGGGGGGCGGTTTGGAACTGGCGCTGGGTGCGCATTACCGCATCGCCGCGCCCGGCTGCAACGTGGCCCTGCCCGAAGTGAAGCTGGGCCTAATCCCCGGTGCCGGCGGCACGCAGCGTCTGCCGCGCGTGTTGGGTGTGGAAGCCGCACTGAACATGATCGTCAGCGGCGAGCCGGTCAAGAGCGAGATGCTGGCGCAGCTGCCGGGCCAGCAGCTGTTTGACAAACTGTCCGCTTCTGCCGAGTCGCTGGCCGAAGAGGCCTTGGCCCTCGCCCGTGAAATGGCCGCGAAACACGCCGATGGCTCGGCCTTGCCGCTGGTGCGCAACCTGCCTTGCAAACACAAGAACGGCGACGCTTATTTCCAGTTCGCCCGCAACATGGTGAAAGGCATGGCCAAGAACTTCCCGGCGCCCGCCAAGTGCGTGGACGCGGTCGAAGCCGCGACCCAGAAGAAGTTCAATGACGGCATGGTGTTCGAGCGCGAGATCTTCATCAACCTGATGTGGACCCCCGAGTGCAAGTCGCTGCGCCATCTGTTCACCGCCGAGCGCGCCGCGAGCAAGATCCCCGACGTGCCGGAAGACACGCCCAAGCGCGCCATCGAGTCGGTGGCCGTCATCGGCGCCGGCACCATGGGCGGTGGCATTGCCATGAACTTCCTCAACGCCGGCATCCCGGTGAAGATGCTGGAGATGAAGCAGGAAGCGCTGGACCGTGGCATCGCCACCATCCGCAAGAACTACGAAGCCCAAGTCAGAAAGGGCAAGCTCAAGCAGGACAAGTATGAGCAGCGCATGGCCCTGCTGTCCACCACGCTGAGCTACGACGACCTGGGCGCGGCCGACCTGGTGATCGAGGCCGTGTTCGAAGAGATCGGTGTGAAGGAAGCGGTGTTCAAGGAACTCGACCGCGTGACGAAGGCCGGTGCCATCTTGGCCTCCAACACCTCCACGCTGGACGTCAACGCCATCGCCAACTTCACCAAGCGCCCGCAGGACGTGGTGGGCATGCATTTCTTCAGCCCGGCCAACGTGATGAAGCTGCTGGAAGTGGTGCGCGGCGACGCCACCGCCAAAGACGTGTTGGCCACGGTGATGGCGGTGGCCAAGAAGATCAAGAAAACGGCGGTGGTGTCCGGCGTCTGCGACGGCTTCATCGGCAACCGCATGATTGAGCAGTACGGCCGCCAGGGCGGTTTCCTGCTCGACGAAGGCTGCACCCCCGCGCAGGTGGACAAGGCGATGGAGAAGTTCGGCATGGCCATGGGCCCGTTCCGCATGGGTGATCTGGCCGGCAACGACATTGGCTGGGCGATCCGCAAGCGCCGCTACCAGGAAAAGCCGGACATGAAATACAGCAAGACCGCCGACCTGTTGTGCGAGAAGGGCCGCTTCGGCCAGAAGACCGGTGCCGGCTGGTACGACTACGTGCCCGGAAAGCGCGACGCGATCCCGAACGCCGAGGTGGTGCAGATGATCGAAGAGCACCGCAAGGCCCTGGGCATCACACCGCGCAAGATTTCGGACGAAGAGATCGTGCAGCGCCTGGTGTTCTCACTGGTGAACGAGGCCGCGCACATCCTGGAAGAGGGCATCGCCAACAAGGCCAGCGACATCGACGTGGTCTACATCTTCGGCTACGGCTTCCCGGTGCACCGCGGCGGCCCGCTGAACTACGCCAACGAAGTGGGCCTGTTCAACGTGGTCCAGGCCATGAAGCGCTTTGCCAAGAACCCGCTGGACGACGCGAAGTTCTGGGAGCCGGCGCCGCTGCTGGCCCGCCTCGCCACAGAAGGCAAGACCTTCTGATCCGCCCCGAACGAACACCGAACCAGATTAGGAACCAACCATGACCAACGCCGTCATCGTTTCCACCGCCCGCACGCCCCTGGCCAAGAGCTGGAAGGGCGCCTTCAACATGACCCACGGCGCCACACTCGGCGGCCATGCGGTGCAGCACGCCGTGCAGCGCGCCGGTATCGACGCCGCTGAAGTCGAAGACGTGATCATGGGTTGCGCCAACCCCGAGGGCGCGACCGGTGCCAACATTGCGCGCCAGATCGCCCTGAAAGCGGGCCTGCCCATCACGGCATCGGGCATGACCGTGAACCGCTTCTGCTCGTCTGGCTTGCAGACCATCGCCCTGGCCGCGCAGCGCATCATGGCTGGTGAAGGCGACGTGTATGTGGCCGGTGGTGTGGAGAGCATTTCTTGCGTGCAGCAGGAAATGAACACCCACATGCTCAAAGACTTGGCGCTTGAAAAACAGAAGCCCGAGATTTACTGGAACATGCTGCAAACCGCCGAGCAAGTGGCCAAGCGCTACGGTATTGGCCGCGACGCGATGGACGAATACGGCGCTGCCAGCCAGCAGCGAGCCTCGGCCGCACTCGAAGCCGGCCTGTTCAAAGCCGAAATCGCGCCCATGACCGTGACCGCCGGCGTGGCCGACAAGGTGATGGGCCTGATGACCAAACAGGTCACGATCGAGAACGACGAAGGCATCCGCGCCGGCACCACATTTGAAGGCATCCACGGCCTGCGTTCGGCGCTGCCGGGCGGCCTCATTTCGGCTGGTAACGCCAGCCAGTTTTCAGACGGCGCCGGCGCCTGCGTGTTGATGAACGAAACCCTGGCTGAAAAGCGTGGCCTGCAACCGCTGGGCCGTTTTTTGGGTTTTGCCGTGGCCGGTTGTGAACCCGACGAAATGGGCATCGGCCCGGTGTTTGCCATCCCCAAGGTGCTCGCACGCCTGGGTTTGAAAATGGACGACATTGACCTGTGGGAGCTGAATGAAGCCTTCGCGGTGCAGGTGCTGTATTGCCGCGACAAGCTGGGCATTCCACACGACCGCCTGAACGTCAACGGCGGCGCCATTGCGGTGGGCCACCCCTACGGTGTGTCGGGCCAGCGCCTGACCGGTCACGCGCTGATCGAAGGCAAGCGCCGCGGCGCCAAGCGCGTATGCGTCACCATGTGCATCGGCGGCGGCATGGGCGCTGCCGGTATCTTCGAAGTGCTCTGAAGGCGAAGGCCATGGCCGAGGTCACCGTCAGCCCCGAGGCCTTTCTCGCCATGGGGCGCGAGGTCTTGGCGGCACAACCCTTCTCGCGCCTGATCCGTGCCGAACTCGCTGCGTTCTCCCGAGGGCGTTGCGAGTTGCATGTGCCGGTCAGCGAGTCGGTGAAGCAGCAGCACGGCTTTGTGCACGGGGGCGTGGTGAGCTACGCCGCCGACAACGCACTGACCTACGCCGGCGGCAGTGCCCTGGGAATGCCCGTGGTCACCGCTGAGTTCAAGATCAACTACCTGCGCCCGGCCATTGGTGATCGACTGATTGCGCGTGCCGAGGCCGTACACACCGGCAAAACACAATCGGTCTGCCGTTGTGACGTGTTCATTCTGAAAGATGGCGAAGAAAAGCTCTGTGCCGTGGCGCAGGGCACCATCGCTGCACTGTCGCCCAAGACCTGAACCGAAGAGAGCACCATGAGCCTTCGCCCCACTGTCGATTTCCTGCTGTATGACTGGCTCGATGTGCCTTCGCTTAGCGAACGCGAGCGCTTTGCCGACCACAGCCGTGAAACGTTTGATGCGGTGCTTGACACCTGCGAGCGCATTGCCCGCGAAAAATACGCGCCGTTCAACCGGTTGGTGGACACGCAAGAGCCGCAATTCGACGGCGAGAAAGTGATCCTGCCGCAGGCCACGCACGAGGCCAACCGCGCCTATGCCGAGTCCGGCATGCTCAGCGCCGCGCAGGACTATGAAGAGGGCGGCATGCAGCTGCCCTACACAATTGAGGCGGCGGCCAACGGCTTCTTTGGCCTGGCCTCGGTGAGCATCGGCTCCAGCCTGCTGACCAAGGGCAATGCCAACCTGCTGCTGGTGCACGGCACGGAGGTGCAGAAGGCCGTGTTTGCTCGCAACGAATTCAATGGCCGCTTCTCCGGCACCATGTGCCTGAGCGAGCCGCAGGCCGGTTCTTCCCTGAGCGACATCACCACCCGCGCCGTGCCCGACGGTGCCGACTTTGAGGCCGACCCGCTGGGTGCGCGCTACCGGCTCAAGGGCAACAAGATGTGGATCTCTGCGGGCGAGCACGAGCTGACCGAGAACATCGTTCATCTGGTGCTGGCCAAGACCCCCGGGCCGGACGGCAAGCTGATCCCCGGCACGCGCGGCATTTCGCTGTTCATCGTGCCCAAGAAAATGGTGGACGCCCAAGGCCAGCTGACTGGCGTGCGCAACGACGTGGCGTTGGCGGGCCTGAACCACAAGCTGGGGTGGCGCGGCACCACCAACACGCTGCTGAACTTTGGCGAAGGCAAGTTCCCGGTCAACGGCGAAGCGGGTGCCGTGGGCTACCTGGTGGGCCGGCCGCACGAAGGCCTGCGCTGCATGTTCCACATGATGAACGAGGCACGCATCGGTGTGGGCACAGCCGCCGTGATGCTGGGCCTGGCGGGTTACTACGCCTCGCTGGACTACGCGAAGAACCGGCCGCAGGGCCGACCCGTGGGGCCGGCCGGCAAAGACCCGACGCAGCCGCCCGTGCGCATCATCGAACACGCCGACGTGAAGCGCATGCTGCTGGCGCAGAAGAGCTACGGCGAAGGCGCACTGGCGCTGGAACTGTATTGCGCGCGCCTGGTGGACGAGCAACACACCGGCACGCCCGAAGCGGCCGACGATGCGCGCCTGCTGCTGGAGGTGCTCACCCCCATTGCCAAGAGCTGGCCCAGCGAGTGGTGCCTGGAGGCCAATTCCCTGGCCATCCAGATCCATGGCGGCTACGGTTACACACGCGATTTCCCGGTGGAGCAATACTGGCGCGACAACCGCCTCAACATGATCCACGAAGGCACGCACGGCATTCAGGCGACCGACTTGCTGGGCCGCAAGGTGCTGATGGAAAACGGCAAGGGCCTGCAGTTGCTGGCCGGGCGCATCAACGGGACCATTGAACGCGCCATGCAGGTGCCGGAACTGGCGGCCCACGCCAACGCCCTGGGTCAGGCGCTGGCGCAAGTGGGCGGAGCCACCAAGGCCGCCTGGGCCACTGGCGAGCCGACCGACGCACTGGCCAACGCCGTGCCCTACATGCAGGCCTTCGGCCACACGGTACTGGCCTGGATCTGGCTGGATGTGGCCCTGTCCGCACACATGGCAACCGAAGGTGCAGCCCGCACCGGCCGCTTGGCCGCCATGCGCTTTTTCTTCCACTACGAACTGCCCAAAATTGGCGCCTGGCTGCAGGTGGTGAGCAGCCGCGACCAGACCTGCGCCAGCTTGCCCGAGGAGGCTTTCTGATGCTGCACCACATCGTCATGTGGAAACTGAAAGACCACGCCGAGGGCGCCGACCGCGCCACCAACGTACGCAAGGCGCAGGCGCTGTTGCAAGGATGCGCCGCACTGGTGCCGGGCGTGGTGCGGTTTGAGGTCGGCACGGCACAGCCCGGGCTGGAATGCACTTACGACCTGGTGCTCAACACCAGCTTCACCGACCACACCGCGCTGGCGGCCTACCAACACCACCCGGAGCATGTGGCCATCAAGCCGTTCATGAAGGCGGTGGTGCAAGAGCGCCAGTGCATGGACTACCTGGGTGAGTGACGCAGTCGCCGCCCTGACCCCCACCTTCCCGACGACGGGAAGCCTTACACATTCAACAGGAGACAACATGACCCGCAACATCCAACAACTCTTCGACCTCAAAGGCAAAACCGCCCTTATCACCGGTGGTTCGCGCGGCCTGGGCTTGCAGATGGCCCACGCGCTCGGCGAAGCCGGTGCCCGTGTGGTGATCAGCTCGCGCAAGGCCTCTGATCTGGAAGAAGCCACCGCCGAGCTGGAGGCCGCCGGCATTGATGCCCGCTGGATTGCCGCCGATTGCTCGCTGGAAGAAGACATTCGCCGCCTCACCAGCGAAACGCTGCAGCGCGTGGGCGACGTAGACATTTTGGTGAACAACGCCGGTGCCGCCTGGGGTGCACCCGCCGAAGACCACCCGCTCGAAGCCTGGGACAAGGTGATGAACCTGAACGTGCGCAGCTACTTTTTGCTGAGCCAGCTGATCGCCAAGGGCAGCATGATTCCGCGCCGCAGTGGCAGCATCATTAACACCGCCAGCATCGCTGGCCTGGGCGGCAACCCGTCGGGCATGAAGACCATTGCCTACAACACGTCCAAGGGCGCGGTGATCAACTTCACCCGTGCGCTGGCGGCCGAGTGGGGCGCCCATGGCATCCGCGTCAACGCCATCTGCCCGGGTTTTTTCCCTAGCAAAATGACACAAGGCACGCTGAAGGCCATGGGTGAAGAGAAGCTGGCTGCCCACGCACCGCTGGGCCGTCTCGGCGACGACGAAGACCTGAAAGGTTTGACCGTGCTGTACGCCTCCGATGCCGGCAAACACATCACCGGGCAATGGCTCGCCGTGGATGGGGGCGTATCCGTGATCACCGGAGGCTAGATTGACCCACCCCGGGCGCGCGCTGCCCGGGGTTGCCGGCACCTCTCTCGTTCGGTTGTAGGTTTTCCCCATGAATTTTTCTGTCCACATCCCTTTCGTCGAGCTGCTCGGCTTTGAACTGCAGAAGTTCGAAGGCGGCGAGGCGGAAATCGCTTTTTCGCCCAGGTCCGAGCACGAGAACTCGTTCAACGTGGTGCACGGCGGCGCCAGCATGACCCTGCTCGACGTGGTCATGGCGCACGCCGCGCGCACGGTGGAGCCGGCCATGGGCTGCGTCACCATTGAGATGAAAACCAGTTTCATGCGTGCCGCCAAAGGGCCGCTGCTGGCCAAAGGCCGGCTGCTGCACCGCACCGCCACCATGGCGTTCACCGAGGGCAGCATTTTTGACGCAGCCGGCAAGCTCTGCGCCCACGCCACCGGCACCTTCAAGTTTGTGGCCCGCCTGCCCGTGGGTGGTAAAGCCACCCAATCTCTCAACACCATCAAGACCGACTGATCCCACGGATCGGCCTTTTACCCACCCACCCGGAGACCCAAACCATGCCCACCAACCACCAGATCGTGCTCGACAACCGCCCCCAAGGCGAGGCCACCGTGGACAACTTCAAGCTGGTCACCACCGAAACCCCGGCCTTGGCTGAAGGCCAGGTGCTGGTGAAGCACCACTACCTCAGCCTTGACCCCTACATGCGCGGGCGCATGAACGACAGCAAGAGCTACGCGGCGTCGCAACCGCTGGGCGAGGTCATGATCGGCGGAACCGTGGGTGAGGTGGTCGAATCCAAGCATCCCAAGCTCAAGGCCGGCGATCAGGTGGTCGGCATGGGTGGCTGGCAGGAATACAGCGTGGTGGACGCCACGCAACCCGGCGCGCTGCGCAAGGTGGACACCACCCACGTGCCGCTGTCGTATTACCTGGGCGCGGTTGGCATGCCGGGTGTGACCGCCTGGTACGGCCTGGTGAAAATCATCAACCCCAAAGCCGGTGAAACCCTGGTGGTGAGTGCTGCCACGGGTGCGGTGGGCAGCGCTTTTGCCGCCCTGGCCAAGGCGCGCGGTTGCCGCGTGGTGGGCATTGCCGGCGGGCCAGACAAGTGCGCGTACGCGGTGAACGAGCTGGGTTTTGATGCCTGCATTGACTACAAGCTCCACAAAGACATGTATTCGCTGGCCAAGGCCCTCAAGCAGGAGTGCCCGAATGGCATCGACGGCTACTTTGAAAACGTGGGTGGCATGGTGCTGGACGCCGTGTTGCTGCGCATGAACGCGTTTGGCCGCATCGCGGTGTGCGGCATGATCGCCGGCTACGACGGCGCACCCCTGCCGCTGACCAACCCCGCGCTGATTCTGGTGAACCGCCTGAAAATTGAGGGCTTCATCGTCAGCGAACACATGGAAGTCTGGCCGGAAGCGCTGACCGAGCTGGGCACGCTGGTGGCCACCGGCAAACTGCGCCCACGCGAAACCGTGGCCGAAGGCCTGGCGGCAGCCCCCGAAGCCTTCATGGGCTTGCTCAAGGGCAAAAACTTTGGCAAACAGCTGGTGAAGCTGTAACACCCCCGCCGCGCTGCGCGCGACCCCCTCAAGGGGGCGCCGCTGGCGGCCCGGCAAAGCCGGTTCCGCGGCGGCCTGGGTTGAAGACACTGCTTCTGTTCAAGGAGTTCTCATGAGCGCTACCCACGAAGTGTTCAACCAGCCTGCGCCGCTGGTGGATGTGAATCTGTATGACGGCAACCGGGCCATGCAGGATGCGCTTCGCTTCAACGCGCCTGCGCTCGACACCGCGCCGCTGCATGCATTGGGCCAGCAGGTCGGCAGCGCCGACATGCAAACCCACGCCCGGCTGGCCAACGTGTTCACGCCGCAGCTCAAGAGCTACAGCCGCTTTGGCCACCGCATCGACCAGGTGGAGTTCCACCCGAGCTACCACGCGTTGATGACCGCGGCCACGGCGGCGGGCTTGCACGGCACGCCGTTTGCCGACGCCGAACAGGCCACGGGCACCGCCCATATGAACCGGGCCGCCGCCTTCATGCTCTTTACCGAGCTTGAGCCGTCGATGTTGTGCCCGATTTCCATGACCTACGCGGTCACGCCGGCGCTGCGCGACAACGCCGCCATTTACCGCGACTGGTCGCCGGGCCTCACCAGCCGGGCCTACGACCCCGCGCTGAAGCCCTTCAACGAAAAAGCCGGCCTCACCACGGGCATGGGCATGACCGAGAAGCAGGGCGGCTCGGACGTGCGGGCCAACACCACGCAGGCCGTGCCCGATGGAGCGGACGGCTGGGGCCAGCGCTTCAGCGTCACCGGCCACAAATGGTTTTTCTCGGCGCCCATGTGCGACGCTTTTTTGATTCTGGCGCAGACGCCCAACGGCCTCTCATGCCTGTTTTTGCCGCGTGTGCTGCCCGACGGTTCGCTCAACCAGCTGTTCATTCAGCGCCTGAAAGACAAGCTGGGCAACAAGGCCAACGCCAGTTCGGAGGTGGAATTTGTGGGTGCCACCGCCTGGCTGGTGGGCGAAGAAGGGCGGGGCGTGCCCCAAATTCTGGCCATGGGCACCATGACGCGGCTCGATTGCGCGCTGGGCACCAGCGGGCTCATGCGCCACGCGCTGTCCATTGCGCTGAACCACACCACGCAGCGCAGCGCGTTTGGCAAAAAGCTGATCGACCAGCCGCTGATGAAAAACGTGCTGGCCGATCTGGCGCTCGAATCCGAAGCCGCCACCGCGCTGGCCCTGCGCCTGGCGCGCAGCTTTGACCGCACCAGTGACGCGCACGAACAGGCCATGCAGCGCCTGCTCACGCCGGTCGCCAAGTTCTGGATCTGCAAGCGCGGCAGCTATTTTGCGCAAGAAGCCATGGAATGCCTGGGCGGCAACGGCTATGTGGAAGAGGGCGGCGAGGGCATCATGGCGCGCATTTACCGGGAAATGCCGGTGAACAGCATTTGGGAAGGCGCCGGCAACATCATGGCGCTGGACCTGTTGCGTGCTGTGCGCAAAGCCGACGCCGCTGCAGCGCTGGCCCACGAACTCGCACCCGCCAAAGGCCTGCACCCCGCGCTGGACCACCTGGCCGCCAGCCTGCCCACCCGCGTGGAGCTGATGGCCACCGAAATGGAAGCCCGCCGCCTGGCGCAAGACGTGGCCCTGGCCGTGCAGGCCGCGCTGCTGGCGCAAACCGCACCTGCGGCCGTGTTCAGCGCGTTCTGCGACAGCCGCCTCGCTGGCCACTGGGGCCACAGCTTCGGGTCGCTCGGCGCAGGCTGCGATTTCGACGCCATCATTGCCCGCGCACAACCCCGCTGAACGCGGTTGTTGCTCCGTTCAACGCTTACCGCACAACACCATGGCCGACCTGATCCTTCACCACTACCCCACCTCGCCCTTTTCAGAAAAAGTGCGCCTGATCCTGGGCCACAAGCAGCTGGCCTGGCAGAGCGTGGTGATCCCGCGCATCATGCCCAAGCCCGACGTGCTGGCACTCACCGGCGGCTACCGCCGCACGCCGTTTTTGCAGATCGGTGCCGACGTGTACTGCGACACCGCGCTGATTTGCGATGTGCTGGAACACCGCCAACCCGCGCCCACGCTGTACCCCGAACACCAGAAAGGTGTGGCGCGCGTGCTGGCGCAGTGGGCCGACAGCACCCTGTTTTGGGCTGCCATGGGCCACAACCTCAGCCCCAAAGGCGCGGCTGCCCTGTTTGCCGGGCAACCGCCCGAAGCCGCACAAGCCTTTGCCGCCGACCGCGGCGCCATGCGCGCCGGCATGACCAGCCTGCGCCCCGGTGACGCCACGGCGGCCTACAAGAGCTACCTGCGCCGCCTGGCCAACATGCTGGACGACGCGCCATTTCTGCTGGGTGCCGCCCCCTGTGTGGCCGACTTTGCCGCCTACCACCCGCTGTGGTTCAGCCGCGTCATCAACCCCGCCATGGCCAGCATTCTGGACGCCACGCCCGCCGTGCTCGCCTGGATGGACCGCATGGCTGCACTTGGCCACGGCCACCTGAGCAAGCTCAGCTCTGCCGAGGCCATTGCTGTCGCAGCGGCCCATCAGCCGGCACCGCTGGGTGACGAAGCCTTTCAAGACGAACACGGCATTGCCCTGGGCAGCCGTGTGACCGTGGCCGCCGAAGCCTTTGGGCAGGAGCCTACCGAAGGCATCTTGCGCGCCGCCACCCGCACCCGCTACACGCTGGAGCGCACCGACGAGCGCGCAGGCACCTTGCATGTGCACTTCCCGCGCATTGGCTTTGTGTTGCGGGAAGTGCGCGCTTGAGCTCAACCGCATTGAGCCCATCCGTTGCCCCCCCGGTGGCTTGGCGCTGCCTGCCGTTTGGCGCCTTGCTGCCGCGCACGCTGTATGCCCTGCTGCAACTGCGCAGCGCGGTGTTTGTGGTGGAACAAGCCTGCGCCTTTCAAGACCTGGACGGCGCCGACCCGGCTTGCATGCACCTCTTGGGCGAACGCCTGAGCGCTGACAACGAACCCGAATTGCTGGCCTACACCCGCCTGGTGCCGGCCGGGCTGAAATACGCCGAGGCGAGCATTGGCCGGGTAGTTACCGCGCCCGTCACCCGCGGCACAGGCCTGGGCCATGTGCTCATGGCCGAGTCCATTCGCGCCCTGCACAGCCTGTGGGGCGTGCAGCCCATTCGCATTGGCGCGCAGGCGCATCTCCAGCATTTTTACCAGCAGCACGGCTTTGAAGCCGTGGGCGACTTGTACGACGAAGACGGCATTGCGCACACCGAAATGGTCCGGCGCTGAACAACCACAGGAGACAACATGATTGATGATTTCAAAGGCAAAACCGCTGTCCTCACCGGCGCGGGCTCGGGCTTCGGGCTGGAATGCGCCCGCATTGGCGCCAGCCTGGGCATGAACCTGGTGCTGGTGGATGTGCAGCAAGACGCACTGGACCAAGCCGCCGCTGAAATGACCGCAGCAGGCGCACAGGTGTTGGCGCGTCGGGTCGACGTGTCGAACAACACCCAAATGGAAGCGCTGGCTACCGAGGTGCAGCAGCGCTTTGGCGCCCCGCACGTTGTGTTCAACAACGCGGGTGTGGGCTCGGGCGGCCTTATCTGGGAAAACTCGGTGAAAGACTGGGAATGGGTGCTGGGCGTGAACCTGTGGGGCGTCATCCACGGTGTGCGCCTCTTTACCCCCATGATGCTGGCCGCTGCCAAGGCCGACCCGGCTTACCAGGGCCACATCGTCAACACCGCCAGCATGGCCGGCCTGCTCACGCCGCCCAACATGGGCATTTACAACGTGAGCAAACACGCCGTGGTGAGCCTGACCGAAACGCTGTACCAAGACCTGAAACTGGTGAGCGACCAGGTGAGCGCCAGCGTGTTGTGCCCGTATTTCGTGCCCACCGGCATCAGCCAGAGCCACCGCAACAAACCCGCCGAACTGGCCGATGAAAAAGCCACCCAGAGCCAGCTGATTGGCCAGGCAATGAGCGACAAAGCGGTGAGCTCCGGCAAGATCACCGCCGCCCAGGTGGCCAGCATGGTGTTTGACGCCATGCGCGCCGACCAGTTCTACATCTACAGCCACCCCAAGGCCCTGGGCAACGCCCGCCAGCGCTTCGACGCCATCGTGGCCGGCACCAACCCGGCCGACCCGTTTGCCGAACGGCCGGAGATTGGCGAAAGCCTGCGCCAGGCGCTGCGCGCAGGCTGATCATGGCCATGGCCATGGACAGCGGTACGGGCCACACGCTGTTCGACACCGCCATCGGCACCTGCGGCCTGGCCTGGGGGCCGGGCGGCATCACCGCGGTGCAACTGCCCGAGCAACACCTTGAGGCCACCCGCGCTCGGCTGCTGAAACACGCAGGCCCCAGCATTGCGATGGACGAACCGCCCGACCTGGTGCGCGCCGCCATCACCGGCATCCAGGCCCTGCTGAACGGCGAACCCCGGCAACTGCTGGAGCTGGAACTGGATATGGCGCGCCTCACCCCCTTTCAGCGCCGGGCCTACGCCAACACCCGCGCCATTCCGCCGGGCCAGACCCGCACCTACGGCGAAGTGGCCGCCGAACTGGGCGACCCCGGGCTCGCCCGCGCCGTCGGCCAGGCCATGGGCGCCAATCCCTTTGCTCCGGTCGTGCCCTGCCACCGCGTGCTGGCGGCGGGCCACCAACCCGGCGGCTTCTCCGCTCGCGGCGGTGCGCTGACCAAACTGCGCATGCTGGCCATTGAAGGGGCGGTGCCCGGCGGAACACCCGACCTGTTCACCGGCCCGTGAACCTTGAACGCACCTTTGACCGGAAACCCCACACCCACAACGAAGGAGACAACCCATGAACGCTCGCGCACGCTTCACCAGCATGGAAGACAGCACCCGGGAAGACTGGCAAATCATCGTCCCTGAGGCCATGCAAATGGCCAAGGCATTGCCGGACCGCATCCTCGACCACCTGCGCCTGCTAGACGGCGACTTTGGCGGCTTCCCAGTGGACCGGCTGACCCATTCCCGCCAGACCGCCACGCTAGCGCTCAAAGACGGGCGGGACGAGGAATATGTGGTGTGCGCGCTGCTGCACGATATAGGGGACACGCTGGGCAGCTTCAACCACCCCGATATCGCCGCCGCCATCCTCAAACCCTTCGTCACTGCAGAAAACCTGTGGATGGTCCAAAACCACGGCATTTTCCAGGGCTACAACTTTTTCCACCACATCGGGCTGGACCGCAACATGCGCGACCAGTTCAAGGCCCACCACAGCTACGAACGCACGGCCGAATTCGTCGAGCTGTACGACAACCGGGCCTTCGACCCCGCGCAGGAAGCCCTGCCGCTGGACCATTTCGAGCCCATGCTGCGCCGCCTCATGGCAAAGCCCCGCAACAGCATCTACAAGGCTGCCATGGAGCCTGCGGCGAAGGCGCAGTGAACACTGCGCTGCGGCGCGTTCAGGGTACCGGTGGCGCCTCACCGCCCGCCAAGCCCTCCGCCAGCGCCCGCGCCGACAGCGGCGCGCAGCCCTCGGCCTTGTTGCTGATCGTGACAAAGGCGTTCTGCCCCGCACCCGTCACGCCGCGCACCGTGCGCACGATCAGCGCGCGCGTCTCGGCGTCCACGTCGTGGATGCGGTCGTAGGGTTCGTAGGAGCGCTGCGCGTCCTCGTAGCCGTAGGCGCCGTGCAGCGGGTTCAGGTTCCAGCGGCAGACCAGCGGCCCCGGCCAGAGCGCGCGCAGCAGCGGCAGCTGCTCGGCCATGGGCGGCATCTTGGCGTGCAGGCCCAGGCAGTAGGTGGCGCCGGTCTCCTTGAGCACCGCCGCCAGCTGCGGCGCGATGGCGGGCGAGAGCCACTCCGGGTCGCGCACCTCCACCGCCACCACGCCGTCGGGCGTGGCGCCGCGCACATCGGGCAGCGCCCGCAGCAGGGCGCGCAGCCGCTCCAGCAACAGCGGCAGGCGCTGCAACTGCGAAAAGGGCAGCGGGCTGAGCTGGAACACCAGCGCGCCCACCTTGTCGCCCAGCCCCGCCAGCGCGGGGGTGATGAATTCCTGTGTCGCCAGCACAGGGTCCAGAAAGGCCGTGTTGGGCTGGCGGCCCTGGCCCTTTTCGCCGCGCACCAGCGCGTCCGTCACCAGCGCCGGCGCCTTCACCACAAAGCGGAAGTCGTCGGGCACCTGGCCCGCGTAGCGCGCGTACTGCGCCTCCGTCAGCGGGCGGTAGAACGACCGGTCAATGCCCACGCAGCGCAGCAGCGGGTGCTGCGCGTAGGCGCTCAATCCGTTCTTGGCCAGCACCGCCTCGCTGGTCGGCCCCTCGTCCCACACGATGCTTGCCCAGCCCGGGTAGCTCCAGGTCGAGGCGCCCAGGCGGATGTGTGGGTTCAGGCGGGCGGCCAGCGCCTGGGTTGCGTCGTCGGAGGGAAGGGGGAGGACTTCACTGGAGCGGCGGCGGGGCGGGGTGGGCGCGGCGGCGCAATCGTACGCCGGATCGAGGACAGCGTTGGGCGGCTTCGGTCGGGTGGGGGGTGGTGCGGGTGATGCACCAAACAGGTCGTCCTGCATATCGCCCTAAACGAACTCGAACCGTGACGCATGAGCTTCCAGAAAACTGGGATTCGGCCTGAACCGCTCCGGCAACGCGATGCGCTGACCGTGGTACTTGGACAAGGTCAGCTTGGTGAACTCATCCAAATCCACATCCTGCAAGCGCTTCGACACACAAACAGTGAAATCGGGCAACACGGTGATCAATCCGATGTCATAGGCCTTGTCGTGCAGCGCCGACAAACATAGCCCGTTTTGCGGGTTCAGGCGATTCTTCGTATCCATGCTCCATGGAACGATGTGACTTGCAATCAAAAGCTGAGGTATTGCAAGTCCGCTGACGCAACAGCATCCGTTGTAGCTTGCGAGCACGGCGCGCCGAAAGCGCGCCTGATTCACCCGCACTTTGACCAACGCAGTCACGATTTTTCCCTCTTCAATCTCTGGAACCTCCTCGGCAACATCTGCGCCGGGCACTATGCCGTGTTGGCTGCCGTAGTGCTCGTATGTATAAGCGGCCTCGTCTGCTACAAGATCCCAATTGCTGTTCAGCTCAATCCAGATCGTCTTATCAAGTTGCGACGCATTGCTCATTCCGGCACGCCCACTCGCAAGCACTTGCGGATCGAGACTCGCGAAGTTGACCAACTTGAGAGCGACTGACCCGGGAGTCCGACCGATCCACCCGGATAGCTGTCGAATCAAGGGGTTGCGCTGATGCAGTTGACCAAACGGCAACTGGAAATAAACATGCAGCGCAGCCAATGTCTGTTCGCGCGTCCAATCGGTTGGTCTCGGCATCAATTCTCCCTATGGGCATCAAGGTGTTGTGCTCCCTTTGTATGGCTGTGCCAATGGCACACATTGGCCCGTGGCTTGACACGAAAGGAGTCGTCAGGACGTCGGCACCCTTCGGGCGCCACGAAGAACAGGGTCCAGTCGCCATAGTAAGCTCCGTCGAAAAAAATCATGTCTTCCACTACCTCCAAGTCAACATCAAGATGCCCTGAGTTGCAGCAGACGCGTGCGCCTTGTTCGGTAGCGAATCGCAGGCGCACATAGGCCATGTAGGTGGTGTGGCAATAAGTTAGTGGGCCGAGTACCGGGCCAGCAAAGCCCCAGTCGTTCATGCTCTCATTGCGGCTACTCCGGCCGTGAAACAGACCGATGTACATGCCGGGTTGTGTCGGTCGCTCTCCGTACTGAATGCGCTTTGTGGTCGGATCTGTCGAGGCCATCGCATCCTCAAATGTGAAAGAAAAACCAAGGCTACTCAAAGTTTCCAAACCGGTCACCCAGGGAATTGCCTGGGTGACAGCAGTCGGCCAAGCGTGCGAAACCGATGCTCGGAATGCGGGGGCCGGATCCCTTCGACCCCCTGTGGCAAACTCACCCGCTTCGTTTGAAACCGGGCCGCTGGAGCCCCTTGGGACATGCAAAAAATCATCGCGCAGATCGCGCAAGAGATCCGGGTTGAACAGCGGCAGGTGCTGGCCGCGGTGGAGTTGCTGGAAGGGGGCGCCACCGTGCCCTTCATCGCCCGGTACCGCAAAGAAGTGACCGGCGGGCTGGATGACATCCAGTTGCGCGAGCTGGAGTACCGCTTGGGTTACCTGCGGGAGCTGGAAGACCGCCGCGTGGCGGTGCTCAAGGCCATTGACGAGCAGGGCAAGCTGACGGACGCGCTGCGCGTCGCCATTGCCCAAGCGCCGACCAAGCAGGAGCTGGAAGACCTGTACCTGCCGTTCAAACTCAAGCGCCGTACCAAGGGGCAGATCGCCCGGGAATTTGGTATTGAGCCGCTGGCCGACAAGCTGTTTGCCGATCCGACGCTGGACCCGCTGGCCGAAGCGGCCGCCTTCACCAAGCCACCCGAGGTGCTGGACGATGGCAAGCCGGGGCCGGATTTTTCCACCCCGCAGGCGGTGCTGGACGGGGTGCGCGACATTTTGAGCGAGCGCTGGGCAGAAGACGCTGCACTGCTGCAAAACCTGCGCGAATGGCTGTGGGCCGAGGGCCTGCTGAAAAGCACCCTGGTGGCTGGCAAAGACGAAAACCACCCGGATGTGGCGAAGTTTCGCGACTATTTCGCCTACGACGAACCCATTGGCCGAGTGCCATCGCACCGCGCGCTGGCGGTGTTTCGCGGGCGTTCGCTGGAAATTTTGGATGCCAAGCTGGTGTTGCCCGAGCCCGAACCGGTGCTGATGGCCAGCGGGCGCCCGGCGCCCACCGTTTCGCTGGCCGAAGGCCGCATTGCGCTGCACCTGGGCTGGAGCCACAAGGGCAGGGCGGCCGACGACCTGCTGCGCAAGTGCGTGGCCTGGACCTGGCGGGTGAAGCTCAGCCTGTCCAGCGAACGGGACCTGTTTGCCCGCCTGCGCGAAAGCGCCGAGGCGGTGGCGATCAAGGTGTTTGCCGACAACCTGCGCGACCTGCTGCTGGCCGCACCGGCCGGCCCGCGCGTGGTGATGGGGCTGGACCCCGGCATTCGCACTGGCGTGAAGGTGGCGGTGGTGGACGCCACCGGCAAGTTGGTGGACACGTCCACCGTGTTCCCCCACGAACCCCGGCGCGACTGGGACGGCTCGCTGCACACGCTGGCCAAGTTGTGTGAAAAACACGGCGTGAACCTGATCGCCATTGGCAACGGCACGGCCAGCCGCGAAACCGACAAGCTGGCGGCCGACTTGATCAAGCTGGTGCAAAAAGGCACCGAGCCCGGCCACCCCTGCCACGGCCTGCAAAAAGTGGTGGTGAGCGAGGCGGGTGCTTCGGTTTACAGCGCCAGCGAATTTGCCAGCCAGGAGATGCCCGACGTGGACGTGAGCCTGCGCGGCGCCGCCAGCATTGCCCGGCGCCTGCAAGACCCGCTGGCCGAGCTGGTGAAGATCGACCCCAAGAGCATTGGCGTGGGCCAATACCAGCACGACGTGAACCAGAGCGACCTGGCCCGCACGCTGGACGCGGTGGTGGAAGACTGCGTGAACGGCGTGGGTGTGGACCTGAACACGGCCAGCGTGCCGCTGTTGTCCAAGGTGTCGGGCCTGTCGCCGAGCGTGGCCAAGGCGGTGGTGCGTTGGCGCGAAGCCAACGGCGCGTTCAAAAGCCGCCAGCAGCTGATGGATGTGGCCGGTCTGGGTGCCAAAACTTTTGAGCAGAGCGCGGGCTTTTTGCGCATACGCGGTGGCGACAACCCGCTGGACATGACCGGGGTGCACCCCGAAACCTACCCGGTGGTGGAGCAGATCATCGCCAAAACCGGCCAGCCGGTGGGCGCGCTCATGGGTCGGGCCGACATGCTCAAGACGCTGCGCCCGGAGTTGTTTGCTAACGAGAAATTCGGCGTGATCACGGTCAAAGACATCTTGGCCGAGCTGGAAAAACCCGGCCGCGACCCGCGTCCGGACTTCCAGGTGGCCCGCTTCAACGACGGCGTGGACGACATCAGCGACTTGCGCGAGGGCATGATTCTGGAAGGCACCGTGAGCAACGTGGCGCAATTTGGCGCGTTCGTTGATCTGGGCGTGCACCAGGACGGCTTGGTGCATGTGAGCCAGCTGGCCCACAAGTTTGTGAACGATGCCCGCGAGATCGTCAAGACGGGCGACATCGTCAAGGTCAAGGTGATGGAAGTGGACGTGGCCCGCAAGCGTATCGGCTTGTCGATGAAACTGGGGGACGCGCCCGCCTCTTCGGGGCGCGAAGGCGGCGCACGGGACAACCGGTTTGAACCCGCTCGCCAAGGCCAGCGACCGGGTGCCCGGGGCACCCAGGCACCCGCACAGGCCGCGCCTTCGGCCATGGCGTCGGCGTTTGCCAAGCTGCAAGGCAAGCGCTGAACCCGCTACGGCGTACGCGGCAGAAATGGGCCTTTGAGGGCTGTTTTCGCGGTGTAGAAAAGCGATTGGCAAGGTGCCGGCGAGGGCTCAAGTTGCTGCGGTCTGGGTCGATACAAAGGGGAGAGTCAATCCGAGCCACCTTTGCGGACTTCAGCCCCATGCAACTCGAAGCCCTTCTGAACTACCCCCGGGCGCTGCCCACCATGCCGCGCAGTGTCTCTGACTTGCTGGGTGAAATGAACAAAGAAGACCCCAGCCCGAGGCGGGTGGGCGAGCTCATTGGCCGCGACCCGGCACTGACCACCCGCGTGCTGCGCCTGTCCAACTCGGCTTTTTTCAGGGTCAGCCGCAAGATCGGCAGTGCCGATGCGGCCGTGGCGCTGCTGGGCATGACCCATGTGCGCTCCCTGGTCATGGCGGCAGCGCTGGGCGCGAGCTTCAAAAACGTTCCGGGTGTCGATCTCAAACAGTTCTGGCGCTACAGCCTGCGCGTGGCCGAGATCTCTCGTTCACTCGCGGGCCTGCTTCGTCAGCACGAGGGCAATGCGTTTACCGCCGGCCTGATCCATGCCATTGGCGACCTGGTGATGCACATTGCCATGCCCGACGAAGTGGGGCCGATCGATCTGCGAGTGACACCGCTCGACCTGCAGCGTGCAGCGGCGGAGAAGGCCGTTTTTGGCTATTCCTATGCCGAGGTGGGCGCCGGCATGATCGAAAAATGGCAGTTCCCCACCACCATGGTGTCGGCGCTGGCCAATCAGATAGAGCCCTTTGAAGGTGCCGCGTACGACCCCCTGGGCGGCGTGCTGCACCTGGCTTCGTGGCGTGCGCGTGCCGAAGAGATTCAGCTGGACAACAACGGTCTGGTGGCCACATTTCCCGACATGGTGGGCCTCACGCTCGGACTCGATCTGGACAGCGTGCTCGGCAAAGATCCCTCCGAATGGTCGTTCAGTCATGCGATCAGTGCCTTTACCGACTGAACTGAGAAACGGCCGTTGGACGGTCCCGAGTGGGCGGCCAGCGCGCGCCCCGGCAGCTCAATCGGGGTACAAGCCCTGCCATCCCCAAGGTGCGCTTGCTTGTGGGAAAGATGCTCGGCCTTGAGAGGTATCTCCAGCGGATAAAGCGCGGTCAGCTGCTGTTTCCATGCAAAAGAGCTAAAAAGTCTCAAGTCTTGCAACCCATAGACGAAATACCACTTAGCGTATATCCGCTGACCCAGAAACCACCGATTGGCAGGCCCACCATGCACCTCGACAAGCTCCTGAAACAGCCCAACGCACTCCCGACCGTACCGAAGGTGATTCGCAAGCTGATCGAGACCTTTGAGCAGGAGGAGGTCGACGTGCTGCAGGCTGCGGCGTACGTCGAGTCCGACCCGGTGCTCACCGCCAAGCTGCTGAAAATGGCCAATTCGGCTTTTTTTGGTCTCAACCGCTCGGTCACCAACGCGCGTGACGCCATCCAGGTGATGGGACTCATCAAGGTGCGGGCGCTGGTGATTGGTGCTGCGCTGGGTGACAGTTTTCACTGCGTGGGCAGCGTCAACCTCAACCAATTCTGGCGCTACAGCCTGAATTCGGCCAACCTGTCGCGCTACATCGCGCTGCCCATCAAGGTCGACGAAAACACCGCCTTCACCTCGGGCCTGATCCATGGCATTGGCGAGCTGATGATGCACATGGCGATGCCCGAGGCCATGATCGACCTGGACCGCAGCATCCCCATGCTGGACCTCAAGCGCGCCCGGGCTGAAAAAGGCCTGTTTGGCTACAGCTACGCCGAAGTGGGCGCTGCACTGGCCCGGGAATGGAGCTTCCCGAAAAAGATGATCAATGCCATCGAGCACCAGACAGCACCCTTTGAAAACGATGTCTATGAACCGGTGGCCGGGGTCATCCACATCGCTTCCTGGCGTGCCCGTGCCGAAGAGATGTCGATCGGCAGCCAGGGCCTGATCAACACCTACCCGGACCCGATTGGCCTGGTGCTGGGGATCGATCCGGACACGGTCATCGGTGAAGAAATTCCGTCGTTGACCCGGCAGAAAGAAGCGTCCGAGACTTCGGAAGCGAGTTGAGTGGCGGCGGCCCCGCCGCGCTGCGAGACAATCGCAGCCCTATGTCTCCTGCACATCCAGCGCTTCGCCTTTACGCCGGCCCCAAGGCCCGCCAACACATTGAACAGCACGGCCTGCGCCCGCAAGACGTGGGCGTGATGCCTGCCGCAGCAGGCGGCCCCAAGGGGCTGATCCTTGGGGCGCTGGACCGCTTCATCTTTGGTCAGTGGCTGCCGCAAAGCCAGCAAGCGGTGGATCTGGTGGGGGCGTCTATCGGCGCGTGGCGCATGGCCACGGCGTGCCTGGGCGGCTCGGTGGCCGCCTTTGAACGGCTTGAGCGCGACTACATAGCCCAGCACTACGCGCTGCGCCCCGGCGAAAAGCGGCCCAGTGCCCAGCAAGTGAGCGAGCAGTTTGGCCAGAGCCTGCAGCAGTTTTACGGCGGGCGCGTTGACGAGGTGCTCAACCACCCGCGTTTTCACCTCCATTTGGTCACGTCCCGCGGGCGCCATGTGCTGGCGCAAGAAGGCGCTTTGCGCACACCGCTGGGCTACCTGGGCGCATTTGCCGCCAATGCGGTGAACCGCAAGGCGCTGGGCGGCTGGCTGGAGCGGGTGGTGTTTTCATCAGCCCATGCACCGGGCGGGCCGGCGGTGGCGTTGCCGTTTGCCACCGCCGACTTCCGCACCCGCCAGGTGCCGCTGCGCAGCGACAACTTCATGGACGCCCTGCAGGCCAGTTGCTCCATTCCGTTCGCGCTGCGCGCAGTTCACGGCATTGCTGGCGCACCACCCGGTGCCTATTGGGACGGTGGCATAACCGACTACCACCTGCACCTGCGCTACCAGCCACCCGCTCAGTCACCCCTTGTGCTGTACCCGCATTTTCAGCAAGCGGTGGTGCCCGGGTGGCTGGACAAGGTGTGGAAGCACCGCCACCCGGCCAGCCCGGCACTGGACCAGATGCTGTTGCTGGCGCCCGACCCGGCCTGGGTCAAGACCTTGCCCAACGGCAAACTGCCCGATCGGAACGACTTCACCCACTACGGGCAGGACTTGGCCGCGCGTATGCGGGTGTGGCAGGCGGCCACCGCTGCCAGCCAGCAACTGGCCGACGAGTTTGCACAGTGGCTGGAACGGCCCGACCTGTCTCGGATCGAAGCTTTGTGAACCGAAGCCTTGTCGTGCACGATGCAACCGCCAACGGGGTGCGCCACGGTGCACCGTCCGGAGGATAATTCCCCTATGACTTCTGTGACTACTTCTCTCTCCACCGACACACCGACGGCGGTGGCCGCCAACACGCGCTACCTCACGGCCGCGCTCTACAAGTTTGTAGACCTGCCCGATTTCGAGGCGCTGCGCGAGCCGCTGCAGGCCTGTTGCGATGCCCACCACGTGAAGGGCACACTGCTGCTGGCCAGCGAAGGCATCAACGGCACCATTGCCGGGCCTGAAGCGGGCGTGCGCGCGGTGCTGGCCCATTTGCATGCCGACCCGCGCCTGGCCAGCCTGCAGCACAAAGAAGCCTGGGCCGACAAGCCCCCTTTCTTGCGGATGAAAGTGCGGCTGAAAAAAGAAATCGTCACCCTGCGGGTGCCCGAACTGGACCCCAACAAAACGGTGGGCCAGTACGTGAAGCCGCAAGATTGGAACGCCTTGCTGGCCGACCCGGACGTGGTGGTGATCGACACGCGCAACGACTATGAAGTGGTCATTGGCACGTTCAAAGGCGCCATCAACCCCAACATCAAGACCTTCACCGAGCTGCCGGCCTGGCTGGACGCGCAGCCTGCACTGCAGGCCGGTGTTGGCAAAAAGACCAAGGTGGCCATGTTTTGCACTGGCGGCATCCGCTGCGAAAAGTCCACCGCGCTGATGAAAATGCGCGGTTTTGACGAGGTGTACCACCTGGAGGGTGGCATCCTGAAATACCTGGAAGAAGTGCCGGCCGAAGAGAGCACCTGGGAAGGAGAGTGCTTCGTGTTCGACGAGCGCGTGAGCGTGGGCCACGGCCTGCAGCCTGGCCCTTACGGCTTGTGCCGCTCGTGCCGGTGGCCGCTCAGCGCGGAAGACAAGGCGTCACCGCACTACGTCAAAGGTGTCAGTTGCCCGCAGTGCCACGACAAGCGCAGCCCGGAACAAAAAGCCCATTTGGCGGAGCGCCAGCGGCAGGTGGAACTGGCCGAAGCGCGGGGCGACGTGCATGTGGGCGCACGGCTTCACAACCACGAGCATTGAAGCTCGGCGCAAGGGCCAAGCCCAAGGCTGCTTACATCGACGCTTCGAGCATCGCCCTGTAATCGGCCACGCTGGCCGTGCGCGGGTTGGTCTTGTGGCAGTGGTCGGCCAGCGCGCCGGTGATGATTTTTTCAAACCAGTCGCGCTCCACATGCAAGGCGGCCAGGCCGGTGGGCAGGCCCAGGCGGGCGTTCATGTCGCGAATGGCTTGCGGTATCTCGCTGCCACTGCGCAAGCCCATGGCATGGGCCATGCGGTCCAGTCGGCGCTCTTTTTTCATCGACTCTGCTTCGGCGTTGAACGCGATCACGGCCGGCAAAAACAGCGCATTCAACGTGCCGTGGTGCAAGCGCGGGTTCACACCACCCAGGCTGTGGCTGAGCGAATGCACGCAGCCCAGGCCTTTCTGGAATGCCATGGCGCCTTGCATGCTGGCGCTCATCATGTTGAGCCGCGCTTCGCGGTCTTGCCCGTCGTGGGTGGCGCGCTCAATGTGCGCCCAGCCGCGCTCCAGGCCGTCCAGCGCAATGCCGTCTGCGGGTGGGTTGAAGGCCGGGGCCATGAAGGTTTCCATGCAGTGGGCAATGGCGTCCATGCCGGTGGCGGCGGTCAGCAGCGGCGGCAGGCCCAGCGTGAGCTCGGGGTCGAGCAGGGCGGTTTTGGGCACCAGGTGCCAGCTGTGGAAACCCAGCTTGCGGCCATCGTCCACGATCACAATGGCGCCGCGCGCCACTTCGCTGCCCGTGCCAGCGGTGGTGGGTACCGCAATCAGTGGCGGCACGCGGTCGGTGATTTTGGGGGACCCACCTTCGATGGTGGCGTAGGTTTTCAGCGGGCCTTCGTGTGTGGCAGCAATGGCCACGCCCTTGGCGCAGTCGATGGAGCTGCCCCCGCCGAGGGCGATCAAGCCGTCGCAGCCTTCGCGCTGGTACACCTCTACGGCAGCGCGCACCGCTGCTTCATTTGGGTTGGACGGCGTTTCATCAAACACCGCCAGCGGCACGCCTGGCAGGGCGGCCCGGGTTTTCTCCAGCAGGCCCGCCACGCGCACGCCGGCATCGGTCACGATGAGTGGGCGGGTAATGCCCACCCGCTTGCATTCGGCCTGCAGTTGCGCAAGGGCGCCGAACTCGATCAGGATGTTGGTCACATACAGAATTTGGGCCATGCGGGTCTCGTGTGGTGATGGAAAAACAAAGCAAAACTATACGGCCGCGCCCGCCCGCTGCCAATGCCGCCAGCGCGACGACCGGTCCCGCAAAAGACAGCCACAATGCCCACCCATGTCGCACCACAAGAACCCCAGGGCTCTGCTCACGCCGCTGATGCGCGGCTTGCTGGACCGCATGGCCCGTGCCGGGCACCCACCCCTGCATGCGCTCTCGCCGGCGCAGGCCAAACTGTCCTACGAAGCGGGGGCCACCGTGCTCGACATAGCGCCCCACAAACTGGCGCGCGTGGAGGACCTGAAGCTACCGGCACGCGATGGGTTTGAGCTGTCCGCCCGGCTGTTTGCACCGCATGCCGACCACCCGCTACCGGTTTTGCTGTACCTGCATGGGGGCGGTTTTACCGTGGGCAGCGTGGCCACCCACGAACGGCTGTGCCGCCACCTGGCCCACCTGGGCCGCTGCGCGGTGGTGTCGGTGGACTACCGGCTGGCGCCCGAGTGGAAATTTCCAACCGCAGTGGAAGACACCTGGGACAGCCTGGCCTGGTTGCGTGAACAGGCTGAAGCGCTGCGCTTGGACGGCTCGCGCATCGCCATAGGTGGCGACAGCGCGGGCGGCACACTGGCGGCCGTAACCGCCATCGCCGCGCGCGATGCCGGCTGGCCGCTGGTGCTGCAGTTGCTGTTTTACCCCGGCTGCGCCGGCCACCAGAACACGCCTTCGCACCACCGCTTTGCCACCGGTTTTTTGCTCGAAGAACCGCACATCACCTACTTTTTCAACCACTACGTGCGCAGCCTGGCCGACCGCGACGACTGGCGCTTTGCCCCGCTGGACGGGGTGGATGGCAGCGGACAACTGCGTGAACTGGAAGGCGTGGCCCCCGCCTGGGTGGGGCTGGCCGAATGCGATCCGCTGGTTGACGAAGGCCTGCAGTACGCCGACCGCCTGCGCATGGCCGGGGTACCGGTGGACCTGGAAATTTACGCCGGTGTGGTGCATGGTTTTATCAATTTCGGCCGCGCTATCCCGCAGGCGCTGACCGCCCACAACGACGCCGCTCGTGCGCTGCGTCATGCCTTTGGAGACACCTGAATGACCCCCTTGAAACGCGCTGACTTCCGCTTTTTTCACCGCATGCGCGTGCGCTGGGCCGAGGTGGACATGCAAAAGATCGTGTTCAACGCGCACTATCTGATGTATTTCGACACGGCCATATCGGACTACTGGCGTGCCCTGTGCCTGCCTTACCAGGCCACCATGGACGCGCTGGAGGGTGACTTGTACGTGGTGAAAGCGACGGTTGAATTCCATGCCTCGGCTCGGGTGGACGACCAGATCGAGGTGGCGATGAAATGCAGCCGCATCGGAAGCTCATCCATGACCTTTACGGGCGCCATCTTTCGTGGCGATGAGCACCTGATTACCGGCGAGATCGTCTATGTGTTTGCCGACCCGGCCACCCAGACATCGAAGCCGGTGCCGCCGGCATTGCGGGAAATCATGATGGGGTTTGAAGCGGGTGAAGCCATGAGCACCGTGCAGGTGGGCCCCTGGAGCGCGCTGGGACCCGACGCTCAAAGCATCCGCACCGAGGTGTTTGTGCACGAGCAGCGCATTCCCAAAGAACTGGAAAGGGATGCGGCCGACGACACCGCCGTGCACGCCGTGGCCTACAACCGCCTGGGCGTGCCGGTGGCCACCGGGCGCTACCTGAGCGCGCAAGCTGGCACGGTGAAGGTGGGCCGTATGGCCGTGACGCGTGTGCTGCGCGGCGGCAACCTGGGGCGCGACGTGCTCCACGCGCTGATGCATGCGGCCCGCGAACACGGCGCGGCTGAGGTGGTGCTGCACGCCCAGCGCAGCGCCGAGGGTTTTTACAGCCGTCTGGGCTACCAGCGCCGGGGGGCGCCTTTTGTCGAGGCAGGCATTGATCACGTGGAGATGTTCACGAAACTTTAACGCTGGCCGGGCTGCTCGAACGGTCCGCACCAAGGATCAAGCGACAATAGAGAACTTTGGTATTGGAACGCCCGCCCTGGCGGCGCCCACATGCCCACACCGCGTGCGCAGTGGATTGTCCAGCTCGCCACAAACCCAAACCACAGTTCCATGGCCAAGAAAAAGCGCAGTGCGCCGCCCGCCTCGGGCGCCAGCAACCCCACCATCCGTCCAGCCAGTGCCGCAGCGCCCAGCCCGGCTTCGGCTGCACAAATGCTGCCCTCCCTGGGCGCGCTGGCCCTGCCGGGCGAAGCCATCAAGGGCGACTGGACGGTCGCCATCCTGGCGCTCATGATGCTGCTGGCACCTGCGCTGGGTGTTCCCAATGAGGAAATGATCCAGGACACGCTGAAATCCATCATCGTGTCCTTTGCTGCGCTGGGTGCGGCGCTGTTCTTTTTCTGGAACCAGCGCAACCGAGACCAGGCGCTTCGCTGGCACGCGGTGGTGTGGCTACCGCTTTTGCTCACGGCCTATGCCCTGGGCAGCATGGCCTGGTCACACACCTACTTGGCTGGGGTTGAAGCCATTCGGTGGTTTGTGTTTTCCATCCTGCTGTGGCTCGGGCTGAACACGCTGGACCGGGAGCGCCTGCCCACCCTGGCCTGGGGTATCCACGCGGGAGCATGCTTCGCGTCGCTCTGGACCGCACTCCAGTTTTGGGCCGACTTCGCATTTTTCCCGCAAGGCCCCAACCCCGCCTCGACCTTCGTCAACCGCAACTTCTTTGCCGAGTTTGTGGTGTGTACGCTGCCTTTTTCGGTGTACCTGCTGACCCGGGCGCGCAACAGTGCCACCGTGGCGCTGCTGTCGTTTTCCATCGGGTTCAATCTGGTCGCCATGTTCATGACGGGCACCCGCTCGGCCTTGCTGGCCTTTGTTGCACTGCTGCTGGTGACCCCGGTGCTGCTGTGGCGCTACCGCCAGCACCTGGCTGTGTCCAGCTGGGACGCTGGGCGGCGCATTTTGGCCGTTGGCTTGCTGGTGGCCACGGTGCTCGGCCTGGGGTTGATCAGCACCGGCAACCCGAAGATGGTGTCAGAGAACGTGGGGAACAACGCGCTGGAGCGTGCCTTTGCCAGAGCACTCACGGTGGCAGAACAAAAAGAGTACGAATCCGGTTCGATCTCGATCCGCATGGTCATGTGGCAAGCCACGGGCCGGATCATTGCGCAGCGCCCCATGAGCGGCGTGGGCGCTGGCGCCTGGGAGGTGGATTTGCCGCTTTACCAGACCCAAGGTTCGCAGCTCGAAACCGACTATTACGTGCACAACGAAATACTGCAGTTGCTGGCCGAATACGGGTTGGCGGGCTGGGTGTTCTTGCTGGGTTTGTTGGGTTACCTGGCGCGCGCAGCCTGGCGCACCCTGATGCTCAAAGGCGAAGACGCACAAACAGAGGGCATGTTGCGTGGCTCTACCCTGGCGGCCCTGATGGCTTTTTTGATCGTCAGCAACGCTGGCTTCCCCTGGCGCATGGCCAGCACGGGTGCCTTGTTTGCCGTGTGCCTGGGCATTCTGGCGGCGTCTGACGCTCGCCTGGCCCAGCGCGGCTGGACGGCCGCTGCCCGGTTGCCCTGGAAACCGGCCTTTTCGCAGGCTGGTGCCATGGTCAGCATAGGTTGCCTGGCCCTGGCGGCTTACATCACCCAGCAGGCCGTGGCCTGCGAGCGCCTGATCGTCAATGCCACCAAGATTGCGCTGTCGGTGAGCCAGTCGGGCGACCACGACAACCCGAAGTGGATCAAGCCACGCAAAGACATGCTGCGCATGATCAAGGAGGGCATCGACATCAACCCCCACTACCGCAAGATCACCCCGATGGTGGCCGACGAACTGGCCAAATGGGGCGACTGGAAAAATGCGGTGTGGATTTGGGAATCGGTGCTGGGCTCACGCCCTTACGTGACCGCCCTTATGAGCAACGTGGCACGGGGCTATGCCCAGATGGGCCAGCCTGAGCAGGCCATGGCCATGCTGGAGCGCGCCAAGGTGTTGCAGCCCAAGGCCCTTTCTGTGCGCTCGCTCGAAGTGATCTTGCTCAGCCGCAATGGGAATGAGCCCCTGGCGTTGGCGATGGCGCGCGAAGACATCACCGCTGGAAAGTACGACTACGACATGGTCAATACCGGGTATGTGCTGGGCATGCGTGCGCAAGACTGGGACCTGGCCATCCGGTCGATAGAGCTGCGCAACCAAGGTTGGCCCGGCAGCAAGCTCGACGGCGATGCCAAGCTGGGCAACGCCTGGGTGGGCAAGGGTGACGTGGCCAAGGCGATGGAATATTTCCGCGCGGCGATGGCCGCCACACCGCCTGGCCAGCAGCAAAACACGCTCAATATGATTCCACAAGGCTTGTGGCCGCAGCTGCAGCAACCGCCAGCCGCTGGCCAGTAGAGCGGGGCTGTAGATCAGGCAGCAGTGCCTGAGCTCACCACACCAAGGTTTCGGTGCGGTGTACCGACTGCATGGCGGCAGACCCGCAGCGCCCATCTGGCGTCTCCGGGGCGTGGTCGTGGGTCCATTCATCCAGGCTGACCCACCAGGACCCCACCGCCTGATCTCGCGGCTGAACCCGCACAACCAGGCTGCTGCGTGTGCCATAGCCCCGTTCGGACATGCGTACAAACGGGCTGGACAATTGCCGCTCAAGTGCCGGGTCCACCCCGGTCTGCGGCAGGTCGGCATCTGCGGCCTTTTGGTCATCCACCAAAGCCTGATGCAGACCGGACCACCAAGGGGTGCCGGGCTCGGGTTCTGCCGCTTTGTCAAGCGATGCCTGCAGCGCTTGTGTGAGGCGCTGCGTCTTGGGCCAGGGGGTGTTCAGGGTCGCATTGGACAGGCCGTAGACACCGGGTTTCAGGCGCAGGGTGTGCAGCTGGTTTGCCTGGGCGTCGTGCGGCCGTGCGGGGTGGCGGTTGCCCAGCCAGGCCCAATGGCCCTGGTGAAGATCCCCCACCACCAAATTGAAACCACCGTACGCAGCTGGGTCGATGCTCGCCTGCAGGCCGTGCCAGTCCAGATCGCCTGCGAGCCAGCGCGTGGGCAGTTCGCCCCGGCTGCGCAGGCCAACGCCCGACTGGCCATCGCGCACGTTGGTCAACATGGCCACACGCCCACCGGCGCTCACCCCGAGCCAGGTGCCGCCCTCGCGCAGGTCGCGTCCAGCCACCACGTCGGTGCCCTCAGGCAGCTTCCAACGGTGCAGACTGGCGGTCGGGCGGTCAAAGAACTCATCGCGGTTGGCCGCAATCAGCAGTGGGCAGGCCGCGTGGGCGTCAATCGCAAAGGCGATCAGGCACATGGGTTCGCTCGGTCAGCGTCGGGTCAAATGTCGTCGAGCAAAGGGTAGGGCAGTGGCAGCACGGTCAGCGCCGTCCCTTGTGCGCTCCCTGCGTGAAGCCCGCCTCCTTCTGCGGCACGGGTCTGCATCGACACCAGCGCATGCCAGCCGCCGTCCGGGTTCGCGGCCGCTGCGGCCACAGTGCCACAGGGTTGCTCAGCATCGCTCTCGTGGAACACTTCTTGGCCCACGGCCAGGGGTGCGGAGGCTTGCACCAGGTAAGCCCGGCGCTTCAGCGTGCCTCTGAACTGGCTGCGGGCCACCACCTCCTGGCCGGGGTAGCAACCCTTTTTAAAGTTCACGCCGCCTACCGACTCGTAGTTCAGCATCTGCGGCACAAAGGCTTCAACGACGGGTTGGGTCAGGGTGGCCACGCCGCTCATCACGTCTAGCCAGGCCCAGTGAGCGGTGTCCAGCAATGGGCCGCTGGGCTGAGGCGCCACACCGTGCGCCACCGGCGCCACCCACAGGGCACGCGCCACGCCAGCAGCCGGGTACAGGCGCACCCAATGGGCGCCATCGGCTGTTGTGGTGGTGCTCCACGGCTTTTCGGGAAGGTTTGCGGGTGCCGCTCCCGCCACACCCCACAGCGCAAAAGCATCGCTGGCATCGCTCAGCTTGACCTGTGCTCGCAGCACAAACATGGACAAACGCTTGAGCGTGGCTGCCAGCAGGTCGCGGCTGCACACCAAAAAAATGTCGTCGTGGCTGCGTTTGAAGGCCACAAAACTGGCTTGCATGCGCCCTTTGGCAGAACAAAAGGCCGCCAAACGCGCTTCAGACAGACCCAGCAGCGAAAAGTCTTGCGTAAGCTGACCATGGAGAAACTTGGTGGCGTCGGCGCCCTGGGCGCGTATCACGCCCCAATGGGGCAGGTGGGCGGCACCTTGCAGCCGGGTGGCATCAAACGCGGGGTCCTGGGCGGTGACGTGGCTCATGTCGGGGTCTGCTTTCGATTCATTCGGATGCCTGGATTATGATCACCGGCCCATCAAAGCGCGCCCCGCCGTGCACTTGTCCCCACTCTTTTCCCAGACGACCAACCCGCTGTGATACGCCTGCTGAAACTGCTGCTTGCGCTGATGCTCTTGGGTCTGGCCGTAGCTGCTGCGGCTGCCTGGTGGCTGCGTCAGCCCTTGCAGATGCCCGACACGGTGAGCGCCGAGACCCCGCTAGACGTGACCATTGCACCCGGCGCATCGGCTCGCGCTGTGGCTGACACGCTGGTGAACGCGGGTGTGCAGGCGCCGTCCGTGCTGCTGTACGCCTGGTTTCGCCTGTCGGGCGATTCGCGCAAGATCAAGGCCGGCAGCTACGAACTGGCTCCTGGCACCACACCAACCAGCCTGCTCTCCAAGCTTGTGCGCGGCGAACAAGCCCTGCGCAGCCTCACCTTGCTGGAGGGGTGGAACATCCGCCAAGTGCTGCAGGCGGTGCGCAGTTCACCCGACCTGAGGCAAGACCTCGATGGCGTGAGCATGGCCGAACTGATGGCCCGCATTGGCTACCCTGGGCGCCACCCCGAAGGCCGGTTTTTCCCGGACACCTACCGCATGGTGAAGCACACGCCAGCGTCTGCTGTGCTGCGCCAGGCCGCCCAAGCCATGGAGCAGCAACTGAATGCCGCCTGGTCCCAGCGTGCGCCCGGCAGCCCACTGCGCTCGCCCGATGAAGCCCTGATTCTGGCCAGCATAGTTGAAAAAGAAACCGGCCTTGAAAGCGACCGCGCCATGGTGGCAGGCGTGTTCAGCAACCGGCTGCGCATCGGCATGCGGCTGCAAACCGACCCCAGCGTCATTTACGGCATGGGCGAACGCTTCGACGGCAATATTCGGCGATCGGACCTGCAAACCGATACCCCCTACAACACTTACACCCGCGCCGGCCTGCCGCCCACACCCATTGCCATGCCGGGGCGCAATTCGCTCCTGGCGGCTGTGCGGCCTGCATCCACCAAAGCCATGTACTTCGTCGCCCGGGGGGACGGTGCCAGCTATTTCAGCACCACGCTGGACGAGCACAATGCGGCGGTTCGCCGTTACATCCTGGGCCGTTGAACGGCTCTTTTTGCGAACCATACTTCCTTCACCTCCATGGCACAGCCCGGTCTTTTCATCAGCTTTGAAGGTATTGACGGCGCGGGCAAGTCCACCCACATCGCCGGCTTGGCCGAGGCCTTTCGCGCGCAGGGTCGCCCGGTCGCTCTGACCCGGGAGCCGGGCGGTACGCCGCTGGCGGAAAAGCTCCGAGCCCTGGTCCTCAACGACGCCATGGACCCACTGTGCGAGGCCTTGCTGATGTTTGCTGCCCGCCGTGATCACCTGCTGCAAGTGATTGAACCCGCGCTGGCCCGGGGGGAGGTGGTGTTGTGCGACCGCTTTACCGATGCGACCTTTGCTTACCAGGGCTACGGCCGCGGATTTGACCTGGGCGTGTTGCGCCAGCTGGAAACGTGGGTACAAAGCCTGCCTGAAAACCCGGTTCAGCTGCGCCAACCCGATCTCACCGTCTGGTTTGATCTGCCGCCCGAAGTGGCGGCGCAGCGCCTGGCTGGCGCCCGGGTGCCAGACCGCTTTGAATCCCAACCGGTTGCTTTTTTCACCCGCGTCGCCGCGGGCTATGCCCAGCGTCTGGCAGAGCAACCCAGCCGCTTTGCCCGCATTGCAGCCGACCAGCCGGTCGACGCCGTATGGCTCAAAGTGCAACAAGCGTTTGTGCAGCGCGGCTGGCTTACACCTCAAGGTCAGTTATGAACGCCGTCCCCGAAGCGCTGCCCACTTCTGCGCCAGCACCCTGGTTGCAGCAGCAACTGCGCAGCCTCCTGGCGCAAAGGGGCCACGCCTTGCTGCTGTCAGGCCCTTCAGGGTTGGGTCAGTACGAACTGGCGCTGGCGCTGGCGCGCACTTGGCTGTGCGAGCAGCCCACCGCGCAGGGCGCCTGCGGCCACTGCGGTAGCTGCCACGCCATTGATGTGCGGACCCATGCCGACCTGTGCGTGCTGATGCCCGAAACGCTGAGCCTGGAACTTGGCTGGCCGTTGGACGAGGGCTCGCAAAAAGACATCGACGACAAAAAGCGCAAGGCCAGCAAGCTGATCCGCGTGGAAGCCGCACGCGAAGCCGTCAGCTTCACGCAGTTCACCCGTTCGCGTGGCAGCACCAAAGTGGTTTTGGTGTACCCCGCCGAGCGCATGAACGTGGAAGCGGCCAACACTTTGCTCAAAACGCTGGAGGAGCCCGTGGGCGAAGTGCGTTTTGTGCTTGCCACCGAAGCCGCCCACCAGCTGCTGCCTACCATCCGCAGCCGCTGTCAGGGGCATGCCATGGTGTGGCCGTCGCCCGACGAAGCCTTGCATTGGCTTCAGGCGCAGGCCAGCGCCATGGTCAAGCCCGGTGCTGAAGCGGCCACGCGCGAACAGGCTCAGGTGTGGCTGCAAGCTGCCGGCGGGCGCCCTGCCGATGCACTAGACTGGGCACGCAGCGGTCTTAACGCACAGGCCTGGACTCAATTGCCACAAGCGCTGGCCCGTGGCGACTGGACCTTGCTGGCCGACTGGCCTGCGGCCCGACAGCTCGCGGTATTGCAGAAGCTGTGTCATGACCTGATGGCCGCAGCAGCAGGTGCAGCGCCCCGATTTTTCCCTGCCAGCACGCTGCCCAAAGCACCGCGCTGGGCGGTACTTGCCACCTGGTCGCGCGAACTCATGGGCGCAGCGCGCACGGTGGAGCACCCGTTCAATGCGGGTTTGATGCAAGAAGCCTGGGCCGCCCGCACCCGGCAGATACTCAGTTCGGACGGCGGCGGCTGATTGGCCGGGCTGGCTTGGGCGAAGCGGGCAAAAAGTCGTGTCCTTTGCGGCCTTATTGCCGCCGCCCCATCAACCGAATGCCGCTAAACTAGCCGCTCATGAGCACCGCCCCATTGCCTTCGGCCAACGCCGCACGTCCCAGCGTCATCCAGCTGTCCATCAAGGAAAAAGCGGCGCTTTACGCGGCCTATATTCCCTTGTTTGCCGACGGCGGCATTTTTATACCCTCCTCACGCGACTACCGCCTGGGTGACGACGTTTATGTGCTGCTCAGCCTACCCGATGACCCGCAGCGTTATCCGGTCGCAGGCAAAGTGGCCTGGATCACGCCAGCTAAGGCCTCTGGCTCACGCACGCAGGGCGTGGGCATTCGCTTTCCGGCCGACGAAAAATCGCGGCACTTGAAAATCAAAATCGAAGAAATTCTCGGAGCCAGCCTCGGTTCCGACCGCGCCACACAAACCATCTGAGCGTTCGGGTCAGGCTGCGTCATGCCAGGCCAGGCCTGAACGCGTAGCCACTTCATAGCCCCTCACGCATGTTTACCGACTCCCACTGCCACCTGAATTTCCCCGAGCTGCGGGAAAACCTTCCCGCCATCTTGGCCTCCATGGCTCAAGCCCAGGTCAATAGGGCGCTGTGCATTTGCACCACGCTGGAAGAGTTTGAAGGCGTGCATGCGCTGGCCAGGGAAAACGCCCACCTGTGGTCCACCGTGGGCGTGCACCCCGACAACGAAGGAGTGCAAGAGCCCACACTCGACGATCTGCTGACCCGTGCCAAGCGGGCCAAAGTGGTTGGCATCGGTGAAACCGGGCTGGATTACTACAGGCTGAATGGCCGCACCGTGGAAGACATGGCTTGGCAACGCGAGCGGTATCGAACCCATATCCGCGCCGGGCGCAGCACAGAACTTCCGCTTGTGATCCACACCCGCAGCGCGTCTGACGATACATTGGCAATCTTGCGAGAAGAGGGCGGCTTCGCCAGTGCCACCGATGGGCATGGGAGCCAGTCCCGTTCCCGCGGTGTCTTTCACTGCTTCACCGAAACCGAAGCCGTGGCGCGTGCAGCGCTGGATCTTGATTTCTACATCTCGTTTTCAGGCATTCTCACGTTTCGCAACGCTGCGGACTTGAGGGAAG
Source organism: Hydrogenophaga sp. (assembly GCF_965657535.1). Lineage (GTDB taxonomy): Bacteria > Pseudomonadota > Gammaproteobacteria > Burkholderiales > Burkholderiaceae_C > Hydrogenophaga. Next base: position 289,078 of record NZ_CBFHOP010000005.1, on the reverse strand, counting down.
TAGCGGCGTTCGTACCCATGGACCGCATCCTGATAGAGACCGACAGCCCTTATCTGGCGCCCGTTCCCCACCGGGGGAAAACCAATACACCGGCTTACGTGCCGTTCGTGGCCAAGCAGATTGCCGATATCAAAGGCCTGTCTGTCGAACAAGTGGCCAAGCGCACCAGCGACAATTTCGAGGCATTGTTCAACCGGACCGTTGCCTGATCCATCATGTCAAATTACTTTAAGAAGAACACAAAGAGCTTTGTTTTTACATTGTTTTTGGCTATCTCCTGTAGTGCATTTTCAAGCTCTTTCAACGATTACTTCCGGGCCATCCAGCAAGACAACGAGTCACAGGTCATTGCGCTCACCTTGCGCGGATTCGATCTGAACACCCGCGATGAGAAAAGTGAACACGGCTTGACGCTCGCACTGCGCGACGGCTCACTCAAGGTCGCCAACTTTCTGCTCAGCCAGCCCAATGTGGACGTCGAGGCTCGCAATGCACAAGGCGAGAGCCCGCTGATGATTGCATCGCTGAAAGGCCACCTGGCCCAGGCACAACGCTTGATAGAACGCCGCGCTGAAGTGAACAAGCCAGGCTGGACACCACTTCATTACGCCGCATCCAACGAAGCACCCAGCAGCATCGCCATGGTGCGCCTGTTGCTGGAGCACCATGCATACATCGATGCCGAGTCGCCCAACAGGAGCACGCCTTTGATGATGGCTGCGCACTACGGCAACCCGGCTGTGGTCAAGCTGTTGCTGGAAGAAGGCGCAGACAGCTCGGTGAAAAATGAACAAGGGCTGACCGCCATCGACTTTGCACACCGCGCTGGGCGCACCGAGGCCGCGAACACGATCGCGGCCTACGTGCGCAGCCAGCAGCCCAAAGGACGCTGGTAACGTGGGTAGGTGGCTGCTCAGGAACGAGGGCCAAAGCTTCTCGTTCGGATAGGCTGCGCTGCCTTCTGGTCGTCATTTGAGGCTCTAAGTCGACATTTTGCAGACAGGAAAAATATTCCACGATGTATATTATGTATAGTTAATGCATCCAGGACCAACGGGTGTGAATATTGCTCTGAAACGAAACCAACCTGCGTCCCATGCGGGGAAACACCAGCATGGTGCGTGCCGAGAATTGGTCTGCCCCAGCCTACAATCGCGGGGCTTGCCAACAACCACTTTGGCAGATCACACATTTCAAAATTGTTTAAGGACTTCCATGAAGAACTTGTTTTTGTCTTTGAGTCTTGTTGGTGCGGCCACCTTGGTGGGCTGCGGTAAAACAGAAGCCCCTGCACCTGCCGCACCAGCGCCCGAGAAGGCTGCAGCGCCAGCACCCGTCGAACTGCCTGAGCTGAAGGTGGCGATTGACCCAACCTACGAACCGTTCACTTTTAAGACGCCAGACGGTAAACCCACGGGCTTTGACGTGGACATTGCCGAAGCACTTTGCAACGAAATCAAGCGCAAATGCGTCTACGTCGAACAAGTTTGGGACAGCATGATTCCTGGCCTTCAGGCCAAGAAGTACGACGTGATCATCAGCTCGATGTCGATCACCGACGACCGCAAAAAGGTGGTTGACTTCACCGACAAGTACTACAACACCCCCAGCCGCATTGTGGTCAAGGCAGACACACCCTTCGCCGACCTGAGCTCGCTCAAAGGCAAAAATATTGGTGTGCTGAAAGGCTCGACCCAAGAAAAATACGCCATGGGCGACTTGAAGCCCGCCGGCGTGAAGGTGGTTCCTTACGAAGCGCAAGACCAGGTCTACCTGGACATCAAGTCGGGCCGTCTGGACGGTACCGTGGCCGACTCTGTCGAAGTCACAGGTGGCTTCTTGAGCAAGCCCGAAGGTCAAGGCTACGGCTTCGTGGGTCCGGTGCTGAACGACGTGAAGTACTACGGGTACGGCGTTGGCATTGCCATGCGACAAGGTGAAACCGTGCTGCGCGACGAACTCAATGGAGCGATCAAATCCATCCGTGCGAACGGCGTCTACGAAACCATCAGCAAGAAGTATTTCGACTTCGACGTGTACGGCGAATAAAGCTTGACCGGGTATTACGCGTCCATTCTGCAAGGCGCCCTCCTCACGGTGGGCGTCTCTTTGGCCGCACTGTTGGTAGCCGTCTTGTTGGGCTTGGTGGGCGCAGCTGCCAAGCTCTCCGGCCGTCCAGTGCTTGTTACCCTGGCCACGGTTTACACCACTTTGGTGCGCGGCGTACCCGAACTGGTGCTGATGCTGCTGATTTTTTACGGTGGCACCATTGGTCTGAACAACCTGCTGGAAGCGCTGGGCAGCAAGGCCACGGTGGATATCAACCCGTTCCTGGCCGGTGTGCTCACCATTGGGTTCATTTATGGCGCGTACATGACTGAGACCTTCCGTGGCGCTATTTTGTCGATTCCGAAAGGCCAGATGGAAGCGGCCTGGGCTTTTGGCATGGGCCGCGTACGTACGTTTTTACGCATTACCGCACCGCAGATGGTTCGTTACGCCCTGCCCGGCTTCACCAACAACTGGCTGGTGTTGATCAAGGCCACGGCCTTGATCAGTCTGATTGGCCTGCAAGAGATGACCTACCTCGCCAAGCAGGCAAGTTCTGCCACGCGCGAGCCCTTTACCTTTTTCCTTTTTGCCGCAGGCCTGTTCTTGGTTTACACATCGGTGTCCCTGTGGGCGCTGCGAAAGCTGGAGCGCCGCTTCAGCATGGGTGTGAAGCGCGGCCATGTGTAAGGTGGCGCGAGCATGAAATGGCAAGTCATCTTTGAGCCCGACACCCTGGCCCTCTACGGCGAAGGTGTTGTGACATCTCTCACGCTGCTGCTGTCATCGCTGGGCGTGGGCGCCGTGCTGGCGGTGGTTTTCGCGCTCGCACTCACCAGTTCGGTGGCGCCGCTGCGTGCGCTGGTAGGGGCTTACACCTATGTGATTCGTGGCACGCCGCTGTTGATTCAGGTCTACCTGATCTACTACGGTCTGGCCCAACTGGAATGGATACAGACCCGCTGGGACGAGGTGTGGCCGTGGACCCATTTCAAGGAACCGTTTTTCTGTGCCTTGCTGGCCTTCAGCCTGAACACGGCGGGTTACACGGCTGAAATGCTGGCTGGCACCATTCGGGAAACCGCCGCTGGAGAAATTGAAGCGGCACAGGCCATGGGCATGAGCCGTGTGCAAGCCATGCGCCGCATTGTCTTGCCTAGCGCCCTGCGCCGCACCCTGCCCGCTTACAGCAACGAGGTGGTGATGATGCTGCACAGCACCAGCCTGGCCAGTACCGTGCCGGCGATGCTGGACGTGACCGCAGCCGCCAGCCGCATCTACTCTGACTTCTACCTGCCCTTTGAGGCCTATCTGTTCGCGGCGGCGATCTACCTATGCATCACGTTCACCCTGGTGGGCCTGTTCAGGCTTGCAGAGCAACGCTTTCTTGCCCATCTGGCCCCACGGCGCCACTGACGGCACGGACTGACTGTTTTTCCGGAACCCATGCACCGCACCGAACATCCCTTGTTGAGCCCCAGCCTGGGTAGCCAGAAAACCCTGGTGAGCTTTCAGTTTGGACCCGCGAGCGCACGGCCTAAGGTGTACGTGCAGGCCAGTCTGCACGCAGAAGAGTTGCCAGGCATGCTGGTGGCACACCACCTGCGCTCGTTGCTGGAGAAGGCTGAACAAGACGGGCGCCTGTTGGGCCAGGTGGTGCTGGTGCCCGCTGCCAACCCGATTGGTCTGGCGCAACGGTTGGACCACAAAGCCATGGGCCGGTTTGAGCTGGACACCGCGCAAAACTTCAACCGCAACTACCCCGACCTGGCCCTGGCCGTGTGGGAAGAGGTGAAACCCCACCTAGGGAACGACGCGACTGCCAATGTCGCAACAGTCCGTCAAAGCGTGGGCGCATGGCTGGCCGCCTGGCAGCCGCTGACCGAATTGGATAGCCTGCGGCGCCAGTTGTTGCTGCTCTCACACGACGCTGACGTGGTGATCGATCTGCACTGCGACTGGGAAGCTGCGCTGCATCTTTATAGCGAAGAAGCCTGCTGGCCACCGCTGGAGCCTTTGGCGCGACTGCTCGGCTGTGAGGCCGTGCTGCTCGCCTGCGAGTCAGGGGGTGGCCCTTTCGACGAGCGCCTCTCGGGTCTGTGGTGGCAGTTGGCCGCGCATTTCAAGGCGGCCGGACTCAGCGTTGTGCTGCCACAAGCCTGCGCCAGCACAACGGTGGAGCTTCGCGGGGAATCTGACGTGAGCCACGAACACGCCACTCACGATGCTGTCGCGTTGCTGGCCTATATGGAGCACCTGGGCGTTGTGCGGACTGACGCAGCCAAAGAGCTGCCCACCCTGCCCTGCACACCCACACCCCTGGCGGGTTCCCAAACCTTGAGGTCTCCGGTTCCCGGTGTGCTGGTTTTTCTGGCAAAACCGGGTCAGGCCATGGCTGTCGGTGAGGTGGTGGCCGAGGTGATCGACCCGACCGCAGTGGGCCAATCCCGCATTCACGCTGTGCGCACCGAGGTCGCGGGCGTCCTCTACGCCACGGTCAAAGAACGCTATGTCATCGCCGGTGGCGAGGTGGGCAAGATCGCAGGCAGTGTGCCATTCCGGTCTGGTGACCTGTTGGGTGCATGATGCCCGTGACCACCTGCATCACCCATTTACACACCTGAATTCATGAACGCTGAACACGCCGCGACCACGCCCACCGCCAGCCCGTTGCTGGAGGTGGAGAACATTCACAAGCGATTTGGCCCGAATGAAGTGCTCAAAGGCGTGTCGCTGCAGGCACGGGCGGGCGATGTGATCAGCCTCATCGGCAGTTCAGGCTCGGGCAAAAGTACCTTATTGCGCTGCATCAATCTGCTGGAAAAGCCCAATACCGGGCGCATTGTGCTGGCCGGTGAAGAGTTGCAACTCAAAACAGACCGCCATGGTGAATTGCAGGCCGTCAATACCGCTCAGCTGCAGCGCTTGCGCACCAAGCTGGCCATGGTGTTCCAGCATTTCAACCTTTGGGCACACATGACGGTCCTCGAAAACATCATTGAGGCACCGATCCATGTGCTCGGTATCTCGCGTGACAAGGCCGTGGAGACTGCCCGGCGCTATCTCGAACGGGTGGGGCTGCGCGGTGTGGAAGACCGCTACCCTGCACACATGAGCGGCGGTCAGCAACAGCGCGTGGCTATTGCCCGCGCGCTGGCGGTTGAACCTGCCGTCATGTTGTTTGACGAGCCAACAAGTGCGCTCGACCCCGAGCTGGTCGGCGAGGTTTTGCGTGTAATGAAGTTGCTAGCCGAAGAGGGACGCACCATGCTGGTAGTAACGCATGAGATGGGCTTTGCGCGCGAAGTGTCGTCGCACTTGATCTTTCTGCACCAGGGCAAGATTGAAGAGCAAGGCATACCGGCCGAGGTGCTGGCCCATCCGAAAAGCGAGCGACTCGCCCAATTCCTTTCTGGCAACCTCAAGTAAGCATGAAAACGGTGGTACGGTGCGCCTGAGTGGACCACCAAGGTGAGGCGACGAAGTGCCAACGAGCGATCAACCGCCGTTTTATGCGGTCGCGCTGCCTTTCAGGACCGGATCGTACTGCGCCCCAGCGTCATGCTGCCTTCCACCAGCTTGAAGCTGACGGTGGGTGCACTGAAGTCGGAAAACGGAGCGCCCATGGCAATTTCCCCATTGCTGTGGAGCAGGCACTCTTGGCGCCTGAGCGCGATGGCATTTTCAGCGCCCTCAAACCGAACCCAGGTGCCGTAGCTGCTGATGTCCTCCAGCACGTAGTTTCCCGAACGGATGTCTATGCTGGCGTGAAGGCGGGAAACACGGGGGTCGTTCACCACAAAGTCGGCCTCCGGGACGCGACCAATTTTCATTGGCAGGTCGGTCAGGTTGAACGCTCTGCTGGCATCCAGCCATTCCAATTCAATGCCGCCAAAAACGGACTCGCCGGACATACCCAGCTGGTGAAGATCCGATGGCAGGGTCAAGAATTCAGACAGCATCTCGGGCTGCCATTCGATGCGGAACACCTCGCAGGGCTCTGCACGGCCTTTGATGCGCATGGGCCCCAGCGTGCGGCTGCGCACGCCATGGCGCACACCCAGTTTGCGTATTACCTGGTCGGTGACCAGAATCTGCTCTGGACCGGCCAGATCGCTTAGGCGAGAAGCCACGTTCACCGCGTCACCAAAACAATCACCGTCAATCTGCACCACCTGGCCGCGAGCCATGCCGATTTGCATCATGAGCTTCAGGCGGTTTGGCCACTGTGCGACCCGGTTGGCGTGCTCTTGCTGTATCTGGATGATGGTTTCGACGGCATGGCGGTTGTTGCTAAAGGAGAGCAAAACGCCATCGCCAAGCATCTTGACCACCTTGCCCCCGTTTTCTAGACCCACTGACCCAATCCACTGGGTCAATTTCGTGACGGCTTTCGTCGCACGGTCGTTGCCCAGTGTTTCAAACACGGACACGCTACCGGTCAAATCTACGAATGCAATTGTCAGTTCGGCCATATTTCAAGGTGGAAACACTGTGGATTACAACACAGTGTGGCGCATAGAGTATTTCCGTTGATTGCCCGCTATTTTGCACACGCAGCGACATGCCGTCCGAAGCATCCAATCACTGGCGAGATGACCCGCTAAGAAAAAAACGGCAATCCACCCCGAACCGAGTTTCATTGAAAGGAGAGGAACAACGCCAAGCCAAATGCCCAGTCACATGCTCAGAAGAAGCGTGTGAATACATGATGTGACTGTTGTTTTTTTGCTTTATGGTGGAGTTCTCTATTGCAACCGGAAGGACTATTGTTGAACTTGCAGCAATACATATCAAGTCATTGAGGCCGTTGCCAAGCGCTGGGCGCATTCAAACCCGGTCGTCAAAAGATGTCAGTCCCGTTGGGTTAAGAGGCGGGCTCAGGACGGCCCGTAGTGTTTGAGCCGCTACGAAAAGCGATGCTCGCCGCGTTGGATGAAGAGGGGACAGAAATGATGGCAGGTCTTGGCGAGTGTGCAGCGAGACCGAAGCGATCGACACGGCGCAAAGCCTCTCCACCGTGTTCAGACTTGCGCCCCAAAAGATTGATTGATGTCAGCCCGCGCACCGCTGCACCAATGACTAGGGAGCCAACTCCAACAGTGGCCCCTTCGCCAACCGGTCATCCCCAATACAGCAGGGCGTCACGCCCTTGCACCATCAGCTCCACCTGCTGTCCGACGGGCAACAATACCTTGGTGGGTACGTGCCCAAACGGCAGGCCCGTGAACACGGGCGTACGGGTTTGTGAGCGCAGCCAGTTGACCACCGTCTGAAGCTTGAAACCTTTGTCGTGCGGGCTCGGTTGGTAGCGGTTGAAAGAACCTAGCAATACCGCTTTTTGCTGCCCGATGATGCCCGCATGCAGCAGCTGGGTGAGCTGTCGCTCAATGCGGTAGGGGTGTTCGTTCACATCTTCCAGAAACAAAATACCGCCCTTGGTGGCTGGCAAAAAGGGTGTACCGACCAGCGAGCACAAGACGCTCAGGTTGCCCCCCCACAGCGTGGCCTTGCGTACCCGCAGCTCGGGGCCATCTGCGGCAACGGTTTTGCCTTGCTGCTGCAACAGCGCCGTCAAGGCCGGGGCGTCGCTGCTGGGTAAACGCCAGCCAGACCCCTCACCGTGACCACACAACAGGTCGTCAAAGCAGGCTTCCATGATGTCGTCCGGGCCTGCTTCGGCGCCGAAGTCCTCGCCCAAGGCTGGGCCGGCCCAGGTGATCGCACCGGTTTTGGCGTACACGGCGCATTGCAACGCGGTGAAGTCGCTCAAACCCACAAACTGCGTGCCCCGCTCGATGGCCTTGGCCAACGGTTTGTAGGGCAGCGACCCCAGCAGACGCGTCAAACCATAGCCGCCGCGTGAAATCAGCGCCACGTCGGCAGCACTGGCCGCAGCCCGGCCAATGGCGGCCAAGCGGGTGTCATCGTCGCCAGCGAAACGCTGGTGGCTGCTCAGCGCCGCTTCATCAATTTCCACTTCGTGCCCCAAAGCCTTGAGGCGGGCCACGCCCCGGCGAAAAGCGGCCTTGTCTCGCACGGCACTGGAGGGGGAATAGATGTAGATGTGGCTCATGGGATCTGGCGGCAGACAAAGAATCCCATTATCCTGGAAAGACCCGCAAAACAGTCCCGGGCCGGGTGTCAGCGCGTGAAGTGCGCGAGCGCCATCTGGGCAATGGCTTTGCCGTGTTCTGGCACAAAATGTCCCGCTTCGGGCAGCAGCACGGGCTCAGGGCACTGGCGAATGCGTCGGTGCAGTTCCCACATCGCCTGCTCACCCAACACCGGGTCTTGCTGACCAATTGCCATGAGACTTTGCCCATGCCATTCGTCTTGCCAGAACGCACGGGCGCGTCTGGCCACATCGGCCCCATCGTCGTGCGGGTGCTCTGGCACCAACATCGGAAAGGCCCGCAGCGCAGCGCGGTGCCCTTGGTCGGGAAAAGGGGCACTGTAGGCGGCGCTCTCGGCTGCGCTCAGCTGCGGGATGCCCCGTGCAAAGAGGCGCGCAATATCAAAAGCCGGTTTTTCAGTGCACATTTTTCGCCACGCCTGAAAGCCGGGCGACAAGGGTGCGTCGCCCGTGGCCAGCGTGGTGTTCATCACCAGCAGAGCGCTGAAACGCTCGGGCGCTTCCATGGGTAAGGTCAAGCCCAGCAAGCCGCCCCAATCTTGTACCACCAACACCACATGGCGCAGGTCCAGCCGTTCGATCAACTCCAACAAGACCTGGCGGTGCCAGCTGAAACTGTGCGCGGCTTCCCTCTTGGGTTTGTCACTCTTTCCAAATCCGATCAGGTCAGGTGCGACCACGCGGTCCCCTGCTGCAATAAACACCGGCAGCATCTTGCGGTACAGGTAGCTCCAGGCCGGGTTGCCATGCAAGCAAAGCCAAGTACGGGGGGCATCGCGCGGGCCCTCGTCCAGGAATTGCAGGCGCAGGCCAGCTAGCGAAGGCAGATCGCTCACGTAGTTGGGTGACCAAGGGTAGTCAGGCAACCCCGCAAAACACCCGTCGGGCGTACGCAGTGCGTCTTCACGCAGCGGGTGGCTTTGGCGCTTATGCAATTCGCGCCGTTGCCGAAAAAAGCTGCTCAGCAGGTCCCCACACGTTTGAGCCAGAACGCCACCCTGCACCGCTGTCTGGTGGTTGAGCCGGCGCTCTGCAAACAAATTGAGAACCGAACCTGCAGCGCCGGTCTTGGGATCAGCGGCGCCAAACACCACGCGCTTCAATCGGGCATGCAGCATGGCGCCGCTGCACATGGCACAGGGTTCCAGCGTGACAAACATTTCGCAGTCATCCAACCGGTAGTTGCCCAGCACCTGAGCGGCAGCCCTCAGCGCCACGATTTCAGCGTGGGCCGTTGGGTCATGGGTGGCCAGGGGGTTGTTGCGCCCAGCCGCAATGATCTCACCGTGGCGCACCACCACCGCGCCCACCGGCACCTCACCGTTTTTGGCAGCTTCACGCGCCTGCTCAAGTGCTGCGCGCATGAAAGTCTGGTCGCAGGCGCTCATGCCTCAGCGCCCCGTCTCGTCGAGAGCGTCCAGCTTGCGCTGGTTATGCTTCAGCCCATCGTCCATCGCATCGCGGTACTGCTGCTGAATCTGCTGTGGAGCAGGTGCTTTGCCTGGCACCTCCGGGTTGGGCAGCCCATCGTCCACCTGCTGCTGCATCAGGGCGAGCACCAGCAACAAACCCATCATCAAAGAAACGATACTCAGCAAAGTTCGCACGGGCGTCCGCTTGTGGCTGTTCGATTCAGCTAAGCAGGATCACTCCCACTCAATCGTGGCCGGCGGTTTGCTGGACACGTCGTAGGTCACACGGTTGATGCCGCGCACCTCGTTGATGATGCGGCTGGAGACCTTCTTGAGCAAGGCATACGGCAGCTCGGCCCAGTCGGCGGTCATGAAGTCGCTGGTCTGTACCGCGCGCAGCGCCACCACGTAGTCGTAAGTGCGGCCGTCGCCCATCACGCCCACACTCTTCACCGGCAGGAACACGGTGAAGGCCTGGCTGGTCAGGTCGTACCAGCTCTTGCCGCTGTTGTGGTCGATGGTGGATCGCAGCTCTTCAATGAAGATGGCGTCGGCCCGGCGCAGCAGATCGGCAAATTCTTTCTTCACCTCTCCCAGAATCCGCACGCCCAGGCCCGGGCCCGGGAACGGATGGCGGTAGACCATATCGTGCGGCAGGCCTAGCGCCACGCCGAGTTCGCGCACCTCGTCCTTGAACAAATCGCGCAGCGGTTCCAGCAGTTTCAGGCCCAACTGTTCGGGCAGGCCACCCACGTTGTGGTGGCTCTTGATGGTCACGGCCTTTTTGCTCTTGGCACCGCCGGATTCGATCACGTCCGGGTAAATCGTGCCTTGCGCTAACCACTTGGCGCCTTTTGTTGATGCTCCACTTGAAATGAGTTTGGCGGCTTCGGCCTTGAAGACCTCGACGAATTCGCGGCCGATGATCTTTCGTTTGGCTTCCGGCTCGCTCACGCCGGCCAGGTGGCCCAGGAATTGGTCGGCCGCATCGACACGGATCACCTTCGCGTGCAGCTTGCCGACAAACATGTCCATCACCATGTCGCCCTCGTTCAGGCGCAAGAGGCCGTGATCGACGAACACACAGGTGAGCTGGTCGCCGATGGCGCGGTGGATCAGGGCAGCGGCCACGGAAGAGTCGACGCCACCCGACAGGCCGAGGATCACCTCTTCGTCGCCCACCTGCTCGCGGATCTTCTGCACCGCTTCTTCGATGTGGTCGCGCATGACCCAGTCGGCCCGGGTGCCGCAGATTTCCAGCACGAAACGCTCCAGCAGCGCCCTGCCCTGCACCGTATGCGTTACTTCAGGGTGGAACTGCACCGCGTAGTAGCCACGATCCACGTCAGCCATGCCGGCAATGGGGCAGCTGTCTGTGCTGGCCATGAGTTTGAAACCGGCTGGCATTTCCGTGACCTTGTCGCCATGGCTCATCCAAACCTTGAGCATGCCGTGGCCTTCCGGGGTGTGGAAGTCGGCAATGTCTTTGAGCAGCGGCGTGTGGCCGCGGGCACGGACCTCGGCGTAGCCGAATTCACGGGTGGTGCCCGCCTCCACCTTGCCGCCCAGCTGTTGCGCCATGGTCTGCATGCCGTAGCAGATACCCAACACCGGGATGCCCAATTCGAACACAGCGTCAGGCGCCTTGTCGTCTACCTCGTAGACGCTGGCATGGCTGCCCGAGAGGATCACGCCCTTGAGCTGGCCGTCGGCTGCGAACTCGCGGACCCACTCGCTGCTCACATCGCAAGGGTGCACTTCGCAGTACACATGCGCTTCGCGCACGCGGCGCGCGATGAGCTGGGTGACCTGGGAACCGAAATCGAGTATGAGGATCTTCTGGTGCTGCATGGCGTGACGATAGGACTTCAGAAAAAGAAAAAGGCCGTCAAAACAGACAGCCCGAAGAGCGAAATGCCCCAAACCCAGGGCGCCGCGGAACTGGCTTTGCCAGGCCGCCAGCGCCGCCCCCTGGGGGGTGACGCCGCAGGCGGCGCGGGGGGAGATTCATTCAGCGCGGTAGTTGGGGGCTTCTTTGGTGATCTGCACGTCGTGCACATGGCTTTCGCGGATACCGGCCGAGGTGATCTCGACGAACTCAGCCTTGTGGCGCATGTCTTCAATGCTGGGGCAGCCGCAATAGCCCATGGAGGCTCGCAGGCCGCCAGCCATCTGGAAGATGATGGATACAACCGAGCCCTTGTAAGGCACGCGGCCTTCGATGCCTTCGGGCACCAGCTTGTCGGCGTTGGGGTTGCCAGTGCTGCTTTCCTGGAAGTAGCGGTCGGCACTGCCCTGCTGCATGGCACCGATGGAGCCCATGCCACGGTAGCTTTTGTAGCTGCGGCCCTGGTAGAGCACGATTTCGCCAGGCGCCTCTTCGGTGCCGGCAAACATGCCGCCCATCATCACCGTGTTGGCGCCGGCTGCAATGGCCTTGGCAATGTCGCCGCTGTAGCGGATGCCACCGTCGGCGATCATGGGCACGCCCGTGCCTTGCAGGGCGGTCGCCACGCTGTCAATGGCCATGATCTGCGGCACGCCCACGCCCGCCACAATGCGGGTGGTGCAGATGGAGCCGGGGCCAATGCCCACTTTGACAGCGTCGGCACCGGCTTCCACCAATGCCAAGGCCGCGCCACCGGTGGCGATGTTGCCGCCAATGACATCAACATGCGGGTAGTTGTGCTTGACCCAGCGCACCCGGTCGAGCACACCTTTGCTATGGCCATGGGCCGTGTCGACCACGATGGCATCCACACCGGCTTTGACCAGTGCTTCCACACGCTCTTCGGTGCCCTCGCCTACGCCAACGGCTGCCCCTACGCGCAGGCGGCCAGCGGCATCGCGCGCGGCATTGGGGAAGTTGAGCTGTTTGGTGATGTCCTTCACCGTGATCAAGCCCTTGAGCTCAAAGGCATCGTTCACCAGCAGCAAGCGTTCCAGCTTGTGCTTGTTGAGCAGGGTTTTGGCCTCGGCCGGCGTGGTGCCATCGGGCATGGTGATCAGGCGCTCGCGCGGCGTCATGATCTCGCTTACTGGGAGGTCGTAGCGCGTCTCAAAGCGCAAGTCGCGCCCGGTGACGATGCCAACCACCCGCCCCGCATCTACGACCGGGAAGCCAGAAACACCCAAGTCGTCAGACAGCTTCATGACTTGGCGGATGGTGGTCTGCGGCGTGATGACCACAGGGTCGCGCAGCACGCCCGACTCGTAGCGCTTGACCTTGGCCACCTGGGCGGCCTGCTCTTGCGCCGTGAGGTTCTTGTGAACAATGCCGATGCCGCCTTCCTGTGCAATGGCGATCGCCAGGCGCGCTTCGGTCACGGTGTCCATGGCCGCTGAAACCAGGGGAAGGTTCAGCTTGATGTTGCGTGAAAACTGGGTAGCGAGTGAGGTGTCCTTGGGAAGGACCTGGGAGTACGCTGGCACCAACAAGACATCGTCGAAGGTGAGCGCTTTGCCGAGTAGGCGCATGGGTAAAGCTCCAAAAGCAATATTGTATCCGGCCAACATCTGGGCAACCCCCTGTAGCGGTAGCCCAACTGGGCAGGGAACCCACGAACAAACGGCGCCGACGTGCAACTTGTGCACCGCAGTGACACAAACTCAACATCGACGCACCTCAGCGGCGCTAAACTTCGCCCATGGTTTTCAAAAATGCTTCTTTCATGACATGGCGTCAATGCGTTGTGGTGGCATTTGCCGCGCTTGCCAGCAGCGCTGCGATGGCGCAGTGGCAATGGGTTGATGGCACCGGTCGCAAAGTCTTCAGCGACACCCCTCCGCCCAGCACCGTGCCGGAAAAGAACATTCTCAAGCGCCCCGGTTTGCGCGCGCCGGCTGTGGCTGCTGCCACAAGCCCGACGCAGACCGAGGCCACTGCCTCCACCCGCACAGGTGCAGCCCCCAAACTGAGCGGGCGAGACGAGCAATTGGAAGCCCGCAAGAAACAGGCTGAAGAAGCCGAGCAAGCCAAAAAGAGGGCCGCAGAAGAACGCCAAGCAAAGGCGCGCGCTGCAAACTGCGACAGGGCCAAGCGGGCCAAGACCACGCTGGACTCGGGCATCCGCATTGCCACCACCAATGCCAAAGGCGAGCGGGAAATCCTGGACGACAGCGGCCGGGCTGCTGAAACCAAACGCCTGGACGATTTGATCCGTTCAGAATGCAGCGGTAGCGTGGACTGATCGTCACCACGCGGGATGGCTACACCGGTCTCCCCTGTGGGTGGTTGAGGACGCTCAGGTGCTTGGTCACGCTGGCACAGTGGCAGTCGGTGCCTCAATAGCCCGCTTTTGAGCCGGGGCGGCGGCGGTTGAACAACCCGGTTCCACGCGCGCCCTGCCCCACGAAACGCTCCCTGCGCGCCACTTTGGGGTCTACGCGCAATGCACGGTAAACCTCAAGGCGGTCTCCCGCACGAAGCTGTGTATGGGTACTGGTCTTGCTGCCCCATACGCCCAGCGGCAGTTCTTGAGCTTGGATTTCTGGAAAACGGACCAGCCAGCCGGACTGCTCCAGCGCTTGCAACACGGTGGTGCCAGGGGCGATGTCGAGCACGGTTTCATGCACCGTGCGTGGTGCGATGGCGTAGACCAGTGAGATGCGCAGGCTGTTGCTCATGGCATCTCGTCAGACACTGCCGTAGACCTGGTCGGCGCGCTTCACAAAAGCGTCCACCAAGCTACCTGCAATTTTTTCAAAGACGGGCCCCACCAGCTTGGCCAAGGTGGCGCTGTTGAATCCGTAGCTCAAGGTGAATTCCACCTTGCAGGCCCGCTGGCTGCCATCCCCGAGCGGGGTGAACACCCAGCAACCATCAAGATGCGAAAACGGACCGTCAACCAGCTCCATGCTCACCTTGCGGTCGAGTTCGTGCACGTTGCGGGTGGTGAAGCTGTGGCGCAGACCGCTGATGGCCATCCCCACTTTCGCCACCATGGTGTGGTCTTCTTGCTCCAGCACTTCGCCGTGCTCGCACCAAGGTAAAAACTGGGGGTAATGTTCGATATCGGTCACCAGCGCAAACATTTCGTGGGCGCTGTGCCAAAGCAAAACAGATTTGTGAATGGTTTTCATACAATGGACCTGCGTGCAAGCGGGTTTGAAGCCCGCCGGTCAGCCGGTTGGTCTTAGGGCTGTCTATGCCGTGTGCAACCAGCGCCTGAGCTCCGAACCCCATTGTATGGGCCTTGTATGTTTCACCATGCGGCCCCACCTGAACCCCCATGGCCACCAAATCCAGCAAATCGACCACTGTTAAAGGCGCAGACAGCCGCATCGCTGACAACAAGAAAGCCTTTTTCAACTACGCCATTGAAGAGCGCTTTGAAGCGGGCATGGTGCTGGAAGGCTGGGAAGTGAAAGCCCTGCGCGAGGGCAAAGTCCAACTCACCGATGGGTATGTAGTGATCCGGGAGGGGGAGTTGTTCTTGATCGGTTGCCAGATCAACCCGCTCAATACCGCATCCAGCCACATATCGCCCGACGCCGTGCGCACCAAGAAGCTGCTGCTGCATAAAGAACAGATTCGCCGGCTGATCGGAAAAATTGAGCAGAAAGGCTTCACGCTGGTGCCGCTGAACCTGCACTGGAAAAATGGCAAGGTCAAATGCGACATGGCGCTGGCCAAAGGCAAGGCCGAACACGACAAACGCGACACCATCAAGGACCGCGAGGGCAAGCGCGAAGTGGAGCGCGCCATGAAGAGCCGCCAGCGCTGAGCCGCTTCCGCCACGCAGCCCCGCCAAGCGGTTGCGCTTGGGGTGGGTTCAGGCCAGTGCGCGAAGCGGGTGCGCGTGATCGGGCCAGGGGCTGTCAAAGAATGCGCTCACCTGCGCTGGCGTGACATCTTCAACCCGGGCCGGATTCCAGCGAGGCTGGTGGTCCTTGTCCACAGCCAGCGCACGAATGCCTTCCACCGTTTCGCTGGCGGTCCCGGGCCGCAGCTGAAAACAACGTCGAACCAGACCCCGCTCCATGCGCAAATCGTCGGCCAGGCCCATGCCGCGCGCGCGGCGGATGTGTTCCAGCACCACGTGCAACATCAGCGGCGAGCGCTTGCGCAGAGTGGCCAGCGTGTTGCGTGCCCACTCTGAGTCGGTGCCCGCCAGCGCCGTCGCGATCTCGCGCACGCTGGGCAGGCTGAAAATGCGGTCTACCTCGGCGGCTGGCCATGTGCCGGGCGCCGCAGTGGTGTTCAGGTGGCTGGCACACCAACGTTCCACCGAAGCACCGTTTTCAAACGGTGTCTGCTCCAGCGAACTCCACAAGCCTGCCAGGCGCCCCGAGTCGATGAAGCCGTCGGCAAGACCTGCCGCCATGGCCTCGCGCCCGCCCAACACCAGACCGGTGAGCGCCAAGTATTCACCTACGCGGCCTGCACACCGGCTCAAGAAATACCCACCGCCCACGTCCGGAAACAGGCCAATGCCCGTCTCCGGCATCGCCAACTTGCTGCGCTCTGTCACGATGCGCAAGCTGGCGCCTTGGCTGATACCCATGCCGCCGCCCATCACGATGCCGTCCATCAGGGCGATATAAGGCTTGGTGTAGGTGTGAATCAGATGGTTGAGCGCGTACTCCTCGGTAAAGAAGTCTTCCAACTCGGGGTTGCCACTCAAGGCAGCCTGGTGAAAGAACCGGATATCGCCTCCCGCGCAAAAGGCGCCAAACGGACCGTCCTTGTTGACACCGCGTACCACCACAGCCAACACGCGCTCGTCGTCTCGCCAGGCGAGTAATGCATGTGTGATGGATCGGATCATGCCGAGCGACAGTGCATTCAGCGCCTGCGGTCGGTTCAAAGTGAGACAACCCACCCGGCCACGCCGTTCAGCGACAACGTGGTTTTCTGAAGAAAGCGTGCTCATGGTCATGATCCTTGGTGGAAGGTGGGCGAAGTCAGGTCAGAGCCTGGGCGGGTTCAGGGTCTGTATGCGCGGGGTGCCCGTGCGGGAGCGCCAGCCCAGCAACTCGTTCACGAGCAAGGCACCCATCACAAGGCTCCCGCCCAACAACACCTCGGCTGCCGGCTTTTCATGGGCCCATAGCCAGGCCAGCAGAATGCCAAATACGACTTCCAGCAGCGCCAGCAGCGAAATTTCAGGGGCTTTAAGAATTCGGGCACACACCACAGACAGCGTGCAAGGAATGGCCAGCTGGAACAGACCAAGCAAAGCCAGCCAGCCCACGTCCGAGGCGGTGGCCGCAAACGGCAATGCCAGAGGCAGCGTGAGCAGCGCCGAGATGACGGCACCCAACAAAACCGAAGGCACCAAGTCGATCTTTTCGCCCTGCGACTGGCTGCGTTGCACCACCGTCCAGTTGATGGCTCCCGCCACCGGCACACAGAGTGCCACCAGGGAACCCAGTACCAGGTCCGAAGCACCAGCCGATGCATCGCTGAATGCCGCGACCATCTGGCTACCGTACATATACACAATGCCAGCGCCAGCGACCACAATCGCCAGCCAGGTGCGCAGCGGCAGGCGCTGGCCAATGGTGAAGCGCGCCACCAGCGCGGTGAACAACGGCCCCGCAGCAAGGATGATCAACACATTGGCCACGCTGGTGAAAGTCAGGGCCAGCATGAAGGCGGTGAACATCACGCTCCAGCAAGCGCCTGAAAGCCAAAACGCACGGGATTCAGGCAGCACACCCCAATGCCGGTGCGTGAAGCGTCCAACCAACGATCGCTCGGCCAGCGGCTGCGCAAGGCGGGACCCGCTGGCGTGGCGCCAGATCGGGAGGATCAGAAAGAGCGACAGCACTGTGAAAGCGCTGCGCCAAAACGTGACTTCAAAGCGGGCCGCAGACTCCAGCTGACGTGAAACCACGCCAGCGGTAGACCAGAGGAATGCGACCAAAACCATCAACACCACGGCCTGTGTGTGGCTCAGCTGGCGAGAAGAGGGCATGTCGTTACTCTGGAAAAACAGGCACCAGCGAACAAGCGCCACAGGATGCGCCGCCCATCCAGGGCGACGGTCCCTAGCGTCGATCACTTGTTGCGCTTGCGATCGCCTTCTTTCAGGAAGCGCTTGCGCAGACGGACGGACTTGGGCGTGATTTCCACCAGCTCGTCGTCTTCAATGAACTCGACGCCGTATTCCAGGTTGAGGTCGATCGGCGGCGTGATCTTGATCGCATCTTCCTTGCCCGACACACGGAAGTTGGTCAGCTGTTTGGTGCGAGTGGCATTTACGATCAGATCGTTGTCACGGCTGTGGATACCGACGATCATGCCTTCGTACACAGGGTCACCAGCTTTCACAAACATGCGACCGCGGTCGTCCAGCTTGCCCAGGGCGTAGGTGAATATTTCACCGTCGTCCATGGATATCAGCACACCGTTTTTGCGGCTGGCGATGTCGCCCTTGTGCGGCTCGTAGCTGTCGAAGATGTTGGAGATCAAGCCCGAACCACGGGTCAGGTTCAGGAATTCGTTGGTGAAACCGATCAGACCACGCGCAGGGATGCGGTACTCCAGGCGCACGCGGCCACGACCGTCCGGCTCCATGTTAGCCAGCTCACCCTTGCGCTCACCCAGCGCCTGCATCACACCCCCCTGGTGCTGCTCTTCAATATCGGCTGTTACCAGCTCGATGGGTTCGTGGCGCACGCCATCCACATCGCGGAACACCACACGCGGCTTGGAAACGGCCAGTTCGTAACCTTCGCGGCGCATGTTTTCCAGCAAAATGGTCAGGTGCAATTCGCCGCGACCCATCACCTCGAAGATGCCCTCTTCGTCGGTTTCCTTCACACGCAGAGCCACGTTGGACTGCAACTCTTTTTGCAGACGGTCCCAGATCTGGCGGCTGGTGACGAACTTGCCTTCACGGCCAGCCAGTGGGCTGGTGTTGACGCAGAAGTTCATCGTCAGGGTGGGCTCGTCCACCTTCAACATGGCCAGTGGTGCCGGCGTCAGCGGGTTGGTGATGGTCACGCCAATACCGATCTCGGCAATGCCGTTGATCAGCACAATTTCACCTGGACCGGCTTCGGTGGCTTGCACGCGGTCCAGACCCTGGAAGGTCAGCACCTGGTTGATGCGGCCTTTGATGGACTTGCCATCGGGACCTTCCATGACAAGCACGTCCATGTTGGGCTTGATCGTGCCCTGGCTGATACGACCCACGCCGATACGGCCCACGAAAGTCGAGAAGTCGAGCGCCGAGATTTGCAGCTGCAACGGTGCTTCTGGATCACCTGTCTGAGCGGGCACGTGGTTGAGCACGGTTTCGAACAAGGCCGACATGTCAGGCCCCCACTGCTCGCCGGGAGCGCCTTCCACCAACGAAGACCAGCCGTTGATACCGGAGGCGTACACGACCGGGAAGTCCAACTGCTCGTCGGTTGCACCGAGCTTGTCAAACAGGTCGAAGGCAGCGTTGACCACCTTGTCTGGGTTGGCGCCGGGCTTGTCCACCTTGTTGACCACCACGATCGGCTTGAGACCCAGAGCCAAGGCCTTTTTGGTCACAAAGCGGGTTTGTGGCATGGGGCCTTCTTGGGCGTCGATCAGCAGCACCACGCCGTCCACCATGGACAGCGCACGCTCAACCTCGCCACCGAAGTCCGCGTGACCGGGGGTATCGACGATGTTGATGTGGGTGCCTTTCCAGCTCACGGCACAGTTTTTGGCCAGAATCGTGATGCCACGTTCTTTTTCGATGGCATTGTTGTCCATCACCGTGTCTACGACCTTTTCGTGTTCGGCGAAGGTTCCAGACTGGCGAAGCAGTTGGTCCACCATGGTGGTTTTGCCATGGTCAACGTGGGCGATGATGGCGATGTTGCGGATTTGTTTGCTCATGATGTGAGTTCCGGTGAGGTTTCCAGGATTTGCTGTATTTCGATGGGGCTCAGCAGCCGCCCCGGGACCAATTCGCCGCCTTCGGTGTGGGCACTGCCCAGCAACACGCGGTCGGTTGTTGTTTCGTTGGATGCGCCCGGAGCAGGTCCGAAAACAGCTACCCGCGCTTCGTTCGGCCAGGCGCCCCGGCGGCGCACACCGCTCAAAAAGCGCCCTGCACTTTCCGCTTCGAGGGACACCGGGGTGTAGCCTTCCAGCAAGGTCTGCACCGGCAGCAACCTGCCCAGACGCTGTGCTTCGGTGGCAGCTTCCAACGCCTCCAGCGTGGTGCACTGGCTGGCGTCAAATGGGCCGGTCGCCTCTCGGCGCAGCATGGTCAAGTGACCACCACAGCCCAGAGCTTCGCCAATGTCTTCGCCCAGCGTACGAATGTAGGTGCCTTTGCTGCAGCGCACCCGCAAACGCAGGCTGGGATTTTCTCCCGTGAGCTGCATGTCCAGCAACTCCAGATCATGGATCACCACGTGGCGCGCTTCGCGCTCAAGCGTTTCACCCTCACGCGCATATTCGTAGAGAGCTTTGCCGTCCTTTTTGAGCGCGCTGTACATCGGTGGCACTTGGGCAATGGGACCCATGAAGCGGTCAAGCACCTCGACCACCTGGCCTGGCGTGCAGGTCACCAGCCGGGTTTCAATCACCTCGCCCTCGGCGTCGCCCGTGGCCGTTTTCTGCCCCAGACGTACCGTGGTTTCGTAGGTTTTGTCGGCATCCAGGTGGATCTGGCTGAACTTGGTGGCTGCACCGAAGCACAGGGGCAGTACGCCCGTGGCCAGCGGGTCCAGCGTGCCGGTGTGCCCGGCTTTTTCGGCGCGCAGCAACCACTTGGCCTTTTGTAAAGCCTGGTTGCTGGAAAGCCCCAGCGGTTTGTCAAGCAACAGCACCCCATGCACAGGGCGCCGCTGCACCCGTGTGCGTGGCGCGTGCATGGTCAGTCCTCCTGGGCGCGAGAAGACACAGCCTTGGCGATCAAGGCGTTCATGTCGGCCGCACGCTCGGTGGTGCGGTCAAATACGAAGTGCAAGGTGGGCACCGTGTGGATGTGCAAGCGCTTGAACAGACCGCTTCGCAGGAAACCTGCAGCGGTGTTCAGTCCCTGCAAGGTTTCCTGGGGGTCGCCTGTGAGCAGACTAAAAAACACCTTGGCATGGGCGTAATCGGGCGTGACCTCGACCGCATTGATCGTGACCATGCCCACCCGCGGGTCTTTAAGCTCGCGCGCGATCAGCTCCGTCAGATCGCGCTGGATCTGATCGGCCACGCGAAAACCGCGGTTGGGAGTGGATGACTTCTTGCGGGTTGCCATGGTGCTTGTGTTGCCAGTGCGCGCTTACAGCGTGCGGGCCACTTCCTTGACTTCGAAGAACTCCAGCTGATCACCTTCTTTGATGTCGTTGTAGTTCTTGAGCTTGATACCGCACTCGAAGCCTTCTTTGACTTCGCGCACGTCGTCTTTCAGGCGCTTGAGCGTGTCGATTTCGCCGGTGTAAATCACCACGTTGTCGCGCAGCAAACGGAAGTGTGCATTGCGGTTGACCATGCCCGAGGTGACCATACAGCCCGCCACGGTACCAATCTTGGTCGCCACGAATACCGTGCGAATCTCGGCAGAACCGATGACTTCTTCGCGCTTTTCAGGCGCCAGCATGCCGGACATGGCCGCTTTCAATTCATCCACGGCGTCGTAAATGATGTTGTAGTAGCGCAGGTCAACGTCATTGCCTTCGGCCAGCTTGCGCGCGCCCACGTCGGCACGCACGTTGAAGCCGATGACAACCGCCTTGGAAGCGATGGCCAGGTTGACGTCGCTTTCGCTGATACCGCCGACACCGGCAAACACCAGCTGAACCTTGACCTCATCGGTCGAGAGCTTGAGCAGTGATTGCGCCAGCGCTTCTTGCGAACCCTGCACGTCGGACTTGACGATGATGGGCAACACCTTGACTTCACCGGCAGAGATGTCGGTGAACATGTTTTCCAGCTTGGCGGCCTGCTGACGCGCCAGCTTGGTGTTGCGGAACTTGCCGGCACGGTAGGTGGCAATTTCGCGAGCACGGCGCTCGTCGGTCATTACCATAAAGTCGTCGCCCGCTTGTGGCACTTCGGACAGACCCTGAATTTCCACCGGAATCGAAGGACCTGCAGATTTGATGGTTTTGCCGTTTTCGTCCAGCATGGCGCGCACACGGCCCGAGGTTTGTCCCACGAGCACCACGTCGCCGGTTTTGAGCGTACCGCTCTGCACCAGCACGGTGGCCACCGAGCCGCGGCCCTTGTCCAGACGCGCTTCAATCACCAGGCCCTTGGCCATAGCTTCTACAGGGGCCTTGAGTTCCAGAACCTCGGCCTGTAGCAGCACCTGTTCCAGCAGGGCGTCAATGCCTTCACCGGTTTTGGCTGACACGCCCACAAAGGGCACGTCACCGCCGAACTCTTCGGGCACGACCTCTTCGGCCACCAGCTCGGAACGCACGCGCTCCAGGTTGATGCCCGGCTTGTCGATCTTGGTCAGTGCAACCACGATCGGCACACCAGCGGCTTTCGCGTGCTTGATGGCTTCCTTGGTCTGGGGCATCACACCGTCGTCAGCAGCACACACCAGAATGACAATGTCGGTCGCTTGTGCACCGCGGGCTCGCATGGCGGTGAACGCCTCGTGACCGGGGGTGTCCAGGAACGAGACCATGCCGCGTGGCGTTTCCACGTGGTAGGCGCCAATGTGCTGCGTGATACCGCCGGCTTCGCCTGCGGCCACTTTGGCCCGACGGATGTAGTCCAGCAACGATGTTTTGCCGTGGTCAACGTGACCCATCACGGTCACAACAGGCGCTCGTGGCAGCAGCTCGCCTTGCAGCTGGGTCGAATCATCGTCGGTAAAGGCTTCTGGATCGTCCAGCGCCGCCACCACCGCTTTGTGGCCAAGCTCTTCCACCACGATCATGGCGGTGTCCTGGTCCAGCGGCTGGTTGATGGTGACCATCTGGCCGAGCTTCATCAGTTGCTTGATGACCTCAGACGACTTCAGGCTCATCTTGTGCGCCAGCTCTGCGACCGTGATGGTCTCGGGCACATGCACCTCGATGATCTTGAGTTCGGTCGGGGCCACAAAATTGCCCTGGCCATGGTCGCTGCGTGAATCGCGGTCACCACGGCGACCACCACCACCTCGGGGACCACCGCGCCAGTTGGAACGACCGGCACTGGTGTCGCCACGGGTCTTGATTTCCTTCTTCTTGGCGGCGTCGTCTTTCCAGGTGGAGGACAGATTCTCGGACTTGACTTCCTTCTTGCCCGCAGCGCTTGGCGCCGCAGGAGCGCCAGCTACTGCGGCGGGCTTGCCAGGCGTACCGGCAGGCTTATGCAGCGTGCCCTTGATACCGGCTTTGGGATCGGGTGTAGGCTCTGGCTTTTTGGCCACCATGGTTTTGGCGGGAGCCGCCATCATGGCGCGGATGTTCGCCGCTTCAGCCTCGGCTTTGCGGCGGCGCTCCACCAGATCTTGCGCACGCAATTCTTCGGCGCGCTTCACTTCGGCGTTCTTGTCGGCCAGCACGCGCGCGGCGGATTCGCGCTCCAGCGTTTCCGTTTTCACTTGGGCGCGCTTTGCGGCATCGGCAGCCAGACTTTCCTCGGTCGGCGCGCTCGGTGCCTCGATCACGGCGGCAGCCTTGGCGGCGGCAGCAGCTTCCGCAGCAGCTGCGGCCTGTGCGGCTTCGGCGGCTGCGCGGGCTTTTTCAGCCTCGGCCTGCCGGCTTTCTTCTGCTTCGCGGTCGCGGCGCTTCTGGGCCAGTTCCTCTTCCTGGCGACGCAGCAACTCCGCCTGTCGGCGGGCATCTTCCTCGCGCCGCGCCAGCTCGGCCGTGTCCACCACCGAAACGGGTTGCACCGCTTCAATCAGTTCTGCAGTCGCCTCTGGCGCCACGATTTCATCGTCACGTTTGATGAAGGTACGCTTTTTGCGCACTTCCACCTGAATGGTGCGCGCACGCCCGGTGGCATCGGCTTGTTTGATCTCCGAAGTGGACTTCTTCACCAAGGTGATTTTTTTGCGCTCGGCACTGGCCGTGCCGTGGCTGGCCTTGAGGTGCCCCAACAGCATTTGTTTGTCCGCTTCTGAAAGCGGATCGGCTCCCGAGGTCTTGGGCACCCCGGATGCGGAGAGTTGCTCCAGCAAAAGGGAAGTGGGCTTGTTGAGCTCGGCAGCCAATTCGGCGACGGTGGTACTGGTCATAAGTTCTTTTCTCCGCTGGGGCCTCCGCTGGTCAGGTCGTGGGTTGCGCTTCGTCACCGGCGAACCAGTGAGCGCGGGCCAGCATGATCAGCGCGGTAGCCTCTTCAGGCGTTTGTCCGGTGATGTCGGTCAACTCGTCGGTGGCCAGGTCGGCCAACTCGTCACGGGTGTGGATACCGCCGTCGGCGAGCTTGGCCACCAGCTCCAGGGTCACGCCGCTGAGGTCGCGCAGGTCTTGCGAAACTTCTTCAACGCTTTCTTCCCGGGCGAGTTCCATGGTGAGCAAGGCATCCTTGGCACGGGTGCGCAGCTCGCTGACGGTGTCCGCATCGAACGATTCGATTTCGAGCATTTCCTGGATGGGCACATAGGCCACTTCTTCAAGGCTGGTGAAACCTTCCTCGATCAAGATGTCCGCAATTTCCTGGTCTACATCCAGCTTGGCCATGAATATCTTGCGAATGCCGTCGGACTCTTCGGCCTGCTTTTGCGCTGACTCGTCAGCAGTCATGATATTGATGCGCCAGCCAGTCAGCTCGGACGCCAGCCGCACGTTTTGTCCACCACGGCCGATGGCAATGGCCAAATTTTCCTCATCCACCACCACATCCATGGCGTGGCGTTCTTCGTCCACCACAATGGACTGGACGTTGGCGGGCGCCAGGGCACCAATGACGAACTGGGCCGGGTCTTCGCTCCAGAGCACGATGTCAACACGCTCACCAGCCAGCTCGTTGGTCACACCGTTAACGCGCGAACCGCGCACACCCACACAGGTGCCTATCGGGTCAATGCGCTTGTCCAGCGTATGCACGGCAATCTTGGCACGCGAACCGGGATCACGGGCGCAGGTTTTGATCTCCAGCAGACCCTGCTCAATTTCAGGCACTTCCAGGCGGAACAGCTCAATCATGAACTCGGGCGCGGAGCGCGACAGCAAGATCGGCGCACCGCGCAGCGTCAGGTCCACCTCCATGATCATGGCGCGCACACGGTCGCCGCTGCGGAAGTTTTCTTTCGGGATCATCTCGCTGCGACGCAGACGCCCTTCGACACGGCCACTTTCCACAATAAGATCGCCCTTGTCCATGCGCTTGACGGTGCCGACAAAAATCTTGTCGCCACGCGACATGAAATCGTTCAGCAGCATCTCGCGCTCGGCATCGCGAATCTTTTGCAAGATCACCTGTTTGGCCGCCATGGCACCTATGCGGCCAATCGGCACGCTTTCCACGGGCTTCTCGATGAAGTCACCCTCTTCAATGTCCGCAAGTTCGTCGCGCGCATCGGTCAGCAGCTCTTCGGCATCGGGATTTTGCAGACCAGCCTCGTCAGGCACGACCAGCCAGCGGCGGAAGGTCTCATAGGAACCATCGTCCGGATTCATGGCCACGCGGATGTCCACGTCGCCCTTGTAGAGTTTCTTGGTGGCCGAGGCCAGCGCCAGCTCCACCGCACCGAGCACCACGTCGCGCTCGACGTTCTTCTCGCGGGAGATGGCATCAATCAGCATCAACATTTCGCGGTTCATTTACTCGCCACCTTTCCGGATATCTTTTTCAGAATCAACACAGTTTTTTGCATTCGTTTGCGCGCAGCGCACAAGTCATTCGACCTCAGCAGCACCCGGAGCCTGCCGACCCTTGAAACTCACAATGGGTGCTAGCCGTGCCTGCTGGATATCCTCCAGCGCGAACACCAGCGCCTGCAAAGGCGGTGGCACACGCTTCTTGCTCACGCGCACACCCGGCTTGACTTCAGGCGCATCACTCCAGACCACCTGCCACTGCACACCATCTTCAGCACGCTCAAGCGTGCCACGAAATTTTTTCCGATTGGCCGATACGTCGGAAGCGGTCACGCCAATCGGCGCCTTCAAGGTAAGGTCTACCACGTGACCTTCGAACCGCATATAGTCGATTTCACGCTTGAGAGGTCGATCGATACCCGGGGAGCCCACCTCAAGCCGGCGGTACTCAAGCCCCTCCACCTGCAGCAGGTACTGCAACTGGCGTGTGATTTTTTCACAATCCTCAACAGTGACAAAACGCTCCACCGGAGCATCTTCACCCACCTGCGGCGCCTGCCAAGGCCAGTCAATGGTGACGCGCAATAAACCACTGCCGGAGCGATCAAGCTCCACCAGGTCAAAACCCAGCCCAGTGACGGTTTGCTCTACG
Source organism: Hydrogenophaga sp. (assembly GCF_965657535.1). GTDB lineage: Bacteria > Pseudomonadota > Gammaproteobacteria > Burkholderiales > Burkholderiaceae_C > Hydrogenophaga. The sequence goes on along the minus strand of NZ_CBFHOP010000005.1, from coordinate 263,190 downwards.
GTTTCTTGCCAAGCCATTGTGTGTGGTGTCTGCCCTAAGGGTTTGCGTGGGTGTAAAAGCGTTCGGCCAAAAAAAATGGGCCGGTAGTAACCCGCCCATTTGGTCGTGAAGCTCGCATTGTAACCCGGTTAAGGGCCAGTTTGCAAGATTCGCGGAGGTTCTGCGAGCGTGTGTTGTGCCGTTCACCACGGCGCGGGCTGCCGCCATCTGAACCCCCGCATTCGCTGAGCGACGGGCACCGAACTTTTGGCACCGACCAGGCTAAAAACCTTGGACAACAGATCACATGCCCAGAACCCATTGAATGATGTTCTTGGCCACGAATCCCAGCATGCCAAATGAGAGCACCAAAAACAAAATGAAGGTGCCGAACTTGCCTGCCTTGGATTCCAAAGCCAGATTGAACACGATGAACAGCATGTACAAAATGAAGGCGCCCACACCGAAGGTGAGGCCGAATTGGGCGATCTGCCCTTCCGTGTAGCCGAACAGGGTGGTTTCCACGGCTCAGCCCCCCCGCATGGGTTCGCTGCCCATAGGCAGCGAGGGGGGGCGCTGCGTGAGGTCGCAGTAGGCGTGCCAACTGGCATGGGCGATGAGCGGAATGACCACAACCAGACCCAGCAGCGCGGTGAACATGCCCACACCCACCAGCGCTCCGATCAGCACGGCCCAAAAAGCCATGGGCGCCGGGTGGTTGGCCACGGCGCGCCAGCTCTCTGTCACTGCAACGCCAACGGGCACCGGTGTGTCCACCAACATGGGGATGGCCACCACGCTGGATGCAAACACCGGCGCCGCCAGCAAGGCGCCCAGCAGCAACCAAGCCTCAAACAGGCCAATTTCACGCACCAGCACCACATGGCGCAGGAAATCGATGGGTTTGTGGATGGGCTCAGGCGACCACAGCGTGATCAAACCCGCCGAGGTGAGCACCCAGCCGGTACCGGCCAGTCCAAGCAGCAACCCAAAGCGCACGAGGCGCCCGTCGCCCGTGCGCCACAGGGCAATCACCTCTGGCATGCCCACGCAGCGCCCGCTGTTGCAAGCCCGACTCACGTGGTACAGGCCGGTAGCCAAAATGGGCGCGACAATGAGAAAGCCCGAGAATGCGCCGGCCAGTAGCCAGAACTGGTCGCGCGCGCCCCACATCAGGACCCAGCCACCGACGGCCAGAAGCACCCCGTGCCAAAGCCCCGGCGCTGGGTTGCGGCGCAAGTCGGCCCAGCCCCGCGCCAGCCAGCGCAGGGGTGATCCCAAGGAAACAGGGGCGGGCATGTTGGGCGCAGAAGATGGGTGGTCGTTCATTCGAATTTCCATGGGGCACATTGGCCAAGCGGAACCCGCTTTTATAGTGGGTTGGCGCCGGCTGGGGGTTGATAAAAGTCAAGTATGACCTCGACACTGGAACAACCTTGCGCGGTTGAGGCCGCGCTAGCAGGCTGCTGAAATACTGGTTTCGAGTCCTAATTTCGAATGCTGTAACGGTGGCTGGCCCCTTGAGGGTCTCGAAAAAATCGCTTGCCGTTCGTTTTCAGCGGTCAATAATTTTTCGTTCTGGGCTGCTCGGAGGTATTTCAGCGGCCTGCCAGGGGCCTGCGCGGCAGAGGGCATTAGAGCGAAACGGGTGCATAGACCCGGGTAAGGGGCAAGCGCGGGCAGCCAGCCGTTCAAGCTGCGGCTTGAACCAGCGTGCATGTGTAGGGATGGGCCGGCCGCTCAAGCACCTGCTGTACCGTGCCGTGCTCGACCACCTGCCCCTCTTTCATGACGAGCACATCGTGGGCCATGGCGCGAATCACGCCCACGTCGTGCGTGATCAGCAAATAGCTCAGCCCGCGCTCGCGCTGCAAGCGTTGCAGCAGCGCAAGCACTTGTTTTTGCACCGTCACGTCGAGCGCGCTGGTGGGCTCGTCGAGCACCAGCACTCGCGGGCCGACGATGAGCGCGCGGGCAATGGCCAGGCGCTGGCGTTGCCCACCTGAAAACTCGTGCGGGTAGCGCTGCAACCAGTCACCGGCTTGGCTGGGGTCTTGCACGAGCCCCACTTCGGCCAGTGCGGCCACCACGCGTTGGCGGCGCTCGTCTTGCTGCAGATCGGGCTCGTGAACGAGCAGACCCTCACCCACGATCTGTTCGATGGTCATGCGCGGAGAGAGTGATGAAAATGGGTCTTGAAACACCACCTGTATGCGTTGGCGCAGCGCTCGGCTCTGCCCTTTTCGCTGTGCCTCGGCCCAATCGGTACCCGTGACTTGCAGGCTGCCCTGGTGAGGCAGCAGGCCCAGTGCAGCCAGCGCCAGGGTGGACTTGCCGGAGCCGGACTCGCCCATCACGCCCAGCGTCTGACCGGGCGCCAGCTCCAGATCGGCGCCCTGCACCGCCACATAAGCCCCCTTTTTGAACCAGCCTTTGATGCCCGGCACCGGTACGGGATAGCTGACCCGCATTTGCCGGGCCTGCAGCACCGGCGGCGCAATGGAATCGGCCATGGCTTCCACCACATCGCGTTCGGGGGTGCTGGCCAGCAACATCTGGGTGTAGGGGTGTTGCGGCGCGGCAAACACATCAGCCACAGCGCCCTGCTCCACCAGCAGCCCGCGCTCCATCACCGCCACGCGGTCGGCGAAGCGCCGGACCAGATTCAGGTCGTGGGTGATCAGCAATACGGCCATGCCGTGCTGGCGTTGCAAGTCAGCCAACAAATCCAGTATCTGGCCGCGCAGGCTGACGTCGAGCGCCGTGGTGGGTTCGTCGGCCAGCAGCAGCTTGGGCTGGCTGGCGAGCGCCATGGCAATCATGGCGCGCTGGCGCTGACCGCCGCTGAGTTGGTGCGGGTAAGCGCTGGCCCGGCGACCCGGCTCGGAGATGCCGGTGGAAGCCAGCAGCTCCACAGCGCCGGCGAGTGCCTGGCGCGGGGTGAAGCCTTTTTTGAGCTGCAGTACCTCGGCAATCTGGTCTCCCACGGTGTAGAGCGGGTTGAGCGCCGTCATGGGCTCCTGGAAAATGATGGCCACCTCGTCACCGCGTACACCGCGCAACTGGTGTTCGCTCATTTGCAGCAGATCGCGCCCCTGCAACAGGGCCGAACCGCTGACTTGCGCGTTGTGAACCAGGCGCAGCAGCGAAAGGGCTGACACGGTTTTGCCTGACCCAGACTCACCCACCAAGGCCAGCTTTTCACCGGCAGCAATGGAAAAGTCGATGTTGCGCACCACAGTGTGCTCGCCGAAGGACACGCTCAAGCCGCGGACCTGAAGCAGCGGTGCCTGGGCCACCGTGTTTGTGGGAATGCTCATGTGTCGGCCTTTCGCGGATCGAGTGCATCGCGCAGCGCGTCGCCCATGAAGGTGAGCAACAGCAGCGTGATCACCAGCACCGCAAAGGTGGACATGGAAATCCACCAGGCGTCGATGTTGTTTTTGCCCTGGCTCAGCAGCTCGCCCAGCGACGGTGTGCCCGGTGGCACGCCCAAGCCAAGAAAGTCCAGCGAGGTGAGGGCCAGGATGGCCGCACTCATTCGAAACGGTAGAAAAGTGACCACCGGCGTGAGGCTGTTGGGCAGGACGTGGCGCCAGATGATCTGCCAGCTGGACAACCCCATAGCCCGGGCCGCGCGCACGTAGTCGAGCTGGCGGTTGCGCAAAAATTCGGCGCGCACGTAGTCGCTCAGGCCCATCCAGCCAAACAGGCTGAGCAAGATCAGCAGCAAACTGATGCTGGGCGCAAATACAGCCGAAAAAATGATGAGCAGGTACAGCTCGGGCATGGAGCCCCAGATCTCAATGAACCGCTGGAAGGCCAGGTCGGTCTTGCCACCAAAAAACCCCTGGATGGCACCGGTGACCACGCCCAACAGCACACCGATGACGGTGAGCGCCAGCGCAAACAGCACGCTGACGCGAAAACCATAGATCAGCTGCGCCAGCAGGTCACGGCCCCGGTCGTCGGTACCCAGCCAGTTGTCGCGCGTGGGCGCTGAAGGGTTGGGCTCTTTGGCGAAGTAATTGAGCGTCTTGGGGCCGTAGGGGTTGGGCGCGTACACGGCCCAGTTGTTGCCCCGGGTGATTTGCTCACGGATGTAAGGGTCCAGGTAGTCGGTGGCGGTTTCAAAGTCACCGCCAAAGGTCGTTTCAGGGTAGTCCTGCACAATGGGAAAGTAGGTTTTTCCCTCGTAGTGCACCACCAGCGGTCGGTCGTTGGACAGCAGCTCGGCAAACAGGCTGGCGATGACCAGCACGCAGAAAATCACCAAACTCCAGTAGCCCAGGCGGTTGCGCTTGAAGCGCTGCCAGGCCCGGCGGGAAGGCGAAGCGGAAAGGGTATTGGCCATCAGTCGAACTTCACGCGCGGGTCCACCCAGACGTAGCAGAGGTCAGAAATCAGTTTCGTCACCAGCCCGATCAGCGTGAACAGAAACAGCGTGCCCAGCACAACCGGATAGTCTCGCCGTATCACGCTCTCAAAGCTCAACAGACCCAGACCATCGAGCGAGAACAGCGTTTCGATCAGCAGTGAGCCTGCAAAAAAAGCACCGATGAACGCACTGGGAAAACCGGTGACGATGGGGATGAGGGCGTTGCGGAAAATGTGTTTCCACAGCACCTGGCGCTCGCTCAGACCCTTGGCCCGCGCCGTCATCACGTACTGCTTGCGGATTTCTTCGAGAAAGGCGTTTTTGGTCAGCATGGTGGTGACCGCAAAACTGCCCAGCACCATGGCGGTGATGGGCAGGGTGATGTGCCACAAATAGTCCACGATCCGTGCCGCCCAGCTGAGCTCTTCCCAGTTGGATGAGGTGAGCCCACGCAGCGGAAACCACTGCAGCTGGCCGCCAAAGATCACCAGCAAGGCCACGCCGAGCACAAAGCCGGGAATGGCGTAACCAACGAGTACCAGCAAGGTGGTGACCAGATCAAACCGGGAGCCCGCGCGCACCGCTTTGGCTACGCCCAATGGCACGGCCACCAGGTAGCTGATGAAGAAGGTCCACAAACCCAGGCTGATGGACACGGGGAGTTTTTCCACAATCAGCTCGGACACCGCCTTGTTTTGGAAAAAGCTGGTACCCAGGTCAAACCGCGCAAACTGCCCGACCATCTGGAAAAAACGCTCATGGGCTGGCTTGTCAAACCCATACAGCGCCTTGATTTGCTCCAGTCGCTGCGGGTCCACCCCTTGAGCGCCGCGGTACACCGAACCGCCTTCGGCCGAACCGCCCTGCCCGCTCCGCGCCTCGGCCAGGTACTGTTCCACCGGGCCACCGGGCACAAACTGGATCACCACGAACGTGAGCAACAAGACCCCGAACAAGGTCGGGATCATGAGCAGAAGGCGCTTGAGGATGTAGACCCACATGGATGCTTTCAACCGATCAACATCAAACAGCGGTGGCGTGAAAGATATACACGCGCCAGCAACACTGCGGAATTGGCAAGGCCGGGCCACCAGTGTCGCGCCTTGGTGGGTGGAGCGTCTGGGCGCAGCGAGTTGGCAGTGGGTACCTTCATGGCTTGCTCCACCAGGTGTCGATCGCCCAGGTTTCACCGGCCGCATAGGGCGGCATCTCTGCTGGCTGGGCCAGCCGCCAGCCGTTGTACACCAAACGGTGCGTGGTGGCAGACCACTGCGGCACCAGGTAGTGGCTGTGGCTGATCACGCGGTCCAGCGCCCGGCAGGCGGTCAAAAAATCGGGTTTTGATGGCGCATTTGACATGCGGGCAATCAGGGCGTCCACCGCCCGGCTGGACACACCGGCAAAGTTGCCCGAGTCTTCCGTTTTGGCGGCCTGGCTGCCAAACAGGTCGGCGTATTCCGCGCCGGGGTTGTGGGTGCCACCGTAGGCGATGGAAATGATGTCGAAATCAAACGTGCGCAAGCGCTGCTGGTACAGCGCAAAGTCCACTGGGCGGAACTTGAGTTCGATGCCAAGTTTTTCCAGGTTGCGGGCCCATGGTGTCACCACGCGCGCGCCGGTTTCGTTGCTGTCCAGGTATTCCAGCACCATCGCTACGCCCTGGGCATTGCGCAGTTGACCGCCCTGCACCGTCCAGCCGGCCTCGCGCAGCAAGGCCTGCGCCCGCCGAAGGTTGGCCCGCAGCGAGCTGTCACCGTCGGTGCGGGGGGGCACCAGCATTGGGCCAAAGGCGGCCGGTGGCAGCTGTTCGCGCCAGGGGGCCATGAGCGCGAGCTCTTCGGGGCTGGGGGTGCCGGTGGGAGAGCAGTCGGTATTACCAAACAAACCCTGCACGCGTTGGTAGGCGTTGTAGAACATCTGGCGGTTCATCCACTCGTAGTCCATCGCCAGACCCAGGGCCTCACGCACGCGCAGGTCCTGCAAGGGCGCACGCCGGGTGTTCAACACGTAGCTTTGAAAACCGGTGGGCAGGCGGTGTTTGAGCTCTGCTTTGACGAGTTCACCGGAATCAAACCGTTTGCCGTTGACGCGGCGCGCCCAGTCGCCGGCTGAAAAGAAGCGCATCAGATCAAATTCACCGGCTTTCAGCGCTTCAAGTTTGGCGGTGTTGTCCCGGTAAATTTTGACCAAAATACGGTCGAAATTGGCACTGCCTCGGCGCACGGGCAGGTCGCGCGCCCAGTAGGCCGGGTCGCGCACATAGGTGATGTCTTTGCCAAACTGCACCGGGCCAATTTTGTAGGGACCGCTGCCAATGGGCGGGTCCATCACCACCTGGTCAAAGGTCTTGCGTTGGCCGGTTTTAGGGTCGGTGGCATTGCCCCAGTCCCGGCTGAAAACCGGTAAGCCGCCCACCGTCAGGGGCAGCTCACGGTTCGCCTTTTTGAAACGGTAGCGCACCGTGCGCTCATCGAGCACGTCCAGCCCCGCCACATCTTCCAGGATGGTTTTGAACGCGGGCGAGGTGTGCGGCCCCATGAGCGTGTCAAAGCTGTGCTTTACGTCGGCCGCCAGCACCGGGTCCCCGTTGTGAAAGCGCGCGTTGCGGCGCAGCCGGAACGTGACGGACAAGCCATCGGCTGCGGCGCTCACATCTTCGGCCAGCAAGCCGTAACCGGCACCGGTCTCGTCCAGCGCGCCCACCAGCAAGGTGTCGAACATCAGGTTGGACAGGTAGGCTGGCGCGCTGCCCCGCAGGGTAAACGGGTTGTATTTGTCGAAGGTGGATACCCGCAGGTTGCTCACCAGCCTGAGTTCGCCCCCTTTAGGCGCTGCGGGGTTGACGTAGTCAAAGTGAGCGAAGCCGGCGGGGTATTTCAGGTCGCCCCAGAGCGCGTAACCATGGGCTGCCCATGCAGCAGGACTCGCCACCGCCAACCATGCGGCAAACACAGCCGACGTGGCACGGGGGGAGAGAAACTGGCGGATGAAGCACATGCGACAATTCTGCTGGAATTTTCTTTGGAGATTGAACAATGGGTTTTCTCGCAGGCAAAAAATTGCTGATCACGGGCGTACTGTCCAACCGCTCGATCGCCTATGGCATCGCCAAGGCCTGCCACCAGCAGGGCGCCGAACTGGCGTTCAGCTATGTGGGCGAGCGCTTCAAGGACCGCATCACGGAATTTGCTGCCGACTTCGATTCGAAACTGATCTTCGATTGCGACGTGGGTTCCGATGAACAGATCGAAAAAATGTTCGCCGACCTGTCGCTGGTCTGGCCCCAGTTTGACGGCTTTGTGCACAGCATCGGTTTTGCCCCGCGCGAAGCCATTGCTGGTGACTTCCTGGACGGCCTCTCGCGCGAGAGCTTTCGCATCGCGCACGACATCAGTGCGTACAGTTTCCCGGCGATGGCCAAAGCGGCGCTGCCGATGCTGAACCCAAAATCCGCCCTGCTCACCCTGACCTACCTGGGCGCTCTGCGTACGGTGCCCAACTACAACACCATGGGCCTGGCCAAAGCCAGCCTGGAGGCGTCGGTGCGTTACCTGGCCGAATCGCTCGGTCCCAAAGGCATGCGCGTCAACGGCATCAGCGCCGGCCCCATCAAGACCCTGGCCGCCAGCGGCATCAAAGATTTTGGCAAGCTCTTGGGCATGGTGGCCAGCGCGTCGCCACTGCGCCGCAACGTGACCATTGAAGACGTGGGCAACGTGGCCGCGTTTCTGATGTCCGACCTGGCGGGTGGAGTCACCGCCGAAATCACCTATGTGGACGGTGGCTTCAGTCACACCGCGGGCGTGAGCCGCGACAGCGACGCGGTGGCCTGACCCACAAGCAGACCGCAGCCATGAACTTCCTCCTGGCTGCACAACAGTTTTGGGCAACGTCAGCTTCCACAGCGCGAAAACGAAGCTTTGTGGGTCATCGCGTGCTGCTGCTTGCCGGGCTTGCCTTGGCACTGGTTTGGCCTGCCGCCCCAAGCTGGGCCAACCCAGCCCAGGCGCCAGCGCTCATGCTGTCGGGTGTGTACCGGCCAGGCACACCGCTTGAAGCCTACTGGCTAAGCGAAAAATACGACGGCCTGCGCGGCTACTGGGACGGACAGGCCCTGCTGACACGGGGTGGTCAGACCGTGCAAGCACCCAGCTGGTTCACCGCCGACTGGCCAACGGTACCCATGGACGGCGAGCTTTGGGCAGGTCGTGGCCGGTTTGAACATGCGCTGTCCACCGTGCGCCAGCAAATACCCGACGACGAGAGCTGGCGCACTATCCGCTTCATGGTGTTTGACCTGCCGGCGCACCCCGGCACATTTACCCAACGCATCAGTGCCTACCAGCAACTGGTGGGCCAGCTGGCTCAACCATGGGTGCAGGCGGTGCCGCAAGAAAAAGTCAACACCCATGCCGATCTGATGAAACGCTTGGACCGCATGGTGCGCGATGGCGGCGAAGGCCTGATGCTGCACCACGGCGAAGCGCTGTACCGCGCGGTGCGCAGCAACGACCTGCTGAAAGTGAAAACCCACGAGGACGCAGAAGCGCGGGTGACGGGCCACCTGCCCGGGCAAGGCAAATACGCCAACAGCCTGGGTGCGCTGCAGGTGCAAACACCCGACGGCCGCCGGTTTCGGCTGGGGTCCGGCTTGACCGATGCGCAGCGGCACAACCCACCCGCTGTGGGCGCCTGGGTGACTTACCGCTTTCGCGGCCTGCACGCCAGCGGCCTGCCCCGATTTGCCAGCTTTGTGCGCGTGCGGGACGACATGAACACGCCCCAACCCGATACGCCCTCAACACCTCGCCAGCCCTGACGGATGAACGCACCCCTCAGCCGCCGGACTGAAGGCGCAAAAAAAGCCCCTGAAGCCGCCGGTGGTACAGCTTCAGGGGCCTGGGGCCCTATGCGGCCTGTTTCAGGCACTCGCCTTGCGCAAAATGCCATAGAGCTCGTCTTTGAGCAGCAGCTTTTCCTTCTTTAGCTGCTCGATTTGCAGCTGGGAGCCGCTTTCAATGCCGGACTCCATGTTCTTGATGGTCTGGTCCAGCCCGTTGTGTTTGTCAAACAGCCGGGTGAAGTGGTGGTCGTGCCCTTTGAGTTGCGTAATCAGGTCGCGGTATTCGGGAAACATCCATGTTCCTTTCAGTAACGGGAAGAAGCTAACAGGTTACCCCGCTTTGACGCAATCGGCAAAGTAACGCTTGCGGCCTTCTTCATCCTTCACCTCGACCAGGCCGTGGATGTCAGTTTCAAAACCGGGACACTGGGCGTTGAATTCGCGGGCAAACTTCAGGTAGTCCACAATTTTCTTGTTGAACACCTCGCCAGGAATCAACAGTGGAATGCCCGGCGGGTAAGGCGTGACCAGGCTGGTGGTGATACGCCCCTCCAGCTCGTCAATCGGCACGCGCTCGGTGGTGCGCTGAGCAATGTGCGCAAACGCGTCCGTGGGCTTCATGGCGGGCGTCAGATCGCTCAGGTACATCTCGGTCGTCAGACGTGCAATGTCGTATTTGGCGTACAGCATGTGCACATGCTGGCAGAGGTCTCGCAGACCCATCTGCTCGTAGCGCGGATGTTTCTGACAAAACTCGGGCAGGATGCGCCACATCGGCTGGTTCTTGGCGTAGTCGTCCTTGAACTGCTGCAGCGCGGTCAACAACGTGTTCCAGCGGCCCTTGGTGATGCCGATGGTGAACATGATGAAGAAGCTGTAGAGCCCCGTCTTCTCCACCACCACACCATGCTCGGCCAGGAACTTGGTGACGATGGACGCCGGGATGCCTTCGTTCTCGAAACGCCCGTCCAGGTTCAGGCCAGGGGTGACGATGGTGGCCTTGATCGGGTCCAGCATGTTGAAGCCCGGCGCCATATCGCCAAAGCCGTGCCATTCCTTGGCCGTGGCCTGTGAACCCGCTGGGTCTTGGTTGAGCACCCAGTCGGTCGCCTCGCCCATACCTTCTTCGGCCAGATCGTCGGGCCCCCAGACCTTGAACCACCAATCGTCATCCCCAAACTCAGCGTCGATCTTGCGCATGGCGCGGCGGAAATCAAGCGCTTCAAAAATGCTTTCTTCTACCAGCGCGCGCCCGCCGGGCGGCTCCATCATGGCCGCAGCCACATCACAGCTGGCGATGATCGCGTACTGCGGGCTGGTGCTGGTGTGCATCAGGTAGGCCTCGTTGAAGAGGTGGCGGTCGAGCTTCACGTTTTGCGAGTCCTGCACCAGCACATGGCTGGCCTGGCTGATGCCGGCGAGCAGCTTGTGAATGGACTGCGTGGCGTACACCACCGACTCCATCGGACGCACGCGCTTTTTGCCCATGGCGTGGAAGTTGCCATAGAACGGGTGAAAAGCCGCGTGCGGCAGCCAGGCTTCGTCAAAATGCAGGTTGGCCACATAGCCATCGAGCATCTGCTTGATGGCTTCGGTGTTGTAAAGCACACCGTCGTAGGTGGACTGGGTGAGCGTAAGAACGCGCGGTTTGACCGCGTCGGCGTCCACGCCGGCCAGCAGCGGGTTGGCGCGGATCTTGGCCTTGATGGCATCGATCTCGAACTCGCTTTGCGGGATCGGGCCGATGATGCCGAAGTGGTTGCGCGTAGGCTTCAAAAAGACAGGAATAGCGCCCGTCATGATGATGCTGTGCAAGATGGACTTGTGGCAGTTGCGGTCCACCACCACCACGTCGCCCGGCGCCACCGTGTGGTGCCAGACCATTTTGTTGCTGGTGCTGGTGCCGTTGGTCACAAAGAAGCAATGGTCGGCGTTGAAAATGCGCGCCGCGTTGCGCTCGCTCGCGCCGATGGCGCCGTTGTGGTCGAGCAGCTGTCCCAGCTCTTCCACCGCGTTGCACACGTCCGCACGCAACATGTTTTCACCAAAAAACTGGTGGAACATCTGGCCCACCGGGCTTTTCAGAAACGCCACGCCGCCCGAATGGCCCGGGCAATGCCACGAGTAGGAGCCGTCCTCCGCGTAGTCGAGCAAGGCCTTGAAGAACGGCGGCTGGATGCCTTCGAGGTAGCTCTTGGCCTCGCGGATGATGTGGCGCGCCACGAACTCCGGTGTGTCCTCGAACATGTGGATGAAGCCGTGCAGCTCGCGCAGGATGTCGTTGGGCAAATGCCGGCTGGTTTTGGTTTCGCCGTAGATGTAGATCGGCACGTCCGAGTTCTTGCGTCGCACCTCGTCAATGAAGTTGCGCAGGTTCAGCACCACCGGATCGAGGTCGGCGCCGTGGCTGAACTCTTCATCGTCGATCGACAGGATGAACGCGCTGGCCCGGCTCTGCTGCTGGGCGAACTGGCTCATGTCGCCATAACTTGTCACGCCCACCACCTCAAAACCCTCGGTTTCAATGGCCTGCGCGAGCGCCCGAATGCCCAGACCTGAGGTGTTTTCAGAGCGGAAGTCTTCGTCAATGATGACGATGGGGAAACGAAATTTCATGGCAATCTCCGGCCTTGCTAGGGGCACTCAGGTGAGCAAAAAGGGCAGGCAAAAAACACAACGCAGCCAAAAGCGGCAAAGCAGGCGCGAAGTGTACGGAAATCAGCAGGCCACTCCCGGTGCGGGCAGGCTTTTGTCGCAGAATGTGGCGCAAGCCTGACATACCAACCTGGGGGTTTTGTTTTCATGGCGCCCGCTTATTTTCGTTCCACAGGAAGGCTGATGTATGTCTGATTCAACACTCTGGTGGCTGCTCGCGGGCTCGGCTGTGGCCCTGGAGCTTTTCACCGGCACGTTTTACCTGCTGATGCTGGCCGTGGGAATGGCTGCCGCCGCCCTCGCCGCCCACGCAGGCGCAGGCACGGCGGTGCAACTGGTGTGTGCCGCTGTTGTCGGCACGGCAGCCGTGGTCGGCTGGTATGCCATCAAAAAGCGCAACCCAGCTGACCCATCGGTCAGATCCATGCGCAGTGTCAACCTGGATGTGGGCGAGATTATCCAGGTCGATGACTGGCTGCCGGATGGCACGGCCAGCGTGAAGTACCGCGGTGCGCAGTGGAGCGTGGTCCAGCGCCCCGGCAACGCTCCCGTGCCTGGTGCCTACCGCGTCGCCGAGCTGGTGGGGAACCGACTGCTGGTCGAAAAGGTCTGACCCTCGCCCGGTTGAGCGCCACCTGATTCAGAATTCGGCTACCCTGCCCCTCTTTAAACACAAAAAAGAATCCGCACACCATGGAAATTGCTGTCCTCCTGTTTGTCATTGCCGCCATCTTCATCACCCGATCCATCAAGGTGGTGCCACAACAAAATTCGTGGGTGATTGAGCGATTGGGCAAATACCACGGCTCGCTGGCGCCCGGGCTCAATTTCCTCGTGCCCTTCATTGACAAGGTGGCCTACAAGCACAGCCTGAAGGAAATTCCGCTCGACGTGCCCAGCCAAGTCTGCATCACGCGAGACAACACCCAGCTGCAGGTGGACGGCATTCTGTACTTTCAGGTGACAGACCCCATGCGCGCCAGCTACGGCTCGTCCAACTACATCATGGCGGTCACGCAGTTGGCGCAAACTTCATTGCGCTCGGTGATCGGCAAACTCGAACTCGACAAAACCTTTGAAGAGCGCGACATCATCAACGCGCAAGTGGTCCAGGCCATCGACGAAGCTGCGCTGAACTGGGGCGTGAAGGTGCTCCGATACGAGATCAAAGACCTGACCCCGCCCAAGGAAATTCTGCACGCCATGCAGGCTCAGATCACCGCCGAGCGCGAAAAGCGCGCGCTGATCGCAGCCTCCGAAGGTCGCCGCCAGGAACAGATCAACATCGCCACCGGCGAGCGCGAGGCTTTCATCGCCCGCTCCGAAGGCGAAAAGCAGGCCGCCATCAACAACGCCCAGGGCGAAGCCGCGGCCATTACCGAGGTGGCCAACGCCACCGCCATGGCCATTGAGCGGGTGGCTGCTGCCATACGCCAGCCAGGCGGTGAGCTGGCGGTCCAGCTCAAGGTGGCCGAACGCGCGGTCGACGCCTACAGCAAAGTGGCCGCCGATTCGAACACCACCCTGATCGTGCCGGGCAACATGACCGAAGTGTCTGCCCTGATCGCCTCAGCCATGAAGATGATCGGCACCGGCAAAACCACCTGAATCCCCCACGTCCAAGCACCATGAACCGCAACGTTTTGGGCGAAGAACTGCTGCCCTGCTCTTACGACCCCCTGACCGGGTATTTTCGCGACGGCTGTTGCCGAACCGATGACAGCGACCTCGGCACCCACGTGGTGTGCGCCCGCGTGACCCAGGCTTTTCTGGACTATTCGCTGAGCCGTGGCAACGATCTGATGACACCGAACCCTGAATGGCGGTTCGCCGGTCTGAAGCCCGGCGACCGCTGGTGCCTTTGCGCCCTGCGCTGGCTTGAAGCCCTTCAAGCCGGGGTAGCACCGCCGGTGGTGCTGAGCAGTACCCACGAAAAGGCGCTGGACCATGTACCGCTTGACGTGCTGCAGCAGCACGCCTGGCAAAAGGCCGCTGACGGCCCCTCCATACGCTGAAATTTCAGGTTTTGGGCTCTGTGCCGGGCGCCACTACAAAAAAACCAACTGCTGCGCCTGCTATAATTCAAGGCTACCTGGAGAGGTGGATGAGTGGTTTAAGTCGCACGCCTGGAAAGCGTGTGTGGGTTTATCCCCACCGCGGGTTCGAATCCCGCCCTCTCCGCCAAAAATAAGTCCCAGAGCGTTCCAAGACGTTTCGCAAGACACCCTGAAAGCCCCGGTTTCCCTAGTGTTCCGGGGCTTTTTTGTTTCTGGACGTCCCGTAACGGTTCTTGCCATCCTAGGATTTTTGGGGGTATCTTTAAGGGTTCGTACCCCACCAGTTGGGGGTGTTTCACCTTCGGGGTACGGTTGGGAGCACGAAATGGCGCTGACCAACACCAAAGTCCTGAAGGCAAAACCGTTCCATCTCCCATCAAGATGGCTGACGGGCGAGGCTTGTACCTGTTGATCACGCCGGCAGGTTCCAAGCTCTGGCGCTGGAAATACCGGTTTCTGGGCAAAGAGAAGCTGATGGCGATCGGCGCTTACCCAGACGTGTCGCTCGCCCAGGCCAGGGACAAGGTGGACGAAGCCCGCAAGGAGCTTGCAACGGGCTCCGATCCAGTGGTGGGAAAGCTGGAAGTCCGCGCGCAGCGACAGCCACACTGTCTACGTATGGCGCCGCCTGGAGGCCGATGTGTTTCCGGCCATTGGCTTTTGCCCTGTTGCAGAAATCGAGGCGCCTGAACTGGTCGCGATGATGAAGTCCATCAAAAAACGTGGCGCCCTCGACATCGCCAAACGCGCCCTGCAGACCTGCTCTCAAATCTTTCGCTACGCCATCGCTCACGGTTTGGCCAAGCGCAAACCGCGCCGTCGAGATTCGGCCGAGCGATGTGTTGGCCTCGCGCAAGAAGGAGAACTACGCAAGGTTGGAAGGCAAGGCGCTGCCCGAGCTGTTGCGCAAGATCGAGGTCTACAACGGCAGCACCGTCACCCGTGTGGCCATCAAGTTCATGGCCATGACCTTTGTGCGAACCAGCGAGCTGATCGGCGCGCGCTGGGAAGAGTTTGATCTCGACGGCGGGGGGAGTGTCAGGATTCCCGGCGTCCGACGGAATCAGAAATGCGACCGCCCCCCAAAGTTGTCAAGCTGCTTGACAACTTTGGGAGTCTGGCCGAAACGTGGCGCTGGAGGCCCTGCGCGATGGCTGGGCACAACGCAAGCTCACGATGGATGCGCTCTGGCACTACGCCACGGTCAATCGCGTCTCCAATGTGATGCGGCCCTACCTGGAAAGCGTCACTGCATGAGCCGGAACCTCGCTGCGTCGATCCGCGCTCGCCTGAAGCAACGGGCCGATGCCACCAAGCAGGACTTCAACCTGACGCTCACCCACTACGGGTTGGAGCGGCTGCTGTACCGCCTATCCATCTCACCTCATGCCGGCAACTACCTGCTCAAAGGGGCGCTGCTGTTTTCGCTCTGGTACGACCAGCCGCACCGACCGACACGCGATGTGGAAATGCTGGGATTTGGTCCGGACGACATCGACACCGCTGTGGCGGCCTTCCGTGACATCTGCTCGATAGCGGTGGAAGACGGCATTGTGTTCGACTCCGCATCGGTCGAGGGCTCTGTGATCCGCAAGGACGCTGGCTATGGCGGCGTGCGGATCGACCTGCGGGCAACGCTGGATGGAGCACGCATCGTGCTGCAGGTGGACATCGGTTTCGGCGATGCGGTCACACCGGCGCCGGAATCGGTGCTGTACCCGGTTCTGCTCGGCGACCTGCCCGCACCCCGGTTGCGCTCGTATCCGAACTACACGGTTGTGGCCGAGAAGCTCCATGCGGTGTGCCTGCTGGGCATGGCCAACACCCGCATGAAGCACTATTTCGAAGGACTATTTCGATCTCTGGGTGCTGCTCACCGAACGCGACCTGGACCCGGCAGAACTGCGCCGAGCCGTCGAGGCCACATTCTCAAGGCGGCGACTGGCCGTGCCCGACACCATTCCCTCAGGGTTGAGTGATGTGTTCGCACAGGACGGGGTGAAGCGGGCTCAGTGGGCGGCCTTTCTGAAAAAGAACCGCCTGCAGCCACTGGAATTGATCGAGGTGGACGGGCGCGGTCTCCAGCTGCACATCACGTCTCAGGGCTCCAGGTTGTGGCGCTGGGCTTATCGCCGTGAAGGTCAACAAAAACGCTTGGCGGGGCATCAGGATCGTTGCGATCGCTATGGCACTTGATACGTCGAAGGGCTGTAACTCGAGCCCACCATCTGCTTTAGTGTTTCTACCAACGTTTCACGCATAGCCTCCAAAGCCGGTTCATGGGCCAGTTCCGCACGGATCCAGACGAAGAGATCACGTCGGGCAGTGCCCGAGGGTGGCTGAATTTCGACCATGGGGTATTCACCGCGAAGCAGGGTCACGGGCAACCTTGGCAACACCGCCAGATGTTGGCCTTTGGACAACGTTTTTAACAGGATCACTGCATCATTCGCGGTGGCGAAATGGGTGCGCAGACGCTTGATGCCACTGCGATGCAGCATGTCCAGTTCCACATTTTGAAATGGTGATGCAGCACCCACGTTCATCCAGTCGCATTGGTTGAGTTCCTCAACACTGTGGCTGGTCCTGTTGGCCAGGGCATGGGAGGGGGCGCAGAAGATTGAGATTTCGTCTTCGCTCAGCAGCTCACGGCTCACGCCCAGCGGCACCTGGGCATAAATGGCTGGGGCGATGACGGCGTCGAGCTCTCCATCGATGAGTTGATCAAGCAGATGCAGCGGTCGTCCGGTGGTGATGCTGAGCGCCATGTCGGGATAACGCCGCATAAAAGTCTCGCTAAATTCACCCATCAGTGCCATGCCGATGAGCGGCCCAACACCCACGCTGAGTTGGGTGTGCTGGCCCAGTTTGTGGCGATAAACCGTCTCAGCAGCTCCCTGCATTTGCCTCGCAATCACGCGACCATGCCGGGCCAGATTTTCACCCAAGGGGGTGCTGCGCACACCAAAACGGCTGCGCTGAAAAAGCGACTCTCCCGCTTGCATCTCCAGCGTGGCCATGTTGCGGGTCAGTGTTGACTGGGTGAGCAGGAGGCTTTGGGCTGCCCCGGTCACGGTACCTTTGTCCAAGATCACCGCCAGTTGCATGAGATGCCTTGGATCCATCGACTTTTGCTTGTTTGGATTGTCAAAAAAACATTTTACTCACCTTGCATGGCACTCTAAAGTGCGTCTGGCTCCGGCAAAGTGACATGTCGAAGCTGTACGTCCAACACATTTCCCGTATGAAAAAACCCAACATCATCTACATCGTCTCCGACGATCTTGGCTACGCTGACCTCGGTTGTTACGGTGGCCGTGAAGCCCAGTTCGGGCCGGTGTCCCCCAACATCGACCGCCTCGCCGCAGAGGGCGTCAAGTTCACCCAGGGCTACGCCAACTCGCCCGTCTGCTCGCCCACACGCTTTGCGATCATGACCATGCGCTACCAGTACCGGTTGCGAGGCGCCCTGGAAGAGCCGATCAGCAGCCGCAGCAAGGGCAGCACCACGCTGGGTTTGCCGCCTGAAATCCCTACGCTGCCATCGCTGTTGCGCGACGCGGGCTACAACACCGCCCTGATCGGCAAGTGGCACCTGGGTTACCCGCCCACGTTTGGTCCACAGCGTTCGGGGTATGACGAGTTTTTCGGCATCATGGCTGGCGGGGTTGACTACTTCACCCACTGCTCTGGCAAAGGAGACCACGACCTCTATCTGGGTGAGGACGAGCACATGGAGGTGGGATACATCACGGACATTTTCTCCAAGCGATCGGTGGACTACATCGGTCGAATGGCTGCAGATGCCAAGGCTGGTAAGCCGTTCTTTCTGAGCCTGCACTACACCGCACCCCACTGGCCGTGGGAAACACGCGACGACGAACACCTGGCGGCGGGCGTGTCCCAAAACCTGTTTCATCTCGACGGCGGCAACGTGTACAGCTACCGCAAAATGATCCACCACATGGACGAGGGGATTGGCTGGGTGATGGACGCGCTGCGCGCCCACGGGCTGGACGAGGACACGCTGGTGGTGTTCACCAGCGACAACGGCGGTGAACGCTTCAGCGACAACTGGCCCCTGGTGGGTGGCAAGATGGATCTGACCGAGGGCGGCATACGTGTGCCATGGATCGCGCACTGGCCAGCGGTGATTCCGGCCGGCAGCACGTCAACGCAGCACTGCATGTCGATGGACTGGTCGACCACCATGCTGGATATCGGTGGTGGAAAAGCCCATTTGGACTACCCGCTCGATGGCGTGTCCTTGTTGCCCGTCTTGCAGGAACCCGCGCAGTGCTTCCAACGAGAGCTCTATTGGCGCATGAACCACCGCCAGCAACGCGCCTTGCGTGTGGATGAGTGGAAATACCTCAAGGTGGACGGCAACGAATACCTCTTCAACGTCGTGGCAGATGAGCGCGAGCGAGCCAACTTGGCTGCGCGTGAACCCGTGCGCATGGAGCAGATGCGACAGCAATGGCTGGACTGGAACAGCACCATGCCCGCCATTCCCGCGGATGCTGGCGTCAGCCTGGGCTATTCCAGCCAGGACATGCCGCAGCGCTGATTGACCGCTTGCGCCCCGGCGTGCAAGCGACCCAAGCAAAAAGCCACGCTCGTCACCGAGCGTGGCTTTTTTTCATAAAGAGGACCTGACGGCGTCAGTCGATGGCAGCAGAAACGATGCTCACGAGAACCACTTCAGCGTCACCAGGGCGATGTCGGGCCAGGCGATGAGCATTCCCACCGCGATCAGGTTGGCGATCACAAAGGGCATCACGCCGCGGAAAATGGTGGACAGCTTCACGTCTGGCAGCAGGGACTTGACGGTGAACACGTTCATGCCAACCGGCGGCGACAGCATGCCGACCTCGATCATCATGACCACGAAGATACCGAACCAGATCGGGCTGACACCCATCTCGACCGCAATCACGGTGAACATGGGTGCGGTCAGCAACAGCAAGCCCATGGCTTCCATCAGTGCGCCCAGCACCAGGTAGATCAGCACCATCGCCAACAACACCTCAACCACCGAAAAGCCGCTGTTCTGGATCCACTCGACCAGCTGAAAGGTGAGCCCGGACAGGGTGATGAAGTTGGCAAACACGAGGGCGCCGAACACGATCGCAAAAATCATGGCGGTGGTGGCGGCCGTCTCCTGCAAACAAGACACCACGCCAGCGAAGCTGATCTTTCGACGTGCGACGGCAATCAACAGCGCCCCTGTTGCGCCCATGCCGGCGCACTCCGTCGAGGTGAATACCCCGCCGTACAGCCCGCCCATGACAAAGGCAAACAACAGGATCGTGGACCAGACACCTTTGAGGGCGGTGAAGCGCTGGCGCAAGGGCACGCGCTGGCCACTGGGACCCAGGCTCGGGTTGATCAGCAACGACACCCAGACCGCGCCCAGGAACAGCAGCAACAGCAGCAGGCCGGGCAAGATGGTCGCAATGAACAGCTGGCGAATGTCGGTCTCGGTCAACAGACCAAAGATCACCAACGGCACCGAAGGTGGAATCAGCACCCCGAGCACCCCGCCGGACGCCACGGCGCCCGTGGACAAGCGATCGTGGTAGCCCAGCCGCCGCATAGGCGGCATGGCCACCTTGGTCATGGTCGCGGCCGTGGCAATGGAGCTGCCCGAAATGGCAGCAAACAGGCTACATGCCACCAAGGTGGCATGGGCCAGCCCGCCTCTGAGGTGGCCCAGCCAGGCGTTGGCGGCTTCGTAAAGCTCACCACTGATATCGGCTTTGTGGACGAAGAGGCCCATCAAAATAAACATCGGCAAGACCGACATGCCGTAATTGGTGGACGCATCCACCACGACCTGACCCAGCATGTGCAACGAGGGGTCGACACCCCGCAGGGCCGCATAGCCACCCACGCCGGCCAACAGCATGGCAAAGGCCAATGGGACGCCGGCGAACGCCAGCAAGAAGACGGCTGCAAAACCGATGATCGCAGCCGTCATGTTGCCGCTCCTTTGTGGGTGAAGGCATTCCAGATCAACACCAGCACGGTCAGGGTTGATATACCTGCCAATGCGGTGAGAACAAAACTCAACGGCGCATGGGGCAGACCCAGCACGATGGTGGCGGTTTCAGCGTCGAGGTCTTCGATACCCTGCAGCACCAGGCGCCAGGTCAACATGCCCAGCGCCAAAGCGCTGACGGCGTCGCAAAGCAGGTTCTTGATGCGGCGCCCTGTCCCGGTAAAAAAACCGTCGATCAGGCTGACCGTGACATGCTCGCGGTTGCGCGTCACCAGCGGAAGGGCCGTAAAAATGACCAAGGCCATGGCAAATTCAATCATTTCCACGCTGCCACGAACCGGGGACGAAAAGATGTAGCGCCCCAGAACATCGGCAAACGTGAGCATCACGATCAAAGCGACCGGCAGGGCACTCAAAATGCCCAGTAGCCAGAAGGCACCCGCCGGGTCTTTCTTGGCGTCACTTGGTTCTATGTTCATGACAGGTACTTTCGAAGAAAAAGTGGTGAGCATGGCGCGGGAACAAGGGGGCTCAAGGGCGCACCTTCATCCTGCGGGTGCGGTACGTGCTGGCTGGGAAACGGCCCAGCGAGGCGCTCATGCGGCCATGCGCAGCACCGGTTTCACGGTGGCACCCGACAGCGAATCGGCAATGGCTTCGTTGATGGATTCGAAAGGATAGATTTTCATCATCTTTTCGAAAGGAAAAAGGCCTTGTGCCTGCATGCGCAAAATAGCAGGAATGAAGTCGTCGGCGTTGGAGTCGCCCTCCACAATGCCGCGAAGCGTCTTGCCGTTGAGCATCATGTCGCGCACATCCACATCCAGCATGGCGCCCACTGGCGCTCCACCGACAAAGCCGCACCGACCCAGCGGAGCCAGGCAGTCCAAGGCTTGACGCAGCACGGCGCTGACGGCTGTGGTGTCGAGGCTGCAGTCCGCGCCCCCGGCGGCGATCTCGCGGATGCGTGTCACCACGTCCACGGTGCCGTCTGCCAGGATGGCGTGGGTGGCACCCAGTTCCAGTGCCAACTGAAGACGTTCGGCCACTTTGTCCACCGCAATCACGGTGGCGGCGCCCAATGCCTTGGCTGCCATGATGCCGGCCATGCCAACGGCGCCGGCGCCAAACACGACAAGCGAACCACCGAGCTGAGGCTTGAGCACGTTGATGACCGCGCCAGCACCGGTCTGTATGCTGCAGCCCAGTGGGCCCAGCAGCTCAAACAGCTCGTCAGAAACCGTGTCCGGCACTTTAACGACGTTGGTTTCGGTGCACAGACAGTGCGAGGCAAAAGAAGATTGCCCGAAGAAGTTGTGGCGCACCGGCTGGCCCTGGCGCGAGAGGGCCGTTGAACCATCGCGGCGCTGCCCCAGAAAGTTGGTGCCAAAGAAATACTGGCAATAGCTGGGGGCTTGTCGCTGGCAGCTGGGACACTGGCCACAGAAGTTGTAGCTCAGCACCACCCGATCGCCCACTTTCACCTTGGTCACCGAGGAGCCGATGGCCTCGACCACACCCGCACCTTCGTGGCCCAACACGATGGGCTGCTCCACCGGGAAGGGCCGACGCATGACAGAAATGTCCGTGTGGCAGACACCGGTGGCCACCAGGCGCACGCGGATTTCCAGGTCGCGTGGGTCTTCCAGCTCCAACCCTTCCACCGACAGCGTGGCGTTGGGCTTGTTCAGGACAGCGGCAATGATCTTCATGGTGTTCAAAATTTCAGGACTCAAAAGGGATGGCGCCTGGGCGGGGCCGGTGCGCGCACCCAGGCAGTGCCAGGGTCCAACAAGGCGGCCCAGCCCCTGCCGAGCCGCGAAGCGGTTGCGCTGTTTCCGGGCGCTTGGCAAAGCCCCGGATCAGGGGCGCTCAGCAGGGCTGTTCAGGCTGTCCGAGCGATTGGAATGGTGCGGGTTTCCGCGGCTTCAGCCGCTTCCTGCTCCAGCAGTCGATCAACCATGTAGCGCACGCGGCCCAATGCCGCGTCGCTGCGGACGGCTTTGGTCTTCACATCCGGGTTGCTGTTGATGACCTGCTGCTGGGCTTCAATGATCCAGCGGTCCTCGGCAAACGCTGTCGCGATGCCCTGCCCCACTTTCTCGATCATGCTGAGGTCGTCGTGGGGAAACTGGCAAGGCTGCACCCAGAAATAGTGGGTGGATTGCTCAGTTTCGGGCGTCAGCAAGGAGAAGTGGCGCAGATGCAAGGCGCCCGCGCGCTCGTGCGGTTCGTCTTCGCCGCCGGCGGGCACGGAGCCGGCCCAGTTCTCGAAGATCGAGGGGAGCCACCACGCTTGACGGTTCCAAAAATCCACCTTGCCGGTGAACTTGCCCGCCATGCCGTGCAGGGGCGAAGCATCGCAGTCGCGGATCACGCGGTTGAGCCGGATACCCCGCTCGAACGGCACAATCTCGGGCCGCGCGTTGGGAAACGCATTGTTGGCCAGCGTGGTGCGGTGCACAAAGGTGAGGTGGGTGAAGTCCAGCAGGTTGTCGGCGATCAGCTGATAGTGGGCCTGGTAGTGGATATAACCCGTGGCCGTGGGCCAGCCAGGGGCACCGTTCCAGTGCACGTCCACGATCTCGTCGGCATTGGCGCGGGCCGGGTCACCCATCCAGATCCAGAGCAGGTTGTGGCGTTCTACCAGCGGAAAGCCGCGCACACACATGCCAGGCGGAATCTGGTCCTGACCGGGGATTTCAACGCATTGGCCTGAAGCATTGAAGACCATGCCGTGGTAGCGGCAACGGATACCTGCGGCCTCGACGTCGCCCAGCGAGAGCGGGGCCAAGCGGTGACAGCACCGGTCTTCCAGGGCAACGGCTTTGCCCTCGGCTGTGCGGAACAGCACCACTTTCTCATTCAACAGCGTTCGGGCCAGTGGCTGCTGGGTGCATTCCGCAGCTGTGCCTGCCACATACCAGGCATTTTTTACAAACATGGGGTTCTCCAGAAAAAAAGGCCGACCGGGACAACCCGGTGGCCAAAGCAAGCGCTCAGCGGTTGGACACCGCCTGGGTCCGGTAAAAGTCAAGCGCTTGCGGGCCGTTGACACCGGCTTTTTGAGCGTCTTTCAGCCATTCCTCGGTGATGGGAGCCGCCAGCGCGCGGAGGTCTTTCTGGAAGGATTCACTGGCCATGTGGAACTTGATGCCCTTGGCTGCAGCGTCTGCACGGATCTTGGCTTCCAGATCGTCGTACATCTTCATGTTTTGGGCGAAGGCTTCGCCACTGATGGATTCAATCGCCTTGCGGTCTTTTTCAGACAAGGCATCCCACCGCTTTTTGTTGATGAAAAGCACAAAGGAAGGTGCTGTCAAATTGCCAGGCAGGTCGGTCACGTCGGTGGCATAAGACAGCGTCTTGAGACCATTCGCATCCGACACGGAATAACCGACAAAGGCGTCCACCGTCTTGCCGGACACGATTTCGTGGCTGCGCGCAGCAGGCGCAGCCACAACGCCAGCGCCAGCGGCCTCAAGCAATTCAGCCGGTACGCCGGGCAGCGCGTAAATCTTGCGCCCTTTGAGCTTGTCAACGCCGTCGATGGAACCTTTCATGCCGTACATGACGCCAGGCGGCAGCACGAACATGGCCAGCACGTGCACGGAGCCCAGTTCGTTGGCTTTCACGAAGTGCTTCTGATAGGTGCGCCACAAGGCGACCGAGCTGCCCTTGGCCGTGCTGTTCACAAACGGCAGGTGAGCGATCTGGTTGAGCTTGACCTGCTCAGCCATCAGGCCGTGGAACTGGTAGGCGATGTCAAAAACACCTTTGTTCACACTGGCCATCTGCTGGTTGGGTGCCGCCAGACTGGAGGGGGCCACGTCGACCTTGACGCGCCCTTCGGTGACTTGGCCGATTTTCTCAGCCCAAGGCTTGATCACCATATTGGTCACAGGGTGCTGCGGTGCCAGGAAGCTGTTGAGCAGCAAATTGCTGCTCTGGGCCATGGCGCCGATGGGCAAGGCCATCAGCAGTGCGGTTGCGCACAGGGTGCGGCGAAAGATCATGCTTGTCTCCTGTTATTTGATTGAGCTGGGATGATATGCAGCGGCTCGTGCAAGTTGGAAATCACTTTTTTGCGCTGTTGATCGGAAAAACAAATAACACTTGGCCATTGCCGAGCCCGGAAACAACAATGCCTCAGAGCCACAGGTGTCGGGTGAGAGAAAGTCCGCTGACCATGAGCAAGCCTGCGATCAGGCGCCGCATCAACGGGGGCGGTATCTGGCGTGCGAGCTTGTTGCCCAAGATGACACCCAGTGCGGCTATCGGCAGCGCCACGATCCAGCGTTGAAGGGTGTGCGCGCTGTCGATCTGACCCGAACTTCCCAGCACCACAATGGCGACCGAACCAGCCACCACCATCACCACGGGTACCGTGGCCCGGATGTCTGCCACCTCGCTCAGGCGGCGCTGCAGGACGGCCAGCACCACAGGACCAGCCGTGGCGAACATCACCTCAATGATGCCCACCAGGGTGCTGCCTGCGTGGTACCCGAGCGGGGAAATCGTCTGGGCCTGCCGGTGTTTCTGGCGCAGCGCCCGAAAGCCAACCACGGCGATATAGACCCCCAAAATAAAAAGGGGCCAGCGCTTGTCAAGTTGCCCCAGCAACCAAAGACCCACCAGCGAGCCGGCGGCCATGCCGGGCAGCATCCCCAGCATGTCCCGCCAGCGCACTTGCCTGAAATTCAGGCCGCCATGCAGCATCGAGGCCGGAACGTCCAGCAAGATGGCCAGAGCCACCACTTCCGGCAGTGGCCACTTCCAGGCCAGCAGCGGAACGGTCACGAGCGCGGAACCAAATCCCGTGATGCCCAGCACCAAGTAGCCCGTGAGGATGACGAGGGCGGGATAAACCCAGTCTTGTACGTTCATACCGCGGTGGTGAGGTGGTGGTTGAGTGTGTGGTGCTGGATCCAGCGGATCAGGCCAGCGGCGGCGGGCGTCAACGGCACGTCGTGGCGGCGCAGCACATAGATGGTCGGGCTGGGCAATTCGTCTTCAATCGGCAGGCTGCAGAGCTGGTCCTTGAATGCGTTGCGCAGAAACAGGGTCCGGGGCATGGTGGTCATCAGATCGGAATGCGCCACGATGCCCGGCAGGGCGAGAAACGATTCGCACACCAGACCCAGCTTGGGTTCTGGCAAGCCGTGCCGTGCAAACGCGTCGCGGATGATGGCGCCAGGCCCGCGGGGCGCACTGGAAAACGCCCAGCGACAGTCCTGCAGCTCGGCCAGCCGCGTGGCACGCGCCAGCGGATGCTGGCTCTGGGCCACGATCACCACGTTGCTCACCAGCAAAGCCTGTGCTTCCAGGTCGGCGTCCAGATCGTGCTTGTGGGCGGCTGTGAGTGCGAAGTCCAACGTGCCATCTCGCAACTGCGGCGAGACAGCGGGATACAGACCGTCGCGCACATTGACGGTGACCCCGGGATGCTCGCGAGAAAAACTGGCCAGTGCGTGGGGCAAGGCTCCCAACGCGACAGCAGGTGAAGCGGCGAATGTGATGTGCCCTTCCCAATCACCCCGCAACTGGCTGATTTCTTCGTGAGCCCTGCGACTCTCCGAGACGATCAGGCGGGCGTGTTTCATGAAGGCTTGACCAAAGGGCGTCAAGGTGACCCCTCGCTTGGTGCGAACCAACAAAGGGGCCTTCAGTTCTTCCTCAAGCTGCTGGATCGCGGCCGACAGCGCCGGTTGGGACTGGTGCAGCAACTGCGCGGCCGCACGCAAGCTACCAACCTCTTCAATAAAGATGAGGGCTTGCAGAGTCTGAAGCTTCATGGCATCGGCGTTGGTGATTTGAAAAACAGATCATATCGTCGAAAAATCGAATTGTGGCGTTCAGTGATGCTCCGTAGCATCTCCCCTGACACAACAAGGAGACGTTTTCATGTTCATTCGCAATTGCTGGTATGTCGCCGCCTGGGACATCGAAGTCCCCCAAGATGGCTTGTTCCACCGCACCTTGCTCAACGAGCCGGTGTTGCTGTACCGCGATACGCAGGGCCAGGTGGTGGCGCTGGAAAACCGTTGTTGCCACCGCGCCGCACCGTTGCACATCGGCCGCAAGGAAGGCGACTGTGTGCGCTGCATGTACCACGGGCTGAAGTTCGATCCGACGGGCGCCTGCGTTGAAATTCCAGGCCAGGACCAGATTCCGCCCAAGACCTGCATCAAGCGCTACCCGGTGGTCGAGCGCAACCGCCTGGTTTGGATCTGGATGGGGGATCCGGCACTGGCCAAGGAAGAGGACATCGTCGACTATTTCTGGCACAACTCACCACAGTGGCGCATGAAGCCGGGCTACATCCACTACAAGGCCCACTACCAGCTCATCGTGGACAACCTGCTGGACTTCACCCACCTGGCCTGGGTGCATCCCACCACGCTGGGGACCGACAGCGCGGCCGATCTCAAGCCCAAGATTGAGCGCGACACCAGCGGCAATGGCACCTTGACCATCTCCCGCTGGTACCACAACGATGACATGCCCAATCTGCACAAGAGCGTGGCCAAGTTCGAGGGCAAGGTCGACCGTTGGCAGGTTTACCAGTGGTCACCCCCTGCCCTGCTGCGCATGGATGCGGGCTCCGCGCCCACGGGCACCGGTGCGGCAGACGGCATCCGCGTGAAAGAGGCCGTGCAGTTCCGGCACACCTCGATCCAGACGCCAGAGACCGAGACCACCAGCCATTACTGGTTCTGCCAGGCGCGCAATTTCGAGCTCGACGACGAGGCCATGACCGAGACCATCTTCCAGGGCGTGGTGAAGGCCTTTGAAGAAGACCGGCTAATGATTGAAGAGCAGCAAAAGATCCTGAGCCTGGTGCCCGACCGGCCCATGATCCCGATTGCCGCCGATGCGGGCTTGAACCAGGCCCGCTGGCTGATCGACCGGATGCTCAAGGCTGAAGCAGCACGGGTCCAGTCATGAGCGCTGACATCGACGTGGTGGTCAGCGGGCTGCGGGCCGTGGCCCGCGATGTGCTTGCACTGGAGCTGCGCCACAAGTCGGGCCAGCCCCTGCCGGGTGCCAAGGCCGGCGCGCACATCGATCTGGCGCTGCCCAACGGACTGGTGCGCCAGTATTCGCTGGTCAATGCCACGGGCCAAGCCGGCATGGACAGCTATGTGGTGGGTGTGGGCTGGGACGCCAACAGCCGCGGGGGCTCGGTCTGGATCCATGAAAAACTCAAAGTGGGCCAGGCGCTGCGCGTGAGCGCGCCACGCAACCTGTTCGAGATGGCACCCGAACACCGCCGCGTGCTGCTGCTGGCCGGTGGCATTGGCGTGACCCCAATCTACGCCATGGCTCAAACCTGCGCCCAGCAAGGCATCGCGTTGGAGGTCTGGGTCAGCGCCCGCTCGGCGTCCCGGCTGGCCTACCTGGACGAGCTCAAGTCGCTCGTGGGCAAGCAACTCGTCACCCATTTTGACGACGAACAAGGCGGCCCGATGAACCTGGCCGAGCGTCTCGCGCAGCAACGCTGGGATGCCGTGTATGCCTGCGGCCCGGCACCCATGCTCGATGCTTTGACGGCTGCCACGCCGCACTGGGCGCCAGGCTCGGTGCGCATGGAGCGATTCAAAGCGGCTGAGCTGCCGATGGGCGAGCGCAAGACCTTCGAGCTGGTGCTGCAACAGGCCGGTGTGACCACAACCGTGAACGCGCACGAAAGCGTGCTCGACGCCATGGAGCGCAACGGCGTGGACTTCCCCTGGTCTTGCCGCGAAGGCATTTGTGGCACCTGCGAGGCCACGGTGCTCGAAGGCGACGTGGAGCACAGGGACTTTGTGCTTTCCCCTGAAGAACGCGCCGAACAGCGGCGAATGATGGTCTGCGTGTCGCGTTGCGGCGGCGGCCGTCTGGTCTTGGACATTTGAAAGAAATACGATGAATCTGAACAAGCAAGTAGCGATCGTGACCGGTGGCGCATCTGGCTTTGGCGCGGCCATTGCGCGGCGCCTGAGCCAAGGTGGTGCCGCCGTGGTGGTGGCCGACCTCAACGCCGAGGGCGCCCAGCGCATGGCAGACGAACTGGTCGCGGCCGGCGGTCAGGCCATCGCCGTGACCTGTGATGTGTCTCAGGAAGCCGACTACCGCCGCATGGTGAGCACCGCCATTGAACAGCTGGGCGGCCTGCACATCGTCGTCAACAACGCCGGCACCACCCACAAAAACAAGCCCGCCCTGCACGTGACAGAAGCCGAGTTTGACCGGGTCTACCGCGTCAACCTCAAAAGCCTGTTCTGGTCGGCGCAAACGGTGTTGCCGTATTTCATCGAGCAAGGGCGCGGCGTGATGGTCAACGTGGCATCGACCACCGGCGTGCGCCCTGGCCCGGGCCTCACCTGGTACAGCGGCAGCAAGGCCGCCATGATCAACCTCACCAAGGGTCTGGCGCTGGAATACGCGCGCGCCGGTGTGCGCATCAACGCGGTCTGCCCCATGATCGGTGAGACCCCCATGATGGCCGACTTCATGGGCATGGAAGACACGCCTGCCAACCGCGAGCGTTTCCTGAGCCGTATCCCGTTGGGCCGTTTTACCCGCCCGGACGATGTGGCATCGGCCGTGGCCTTTCTGGCCTCGGACGAAGCCAGCTTTCTCACCGGCGTTTGCCTGGACGTGGACGGAGGACGCAACATATGAGCACCCGTCCCTACGCGTGCCCCGACATTCTGGTCGGCGGCACCTGGCGCAAAGGCCGCCATGCCCAGCACCTGACGGTGCGCAACCCGGCCACCGGCGAGGTGCTGGACAACCTGCACCTGGCCAGCGCCGACGACCTGCAACTGGCGCTGGAAACCACCCACAAGGCCTTTGACCACTGGCGCCAGGTGCCGGCACACGAACGCTGTGCCCGGCTGGAACGCGGTGTGGCCCGCCTGCGGGAGAACTCCGACCGCATCGCCACCTTGCTGACCCTGGAACAAGGCAAACCCCTGGCCGAAGCCAAGGCCGAATGCGCCATGGCGGCTGACCTGATCAAGTGGTATGCCGAAGAGGCGCGGCGCGTCTACGGCCGCGTGATTCCGGCCCGCCTGCCCAACAGCCGCATGGACGTGCTGAAGTTTCCGGTGGGTCCGGTGGCGGCCTTCTCGCCCTGGAACTTCCCGTTGGTGCTCTCGGCGCGCAAACTCGGCGGTGCTCTGGCTGCGGGTTGCTCGATCGTGCTCAAAGCTGCGGAAGAAACACCAGCGAGCGTCGCGGCCATGGTGGACTGCCTGAACCAGGAACTGCCCGCGGGCGTGCTGCAGCTGGTCTACGGCGTGCCCAGCGAGGTGTCCCAGGCCCTGATCAGCTCGCCGATCGTGCGCAAGGTCACCTTCACCGGTTCGGTGCCGGTGGGCCGTCACCTGGCTGAAATGTCGGCCCGGCACCTCAAGCGCATCACGCTCGAACTCGGTGGTCACGCCCCGGTCATCGTGTGTCGCGACGCCGACCTGAACCGCACCGTCAACATGATGGTGCAGCACAAGTTCCGCAACGCCGGCCAGGCCTGTCTGGCCCCCACACGGTTTTTTGTCGACCGTCACATCTACAACGACTTTGTCGAGGCCTTCGGTGCCGCCACGCAAGCGCTGCGTGTCGGCCCGGGCATGCAAGCCGACAGCCAGATGGGCCCCGTGGCCAGCGAGCGGCGCCAGGCCGCCGTGCGCGACCTGATCGACCGTTCGATCGCCCGGGGCGCTCGCGCCGTGACCGGTGGCGCGCCCGAAACGGGCAGTTTTGTCGCCCCCACGTTGTTGGCCGACGTGCCCCTGGACGCGCCCGTGCTGCACGAAGAGCCCTTCGGCCCCGTCGCCAGTGCCATGCCGTTCGACACCTTGGACCAAGCCATTGCCCAGGCCAATGCCAACCCCTACGGGCTGGCTGGCTACTTGTTTACCGATTCGGCCAAAGCCATCCTGGCGGTATCCGAACGGCTGGAGGTGGGCAGCCTGGCCATCAACGGCATGGGCGTGTCGGTACCAGAAGCGCCTTTCGGCGGTGTCAAAGACAGCGGTTACGGCAGTGAATCGGGTATCGAGGGCATGGAAGCCTTCCTGGACACCAAGTTCACGCATTACGTCGCCTGACCGTGCGCGACGCTGGACCGCATTTGGCAGCGCGCCGGTCTTTTAACGAGCGGTGGCGGCGCCTGCTGCCCTTTTTGAGCTGGCCGCGGCCAGACACACGGCTGCTCAAGGGTGAGGCGCTGGCAGGATTGACCGTCGGGCTCATGGTCATCCCCCAGGGCGTGGCCTACGCAGCGCTGGCGGGTATGCCACTGGTCACCGGCATTTACGCGTCGCTGCTGCCCGCCCTGGTGGCAGTGCTCTTCAGCAGCTCGGTGCGGCTCTCCGTGGGGCCCACGGCGCTAAGCTGCCTGCTGATCAGTGCTTCACTCAATGGCCTGGCCGCTCCGGGCAGTGCCGAATGGGTGAACCTGGCCGTTTGGCTGGCCCTGCTGAGCGGCGCGGTTCAGGTGTTCCTGGGCCTGGCTCGCCTGGGTTGGTTCCTAAATTTGGTGAGTGTGCCGGTGCTGACGGGCTTCACCCAAGCGGCGGCGGTGCTCATCATCGCGTCACAGCTCCCCGATTTTTTGGGCTGGCCAAGGGGTGAAACCCTGGCCTGGCATCCGAGCTCGTGGAATCTCTGGGCAACCGGCTTCGGCTTGGCGTGCCTGGGTTTGCTGGTCCTGAGTCGGCGCTGGCGTCCCGCTTTTCCTTCGGTTTTGCTGTTGGTGCTGGCCGCCGCCGGCCTGAGCTTGCTGCTGCAAGTTGAACAACGCGGGGTTGCGGTGGTCGGTGCCCTGCCACATGGCATGCCGAGTCTGCAATGGCCTGCATGGCCAGGCTGGTCCGTTCTGGGGCAGTTGGTGTTACCCGTGCTGCTGATCACGCTGATCAGCTTTCTCGAAACCGCCGCCAGCGCCAAGGTGGACAACGCCCGCCAGGGCGCCCGCTGGAATCAGAACCAGGACCTGATCGGTCAGGGATTGGCCAAAGTGGCGTCTGGACTGAACGGTGCATTTCCCACCAGTTCATCGTTCTCCCGCTCGGCCCTCAATCTCTATGCTGGCGCTCGAAGCGGTTGGGCCACCCTCTTGGCCGTGGTCGTCGTCGGCCTGTCGCTGCAGTGGTTCCTGCCGACGCTCCACCACGTACCTCAATCGGTGCTGGCAGCCATCGTGATCGTGGCGGTGATTGGCCTGATCAAGCCCGCTGAATTGGTGCGCCTGTGGCGCGTGGCCCGTGTAGAGGCGGTGATTGCGGTGCTGACCTTTGCAGCGACGGTCTTGGCTTCACCTCAGTTGTACTGGGGCGTCTTGTTCGGCTTCCTGCTGGCCCTGGCCTACTTTCTTTATGGCCGGCTCCACCCTCGCATTGTTGAGGTCGGGCTTCATGCCGACGGCAGATTGCGCGACCGGCACATTTGGAACCTTCCAGCCTTGGCACCCAACATGTTGGCCATCCGAATGGACGCCGCCCTTGATTTCGGATCGGCTCATGCCGTGGAACAGGCCATTGGTGATCACTTGTCGGCGCACCCCGAGACCCGACGTGTGTTGCTCTTCGCTCAGTCCATCAATCACATTGACGCCACCGGCGTGGAAACCTTTGTGCGCTTGCGGCAGCAACTGCTCTCCCACCAACGGGAATGGTGGGTGATTGGCCTGAAACTCCCGGTGGAACGGAGGCTGAAGGCAGCCGATGCGCTTGTTCCCGACAACCATTTCCGGTGCATAGCCTCAGAAGTGGACGCGCTGATTGCTTTGAGCCCGGTTAGCACGACCGCATAATTTTTACCGAAATCCCTTGTACGTCCCTCTTGTGAATGGTCCGAGCGACCCGTCTATTGGGTGTAGGGGTGGCTCATGAGCTTGCTCGATCAACGACAAGGACAAGGTGCACGCAGCGCTGGATCACCTCAGCTGCGGGATGCCATGCGACAAAGCGGGCGTGACCCTCACCGGCCCGGCGCCGCAGCCACTCAACCCTGCCATCCAATCCGCCCCGTCAGCATCTGCCACCACATCACCCAGTCGCCCATGAAGGAATACAGCGGCTGCTTGAAGCTGGCAGGCTTGTTTTTCTCGAAGCCAAAGTGGCCCACCCAGGCCCAGACATAGCCTTGCACGAAGCCCACGGCCATGAGCCAAGGCTGCGCGGTGAGTACCGCCGCCAGCAGCAGCAACGCACCGATGCTGGTGCCGATGAAGTGCAGGGTTCGGCAGGTGCGGTTGCGGTGCTCGCCCAGGTAGAACGGGTAGAACGCAGCAAAGCTGCTGAACTTGGGGGCAGGGGAAGCCGGATCGTCGGTCCTGGACATGGGGTCACTCCTTGTAGCTGAGGTCGGCGCAGGCCGAAAGAAAATCCAACCGAATGAAGAATAGCTGGGGAAATCAGGCAGCGCCATCGGTGTTTTGTGCCCATGCAGCCGAACGCTTCACGAGCCCACGCGTACCGGGCGCCTTCTGTGCCAACCGCTCAGCAGCAAGCGCCGTCGGTCGGGTTAACCGCTTGCAGGCACGGCCCAGGGGTTCAAACCCAAAACCACCGTGTGGTGGGCGTCAGCGGAGGGTCTTCTATTCCAGCGGACGGTGCGCCCCGCGGCCCAGCACCGTTTCGGCTCTGCGCGAGCGCCAGAGCGGGTACCCCAACTGCACCCACCAGGACTCCGGTCCATGGCGGCGGTCATCGCTCAGCCCGAAAGCCGGCGGGTAACGCCGGGTGATGTGGGCGGTTCCAAAGAGCACGTCCCACACGAAAAGCAAGTTGCCATAGTTGCCGCTGTAATGGCCAATGCCGTCGTCCTGCACCAGCGCGTGGTGCGCAAAATGCGTGGCCGGCGTAGACAGGGTGCGCTCCACCACCCAGGCCAGCGGCGCCAGCACCCGCCAGCGGTAAAGCCAGCTGTCCCAGCGCACCGAAGAATGGGCGCCAATGATCACGCTGAGCTTCACGACGGTGTAGACCACATAAACCCAGCCAAAGCCCAGGAAAATCAGCGCGCCCGAGAGCCAGATACCCGGCATCAGCGCGTAGTAAAAGGCGTTGTTGCGGTAAACGATGCGCACACTCATGTAGGCGGCCGAGTGGTGTGCCCGGTGCAACGGCCACAGAAACGATGTGTGGCTCAAACGGTGCCAGAGGTACTGGGTCAGGTCGTCGGCCAGCAGCAGCACCAACACCATCTGCCAAACGGGCCAGTGCGCCCAGGCGCCGCGCTGCGCGGGCATCCACCAGGCACACAGGGCGGTCGAGGCGCTGAGCACGCCGATGGAGATGAGCGGAAACAGCAGCGTGACTGCGACATCGAGCCGGTTGTCCTCGCGGTTGGCCTGTTTCGCGAAGAACCGACCCTGCGCCATCTCGGCCAGACCAAAGGCCAGCAGCACCGCAAGGATGGCGAGAATCTGAACGGTTTGTTCGTGCATGCGAAATACCTTTTTTTCAAGACACCAGTGTACGGTTTGAGTGCAACGCGCTGGCTCGGGTTTTCCCGGGTAGACGCTCGGAAGCGGCAACCGTACATTGGTGTATTGTTTAACCCGGCGACCCCAGCCATACCGAGCTTCACATCCGCCAGCATTGAGCCTAGCCATGGCAGTTGAACGCGTTTTATCCGCTGTAGAAACCTGTGCACACGGAGCGTTTGGCCCACGAGCAAGCGCACCTCTTGGTTGAGCGCGCTCCAGGTCCAACGGCGGTTTCTAGGTTCAATGTCCCAGGCCAGACAGGGCTGTGTGGCGCACAACATTCACCCCCAAGGACACCACCCCATGGAAAAAATCTGGCTAAACAGCTACCCCAAGGGCGTCCCCGCAGAGATCGACCTGGACAGCCTGGGCTCGATTGCCGACCTGCTGGAAGACGCCGTGCTTCGCCACGGTGAGCGCCGGGCCTTCATCAGTGGCTCTACGGGCGTGGCGATCCGCTATGCCGAGCTGGACCGGCTGTCGCGCCAGGTGGCGGCGTATTTCCAGTCCGTGCTGTGCCTGCCGGTGGGAACCCGTGTGGCACTCATGATGCCCAACCTGCTGCAATACCCGGTCTGCCTTTTTGGCCTGCTGAGGGCCGGCTACGTGGTGGTGAATGTGAACCCGATGTACACCCCCAGAGAGTTGGCCCACCAGCTCAAGGACTCGGGGGCGAAGGCGATGATCGTGGTGGAGCTGTTTGCCCATACGCTGGAAAAAGCCATCGAAGGCACGGCCCTGGAGCATGTGGTGGTGACCGGTCTGGCCGATCTGATGCCGTGGCCCAAACGCACCTTGGGCAACTGGGTGGTTCGACATGTGAAACGCCTGGTGCCGCCTTACACCTTGAAAAACAGCCTGCGCTTCAACGACATGCTGGCGCTGGGCGCTCGCGCCAGATTCAACAAAGTGCCGATTGAACCGAGCGACCTGGCCTTTCTTCAATACACCGGTGGCACCACCGGCGTCTCCAAAGGCGCCATGCTGACGCACCGCAACGTGATGGCCAACGTGAAGCAAACGCAGGTCTGGAGCGAGCCGTTTCTGGACCCCAAGGTCGAGCTGATCAGCATCACAGCGATACCGCTATACCACATCTTTGCGCTGGGCTCTTGCCTCGCCTTTCTGGGCATGGGCGGCACCAATGTGCTGGTGGCCGACCCGCGCAACATACCGGCCTTTGTCGCCATCCTGCGGCGCTACCGCTTTGTCTCGATGCCGGCAGTCAACACGTTGTTCAATGGCTTGATCAACGATCCCAACTTTGCGAAAGCCGATTTCAGCCAGTTGCGTCTGGCCATTGGCGGCGGCGCCTCGGTGCAGCGCCCGGTGGCTGAGCGCTGGCAGGCCATCACGGGCACGCCGCTGGTGGAAGGCTACGGCCTGACGGAATGCTCGCCCACGGTCAGTGCGAATCCGTTTGATCTCAAGGCCTTTAACGGCAGCATTGGCCTGCCATTGCCCTCCACCGAGGTGTCGATTCGCAACGACGCGGGTGAAGCATGTGCCCTGGGCGAAGCCGGCGAACTCTGCGTGCGCGGCCCCCAGGTGATGCAGGCCTACTGGCAGCGCCCGCAGGAAACGGCAGCCGTGATGACCGCCGATGGCTTCTTGCGCACCGGCGACGTGGCGGTGATGGACGCCGCAGGCTTTCTGAAGATTGTCGATCGCCTCAAAGACATGATTCTCGTGTCCGGTTTCAACGTCTACCCCAACGAGATCGAAGAGGTGGTGATGATGCACGCCGACGTTCTGGAGGTGGCCGCCATTGGGCGCCCCAGCAGCACCACCGGCGAGGAGGTGGCGTTGTATGTGGTGAGAAAGACGGCCACGCTGACCGAAGAGGCGGTCTTGCAGCACTGCCGCCAGCAGCTGACGGCCTACAAGCGGCCTCACCATGTGCACTTCATCGACGAGCTGCCCAAGAGCAACGTGGGCAAAATTTTGCGGCGGGAATTGCGGGACAGGCACGCCAGCGTGCAGGCCGCCTGAGCCATGGGCTGGCTGTTCTCCATGGGCCTGCTGTGGCTGTCGGTGTACCTGCTATTTTGGCGCTGGTACGGCGGGCGCCCGCGCCCGCTCGGTGCAAGCGAGATCGAGCGTTTCATCGCCGACTTGCGGGCCTGCATGCCGTTGGAGGCGCAGGCCGAGATGGTGGAGCAAGTCCACCGCGTGTCACACGGCGATGACGGCAAGGCGTTCGTGATGCACAACCTGGTGCGCTACCGGCCCCAGGCACGGTACCCAGCGGGGCACCCGCTGCAGTCCGAGACCAGCGCCCGCAGGGCCGATCAGCGCTACGCCCGGGCCATCATTTGGCCCCTGCTGCGCCACGGCAGCCTGCCGATCTTCATTGCCCGGCGAAGCGGTGGCTTTGTGGAGCCCGAGGGCGCCGATCCCTGGCACTACGTGGCCATGGTGCGCTACCGCAGCCGCCGCGACTTTCTGCGCTTTGCGCTGCACATTGAGCGCGCCGGTCTGACCGTGCACAAGTGGGCGGCCATCGAAAAAACCCATATTTTCCCGATGCAACCACTGTTCAGCCTGTTCATGCTGCGCAGCCTGGTGGCCGGCTTGTGGCTCGCGCTGGCGGTGACGGCCTGGGCGCTGGTGCGGCTGCTGACGCCGCTCTTGTCCGCGCCTTGAACCAGCCCCGTTGGCGCACAACCCACGCCGTTTATGCAACGCCCGACGCACGCGCACCCGACGCACCGATCCACTCCCCCACCCCAGGTCCTCACCACCATGACAATTGCCTTGATCTCGCTGACCGCACTGGCCTTGTTCCTCTGGCTGGGCCTGCCGCCCACGCTGCGCGCGCTCGGCTTGCACCCCACCTACCAAGGCCCCACCTACACACTGCCGGGCAAACGGGCGCTGATCGTCACCACCAGCCAGGCCAGCCTGGGCGAAGGCGGCAAGGCCACGGGTGTTTTCGGCTCCGAGCTGACGGCCCCCTACTACGCGTTCTTCGATGCGGGCATGCAGGTCGACGTGGCCAGCATCCGGGGCGGGAAAATTCCGATCGAACCCGATTCGTTTCGCTGGTTTTTGGCCGCCGACTCGGACAAACGCTACCTCAAAGACCCTGAGCTTCAGGCCAAGGTGAACGCCTCCCTGAACATCAGCCAGCTCGACTTTTCCCGCTACGACATCATCTTTCTGGCTGGCGGCTGGGGCGCTGCCTACGACCTCGGCACCTCGGCCGTGCTGGGCGAGCAGATCACCCAGGCCTGGGCGGCCGGGCGTGTGATCGGGGGCGTTTGCCACGGCCCGCTGGGTCTGCTGCAAGCCACCGACACCAACGGGGCGCCCCTGGTCAAAGGCAAACGCCTGACCGCCGTCACCGATCGCCAGGTCCGGCAGCTCGGCATCCAGCAAACCCCCCAACACCCCGAGCGCGAGCTGCGCGCAGCCGGCGCGGTGTTCGAAAGCGCCAGCGCCGCTTTCGAGCCGCTGGCCAACCTCACGGTGGTCGACGGCCGCCTGGTCACGGGACAAAACCAGAACGCCGGTCCCGAAACCGCCCAGAAAATGCTGCAAGCCGCAGGCGGCGCCAGCGCACAACGCTGAAGCCGCCCCCAACATGGCACACCCCACAACGCGAAAATGGCCCCGGCGATGGGGTACGGCGCTGCTGCTGCTGGCCCTGGCGGCAGGTGTCCTGTACATCAACCGCCTGCACCTGTTTAAGTACTCGCTGGGCTGGCTCACCGACCTCCAGCACCCGCGTGCACCCAACCGGCCCGTGCCCTGGGCGGCAGGTCCGCTGACGCCCGAGCAGCCGCTGGCGCAGCGTGCGCCCAACGTCATCATCATCATGGCCGATGACCTGGGCTACAACGACGTCAGCACCTACGGCGGCGGGCGCACCGCCGATGGCGTGCCGACCCCCAACATCGATGCCATTGCGCGCCAGGGCGTGCGCTTTGACCAGGGCTACGCGGGCGCTGCGGTGTGCACCGTCTCGCGCGCCGCCTTGTTGACGGGGCGCTACCCGTGGCGCTTCGGTGTCGAGTTCACCCCCACACCCGGCGCCATGGCCCGGGTGGCGGGTGAGATGTTTGCCGATGCCGATCAGCTGCACCCCGTGCGAATCGACAAAACAAAGGCCGCACAGGCCAAAAAATTCAACGCGCTGGGCATGCCCGGTTCGGAATTGACCGTGGCCGAATTGCTCAAAACCGCCGGCTACCACAACATCCACATCGGCAAGTGGCACCTGGGCAGCACGCCCGACATGCGACCCAACGCACAAGGCTTCGACGAATCCCTGTTCATGGAGAGCGGCTTGTTTTTGCCGCCCGATGACCCAAGGGTGGTCAACGCCCGGCAAGACTTCGACCCGATCGACCGCTTCCTGTGGCCCAACATGCGTTTTGGCGTGAGCTACAACGCGGGCGAGTGGTTCGAGCCAGCGCGCTACCTCACCGACTACTTCACCGACGAAGCCGTCACCGCCATCCGGCGCAACCAGCACCGGCCGTTCTTCATGATGCTCGCCCACTGGGGCCCCCACACCCCCTTGCAGGCCGCGCGCGAAGACTACGACGCGCTGGCCCACATACCCGACCACCGCCGCCGCGTCTATTCGGCCATGGTCCGCTCCATCGACCGCAGCGTGGGTCGCATACTGCAGACATTGCGTGAGCAAGGCCTGGACCAGAACACCATCGTGATCTTCAACAGCGACAACGGCGCACCGGGCTACATTGGCCTGCCCGAAGTCAACCAACCCTTTCGGGGCTGGAAGCTGACGCAGTTCGAGGGTGGCCTGCGGGTGCCCTATGTGGCCCAGTGGCCCGGGCGCATTGCCGCTGGCACGCAATACGGCCCCCCCATCACCAACATCGACATCTTGCCCACCGTGCTGGCCGCTGCCGGCGTGGCGCTGCCTGGCGACCGCGTGATCGATGGCGTGAACCTGTTGCCTTACCTGGCGCCCAACACCCAGCTGACCCAGCCAGAGCGCCCCCTGTTCTGGCGCGACGGCCCCTACCGTGCGGTGCGCGCAGAGGGCTGGAAACTGATCGCATCGGAACGGCCCAAAAAAGACTTTCTGTTCAACCTCAACACCGACCCGACCGAGCAGCACAATCTGGCCCAACAAGAGCCCGCCAGGCTGGCGCAGCTCCAGGCCCTGCTCAAGACCCACCATGCCCCCATGCCCGAACCCCAATGGCCGTCGTTCCTAGAATTGCCCATTGCCATCGACAAAACGCTCGACCAGCCTCTGACGGCCGATGACGCCTACACCTACTGGTGGAACTGAACCTTTGAGCGCCCAGCGCCTGCCCACCGTGACAGCACACAAGCCCCAGCACACGCCGCCCCCTGCCCGCCCGCTCAGGCGCTGGGCCCCGGGCGCCGCAGCCCTGCTGCTGCTGGGCCTGCCACTGGCGTGGTACCTGGCGCCGGTTGCGGCCCCTGCCACCGCGCCCCTGCCATGCGAGCTGCCCGGGGAGCCCGCCCACGCGCCCCACCCCGGCATGGTCTGGGTGCCCGGCGGGCGCTTCGAATTCGGCGATCGGGTCTACCCCGAAGAGCAGCCAGTGCAAACCGTGTCGGTGGACGGCTTCTGGATGGACCGCACCGAAGTCACCAACGACGCCTTTGCCGCCTTCGTGCAGGCCACCGGCTATGTCACGGTCGCCGAGCGGCCGGTCGATGCCCAGCGCCATCCGGGCCTGCCACCCGACATGCAGCACCCAGGCGCGGTGGTGTTCAACCCACCCAACGCCACCCATGCACCGGGCCAGCTCACCCAGTGGTGGCGCTACACGCCTGGCGCGCAATGGCGCCACCCGCAGGGCCCTGGCAGCACGCTGGCTGGACGCGGTTCCCACCCGGTGGTCGCCGTGACCTACGAAGACGCCCAGGCCTACGCCCGCTGGCGCGGGCGTGCCTTGCCCAGCGAAATGCAGTGGGAATGGGCAGCCCGGGCTGGCCAGACACGCACCGGCCAAGACCACGCCCAGCCCCTGGCCGCCAACACCTGGCAGGGCCTGTTTCCCGTCATCAACACCCGCGAAGACGGTTTCGCCGAGCTGGCCCCCGTGGGCTGCTACAGCGCCAACGCCTTGGGCCTGTGGGACATGATCGGCAACGCCTGGGAACTCACCACCGATGCCTACACGCCCCACCATGCGCCACCACAGGACGCGGTGAGCGCACCCGCAGCCTCCGACGTGCACCGCGGCGCGCCGGTCGGGCAGCGCGTCATCAAAGGCGGCTCCTACCTCTGCGCCCCCAACTACTGCGCCCGCTACCGCTCAAGCGCACGCCAGCCGCAAGACGACGACCTGGGCACCTCCCACGTCGGCTTCAGAACCATTTTGCAAGCCCCTGGCCCATGACAAACCCCGTCGTGGCGTCCACCGCCCCCAAGCGCCGGCCAACGCCCCGCGTCTGGCTGCTGTCGGGTCTGTCGCTTCTGTTGCTGTTGAGTGGCCTGGTGGGCACGCTAGTGGCCAAGTCGGAACACATCGTGCTCGGTGCCGAGGCCTATATCTACGGCTTCCCCCTGGTCATCATGGACATCACGCGAGCCAACGCAGCGTTGAGCATCGGCCCCGAAAACCAATTGCGGCGGGTGCGCCAATTTCCCGGAGCCGCCTTTCGCGACGTGGTGCGCCCCAACGTGGACACCCTGTACACCACCGCCTTCATCGACATGGACCAGGGGCCCTGGGTGTTCGAGCTGCCGGCCAACCGCCCGCGCTATGAGCTGATGGCTTTCATGGACGCCTGGACAGACGTGTTCGCAGCACCCGGCACGCGCACCACCGGCAGCGCCGGCGGCCGCTTCTTGCTGGTCGGTCCACACTGGCAAGGTGAAACCCCCAGCGGCCTCACGCGCCTGCGTGCACCCACCCGCATGGTGTGGCTGATCGGACGCACCCAAACCCAAGGCACCGCCGACTACCCGCTGGTGCACCAGATGCAAGACGACCTGCGCCTGCGCAAGCTGGCCGACTGGCTCGCCGGGCGCGACCCCACGCCAACCGCCTGGCAAGCGCCAAGCCCCCACCCAGCGGCACCCATGGCTCAAATGGAGCGCATGGATACCGGAGAATTTTTCACCCGCCTGGCCCTGCTGATGGCCGACAACCCGCCCCGGGCAGCCGACGCACCCATGCGCATCAAGCTCCAGCGCATCGGTGTACAGGCAGGCACCGCACCGCAATGGAGCCGACTGGACCGTTGGAGCGTCGCGCTGGGCCGGCGCATCGCCGACTGGAAGGTGGCGCAAGAGCTGGGCCGGGTGCGCAGCCCCGGTGGCGCCTGGAGCACGCCGCCTGCACAGCTCGGTAACTACGGCACCCACTACAACATCCGCGCCGTGGTCGCCATGATCGGGATCGGGGCCAATCTGCCCATCGACGCCATGTACCCCCACACACAGGTGGACGCCGAGGGCCAGGGGCTGCACGGCGACCACTGCTACCGGCTGCACTTCAAAGCCGGGGAGCTGCCGCCGGTCAGCGCGTTTTGGTCGGTCACGGCCTACGGGCAAGACGACTACCTGATCGACAACCCCCTGCGGCGCCACGCCCGTGCAAGCCACGACGACCTGCTCTACAACGCCGACGGCTCGCTCGACCTCTGGATACAGTCGCAAGCGCCGCAGGGCGAACGCCAGCGCAACTGGCTGCCCGTCAAGGCGGGCGCGGGCTTCTTGCTGAACGCACGGCTCTACGGGCCACACACCGACGCACTGGAGGGCCGCTGGCACATGCCCGCGCTGCTGCGCACCGACGGCGTCAATCCGGGGCGGCTTCCCTGCGGGGCGCACCTGGCGGCTCTGGCGCCTGCTGCCGAATCAGGTAGTGGCCAATGATGCCGCTGAAAAAAGCCTTGGCCAGTGGGGGACTCGTCGGTCTGCTCAAGGCCTGGTGGCTGCCAACGATGGCCAGATAAAACAAGGCCGCCAG
This sequence comes from Hydrogenophaga sp., assembly GCF_965657535.1. Classification (GTDB taxonomy): domain Bacteria; phylum Pseudomonadota; class Gammaproteobacteria; order Burkholderiales; family Burkholderiaceae_C; genus Hydrogenophaga. The sequence goes on along the minus strand of NZ_CBFHOP010000005.1, from coordinate 221,857 downwards.
CTCGTGCGCCGTTTTCGCGTCGTGGGTCAGCGTCAAAAACTTCTGCTCAAACAAAGCCATGCGCACCCGATCCACCTCGACCAGCATGGCCGCCACAGCCGGGTCGCTGCGCCCCAGCGTGCGCAACGCCAGTTCAAAGCGGATGTTTTCCATGTCGGCGCCCCCATGCGCCAAAGCCGCCTCCAGCAGCCGCTCCAAGTCCACCCTCGGATCGCCCGAAGCGTCGGCCTGCAAGCGCAGGTCGCGCGCCATCTCCTGCGTGCGCCAGCGTTCCAGCAGCGCCTGCACCAAGTCGGCGTGGTCGGTGAAATGCCAGTAAAAACTGCCCCGGGTCACGCCCAGCCGGTCGGCCAGCACCAGCACGCGCACCGCATCAAAACCGCCCTCCACCACCCCCTGAAACGCGGCATCGAGCCAATCGTCGCGCGTCAAACGCGGGCTGGCCTGTGACTTGCTAACTTTTTTCATGGGCACAACGACTCCTGCTTTGGTTTTTTGATGAAGCTTAACGGACTGCGCCGCCGCACCGACCGTGTCGCCACCGGCAGAGCGCAAAGAAGACGAGGTCGATTGGTCGCCAAAATGCAACCCACACCAAGGCGGTGTAAACCCTAAAAGACATTTGTGTATGGAAGACCTAAACTTTGCATCAGGATACACCAGTGTCTGGAGGCAGACGGGCCATGAACCGGGAAAACCGAGCCGGCCGAGGCCCCGGAACCCGCGCTGCCAGACTGTGTACCCTGTATACGACCACACCCGTGGCCACGACAAGAAACCCAACGGAGACAAAGAGATGAAACAACACACCTGTCAGTCGCGCCCGAGGTTTGCCATCACCGCGCTGGCCGCCGCCGCGTGTCTGCTCGCCGCCACCGGCGCCCACGCCAGCGAGGGTTTCCGTATGCGCCAGTCGCCGGTGGGCATGTTTGGCGGTGAAATTGCTGCCGCCGCAGACAACCCGGGTTTCTTTGGCACCGCATCGCTCTCGTACATCAACATTTTCAAGGTGACCGACAACAACGGGGATGGCATCCAAATCGATGCGCGAACCATCAAGCTGCCCACCGGTACGCCATCAGGGGGGCTGGTGCCCAATGGCACTTACACCCTCAACGTGCCCGAAGGCACTGTGGACTTTGATCAAAAACAGACCCAGCTCAACCTGGTGGCGGGCTTCATGACCGAGCCTATGTGGGGTGATGGTCGGATGGCTTTTGTGGTCAACCTCCCCCTGATCATGCAAAGCCGCACGGTCCTTGCAGCACAAGGTCTTGGCACGGTGTCGCCCACACCACCACAGCCGCTGGGCCCGTTGGTCGGTGGGGTGGCTGCCGCAGTCAATGGACAAATTCAGGCCGGCGTGGCCGATTTCAACGCCTTTAACAACGCCAAGGTGTCCGGCGTCGGCGACGCCGAACTCTCAGCCGTGTGGCTGCACAACTACGGTGGTCTGAAGGTAGCTGCCGGCGCTTCGCTGTTCGTGCCCACCGGCAAATACGACAAAAACCGCGGCCCCAACCCGGGCTTTGGTGACTTCTACACGCTGCGTCCCGGTGTGGCCGTGACCTACGCGCTCAACCCCAGCGCCGGCAGCGACAGCTGGGACCGGGGCGTCACGCTGGCGGGGCGCGTGGCGTTTGGTATGAACACCACCAACCAAGACACCCAGTACCGCAGCGGCAATTTTGTGTACCTGGAGGGCGCCGTGGCCAAGGTCAGTGGCGACTGGGGCTGGGGCGCCAACCTCGCCCTGACGCAGCAGGTGACCGACGACAAAGACCAGGGTGTCGTGGTGGCCAACAACCGCTACAAGAACTACGCCTTTGGCCCCTTCATCTCTTACAAATTGCCCGGCAAGTCCAGCGGTGTGAACCTGCACTACAGCCGCAACTTCGGCAGCCGCAACGCCATCATGACCCAGGCGCTGCAAGTGCGCTTCATCAAGGCCTGGTAAGTCAGTCGCAGCCCGGTCCAACGCAGCCCAAACGCCCGCCATGTCACTCACGTCCTTGCTGATGCCCATGGTCTCCGAGCACCTGCTCGCAGAAAAGCGGCTGCTGGCTCAGCGGGCGCGGGCCGAGCGCCGGCGCCTGGCGACCGGCCAGGCGCACGAGGTGCACTACTTCCACCAGGTGGACGACCCTTTGTCAGCTCTGACGGGCGCCAGTCTGGCGCGCCTGCTGGCGCGTTACGACGTGGATTTGCGCCCGCACCTGGTGCCGCCGCCCACCGATGCGGTGGCACCCGAGCGGGCGCGCTTGCAGGCCTACAGCCGGGTGGATGCGCAGCGCCTGGCCCAGCGCCTGCAGCTCGACTTCCAAGACCCGGGGCAGCAACCCCAGCCGGCCCACACCGCCTGGGCGCAGGCGGTGTTGGTCAAGGCCATCGACACGGGGGAATTTGCGTCGCTTGTTGGCCCTGTTTCGGCCTGGCTATGGGCGCCCACCAACCGGCAGGCCGGGCCACCGCCCCCGCCCGTTCCCGTGCCTGCGGCGGTCACACCGGCCGAGGTGGCGGCGCACCTGCACGCGTCGCAGGCGCTGCGCCAGCAGCTTGGGCACACCACCGGCGCGAGCTTCTGTTACGCGGGCGAGTGGTATTGGGGCGTTGACCGGCTCTACCACCTGGAACGGCGCTTGCAGGCCCTGGGCGCGCAGCGCGCGGGTGCCGAGCGCGGCTGCCTGTTCCCGCTCATCGAGGACTGGCGCAGCCCGTTGCCGTTGCGACAGGGAACCCCGATCGACTTTTTCTTTTCCCTGCGCAGCCCGTATTCGGCGATTGTGGTGCCCCGCCTGTTTGAACTCGCCCGCCTGAGCGGCGCGACGGTGCGGCTGCGCTATGTGCTGCCGATGGTCATGCGCGGGCTGCCGGTGCCGCGCCTCAAGCGACAGTACATCGTGAGCGATGCTGCGCGCGAAGCACGGGCCCGGCAGATCCCTTTTGGCCGCGTCAACGACCCCGTGGGGCGCCCCACCGAACGCGGGCTGGCCCTCATTGATTGGGCCGAGACCATGGGCTGCGGGCCGGCCTTTGTGCAGTCGTTTGTGCACGGTGTCTGGGCCGAAGGCCTGGACGCTGGCAGCGCCCGCGGCCTGCGCCGCATCGTCGAGCGTGCGGGCCTGAACTGGGCGCAAGCGCAAGCCCCCTTGCAGCGCCAGCAATGGCGCATGGTGGCCGAAGCCAACCGGCTCGAACTGCTGGCGCTCGGTTTGTGGGGGGTGCCCTCTTTTCGGGTCGGCGACACCGCCGTCTGGGGCCAGGACCGGCTCTGGGCGTTGCAGGAAGCCCTGCTGCACCAAGCGCCCGACCACCCGCCACCGTGAACCGCCGCCGTTTACGGCGCCTGCAAAAGCCTCTTTAAACCGCTCCTTTAGCCCCCCACACGCCATGCAAAACATCCTGTTTTCTGCGCTCAAGCTACCGCTCTTGGCCACCTATGCGCTGGCGCTGGCCGCCGCTGGCGGTTGGTGGACCGGTCCCTGGAGCGCAACCCTTCAAAACGCAGCCCTGCTGCTGCTGGCTGTGCACGCCGTCGAACTGGTCTTCACCCTCCAGCACGTGCGCCGCTACCCCGGCCCACTTGCGCTGAGCCTGGTGCTGACGCTGCTCTATGGCCTGCTGCACTGGAAGCCGCTGGCCGATCAGGCAGCCCCCGGTGACAACGGCAAGCCAGCGCCATGAACCGCTTGCTGAGCCGCCAGGCATGGACCCGCCCGACGCTGCCCTGCGCCACCGGCCACAGCGCCTGGCGGCCGGTGCGGCCACTCAGGGCCGCCCTGTGCGCCCTCGCGGTGGTGGCGTGGCTCGGGACCCTGGGCGCCGGGGGTGCCAACGCCAACGCCAACGTCCAGAGCGCGGGCAACCCATCCACCCCAGTGGCACCCAGCGCGGGCGCCACGCAGCGGCCCAATTTGGTTCTGTTGCTGGCCGACGACTGGGGGTTCAGCGATGTGGGCGCCTTCGGCAGCGAAATTCAAACGCCACACCTGGACAGCCTGGCGCGCCAAGGCGTGCGGTTCTCCAACTTCCATGTCTCTGCCTCGTGCTCGCCCACGCGGGCCATGCTGCTCACCGGCGTGGACAACCACCTCAACGGCGTGGGCAACATGCGCGAGTCGATCCCGCAGGCCCACTTGGGCCAACCGGGCTACCAAAGCGTGCTCAACGACCAGGTCGTGACCGTGGCCACGCTGCTGCGCGACGGCGGCTACCGCACCTATGTGGCGGGCAAGTGGCATGTGGGCCACGAGCCCCGTAACCTTCCCCCGGCGCGTGGTTTTGACCGCTCCATCGTGCAGGCCGACAGCGGCTCAGACAACTGGGAAACCGCCAAACGCTACCTCGACCTCAGCGACAAGGTGCACTGGTACGAAGACGGCGAGGTGGCGAACATGCCCGCCGAGTTCTATTCGTCGGCCTATTTTGTCGACCGCATGATCGGCTACATCGACGCGGACGCCCCCGCAGCGCCACCGGGCGAACCGGCCGCACGCGCACCGTTTTTTGCCTTTGTGTCGTTCCAGGCCAACCACATACCGGTGCAAGCGCCACAGGCCTTTATCGACAAATACAAAGGGCGCTACGACGCTGGCTGGTCCGCTTTGCGCCAGGAACGCCGCCAAAGGGCAATTGACCTGGGAATCGTGCCACCCAACACGCCAATGGTGGAGATGCACACCACCGCGGACTGGAACGCACTCAGCCCCGCAGAAAAACGCTACCAAGCCCGGCGCATGGAGGTCTACGCGGCCATGGCCGACGCCATGGACCACCATGTGGGGAGGCTCATCGCCCACCTGAAAGCCCGGGGTGAATACGAGCGCACCGTGTTCCTCTTTCTGTCAGACAACGGTGCCGAGGCCTCCGACCCGTACGCCACCATCAGCGGGCGGCTGTGGCTGGACTGGCAGTACCAGCGCGGCCTGGACCAGTTGGGGGCCAAGGGCGCCTACAGCGTGATCGGACCGAGCTGGGCCTCTGCTGCGGCCTCCCCCTTGAGCACCTACAAGTTCTATTCGGGCGAAGGCGGAATTCGGGTGCCGCTGGTGATCGCGGGCGTGCCCGGCGCACAGCCCAACCAGATTCACCACAGCCTCACCCACGTCAACGACATCGCGCCCACCCTGCTGGCGCTGGCCCAGATCGAGCAGCCAGGCGCCCAGTACCAGGGCCGTGCGATCCACCCCATGACCGGCGCCAACCTGCTGCCCGTGCTGCGCGGCACCGCCCAGCGGGTGCACCCGCTGGAGCGCGCCATTGGCTACGAACTCTCGGGCAACCAAGCGGTGTTCAAAGGCGATCTCAAGCTCATCAAAAACATCCCTCCGGTGGGCGACGGGCAGTGGCGCCTGTTTGATATTGTGAAAGACCCGGGTGAAACCCGCGACCTGCAGCACGAGATGCCCGCCATGTTTCTCGCCATGCAGGCCGACTACGCAGCCTATGCCCAGGCGCACGGTGTGCTGCCCATGCCCGAGGGCTACGACCCGATCAACCAGGTGGTCATCAACGCGCTGATCAACGTCTATGTGCCCCGCCTGCAACGCGCAGCGCCGCCCCTGGTGGCTGCCTTGGTGGTGTTGACGGGGCTGCTGGTGTGGTGGCGCCGGCGCCGCCGTGGCGTGCGCCCCGCATGAGCGCCAGCGGCTACTTTGACAGCCCCTGGCCAGGCGAAGACGGCGGCCCTGCCCGTCTGCAGACCGCCCGCAGCGGCCAGCGCCTGGGGCTCCAAGCCGGCGAGCGCCTGCGCTGCGTGACGCGCAGAACCTGCTTGTCCACCATGACGGTGCTGGGCGCGCCCGGCGAGGTGTACCTGCTCACCCATTCGGCCTTGCGCGCCCAGCTGGGCCTGCCCACCACCGCCTGTGTCGAGCGGGTCGACCCGCATTCCCTGCGCACCCTGGAGCGCTCGCCGCGCCTGGCGGGCGGTCCCATGTGGCCAGGCGGCATGGCGCTGCACCGGGACGGCGACCTGTACGTGGTGTATGGCCGGTTTGCCCACCGCCTGGACCGCCGCTGCCAGCCGCTGGCCCAGCTGGCGCTGCCACAGGCGCAGCCGTACAACGGCTTCGTCGTGCTCGACAACGGGCTGATCGTGACCAAAAACCTCTCGGCCACGGCGCCCGCCGTGCTCAGCGTGATCGAACCCGGCACCCTGCGCTTTGCTGCTGCCCACACCACCTGCCCCGAACCCTCGGTGGCCCGGCTCAGCGCCATCGGCAACACCGTGTATGTGGTGGGCGTGCGCTCCATTTTTCGCTACCACTGGGACAGCCAGCTCCAGCGCCTGCGCGGCGACGACACCTGGCGCCTGGACTACATCGGCGACAGCGCGCAAAGCCACGGCTGGGACGCAGTGCTCGACGGCGAGCACGCGTGGTTCATGGACAACGGGCGGCACAACTACCGCATCCGCATGGTCGGTGCCGGCTGCACCCCGACGCCCAACCAGCTGATCCGGGTCAGCCTGAGCGATGCCCGTGACCACCAAAAATGCCCCATCAGCGGGCTGCGCGGCGGCAGCATCACCAACCCGCCCTTGGTCGACCGGCAGCGCCGCCTGGTGCTTGGCTACGACTCGGCCAACCGGGTGCTGCGCGCCTGGCGTTTTGACGCGGCGACGCGGCACCTCTCCCCGGTGTGGACCCGCCAGGGCTGGGGTTGCGCCAGCCACATGCTGCTGTACCCGGACACCGGCGAGCTGGTGATCAACGACTACCGGCGCTGGGGCGAAGAGGTGGTGGTGCTGGCGGTGGAGAGCGGCCAAGAGATGGCCCGCGTGCGCACCGGCGGCATCACACAAGGCGTGGTCTTCCCCAGCGTGGGCTGGGAGCGGGACTTTTACTGGTCGTCCATGGGACGGGTCGCGCGCGTCTGGGTGGCATGAACCCCGCGCCGCTCCAGCCTGTGCAGCGGCCGGCAACAGTGCTGCAAACGGCGCTCAAACGGCGCTCAGACGTGCAGTTTTCTTTCATTTTTCTTTTTTCGATTTTTTGTGTCTTCGCCCAACCGGGTAGGCACGCTTTTTGACAGGAACACACCATGAAGTTGCGGCGGTTTTTTGGGAGCGTGGTGGGCCTTGGCCTGTTGCTGGCGGCACTGGCTTATGGTTTTCGGGCCGAACTCAGCCTGGCACTGGCGCAGCGGGTGGTGGCCAGCCGCATGGGGGCTGACGGCCTGAGCACCTTGCCCGATGGCCTGCACCTCGGGCTGTGCGGTGCGGGCTCCCCCATGCCCGACGATCTGCGCATGGGGCCCTGCACGGTGGTGGTGGCCGGGAAACGCCTGTTCGTCTTTGACGCCGGCAACGGCAGCACCCGCAACATCGGAAAAATGGGCTTCGTCCACGGCCAGATCGAAGCGATTTTCCTCACCCACTTCCACTCCGACCACATCGACGGCCTGGGCGAACTGCTGATGCAGCGCTGGGTATCCAGCGGCAACGCCACGCCGGTACCGCTGTATGGCCCACCCGGCGTCGAACAGGTGGTGGGCGGCTTCATGCAAGCCTATGCGTTGGACCAGCGCTACCGAGTCGCCCACCACGGCGAGGCCACCCTGCCAGCCCGTGGCTTTGGCGCACAGGCACACACCTTCCAGACGCCCAGCGCCAACGAGCGGCGGGTCTTGCTCCAAGACGACGACCTGGAAATTGCCGCCTTTCTGGTCGATCACAGCCCGGTCACACCGGCCGTGGGCTACCGCATCAGCTACAAAGGCCGAAGCATCGTGCTGAGCGGCGACACCGTCAAAAACGCGGCCGTGCAGCGCGAAGCGGCGGGCGCCGATGTGTTGGTGCACGACGCCATGTCGCCCGCCCTGATGGCCCTGCTCACCCAAGGCGCGCGCCAAGCGGGGCGGCCCGTGGTGGAAACCTTGATGGTCGACATTCAGGACTACCACAGCACACCCGAGCAAGCCGCCGAAACCGCCCGCGACGCCCAGGCGCGCTACCTCCTGCTCAACCACATTGCACCGCCGTTGCCCCCGTTGCCCGGCCTGGAAAAAGCGTTTCTGGGCCAAGCCGGCTCCATCTTCAAAGGCCCGCTCAAGGTCGGCCGCGACGGCGACTTCATCAGCCTGCCCGCCGGCTCCACCGACATCCACACCCACCAGCGCTTCTGAACCGCCCCAACCAAGCCCAGCCACAGCCGCCATGAACCCACTGCCAGCCACACCGCGCGCCGTCTTGCGCACGCCCGAAGCGTGTTTTGCCGGGCTCAGCGACTTTCCCTACCGCCCGCACTACACCGAGGTCGGTGGCCTGCGCATTGCGCACATCGACGAAGGCCCACGAGACGGCCCCACCGTGCTGCTCATGCACGGTGAGCCCACCTGGTCCTACCTCTACCGCAAGATGATCCCCGTGCTGGTGGCGGCGGGCTGCCGCGTGATCGCCCCAGACTTGGTCGGCTTTGGCCGCTCCGACAAGCCGACCCGCGCCGCCGACATCAGCTACCTCGCGCAGGTCCAGTGGATGGGAGCCTGGTTGCAGGCCCAGGGCCTAGAACACCTGACCCTGTTTTGCCAAGACTGGGGTTCGCTGATCGGGCTGCGCATGGTGGCGCAAGCGCCCGAGCGGTTTGACCGCGTGGTGCTGGCCAACGGGGGCCTGCCCACCGGCACCACGCCAACGCCCCGGGCATTCAAACTGTGGCGCACCTTCGCCCGCTACAGCCCCTGGTTTCCCATCGGTCTGATCGTCAAAACCGGTTGCGCCCAAGGCCTGAGCCCAGCGGCGGTGGCGGCCTACAACGCCCCCTTCCCCACCCGCGCCCACAAGGTCGCCGCGCGTGCGTTGCCCACCCGGGTACCCACCGATCCGAGCGACCCCGAGCGCGAGCGCAATGAGCGCGCCTGGGCTTTCTTCAAAACCTGGGAAAAGCCCTTTTTGACCCTCTTCAGCAGCCGCGACCCGATCACCCGCGGAGGCGAAAAAATCTGGCAAACCCAGGTCCCCGGTGCACATGGCCAGCCCCACACCACCATCCGCGGCGCCGGCCATTTTCTGCAGGAAGACCGGGGCCCCGAAGTGGCACTGGCGCTTGCAGCGAGCATGGGCCAACGCGCCCAACCCGGCTGAACCCACCCGGCTGAAGCCCGTGGCGGTGGCCATCGCGGCTGCCTGTTAAACAGGCAATCTGTCCGCATCCCTTGCAAATCAACCACTTGCCAGTGGCGTACAGGGTTCACCCAAGCTTATCCACACCCTTATCCCAGATTCACTGGGACAAATGGTGCCCGCCTGCGTGCGGGTGAAACATGCAGCGCAACGCCGAATCAGCGGTTACCTTGTTGCGCCCCCCCCAACCTCCAAAGCGCCGCCTGCCCTGCGGCCATCCCAACTGCAGCAAAAAGGCAACTCCAGTTACAAATGACAATTTGTTTTTGTTTGTTAAAATAACGATAAAAACAACAGCATATAAAAACAACAGCATCCAAGCACCAGGGGATTTAAAAGCCGCATCAGGCTGGGGCTGCGCCAATACCCGCCACTGCGCTGGCACGACCAGCGCATCAACAGCGCGACTTTTCTTGGTGCAAGGTCCGACCCTTTGCCATCCCAGCCCTCCCTTCCAGGTTTCCACCCGCTCTTATGTCGACACCCGAAACGTCTCCCCCTGCCGCCAGCGCCAGCCCTCCAGACACAGGCGGGGGCGCGAGAAGCGACGCCATGTCCCTTGCGCCGGGACCGACCGCCGGCCCGTTTCTGGAAGACCCGGCCCTCGCGACGGTGCTCTCGCGCCTCGCCGCATTGCAAGGCCAGGCGGTGCCAGCGTTTCGCTTCGGTATGGTGCAGCGCAGCGCCGATGGCGTCGAACTCAGCCAATTGCCGCGTGAACGCAAAGCCGCTGAAATGTGGCTGGCGCGCTTTTCTGCCGGGTCGGTGCGCAACCTGCGACTTGATCAGCTGGACCGCGGGGCGTTTCCGCTGGTGTGGGTATCGGCCGACGGCCAAGACGTGCGCCTGGTTCGGGGGCGCCTGAGCCACGGGCCGTGTGCCACGGAAGATGCCGAGGGCCAGACCAGCGAACTGAGCGCACAAACCCTGCAACGCGGCACCTTGTTGTCGTTACAGACCGACACAGGCCCAGTGGTGAAAGCCGACGGCCCGCGCACCGCCTCGGACTGGTTCGCCTACGCCATTCGCAAACACCGGCGTGTCTTTTTGGACGGCGTGTTTGCCACCTTCATCATCAGCGCCTTGGCTTTGGTGACCTCTCTGTACAGCATGCAGGTGTACGACCGCGTGGTCCCCACCAAGGGCTACTCCACGCTGTGGGTGTTGACCGTGGGCGCCCTGACGGCGATTGCCCTGGAGTTTGTGCTCAAACAAGTGCGCTCGCACCTGGTAGACCGCGCCTCCAAGGCGATTGATCAAGAGCTCTCCGGGGTGTTCTTCGGCAAAGCGCTGAGTATCCGCATGGACGCCCGGCCCAACACCGTGGGTACGTTCGCCTCGCAAATCCGCCACTTTGAGTCGGTGCGCAACTTCATGACATCGTCCACCCTGTTCATCTTGGCGGACGCTCCATTCGCCCTGATGTTCATCGGTGTCATGGCCATGATTGCCGGGCCGGTGGCCTTGGTGCCCCTGCTGATGCTGCCCATCGCGATCTTGACCGGGCTGTATTTCCGCAAGCCCATCGAGCAACTCACCGGTGAGAACATGGCGGAATCCAACCGCAAAAACGGCCTGCTGATCGAGGCGGTGGACGGCATCGAATCCATCAAAGCCGCTGGGGGCGAATGGAAAATGGAGGACCGCTACCGCGACCTCACCAACACCATTGCCGTCAGCGAACTGCGCCTGAAAGCCCTCACGGCGCGGGCGACCAACCTGGCGCAAGGCATCCAGCAGTTCAACTATGTGGCCCTGATCGCTGCCGGCGCTTACGCCATCACCAACGGCGATCTCACCATGGGTGGCCTGATCGCCTGCTCCATCATCAGCGGTCGGGCGCTCGCACCGATGGGACAAATCCCCCAGCTCATCGTGCAGTGGAAACACGCCAAAATGGCCCTCAAATCGCTCGATGCGATCATGGCCATGCCAAGCGACCGGGAGCTCGAACAGCGCTTGGTGGTGCCCGAAAGCTGCTTTGGCCAGCTGCGAATGGACCAGGCCGTTTTTGCCCACCGGGAAGAAAAGTCGACCCTCGAAGTGCCGGCCCTGACGATCCGCCCGGGTGAGCGCATCGCCGTGCTGGGCACCGTCGGTTCGGGCAAGTCAACGATGATCAAACTGCTCTCCGGTCTTTTCAAGCCCAAGAGCGGCACCGTGTTTTTGGACGGCGTGGACATGAACCACCTCGCGCCCGCGTTTTTGCGGGAACACGTGGGCTACCTGCCACAAGACGTGCGCCTGTTCAATGGCAGTTTGCGCGACAACCTCACGCTCGGGCTGCCCACGCCCAACGACAGCCTGATCCTGCGTGCGGCGGCCTTGACGGGCCTCGATCAAATCATCCAAAACCACCCCAAGGGCCTTGAGCTGGAAATCGCCGAGGGTGGCCGCGGCCTGTCTGGCGGCCAACGCCAGCTGGTTGGCCTCACCCGCCTGCTGCTGGCCCAACCCAAAGTCATGCTGCTGGACGAACCGACAGCGTCGATGGACGCCCAACTGGAAGCCCGGGTCATGCGCCACCTCTTCCAAGAAGTGGCCCCCAGCTCCGTGCTGGTGGTGGTCACCCACAAACCGGGCCTGCTGGCCTTTGTGAACCGGGTGATTGTTCTCGACAAAGGCCGCATCGTGGCCGACGGCCCCCGCGACCAGATTTTGGCCAGGCTGCGCCAGCCGGCTGCAGCCCCTGGGGCCACAGCCACAGCCACACCCAACGCACCCGCCCAAGGACACACGGCATGAAGATTTTCTGGTTTCTCCAACCCGCCACATCATCCGGCTCTGCGCCAGAAGACCTGCGCAGCTCACGGCTGTTGCTGCTGATCGTCTTTGGCGTCCTGAGCGTCTTTGTGGCCTGGGCCTACTGGGCCGAAATCGACGAAATCACCCGCGCCCCGGGCGCCGTCATTTCTTCGTCACGCACCCAAGTCATCCAATCGCAAGATGGTGGCACCCTCAAAGCAATGCTGGTGCAAGAAGGCGACACGGTAGAGGCAGGCCAAACCCTGGCACAACTCGAGCGCACCCGCGCAGAGTCCAGCTTTCTGGAAACCCGCGCCAAAGTCGCGGCCCTGGCGGCCACATCTGCGCGTTTGCGCGCTGAAGTGTTTGGGGGATTGCCGCAGTTCGATGCCGAATCGGCCCAGTACCCCGAGTTCAGGACCAACCAGATGGCGCTGTTCAGAAAGCGCCAGAGTGCGTTGGCCGAAGAACTCAACGCCATCGAAGAAAGCCGCGCCCTGATCGCCCAAGAGCTCGCCATGAACCAGCCACTGGTGGCTTCGGGCGATGTCAGCCGCACCGAAGTGTTGAAACTGCAACGTCAGGTAGCCGATCTGCAAGCCCAGAAAACCAACAAGAAAAACAAACACTTTCAAGACGCCCAGGCCGAACTCAACCGCGCTGAAGAAGAACTGGCCAGCATGTCCCAACTGCTGGCGCAGCGCATGAACCTGCTGGCGCAGACCGAATTGGTGTCGCCCATGCGCGGCGTAGTGAAAAACGTGCGCATCACCACCCAAGGCGGCGTCATACGACCTGGCGAAGAAGTGATGCAAATCGTGCCGCTCGAAGACGATTTGTTGATCGAAGCCAAAGTGTCACCCGCCAGCATCGCCTTCCTCACCACCGGCCTGGACGCCAACGTCAAGATCGACGCCTACGACTACACGGTCTACGGCGACTTGCCCGCCAAACTGATCTTCATCAGCGCCGACACACTCACGGAAGACCTCAAGCAGGGTGAAGAACCCTACTACCGCGCCCGCTTTCGCACCACGGGCCGCCAATTCAGCGGGCGGCCCAACGCCAAAATGGACATCTTGCCGGGCATGACCGCCACCGTGGAAATCAAAACCGGACGCCGAACCGTGTTGCACTACCTGACCAAGCCCATCGTCAAAACCCTCAGCGAGTCCATGGGCGAACGCTGATCCGGCACCTCCCCCAACGTCCCCGAACCAGCGGTGCGAAGGCGGTCGCGATCCAGCCCGCTCCCCACAGGGTTGGTATGCCCACCTTGTGCCCACCGCGCTGCGGCCAAGACCACGCCCTGGGGCCTGGGTGGGCACCGAGCATCTGACATGGCGGCTGCGCCACCCACCCCAGCGCGCCCGGCCCGCGTCTAACTTGACGCATTGCAGGGTGCGCTGCGAAACCAACACAGCGGCTGAACGCACCAGCACCCCGCCCCTGTGCTGCGTCCACACAGGGCGCAGCGGCACGGACGCAGTGGTGACCAATAAAAACAACATCCATGGGGCATTTTGGTGCGGTAAATCACACCAAAACCACCCGCACCTTATTTGATGCTTTTGATGGTTTATCGGCTATTAAAGTAATGTATTATTGCTTTTACGTATTTAATACTTTTCAACTTCGGGCTGGCCGGAACACCGCAACCGACCAATGTCGCGCCCCAGCGACCATGGTCTTTCCCTGAGTCCAGGCCAATGGCGAAGCCATGAGGTTCCCTCCCAAAAACAGCACACGGCTTCCCTGTATGTACCGAGCTTTTTTGCCTCTGGTAGCCCGCTCGCAGATGTTGTTCTCTGTGCTTCGGACCTTTTCGTGGCTGGTTGCGCTGGCTGCAGCGCTGGCACCGGCGCAGGCCAGTGCAACGCCCTCCCACTGGTTGCAGATTGCTGGCCTGCCTGGCGTCACCAGCACAGTTGCTGTGGCCGAGGACCCTACGCAGCAACGCAGCTTGGACGAGCTCTTGGCTGCCAACGCTTTTCACATTTCGTCGGGCGACGAACGCGCAGGCAATCGGACACCGGTGCAGTGGTTGCGCCTTGACTTGCAGGTTCCTGAGGCACTCATTGGCGTCGATGCCTGGCTGCTGCTCACACCGGCCCTCATTGGCGAAGCACGGCTTTACCACCCCGACGGCAGCGTGCAGCGCGCGGGCCTGTCGGTTCCGCTGGCAGAACAAACCCATTCAGGCTCTCCGCCACACTTTTATTTAAGGCTCGACCACCCAGAGATACGGGTGTACTTGAGAGTCAGCACCGCGCTGCCCGCACTCACCCATGTGATGCTCGCGTCCGACCGGGAAATGGGCCTGGAGATATTGCGCGACACCTTGCGCAAGGGCGTGTCCGCAGGCGCCTGCACCTTGATGCTGCTCCTGGCCATGATCAACTGGTTCAGCACCCGAGACCCCGTGCACCGCAATTTTGCGTTCTACATCGCGAGTTTCTTGCTGTTGTATTTTTTCATCGACGGCCAGGCCAGCATGTGGCTGTTGCCGGAACGGCCTGAGCTCAACGCCTCACTCGCAGCAATGGCGTTCGGCTTCATGATTGCGGCCACCACCGTGTTTTCGGTTGAAATTTTGAGCTTGAAAACCCGTCTGCCACAGCTGGCCAGCGCCTTGAAACAGATGGCCATGCTGCTGCTGGGGGTTTCGCTGCTCGCGCTGGATCCACAGTGGCTGACACCCGTGAGCACCCTGCTCTGGATCGCTCATTTCATACTGGGCATGCTGCTGCTGGGCGTGAGCCTGCAACAGGCGCTCGCCCTGCGCACCTGGCAAAGCTGGGTGCTTTTCACCAGTTTCTTTGCCTTCACCGCACTGGAAAAAACACCGGTTTTTGTCGTGCTCGGCTGGATCCCGGTCTACCCCTGGATTCTGGCGGTGCCCAAGCTTGGCCTGGTGATTCAGTTGCTGCTGACGCACCTGCACATCGTGCTGAGCCTGAAAGAGCAGCAAGACCTGAAAAACGAGACGCTGGCGGCGCGCATGGAGGCAGATGCCGAACGGGTACAGCGCCACGGCCTGATGCAGTTTTTGGCCATGTTTGGCCACGAAGCGCGCACGCCACTGGCCATCATCGACTCGGCCACCCAGAGCCTGGAATTGCTGCCCGGCGCCGAAGTGCCCGAGGTACAGCGGCGCCACCAGCGCATCCGTGCCGCCGTGGCGCGGCTGACCCACTTGTGCAACGACGCGCTGTCGCGCGAACGCATGGAAGACAGCAGCTGGCTTCCCAAACGGCAACCGGTGGTGTGGCCGCAGTGGTTGGAAGAAACCCTGCGCTTGCACGAGGTGGTGATGGACAACGCACCGCCAGCGCGCCTGCCGCACGGCACCTGGCTGGTGGCCGGCCGACCTGGCACGCTGGTGATGCACGGCTTTGATGCACCCCCGCCCCTCAGCGCCGACCCCGACATGCTGCGCGTGGCCATCAGCAACCTGCTCGACAACGCCCGCAAATACGGCGATTCCGGCAGCACGGTCCATCTCAAGGTCGAGGGTGTGCGCGGTGGCGGGGTTGAGCTCTGCGTGTGCAGCCAGGGGCCCGAACTCAGCGCACTCGATCGAGAAAACATGTTCGTTAAATACTGGCGCCGCGACGAGCACAACAACGTCGCCGGTGCCGGCTTGGGTCTTCCGCTGGTGCAGCAGGTGGCCAAGGCACACGGTGGAACCGTTGAAGTGCAAAGCCATGCCGACCGCTGGACCTGCGTCGCCATCTTTATTCCTGGAGGAGTCGCATGACAGTGGTCGAAGACCTGATCCGTGTCATCTTGGTTGAAGACAACCAGATCTTGCGCGAAGAGCTCAGCTTTCAATTGGACCTGGAAGGGTTTGACGTGCGCACCGCCAACGACGCGCACGAACTGGCGCAGCTGCTCCAGGTCGCGCCCTGCGATGTGCTGATCCTGGACATCAACCTGCCTGGAGAAAACGGCTTCTCCATCGCCCGCCGACTGACCGACCGCGACCGCATGGGCATCATCATCATGTCGGCCCGTGATCAGCTCCAAGACAAGCTCAAGGGCCTGGAAAGCGGTGCCGACCTGTACCTCATCAAGCCCGTGGACCGGCGCGAGGTGACGGCCTGCATCCGCACCCTGGTGCGGCGGGTCAAACCGGCGCAAGACGAGCGCAAAGGCTGGTTGTTTCTGAAACATCTGCGCCAACTGCAAGCCCCCGACGGCCGCAGCCTGATCCTCACGCCCCAGGACGCCCGGGTGTTCACCGTGTTGGTTGAGCGCGCGGGTGAAACCTGCGCCCGCAGCGACGTCGTCGCCGCGCTCGGCATTGAGTTTCTGGACAGCCCCGACGGGAGAACCAACACCACGATCAGCCGCTTGCGCAGCAAGCTGATGGCGTTTGACGACCAGCTCGGCATCGTGGCGTGGCGCAACGAGGGGTACGCCTATGTGGGCCCTGCGGTGCAGATCAAGCCGGCGTAGCGCAAACCAGAATCCACACCTCCCCAAACGCCGCCACCCCTTTGCGCTGCACACCGGGCCCCCCTATTCAAGCCACATGAACATTCTTTTTATTCACCAAAACTTCCCTGGTCAGTTCAAGTTTTTGGCACCGGCCTTGGCCAGCCAAGGCCACCGGGTAGTGGCCTTGATGATGCAAAAGACTACCGTTCGCGAGTGGCAAGGCGTGCAACTCTGGCCCTACCAGGTCGACGGAGTGCAGCCCCCCACCGGCGTGCATCCCTGGTTGTCCGACCTCAACACCAAGGTGTTGCGCGGCCAAGCCTGCTTCCGTGCGGCACGGGAACTGCAGCGCACCGGTTTTCAGCCCGACGTGATCGTGGCCCACCCCGGCTGGGGGGAAAGCCTGTTCATCAAAGACGTGTGGCCCAACGCGCGTCTGGGCATTTACTGCGAGTTCTATTACCAAGCGCAGGGTGCCGACCTGAACTTCGACCCCGAGTTTCCCAACGGCGGCGACCTGGGCAGCGACAGCGCGCGCATCCGGCTGAAGAACACCAACAACCAGCTCCACTTTGAAACCGCCGACCTGGGTATCAGCCCAACCCAATGGCAAGCAAGCACCTTTCCGGCCCCATTCCGAGAAAAAATCACCGTCATACACGATGGCATCGACACCACGCGACTCGCACCACAGGCCGGTGCCAGCCTGGCGCTCAACAAAGCCAACGGCACCGTGCACCAGCTGACCCGGCAAGACACGGTGATCACCTTTGTCAGCCGCAACCTGGAGCCCTACCGCGGCTACCACGTGTTCATGCGGGCCTTGCCCGAGTTGTTGCGCCAGGCACCCCACGCCCATGTGGTGCTGGTGGGCGCAGACGGCGTCAGTTACGGCCCCCCACCCGACCCGCGCGTCCACGGCAAACGCAGTTGGCGAGACATCTTTGCGGCTGAAGTCAAGTCAGCAATCCCGCAAGAAGCCTGGCAACGCGTGCACTTTGTCGGGAAACTGCCCTACGCAGACTATGTGACGCTCATGCAGGTCTCCACCGTACACGTGTACCTGAGCTACCCGTTCGTGTTGTCCTGGAGCCTGCTCGAAGCCATGAGCCTGGGCTGCGCCATCGTGGCCAGCCAAACCGCCCCGCTGCGCGACGTGATTCGGCACGATGTCACCGGTCGACTGGTCGACTTCTTCGATCCCCAAGCCTTGGTCAACGAAGTGTGCCACCTGCTGGCCGATCCCTCCAGTCGCGTCCGGCTGGGCCGCGAAGCCCGGGCCTTCGCCCAGCGCTATTACGACCTGAAAACCGTTTGTCTCCCGGCACAACTGGCCTGGATCGACCGGCTAAGGGCCTAGCAGCCAAGGTGCCTGTGTGCCCCGCCCAGCGGGACAACCCACTTCATCCAACCACCGCCCTGCACCGTATCCACCGCACCCCAAGGGTGTTGCAGGGAAACCCAGCCCCACACGCGCCGCTCTTTCCAAATTGAAAACAGCGGCTTTTGGTAATATTATCCTTTTAAGCATTTTTCTAACACTGCGGGCATGCCAAGAAACGCAGCCTGTTCCTGCTGTAAACACCCATGACCCGTCGCCCTGCCATCCGCTCCATCCCTTTCATGACCCAGGCCGCCAAGCCCGCAGCGACACCGCAAATCCAGCGGCCCGTGGTCCGCTCTACCGCGCAACTGTTGCTGGGCGTTTTTTCGGGGCTGATGATGCTGGGCGGGGTACACGCGGCAGACGCCACGCCGCTGCGCCTCGAAGACGCCCTGCGCGCCGCTGTGGATCAGCACCCCAGTGTGGCCGCACGCCGCAGCGACCGCAAAGCCGCAGAAATGAAGCTCGAAGTGGCCGAACGCCAGCGCTTGCCCGGTCTGGTGGCGCAATCGGGCAGCGACGCCAACGGCGCCCGCAACACCACCGTGCGGGTCAGCCAACCCCTGTGGACGGGCGGTCGCATCACGGGTGAAATCGATCTGGCGCAAGCGGCGATCAGCCAGGCCCAGGCCACCATCGTGCAAGCGCAGCAAGACATCATGGTTCGGGTCGCCACCGCCTTCACCGAACTCGGCCGGGTGCAGGCCCGCCAGCTCGCGGCCCGCTCCAACGTCCTAGAGCATGAGCGCCTGGCCAGCATGATCCAGCGCCGGGTCGACAGCCAGATCAGCCCCGTCAGCGACAGCGTGCAGGCCTCGGCCCGCTTGTCGCAGGCCCGGGCCGAACTGAACCTGCTCGAAGCCCAGGCCCTCAAAGCCCGCTCGGCCCTGGCCCAGGCCACCGGCCAGCCCGTCAGCGACATTGCGCTGCCCGCACAACGCAGCATGGACGACCAAACCCTGGCCGGATTGACCGCCTCGGCCCTGGCCTACTCCCCCGTGCTGCGCCGTCTGGAGCACGAATACCAAGGCGCCTCTGCAGACATGGCCGTGCGCCGCAGTGCAGCGTTTCCCCAGGTGCAAATGCGCCTGGACCACAACCGCACCCGCGTGGGCTCCAACACACAGATCTACCTCGCCATCGACGCCCAGACCGGTGCCGGTTTTTCCGTGATGGCCTCGGTGCGCGAGGCCGAAGCCAAACGCGAAGCCATCGAGTCGCAAATACAAGCCAGCCGACGCGACACCATCGACGCCATCGCCGCCGACTGGGCCGACCTGCGCTCGCAAAACGAGCAATCGCTCAACCTCACCTCCCAAGTGCAAAGCACCACCTCGGTCTTTGACTCCTTTGTCCGGCAGTACGCCGTGGGCCGCAAAGGCTGGAACGATGTGTTGAACGCCCAGCGCGAGGTGGCCCAGGCGCGCTTCCAGCTCGCCGACTCAGACTGGGGCGCGCTGCGTTCTGCCCTGCGCCTGCAAATCGCCACCGGCATGTTGAGTGCTGAACAGATCGTGCTGGCCCCTGCACCCGAAGCCACGCCCACCGCCACCACCAGCCACCCCGTGCCACCGGTCGCAGCAGCAAACCCCCAACCGCTTGCTTCGCCAGCGAGCGAGGCCCCGGCCACAGCCGAGGCATCACCCAAGGCCGAAGCACCGGCAGAGGCCCCCGCCGCAGCCGCAGCCGAAGCATCACCGGTAGCCGAAACCGTGGTCGTAGTAGAGGCACCGGTTACAGCAAAGGCATCACCCAACGCAGAGGCACAGGCAGAGACCCCCGCCGCAGCCAACACATCACCGGCAGCCGAAACCGTGGCCGCAGCAGAGGCTCCCGTTTCAGCAGAGGCCCCCGCCGCGGCAGACGCATCACCGGCAGCTCAAGCCCCGCTCGACGCAAAGGCCCCCGCAATGCCCGAGACGCCGCCCACAGCCGACACATCAGCGGCAGCCGCTGGCGATGCAGCGCCGCACACGCCAGAGGTCGCACCTGCCACCGTGGAGCAAACCGCACAGCCCAGCGAAACCGCAACGGCAATGACACAAGCCCCACCCCAGCAGCAACCAGGCGAGTCCGCCGTGGCCAACCTGGCCCCGCCCAAGGCGTCGTGGAGCAACCCCAGAGAGCTGCCAGCCGCGCACTGAGCACAGCGTCAGGCACCGGTGCGCCAGACGCCCCACAGACGGTGCGCTCCGCCACCCGTGGGCGGTTGGACCCCACAAGCCCACCCAGACATTGCCTGCATTGCGTGATGTAGTTCACACAATGCAAAAGTCCAAAGGGCGCAACAGCAACAATATCACTTTGAGCAATATTGATATTTACCGTTCAGAATGGTAAATTAGTGGTTACAAAATACGAAGGAATTTCCCAATGAAAAAAAGTTTGCTGGCCTTGGCCGCCCTGAGCGCTGTGATCGCGGGTTGCGCCTACCCCTCGCCCGGTGCGGCACCGAGCGACACCCCACCCCAGATCGTGATCCGCAACGACGCCCGAACCTGGGACAACCCCAGCGCCTTTGGGCCCGTGCCAGACAGCTTGCTTGAGCGCGGCCAGTCGGTTTGCAGCGCACTCGACACCGACAAAGTGAAATACCAGGCACGCGGGTACCACCCCAAGGCGATGAACCTCGAAGGCAAGCCTTTCCCCGACGGCGGCTACTACTGCGTCCCTCGCGGCTGATAGCCGGGGCATGGTGTCCATGCCCCGCTCTCACCCACCCCCCGTTGTCCCGGCAGCCGCCGAACGTATCCACACCTCGCCGTCCAGGCTCATCGATCAGGAATCTCTGACATGAAAATCACCACGCAACTGAACCCGTCTTTGCCGGTTTTGTCAAAAAACCCAACCGCTTCGAACTTCTTGCCCAAAGGCCTGCCCACCGACATCCAGGGCGCAGATCTTGAAGCCCTGACGCGGTTCAACCAATCGTTGCCCAAAGTGGTGCCCAAGGTTCTGAAAAAACCCGGTGAAGAAGAGGCGCTGGACGAACTGTCAGAAGTCGTCAGCGATTCACCAGAATGGCAGATGGCGCAGGCAGAGGCGGTTGGCGCGGGCGCGGGCGCAGAAGCTGCTGCTGCAGCAGCAGCTGAAGCCGCCGGCGCGGGTGCGGCTGGTTCTGGCGCAGCAGGCGCCGCTGGTGCTGGTGCCGCCGGCGCAGCAGGTGCGGGCGCCGCCGGTGCGGTGGGCGCTCTCAGTCCTCTCGCCTTCACCCCCAGCCTGTTGCTGGTAGATGGCGGTAGCAATACGGCGCCAGTCGCCACGTTCACCACGGCCCAAAATGCCGTCGAAGACGGGTCCGTGATCAGTGGCCAATTGACTTCCACCGATCCCGATGGCATCGACCTTGGAACCACCTACAGCCTGGTGGGAGACCCGATTCCCGGTCTGACCATCAACGAAAACGGCGCCTGGAGCTTCGACGCCACGGGAAATGCCTACCAGTCGCTGGCACAGGGTGAAACGCGAGAAATCACCGTCACCTATGTGGTCACCGACACCCCTGGCGCAACCGATACCGCGTCGTTTGTGATCACCGTGACCGGTACCAACGATGTTCCGGTGGTATCAAATGCCGGTGCTGCTCGCTTGGGCGGTGTCAGCGAATCCGGTCATGAAGACACCGGCACTCCAGTAGCCGGCACCAGCACGGTCAGCGGCACGCTAAGCGCCACCGACGTGGACAACGGCGCCGTGTTGACCTGGAGCATCGCAGGTGAGCAGTCAGCCACCTACGGCGCCATCGCAATCAACAGCGAGACCGGTGTGTGGACCTACACGCTGGACAACACACTGCAAGCCACCCAGGCCCTCAAGGAAGGCAGCAGCGACACCCAAACCTACACCGCTCGCGTCACCGACGAGTTCGGCGCATACGTCGAGCAAGACATCACCGTCACGATCACCGGCACCAACGACGTGCCTGTGGTCACCAACGAGTTGGTCGAGCTGGCTGGCGGCGTCACCGAAGCCGGTCATGAAGATAACGGCACCCCAGTGGCCGGCACCAGCACGGTCAGCGGCACGCTCAGCGCCACCGACGTAGATCAATCCTCAGGTCATGTGTGGAGCATTCAGGGAACGCCTTCGACCACCTACGGCGCCATCGCAATCAACAGCGAGACCGGTGTGTGGACCTACACGCTGGACAACACACTGCAAGCCACCCAGGCCCTCAAGGAAGGCAGCAGCGACACCCAAACCTACACCGCTCGCGTCACCGACGAGTTCGGCGCATACGTCGAGCAAGACATCACCGTCACGATCACCGGCACCAACGACGTGCCTGTGGTCACCAACGAGTTGGTCGAGCTGGCTGGCGGCGTCACCGAAGCCGGTCATGAAGATAACGGCACCCCAGTGGCCGGCACCAGCACGGTCAGCGGCACGCTCAGCGCCACCGACGTAGATCAATCTTCAGGTCATGTGTGGAGCATTCAGGGAACGCCTTCGACCACCTACGGCGCCATCGCAATCAACAGCGAGACCGGTGTGTGGACCTACACGCTGGACAACACACTGCAAGCCACCCAGGCCCTCAAGGAAGGCAGCAGCGACACCCAAACCTACACCGCTCGCGTCACCGACGAGTTCGGCGCCTATGTCGACCAGACCGTCACCATCACCATCACCGGTACGAACGATGTGCCGGTGGTGACCAACCTGGCAGCGGCTGCTGCGGGCAGCGTCACAGAAGCGGGTCATGACGACGACGGCGATGTGGTCGATGGCACGGTCAGTGCCACGGGCACCCTGACGGCCAGCGACGTGGACGCTGACGCGACCCAAGCCTGGAGCATCGTGGATGAGACGCCGAATGCGACGTACGGCACGTTTGCGGTAAACGCCGAGACGGGCGTGTGGACTTACACGCTGGACAACACGCTGGAGGCCACTCAGGCACTGGACGAGGATGATTCGGTTGAGGTGACCTACACGGTTCGCGTGACCGATGACAAGGGTGCCTACGCAGACCAGCTGGTGACCATCACCATCACCGGTACCAACGATCAGCCTACGCTTACTCTTGAAGAAGACACCGTGTACCTTGCGGTGAATGCTATGGCTGGCGAGATCGGTTGCGCCGTTGCGGAAGCTGATGACGTCGATGCAACTGACGAGCTCAGTTACCATTTTCTGGTGGGTGGTGAGCGACGCGACACCTCCGAAAACGGTTTCTTCAGCATCAACACCTTAACCGGCAATATCAGCCTGACTGAGCTGGGCGAGAGCAAGGCTGGCCTGGGCCAATACGATTTGGCATCGGCCAGCTACCAGGTTGACGTGGTGGCATACGATGGTTCGGTCAACAGCGACATCAAGACGCTCACCATCGAACGTGTGTTGCCGGACGTGCAGGCTGGTACTCCCGATACCTATTACGGCCTGAAGACCATGCTCCAAGAACCGTCTCTCGAGGAACCTTATCCCTACGGCGACAATGTGAAAGTGGCCCCCCCCGATGACGGGAAAGTATGCATCGTTATCAATGACGGCTCCTATGTATACCCAGGCGATGGGACCACCCCCGGCAAAAGCTTTGACATCCTTGACCTGGACGATCTGGGTGAGCTGAATGAGCTGGAAGTTGAGCGGCACCACGACGATCTGGTGATTGAATTCGACCGCCCTGGCATGGACAGCATTGAAGTCACCATCAAGAACCACTTTCTCACCACGCCAGCAGAGGGTCAAGGTCTTGCAGCCATTGAGTATGTACACTTCGACCCCAACTCCAGCTTCGCTGGCTACCAATTGTCAAACAGTGAGTCGGAAGTTCTGGATGCTTGCGACGAAAATTTCTTTCCAGAAAACGGCAGTTACCGTATTGGTTCAACCACGGCAACGGAAGCCAATGGCTTGCTGAATGGAACGAACGACAACGATCTGATCGTTGGGTCAAAGTTTACAAAAACGATTGAAGGCGGTGAAGGCAACGATCTGCTTTTTGCAGGGGCGGAGGGAGTGAACCTCGTTGGCGGTGAAGGCGATGATCTGCTGGTACTTAACGCCAAATACAGCAGCGTGGAGTTTTCTGCGGCCGAAGACAATGGCTACGATACGGTGGTGCATTTTGATGAAGACCACAAAATCGTACTCGATCGCAGCGACGCCCATCCCGAGCTGGACGCTGAAGAGACTTTCTTTATCTCGAATGCACTACTGACCGAAGGCGAAGATACATTGCTCTTGGAGGGCGATGATATCCAAAACGCGGCTGTGATTGCCATGGATGCTGCCACCTTTAATTTGCATACTTGGTTGAATAATCCTGAAAGTACTATCGATGGTATTGCCGGCGTAGCAGAAGGCGCCAAGCTGTTCTTCCTGGTTGAAGAAAGTGGCAGCACCCATCTCTATCATGCTACTGACAGTGGCGACGGTGTGTTGCAAGCCAGCGAATTCACGCACATGGCCCATTTCTACAGCACCAGCATCGGTGAATTCTCAGCTGATAACGTCAGCTTTACCGTCATGCCTGTATAAACCGGTAGACAGTCCCGCTGGCTTTGCCAGCGATCGGCTTTGATCCCAAAGCCCATGCCCTCTGATACTCTGTATCAGAGGGCATTTTTTTGGAATTTTTTCTCCAGCATTTGTCGCTATGACCGCCTCCGATAGACGGGCGGATGTATGGGTATCACAGCGGCACCCAATAGGATGAGGCTCTGTACAACGCAAGAACGCCTGCGTCCCCCCATCCGGCAAGACGATCAGATCAACCAGCGTTTCCCTTTTGTCATTCAGCCCTACGAGCGGGCATTAAGCGACACGTTAGGACTGGCAGTCCGTGTGCATCAGCATCACGGTCTGTGTGAATTGCATAACGTCCATTTATTGCTCGCAAATACACCAGAGACAGGCGGTAAAACAAGCCCAAATGCATAGCTCTCCCACCTTGGGGATGGCTTGCATTTTTGCAAGCTTAGACCATTTTTCAAAGCCCATAAAAAAAGCCGGTTCAGAGAACCGGCTTTTATCGTTTAAAGCTCTAACAGGCTTAGAGGCTTAGAGGCTTAGATCACCACGAAATCGGTACGTGTCAACGTAACCGCATTGTCCAGTGTCGCAAACAAGATTTGCGCTGCACCACCCACGCCATCGGCATCGTAGAAAATCTCGCGGGTCTGGCTGTTGTAAATGATCCGATCGTCGGCATCCACCGCAGCAGCACCCGATCGGAATGCGGCTGCACTCAAAGTACCCGTTTGGGTCAGTGATGTGAACACAGCATTTTCAAGCCGGATCGTGTCATCATTTCGGCGTGCGTTAGAGAAGTCGGTGATTCGATCAACGTTGTCACCGCCCAGCGCAGTATCGAAAACAAAGAAATCGCTACCCGTACCACCTGTCAACACATCGGCACCCAGGCCACCATTGATCACGTCGTTGCCCGTGCCACCGTTGATCGTGTCATTACCGCCATGACCGCTCAGCACATCATTACCGCCGTTACCGTTCATTGTGTCGTTACCGGTATCACCATTCAAGGTGTTACCGCGGTTGGTGCCGGTGAATGTTTGACCCGCGACCGCTCCATTGTTGGGTGCAGGTGGCGTTGGGCCGCCCGCAGCGATCCCAATGAAGTCGGCAGCAGACAACGCGGTAGCACCGGTCAGAGCGATCGAGAACTCAGCACCGCCGTTACCCACGGTATTGCCCTGAATCAACGTCTGACCGCCAGTCGTCTCGTAGCGCAACTGGTTTGCAGCCGTGAAGTTGTTGGTCCCAATGAAAGTGAAGGTCCCAATCCCAGAGAGATCGATCAGATCCTGACCGCGCGTGAAATCGGTGATCACATCTCGGGTACCGTTCGTGGTGCCGCTTTGGTTCACGTTGCTGTAGACAAACACGTCAATACCAGCACCACCGCTGAGGCTGTCCGCTCCCAGGCCGCCAATCATGCGGTCGTTGCCAACGCCGCCCACCAAGGTGTCGTTGCCTGCGCCACCGTCCAGCGTGTCGTTGCCAGCGCCGCCGGTAACCACGTTGGCCCCATCGCTGCCGGTGCCCCTGAAGTTTCCAGTGCCCGTAAAGGTCAAGTTCTCCACGTTGGCCGCCGTGAGCACATAGGTGTTGCGGGTGGACTGCACCGTATCGGTTCCGCCGTTGTTTGCACTCTCAGTGATGATGTCGTCGTCAACCTCGTCACCGATCACATACACATCGTTGCCCGTGCCACCCACCAGAGAGTCGAGACCTGCACCACCCACCAGCGTGTCGTTGCCACCACCACCGTTCAGTGTGTCGGCGCCGTCCGCACCGCTGAGCAAGTTGGCACCCCCGTTGCCGGTGATCACGTTCGCCAGTTCATTACCAGTACCGCTGTTGCCTGCGTTGCCTGAGAGCGTCAGATTTTCCAAATTCGCGCCCAAGGTGTAACTGATGCTGACGTTCACCAGATCGGTGCCTTCGTTGGCGTTCTCTGTGATGACATCTTGGTTGCTGTCGACCGTGTAAGTGTCATCACCCAGACCACCGACCAGCGTGTCTGTGCCCGTACCACCGTTCAAGGTGTCATTGCCCGAGCCGCCGGTAATGATGTTGTTCAATGCATTGCCGGTGCCATCAAAAGCACCGCTACCGGTGTAGGTCAGGTTTTCAATGAACGCCCGGCTGGCTGGCGCCAAGCTGTAGCTGCCCAGGCTGGTTTCAATGCGATCAATGCTCTGCAGCTCAGGCAGCAACGCGATGGTGTTGCCGTCGATGTCCAGCACGGGGTTGCCCAGTACGTCGAGTTCAAGGCCTTCGATGATCACGTCGTTGTTGCTGTCAACCACATACACATCGTTGCCGAGGCCACCGCTCAGGGTGTCTGTGCCGACGCCACCCACCAGGGTGTCATTGCCATCACCGCCGCGCACCATGTCGTTGCCAGCGCCACCGTCCAGCCACATGTCCATGGCCACCAGGCTCTGCCTGCCGTCGGGCAAGGTGGTGACCAGGGGTTCGCCAAACACGTCTTTCACCACAAAGCCCTGGCTCAAGCCGGTGCTGGCCAGCAGGTCGAGCGTGTTGGTGGGCAGGCCGTTAGCGCCGTTCAGGTACACGTTGACGATCAGGGCGCCGCCTTCCAGCGTGTCGTTGTACGTCGTTCCAATGACTTTTTCAACATTGATGAACACGTCGGTCGGGGTCAGGGTGGCCGGTGCCAGGCTCAGGTTGACCCAAATGCCTGTTTGCTGTTGAACACCATTGATGTCCAGCACCAGGTTGGGGTTGCTGGCCGTGTAGTCCACCGTGTCAAAGCCCAGGCCACCGTCCATGACGTTGCCAAAACCGGTGTCCGACTTGTCCATGATGAACGTGTCGTTGCCGGTCCAGCCCACCATGGCGTCAAAGCCGGGGCCACCGATCAGAACGTCATCGCCTTCGCCGCCGTCCAGCGCGTCATTGCCCTGGCCGCCGTACAAGGTGTCGTTGCCTTCACCGCCGGTCAAGATATCGGCGTCGGCAAATCCGTCCACATTGGTGCCCACCAACATGTTGTCGCCGTAGATCACATCGTTGCCGGCACCACCGTCGAGGATGTCAGCGCCCGTGCCACCAATAATCAAGTCGTCGCCGTCGCCACCAAACACGTTGTCCAGCCCGGCGCCTGCGTTGACGGTGTCATTGCCGTCGCCGCTCCAGATCCAGTCGTCACCCTCCTCGTCGGTGATGGTGTCGTTACCAGCTTCACCGTGCAAGAAGTCGTTGCCTCGACCGCCCTCAATGGTGTCGTCGCCCGCTTTGCCCCAAACCGTGTCGTTACCGCCACCGCCGTGAATACGATCGTTGGTGGCGGTGCCACCAATCACTTCACTCGCATTGCCGGAACCGTTGGCATTCAACAAGCCGCGGGCGTCCAGGTAATCGCCCTGGTTGCCGTAGAACGTCCAGCCGGTGGCAGCGGAATACACCCAGCCGGCGGTGCCCACCTTTTGGGTGACACCGTGTACATCCACTTGATCCACCGTTGCATTTTTAAGGTCCAGCTGAAACTGGAAGATCTTGTCGGTCGGTGCTGACATCTCAAGGGTCGCATCGGGCACCGAAAAAATGTCTTTGTAAAGGTTTTCTACACCGGTGGTGCGCATTACCACGTCAGCAAACAGCTGGGCCTCAATCTCGGCCAGCATGTTGGTGCCACCCAGGCGGTTCAGGTAGTAGAAGCGGTCTGCGTTTTGCAGCTCAATCATCTGCAGCGCAAAAATGAAGTCGAAGGTGGAGCCGAGCATGCCGCCCGGCACCTTGGCCTCGGCCAGGCCGCCGAGCCAGAAGTCGACCGCGTTGATGCCCTGGTCGTACTCCATAAAGGCGCCATCGGCGATGGCTTTTTCACCGGCAGCACGCAGACCGACGGCGTACTGCATTTGCTCGGCCTCGACCTCGCTGACGCGCAACGCATCCCAGTCAGCAATGGTGAAGGCACCCCCGTCACCGGTACCGGTCGCTCCATCCGGGGCCTCGCCAAACAGCGTCAACACGGTGTCACGCGAGTAGGCCATCACAAAGTTGACCAGCGTCTCTTCGTGCACCATCTTGCTCTGGAAGTCGAGCCAGCTGTCGTATGGCTTGAGTGCTGCATTGCCCGTTTGCGCAAACAGATCCGCGCGCACACCGTTCAAACTCAGCATGCCGGCATCGCGGGCGCGTGTCATGTTGAGCGTGGCCAGATCCAGCGGCATCCCCACCAGGTTGTTGCGCAAGGCATCGGTCACCCAAATGTCAATGCCGTTACCCACCTGCTGCGAACCACCAATGGCGAACTCACCTGCGGTGGTATCGGTGTAGATCCTGGGGTTCAGGAAGGCCGAAATCAGACCAACGCTCTTGTCTTCGCCCGTCGACAAACCAGTGGTGGGATCAAACTCGGTCATTCCCACCGTATCCGTGAGCATCGAGTGGCCGAAACGGTAGACCGCATGGGCGAACTCGGCCTTGATCGAAGGGTCGATGGTGACGTCGTACACGCCAAACGGGGTGATGTTCGGGCTGAGCTTGCGCGCAAACTCGCCAAAAATCATGTGCTGGTATTCCATCTCGTTGACCAGCTTGGCGGCCTGGAACAGCATCTCGCCTGTCCAAACGTTGCCATGCACGTCGTTGTAGAACTGGGTCAACAGTTCCAGACGCCCGCCGTTGTTGACCGCGGCCACACCCGTTGTCGCATTGGCAGCGTTGACAGCCGCCACCACCTGGTCCAGCGTGGAGCCATTGGCAATCGCGATGGTTGTGCTGTTGAACACCAGGTTACCGCCACGCACGGTTCCGCTACCCACCACAGCCGTACCCAGCACGCCCGACGTGAAAGTGGTGTTTTCAGCCAACCCCAGGTCAGCGATCAAGTTGTTGCCTGAATTACCGACAACGATGCTGGGTGTGTTCACCGCCGTCATGAAACCGGTGATGTCGTTCAGCAGCCGGTTGTGCTCGACGTGAAATACCTCCTGAATGGCGGTCAGGCCAATGTTCTCGTTGATGCGCCCATCGCCCGCGATAAAGTGGTCACCCAAGAGCGCGCTGTTGTAGCTGGGGCTGCTGGGGTTCGCTGAGCGGTCCATGTCGTCCAAAAACGCATGGCCCATGGTTTGCAACACCAACTCACCGCGAACGGTGGCCAGGTTGCCGCCGGCAACAGCCTGGCCGTTGGCCTGCAAAATCACCGTGTTGAGAGCGATGTCCGTGTTTTGCACGAAATACACGGCACCGCTCACCTTGTGGCGCGCAATCAACCAGGCGTCGCCATTGCTGTCAAAAAAGGTGGAGCCGTCGGCGTTCAGACGAACCAAGGGAATGTCCAACACATCCTTGTCGTTGAGCGTGATGCCGATGTTCAACGCGTTGGCCTTCACGTCTTTCCAGGTAGCCAAGGAGCTGGCACCGTCCACGGAACCGCTCACCAGCGCCCCGGTCACCTTGCCGTTCGCATCGTACTCGCGCAGAAAAACGGTGTGGCTGATCTGTGAGCCGTAGGTCTGGCTCAAATCGATAAAAGGCGAAACCGTGTTGATGCTTTCACCCGAGGCAGTCAGGGTCAGATCGCTTCCGTTCACGCTAGCCACAACACCCGTGAGACCTGTCTGGGCATTGATGTCAGCCGCCACATTGGCCAAGCTTCGGTTGTTGGCGATGTTGATCGCCACCTTGTTGATCATCAACACGCCGCCGTCGGCGCCCACCGCGCCCGGGGTCACGGTGACCGGTTCGAAAAAGCGGCCTTCGGTGAGACCCAGTTTGCCCAACAAGGCGTCGCTGCTTTCCACACCGATGCTCACCTGCACCGTGTTGGTGCGAGACGCCGTCATGAAATTGGCGCCGAACCCTCGTGGATCGTTGTACAGAGGGTCGCTGGGCAACAAATCGATTTGAATTCTGCCATCCACGCCTTTGCGCACGAAGTCCAGACCGTGGTCAAAAAACTGACCCAGCATGGTCGTGAACGTGCTGTAAGGCAGCGGGTTCACGTTGCCGGTGAAGGGGTTGAGGCGTCCCTCTGGCGTGGTGCTGGGGTCGTCCAGGACCGCCAGCTTCTGTTCACCAGGCGTCACATAACCGATGGCGGCGAGCGCATCCGAACTCTGATCGACCACCAGATTGCTGATCTCCCGGGGCGAGGTGATGTCCGTGATCGGGATGGTGATGTTGTTGCCACGCGTCAAAAACTGCTCGGAGCCCGGCGCACGCAGGTCCACCGCAGGGAAGGTTGCAGGGTCGATCGGGTCGAAATCGGCGATATTGAAACCGGGAGGGGCCGACGTCACCGGAGGCGTCCCCGTCAAAGGCGACGTGGTCGGCGTGGACGTCGGCAGCTCCACAGAGCCGGTCAGCCGCTCAAAAGGCTGATCGGCCGCGCCCCAGGTGGGGTTGGCGATGTTGTTGCCGATACCCTGCACATCGCGAATACCCGTCGGGTCCAGCACGGTGCCCAGCGGCGCGTTGCGGGGATCGTTGCCCGGCAAGGTGAGCTGGGCAAAGATGAAGTCGAGGTCGGACTGGATCAGTTTCATGGTCGTGAAGGGTTGAATGGTGTTTCGGTTGCTGGGCCAGGGCGGGACGCGTACACGCCTTGTTACCTGTCAGTTTGACATATTAGCTTCATTAACTTGCACTTCTGTTGATTTTAGTCATGAACCGTAATAAACCTCACAATTCCCAACAGGCGTGTAACGGCAAAGGCCCGCCCTCCGGGAGCGCTTGCCGGTGGAGCGGTGTTGTTGGTTAGAAGCCACGCCGACTTTCCGCCCCACTTGGACCGGGTGGTCGCAGTAGCAGGTGTCAAGAAGCACCGGGGGCGCCGCCATGGCACCGCCCATTCGCGAGCGGGGGGCGTCAACGGGGAAGGCGGGCAACGTGTGGCGCACAAAGGCCAAGCACGCGCTTGCGGTGGCCAGGTCACGAATTGACGGGCAAAAGGCGCAAGCCAGCAGGCCCGCAGGCCCGCCACCCAGCGCGTACGCGCCTATTGCTTAGGCGCTTGGGTGTGTGAACCGTTACGGGCCGTTCACCCCAAGCCGGTCGTTGGGTTGCAGGGGCTTCGACAGGCTCAGCCCGAACGGATTCAAGACATCAGTGGGCTGGGGCAATGGAGGGGGGATGGGAGGCGAAGCGTGCGCCTTGTGAACAGCGCTGCCCGCTGAGCCCGCATGCGGCGCCATGCGGGTGTGTTCGTCGCAGCCTACCCCCCGGGGGCTGTGACGCTGGGGAGAGTCAGAACGATTTGAGCTGCCGTGCGGCGGCAAGGGCTGAGAGAAAACCGTTCAGCCAGCGCAAGTCGATGGGTTTTTTCAGCGTGATGGTCTTGGGGGGCAAGCCACCTTTTTCGGTGATGTCTTCTGTGGAGAGTCCGCTCATGGCCACCACGATCAGGGAAGCAAACGTGGGGTTGCTGCGCAGGGTGCGCAGCAACTCGAAGCCATCAACCCCGGGCATGTTCAGGTCGGTCAGGAGCAGATCGGGGCGCAGCGCGCTGATGTCGATCATGGCCTCCAGCCCCGAGGTCATGGTGGTGCAGTCCACCGGCAGGTTCCACGAGGCAATGGCTGCCTTGAACATTTCCAGCGAGGCCGCGTCGTCATCGACGATGAGGATGCGCACCAGGTCGCTGCGGTGATGGGTTTCGGCCTTGCCGTGCAGGCGCTGGTAGGCGCGAATGGACTGCATGGATATGCGCCGATGCCCGCCCTGCGTCTTCCAGGCGTCCAGCTCGTTGCGCTCGACCAGTGCCTGCACCGAGCCCACCGACAAGCCCAGCAGCTTGGATGCATACAAAGTACCACAGACCTCGTCGGAGGTTTCTGGCGCAGATTGGTGAAATTTAGTACTCATAGCACATTGTAAGCAGGACCAATACAAAAAACAATATACCCATGTTTTCCAATCTTTTAGGCGGTAAAATATGCCAAAAACCAAGCATATTTGGTGATTTAGGTATTTATTCCACAAATGTGCCACGCCCTTACAAGGGGCTTGGCGGCCTAACAGAGCGAGCACATGCAAAACCAACTCAGCCAGCAGCCGGCGCCTTCATCCACTTGGCGCGCGGGCTCGGCGCGTGCTGCGCAGGCGAAAGAAGCCCCAACCGTCACGTACCTCCAGGCTTCCATGCTGCTGGCGCAGCGCCCGCGCCACAGCTTGCGCAAAACGCAGCTGGAGAAGCTGGTTGCGCCGAAGCTCAAGGGGGCTTCGCTGGCGGTTTTTGACACCGAACGCGGGTTCAACCCGGTGGGGCAGCAGCGCGAAATGCGCTCGGCCATGATCAAGCTCAAGCTCAATGCGCGGCGGCTCAAACAGGCCGGGCTAGATGTGTTGGTGGTGGACACGCTGGGCGCGCTGTCGCCCGACTGCACCGCCGCATTCACCGCGGCTTTGGAGCATGTGTGGAAAAGCGGCATTGAGGTGATTATTTTGGATCTTCAGCAGCAACCCATTTCCTTCAATGACCTGGGGCAGGTGGTGAGCAACAGCCAATTTATCAAAATCTACATCCGTTCCATCTGGGAAGAAATACAGAGAACGGGCAGCGGCGATCAAAAACCACCGGTTGCCGCCCAACGAAAAGTCCATTAGGTCGCGGTTTTTAGCCCACCAACGCTGTCGCACGTTTATGAATCACCACCAAGCCGCTGGGTTTGCTGTTTGCGAAAGCAGCGTCCGGGATGCCGCAGGCCATCCGATTCGCCGGCGCTACAAAATTGGCGCGCTGCCATTGCAGCATTGGATCACCCTCGACGACATCGACTTTTACCTGGAAGACCTTTTATCGGGTGACGAGGCAGCGCAATGTCTCTTTGGGGTGGCCGGCGGCATTGTGAATGCAACCCGTGGTGAAACGGAAAATTACTATTGGCTGTACGACCCGAAGATGCCGGGCACGCTGGACGTGGTGACCAAGGGCGACAAGCGCGGCGCCATTGACCCCAACGAACTGTTTGGCGCCATTGGCACGACCCAAGCGTAGCCGCCACCGCCATGCCGACGCCAATGAATGCCTTTCAATGCCATGCCTTGGGTTTCTACGGACTGGGCTGCTTAACGGCAAAGGTCAACCGATCATGCGACTTTCATTGAAACTGAACCGGCGAAAAATGCGCGCGGCGGGGCTGGTGCAGCACCTGGGGCACCGCCCCGGGGGCCGAGGCCAACAAAGCCCCGGCGAACGTGTGCAACCGCCGCGGGCGGCTTCGCGCGGCAGCAGCCACAACGACCGCCACGACAACCGCCACAACAACATCCACGACGCTCCCTCGACCGACACCGGTTTTGATGGCATCACCTGGGCCCTCGTGCTGTCGATCCTGGGTGTGCTTTACGCCTTCATTTTGTAGTGGTCGGCGCACGGCTGCGCCCCCCCGCCCCGCCTTCGGCCCCTCGTACGCAACACCCCGTTTTCGCATGACCGTTTCCAGACCGCTGGGCCGCGCCTGGCTTTGCCTGCTCGCTTGGTTGGCTTGGGCACCCACCCCAAGCTTTGCCAATGGCGTGCAGTGCGCCATCTCCAGCATCGACGTGTACTTTGAACCCATCAACCCGGTGGAGGGCGCGCCGCAACACGGCCAGGGCGAGCTGTCGGTGGTGTGCATCAACCCCAGCGCCGAGCACCAACAAGTCGCCCTGGTCGCGTTTGACCCGGCGCCCGCCGAACGCCCCTTGCGCCACGCGCAAGAGAAACAATCGGTGATCCAGCTGGAGCTGTTTCACGACGCCGCCAAGCGGCACCCACTGGGCCGTTCAGCGCACGCCCGGTTTGCCTTGCGGGCGCAACACTGGATCGCCGCCGAAACCGAGACCACCGTCAAGCTGCCCTTTCACGCCCGGCTCACGGTGGGCCCGAACGCACCCGCCGGCGCCTACCGGCGCGAAATGACCATGAGCCTGGTCTACCAATAAACCCCACAAAGCGGCGGCCGCCCTGCCTGGGCAGCCTGCGCGGCTGAGCTTATTGGATCAGCTGGTACTGGGTCGCAATCTGTGCCAGCTCTTGGTGCAACAGGGGTTGCGCGCGCTGAAACAAGCCCCATTCCCCCGCCCCCGCAGCCATTTCAAGGCCGCGGCACAGCCGAATGCCCCGGGCCGCGCCGATGTAGCCCAGACTGGACTGCAGGTTGTGCAGTTCCCGCCCAATGGTGTCGACATCTTGGGTGCGCAGGGCCTGGTCAATGGCGTCGGCGCGCGTCTGGATGTCCTTCAAAATGGCCGGCAGCATGGCCAAAATGTCTTGGGACAAGGTGGCATCGGTGGCGGGCGCTTCGGGTATGGCCATGGCCTTTCGGGGTGCGCCGGGGGCCTGCGTGGACGCGGGTGCCTTGGCCGTTGCGGACGCTTTGGTTTTTGCCTTGGCCTTGGCCTTGGCCAGTGCAGATGCGGGGGCCACCACGAAGCTCTTTTCGCGGCGCTTTTCGCGGCTCGGCTCTGCGGGCTCGGCGCGCTTTTCCTGGCCGTGTTGGCACACCCCCAGCAAGCGCTTCATCTCGTTGATCAACACCGTTTTTTGCACCGGCTTGGTCACATAGCCGTTCATGCCCACCGCCAGGCAGCGATCGCGGTCGCCCTGCATGGCGTTGGCGGTCAGGGCCAAAATAGGCACCGGCGCCACCGCGCCACCGCCCGCGCGCTCCAAGGCCCGAATGCGTTCGGCAGCCGCCATGCCGTTGCATTCCGGCATCTGCACATCCATCAAGATCAGGTCAATACCCCCCTGCTCCCACGCTGCCACCGCCTCCAGCCCGTTGTGTGCCACCGTGGTGTCGCACCCGAGCGAAGACAACACGCGCAGCATCAGCATTTCATTGATCGGCTGGTCTTCTGCCAGCAGCACCCGCACACCGGCAAACACCGCGCCGCCGGCCGCCCCGGCAGGCTCGGCGCTGGCGGGCGCCACCACCGGGAGCGCGCTGGGCGCCGGGTGCTGCACCGCGTCAATAGGAATGGACACAAAGAAGGTTGAACCCTCGCCGAGCTTGCTTTCAACCCGGATGTCCCCCCCCATCAGCTCCACCAGCCGTGCGCAAATGGCCAAGCCCATGCCACTGCCGCCGTAGCGACCGGCGATTGATGCGTCGGCCTGGGAAAAGTTTTTGAACAACTTGTTCAGCGATTCGGGCCGAATGCCAATACCGGAATCGCGCACGGCAAACGTCAGCCGCGTGCTGTCTGCCGTTTGCTCCAGCGCACTGCTCAGGCTAACGCCCCCGCCCTGGCCGGTGAACTTCACGGCGTTCGACAACAAATTGTTCAACACCTGCCCAATGCGAACCGCATCGGCCCGAACCGTGACCGGGAGCGTTTCAGACTGAAGCTGCGTGTACGTCAAACCCTTCGCGCGGGCTTGTTGTTCAAACAACCCAAAATTCTGGTCCAGGAAACGTTTCAATACAAAAGGCTCAATCGAAAGCTCCAGCCGGCCCGCCTCAATGCGCGAAAGGTCCAACAGATCGTTCAAAATCTTCAACAGATTTTCGGTCGATTGCTGCATCAATTCCAGCCAATGGCGCTGGTCTTTGTTGATGTCCGAGTCCAGCAGCACCGAATTCAAACCCATCAGGGCATTGAGCGGTGTTCGAATGTCGTGGCTGATACTGGCGATCAAATCACTTTTCAGTTGGCTGTTTTTCTCTGCCAACAGGCGGGCTTCTGAAAGGCGGGCTTCGTTTTCCACGCGCTGCGTCACATCGGCAATGGTGCCGGTCATGCAAATGGGTTTCCCTGCCGCGTTGCGCTGTGAAACGGTGCCATGCGATTCGAGCCAGATCCACCGCTGCGCCGCCCGAAACCGAAACACCACCACCCCACGGCTGATGTAGCCCGCCATCAGTTTCCCCAGGCCCTTTTCGATCATGGGGAAGTCGTCGGGATGGACCCGCTGCTTCAACTGCTCGGTGCTCCAGGAGCCTTCCAGCGCCACCTCTTGCAAAATCTCGCCCCAGCGTGCCGTGAGGTAGAAGTCGCTGAACGGCTCTTTAAAATCCCACAGGGCCAAGCCGCTGGCTTCAACCGCAATCTCCAGCCGCTCCCGGGTTTCGTCCAAGGCCTCCTCGGCCCGCAACCGGCTGTCGGTTTCGACGCGGCTGGAATTCTTGATGCGGTCAATCTCCATGTTCAACCGCTCAATTTCGTCGACCAGGCGCGACTCGCGCGCCTCCACCTTTTTCACGCGGTCTAGCGCCGTCTGGTAAGCAAACGCGAGCTTTTGGGCTTCAACGGTGAGCTTGTGGGCTTCACCATTGTTCGAATCACGAAACATCAAGACACACTTTCAATTTGGCTGGCCACTCCGAGCGGCCGCATGACACCCGACACCGTTGCATGCACCGTACCCCTGCGGCTTGGCACGCGACAGCACCCCTCTCAACACGCGCAGGCCAGAGGCTCCCGCGCCGCGCGGCACCCGACCCACACCTTGCGCCTACGCAAACACCCCATCGGTCGGCAGATGAGGTCAGTTTGTAGGCAACCCAAGATGGCACAGCACCAGAAACGTAACAAAAAGTACCAATTGAGCACTTTAAATAACATTTGTATACCTTATCATTATCCAAGTATTCACCCAACAGTTCACAACCATTCGTCGGAAATATGGGCAAAGTAAGGGTTATGGAAGCGCGCCATTGAGCGTACTCAACCCAAGCCCCACCAAGG
This sequence comes from Hydrogenophaga sp., assembly GCF_965657535.1. GTDB lineage: Bacteria > Pseudomonadota > Gammaproteobacteria > Burkholderiales > Burkholderiaceae_C > Hydrogenophaga. The sequence goes on along the minus strand of NZ_CBFHOP010000005.1, from coordinate 185,042 downwards.
AATGCTTGGCGTTTTGATCAACGGTCAACGGTCAACGGTCAACGATCAACGGTCAACGTTCAGAGGCCAGCGACCTGCTGGCGCGCGCAGACGCCCCCACGCGCTTCAGCGCCAGGCACCACCGGGCAGGCGGCGGGCGCGCGTTGGCCAATAAGCGGGTGAGCGGGTGAGCTGTTGAACTTGCAGAAGAGCAGGCGCGCGGGCGAGAGCGGGCCCTGGCAACAACGCCGTTACAAGCGCGAACCAAGGCAACACCGCCAACACCGTCAAAAATACAAACAGCGTTGAGCCCGTGAAGTCAACACGGTGCGGTGTTCAGACACCGCAGGGCGCACAAACGCCCCACCCCCTCACACCGAGTCGAGCTTGCCCACGTCTTTGGTGATGTAGGCGTCGCAGCCAGCGCGCCCCGCCGGCGCGGGGCCAGCGCCTTTGCGGCGCGCCCGCGTGAGCAGCTGCACAATGCCGCCCAACGAAGCGCTGCTGCCTGCCCGGGCAAACACCTCGTCGCCGTCCAGCCCCGGGACGTTGATGTTCAACAAAATGGCATCTGGGCGCATTTTCTGCACCAGCGCATTGGCCGCCGCCACGTGTTCGGACTCGCGCGGGTCCACCGGGCTGGCGGGAATGTCCAGCGCCGCCTTGATCAGGTCGACCAATTTGGCAATATCGGGCTGGGCATCGATGTGGACAATTCGATCGGACATGGGGTGGTGTTTCTTTCAGTGGGTGGGCGGTTTCAGCCCGGGGCGGCAAGGCTGGGGTCAGAGGCCCGGGCGGGCAGAAGCGGTCACCACCGACCGCCCCAAGCCATCAGCGGCCCTGGATCTGGCGACAGGTCATTTCGCACTCAACCGACGCCCCGGAACCGATGGTGAGCGACAGGTAACTGATCTCGCCTTTGACCTGCGCCGAAGGTGCGATCACCAGCTCGTCGCACACCACCTTGCCCGAGACCCGGCCCTTGATGTTGAGGTTCTTGCAGGTGAGCGTGCCGTCCACCAGGCCGGCGGTCCCGATGTTGATGTCGTCGGCATTCACCACCCCGATGACGCTGCCCTCCACATGCAACACACCGGCCGAATCGATGTCACCGCGCATCACAAAACCTTCACTCACCACCGACGGTTTCTGCGTGGTGGCCAGGCTTTGCACCATGGTGTTGGCGCGCGACCGGGTTTCAGGCACGGGCGGTGATGGTGGTGTTTGTGTTGGTGTGGGTGGTAGGGCCGACGAGCCCATGGGCACCGGGGGCACGAAGGTCTCCAGCTTGGGAGCAGGGGTCTTAGTTTTTGAGATGTTGAACATGCTGCGCTGTCTGAATGACTTTTAAGGGATCGACGGGGTAACCCCCCACCGAAATTTCAAAATGGAGGTGCTTGCCGGTCGACGCACCGGTATTGCCCACCATGCCGAGCACCGTGGCACGGTCCACGTTCTGGCCCTCGGTCACATCGATGCGGTCCAGGTGCGCGTACAGGCTCTCAATGCCGCGGTCGTGGCGCACGATCACCGTTTTGCCGTAGTTGCTGTAGTCCCGCGCCAGCACCACTTTGCCGTCTTTGGCCGGGTACACCCGGTCGTCCGTGTGCGGCACCAAGTCAATGCCGGTGTGCAAACGGGCCTGGCCCTGGATCGGGTGTTTGCGGATGCCAAACCGCGAGGTCAGCCGGTGATCGCTCACCGGCAAGTTCGCTGGCAATGCGAGCATCACGTCGCGCAGCAAACGGTTGTCGGCGGCCTCGTCCAGAAACGAGCCACTCACCACCGGCATCAGCTTCTCCAGCCCCACGTCCACGCCCTCGCGCGGGCCAAAGCCCCCCATGGCCGTGGAACCGTGAATGATTTTTATCGCCTTTTCGGTCAGGCCCGTGCCATCGAGCAGGCTCTTGAAGTCTGCGTTTTCGCTCGACAACTGGGTCGTCGCGGAATCCACCAAGCGCCGAATTTCCTGGTCCCGCTCGCGAATGGTGCGCGCCAACGAGAGCATCTCGTCGGTGCTCAGGCGCTCGCTGTCGGCAAAGCCGACTTCCTGGAAGCTGTCGGCCAGCGCCAGGTAAATCGCCTGGTGGCGGCGCTCCTCTTGCAGCCGGTTCAGCTGCAAGACCAAAGCCGCCACCGTCATCACCAGCAAAGCGCTGCCCAGCACCCCCACCACCACCAAGCTGCCGCGCACCACCAAGCGCTGCAAGCGCCCCGGCACCGCGAAATACTGCAAGTCCCCGCCCTGCTCCACGATCAACCGCGCATCGCGGTAGTCGCGCCGCCACAGGTCCAGCACCATGGGGCCCAGCGCCAGCCCTCTGCGCAGCCAGGCCGCCGGACGTTTGAGCATCTGCATCCTGAACACGCCCAACAATCAGGTGGGGCCCAGCGGCTTGCCGTGTGCTGGCGCAGCGGGCAGCTCCAGGGGCGCCGGCGCCTGCCCGGCCAGCGGCGTGGGCGCATCCACAGCAGCCAACGGCTTGATGGAACCCTGCAAAGCGCCACCGCGCTCCACCTCCAGCTCGCCGTAGCGCGCTGCGCCGTGCACACGCCCGGTGCTGCGCACGATCAGCTTGCCCGTGACGTGCAGGTCTTGGCGGGTTTCACCCAATATCTCGGCCTGCCGCGCATGCACCCGGCCCAGCAACTGGCCATGGCGGCCAATCATCAGCTCGTCGGCGGTGAGATCGCCCTCAAAAAAACCCTCAATCAGCGCCGTACCGGGGACCGAGAAACTGCCCACCGCCCGGACACCCTCGCCCAGGACGATGTTGCCTTTGTTTTTTACTGAATCGTTCATAGGGATCGTTTTTCATAAAAGCGGGACAGGCCCTGAAGCCACCGGGCGCCCCGCGCGGCCTCCACGGCGAGCCGCGCCACCAAGGCCCACCACCCACCGCCGGCCGGTAGCACCAGCCGCGCAACAGACGCAACCGATAGACACAACCGACAGACACCCAACAGACCACCAAGGGACCATCGATACACAACCGATGGCGGCCAGTGGCGCACCGGATTGGGGATTAGTTTAATCATTTTTGCAGGTAGGCGCAATTTACTACTTATGACATCGATTTTTATGTCACATACACCATCCATTTGAAAGTCACTTACACCATCAATTTCAAGGTCACTGACAGCGCCACCTTGATGGCCCACCGCCTTTACGCAGGGCGCTCGCCAATGACCCATGTGCCGCAGAGCCGCCACCGAATCCCAGCCCCGCTGCGGCCTGGAGCGGGCCGCTGGCCCCACAGCCGGCACGCCGCACAGGGCGTGAACTTTGACACGCTATATAGATATTAGAATAAGCATATTCATCATTTTTGTACTTTTAATGATTTTTATAGTGTATTCTACAAACTATCAGTTGTAACAATATGCCTGATCAGGTGGTCTCCCCCCTGCCAGACTCCCGCCAGGAGCACCCATGTACCTTCAGCCAGCCACCATTCCCATGGGACTGCCCCCGCGCAACGCGCACCCACCGTCGCCACCACGGCCCAACCACCTGGGTGTGGTGGTAGGCGGCCTGAGCAGCTGGGCGAAACAACACCATGTGCCCGAAGGCACGGCGCTGGCCATCGGGCTGCAGCGGGCCATGCGAGCGGTGGAATTTTGTTGTGAACAGCGCATCCAGCACCTGAGCCTGTATGTGTTCCCGGCCGAGCTGCGGGTCCCCGCCGGACCCGGGTCCGACAACGTCATGGCCTTGCTCATGCAACACCTGGCCACGGTGGTAGACAGCCTGCGCGAGCAGCGCGTGCGCTTTCGCATCGCGGGGAACACCAACCGGCTCAACGTCCCGCTGCGCCGCTTTTTGATGGGCGCCGAGGCCCAACTCGCCCAAAACACCCGCCTGACCGTCACCCTGTCCATTGACGGTGCCCGCTACTGGGACGTCAACACCGCCTTTCAGCACTGGCAAAAGCAACACGCCAACTGCCGCCTGGTGCTGCCCGACGCCGACGCCTTTCGGCCCTATGCGCTGCAGGCCCAAATGCCCGACCCCGATCTGCTGATCCGCACCGGCGGCGCCATCCCTGGCCGCCAGCCCATGCTGTGGCAAACCGACCAAACCGCCCTGTATTACACCGACGCGATGTGGCCCGACTTTGGCCCGCAAGCCCTCTCCAAAGCCTTGCGTTGGTACGGTCAAAAAGACCGCAGCGCAGGCATTGAGGTCGTGTCGGCACATTGAACAACCCCCAGCGCGGCACACCGGAAACCATCCCATGGGCACCCCCGCCGCCGCCGCCCCACAGCCCTGCCGGTGCAGCGCCACCGGCCAAGCGCCAAACCGCACCGGCTTGAACACCGCACACCGAAAGCGGCCCCACCACAGGCCTGTCATGCGCTGCGCCGCTATGGCTCCCGCGTCCCTGCCGGGCGGCGGTGGCCTCGCTTGGCGCCTCCCCCTTTTGTGACCCCGCCGTCCAGGAGCTCCCATGAACCACGTGGATTCAACACCCCAGCAACCGCTTGCCCACAGCGGTTCGGCCATCACCATCAGCATCATCACCGCCTGCCAAAACAGCGTCGGCTCCATTGACGACTGCCTCGATTCTGTGCAGTCCCAGTGCCACGCGCTGCGCGAGCACATCGTCATCGACGGGGCCAGCCAAGACGGCAGCCTGGAGCGCCTGAACCACCGCCGCGAGCAGCTGACCCTGGTCTATGGCGCGCCCGGCGAGGGCATTTACAAGGCCTGGAACCGGGGCATCGGCCAAGCCAGCGGCGAAATTTTGGGGTTTCTCAACGCCGACGACACCCTGGACAACGACAACGTGCTCGCCCACGTGGCCGACATCTTTGAAGACCCCCAGATCTCGGCTGTGTACGGCAACGTGAAATACGTGCACCACGAAGACCCGCGCCTGGTGGTGCGCCGCCTGGACGCCGGCCCCTTCAGCCGCGACAAACTCGCACGCGGCTGGGCCCCGCCCATCACCGCCCTCTTTGTGCGGCGCAGCTGGCTCCGGCGCATTGGCGGCTTTGCCCGCGACATGCCCCTGGCCGCCGACTACGACGCCAGCCTGCGCCTGTTTTCGCAGCCCTTCTTCAAAAGCGCCTACCTGCCCGAGCCCCTGGTGCGCAAGCGGCTGCACCCCTGGCGCCCCGACGCCGTGGGCCGCTCGGTGCGCCGCCCCCTTGAAGAGTTGAAAGCGCTGCGCCAAGCCAAGCTCGGTGGCCTGGCCACCGTGGCCTGGAAAAACATCGCCAAGGTAAGCCTCTACCTCTGAGCCCCTCCACACGCTACCCCACACGCCGCCCACCCCAGGCGCCCACCCACCCCAGCGGGAGCGGGGCCAGCGCCCCTTTTTCAGCCCCTGCCCGGCCCCTACACACCATGAAAATTGCAGTCATCGACGCTGGCCCGGTGGGCCTGTCGGCCGCCATCATGCTGGCCCACTGCTACGAGGTGGCGTTGCACGACGACACCCCCACCACGGTGCACACCATCAACGCCGGCCTCTCCCCCTACGACGACGCCGACATGGCCCACCGGCTCGAATACCACAGCCCCGGCCTGCGCTCCACGCTCTACCTCAACGACGCCGTTGATGGCGCTTCGCTCGTGCTCGTGGGCACCCCCACCGACTACGACGCCATCCACAAAGTGGTGGACACCAGCCACCTCGACCGCATGCTCCAGCGCGTGTCCGCCCTCAACCCCCAGGCCACGCTCGCCATCGAATCCACCGTGCCGGTGGGCTACACCCGCCGCACGCTGGACCGCCTGGGTCCGCTCAACCTGCTCGTTGCCCCGGTGCTGCTGCGCCCGGGCCAGGTCATGCACGACCGGCTCAACCCCGTGCGGCTGCTCGTGGGCGACACCACCCCACGCGGGCGCGCCTACGCCGACTTCATGCGCCGCGCCACCGAGCACGCCCACAGCGACACCCACCCCCACCCACCCACCCCCGTGGTGCTCACCGGCTCGGACGAAGCCGAAGCGATCCAGCTCTTTTCACAAAAACAGCTGCAAATCGAGCGCCCCATACCGCTGGCCGAGGTGGTGGCCTACGCCCAGCGGCACCAGCTCAACACCGAACAACTCAGCCAAGGCCTCGACTTTGAACTGTTCGCGCCCGGCCACGCGCGTCGTGGCCATGGCGCAGCGCAGCGCCCCAAAGCGCGCCTCATGCTGGCCCACTAGCCGCCGCCCCAGGCTTGTGCGGGGTCGCGCTGGGCGGAGCGGAGCCGAGCCGGGCGGTGCAGACAGCCCCAAACCGTTTCAACCGGCAAAAACTCACACAAATCATTTTTATCTCATAAAATATTTTTGGCGCTTTAAATTCAAATAAAACATACTTGTTAGATCACTGAAATCGACACATTTATGACCGAGCCCACCGAACAACCCGCCGCCGACACGCCGCCCTGGTACCTGGCCTACACCAAGCCCCAGCAAGAGCACATGGCCCACGAGCAGCTGGCGCGCCAGGGCTACCAGACCTACCTGCCGCGCTGCAAAAGCTTCCCCTCGCCCGCGCGGCGCAACAGCGCTGTGGACAGCTTGGTCGACGTGCCCATGTTCCCGCGCTACGTGTTCTTTCGCCCGGGCTCGGTGCGCCAGGGTGTTTCGGCTGCGCGCTCCACACGCGGCGTGTGCAGCCTGGTGTCGTTTGGCAACGGCCCCGCCGCCGTCGACCCCGAACTCATCACCAGCATTCAAGACCTCGAACAGCAGCGCAACCAGACCGAGCTCAAAACCCTATCGCCGTTTCAGCCCGGCACGCGTGTGCGCCTGCGCCGCCCTGGCCTCAAGGGGCTGCAAGGCCTCGTGCTGTCGGTCACCAACGAACGCGTCACCCTGCTGCTCGATCTGTTGGGTCGCCAACAAATGGTCACCGTTGAACACGCCATGCTGGAAGTGCATTGAGCGCCCTCCACGCCGCCCCATCCACCCACCCGCCGTACCCCATGATTCACTACACCGATCTCATCTACGTCGCCGGCCACACCGGCATGGTGGGCGCTGCCCTTGTGCGCCAGCTGATCCGGCTCGGTCACCCGCGCAGCCACATCGTCACCCGCACCCCGGCCGAGCTCGACCTGACCAACCAAGCCGCCGTGCAAACGTTTTTTGAGCAAACCAAGCCCGACCACGTCTACCTGCCCGCCGCCCTGCACAGCGGCCTGCCCAACCAACCCGCCCGACTGGCCCACCACAGCCTGCTGGTCCAAGCCAACGTGCTCGACGCCGCGTTTCAAGCCGGCGTGAAAAAACTGCTGCTGCTCACCGGCAGCGACAGCTACCCCAGCGCCGCCCTGCAGCCCATGGCCGAAGAAGACCTGCTCACCGGCGCCCCAGACCCCCGCTGCGCGTCCACCGCTGTCACCCAAATCGCGGGCATCAAGCTGTGTGAAAGCTACAACCAGCAATACGGCGCCAGCCACGGGCTCGACTACCGCTGCGCCGTCACCTGCAACGCCTACGGCCCCGGCGACACCTACCACAGCGACCCCGAGCTGGCCCAAGACCCCGCCCACGGCCCGCTGATCCCGGCGCTCATTCAGCGGCTGCACACCGCCGCCCAGCAAGGCAGCCCCAGCGTGGTGGTGTCGGGCAGCAGCACCCGCCACGAATTCCTGTTCGTCGACGACCTGTCCGAAGCCTGCGTGTACCTCATGGAACTGCCCCGCGCCGCCTACGCCGAACACACCCTCGCCACCCGCAACCACATCAACGTCGGCTTCGGTGCCGACGTCAGCACCCAAGAACTCGCCCGCACCATTGCCGGCGTGGTCGGCTACAACGGCGCGCTGCTCTTCAACAACGGCCCCACCGACGGCCCGGCCCGGCGCCTGCTCGACGTCAGCCGCCTCAAGTCGTTGGGCTGGGACCCCATGATGGACCTCGAAACCGGCCTGGAACTCAGCTACATGGACTTCCGGCTGCACCACCTGCCCCGCCCCGTGGCCAGCGCCGCCTAAACCCTGCGAGCCCCGCCCGTGAACGTCCTCATCACCGGCGGCACCGGCTACATCGGCAGCCATGTGGCCCTGGCCCTGAGCCAGGCCGGGCACAGCGTGGTGCTGCTCGACAACCTGCGCCACAGCCATCCCCTGGTGGCCACCCGGCTGCAACACCTGAGCGGCCAGCCCATGCCGCTGGAAGTGGGCGACGTGCGCGACACCGCCCTGGTCTCGCGCGCCCTGCTGCACCACGACATCGACGCCGTGGTGCACTGCGCCGGCCTGAAAGGCCGCCAAGCCTGCGCCAAAAACCCGCTCGACGCCTACGCCCACAACCTCCAGGGCACCCTGAGCGTGTTGCAAGCCATGGCCATTTACAACACACCGATGCTGGTGTTCACCAGCAGCGCCGAGGTGTATGGCGAGCCCTTTTACCGCCTGCAAGACGAACGCCACCCCACCCAGCCCACCACCGCGCTGGGGCGCAGCCTGCTGCAAGCCGAAAACCTCATTGCCGACGCCGTGGCCACCCACGCCACCGGCTGGCGGGTCGCCGTGTTGCGCTGCTTTCACCCGGCAGGCGCCCACGAAAGCGGCCTCGTCAGCGACAGCACCGGCCTGCCCGCCACAGCCGAAGGCCTGCTGCCCAAGCTCGCGCGGGTCGCCGCTGGCGAAGCCCACTGCCTGGCGCTGTACCCCCATTACGAAGAAACCCCCGACGGCACCGCCCTGCGCGGCTTCACCCATGTGGACGACATCGCCCAAGGCCACCTGCGCGCACTCACCTACCTGGCCAGCCACCCCGGGCGCCACCTGTTCAACCTGGGCCACGGCCAGCCGGTGAGCGTGTTGCAAACCCTGCGCGCCTTTGAAGCCGCCAGCGGCCAACCCGTGCACTGGACCCCGGCCCTGCGCGACCCCGACGACGTGGCCTGCTCGGCCGCCAACGCCCTGCGCGCCAAAAACCAGCTCGGATGGGAAGCGCAGCGCGGCCTGGCCGACATCTGCGAAAGCAGCTGGAACCACATGCTCACCCAAAAAATGCTCAACGCCAGCGCCCCCACCCGGTCGTCACTCTGAACGCCGCGCCCAGCCTGGCCAGCCCACCCCATTCCACCCCACCCAGCCCATGAACATCCTGATCACCGGCGGCACCGGCTACATTGGCAGCCACACCGCCGTCCTGCTCGCGCAAGAAGGCCACCGCGTGGTGCTGTTCGACAACCTCAGCAACAGCACCACCGGCGTGTTGAGACGCCTGTCCTTGCTGGGCGCCGAAAACATCGTGTTTGAACAAGGCGACGTGCGCACCAGCGCCAACCTCGCGCCCTGCCTGCTGGAACACGAGATCGAAGCCGTCATCCACCTCGCTGGTGAAAAAGGCCCGCTCGACTCGCTGCACGACCCGCTCGCCTTTCACAGCCGCCACCTGCTCACCACCCTGAGCCTGCTGCAGGCCATGGGCGTTATGGAACACCCCACCCTCATCTACGGCGGCAGCGCCGCCGTGTACGGCCACAACCCGCTGCAGCAGCCCCTGGCCGAAAACCACCCCACCGCCCCGCTGAGCCCCTACGCCAGCGCCCACCGGTATGCCGAAACCCTCATGCAACAGGTGGCCGAGAACGAACCCCAATGGCGCCTGTGCAGCCTGCGCATGTTCAATGTGATGGGCGCGCACCCCAGCGGCCTCATTGGCGAAGACCTTGCCAGCACCACCGTGGGCCTGGGCACCCACCTGGCCCGCGTGGCCGCCGGGCGCAGCATGGCCCTGTACCAAAACGGCAGCGAACTGCCCACCCCCGACGGCTCCCCCCTGCGCGACTACGTGCACGTGATGGACGTGGCCCAAGCCCAGCTCGACGCACTCGCCTACGTGCTCCAACACCCCGGCTTCGACACCTTCAACATCGGCTCGGGCCACACCTGCAGCGTGCGCGGCATGGCCCGGGTGTTTGAACACATCAGCGGCCAACCCGTGATGCTGCTGCCCGGCGAAGCCCGCAGCGGCGAGCCCATGCACAGCCAGGCCTGCCTGCAAAAAACCCGCCGCCAGCTCGGCTGGGAGCCCAGCCACAGCCTGGACGACATGTGCCGCAGCAGCTGGAATCACCTGCTCACCGCCATAGAAACCGGCGCCGAAGCCGGCCGCAGCGTCTCACGCTGAGCCCGCCCGCCATGCCCCAACCCACCCCAGGCCCCCAAGAACACCCCATGGACCTCTGGATCGACGACCTCCGCAAAACCTCCGTCACCAAAACCGACCTCTGCACCCGCCTCACCGAACACATGGGCCTCACCATGAAAGAAGCGCGCGAGTTGGTCGAGGGCTTCTTTGACATCTTGGGCACCGAGCTCAAGCGCGGCAACACCGTGAAACTGGCCCAATTCGGCACCTTCCAGATCCGCACCAAAGCCGCCCGCCCCGGGCGCAACCTGCGCACCCAAGAGCCGGTCGAAGTCAACGCCCGCCGATCCGTGCGGTTTTCTACCGGGCCCAAGCTGCGCGCCCAGCTCAAGGCCAGCGAAGCCTGCGCCGCCGAAGCCAACACCCCACACCAAACCTCCAACCCCAAAACCCCCAAACCCCCAACCCCTGAAACCCGAAAACTGACCCCTAAAACCTGAAAACTGCCCCCTGAAACGCGCCAGCGCACACACCGGCCAACACCGCCCAACAACGCCCCAGCCCTGGCCGTGCCACCCGCTCCCCGCCCGCCACCCCAAGCGCCCTGCCCCATGCTCGAACGCCTGCTCTACCAGTCCACCGCACGCCACGCCTTTGGTGCGCTGCACCTCTTCAGCCTGCTCACCACCGCGCGCCTGCGCAACAGCACCCTGGACATCACCGGCCACCTGCTCTACCTGGACGGCAAGTTTGTGCAATGCCTCGAAGGCCCGCCCCACAACCTCGACCTGGTCTGGGCCAGCGTACAGCGCGACCCACGCCACCACAGCATCGAGCTGCTGGCCCGCGGCCCCATCAGCCAGCGCCGCTTCGCGCAGTGGAGCATGTCCGTCTCCAGCGACGAGTCGCTCTACGTGCACGGCACCACCGGCTTCTTTCCGGTCGACAAAAACGGCGTCTCCCCCCTGCTCGCCCACTGCCAGCTGCCCTGAACGGGCCGGGTCGGCTCAAGTTGGGTTGGGGAAGGTTCAGTTGGGTTGGGTTGCCGCTTACCCGCTCTCGCGCTTTCCCGCTGGCCGCAAAGCGCTGGGGTGAGGGGTTGGTGCGCGGCTGGTTAGCAGCTGGTGAAGGCCGGTAAAGGCAGGGGCAAGGGCTGCGGCAAGGGGCATTCGTCAGCCAGGCACCCGCCAGCCCCAACCAGCGCCGCGCCTCAAACCAAGTCGTCAGGCGTTAGCCCATAGCGCCCCATCAGCCCATTGATCTCGTCAATAGCCGCCTGCCGCTGCGCTGCCAACGCTGCCGACGCAGCGGCAGAAGCCTCTGCCGAAACCTCCACCGAAGCCTCTACCGCTGCGGCAAAAAAAGCACTCGCGCGCTTCAAAAGGTCCCCGTAGCGATCGTCTGAAAGCGGCTCCGGGCGCCGGCTGGCAGGCGCCGGGGCGCGGGAACTGGAAAAAGAGGGTCTGAGAAAACGGGTCATGTCATCGAAAGGTTGTCGATTTGGGTTGCGGTTCACGCCCATGCTGGCTGTACCGGTCCCCTAGACCGCCACACCCGAAAAAACTGCGCTATCCACTTTACCCCGCAATCATCTGCTCGCTTGTCTGTACTGCGCAAAGCTTAGATTTTACTTATATTTAATAACATCAATTGCCTTTGTAACTTTTGTTCAAAGAATAGGGACTTATCATTTCTTTATCATTTGATCAATATAATCGATAAGTTAAGATAACTGCTGCTAAGGCTGCGCTTTTCGCGACCGAGCAGCCGTTCGCCCCCTGTCTGCCGACCCATTTGCCGTGCTCAGCCACACCTGCGCACTGCGGTAGCCTGCCCGCCCCTTTAGCGAGCACTTAGCAGGCACGGGCCCAACACATGGCGACAGCCGAGTCGGCCGGCAACATGCGCACCACCCACGGCCCGGCGCATGCACAAATTTCACACAACCAACAATATGAGCGTTTTGCCAGATTCTGAACGGCTTGAGCCGGCTGCAATCGCGCAGCCGCACACGCCAGCCCACGACACCGTCGTGCCGCTGCACGGTCACCAAGACCTTGCAAACAGCCTTTCCGGGTGGGCTTCGCTGGCCCATACGCAGCGCTGGATCAAAGCCCAACTGGTGCTGACCGACCTGAGCGTTCTCATCGCCTGCTTCTTTCTTGGGCGCCTGCCTGCCTGGCTTCAGAGCGACATGAGTTTCGCTTTGTCCATCAGCGCCTGGTGGTCTGCCCATGGCCAGCTGCGTCTTACGCTGTTTGCCACCATCGCCCTGGCCATGGTGGCCTGGATGTGGTCGGTGCAAGGCCACTACACCGCCCAGCGGCGCAAACCCTGGTGGGACGAAGCCCGCCAAATGGTGCTTCTGGTGCTGGTGGCCGCGCTGGTCGACGCCATGGTGTTGTATTTGGCCAAATGGCCGCTCTCGCGCCTTTGGACTGTCACCACCTGGCTGCTGGTGCTGGTGTGTTTGCCGCTGGCGCGCCTGCAAATGCGCCGGCACCTGCTGCGCGCCGGTCTGCTCCGGCAGCCCTATGTGCTCATAGGCCATCCGGCCGACGTTGAAAAAGCCGCCGCTGCATTGGCCAGCGAACCGCTGCTCGACTATGTGCCCGTGGCCGTGGTCAGCCCCCACCCAGTTGAACGCCTGGTTTCGCTGGGCAAGGGCCAGCTCATGGCGCCCACCACCCTCACGCCAGCGGTGCGCTCCCTGCTGGCCCAACCCGGCAGCTACCAGCTGGTGGGCGTGCTCGGCTGCCGAGACAACCAATGGCTGCACGAGCTCACCGAAGAGCTCATGCTCACCCGCGACGACATCGTCATCGTGCCCGCCATCGGCGGCCTGCCCATCTTTGGCATGGAGGTGTCGCACCTGTTCAGCCACGAAGTGCTGTTGCTGCGGGCCCGCAACAACCTCAACCAGCGCGGTCCCCAGCTGCTCAAACGCGCACTCGACCTGGTGGGCGCTGCAAGTTTGCTGCTGTTGCTGGCGCCGCTGTTTGCCTGGGTGGCCTGGCGCATCAAGCGCGACGACGCCGGCCCCGTCTTCTTTGTGCAACAGCGCATTGGCGTTGACGGCAAGCCGTTCAAATTCATCAAGTTCCGCAGCATGGTGATGGACGCCGACGGCGCCCTGGAGCGCTGGAAAACCGAAAACGAAAAGCTCTATGTGCAATACCTGGCCAGCAACTTCAAGCTGGCCAACGACCCCCGCGTCACCCCCATCGGGCGCCTGATACGCCGCACCAGCATTGACGAGCTGCCCCAGCTCATCAACGTGTTGCGCGGCGAAATGAGCTTGGTGGGCCCGCGCCCGCTGCTGCCGCGCGAGCTCAGCAGCTACGGCAAAAGCATCACCGCCTACGGCAAAGCCCGCCCCGGCATCACCGGGCTCTGGCAGATCAGCGGGCGCAGCAGCAGCAGCTTTCAGCACCGCATCGACATGGACCTCTGGTACGTGCGCAACTGGTCGCTTTGGCACGACCTCATGATCTTGATGCGCACCGTGGGCGTGGTGCTCAGGCAAGAAGGAGCCTGCTGACATACCAGCTCGAGCCCAAAGCGACCAGACCGCGCTTTGCGCGGTTTGGCATTTTTAATCCTTCTCAGCTTGGGCTGATTACCTCCCCCACCGCATCAAGCGGGTCAAACCTATCAACAGGGATGTTATGAAAACTTTGTGTGTGTTCGGCACCCGTCCCGAGGCGATCAAGATGGCCCCTCTGGTGCTTGCCCTGGCCGCCGATCAGCGCTTTGAGGCCAAAGTCGCCGTCACCGGCCAGCACCGCGAAATGCTTGACCAGGTCTTGAACCTGTTTTCCATCAAGCCCGATTTCGACCTCAACATCATGAAGCCCGGGCAGGACCTGACGGATGTCACCACCGCCATCCTGCAAGGTCTCAAACTGGTGTTTGCTCAATACAAACCCGATGTGGTGTTGGTGCACGGCGATACCGCCACCACCTTTGCCACCAGCCTGGCCGCTTACTACCACCAGATCCCGGTGGCCCACGTTGAGGCCGGCTTGCGCACCGGCAACCTCTATTCGCCCTGGCCAGAAGAGGGGAACCGCAAGTTGACGGGCGCGCTGGCCCGTCTGCACTTCGCCCCCACAGAAACCTCTCGCGACAACCTGCTGGCCGAGGGCGTGCCGAGTGCAAGCATTGTCGTGACGGGCAACACCGTCATTGACGCTCTGCTTGATGTCGTCAACCGGCTGGAAGGCGACCACAACCTGCGCAGCCAAGCCGCCGCGCCCACCGACTTTCTGGACTTCAACCGCAAGATCATTCTGGTTACCGGGCACCGCCGCGAAAGCTTTGGTGGCGGCTTCGAACGCATTTGCCAGGCGCTCATTGAAGTGGCTCTCCGATACCCAGACGTCGACATCGTCTACCCGGTTCACCTGAACCCCAACGTCAGGGAGCCTGTCAACCGCCTGCTGGCTGGCATCAACAACGTCCACCTGATCCCACCGCTGGACTACCTGCCCTTCGTCTACTTGATGAGCCGAGCGCACATCATCCTGACCGATTCCGGCGGCATTCAGGAAGAGGCGCCCTCTCTGGGCAAACCAGTCCTTGTGATGCGCGACACCACCGAGCGGCCCGAGGCCGTCAGCGCGGGCACGGTGAAGCTGGTCGGCACCGATACCGCCCGAATCGTCGGCGAACTGAGCCGGTTGCTGGACGACGCCGCAGCCTACCGCGCCATGAGCTTCGCCCACAACCCCTACGGCGACGGCAAAGCCAGTCAACGCATCAACGAGGCGTTATTGGCTGCATAACCGCCGCTCTTGCCCACCAGACCTTCCCAACTTTCATCAAAAAATTCAGAGAGAGCGCAGCATGCCTTTTGAAACGATCTCCGTCATCGGCCTTGGCTACATCGGCCTGCCCACCGCAGCAGTCCTGGCCTCGCGCAAGAAGCGCGTCATTGGCGTCGATATCAACCAGAAGGCAGTGGACACCATCAACAGAGGAGAGATTCACATCATCGAGCCCGACCTTGACATCGTCGTCAGGTCTGTGGTCTCGGAGGGCTACCTTCGAGCCACCACCGCCGCCGAACCGGCCGACGCTTTTCTCATTGCGGTACCCACCCCCTTCAAAGGTGACCACGAGCCCGATCTCAGTTACATCGAGGCCGCTGCTAGAACCATTGCCCCTGTGCTCCAGGCGGGCAACCTGGTGATTTTGGAATCCACCTCACCAGTAGGAGCTACGGAGCAGATGGCGGCATGGCTCGCCGACGCACGCCCAGACCTGACATTCCCCCAAACGCACGGCGAAGAGGCTGATATTCACATCGCCTACTGCCCCGAGCGGGTACTCCCTGGGCACGTCTTGCGCGAACTGGTTCAGAACGACCGCGTCATCGGCGGACTGACGGCCAAGTCTTCAGAGATGGCCGTCAAGCTCTACGAGCTGTTTGTACAGGGCGAGACCATCATCACCAACGCACGGACGGCCGAGATGTGCAAGCTGACCGAAAACAGCTTCCGCGACGTCAACATCGCCTTCGCCAACGAACTCTCGATCATTTGCGACAAGCTGGACATCAACGTCTGGGAGTTGATCCGCCTGGCCAACCGCCACCCGCGCGTCAACATCCTTCAGCCCGGCCCGGGTGTGGGCGGCCACTGCATCGCCGTAGACCCCTGGTTTATTGTCAGCAAGACGCCAGATGAAGCCCGCCTGATTCGCACCGCCCGCGAAGTGAACGACAGCAAGCCGGAATGGGTGATTACTAAGGTGAAGCTGGCGGTTGCCGAGTTCCTGCAAGCCAACCCCCGGAAGACGGCCAGGGACGTGACCATTGCCTGCTTTGGCCTGGCCTTCAAGGCCGATATTGATGACTTGCGCGAGAGCCCAGCCCTCGCCATTACTCAAAAAATCGCAACGACCCATCCAGGTGCAGTATTGGCGGTGGAACCCAACATCGAAGAACTGCCAAGCAACCTGGTTGAAAAACTCTATCTAGCAAGCATGGAAAGTGCCCTAGCCGAGGCAGATATTGCACTCATTTTGGTTGACCACAAGCCGTTCAAGGAATTTGCATGGACGCTTCTCGAAAACACGTCAATCGTTGACTGCCGCGGGATTCAGGTGGGTTGATCCAGGAATTCAACCTGCCACATGCGAAACAAAAAAATTCTGAAAAACATCCTGGTGTTGTACATGCGCCAGGTGTTTGTCGTATTTGTCAACCTGTATGCGATGCGTATCGTATTCAATACCTTGGGCATTGAAGACTACGGCATATACAGCGTTGTCGCCGGCTTTGTCACCCTCCTGTCGTTCTTGCCAGGAACCATGGCATCCGCAACGCAGAGATTTTTTTCATATGCGCTCGGGCAGCAAGACCATGCCACACTGAAAAAAACGTTTTCCGCCAACTGGCTTCTCTATGCGGCCATTGCGGTGCTTGCATTCATCGTGCTGGAAACCATGGGTCTCTGGTACATCCGTGAGCATCTCAGCATTCCCCCAGGGCGCTTTGCCGCAGCCGAAATCCTCTATCACCTGACCATTCTGAGCTTTGTCGTCAGCATCTTCGCATCACCCTTCATTGCCATTCTGATTGCACACGAAGACATGTACATATATGCATGGATATCGATCGCAGAGGCTGCCATGAAGCTGGCAGCGGCCATCCTTCTGACGCAATTAAGCCACGACAAACTAGAACTCTATGGCTACCTGCTGCTGGCCGTTGCTGTGTTGAATACGGCCTTGTATCTGATCATTTGTCTGCGCAAATACGTTGAATGCCAGTTTCGCATTATTTATTGGGACAGGCAGCTCGCAAAAAACATCATCGGATTCACCGGCTGGACACTGTTTGGCCAGTTGACAACCGTTTTCAGAGGCCAGGCCATCACCATTCTGATCAACCAGTTTTTCAGCCCGGCAACAGTCGCCGCTCGCGCAATTGCCATGACAGTGGCTGGCCAGGCCCTGATATTTTCTCAACATTTCAATACAGGCCTCTATCCACCCATCATTAAGACCTACGCAGCCAACCAGAAAACTGAGATGACAGGTTTGGTCATCAATGGCTCGAAGCTGACCTTCTTCCTGATGTGGGTTTTTGCCCTACCGATGTTGCTAGAAATGGAAACCATTCTGACGCTGTGGTTGAAAACACCACCGCCGGAAGCTGTATTGTTTACCCAGCTGGCGCTCATTGAATCACTCATCTTATCGCTCAGCTTGCCGCTCGCCACGGCCGCAAGGGCACCAGGACAAATGAGGCGCTATGAACTGACGCTGGGCAGCATTCAGATTGCCATCTTCTTCTGCGCCTGGGTCGCGTTGAAGGCGGGGTACTCAGCCGCATCGGTCTTCATCATCGCCATTGTCGCCAACGTACTCATGTTCAAGATCAGGCTGCTGCTGGTGAAAAGTCTGGTGGATATCCCATTAGCACCCTATTACACCAAAGTTTTCATCCCCGTTTCGCTGATCATCCTGCTGTCTACCACCACAGGCATGGCGGCGAACCACTGGTTGCCAGACACAGTGCAGGGTTCGTTTGGTGTCGTCGCGATTTGCGTCACGGCAGCAAGCATCTGCATGTACTTCATCGGTTTGGACAAACACTGGCGAAAGAAGATTCAAAGCATGGTGACTGAGCGACTGGCGCGAGCGAGGGTTGCCCCATGAAATTACTGCTACTCGGCGGCACAGGCGCCATGGGAACGCACCTGTCTGAGTTGCTGAACGACGGCAACAACCAGATAGCCGTAACCACCCGCTCCCAACATCAAAACCAAGGCAACCTCAG
The DNA here is from genome assembly GCF_965657535.1 of Hydrogenophaga sp. Lineage (GTDB taxonomy): Bacteria > Pseudomonadota > Gammaproteobacteria > Burkholderiales > Burkholderiaceae_C > Hydrogenophaga. The sequence continues at coordinate 167,217 of NZ_CBFHOP010000005.1, read as the reverse complement.
GTACATCACCGGCAATGCCCATGACGACGGTTTTTTGAAAACGCTGCTAAAAGAGCCTTGGGACGCCATTGTGGACTTCATGGTCTACACCACGGCGGCTTTTGAAAGGCGCTGCGGCTTGCTGCTCAATTTTGATGCGCACTATATATATATAAGCTCTGCCCGAGTTTATGCAGAATCCGCATCACCCATCACCGAAAACAGCCCCCGTTTGCTGGATGTTTCTACAGACAAAGACTACCTGGCCACCGACGAGTACGCCCTATCCAAAGCCCGGCAGGAAGATCTTCTGTTTGCCGCAAAGCGGAATAGCTGGAGCATCATTCGTCCCTACATCACCTACAGCAGTGAGAGACTGCAACTTGGCGTTTTGGAAAAGGAAGATTGGCTGTACCGAACCTTGGCAGGCCGGACGCTGGTGGTGTCAAAAGAAATCAACGCCAGAAAGACCACACTGACCCATGGTCTGGACGTTGCCCGTGGCATACAAGCCTTACTGGGCAAAGAGGCGGCCATGGGTCAAGCCTTTCATATCACAGCGTCCGGAAGCATCTGCTGGAGCGATGTGCTGAATGTTTATCTGAAGGTACTACATCAGCATCATGGGGGCAACGTCGAGGTTGAATACCACAACCTGAATGACTTTCTACAATGGCGCGGCGCGAAATACCAGATCATTTATGACCGTCTCTATGACCGCATATTTGACAATTCAAAGATCGATCAATTCATCCACACCTCTGGCTTCACAACCCCCGAAGCAGGCTTAACAGTATGTCTTCAGCGTTTTCTTGAGATTTCCCCACTGCGGTTCAAGAATATCCATTGGAAATCGGAAGCCATCAAAGACCGTATGTTGCAGGAAAGAACCCCACTATCAGCGATACCGGGGTTCAAATCGAAAGCAAAATATTTTATTTTTAGACATTCAAGTCTGACCTGAAGCACCAAGCGAGCCTGTCCATGCCTTACGCCTACACCAACGAAAAAAATGCCCAAATCATCCTGTGTCTATTGAAGGCGCACAACATCCGGCACGTCATTGCATCGCCCGGTACTACCAACACCGCCATCGTTGCCAGCATGCAGCAGGACCCGTATTTCATCATGTATTCGTCAGTGGATGAACGCTCGGCCGCCTACATGGCCTGCGGTCTGGCGGCAGAATTGGGCGAACCGGTTGTCATAAGTTGCACGGGCGCGACCGCTTCCCGCAACTATCTGCCCGGGCTGACCGAAGCTTTCTACCGGAAGCTCCCGGTGCTCGCCATCACATCCATGCAGTCGCTTTCCAAAGTCGGCCACCATGTAGCCCAGGTGATCGACCGCAGCGTCGTTCCCAACGATGCAGTTAGCCTTAGCGTTTCGCTACCCATCGTCAAAGATGCTGACGACCAATGGGATTGTGAGATCAAGGTCAACAAAGCCATTCTGGAACTGAAAAGACGTGGTGGAGGCCCGGTGCACATCAACCTGCCGACGACCTACAGCAAGCCCTACGACGCTAAAGAACTCCCCAGTTACAGGGTCATCGAGCGCATCACCACCAATGACAGCTTCCCGATCCTGAGCGGAAAAGTAGGCGTCTTCATTGGTGCCCACAAACGCTGGACAGAGGAAGAAACACAGGCGCTGGAGCAATTCTGCGCGTCGCACAATGCCGTGGTCTTTTACGACCACACCAGTGGCTACCGCGGCAAGGCCGGGCTGCTGTATTCCCTGGCCGCAGCTCAAACAGCCCTCGACCAGACCGACTACCGCCCCGACGTGCTCATCCATATTGGTGAAGTTTCGGGCGACTACGCCACGCTCAACATGGCTGGTGGACAAGTGTGGCGCGTCAGTGAAGACGGCGAGATCAGAGACACCTTCCGCAAGCTGCGTTACGTGTTCGAAATGCCGGAAAAGTCATTCTTCGAGCGATATACCCAACCAGAACCCGCAGAAAGCACTTACTACCAGGCCTGCGCGTCACGGCTTGCAGCAATCCGCGGGAAGATTCCCGAACTCCCCTTCTCGAATATATGGCTCGCATCGAGTCTGGCCCACAAGATACCCGATGGTGCGACCATCCACTTCGGCATTCTCAACAGCCTGCGCTCCTGGAATTTCTTCGAATTGCCGGAAACGGTTTCCTCCGCGTCCAATGTGGGAGGGTTTGGTATTGATGGGGGCCTGTCATCTCTGGTCGGAGCATCACTTGCCAATCCCAACAAACTTTTCTTCGCCGTGATAGGCGACCTGGCTTTCTTCTACGACATCAACGTACTGGGCAACCGACATGTGGGCAACAACGTCCGCATCCTACTGATCAACAACGGTAAGGGCACTGAATTCAGGCAATACAATCACCATGCCGCCTACTTTGGTGAAGATGCGGACGAGTACATTGCTGCCGCCGGCCATTTCGGGAAAAAATCTCCCACCCTGGTCAAGAATTTTGCGGAAAATCTCGGGTATGAATATCTCAGTGCCGACTCAAAGGAAACGTTTGAATCCTGCTATCAGGCATTTTTGAACCCTACCCCTACCAAACGCCCCATCGTCTTTGAAGTGTTTACCAGCAGTGAGTTGGAGAGCCAATCATTGGAGATCATGCAAAGCCTGGAAGCGAGCCCGAAAGGGAGGGCAAAAGAGTTTGTAAAAGGCCTGCTAACGCCACAAGGTATTGCATCGGTCAAGCGCCTCATCAAAGGTTGACTTCACATGAAAATCGCCATCATGACCCAGCCGTTGGGCAAAAATTACGGCGGCATCATGCAGGCTTGGGCGCTGCAGCAAGTGCTCAAACGCATGGGCCATGAGCCGGTAACCATCGATCGACAACCAGATCAACCGGGCACAGTTTACTTGAGTGCGCGCTTCGCCTACAGGGCTGCGATGAAAGCTTTCGGCAAGCGCAAGGCACCGATCAACTTCGAGAAGCACCTGCCCACCATACTGCAGCACACGCAGAGCTTCATTGATCAGCACCTCACCATGTCCGAACCGCTGTACAGCACACAGCAGTTAATAGACCACTTTGATCGAGAGAACTACGACGCCGTGATCGTTGGCAGCGACCAGACCTGGCGCCCCAAATACTCGCCCAATATCTACAACTACTTTCTGGATTTTTTGGAAGACAAAAAAATCCTGCGCATTTCCTACGCCTCATCCTTCGGTGTGGACGAATGGGAGTTTACCGATGAACAAACCAATCACTGCGTCGAACTTGCCAAAAAGTTTGATGCAATCAGCGTGCGGGAGGACTCAGGGGTTGAACTTTGCCGCAAGTATCTAGGTATTGACGCTGTTGCGGTGCTGGACCCAACTCTGCTTCTCGACAAACATTGTTACGAGGAATTGATTGGCTCAGACAAGTTGAAAAATATACCCGAAGGGGTTTACACATATTTTTTAGACAAGACGCCGGAAAAGCTCGCACTTGCAAAACAAGCGAGTGTTGAACTCGATGAGCCTTTATATTCCTCACAAGCGAAATGTCACATAGGAGAAGATGCGAAAGATTGGCTAACTGACTGGTCTATGCCTGATATAAAGCAATGGCTCACAGGGTTCGCTAATGCGAGATTCATATTGACAGATTCATTTCACGGCATGGTGTTTTCGATTATATTTAATAGACCATTTATTGCAATAGGCAACCAAAGCAGGGGGCAAACGAGATTTGAATCCCTCTTGAAAAATATCGACTTGACGAACAGACTCGCCAGCATGCCCATTGGACCAACCTCCTTTAATGGTTCATTCTTTGACGAACCAATATGGGATATACCAATTCAACGTTTACAAAAGCTACAAAAGCAAAGCCTAGTTTTGATGCAGCGGTTGTCATGAAAATACTCGCAATATCATTGGCTGATTCTACACGGCGGGCTCGCATAACGCTTCAATCAGAAAAAATTAATGCCGAGCTTGTATTTGTTGATGCAATACCTGGCAATTCTATTAGTAAAGAGTTGCGACACCAGGTATTGGACAAAGAAGGCATTTTCAATAGACACAAACGGGAGTTGCTAGACAACGAATTTGCATGTTTTTTAAGCCATAAACGTGCATGGCGTGAAATCTGTGACTCCAAACAGCCAGGAATAATAGTTGAAGATGATGCCGTCTTTACCGCCGAATTTAATAAGGCACTTGAAGTTCTCGGGTTATACACAAGTGTGGACATAGATATTGTGTTACTGGGTCACTCAAAACTGTGTGAAAGCAAGGCAAAATATCATTATTTTAAAAACCCAATTCAAAGCATAAAATTGGCAACCAATTTCAGCATTGGGAAGCCTTTCAAATATTGGACATCTGGCATGGTTGGCTACTATATAACTCCAACAGGCGCCAAAAAGCTTCTTCAGTTAAACTTTAAAATTCGGTCTGTTTCAGATGACTGGTCTTTCCATGTGGCTCATGGATTGAAGGTTTTTGAAATTAGACCATATGTGATATTTGAAGACTTTCAAAACTTGCCTAGTAGTATGGAAGCGGAAAGACGACAAATTGCAAATTATAGAGGCCAAATTTCGAATGCACTTTTGGAGCCATTTAGGATTTTGCGCGCTGTATTTAGACACGCAATAAGTAGGATGTAATAGACGTTCTTGAATGCTCGTAGGTCCGTTGAATGTTTGTTTTCATCAATCTGTCAATCTCACCATGCTCAGGTGATAAGGTCACCGAATGACAATGGACCAGTCATCTGATCATTTACCACCTTCTCCACTTGTAGCGGTATTTCAGTGACCGCTTGAGACAATGTTTTTTAGGAAATCCGACTGCGTATCGCGATACTAGAGAAACATTAATGCAAGCGAAGTTTCAGATGCAGTGTTCTGAAATCGTACCGGCCACCTAGTATTTTATAGGCTCCTAGATGTGGTTAGGTATGGGCACAATTTTGACACCACGAGAATCCACGCTGCAAAATCCACTATCGCAGCAGGAAAGAAAACTCCCCAAATGGCGCAAGTCCCACATATGAAACAAGATCATCATAGTGAGCGCTATCTGTTGGATGTTTGCCGAACTATGAACTGCATGTACTACATGATGTTTCGAATACGTAGCCTGAAAGGCACGAAACGGGCAAAAGGATACTATGTGCGATTTTTCAAAGTCGTCTAACAGCTCATCCATCGTTGAACATTCTAAAAGCTACCTTATCGTGACATACAAGACACACTTCAGGTTACACGGCATGGCTGCCGCAAATTATATTGTAGCAAAAAGAAATGTCGCATTTCAATCCATTGCCTTCTTTCTATTGATACTTCTTGTGGCCATGCCGTTGGCAGATTTTTTGACGGTATATGCCAGAGATGCAGGCATTAGCTCAATTGAAAGATTTTCGATTGTATACCGTGCCGTCATGCTTCTTTTATTAATTATACTAAATTCTTTGTTGATTAGGAAAAGTCAGATACTATTATGGGCTTCGTTCATTTTCTCAGGACTCTCCATTGCAATTAACTTGCTACTAGCCGATGCCTCAATGGAGTCAGTGGGAGAGAATTTTCTCTTATTAATCAAGTTTTATCTCATTTTTCTCTTTTACAATGTATTTGCCGAGATCGTTAAAAATCGATACTTACCCATAAATCGATTGGTAAAAACATTTACCCTTATTATTTTTGCTTATACATTAAGCATCCCCATCGGCGCGATTTTTGATATCTCATCGTTCCAGTTCTATGCAAACGATCGCTGGGGCGTTAAAGGCATAATTATATCAGGCAATGAAATGTCTGGTTTTTTAATAATTGCACTAGCATGGGCATTGCTAGCAAAAAAGAGTATATTCAAGATCATTCTTGTTTTATTAACAGCGTTAGCAATGATGCTATCTGGAACCAAAGCTGCATTCCTTGGCCTTGTTCTGTTGCTTACCGGATATTTTTGGGCTAATGGCGGAATTAAAAGACTCTTCTATGCTGCTCCGACTGCTTTACTGTTTCTATTCATTTGTTCATTACTAGTATATATGAAGTCAGAACGAGTGAGATTGGAAGTAGAGAACACGTTCGCATACTTTAACTATCAATTCAGTAATCAAGCTGAAGGCTCCATTTTGACTCTAGGACTTTCCGGAAGAAATATCAAACTATATAATGTCTACAATGATATTTTCTCCAACCGGCCGTGGACCCTATTTACTGGCGGCTATCCTATTGCCGACTATTCTATTGAGATGGATTTTTTTGACCTTCTGATTCTGGCTGGGCCCGTATCTTTCTTCATTTATGCAGTTTTTTGGGTTAAACAATGGCGCGACAAGAACTCATTTAATAAAGCTGCGGCCAATGCGAGTAGATTCAAGCTTGTTTTCTTAGTTGCATTTATCTCACTATCTTTCTTCGGAGGCCATATGCTTTATTCCGCTGTTGCTGCTCCATTTCTTGCCATGTTAATAATCAAGTTTCAATATTACAACCAAAAAGTTAATGCTTGATGGAATCATAGATAAAAGCATTATAGGCAAAGGGAATTGAGTGCAGTGCCCGTTAAAAATCTACCACCTCTCAGCCAAGAAGGGATCGATTAGATATTCAAGAACAAAAGACTCGACTATTCGAGAGTCACAATATTCCCTTGAATATTACGGTTTGCCGTGTTCGAGCAGATTAGCCATTCTGATTTCTAAATTTGCTCACCAGTTTTCACCTCTTTCAATATCGATGGGCTTATGCTTTTAAAGAGAATTTTCAATATATTAATTGCCAGGCCCTTGGTGTCGATAAAACTAAAGTTTTGTGGAAAAAAATTTAGACTAGGCTATTCAAGTACGGTTTTAAAGCCTGAGCATATATCGATAGGCGATAATTTTTTTTCTGGGCCACGCTGTTACATGTCTGCAAATAGATATGCTGAAATATGCATTCTCGACGATGTAATGCTGGGTCCGGAAGTTATGATTTTGGCCGGGAATCACGATCTATCGTATACGTCCTCACATATGATCAAAAATCAATGTGATAACCCAACTTCAACCAATATTCGTATTGAGACTGGGGCTTGGGTTGGTGCACGCTCAATTATTCTGAGCGGCGCCTGCATTTCGGAAGGATCCGTTCTAGGAGCAGGAAGTTTATGCAATAATTTTATCCCCCCGTATGTTATTGCAGTCGGAAGTCCTGCTAAGAAACTCACAAAGAGATTTTTGAATCCGTTGGACTTAAAAAAGTTGTTAAGCAACGTCAGCTCAGAGTATTCGTTCGAAGAAATTCAAGAGGTCTACATTAAATATGAAATACCATATTGATATTGTCGGACCCTACCCACCGCCTTTTGGGGGTGTATCTGTGCACATCCATAGATTGCATGCGTATCTGAAAACCACCGAGTTGAAATCCGCCATATTTAATCAGTATTATTTTGAAGATTTCGAGCGGAATATATTTGCCACCAAAAAGAAGATAACTTGGTGGCTCAGTTATTTTTTTTCAAAAAACAAAAGCCCAATAGTACACTTTCACCAATTTTCACCTATACAGTTTTTTTACTTCTATATATTCACGCGTACATGTAAAAATAAAGTTATCATAACAATACATAATGAAAAAATTCTTTCGTATTCTATTGTATATAAGTTTCTACTAATAAAGACAATAAAGTACACCCATGCCGAATTGATAATATCCGCATCCAAAAGGGTAAATGAATATCTAATTCATAAGGGGGTCGTAAAAACGAAATGGCTGCCGGCATACGTACCGCCCACACTCAGCAAGCCCATTGAGCAAGATGCGAATTCAATCAACACTGGTCTTATTTTTTTCAATGCATGGAGAATTTCTTGCTCTAAAGATTTTGATCTTTATGGTTGTGATCTCCTATTTCAGTTAGCCAAAGATAGACCTACTTTGAAGTTCAAAATTTTTATAGGGGATATTGGGTCTAAGAGTTATATTGATCATATCTTAGTGTCAGAGTATGTACCCAACGTTGAATTTGTATTTGGGGAGTCACTAGTTGATCAATTGCCCTCAGCAAAACTTTTTATTCGTCCAAGCAGGCAAGATGCTTACGGAATTTCATTGCAGGAAGCGCTAGATTTAGATGTTCCCGCTATTGCTTCTGATGTGTGCAGCAGACCGCAGGGAACGATTTTATTCAAGACTGGAAAATATTCTGATTTTTTGGAGAAAATTGATTTTGCGCTTTCCTCTCCGCGCGAAGCACTTTTATCTGGACGAAATCGGGTCAACTACCATATAGAACTCGTTGATCTATATAGATCCATATTGAGGGAGATCCCCATAGCATGAAACAAGTCACCCAAACCCTGCGCACTGGCGTTATCCAAATCAACGACGTACCCATACCAGCGCTGACGGATAAATTTGTGCTGATCCGCAACAGCACGTCGGTGATCAGCGCCGGTACCGAGAAGACCAAGATTGACATGGGCAAGAAGAGCCTGTTGCAAAAGGCCCGGGCGCGGCCAGACTTGGTCAAGCAGGTGATCGGCAAAATTCGCACCGAGGGTTTGATGAAGACGCTGCAAACCGTCAACTCGCGCTTGGACTCACCTTCCCCTCTGGGTTATAGCTGCGCCGGCACCGTGGTGGCGGCCGGTGGTCTGGTCGAGGGCATCCAGCCGGGGGACAGGGTGGCCTGCGGCGGTGCCGACTACGCCAACCATGCCGAGTTCGTTGCCGTTCCCAAGAACCTGGTGGTGAAGATTCCCGCCAACGTGTCCGACGAAGAAGCCGCCTTCACCACCGTGGGCTCCATAGCCTTGCAGGGCGTGCGCCTGGCCGCGCCGATGCTCGGCGAAACTTTTTTGGTGGTGGGCCTAGGGCTGCTTGGGCAGATTGCTGTGCAGCTGCTCAAGGCCAACGGCTGTACCGTGATCGGTACCGATCTCGATCCGTCGCTGGTGACCCGCGCCGAAGGCTTCGGCGCTGTGGGCGTTCCGTCGGGTGCTGATGCGGCGGGCATCTGCAACGCGCTGACCGGCGGTCACGGCGTGGACGGTGTGCTGGTCTGCGCCGGCACCTCCAGCAACGCCATCATCGAGTTGTGTGGTGCGGCGACCCGAGAAAAGGGTCGTGTGGTGGTGGTTGGCGCGGTGCGCATGGACATCCCGCGCGAGGACTACTTCAAGAAAGAAATCAGCGTCGTCATCTCGCGCTCCTACGGCCCGGGCCGCTACGACCCCTCTTACGAAGAAAACGGCAACGACTACCCGCTGGCCTATGTGCGCTTCACCGAGCAGCGCAACATGGAAACCTTCCTGGCGCTGGTGTCACAGGGCAAGCTGGACATCCAGAGCCTGATCACCCACCGCTTCCCGGTGGACGACGCAGCCCGCGCCTACCAGCTCATCGAAGGCGCCAAGACCGAGCCGTACCTCGGCATCCTGCTGCAGTACCACCCCAAACCGTTCAACGCCGACGACAGCTCGCGCATCAGCGTCACCCCGGCCCAGGTCGTTGGCGACAAGGTCAAGCTGTCCTTTTACGGCGCCGGCAACTACGCCACCGCCAGCCTGCTGCCGCCCATGCAGGCCAGCGGCAAGGTCGCCTTCAGCGGCCTGGTCACCGCCAGCGGCCGCTCGGCGCAGGGCGTGGCCAAACAGTTCGGCTTCGGCTTCTGTGCCGGCAGCTATGCCGAGCTGCTGCAGGGCGATACCGACGCCATCGTCGTCACGACCCGCCACGACACCCACGGCGTGGCCGTCCGCGATGCCCTGAACGCCGGCAAGCATGTCTACGTAGAGAAGCCACTGGCCATGTCGGTGGCCGAGCTGGCCGACATTCACCAGGCTTACGCAAAGTGCGGCAGGGCACAGGTAATGGTCGGTTTCAACCGCCGCTTCGCCCCGGCCACCCGCCAGGTGATCGAGCATTTCGTCGGAGTGAAGAGCCCACTGGTGGTGAACATCCGCATCAACGCCGGTTCCATCCCCGCCAACCACTGGATTCAAGACCCGAAGGTGGGCGGTGGGCGCATGATCGGCGAAGGCTGCCACTTCATCGACCTGGCCTCGGCGCTCGTCGGAGGCCATGTGAAGACCGTGTATGCGGTGGGCAGCAGCAAGGCCGAAAAGTCAGCCCTGCTCAACGACAACCTGTGTCTGTCCCTGAGCTTTGCTAATGGCAGCGTGGCCAACATCACCTACACCGCCGATGGCTCCAAGGCGATGGCCAAGGAATACATCGAAGTGTTCGGCGGCGGCCGCTCGGCGCAGATCGACGACTTCAAGGAAGTCGCGCTGTTCAGCGGCGACAGCGACACAAAACGCAACAAGCTCGGCGTGCAAGACAAGGGCCAGAAACACATGATTACCGCCTGGCTGGAAGGCCTGCGGAGCGGTAAACCTTGTGTCGATTACGACTGCCTCATGGCCACCAGCCTGGCCACCGTGATGGCGGTGGAGTCGATGAGTGTTGGCATGCCGATGGCGGTAGACACGGCCGTGCTCACTGCCGAACAAGCAGAGGAATAACGGAAAGTGGGCTTCAACATCCTGGTTTTCTTATGAACCCGCTGGTTTCCCTCAATGCGCGCCTGCTCGATTCGATTCGCGAAGAACAGTTCGCGGGTCACGATCCCTTTGACCTGTTGAACAGCCGGCTGCTGCAGGCCACCCCGCTCTACCGCAACCAATGGGTCCGCTTGGCCTGGCTGCAGCTGGGCAAGCGTTCACCAGTCAACCTGCGCCCGCTGCTGGGCGTGCCGAAACGGCGCAACCCCAAGGGTGTCGGCCTCTTCATCTCAGGGCTGATGCAGGACTACCGGCGCACCGGCGAGGCGCGTTACCTGCAGCAAGCCCGCGAGCTGTCCGACTGGCTGCTGACCCAGCGCAGCGATGCGCAGCAGTGGCAACACAGCTGCTGGGGCTACCACTTTGACTGGCAGGCGCGGGCCTTCTATGTGCCGGCCGGCAAGCCCAACATCATCACCACCTGCTATGTGGCCAGGGCGCTGCATGAGCTGGGTCAGCTCGCCGGCGACCAGGCGCTGATCGATATGGCGCTGGATGCCGCGTATTTCATTTCCCGCCATCTGTACACCGAGGCCGATGGCCGGCGCTTCTATGCGTACATACCGGGCGAGAAAGCCTTTGTGCACAACGCCAGTCTGTGGGGTGCCGCCTGGTGTGCCTTTGCCGCCCAGCAGCTGGGCGATGCGGCGTTGGTCGAGCAGGCCTTGGGGGTTGCCCGCCAGTCGGTGAGCGAGCAGGCTGCTGATGGCTCCTGGGTGTATGGCGCCCTCCACCACCACCAGTTCATCGACGGTTTCCACACCGGCTACAACCTGGAAGCGCTGCGGCTGTTGCGCGATGCCCTGCAAACCGACGAGTTTGATGCCTGCATCGCCAAAGGCTACCGCTACTACGTGGACAACTTCTTCGAGGCCGATGGCACGGCGAAGTACTACAACACCTCGGTCTACCCGATCGACATGCACAGCTTCGCCCAGGCGATCTTCACCTTGCTCAAGGTGGGCGGCACGCCGGCCGACCTGGCGCTGTGCGACAAGGTGGTGCAGCGCGCCATCGACCTGCTGTACCTGCCGGGCAAGGGGCAGTTCGTCTACCAGAAGACCCGCTGGCTAACCAACCGCATCAACTACACCCGCTGGACCCAGGCCTGGGCTTACAACGCCCTGGCGTTCTACAACCGTTACCGCGCCGAGTTGAACCATGCAAAGAATTGAAATCATGGGCAGCCCCATGGATGTGGCGACCATGAGCGAAACCGTGGAGGCGATTCGCTCGGCGGTGCTTTCCGGGCGTTTCACCCAGCATGTGGTGGTCAACGTGGCCAAGCTGATGCACATGCGCGACGACGCACAACTGCGCGATTCGGTGGAGTCGTGCGACATCATCAACATCGACGGCATGGGCGTGGTGCTAGGCGCACGCTTACTCGGCCATGAAGTGCGTGAGCGAGTGGCCGGCGTCGATCTGTTCCATGAACTGCTGGCCATGAGCGCGCGCGAGGGGTTGGCGGCCTACCTGCTCGGCGCCCAGGACGAGGTGGTGAGCGCCACCGCGCGCAAGGTGCAGGCGCTATATCCCGGCCTAAAAATCGCCGGCCATCACCACGGCTATTTCTGGGACGACGAGGCGGCGATGGTCGAGAAGATCCGCGCCTCCGGTGCGCAACTGCTGTTCGTCGCCATCACCTCGCCGAAGAAGGAAAACTTCATCAACCGGTGGAGAGATCAGCTGGGCGTGACCTTTGTCATGGGCGTGGGCGGCACCTTCGACGTGGTGGCAGGCAAGGTCAAACGCGCACCGCTGTGGATGCAGAAGTACGGGCTGGAGTGGCTGTACCGCGTGATCCAGGAGCCGAGACGGATGTGGAAGCGGTATTTGGTGACGAATTTGAAGTTTTCTTTGTTACTACTCAGAGCCCGGATAAATCGTTTTTTTCAAAGAATTTAATTCTTAAAAACTAAATTCGATCATCGGGATAAAGAATTGTTTTGACTCATAAATTCAAACGGCCTACACCAGAAAGCCAAGCTCTCTGTCCCCTTTGCCTGTGGCAGTTGACCCGGGGACCCTGCGCTAGCACTTGGCTAAGTGTTTTTTTTCAACCTACCCGTGAGAAATCGGTTGTGCTGCGCTGATCTGAACCGAGCTCCGCAGGGCTGTGCTGGGCGAACGCAAATCGATCCACTGTGTGGGCCGACCCGCAAGGGTAGGTTGTAGCGCCGGTACGTGAAAAATTAAACTCAATTCGGGATGAGCATACGTAAGCCGTGTTTCCGATCATCCTGAGCTTGCTGTGGGGCGTGCCCCTATCGCACGGTTAGCGCTTCGTTGGCCCGGCTCTAAGGCAGGCCTACCCAGTGAACGTTGCAAAACTCACGAACCATTACAAAACCCGCACAAACACCGGATACATCAATGTCGATACATTCAACAAATATGCAGCTTGATTTACACTACCGTCAAATTTGTTTTAAGTGAAGCACGCGAAAACATTTTGTCAAATGTTTCCTTAAAATCCTTAACCCGTTTTGAATACCCAGTATTCATATTTTTCAACCAACTTCTTAACGAAATACCCACCATGACACGCTCACACCCCGCTTCCAGCCCTGTTGTTTCCTCTGGCGCTTTGACCGCCACACGCCTGGTGGCGGCCCTGGCGCTCATGGGCCTCACGGCTTCGCTGGCGCAGGCGCAAAGCGCCACACCCAAGCCAGACGGCGCACTGCGCGTGGCCGAGGGTGTGTTGGCCTACCCTTCGGTCAAGCTGTCGGTGGGGCATGACGACAACGTGCGCGCCTCGCAAGACGCGGCCATCAGCGCCACGGTGACCACGCTGGCCCCCACGCTGAAGCTGGAAGCGCAAAACGCGGCCGGCCTGTACAGCCTGACGTATGCCGGCACCTACGCCCGCTACAGCGGCTCTTCAGAAGACAACAGCAACAACCACGACCTGACGGCCGCCGGGGTGCACACCTTCAGCGCGCGCTCACGGCTGAACTGGAGCCTGGCCTACCAAGACCGGGTAGACGCCCGGGGCGACGCAGCGGTGCCCACGGCCGAGCCCGACCAGTGGCGCGGCCAGCGCTTGAACGCGCTCTACACCTTTGGCGCCAAGCAGGCGCAAGGCCGGGTGGAAACCGAATACACCTTCAGCAACAAGCGCTACCAAAACAACCTGGCCAACACCGCCGGCTCTGACGTAGACACGCACCAGGTGGCGGGCCGGTATTTTTGGCGTGTGATGCCGCGCACCTACCTGGTGGGTGAAGCGCGCTTGGCCACCAACGCCTACCGCGTGAACACCACCAAAGACAACACCGACACCCGCTTGCTGGTGGGCGCCACCTGGGAAGCCACGGCCAAGACCACGGGCACCGCCAAGCTGGGCTACCAGCGCAAAAACTTTGACAGCACCACGCTGACCGATGCCACGGGCAACACCTACGAGGTGTCGGTGGAATGGAAGCCGCTGAGCTATTCCAGCTTTACGCTGTCGGCCAACCGGGCGGTGAACGACGCGCTGGGCACCGGCGACTTTGAAAAGAGCAACAACCTGGGCCTGACCTGGGCCCACAAGTGGAGCACCGCGCTGAGCAGCCGCATGAGCGTGAACGGCGCAGCGGTGGACTTTGTGAACAGCACCCGCCAAGACGACACGCTGACCACCAGCCTGGGCCTGAGCTACGGCCTGAACCGCACCTACACGCTGGGCCTGGACCTGGCCCACACCAAACGCGACTCGACCCTGGCCACCTCGAACTACAAGCGCAACACCGTGCTGGTGAGCGTTAACGCGGCGCTGTGAAGGCCGTATTGAACCCAAACGCGCCGCGACACCGTGCCACCGCTGCCGCTACAGCTGCCGCTGGGGTAACGCCCGGCGCAATGGCAGCCCCCGCCACAGCTTCGGCCCGGCCAGCGCCGAGCGCGCAGCGCTGGCCGGGCGCGGGCTGGGCGGTGCTGTGGGCGCTGGCGTGGCTGCTGGTCTTGGTGCCCGGGGCGGGCTGGTCTGGCTTGGCCAAGGCGCAGGGGGTGCCGGCGGACAGCGGTTTGTCCAGCTACACGCTGGGCGCGGGCGACGTGATCTCCATTCGGGTGCTGGGTGAAGAAGAGTTCACCAAGCAAGAGATTCGGCTGACCGACGCGGGCACCATTTTTTACCCGGCGGTGGGAGAAATCCGCATCAACGGCACCACGCTGGGTGAGCTGGAACGCATCATCACCAACGGGCTGCGCGGGCGCATTTTGGTGAACCCGCGGGTGTCGGTGGAAATCAACACCTACCGGCCGTTTTTCTTCACCGGCATGGTGAAGAACCCGGGCAGTTTCCCTTACCAGCCGGGGCTCACGGTGCGCAAGGCGGCCAGCCTGGCGGGCGGTTTTGAAGAGCGCGCTTCGCTGAAGAAGATTTTTGTGATTCGCGAAGGCGACCGCACCCAGACCCCGCAGCGCATAGAACTCGACGCCCCCGTGGGCCCGGGCGACCTGGTGACTGTAGAAGAGAGCTTTTTTTGATGAATTCGCCTTCCATGAACCCGGCCACGGCCGGCCCGGCCAACCGCTGGAACCCGTTTACAGGGCAGCCCACGGGCTCGGCCGACGACGCAGACGACGACAGCCTGGACTTGCTGGAGCTGTGGCGCAGCGTGGCCAAGCGCAAGTGGTCCATCTTGGGGCTGGTGGTGGCGGTGGGCCTGCTGGCCACCGCGCTGGCGCTGAGCCTCACGCCCATGTACCGCGCCACCACGGTGGTGATGTTTGAAACCGGCAAGCAGCAGGTGGTGTCGATTGAAGACCTGTATGTGGGCTCGTCGGGCAACCGCGAATACCTGGCCACGCAGCTGGAGGTGGTGCGCTCGCGCGAAGTGGCGCTGAAAACGGTACAGGCGCTGAAGCTGTGGGACCACCCCGAATACGACCCGCGCCTGCCGCGCACGGGCATGTTGGCCCAGCTGCAGCAAACGGTGGGCGGGGCGCTGGGCCTGCAGGCCGAGCAGGCACCGGTGGACTGGACGCCCGAGCTGCTGGCCGACGCGGTGGTGGGCGGTTTTCAAGCCAACCTGACGGTGGAGCTGCTGCGCAACAGCCAGATTGCGAAGCTGAGCTTTGAGTCGAGCGACCCAGCTTTGGCCGCGCGGGCGGCCAACATGCTGGCCAAGGTGTTTATTGAAAACGACTTGAACGCCCGCTACGAAATGACGCGCCAAGCCACCAACTGGCTGCAAGAACGCGTAACCGACCTGAAAGACAAGGTGCTGCAGTCGGAACGGGCGTTGCAGGCGTTTCGCGAGCGCAGCGGCATTATTTCGGCCCAAGGTGCCACCCAAAGCGGCGCCAGCGGCCAGCTGGACGGCCTGACCGGGCGCCTGCTGGACGCGCGGCTGCGCCGCACCGACGCACAAACCGCTTACGACCAGGTGCGCAACGCGGGCCAGGGTGCCGACCTGAGCACGGTGCCGGCGGTGATACGCGCGCCGGGTGTGGCAGACGCCAAGCGCCTGCTGCAAGAGGCAGAGCGCAAGTTCAGCGAAACGGCGCAGCGCTATGGCTTTGAGCACCCGCGCTATGTGGCGGCCAAAGCCGAGCTGGAAGCCGGCAAAGCCAGCCTAAAGAGCCAGCTGGACACCACGGTGGCGAGCATTCGGCGCGAATTTGAAGCGGCGCAGGCGGTGGAACGCGAGATTGAGCGGGCGCTGGGCCAGGCGCGGGCTTCGGTGCAAACGCTGAACCGCTCGGAGTTTGAGCTGGGGGTGCTGCAGCGAGACGTGGAGTCGAACCGCGAGATGTACAACCTGTTTATGACGCGGGCCAAAGAAACCACCAACACCAGCGACCTGCAAACGCCGATTGCCCGCGTGGTGGACGCGGCCCGCACGCCAGACGCACCGGTGAAGCCGCGCAAAGACCTGATTGTGTTGGTCTCGATGCTGCTGGCGCTGCTGGTGGGGGTGGCGGCTTCGCTGCTGCTCGACCAGCTGGACAAGACCATTAAGAATTCGGACGACGTGGAACGCAAGCTGCAGGTGCCGCTGCTGACCACGCTGCCCCTGCTGAACAAAGGCGACGCGCGGCGGGCTTCTTCGGCGCGGCTGTTTGTGGACGATCCGAATTCGGTGTTTGCCGAGGCGGTGCGCACGGCGCGCTCGGGCGTGTTGCTTTCAGCGCTGGACGAGCCGCACCGGGTGGTGTTGGTCACGTCGAGCTTGCCGGCAGAGGGCAAGTCGACCTTTTCGGTGAACCTGGCGCTGTCGCACGCGCAAACGCAGCGCACGCTGCTGATTGACGCGGACATGCGCCGGCCTTCCATTGCCAAGGCGCTGGACCTGCTGCCCAACGCGAAAGGTTTGTCGACGTTTGTGGCCACCAACCCGGCGCTGACCGACTGTATTCAGACGGTTGAGGGCTCCAGGCTGCACGTGATGCCGTCGGGCCCGCTGCCGCCCAACCCGCTGGAAATGATCAGCTCCAGGCGCTTCAAAGAACGCCTGGCCGAGCTGAGCGAGCACTACGACATGATCATCATCGACTCGCCGCCGGTGGAGCTGGTGAGCGACGCGCTGATGCTGTGTTCGGTGGCCACGGGTGTGATCTACGTGACCAAGGCCATGGCCACCACCACGCCCATGGTGAGCAAGGGCCTGGAGCGCATTCGCCGCGCCGACGGCCAGGTGTTGGGTGTGGTGCTGAACCAGTTTGACTTCAAGCGGGCGAGCAAGTACTACGGCGACTACTCGGGCTACGGAAATTACGGCTACGGCAAGAAGGGCTACGGCTCGGCTTACGGCGAAGCCTACAGCGCCAAGGCGACATGATTGACATGCACTGCCACCTGTTACCGGGCCTGGACGACGGCCCGGTGACCCTGGCCGAAGCCGTGGAGCTGGCGCGGGTGGCGGTGGCCGACGGCATAACCGAGAGTGTGGTGACGCCCCACGTGCACCCCGGGCGCTACGACAACCACCGGCAAAAGATCGATGTGTACCTGCGGGCTTACCGCCTGGCGCTGGCCAAAGCGGGCATACCGCTGGTGCTGCACATGGGGGCCGAGGTGCGGGTGAGCATGGAAAGCCTGGATCTGCTGAAACTGCACCAGGTGCCTTTTGTGGGCGAGCACCGGGGCATGGCGGTGCTGCTGCTGGAGCTGCCACACAGCCATGTGCCGGTGGGCTGCATGCAGCTGGTTGACAAGCTGCTGCAAATGAACATACGGCCGCTCATAGCGCACCCCGAGCGCAACAAGGCGGTGATGGACAACCCGCGCCGCATTGAACCGTTTTTAGCGGCGGGCTGCTGGCTGCAACTGACAGCGGGCTCGGTGACGGGGGCTTTTGGCAAGGCGGCCCAAAAGGTGGCGCACCAGCTGCTGGACGACGACGCGGTGCGGGTGGTGGCAACCGACGCCCACAACCTGACCACGCGCCGGCCCGAGCTGCGCCCGGCCCACACCTGGATCAGCCAGCGCTGGGGCGGCGATGTGGCCAACGACCTGATGCTGCGCAACCCACGGCAGATGCTGGCCCAGCGCACCGAAGCCCAGCCGCTATGAACCAGCTTTGGGGCCGACCGCCGACGGGCCAAGCCTGGCGGGTGGTGGCAGCGGTGGGCGGGGTAGTGGTGGTTGTGGTGGCCATGCTGGCGGCTGCCTGGCAGCTGTGGCCCCAGGCCCAAGCCAACGCGCTGGCCATGGCCCCGCTGGCGCAGGTGCGCGCCTGGCAGGCGCCCCGGGCCAAGCCGCCCAACATGGAACAGTGGCTGCAAACGCGCGCGCAGCTGGCGCGCGCGCTGGCCAAAGCCCCGCAAGACGGTGAGCTGCAAGAGGCCATGGCCTATGTGTACCTGAGCGCGGCCCTGCGCCCGGGCCAGGCCCCGGCGCTGCAAAAGCCTTACCTACACCAGGCGCTGCAACACCTGGCCAGCGCCACGCAGGCCCGGCCCATGGTGCCCAGCGCCTGGGCCAGCCAGGCGCTGGCGCTGCACGCGCTGGCGGTGCTGGAGCCGGCGCAGGCCGCCACAGCGGCACCCGCCATGTGGGACGCGCTGGACCGCGCGCTGGCCTACGGGCAGCGCGAACACGGGGTGCAGCTGGCGGTGGGCGCGGTGGCTTGGGCGCGTTGGGCCGAGCTGAGCCCGGCGCGGCGCGAGGCGGTGCAAACCATGGTGGCCCAGGCCACACCCCGGCAACAACAAGCGCTGCTGCGCAAAGCCCGCCAGCACGGGCTGGACCCGGCCCAAGCCACACCATGAAACACCCCACCCCACCCAACGATGCCCCGCGCGACGGGCTGCTGCTGTATGCGCTGCTTGCCACGGTGTGGCTCGCCACTTTGCCGCTGGGCAGCAAGCGCACCTGGGCGGTGGCGCTGCTGGTGGCCACGGTGCTGGTGGTGGGGTTGTGGGCGCTGTGGCTGTGGCGGCGCCACCTGGACTTGGCGCTGCAGCGCCTGCACGCGGTGCGCTGGCCGCTGGGCTTGCTGCTGGCGCTGGCGGCCTGGACGGCACTGCAGGCCACGCCCCTGCCCGGCCCGCTGCTGCAATGGCTGTCGCCGCAGGCTTGGGCGGTGCAACAAGGGGTGGTGGCCCACCCCACCCTGAGCCTGGACCCCCAGCTCACCCGCACCCGGGCAGCCTTGACGCTGGCCCTGGCCTGGGTGTTTGCGCTGGTGGTGCTGACGCTGCGCGACGCGCGCCGCCTGGACAAGGCGGTGATGGGTTTGGTGCTGATTGGGGTGTTTCAGGCTGTGCTGGCGCTGTTTTTGTTTTCATTGAAGGCGCGCTACACGTTTTTGTTTTTTGACCTCGCGCATGTTCGGGCGTTGGGCACCTTTGGCTACCACAACAACCTGGCGGGGTTTCTGGTGCTGGTGCTTTCGATGGGCATTGGGCTCATGGTGGCGCGCCTGGGCGCCGCCACGCCAGGCCATGGCGCGCACTGGCGCGGGCAGTTGGCGGGGTTTTTGAGCTTTTTGCTGAGCTCCAAAATGCGGCTGCGGCTGATGCTGGTGGTGCTGGTGATTGCGCTGGTGCTGACGCGCTCGCGCATGGGCAACGCGGCATTTTTTGTGGCGCTGCTGGCCACCGGTGCGCTCACGCTGCTGGTGGCGCGGGGGGCCTCGCGTTCGCTGGTGTTGCTGGTGGCGAGCCTGGTGGTGATTGACGTGGTGATTGTGGGCACCTGGGTGGGGCTGGAAAAGGTCATGGAGCGCTTGCAAGGCACAGAGCTGCTGATTGAGCAAGGCGGTAGCCAGGAGTCGGTAGAGCAGCGCCAGCTGGCGGCCAGCTACGCGCTGGCCCTGGTGAAAGACTTTCCCCTCACCGGCACCGGTGCGGGCAGTTTTTATGGGTCGTTCATGCGCTACCGGGCACCGGGTGATGCTTTTTTTGACCACGCGCACAACGACTATGTGGAGCTGCTGAGCGACTGGGGCGCGGTGGGCATGGTGTTGCTGGGGGGTTTTGTGCTGCTGAGCGCGGCCGTGGGGGTGCGCAGCCTGGCCACCCGCCGCTCGCATGTGGCCCGGGGCATCGCTTTTGGCTCGCTCATGGCGATGCTGGGCATGGCCATACACGCCAGCGTGGACTTCAACCTGCAGATACCGGCCAACGCCTTGTTGATGGTGGTGGTGGTGGCGATGGGCTGGGCGGCCGCGCGGCTGCCTTCGGGCGGCGCCCGAGCGCCCTGAGTGCGAACCACCCGAAGATTTCTTGATCAATTTTCTTGATGAGAAGCACCTGTTTTTGTTAGTATGTCAGTAAATTTTTATTTGGAGTTCTAAATGACAAATTGGAAAAAATCGATCATCGCGACGACCGCTTTGGTTTTGAGCTTGAGCGCTTGGGCGCAGTTCAACAGCGGCTTCACACCGGCAGCGCTGCAGCAAGAAATTGCCCGCCAGGTGGCCCAAGGCCTCAAGCTGGACGACATTTTGAAGGCCGCTCAGGCCGCAGGCATTGATGTGGAGAGCTTTGCGGTGGCAGCGGCCAAGGCCGGCGTGCCAGTGGCCAGCATCACCACGGCGGTGCTGACGGCTTCGGCCGACCCAGCGGCTTCGCTGAAGGCACTGGGCAATGCGTTTGCAGGCGACCCGGCAGCGGTGGAGGCGGTGTTTGCCACCGCCGTGACCCTGCCAACGCTGACCCTGACCCCCAGCACGGTGGAAGCGTCGATTGAAGCCGGTTGCGGCAAAGATTGCTTGCCCGCAACGGTGGTGGCTGCCGTGACAGCGACCGCCAGCAGTTCGACCACCGCACCCACGGTGGACGCAGGCCCCACCACCACCAGCTCGACCACCAACAGCGGTGGCGGCAGCGGTGGCAGCAGCCCCATTTCGCCAGCGAGCTGAGCCCCTGAGCCAACAGGTCACCCACAGTCCACCCACAAATCTACAAAACACGTATTTTTTGTAGTTTTATGTTGATACTGGTGTTTATTGTGGTATATTGACACCGTCTCCAGTAAGATGCTCTGGAGACACCCCCTGTCTTCTTTTTTACAAAGAAGTTAACCCCCTCCCCCCACCGGGCCAGGGGGTTTTTTTATGGGTTTTTGGTGCGCACAGGCTGGCCGGCGCGGCTGGGCGCCTGGCCAGCAGGGCACCCAACGGACGCAAATAAAAGCCCGAAAAGAACTGGAAAACAACCTGGAAACAACCCAGAAACAACCCGGAGGGAACCGGGAAGCAACCCGAAAAGAAGCCAGCCGAGCCCCAAACCAGCACCCGGGCCAGGCCAGCTTGGGGCGCTGAACCGGCGGCAAGTTGTCCAAAAAATCACATTCGTTTAAAATTTGATTGTCGATGTCTTATTATCAATAGTGACATTGCAGCATTTTTGATATATTCAATGCAACGTTCAACGGAACGACCAACGCAGAAAGCCCGGCATGAGAGGAAATACCCCGATGAAAGAGACCGAGAACAAAGTGGTGACGCCATTCATGGCGCCCGCAGAACTCAAAGCCCGCCAGGCCAAGGCACTGCAGAGCAGTGAAGACATCCATGTGGGCCCCAACACGCAGCTGAGCGGTGGCTTCACCACCAACGGCATGATGATTGTGGACGGCCGGGTGGATGACGGTGACATCACCGCCGACCGCCTGGTGGTGAGCCACATCGGCACGCTGGACGGCAAAGCGGTGGTGTACCGGGCTGAGATCAGCGGTGTGTTCAGCGGCGAGCTGCTGGCCAGCGACGAGGTGATCGTGCGGCCCACGGCGCGCTTGTCGGGCAATGTGCAGTGCCAGCGCTTGGTGATTCACCGGGGCGCGCGCATTGAGTGCACGTTTTCTTGCACACCCGAGCCGGGGCAGGAAGGTGTGTCCAGCGCGCAAGAGCCGGCCACCGAAAAGCTGGTTGAGCGGCGCAAGAGTGCGCGTCAGCTGGAAGACCGCAAGATATTCCTGGCGGGTGTAGGCTCTGTGTTGGCTGCCTTCGGTGTTCTGGCGCTGCTGGCGGGCCTGAAGGTCTTGCTGACCTGACAACTGCGGGGCGGCGTTTTAGAGAACGACGCGGGACTACCGTTTTCGCGGCACTAGAGCCGGCTGTACCCAAAATTCCCCACGCTTTGCCACGAGATCCCAAAAAACCGGCGCCTGTTCATCTGGCCCGGTTTTTTTGTGCCTGCTGTTTTGTGGGCTGGATTGAGCCTAAGCCGCTGGCGCCCGGGCGGCTGTAGCGCCGGGCACCCTGCTCAGGCGCTGGCATCGGCCAGTTCGACCTTCACCTCCAGCACTTCGTAGGCGCCCTGGCGCTCGAAATGGACCTTGATGTCGCTGGGGTCGATCTTCACGTAACGCCCCACCACGTCCACCAGTTCCCGCTGCAAGGCGGGCAGGTAGTCGGGGCCGGCGCCGGTGTCATCGGCACGCTCCAGCGCCAAGATGATTTGCAAGCGTTCTTTGGCAACGCCCGCCGTGCCTTTGTCTCGCCGCATGAATGAGCCCAGTGACAACATGCTTCAGCGCCCTCCCCTTGGCGGCTTCAGGCAGCTGCGAGACTGAGCTGGCTGGGTTGTGCCCACACCACCTGGGCCCGGGGTGGCGACAACGACTTGGGGCATGGGTACGCTTTCTTGTTTCGGTGTGGTGGCAGGGGTGGCAACGCTGGGCATGGGCGCTTTCATGGGCGGCGGGGCGGCTCAGCCGTGGATCACGTCGACCACCAGGTGGTCGCCCTGGGGCCCTGGCAGCAGGCTCACCTGGGCGGCTTTGCCAAAGGAGGCTTCGTACATGGGGGCGTCGCCGGTGCTGTACACGCCGGCGATGCAGATCAACTCGGAGGCCATGGCGAGCGCAAATATGCGCGCGTCGCCGTTGCCGCGCGCCCCGGCAATGGCCCGGCCGCGCAGGGGCGCATAGACGTGGATGTGGCCGTCGGCAATGACTTCGGCGCCGGCGTTGACCATGGCCATGACGATCAGGTCGCGGCCACGCGCATAGACCTGCTGGCCACAGCGCAGCGGCTTGTCAATAACCAACGCGCCGGCGGGCAGCTCGGGCATGGGCGCGGGACTTGGGCGGGCCTGGGCCGCCGGCGGGCTGCAGGCCGAGGTGATGCCCGGCGCTTGCACCAGGCCAGCGGCCAGGGCGGCCGCCGTCTGGCGCACGCTGGCGCCACGCACACCCAACACACGCAACTGGTAGCCGTGCAGCAAGGTGGTGAGGGCTGCAAAGTCTTGGGGTGCTTCAAACGCCGAGCGGTGGGCTGCGTCCAGCGGCGGGTTCAGCCGGGAGAGATCGACCACCACACCATCGTGGTCGAAGAAGTCGGGCATTTCACCAAAGCGCAGCAAGAGGTCGTGACCCAGCCGCGTCAGGTCGGGCGTTTTGAGCTCCAGCACCAGCACGGGCAGGTTGGTGCTCTTGATCTCGAAGCTGGGTATGAATCGCGACGTGAGCGCAGCGGTCATAGAGGTCTCCTGGTGGATCCGTCCGGCTCGGTAAACGCCTTGCAGCCAGCGCCGACGGGATCGTCTTTTTTTCTTCGACGGCTGGGACCAGGGGACACCCCCTGTTCCAGTTGTGTCGGTATGAACAGTTTTGCCATTTAACTATTTTTTGCATCATAAATAATATTTATGGCGCAGGCAAGCACTTGTTCAAATAAATAACGATACCGCCCCTGCCAGGCCCGGGTCTGTGTGGCGGAGCGGCGTGTGGGCCGTGGGATAGCTCGCGCCTGTGCTGTCGTGGTGCTGTGCTGTCGTGGTGCTGTGCTGTGGTGGTGCTGCGCTGCGGTGGTGCTGCGCTGCGGTGGTGCTGCGCTGCGGTGGTGCTGCGCCACAGCCGAGCCCATACCTGCCATTTAAGCGATTTATCGCAGAACAATGACATAATTTTGGTTTCGCTGGTTTAGACCGCTACCAACAGCATGCAACGGCGGTCGACCGCGATCGACGGCGATATGGCGGCACGTGGTGCTTGTTTTCTTTCAAGGAGTGTTGCGATGAAAGATGAGGCCACCGCTCATCGCCCAACCGATGCCGATTTGCCGGATGTGTGGCAGACGCAAAACAGCGGCCTGCAACCGGGCGATGACCCGGCGTGGGACCGCTACCCCATTTGGGGCGACCACGACCATGCGCACGACCCCGAGGCGTTGGGGGCGGCCTTCACAGGGCTTGTATTGCTGCTCGTTTTGGGTGGCGCACTGATCGCTTGGTGGATCTTTTAAAGAAAAATCACAGATAAATCGTTTTTTATTTTTTTGGTATTTTTTCCAACTATTTGAGCAGTTGTAAAATATTGTCAGATTTGAATGTGTGCGTATTTGCCCACAGACGCACCACCCTGCCGGTGAACAGCCCACCCAGCGAAACATGCCGCCCATGCTCAAAAAAATAGCAGCCTTCCTAGTTTTTGCCATCTTGTCCATGGGCCTTGTGTTCGCAGAGCCTGCCCGACAAGGGCAGCTCACCCCTACCGACAAAGCAGCGACCACCGCACAGGTCGTGAAGATCGGTTTTTATCCGGTTTCGGTCTACGAACTTGAGATGGGAAGCAACACCTACTACGTCGACATGTATGTGTGGCTGCGCTGGAAGGGCGACATCGATCCCACCGCCTCGCTTGAATTCACCAACATGGTTGAAGAATGGGGCAAGCAAATGGAGAGCCTGCACACAGAACCCAAGGTGTTGGCGGACGGCTCCAAATACCAGATCATGAAAGTGGAGGGGCGCTTCGTGCAGGCGTTCAACCTTGCCGACTACCCGCTGGATCGGCAGCAGCTATCGATACTGGTTGAAGACGCTGTCAACCCAGCGGACACGCTCGCCTTTGAAATTGACCAAGCCAGCAGCGGCATAGGCAGCAAACTCAAAATTCCTGGATGGTCGCTCACCGGGTGGTCGGCTGAGACCTTCGTGCACGACTACGCCAGCTCGCTCGGGGAAGATGCTGCGCCGTCCGCCTACTCTGCCGCCCAGTTCAGCTTGAACATTGAACGACCCATGAGCTATTTTTACTGGAAGCTCTTGATGCCGCTCGCCATCGTGCTGCTGGCAGCCTTGTCAGCGCTGGTGTTGTCGCCCCGGAGTATCGACGCCCGAACCGCCCTGCCGGGTGGTGCGCTGCTGACCGCGATCTTCTTGCAAAAGAGCTATTCGGACGGTCTGCCAGACCTGGGCTACCTGGTGTTGATGGATGAGATCTACCTGGTGGCCTACAGTTTGATTGTGCTGACCCTGATGCGCGCGATTTACATCTTCCAGAAGACCAGCGATTTTTCTGCGCAAGCCCTGGAAAAGGCCTTGTCGGACGACCGCAAAGTGATGGTGGTGTTTGCGGTCGCTTTCGTCGCAGCCACTGCAGCCCTGGTGGGCTTGCGCTAGGCGCCTGCGCGGCAGAAGGCATGGGCGCGAAACCAGTGGGAAAAGAGCCGAGACCACAGCACCGCGCTCACCAGCCCGTATGCCTGACATGACCTTGTGCAAGCGTGTGTGGCTGCTCAGCTTGCTTGCCACACTGGCGCTGCTGCTGCTGGGTTGCACACGCGATGGCGCGGCATCGCCTGGGCCGCAATCGCTGGTTTTGTCCAAAGTGTGGTGGATGGACCGCAGCCACCAGGCCGAATTGCCGACGGTATTGACCGTGACAGACTGGCAAGATTTCAAGGACTGGAACAGCCTTGGTTTTGGTGCTGAGCCGGTTTGGGTGCGCTTGCGGCTGGCCGCCAGCCCGGCGACGGTGGGGCAGTCTTGGGTGGTTCGGTCTGGACCAGCGTTTTTGGACCATGTCACGCTGTTTGACCCGGTGGCCAAGCTGACGCTGCAGGCAGGGGATGCGATACCGCCGTCGGGGGACGATTTGATGGCGCTGGATTTCAGTTTTGAAATACCGGCGATGGCGCAGGAAAGGGACATTTACCTGCGTATTGAAAGCAGCAGCGCGCGGACCTTGTATGTGGATGTGCAACCTTACCGGGTAGCCAAACAGAACATGCGCGAAAGGGAATGGCTGCTCGGTTTCATTTTGTCGGCTTCCACCCTCTTTTCGATCTGGGCTGCGGTGCAGTGGTGGCACTCGCGGGAAAAGGTGATGGGCGTTTTTGCCGTCAAACAGCTGCTGTCGACGCTTTGGGCCTTCTTCTTTTTGGGCTTTGCGCGGGTTTACCTTGGCCCGTTGCTGGAACCCGGGGTGCTGACGGCGATGGCATCGGCGCTAATTCCATGGGTGATCGCGTCGGTGTTGTGGTTCATGGGGAGCTTGATTGCGACCTACCATCCGTCAAAAACACTGCTGCGGATGTGCTTTGGCTTGGCCGCGGCGCTGTCCTTGCTGCCGCTGGTTCAGTGGGCTGGGCTGACCCGGGCAACACTGTGGATGTGCAATGTGCTGGTGCCCTTTAGCTTGCTGCTCTTGTTGGTGACGCTGTACAGCGCGTGGCACTCCCAGACCCATGCGCCCATTCGCATGCGGTACTTGCTGGCTTATTTGTGGCTGGTTGGCATGATCAACACCGTGCCGTCGGCCACCTTCCTGGGCTTGATAGAGGGCAGCCCGATCGTGCTGATCAGCAACCTCAACCACACGGTGCTGGACAGCTTGGTGGTGTTTGTGATGTTGCAGCTTCGGTCGGGCGCCATGCAGCGCGCGCAGCATGAAACCGCGCTGCAGCTGGTGCGCAGCCAGGAGCACATGGCGGCCGAAAAACGCCTGCGCGAGGAACAAAGCCAGCTCTTTTCCATGTTGGCGCACGAAATGAAAACACCGCTGGCCACGCTGCGCATGTGGCTGGAAGCAGGACAGCCCAGCTACCCCAAAATGGCGCGAGCCATCACGGACATGAACCTCGTTATCGAGCGCTGTGTCCTGTCGGGTCAGCTGAACGACCAAGGCTTGCAGCCGATGATGGAGCCCTTGGATGCTGCAGCCTTGACGCTGGCCAGCATTCAATCGTGCCGGGAACCCGAACGCCTGAACTTTGTTCAACCACCGGGTTTGGCGTCGATACAGACCGATGCTCAGATGCTGTCGATCGTGCTGAGCAATTTGATTGACAACGCTTGCAAGTACGGCAAGCCCGGCAGCCGCGTGCGCTTGGTGCTGGAACCCTGGGTGCAAGGATCACAGCTCGGATGGCGCTGGCGGGTGACGAATTCGATCGACTCCGCCGACCTGCCAAACGCTCACCGCTTGTTTGAAAAGTACTACCGCAGTGCAAAAGCCCGTCGGCAATCTGGCTCGGGCCTGGGCTTGTTTCTGGTCCAGGGGCTGCTGGGCCTGATGCAAGGCTGCATAGGCTATGAGCCCAGCACCCACGAGGTCAGCTTTTGGGTCTGGCTGCCCACAACACCCGCGCCACAGACCGGCGGCGCTGCGCCCCGCAGGGGCTCAAACAATGCAGCGGGGGACGCGCCTTGGGCAGCGGGCTGAAAACATGGCAGCCAAACTTGAACACCGGAATGAACCGCCCATGACGCCATTTGCACTGAAAATTTTGGTCGTTGAAGACAACGACGAGCTGAGAGAAGCCACATTGGCGTGGCTGCAACAACAAGGGCACGAAGTACGCGGGGTTTTCATGGCTGAAGACGTGCTCGACACGGGCCCAGGATTTTTACCCGACGTGTACGTGATTGACCTCAACTTGCCGGGGGAAGATGGCCTGAGCCTGACGCGGCGTGTGCGAGCGATGCAGCCCGGGGCAGGTATTGTGATCACCACAGCGCGCACCCAGATTGGCGACAAGGTGGTGGGCTACGAATGCGGTGCCGATCTGTACCTGACCAAGCCCGTTCACCCCAGGGAGCTCATCGCGGGTATTGAGTCTTTGGGCAAACGGCTGGGCCAAGACAAGACAACCAGCCGGCAGCTGCAGCTGCAGGTGTCGCGGCGGCTGTTGACGGGCTTGAATGGCACGGTCGAGCTGACCACCGGCGAGGCGATGGTGTTGATCGCACTGGCCAGAGCGCCCGGGCTGACGCTGGAGCGCTGGCAACTGATCGAACTGATAGGCGGCGGAAACACCATGTCCGCGTCGCCAGCATCGCTTGAAATGCGCGTGACCCGGTTGCGGAAAAAGCTGGTCCAGGCTGGGGCAGAGCAGCCGTGCATTCAGACGCTTCACAAAACAGGCTACACCCTGGCTCACCCGGTCTTGCTGCGAAACTGAGTCGTTGAGTCGTTGAGTCGTTGAGCCGTTTCGTTTGGCCAGACTCGGCGAGCCGCAACCCATCGCAAGGCGGATCAAGCATGACGCAATTTCGGGGCTTCACGCCGCCCCTGCCTGCATGCAACTGGCCCCGAAATCTCGGCATTCGATCGGACTGAGCCGGTCTTTCAAGAGGCGCTGGATGATCGGAATGCCGAGGCTCGGGCCATGGTGGGTGCGCGCGTTGCTGAGCGGCGGCCCTCTGTGCGATCACGAACCGGGGTGTCGCCTGACAGGAAAAAGATGGCTGTAGACCATCGTCGGTTGGAACACTACCGGCTCGGTCCAACTGAGCGCTTGGTCGGGCTGTGCGTGTTTGACGTACAAACCTCCAGGCACCGCCACGACGGCGCCCTGCCGGGTACGGAACACCACGGGCATAGAGGCTTGGTAAAAAATCCCTTGTGCGTCAGCGAACTTGGCCCGGTAGGGTGCCAGGGGCAACTCCATCACCACGCCAGGCGCGACCTCTGCCCAACCCGCACCCTGAAGCTGCAGCCAACTGTTGTGCAGTACATCGCCCCGCAGACCAGGTGATGGACCGATAGAGGCACAACCACCAACACCCAAAAGCAACCATGCCCCCACACATGCCAGACCCGCTCGCAAGCCTGGCCGAGGGTGGGGCACAGCCCCATTTGAAAACAGCGACATCGGTTGATCCTGAATGGTTTCAATAGCCAGCGGGAAGACTGGACGCCCCCAGAGCCTGCGAGGTGAGTTGCCCCTTCGGCAGCAGTGTGATGCTGCTGACCTTGAGACTACCGTCCGTAGCACGCAAGACACTGGCGGTGCGTGCGGTGAGACGGCCCAATTGCATGTTGCCCTGGCTCGCTTCGGCATCGACCCCGCCGCTTCCTCCGTCCGCCGTGGTTCCAATCAATCCAAAAGCGGCCTGGGCGCCACTGCCCAGCGCAGCGGCCGCACGAAGTTTCAGGCCGGTCGCTGCCTTGAGCGTGGTGAAACTGATACCGCCGCCACTGCTGACGTCAATACCGAGACCCGTCGAGGTCAAGGAGCCCAGCCAGGCGTTGCGACCCACGGTGATCCCAATCGGTCCCGAGGCGGTGCCTTTGGTCAAGGTGGCATCGGTTCCTGCGGTCAACGTTGCCGGCCCACCGCTGACGGTGAAGCTGTTGATGCCCAGGCTGGTCCCCGCACGCACAGCAAAGTCGGTTTTGGCCACTGCAGTACCGATGCTCACGGTGCCAGCCAAGGCCTCGACGTCGATGCCCGCGCTGCTGCTGGTGAGTGCGCCAAGGGTGACGTTGTCTTGCGCGCTGGCGGTGATGTTGGACACCGCCCTCAACGTGCCGGTGCTCAGCGAGCCCGCTTCTGAGGAGAGGTCGATGCCGCCGGTGGTGGCGCTCAGCGCGCCCAGCACCACCGCGCCCGCTTGCGCGCTCACATCGATGGCGGTG
>NZ_CBFHOP010000005.1:0-137593 GCF_965657535.1 Hydrogenophaga sp. | reverse complement strand
CTGGGCCGTGCTGTTGGCGGCCCGTGTGGTGCTGAGGGTGGCCAGACCCGCCGCGCTCACGCTGCCATAGGTCAGGCTGGCGTTGTGGGCGCTCAGCGCGACGTTGCCGCCGGTGCTGGTCACCGCGCCGGTGCTCAGGGCATCTTGGCTGGCAAGCGCCACTGCGCCTACTGCACGCACGGCGCCGGTTTTCAGGGCCTCGGCCGATGACACGTTCACGCCTGCGGTTCGGCTGGTGATTGCGCCCAGATGGCTTTGGCCATCGAGGTCCATATCGACCTGCCCATAACCGCTGGTGCTGCCCGTGATGGTCACGGTACCGCCGTTGTCGAGGCTGAGGGAGCCTGTCCTGGATGTCAGCGCGCTGAAGCGGCTGTTGGCCTGAGCGCCAGCCGCTGTGATGCTCAGATCGCGCCCCGCTGTCAATGCCGTGGCGGTGATGCCTTGGTCGGCCGCTCCTGCGGTGCCTGTGCTGTGCAGGGTGATGTCGCGCGGGGAGGTGATGGACAACAGCTCGATCTTGCCTGCGGCTCGGACCAGCACGTCTTGGGCAGATGTGATGCTGCTGGCACTCACGGAACCTTGCTCACTTTGCACCCGCACACTACCCAGCGACGAGGCGATTTTGGTGGCGCTCAACGCGTTTTCGGCGATCAGCTCGGCATCCAGACGGGCAGAAATGGTCGCATTGCGGGTTGTCCCGCCCTGGTCCAGTGCCACCGAGCCGGTTTTGCTGGTCACGGTCAGCACAGGTGCCTCGGTTTCAATAAAGCGGCCGACCGCACCCTCGGCAAGCTGGGTGTTTCCAATGGAATGGAGCGCGGAGAGCACCACGGCCCCGTTCGCGCTGGTGACGTCCAAATCGGTTTGGCTGTCACCCCCGTCCAGCACGGCGCCACCCGTGCTGGACACCACAATGGCACCAGACGTGTTGTTGGCGGTTTTGATGCCGGTCAGGGTGATATCGCCCGTGGCGGACAGGACGACGGTGCCCACACCGCCGTCGATGGTCGCGCCGTCGGCCATGCTGATGGTACGGCCCTGCATCACGGTGGTCCCCGTCCCGTTGCTGAGTTTGGCACCTTCTGTGACGCTGATTTCATGGACACCTGCGGTCAGGGCCATGCCCTGCCCCGCGCTCAGCACACCACCGAGCGAAAGACCGGCCACGTTGCCGTTGAGCGCCATGCGACCGGCTGTGGCGCTGCCGTTGAGCACGCGCAAGGCACCCAGCGGCGAATACAGGTTCAACGAACCACCCGCAGCGGCATTGCGCACAGCCCCGTCGGCCGCCGTTTTGACCGTCATGGGCAGTGTGGTCTGGCCAATGTCACCATCCGCGATCAGTTCAATGTTGGTGGCGTCTACAGCCTGGGCGCGGGTGCCGCGATCGTCGATGAGGCTGAAGGCGGAACTGAGAACCGCGCTCCCACCAGCAGAGACTTGGGAGATGCGCATGGGAGCGCTGTCAGCGCTGATGAAGGCATCGCCGGCTGCCGTAGCCACCAGCTTGCTGCGCTCGCGGGTGAGCACATCCACAGACTGACCCCGCACACCAATGGCCCCAGTGGCGCTCAGCGTGACGCCCAGACCTGCCGCATTGATGTTGCCAGCCTCGTCGCTGGTGTCGGTGATGTCGCCATCGGCCACGACCACCACCGCGCGGGCGGCGTCGAGCGTGCTCAGCCCTACGTTGTCGGCCGACACATAGATGCCACCCGAAAGCGCTTTGAACAGCGAGCCGCTGGCCATGGTGATGCTGCCAGTACCGCCAGCGGTGACGTCGATGCCACCGGCAGCGGTCAGGTCGCCATCCACGTCGAGATTGCCGCTGTCGGCTTCGAGGGTGATGTCTTGCCCCGAAGTGATGCCGCGCGTGGACATGCCGCCCGAGGCCAAAATGTTTACTGGGCCAGCGGCGCTGATGTTGCCGAGCACATCGGCGTCGCCACCGTAAGCGATGAGCGACACGTCGCTGCCCGAGCTGACCCCTTGCAGCCGGATGCCTTGGGTGGCTTGTACATCCACGCGGCCCGTGGCGCTCAGGTCGCCGTTGGCGATCACATCTTTCTGTGCGGCGTCAAGGTAGATGTCGCCACCGGAATTGATGTTTTTCACGGTAAGGCCGGTTTCTGCACCCGCCAGGTAGACCGAGTAGCCCGAGGCCGAGGTGGCGTTGACGCCGCCGGTGGCGCTGGCTTTGACCACGAACGGATTGGCCGCCGAGCCGACTGCGCCGCCCTGTGCGATCAACGTGGCTTCGCCCGCCTCCAGCGCGCGGGTGCGGTCGACGCCACGCGCATCGATCATGGCGCCTTGCGCGGTGAGCGTGACCGCGCCGGGCGAGTACACGTCGGCCACGCGCATGTCACCCGTCTGGTTGATCCAGATGCCTTCTTGCGCGCGCGCCACCAAGGTCGCGGCGCTGGCGTTGCCGCCGCCAGTAAGGCTGAGCGTGACGGCCTTGTCGGCCGTGCCGATGGAGCCACTGGCCGCTTCCAGAATGGCCTTGTGGCCCTGGATCACCGAGGCGGTGGAATTGGAGGCATTGAGGATGGAGCCGCTGACCTTGATACGGATTTCGCCATTGCCCGTGACCTGTTCGAGGTTGGCGTTGCCACCGGTGGGGTAGGCATCGGTTTCGTCGGCACCCAGATAGACAAAACCGTTGGAGGTCACGTTGAGCTTGTTGGACAAGACGTTGAAGGTGTCCTTCTTGACCACGGTCAATTGCCAGGTGTCTTTGTCCAGCGACATGTCATCGCTTTCGGCCGACATGATGGTGAGCTGGTCGTCGATGGTCAGACCGCCTGCTTTGCGCAGGTCGATGGTGACCGCGCCTTCGTCGCGACCAATCTTGCCACCGGGGCGCAAAACCACACGGTTGCCCACCACATTGGGCTCTTCGATGCGGGTCTGGGTGTCGGTGGACGACTTGGAGAAGATCGCCTTGGGCAGTGGGCTCTTGAGCTCGGTATCGCTCCAAGTCGAGAGCGCATCGACCTCAGCGGAGCCCGAGGCCACCAGCGCGGCGTTCACCTCGCTGATGATCAGTGCTTCGCTGACCTGGTAGTGCGTCGCACCATAGAGCTTGTGCAGTTCGCTCAGCTCTTGCTCGCGCCCATCTTCCAGCGCGGTGATCTGTGCAGCGGTCATACCCGACTGGGTCAGGCGAGCTTTCTCATCGCTGGAGAAACTGAACACATAGGTGTTGGGGTCGTAGGCGTCCGCGGTGAAGGCGGTCACCGCGCCCGTGCTGGAGTCGATGGACGTGGTCTGCGCGTTGCGCAGGCTCCAGTAGCGGCGGAACTGGCTGCGGGTGTTGGTGAGGGTGCGTTGGCGGCTCACCTCTGCACTGTCGCCTTGCAGCGATGCCGCGTTCCACAGCGCGAGCAATTCCTCTTCGGTGCGCACGTCGCGGGTTTCGTTGCGGTTGTTGTCGATCAGGTCACCTGCGGCTTCGATGTAGACATCGCCACCACTGGAGGCGACCTGGTCGACCCAGAGGTTGCCCGAACCCTGCTTGAGGGCAATGCCGCGCGCGGCATGGGCCGTGATGCCGCCACCGGCGGAATCTTCGGTCTGGATGTTCAGCGTGGACTTGACGCTGCCGTCCAAATTGAACGCACCGATGCCACCGCGCGGGGCGGCGATTTGGATGCGGCTGCCCGAGACGTGGACCGTGTTCGGGTTGACACCCACAATGTCTTCATCGCCCAGCAACCAGACCTTGCCGGTGGTGGAGACCTGGTTGATGCGCAAGGCACCGCCCAGGCTTTGGAAGGCGATGTTGCCGCTGGTGGAGGTGGCGGTGAACGAACCGTCGCCGGTGATTACGTTGATGGGCGCGCCTTCGGAACCGATGCCGGTGGCGGCGTAGAAGCGCAGGTCGTCGCCGGTGACGGCGGTGCCGCCACTGAGCTGCTCGATCGAACCCTGGGTGGACTTGATCGACACCATGCCGCTGTCGTTGGTGATGCCCCCGGAAATCCGGATACCCGCTTTGCTTTCGACCTCGATGTTGCCGCTGGTGTAACCCACCAGCTCAATGGCGATCGGCCGGTCGGCGGCCACCCGCTGGGTGAACACGTCTTTTTTCCCGACCTCGGTGCGGTAGTCGACGTAGTAGGTTTTCTTGAAACACAGGGTGCCGCACTTCTTCCAGCTGCGGTAGTAGATTTCCTTCTCGGCGTCGGTGGTGAAGGTCTGCGTGCCCATCCAGAAGTTCTGCGCGGGCGGGCTGGCCGTGGTCACGTAAATGCCCTCGGGCATGGCGGTGGAGGTCTTGGTGATGGTGTCGACGCTGTTCCACTTGATGCTGCCCAGGTTGATCGCACCCCAGAGGGATGAGGACTTTTGGTACCAGTAGCGCTTTTCCTGTCCGAACTCGTAACCCGCTGACCAGACATAGGTGCTGTCGGTGACCGGCGCATAGCTGAAGGTGGCCAGCAACTCGGGGCGCGATGCGTTGGGGGCCAACAGGGTGGAGTTGGTGGGGGCGCCAATCACGGTGCCGCCGCGGCCTGCCGTGGTCGTTGCCTTGAACACGCCATTGGCGTCGCGCTGGTAGCTGGTGACTTCGTAGGACGTGATGCGGCGATTGGCTCCGGTACCGGTGTACACCGGCTTGCTGAGATCGGTGATGCGGACCACGCCGGCTTCGCCGCCGGTGTCCAGGCCCAGCAGGTCCAGGCCGTAGCCGGTCTGGTTGTCGATGTCGAAGCGGGCATAACCGTCCAGCGCTCGGATCACGCCGCCGCCGGTGTTGATGATGGAGCCCACCACCTCGACCAGGCCGCCTGTCACTTCGGTGGCGGCCACTTTCAGGCGGTTGTCTTCGGCGTCGTAGTACACGATGGGCTGCTTGCGCCGCGCATCCATGGCGGCAATCAGGTTGTCGCGCTGGGTCTGGGTGATGGTGCCGTTGGCGAAGCGTTTGTTGATGTCCGCCTCGTTGTCGGTGGGCAGGCGGCCCGCCACCTGAACCAGCGATGACCGCCCCTGGGCCAGGTAAGCGCCGCGGTTGTTGGTCCACTGGGTTTCCCAGTTGTTGATGGTGGTTCCCACGCCGGCGTTGGTGAGCGTCACCGTGTAGTCGGGCTGGCCCGACTGGATGGTGCCGTTGATGTTCAGGTAGCGCGCACCCAGGAAGATGCCGCCGTTGGCGTAAATGCCGCCTGATCCGTTGCGCAGGCAGTTGGCGCTGAAACTGGTGGCGCTGGGATCGCCCGCCCGGGCGGTGCCGCAGCGCACCACGCCCATGCTGTCGAGCTTGCGCTGTTGATCGTCGTTGTAGGCCACCGCGTACAGGTTTTCAGGCGAACCACCGATCGACTGGCTCACGCTGGGCGATGACAGAACGAAGTTCTTGCCGGCGTTGATCTGCACCTCCAGACCGTCCACGCGCGGCACATAGGCGGGATCTTCCTGCATGACAGAAATGCTGCCCGCCGTGTTGCTGAGGATGATGGGGCCCAGCTTGTTGTAAAGCAGGCCATTGACGCGGATCTCTGGCGCACGCAACTGGTCTTGCCGCAGGTCGGCGCTGCTGCCGTCGGGTGCGGTGGCGATCACAGCGCTGCCCGACACCAGGCCCGTGGACTGGTAGCTGTTGAGCACCTTGAGCGTGGGCAGCTCTTCGCCCGCCCCGCCACCACGGGTGTCGATGCTGTCAACCGTGAGCGCGAGGCCGGTCTTGGTGTCGCGGTTGTAGGTCGCGATGTCGGAACCGTTGCTTTCGGTCAGGTACACGCCGTTGTATTTGGCAAAGCCGCCCGAGCTGTCGATGATCAGGTCTTTGACCCGGATGTTCATCGGGCTCTTGTTGTCGATCAGGATCTCGGAGTCGGCACGGGCGACGAGCTGGGCGTTGCCGGTGACGTTGTTGCCAAACAGCTCCACGTTGCCACTGCCGGCGCGCACGTTTTGCACGGTGAGAAAGGTACCCGGCACGTTGTCTTGCGCCACGATCTTGAACTGCCCCGGAACGTCGGGGTTTTCTTCCAGCGTGGCAAAACCTTCGCGCACCAGGCTTTCCAGGTAGAACGCAATTTCGGCCTCGACAAAGGCGCGCACCTCGGCAACGTCCCCGTAGTTCTTCAGTTGGTCGTAGAGGCTGTCGAGATACGCCGCACCGGTGGCGGCCAGGTCTTCGGTCCCGATGCTGTAGCGGATGTTGCCCTGGGTCTTGCTCGCATCGAGCGTCCCGTTGGGGTTGATCACAATGACCTGCTTGTTGCCGTAGCCCGCTTCAAACAGCCCGCTGAGGGCTGAGTTGGCGGTCAGCGTTTTTTTGGTGCTGCCGTATTCGCTGCTGATGCCAATCAGCTCGCCCACGTCGCGGGTCCAGTCGCTGACCTTGCCCTTGCCTTCGACCACGTAGGTGCCTTCGATGCCACCCACCTTGATCGTGCCGCCCGAGCGCACGGCGTCGCCATACACGAACACATTGTTGGTGAGATCGAGCTGGGCATCGGCGTCGGGGTTGACCGACACCGGGATCGCGGCATGGTTGAACAGGTCGGCGCGGGCCGTGACAAAGCTCTTGTTGCGCCAGAAATCGCGGTCTTGGCCGGCCAGCAGCGTGACCGCCCCTTCACCGATCAGGGTGGTGTCGGCACCCACGGTCACCACGTTGTCCACGTTGGCGTGGGCCAGGGCGTCGCCCTGGGCACCCGCTGCAGCGCCGTAGGTTTTGGTGATGGTGTTGGCCTCGATGTCCACATAGGACATGGCGTTCACGAACACCTCTCCGGCCACGTTGATGGCGTTGCGCTCGCCGATGGTGGCGTTGGCCGCAGCCGTGGACCGTATCTCGGTGTCGACCAGGGCGATGGGGATGGCACCGCCCAGGTCCAGCCGGCCCACCGAAGAGCCGCGCAGCTGGTTGTAGGCGCGCAATTCCAGCAAGCCGGTGGTGTTGCCGCCGAGGGTCAGGGCCACGTCGTCGCCCAGCTCGGCGGTGGCCGTGCCGTTGATGACGGTGTTCGCATCGGCGCCGGCGCCGGCGATCACGCCACCACCGCCGCCGCGCGCGCTCACGGCCAGCAGGTCGGTGCGCTCTACGTCGTTGGTGGCCAGCACACGCAGCTGGGCGCCCGTGAGCTTGGCACCGTCATCCAGCCGGGCCACAGCCGAACCGGTGAGGCTGGCCGTGGTCACGGCGCCAGAGCCACCGAAGGCCGAGGCGTTGACGGTCTCGGTCTGGCTGTCGTAGCGAACCTTGCGGTCGGCGCTGAGGGTGGTCGTGCCGGTCACCGTGAGGCCTGCGGCTGCGGTCGAGGCGATCGCGCTCACGTCTTGCTCGTGGTCCACCGTGGCCTCAGCGCCCGCACCGGCGATGACGCCGCCGCTGCCCGCCTCGGCGTCGGCATCGATGAACTCGTCACCCCGGGCGCTGATGGTGAGATTGCCCGATACAGCACCGCCCAGCGCCGCCACCTGGGTGCTCACCGTCGAGTCGCTGGCGGCGCTTGCCACCGCCACACCCGCGCCGACAAAACCCACACCCACGCCGGTGGCGGATGCGCTGACGCTCATGGCGTCGTTGGCCGAAATACCCACATCGCCCGTGGCCAGCAAGTTCACGCTGCCCAGGTTCACCGACGACCGTCCGGTGTTGCTGGCGGAGGCGCCCGCCCCTTGCAGGCCCAGCAGCAGACCGCCGCCACCGGCCACCGCGTCGGCTGTGACCGAGCCGTCACCACTGCCCAACACGGCCGTGACCAGCAGGTCGGCACCACGCAGGCTCACCGGACCAGCGGCCGAGACGTTCACGTTGGTCTCGACTTCGGACAGCGCCACCGAAACACCGACGGCGGCACCCGCCGCCACCGACACGCCAAAGGCGCTGGTCTCGGCCGACGGATTGGATCTGGCGGACAGGTTGAGGTTGCCGCTGCCGGCGTCAATGGCCGTGCCACTGCCCAACACCAGCGAAACGGTGCCCGCGTCGGTCGCGGTGGCGCCAGCGCCCGCACCCGCAAACACCCCAGCCACCCCGCCCCATGCGCTGGCCTCGGTGCTGGCGTCGCGCTCGGCGATCGCAGTGAAGCTTTCGCTGGTGAGCGAGCCGGCCAAGGTGGTCCCCACGCTGCCCGTTTGCGCCGCCGTGGCGGTAACCACGCCCACGGCCAATGCGCCCGCACTGGCGCCAATGGCCTCGCTCAGCAAGGTGGTCTGGTCCAGCGCTCGCACGCTGACCAAGCCGCCGGCCTGCAGATGGCCCGACAGCGCCGCGCTGTTGGCCGTGTCGTTGGTCGCCACCGACACCGCTGCACCAATGCCCACGAAGCCCCCTGCGCCAGCGATCGCCCGGCTCTCAATGGCCGGTTCGCCGCTGACGGGTGTGCGTGAACCGGATTCGATCACCACGTTGTCGGCCACGATGAGGCTGGCCGAAGCCACGCTGGCCTGGTTGGCGCCACCCAGTTGCGTGATCGCCACGCCCGCGCTCACGCCAACGGCCCCACCCAGTGCGATGGCCCCCGCGTTGTTGTCCACCGACGTGCGGTCCAGGCTGCGCACCGCCAATGAGCCCGCGATGATGGAAGGCGTGGTGATGGTGGCCGATGTGCGGTGGCTGCCGGTGGCCCCGGTGAAGGCGCCCTGCGTGTCGTAACGCCCACTGTCATTGAGTGAATCCGTTTCGGATGCGCTGAGCGCCTCCCCCGTCCCACTCGCCCGGTCGGACTGCGTGGCGCCGTTGATCTGCGCCAAAGTGCCGCCGTCGCCATTGAGCTCGCTGCTGGCGTCGCTGTCAGGCGCACTGCCAAAGACCAGCACACCCACCGCACCGCTGACCCCTGCGATCCCGCCGCCGCCGCCGGTGGCGGTGATCATGTCGATGTCGGCCGCACGTTCGGCCGCCACCGTGAGTTCGCCCGACACGCGCACGCTGGCCGCGCTCAGGGTGGCGTCCACCGTGCTCTTGCCCACCACCACGTTGGCCGAGGCGCCCACGCCGGCGAGACCGCCAACACCCAGCTGGCCCGCATTGTGGTTGAGCACCACGGTTTCATTGGCCGTGATGGACAGCGAAGCGGCGCCAGAGGTCTTGGCAAAGGTCACACGGGCGGTTTCGGGCGCACCGGGCGTGGTGGTCACCAGCGCCGTCAGCACGCCGTCGCCGAGACTGCTCACGTCTGCGGTGTAGGAACCGTCGGCGTTGAGCACCGCGGTCACCTGCCGCGTGCCATCGGACACGATGACACTCGCCGCGCTGTCGGCGGTCGGGCCAAAGTCGGACTTGAGCACAAAGACCACCGCTTCGTGGTTGCGGGCGTCGACTTGGGAGAAGCCCGACAGCGTCTCGATGCGGGTGAGCGCAGCGGGCTTGCTGGCGGCCACGGGATCGGTGTCGGAGGCGTTGATGCCAGTGGATTTGGACAGTGTGGTGGTTGAAACCTTCTCCACCCCGCCCTCGCTGATGAGCACCTGGGCCATGAGCAGGCCGTCGGCCAGGCTGGACACGTTGGCGGTGTAGGTCCCGTCGGCCTGGCGCACGGCGGTCACGGTGGTCTCACCATCGGTGAGCGTGACCACGGCGGTGTCCGAACTCACCAGGCCCGTGAGGTCGCTCAGGCTCAGGCGAACGGCCGACTGGTTGGTGGTGTTGACCAGGTCGTAATCGGACGCCAGGTTGATCGTCACTGGAGCGTCGCCCGCTGACGCCAGCAGGCCGGTGGCCAGCGTGCGTTTTGCGATCGTCGTCGTGCCGGTCACGGCGGCCTCGGTGGCCCCCTCCATCACGCTCACCGCGGCCCCCACGGCAACACCAAACGACCCGCCTGCGGCAGCGGAGGCGCTGACGGACAGCGATTCTGTGCGGTTGTCGGCATCGACCACCACCGCGCCATCGGCGGCCAGCGCCGAATCGTCAACCAGCGCACGCACGGTCGAGCCCGAGACGTTGACCGTGAAGCTCAGGCCAACGCCGGTGCCACCCGGCACGCCGGCATAGCTCACCGCTCCCGCCACGAGGTTGGACGCATTGGTCCCGTCGGCCAACACCGAGATGTTGTTGGCACGGATGGTGGAGGCATCGACCAGGGCGACGGTCTCGCCCTTGAGCAGCACGACATCACCACTGCCCGCCACACCGGCCACGGCCCCACCAGCCGCACCGGCTGCGATCTGGGCCACGGTGTTGGTCGAGACGGCCTGCACACGTGCATCTGCCTGGGCCTGCGTCGATACGTTCCTGACTTCGGCACGGGTGGACCGGTCGATGATCTCCGTGCCTACCGAACCCGAAACCCCGACCGAGCCAATGGCCAGGGCCGTCGCCGAGCTGGCGATCATGGCGTGGTTGGCCGCCAGCACGTCGAGCGACTGGTTGGCATGGGCGCCAGCGGTCCAGTCGTTGAAAAAGATACCGTTGGCGAGATAGGCGCGCGTGCTGCCGCCGATCTTGTTCACGTTGATCGCGGCACCGGCAGCCCCCGCAGCGCCGCCACCGGCCACCGCCGTGGTGGCACCGATCTGCTGAATGCCGGTGGCCTGGATGGCCAGGCCCTTGACGGTGCGCGTGCCGAAGCTGGCCCCGCCCAGGACCGCGTCCGACACCTCGGTCATGTTCATCAGGTCGGGCGCGCTGGCCAGGGATTCGTCGCGCAGGACGAGACCGCTGCCGTTGCCCAGGGCGTTGACGTGGGTGTCCCAGCCGGCCACACCCGCGCTGGTGGTGCTGCTGATGAGGTTGGACTGCACGCCGCCGGCCGCGCCGACGCCCGCCACCCCCAGGCCCACGGCCCCGGCCAGCGTGCGGATGCGGTCGCGGCTGTTGGCCGTCACCGCCACCGTGTCGGTGGCGATCACGTTGCTTACGTAGCCATCAGCACCCAGCAGGGCGCTGGTGGTGGCGCCAATGGCGCTGACGGCCACCGAGCCCTGGGCACCATTGGAGCCGGCGCTCATGCCGACGGCGATGGTGTCGATCTGGTTGTCGCTCTCGGCCGAGAGGACCATGTCGTCCATGTTCTCGGTCCAGTAGCCGGTGTTCGAGGCGTAGTTGGCGTAAGACACACCCTTGAGCTGGCTCTGGGTCTGCGTGCCGATGCGGTTGACGGCCACGGCGGCCCCCACGCCAGCGCCCATGCTGCCCGACACATTGCCGGCCAGCGAGTCGATCTCCGAGGATTGGCGGGCACTGATGGTCAGCTGGTTGGTGGTCGCCAGGCCAGAGCCCGTCCAGTACGCGGTGATCTCGTCTTCCAGCAGGTTGGTGGTGTTGGAACCGCTGATGCTGGCGGTGCCACTGACGCCGACGGCCACGCCAAT
Organism: Hydrogenophaga sp.; assembly: GCF_965657535.1. Classification (GTDB taxonomy): domain Bacteria; phylum Pseudomonadota; class Gammaproteobacteria; order Burkholderiales; family Burkholderiaceae_C; genus Hydrogenophaga. The sequence goes on along the minus strand of NZ_CBFHOP010000005.1, from coordinate 126,313 downwards.
CGACTCAATCACCGAGGTGGAGTAGGCGTTCACCAGCACGGCGCCGGTGCTGCGCACCATACTGTCCGTTACCTCGGCCTTGACGATCTTGCTGCTGTCGGCGTCTGTGGCCGTGCGGCCCAGAAAGTTCAGCGCCACAGCGGCGCCACCACCAGCGGTGCCGCCCCCTGCCACCGAGCCCGCGAAGGACTGGATGGTGGAGATGTCTCGGGCCACCACGTCCACCGAGGCGGCGGAGGTGACCATGTTCGTGCCGCTGAGCTGCGCCAGCACCGTGGAGGTGATGCCGTTGGTGGTGTTCGACCCGGCCAAGCCCACCGCACCACCACCGGCCATGCCCGCCGCGATCGACTGGACCGTGCCCGAGGCAGTTGCCCGCACCGCCAGCGCACCGCTGGCGCGCAGCGTGCTGTCGACCACCCGCGCGGTGACATCACCGCCGATGTCGTTGACCGACACCGCCGCACCCACCGCCGCACCACCCGAGCCACTGATCGTGCCAGCGAGAGAAAAGATGTCGGCGTCGTTGTCAGCCGTGACGGTGAACGCCCCACCCGTGGCGCTCTGGTTCAGGCTGAGGGCCTGCGCCTTCACGCTGGCATTCACCGCATTGGTCGTGAAGCTGCCATTGACCGAAGCGGCACCGTCGGCGGCGCCCGAGGCAGCCACCGACTTGATTTCGCCGCGCAAATCGGCATCGACCACCACCGCAGGCGCGGCCGACAGCGTCATGGCCGAGAGGGTTGCCGACACCTGGCTGCCCACCTCGTTGACCGCAATCGCGGCACCAAACGCACCCGACAGGCCGCCTGAGACGTTGCCCGCCAGGGTGTGCACGGTCGCCGCGTCGTCGGCTTTGACCGTCAGGGATGTGGAAGCGCCCGTGAGCGAACCACCCGACCAGATCGCCGTGATGTCGTCTTCCAGCAGGTTGGTGGTGTTGGAGCCGGTCACGGCGGCATTGCCGCTGACGCCCACCGCCATGGCCATCGATTCGATGGTCGAGGTGGACAAGGCCTTGACCTGCACCGCGCCACCCGAATTGAGGTTGCTGTTGAGCACCTCGGCCTTCACCACTTTGCTGCTGTCGGCGTTGGTGGCCGTGCGGCCCAGGAAGTTGAGCGCAAAGGCCGCACCACCGGCTGCGTTGCCGCCACCGGCCACCGAGCCCGCAAAGGACTGGATGGTGGAACTGTCCAGAGCCTGCACGCGCAGCGACGAAGACGCAGCAGCCTGCGTCACGTTGCTCATCTGCGCCAGCACGGTGGAGGTGATGCTGTTGGTGGTGTTAGAGCCGGCCAGGGCGGTGGTGCCTGCACCCGACGCACCGGCCGCCACCGAGCGGATGGTGCCCGACGAACGGGCATCCACCCCGACCGCGCCACTGGCGCGCAAGGTGTGGTTTTGAACGCGGGCGATCACCGAACCGCCGATCTCGTTCACCGACACCGCGGCGCCTACCGCCGCCTGGCCAGCACCGCTGATGGTGCCGGCCAGGGACGAGATGGCCGCCTGGTTGTCGGCGCTCACGGTAAAGGCGCCGCCTGTGGCGCTTTGGCTGCCACCGACCACCTCGGCCAACACATTGGCCTCGATCACGTTGGTGGTCACGCTGCCGTTGATGGCCGCCGTACCGGCGCCACTGCCCGAGGCCGCCACCGACTGGATGGAGCCGCTCAGTTGGGCGTCCAACGACACGGCCACGGGGGCTGCGAGCACCGAATCTTTCAAACGCGAGGTGACTTGGAAGTCGTCGCTGCCCTGGCCCATGAGGTTGACCGCCACCGCGCCGCCAATGGCGCCGGTGCCGCCGCCCGACACAGCGCCCGCCAGCGACTCAATAGCGCCCGACTGCGAGGCGTGCACCGTGAGCGCCGTGGCCGCCCCGTTGAGGGTGCTGTACTCCACGTTGGCCAAAGTGCTGCCGTTGAGCAGGTTGGTGCTCGACGAGCCCGCCAGCGCGTAGTCTTTGCCGCCCGCCAGCGTGACCGACAGCGTCTGGATGTGCGCCGCGGCGTCGGCCAGCACCGACACGGCACTGCCCGCGTTGAGGGTGGACGACACGACCTGTGCCGAGCGCGTGCTCTCAATGGTGTTGAAGCCCAACGCCAGGGCACCCGAATAACCCATAGAGGCCGACACACCGCCCGCCAGCGAACGGATGCGCGCGCTGTTGGCACCCGCGCCCTCGCCCGCCTGCACCAGCACCGAGCCGGCCGTGACGGTCGAGCCGCTGATGTGCGCGTCGGTCACGTCGGCGATCTCGTTCACCGTCACGGTGCCGGCAAAGCCCACGTTGCCGTCGGCTGCGGCGCCCGAGGCCGCGACCGACATCAGGTCGCTCACGTTGCTGGCCTGCACCTGCACAGTGCCCGCGCCGACGTTGACCGTGGTGTTGTTTTTAATGCTCGCTGCGTTGCCAGCCGCGCGGGTGCTCAGCGTGTCGCTGCCTGCGGTGTAGGTCTTGGTGCCGGTCTGCGTGTAAGCCACCGCCGCACCAGCGGCCTTGCCGCTTCCGCTGCCCACCGCAAAGCTCAGGTTGCCGGCCAGGCCAAAGGTGTTGCCGGTGGTGCTGGACTGCACGTCCAGGCTGGCAGCGTTCACGCTGCCACCGCTCACCGTGGCCTGTGTGCGCTGACCGATCAGGTTCACCGAGGCCGAGCCCATGCCCGAGAACTTGCCTTTGGTGGCACCCACGCCAGCCGACACGCCGACGATGTCGGCCCGGCTGATCGCCGCCACATCCACGTTGCCCGCCACGGTGACGTCGCCTTCGAGCTCGGCGCCGTAGGTGGTCTGAATGTCGTTGTGAACATAAGACAAGCCCAGGCTGGACGCGCTACCGCCCAGCGTGACGCTCAGCGTGCCGGCCACACCGACGATGCTTTCACCGCCCACCGCGCTCTTGAATTCGCTGGTGTAACCGTTGTCGGTCGATGCCATCTCGTAGTCGGTCAGCTCGGACGTGCGCACGGCACCCAACAGGGCGTCCAACGAGGCACCGGTGGGCGCTCCGCCCGCTTGCAGGGCCAGGTCGCCTGTGAGGTTCACCAAGGCGCCATCGGTCACACCGGCGCTCAGCGTGTTGCCGATGTGGTTGAAGACAAACGAGCCCATGAGCTGGCCCCTGGAGGACGCATCGGTCTGAAGACCACCCACCGCAGCGACACCCACCACCTTTTGCGACGACAAGGCCAGCACCGCCAGGTCGTGCGCCTGCGTGATCGACCCGTCCGACACCTGGGCCCGCGTGCTGCCCTTGGCGTTGACGATCGAGATGGCCGCCCCCACCCCCGCCGAGCCCTTGCCGGTGCTGACCGACAGCGCGCCGCCGCCCGCGCCAATACGGCTGCGGTCGTAAGCCACCACCTGCACGCCCAGCGCGGTGGGCGAAGCCACGTTGCCCAACACATCGGTGCCTTCCATCGACGCCTGGGTGTCGTCGGTGGTGGTGGTGACCGATGCCGAGCCAGCCACCGAGACGCTGGTGGTGCTGCCTTTGGACAGGTTGAGCGAGATGCCCGTGGCCACGGCGGTGCGCTCGCCCGATTTGAGCGCTTGCAGCACCAGGCTGCCGCTCTGGTCGGCCAGGTCGCTGATGTGGCTGTTGACGATGCGTGCCGTGGTGTCGTCGTCTGACTTCTGGACCGCAACGGCGCCTGCGATGGCGGCGGTGAACTTGTCGGATGTGTTCTTGGACAGGGAAAGTGCCCCACCACCGGCCACACTGACCTGTGTGAGATCGGACAAGGCCTGCACCGCCACCGTATTGCTGCCGGCTCCCATGCCACGGACCACCGCGCCTTCAAGCAGGGCCATGGTGTCGAGGTCGCTGAAGTTGGTGACGATGGCACCGGCGCCCGCGATGGAGAAGCTCGGTGGTTTGCTCGCTGCCGGTTCCTCGCTGGCGGCGGAGTCGGTGCCCCCACCTTTGGCGGGTTCACTGGCTTCGTCCAGCGGGGCCATCGTGGCGTCGTTGCCGTCGAGCTGGGCTTGTTCGTCGGCCGACTGTTCCGCGGCCTCGCCACCCAGGTTGCCTGCCGTGCTTTTGCTGGCGGGCTCTTCAGCAGCGGGATCTTCCGGAGGCGGCTCCTCTCCTGCGGTCGCCCCCGCCACCCCCACGGCGACGATCATGCCGTCGGTGCGGGCCTGGACGTTCAAGGCACCGGTGGCGATCGCGCCCGCATCGCCTTCGGGCGTGTCAGCGCCACCGCCATCGGTATCGTTGTCGCCCACATAGGCCCGGGTATCGCCGGTCATCTTGTTCATGGCCACGCCGATGCCCACCCCTGTGTTCTCGCTGCGGGTGACAGCACCGGTCACGGCAATCACCCCCAGCGACAACTGCGCATCCACATTCACCACATCGGCTGTCACCAGCGCCTCACGGCTGATCGACGCACGGGTGGTCTCGCTGAGCTCGTTGTACGAGGCGATGCCGTTGGCTGCAATGCCCGCGCCGCCACCCGAGGTGGGCGACAGCGAAAGCACCCAGTCGATGGTCTCGGCCGTCACATCGAGTTGCCGGGTGTCGATCTCGACGTCGTCTGCCACACCGGCGATGGCCGTGTTGTTGCGCCTGACCATGGAGAAGGTGCCACCCACGGAGCCCCCGCCGCTGCCCGACTCCGAACCCGCTCCGCCCGCGTTGTGCAGGGTCTGAATGTGGTTTTCCGCGCGCACCACCGCCGATCCATCAAAGCTGCGGGTGAAATCGATCTGGTCCAGGTCGGGTCCACTCGGCGCTTCGCGGCTGTCGGAGACAAAGTCACCCAGCACCCCCAGGTCCTTGTCCAGGGTGTAGGTGTTGATCGGAATCAGCATGGGCACCAGATCCGACTCGAAATTCACCTCGCGAACGCCGTAGCTCCAGGGCAGGCCATCGGTCACGGTGGTGGTGAGCTTGGCTCCGGTACCGACCCAGGCGCGGGTGTCGTTGCGCATGAACGCCAGACTGACGGCGCCGGCCGCCGCGAGGTCCTCGGCGGTCGATGTGGCACCGACGCGTGTGTTGAAGCCGTCGTACAGAAAATCGGTGCCTCCCATCAGGTTGGCGTAGGCTGAAGAAAAACTGCTCCAGTCCGATGGCAGGCCGGCGGTGTAAAACTCAGGAATGTCGGTTGAGGCGTTGACCGCCACATGCCCGGCCGTGATTTCTGCACCGGCACCCACGGTAGCGCGCGTGGTGAAGGCGTGGTCGGCGTAGTTGAACGCCACGGCCAGCCCGATCTTGGACGCGCCCTCGCCCTCGGTTTCCGATGTGGCCTCGGACAGCGCCACACTTTGCAGCTGCCCCACCAGCGTCTGGGCATCGACCACGGCATCGCCGCCTGCGTTCACGCGGGCACCCGCGCCCAGGGAGGCGCGGGTCACGTGATCAGACTCCGACCAGGTCATGGCCCCAGCCAGTCGAAGCGCCGGCGGTTTGCTTTCAGCGGGCTCGCCGCCTGAGGCGGTTTCAGCGGTGTCAGAGAACTCGGACGCCATGGACATGAAGCCGTCCATCAGCGCGGCCTGGGCGTCCTCGCCCGCCTGGTCTTGCGAATACTCCAGCGATTCGGGCAAACCGGCCAGGGCGCTTTCTTCTTCCTCTTCGGAAGCGTTGGCCGACGTGGCTGAGATTGCGTTTTTGCTGGAGGCATTCATCGCCATCAGCGACACATGGCCCCCGGCGTCGATCGATCCCCCCATGTCAACCGCCGTCTCGGAGGCTTGCAACGAGAGCGCGCCCACGACACCGGCGGTACCGCCACCGTAGACCGTGACCTCGGCACTGGTTTCGTACTGGGCGGCGTGAAAAGCCTGCACCAAAGTGTCGGCGTCGCTGGTGAGCACCGCGTTGGCACCCACCGTCACCTGGGTGGTGACATCCGAGCGCGAACCGGCAAACACCACCGAAGCCACGTTGGCCTCGCCGGTTTCGTCATCGGTCTCTCCCGCCGCAGCAGCACTCATGCCCACCCCGGTCTTGGAGGCGGCCACGAGCGCGATGTTTTCGCCAGCAGTCAGCGTCGCACCCGACTGGATGTCGATCTTGGTTGTGCCGGTAACCTGGGCAAAGCCCGCGCTCAGGTTGGCCTTGGCAGAGCCTTCGGACTGCACCTCGACGCTGGCCGAACGGTCGGCCAGGGCGTTGAGGGCGATGTCTTGTGTGGCATCCAGCAACGCTGTTGGGCGGATCGTGATCGTCGCATCGCCCTTGGCCTCCACATAAGCCAGGCTCAGGGCGATCGGCGACTCCAAACTCTCCAGGAGCAGGTTCACCGCCTCTTGCTGGATGCTGCCGGTGACGCCACCAAACGACGCCGAGGACTCGATGGAGGCCTCCATGGTGATGTTTTTGCCTTTGACCGTGCCCGCCACATCGATGCTGGCGTTGGCGTTGGACAGGGTGACCAAGGTCTCACCCGAACTGCTGTTCTGGGCCACCAGGTCAATGTCACCGGCTGCCCAAATGGAGCCGCCGGCGTTGACCACCGACGCGTCAAGCAGCGCATCGGCCTCCACGGTGATGTGGGGTGCTGTCAACACAATGTTGCCGCTGTTGCCGGTGGACGCCACGCTGGCGTTGGTCGCGTCCTGGCCGGAGGCCACCTTGCGGGTGTTGATCACCGCACCGCTTTTGACGGTCAGCGTGTTGTCGCCCCCGTACACAAAATGCGCACCGCCGGTCAGGTTGAGGCCCTCCACCACCGCATCGTCGGGGTCCACAAACACCAGGCCGGCGGCGCCGGTGTCGCTGCCGGCATCAAATAGCATGCCGCTCAAGTTGAGCTGGCGCAGGCCTGAATACTCAATAGCACCGCCGTCGCCCGCGCCGTCGCCGCGCGCGCGCAAGTTCGCGCCTGGCGTGTTGGCAATGTCGCGCTGGGCAAACAGCGCCACCTGGCCACCCGCCGCACCCGAACCCACCGCACCCGAAGCCGAGACCCGGGCGTTGGCGCCCACCGCGATATCGTTGCCGGCCACCACCCTCACCGCACCCGCACCGGTCCAGTGCGAGCTGTCGGCCAGCAGCTTGCCGTTGAGCAACACATTGCCCGGGGTCGTGATGTCGATCACCCCATCGCGCTCAATCAACGGGGTCAACACACGCAGGTCACCCAGGTTCACCGCAGCGCCCGCACGCCGTCCATCGACCTGGATACGGCCCCCCACCGACACCGCCGCCGACGCGCCAGCGCCCTCGCCTGCCATGATCTGTACGCCTTCGGTGGCGTGCACCTCGCCGTCGATCTGGACGGCACCCGTGTCAGACCGCTCAAACTGACCGCTCAGCACCCCGCTGACACGCGACGCCGACTGCCCGGTACCGTCGCCCAGCATGCTGTCGACAAACGCGGTGGATGGCGCGGCAAACACCAGGCGCCCGCCGCTCACCCGCCCGGTCGGACCCACCGCAAAACCGTGGCTGTCAATAAAGAGCAGGTTGCCACCCTGCGACCCATCGGCCAGCCGGCCTTGCAGTTGACCGTCAACCTGCACCCGGGCGTCGCGCACCACATTCACCAACCAGTTGGCCCCGGTGGGCACCACCAGCCCCACGGTGTCGCCCTGGCCCACCTGCAGCACCGACAGGTGGTTGAAGGCATTGCCGTCGCGCAAGGTGCCTGTGGTCACGGTGTGCACGCCCGGCTGGTTGCTGCTCACCACCGTCTGCGTGGCGCCAACACCTTTGATGGGCGCAATCACCGTCTGCGCTCCGACCCAGGGCCAGTGGGCGCCCAGCGCCAATGCGGCCGCCAGCGGCAAAGGCCCTACACGCACCGAAAGCCGACGTCGAGACGGAGGCTCGGACAAAAAACGGTGGCTGAGCGTAGGTGCGAGCGGCTTGGTCATGGTGGCTTCGGGTTCGTCAAAAAACATCGCCTCGCAAGGCGTAAGCGTGGCGCGGGTCAGGCGCCCGTCACCGGCGGGGCTTCGGGCTGTGCACCCGAAACCGGCAGGGTTTCGCGCTCAGCCACCGAGGCCCGCTGCCCAGCCCGCTGCACCAGTGGTCGGAAACGGCGCAGCGACAACAGGTGCAGATAAGCCAGCGACAGCACCCCCTGGGTGTGCAGTTCGTGCACGGTTTTTTCGGGCAACGCCTGTAGCTTGGCCTCGTCCACCACCATGAAACCGTTGAGTTCCACGTCGCTGCCGTCGGCCAGCACCGCCTGCAGGCTGCGCTCGCAGAGCACTCCCGCCGCATCCAGGGCGGCGATCTGCCGTGCGGTGTCGGCCAATCCTGTGTCGGTGTCAACCAACTGACGCAGCCGCTCCAACAACCAAGGTGCTTCGGCACCGGTGGCATCGAAAAGCGGGTCGCCGGCCGCTTCACTCAATTCCGAAGGCTGTACGGCCACCAAAAAACTGCCCGGCGCCCCGCCCTCCCGGACCAGCCGAAACGGCCAGGTAGCCAAGGTGGCCGGCAAGTGGTTGCCAAGCCACCCGCCCGTGTCGGACACGTACAGGTTGTGTCCACTTTGCAGGCCCGTCACCGCAAGCAACGACCAGCCCCCATCGGGCTGGCGGGCCATCACACACGGGTACTCGCTGCAAGCGGCTGGCAGCTCCGCAGCCATCAGCGCCACTGTGACCGCACCACGGGCAAATCCATAGTCGGGTTGGCGGCGGTTGAGCCTCAGATGGCGGTGGGTTTCCCGGTGCAACACGGCCAGGGCTGCGCTGGGAGACACAACTTCGGAGGGCGATTTGGAGGGCATAGTGGGCTTTCTCTGGGGATAAAAAAACGGATTCAACGTTCGTGACGCTCAAGCTCGCGGCGCAAGGCCACCTCGTCCTGCCGCAGGCGGTGCAGCTCGGTACCCACGGCGACCCGTCCGCCGGCATCCGCCTGGGCGCGCTGGGCTGACAGGTTGCGCGCGAGCTCGGCTTGAAGAATGGCGACCGCATCACGGTCCCGCTGCTGCTGCACAGTGGCACTTAATCTGTGCGCCATAGCCGCTGCAGACCGTTCAGGCTTGCCGAGTGGCGTCGCAAGTTCAGGCGTTGCCGGCTTTAGCGGACGACTGCTTGCCGGCACAACCTGAACCACCGTTGGCGTCGGTGACGGAACAGTGGCCGAGACAGCCTGTGGACCTGTCGAGCCGGAGGACAGCCCAGACGGCACAACGCGCTGACAAGCCTTGGCGCGCGCGCGCTCGGCGTCCAACTCATTGGTAAACAGATTGCCAGGGCACCAGTAAAGCGGTGCTGCGGCCTGCACAAAACTGCAACACACCAGCCCAACCAAACTGGTTATCACTGCCCTGCGCCCTTTTCTGAAGACGACTGGCAGAACCAATGAAAAAACCACAACCGATGCCATTCCTAACCATATCATTTTTTAACTTTTATGTTTGTTTATCTATCTAAAATTTTTAAATGATAAGATGACAATATTGTACTTAAACTCAAGTTTTAAACTTTATGTTTTTTTATATATATTTATGTTTTTTTAGAAACCTAAAGACATGAGACGATAAACCGGCAGCAATACGTAAACTCAAGTTTTAAACTTATGTTTGTTTATCTATCCAAAAAATTTTAAATGATAAATTGTCAAATTTGTATTTAAACTCAGGCGCAGCCAGCACACCAGTCCAACGAAAGGAACCCACATGAAGCGAAGAGCCACCGCCCCGCACAAGCAGCGCGGCTTTACCTTGGTTGAAATGTCCATCACCATGGCCGCCGCCGGCCTGCTGTTCGCGGCTGTCACCACCGGCCAGGAACTGATCGACCAGGCCAAAGCCGACAAGCTGCTCAACGACGTCAAGTCGGTCGAGGCGCAAATCCAGCAGTTCGCCAAGCTCAAGCGGCGCCTGCCGGGGGACTGCAATGCCGATGGGGTGATCGACTACAACGCGGGCATTAACGTTGCTTTTGTCACGGCAGCTCCTCTCGCAACACCTGCTGTCGTCGGTGTCGCCGGCACGAGCTCACGCCAGGATGCCGACAACAACAGCCGCGCCAATGAATACAGCTACACGGTGTTGCTGCCTACAATTCCTTCAGATGGCGACATTGCATCAGAGGAATCTGCTGCCTGCGCCCTCTGGGGTGGCGGTTCAGAGCAAGTCACAACGGGTGGAATCACCAATGCTGACGTTGAAGTCAGCGAAACCAACGCCAACGTTTGGATCAACGATCTCAAAGCCGCGGGCGTGATCAGCGACAGCGTACCCAACCGGAAGTTCGCGAAGCTGGTGCACGAAGACTTCATGTTCGTGGGCTACGTTGTCGACGACGGTGGCGCATCGGCCGCTGGGGCGCAATACAACGCCATCGTGCTGCACAACGTGCCGCAGTGGATGGCACGCCGCCTGAGCACCGCCATCAACGGCCAGGACGCCCGCGCCGACCGGTCCCGCTTACGCCTGGTCAACCGCGATGCGACCAACGGTACTTACGACCTTCGCTGGCAAAGCCTGCAGGCCGGTACGGCTGACACTGATGCCATGCGCGACGGCATGGTCACCGTCGCCTACTTCTTCGACCGCGTGCCGGAATCGAAGATGGAAACCGACATCCCGGGTTGACCGTTGACCAGGCAGCCTAGCTGACCCCTCGTTTCACCCCAGTCGCTTCGTCTGATCGAACCCTTTTTCGGGCAAAGGAATACCCATGAAATCCAGAACGCTCTCCGCGCGCCGCCAGCGCGGCTTCACCCTGGTCGAGATGTCCATCACCATGGCGGCGGCCGGCCTCATGTTCGCCGCCGTCACCACCGGCCAGGAACTCATCGACCAGTCCAAGGCCAACAAACTGCTGAATGACGTGAAGTCGGTGGAAGCACAAATTCAGCAATACGCCACCCTCAAGCGCCGCCTGCCCGGCGATTGCGACAAGGACGGCGTGATCGACTACGCAGCGGACGCCACCGGCAACGACGACGCCGACAACTTCACCACGCGAGCCGCTCGCTATTCGTACGAAGGTCTGCTTCCGACATTGCCCGCCGATGGCGTCGAGGCGGACAGTCAAACGCATGGCTGTGCCCTGATGGGTGCTGATACAGCAACCTCGGCGTTGGTCTACAGCGTTGAAACAAATACTGCCAACGCCAACGTCTGGATCAACGATCTGAAGCTGGCCGGCGTGATCAGCGACAGCGTGCCGAACCGCATTTTTGCCAAGACGGTCAACGAAGACTTCCTGTTCGTGGGTTCGGTCACCGACAACGGCGCCGAATCGGCTGACGGCGCCGAGTACAACGCCATCGTGCTGCACAACGTGCCGCAGTGGATGGCGCTGCGGCTGGCCACGGCCATCAACGGCCAGGACGCCCGGGCCGACCGCTCGCGGGTGCGTCAGTTGGTGCGATCCTCGACCGATGGCACTTACGCCGCCACGTGGCAAGCCGTTCAAAACGACACTGGCACGAACGATACGACCTCGATGCGCGACAGCATGGTCACCATCGCCTACTTCTTCGACCGGGTGCCGGAATCGAAGATGGGTGGTTCTACAGCGGTCGCCTTCCCGGATTGAGTTCTGCTGCTCTTGTCTATTGGCACCCCATCCACTCTCCTTGCTAAGGAATTGCCCATGAAATCCAGAACACTTTCCGCGCGCCGCCAGCGCGGCTTCACCCTGGTCGAAATGTCCATCACCATGGCTGCGGCCGGCCTGCTGTTTGCCGCCGTCACCACCGGCCAAGAGCTGATCGACCAGGCCAAGGCCACCAAACTGCTCAACGACGTCAAGTCGGTCGAAGCGCAGATCCAGCAGTTTGCCCAGCTCAAGGGCCGCATGCCGGGTGACTGCGATGCCGACGGCATCGTGGACTACGCAGCCGACGCCACCAGCCGGTTGGACACCGCCAACACCACCCGTTCGGATGCCTATTCGTACTCGGTGTTGCTGCCCACCATCCCGGCCGATGCGGCCGTGGCCGCCCTGGAATCCGACGCCTGCACACTGGTCAGTGAGGCTGATACCCCGGTAACCACCAACACCACCAACGCCAACGTCTGGATCAACGACCTGAAGCTGGCGGGCGTGATTGGCGACAGCATCCCGAACCGGACCTTTGCCAAGCTGGTCAACGAAGACTTCATGTTCCTGGGCTCGGTCACCGACGAGGGAGGCGAATCGGCTGACGGCGCCGACTACAACGCCATCGTGATCCACAACGTACCGCAGTGGATGGCGCGCCGTCTGGCTACCGCCATCAACGGGCAGGACGCCCGGGCCGACCGCTCACGCGTTCGCTTGCTCAACCGCGGAACCACTGATGGCACATACGATGAACGCTGGCAGACCCTACAGGCCGGCACGGCAGATTCAGCTGCCATGCGCGACGGCATGGTCACAGTGGCCTACTTCTTCGACCGCGTGCCGGAATCGAAGATGGAAACTGACGCCCTTTAAGCAACCACCGGATCACAGCCGGGAGCCCTCTGCACAGGGTGCTCCCGGCTTTCCCACTGATATCGTGAACCACATCGGATGAAAACCCTGCTCGTCGCCATGTCGCGTCCCGACACCGTCTACGGCACGCACCCGGCGCATTTCGCGGTGGTGCGGGGTCGCCAGGTGGTGCAGCACGGCCAGGGTGTGGCTGACGAGTTGCGTGGCTTGCCTGGGCGTTCGTTGCGGCTGAGCCTGGACTCGGCCGCCAACCTGACGGAGCGCGTGCGGGTGCGGGCGCTGTCGCGCCGATTTGTGCCGGTGCTGCTGCAGCGCCAGCTGGCAGAAAACGGCGCGTTCACCGACCGCTTTCGTTTTCGCAGCCAGGTGCTTTCGCTGCGCCAGGGCGAGGCCGAGGTGGATGTGTGCGCGATGCTGGAGGACGACGCTGAGTTGGCCCAGGATTTGTTGCCCAGCCAGGAACGGCCGCTGACCCATTTGCTCACGGCCGAGGCATCGGTAGCGGCGTTTGTGGGCGCGGCCACGGCCGCTGCGGTACTGGTGCACTGGTGGCACGAGGGGGGCTTGCGCACGTTGGGTGTGCGCAATGGGCGTGTGGTGTGGCAGCGCGTGATGCCCTTTGCAGCACAACGCCCCGATGCCAGCCCCGACCAGTGGAAACCCTTGCTGGACGCGGCTTCGGCCAGTGCGCCAACCGAATTTGCCGGTGCCCACAGCCACACCATTCGACTGGGCGCAGGACCTTGGCTGGCCAGCGCCGAATGGGCCACCAACGGGTCCCGCGAACTCGTCAACCAGCTCGGCAAGCTGTTCAAGGGCGTGCCTCCCGAGACCTTGCTGTGCCACCCCGATCTGTATGGTCTGGCTTTTGCCCAGGGCCAGCAAAGCTTGATCGTCAATGGCTACCGCCAGCGGGTACTGGCCTGGCAGTGGGCCCCTGCGCTGGCAGCGGTGGCGAGTGTGGCAGGCGCAGTGGCCTTGGGCCTGGGCATCTGGTGGCACGCGCAAGCGGACCAGCAAATGGCTGCGCTGCAGCTGGACCTGACCACACTCACGGCACAAGCCCAGGGCTTGCAGCAGCAGCGGCCACCGGCGGAGGCAGTGGCTGCGTTGCGCTCGGCCGCCTGGCGAGAAACCGCGCTCGGGGCCAACCTGCGGGTGGACCACTTTTTGCAGGCGTTGCTGGCCGAGATACCCGAGGGCGCACAGGTACTCAAGTTGGCGGTGCAGCGCAACGACCAGGCTGCGGCACGCATTGAGCTGGCGGACGGGCAGCCGGTGAACGTCGCGCGCAGGGGCAGTCGCAACCGCAAGACCGAGGCGACGCAAAACGCCCAGGCGCCGACCGACGCCACGCTCCAGCCTGTGGTGTCGGAACCGGTGTCCTTCACGCCCGCCACACCCGTGCGGCGCATGCCGAGTGCGGGCGAGCCGAGTTTTAAGGTCGATATCAACATTGCCCTGGGCGGCGGCTACGCCGGTGCCAAGCTGAAGGCCGAGGCGCTGGCCGAGCAACTGTCGCGGCTGGGACGGCTGTCCAACACGCGCCTGAGCTTTCAAGACACCGGCGCTACCGCACCCGGTGCGCGGCTGCAAACCCAGCTGACCATTGCTGCTGGGGCGTTTTAAGATGGTTTGGAACGCCACCGGTACCCGCCCCATGACCCCGGCAGACGAGGCGCTGCTGACCCAGCTCGGCAGCATGGGCCGCCTGAGCCTGCAACAGGCCAACTATGCGCGGCGTGTGGCCCATTCGCTGGGGCAGCCTGCCGCCCATGTGCTGCGGTTGCTGCGTCTGGCCAGCGACGCCGACATAGCGCGCGCGCTGGGGAGTTTGCATGCCCTCCATGTCTGGTGGCCCGATGCCGCCCAGGTAGAGCCCGCAGCGCTGGCGCGGGTGCCATTTGCCTTTGCCCGCCAGCATGGTTTGTTGCCCATGGGCTTGAGCGAGGGTGTGCTGCAAATCGCGACCGCCGATCCGGATGACGCTGAAGCGCGCCAGCGCCTGCGCCGCCATGTGCCGGGTGAGGTGCAGTGGGTGGTGGCACCCCGCGCACCGCTGGCGGCCGCCATTGAAATGGCCTACCACTTTGCCACCCACCCCAGTGCCGCCGAGCTCGAACGGGAGCTGGCGCGCGTGGGCGGTGACCTGGACGGTGGCCGGCTGGTGAAGCTGGCCCTGGCTGATGGGGTGGAGCGCGGTGCCAGCGATGTGCACTTCACACCCAGCGGTTTTGCCCTGATGGTGTCCTACCGCATCGACGGTGTGCTGCAGCTGCAGCATGTGCTGCCGGCAGCGCTGCACGGGCGCGTGGCCTCGGCCATCAAGGTGGAAGCGGGCATGGACATTGCCGAATCGCGCCGTCCGCAAGATGGCAGCTACGCCTTGCCGCTGGCGGGCCAGCAGTTTGATCTGCGGGTATCTTCCATGCCCACCACCCACGGCGAGAACATGGTGGTGCGTATTTTGTCGCTGCGGGGCGACGTGTTGCCGCTGGAGCAGTGTGGTTTCTGGCCCGAGCAGGTGGCACTGATCGAGCGCCTGATGCGTGCGCCGGATGGCATGGTGTTGGCCACCGGCCCCACGGGCAGCGGCAAAACAACCACCCTCTACGCGGGCCTGCGCATGATCAATGCGTTGGAGCGCAACATCATGACGGTGGAAGACCCGGTCGAATACCACGTACCGCTGGTGCGCCAGGTGCGGCTCAATGAACGCGCGGGCATGACCTTCGCCAGCGCGGTAAAGGGCTTTTTGCGCCAGGACCCAGACGTGATGCTGGTGGGCGAGATTCGCGACAGCGAAACCGCCACCATGGCGGTGCGGGCGGCGCAGACCGGTCACCTGGTGCCGGCCTCGCTGCACACCAACGACGCGGTGGGCGCCATCGGGCGCCTGCGGGACCTGAACGTACCGGCCTACCTGATGTCGTCCACCTTGCGTGGCGTGATCGCACAACGCCTGGTGCGCCGGCTGTGCAGCCACTGCCGTGCGCCTATCGGCGGTGGCCGCTACAAAGCGGTGGGGTGCGAGCGCTGCAACGGCACCGGCTACCGCTCGCGCCTGGCCGTGGGTGAGGTGCTGGTGGTGGACGATCAGCTGCGCAGTCTGATTGATGAGCAGGCGGGCGAAGCGGCCATTCGGCGCAGCCTGCTGGCGAGGGGTTTTCAGCCCATGCGCCGCTGGGCCAGCCGCCTGGTGGACGCCGGCGTCACCGACGAGGCCGAGCTTGAACGCGTGTTTGGCGAGGGCCCGGCATGAAGGTCTACTGGTACCAGGCCATGACCCCTGAGGGCGCCAGCGTGCGCGGTTCGGGCGAACACGCTGACCTGGCCGAGCTGATGGACACCCTGGCGACCCAGGGCCTGCAGGCCTACCGCGTCTGGGCGCTGCCGAACTGGTCCACCGCCCTGTTTTTTCGCCGGCTCCGGCCTGCAGCCGTGACGGAATTTTGTTACCTGATGGGGCAGCACCTGCGCGCCGGAGCAGATTTGCGGCTGGCCCTCACCGAAGCTGCCAGCAACGCCTCTACCGCACGCCTGCGCATGCTCAGCGGACGCCTCAAACGCGCAGTGGAGCGCGGCAACACACTGGCACAGGCACTGGAGAGCACCCGCGCTTTTCCGCCCATGGTGATGAACCTGGTGGTGGTGGGCGAGGAAACCGGGCGCCTGGGCGACATCTTGAACAATGCTGCGGCACAGTACGAGCAAATGCGCCAGCTGCGCGCGGCGATCCAGCGCTCGCTGATCTACCCGCTGATCGTGCTCATGGTGCTGCTCATCAGCACCGGGTTCTGGCTGGTGGTGGTGATTCCCAAGATGTCGGTGCTGTTTGAGTCGCTCAACGTCGAGCTGCCTGCGGCCACACTGAGGGTGCTGGCCGTCACAGACTGGCTGAAAAACCACGGTGGGTGGTTGCCGCTGCTGCTGGCAGCGCTGGTTCTGGTGCTGATGGCGCTGGCGCGTCAGCCCAGCTTGCGTCCGGTGTGGCATGCGCTTCACTGGTGGGCACCCGGGCTCAAGGGCCTGGAACGCAGCAGGGTGTACCACGCGTTTTTCAGCAACCTGGGGGCTATGCACGCTGCGGGTCTGACGCTGAGCCGCACCCTCACGGTGCTGGTAGAGCAGCCGGTAAACCAGCATTTCGGGAGGCGCCTGCGGCGCATTGCGCTGGGTACAGGGCGTGGGCAATCGCTGTCTGAAGGGCTGGCACGCAGCGGCGTGTTCGAGCGCTTTGCGCTGAGCCTGGTCCGGCTGGGCGAAACCACGGGCACGCTGGACCAGCAAGGCCTGCGCCTGAGCGAACATTACGCCAGCCGACTCAAGCAGCAGATCGAGACCGGATCGCGCCTGTTCGAGCCGCTGATTCTATTGATCCTGGCCGGCTTGTTGCTGCTGATCGGCATCACCTTGCTCGGTCCGGTGTACGACCTGGCTGCACGCGCCTCGGCGGGCTTGAACCCATGACGCATCCCACCCGATCCCACCGCTTGGGCGGCTTTTTGCTGATGGAGCTCGCGATCGCCTTGGTGGTGATCGGCGGGCTTGTGGCTCTGATGGTGCCGTTGTGGACCATGCAAGGCCAGCTTGACAGCGCCCGCCAGGACAGCCTGCGCATGCAGCAGGCCCGCGAAGCGCTGCTGCGCCAGGCAGTGGTTGGAAGCGGCTTGCCCGCACCCGTGCGCTTCAAAGAGAGCGCAGTGGGCAACGGACTGGCCAGCAGCCACACCGAGCTGACCAGTACGCTGGCCACATTGGCCCCTGGCTGGCCAGGCGGCTTACCCGGGCATTTGCTGGGGGTGGCCACAGTCTCGCCACTGAAAACCGTTTACTGGTACGACGTGCAACCGGCTCTGCGGTCCGACGCCGGCAGCGGCTTTTACCCGTTGGTGGCCAGCATCTCGGACGTTTGGTCGTTCGAGGGCATCGTGCAACAGTTTGACCCTGACCTCAACCCCAATCTCAGCAGTGGCGGCAATCCGAGTCAGCTCTGCCGCAACCTGAACAGCCTGCAGGCCCTGGACCAAAGCATTCGGGTGCACACGGGGGTTTTGGATCCAGGGCTTTACCGGCGCGACCACATCAATGTGACGCTGCCACGCATCTGGGCCACCGGCTATGAAAGCCAGTTTTACTGGGACGGTGCGCTGGGCTATGCTGGGTTCTCTGGCGCTACCACCGCTTTGGACGACGCGTTCAACAACTCCTCCGCAGTGGCCTTCACCGTGCTGCGCCGCCAACCTGCGGGACTGCGCCGGCTGGACCGGCAAAACACGGTTTATAGGCAAGTCGGGCTCACGGGCCTTGACACCGCTCTGGCGGACCGCGGAGATCTCACCTACCCGGCCTTTGCGGCCGAGCGCGGCTTTCGAATTTACGAAAACCCACTCACCCCGACGGTGGACGACCCCACTTCGGATGAAAACGACTACGGCGGCTTGGTGGCGGCGGTGTCGCTGGGTGAGTTTGCCGACAGCTTGCGCCAAGCGGGGCTGTGCAAGGCGCCCGCCGAGGCCTGCAAGGCCAACCAGCTGTTTGTGCGTTTTGCCAACTACGTCAGCTCCGCACCGCCGTCGGGCAGCGCCGAGCGCCTGACCCTGCGCTGGCAGTTGGTGAACCAGGCGGTCTCGCCTGAAGAAATTGTCAACTCGGGCGATGTGAACAGTGGCAGCACCACCGATGGCATCTGCCTGGACGCCTTCAGCACCGGTGTGGCGACCACGGCCAGCGACCGCTACCTGCGGGTGTCCTTCATCAGCCCGGCCGGCACCGTGGGTTACACCAGTGCGCCAGCCTGGTACCGGGGCGGGGTGCTGGTCGATCCATCGGGCGACCTGCCCGCTGCCGACGATGGAATCAACCGTTGGCGCAACCTGGACGCCTTGGCGGCTGCCGAGGGCGGCAAGACCGTGACCGTGTCGTGCACCGGCGCCCACACTGTGTCGGTGGCGGGTGAGCTCGAGCGCGCGGGCGCCAGCCTGCCCACCTGCACCGTGACCCAATTGCCCTGAACATGAACCCACCCATGACTTTGTCTTTCCATGCCAAGACCGTGACCTGGCTGGTGCTTTCATCGGCACTGCTGGGTGTCGGCATTTTTGTGGCGGCGACCGGACACAGCGCCCGTCAACAAGCGCAGGTGCAACGCGCCCAGCTGGGTCAGACCCAAACCCAGCTGGCGCAAAGCCAGGCGCGGGCCGACACCTACGTCGCGCTGATTGAGCGTATCGGCTGGCGCCCCGGTCAGGCCCTGCGGCACGAGTCCATTGACACCAGTGCCACCATTGCCGGACACGAAGCGGATCGGCTGAACGAAATTTTGCGGGCCAACCAGGTGGGTAAAGGTCAATTTTTTCTGCGTTCCCTGACGCTGGAGGCCCAGCGCGCCACACGCGAAGGGGCTGGCTCTCTGCGGGTTCACATCAAAGGCGACAACATTTTGGTACTGGACCGTCCGTGAAACCATTTTTGCCTTTTCTGCTGATCCCGTTGCTGGGGCTGGGTGGGTGGGCCGCGTCGGCTTGGATGCCCGCCCCTGATCCATTGACCATACCCACGGTCTTGAAGCTGGACCCGCCCCCTGCACTGGGCGTTGCGATCCCACCGCCGGCCAGCGATGGACCGGTAGCGGTGAGCCTGGACGCTTTGCTGCCCTTGCTGCCGAGCGAGGTCCTGCGCCAGGCCGACACACAAAAGCCACCTACGGTCAACGCCATCCTGGTGCTCGGTGTACAGCGCTTGGCCCAGGTCAATGGGATGCCCATGGGGATCGGCGAAAGCGTGGGTGACTTCCGCATTGCCGATATCGAAACCGATAGGGTGCTGTTTGTGCAGCACACCGTTGGCAAACAGCGCTGGGTGCCCTTGACCGACCAATGAAGATCGAACCGAACATGAAAACCCCACACCTCACCCGCTCGACGCCAGCGCCGACCCTGCGGGTTAGCGTCCTTTCTGTGGCCGCAGCGTGCGCATTGCTGACAGCTTGTGCCCCCCTGACCAAGCCTTTGCCCGGTTCGGAAGCGATCCCCCCCACCGCCTACGGTCCGGTCAACGAGCAACTCAAACAGGCCCAGGCCGCGATGGCACCGCCCGCACGCGTGCTGCCCGCAGACCAACGCTTGCCCAAGTTCGACGGTAGCCTCGACAAAGGCACCGGGCAACCAGCCCTGTACTCTTTCAAAGCCAAGGACCTGCCGCTGCGAGACGCTCTAGGCCTGCTCGCCAAAGCCCATGGTCTCAACATCCTGGCCGACCCCGATGTGACCGGCACGGTCACCGTGAATTTCCAGGATGTGCCGTTGTCACAAGCGTTCGACATCTTGCTCTCAAGCATGGGTTATTCATGGGAAGACGATCGCGGCATCATCCGGGTGCATTCGGCGGTCACACGCACCTTTGAAGTGGATTACATCCGTTCGTCGACCGGCACGGGCAACGAGTCGGGTGCTTTCTGGCAAGAGCTGGAAAGCCAGATGAAGTCTTTGCTATCGCCGAAAGGAAAACTGACCGTAAACCGGCTGAGCGGGGCCATCATGGTGACCGACCTGCCCGCCAAAGTTGACGAACTTGCGCGCTTCATTGAACTGATGCGCAGCGGCATGTACCGACAGATCGACATCGAGGTGCGCATCGTCGAGGTCACGCTGCGGGACCAGTTTGCCTTGGGACTGGATTGGAGCCGGCTGCGCAGCGACCCGCTTGCCGGCTCGGTATCGTTCAACACGCGCATCACTGCACCCCAGGCGGTATCGCCGGCACCGAGCACGCTGACGGTGCGCTTCAATGGCGACAAATACCTGGCCTTGATCGAGGCGCTGCGCGAGCAAGGCGATGTGCGCATGGTCTCCCAGCCACGCATTCGCATCCTCAACAACCACACCGCACGCGTCAAGGTCGGGACCGACGAGACCTTCTTCGTCCGAACCACCAACCGCACCATACAAAGTGGAGGTGGCGTGCTGGACACCGTGAACGAACAACCCCGCAGTGTCAACCTCGGTGTCAGCCTGACCGTGACGCCGCAGATTTCGGCCGACGGCTGGGCCATGCTGAACATTGCACCCACTGTGACGCGCCTGGTCGGAACCGCTGCCTCTCCCTCTGGCGAGAGCACCGCGCCCATTCTGGACGTCAGCGAGGCCAGCACCTTGGTGCGCGTGCGCAGCGGTGAACTGGTTTTGCTCGGCGGCCTGATTCAAGAGGAGTCGAGCGACACCAACCGCAGAGTTCCGGGTCTGGGTGACATACCTTTGCTGGGCAACGCCTTCAAAAGCACCTACCAGGCGGGTAAGCGCAAGGAGCTGGTGATTTTCCTGGCGCCCACCATCCAGCCGGGCCAGTGAGCGTGGACGTTCAAGACAACGCGCTGGGCAGCTGTTACGCCGCCCTGGGCTTCAAGAGCCTGCCGTTTGCCATCACGCCTGACACCTCGTTGGCATTCCCCGGACCGCAGTATGTGAGCGCCTACCAACAGTTGTACTACGCCTGCATGAACGGCGTCATGGCGGTGCTCAGCGCTGAAATCGGCTTGGGCAAGACCTTTGTCATACGGTGTTTGCTGCGCGCGCTGCCGGCTAACGTGAAGGTCGCTTACCTGCTCAACCCGCTGCTGGACCCGCTCGCTCTGTTGCGCGATATCCAAGCAGAATTCAACGCCGGGGAACAGCCGGCATTGGAACAAGCTTCGCGGCTGCACCATGCCTTGGTGCAGCGCGTATTGCAAGGCGCGGCCCAAGGCGAGCGTTTCGTGATCATCGTCGATGAAGCACACCGTTTGAGCGCCGAAGCCCTGGAGACCTTGCGCTTGTTGTCCAACTTGGAAACCGAGCAGGTGAAATTGATCAGTCTGGTTCTGGTTGGGCAACCCGAGCTGGAGCGCACCCTGTCCATGCGCGCCATGCGTCCCCTGCGCGAACGTATCGGTGTGTGGCTGCGCTTGCAGCCGATGAACCGCGCGGAGTGTGGCGCCTATGTGCGTCATCGAATCCATCGCACCCACCAAGACGGCAGCTTTGCGTTCACGCCCGCCGCACTTTGGCTGTTGCATTGGCGCACCCGGGGCGTCCCCCGTCGCATCAACTTGGCCTGCGAGCGGGCCGTGCTGCTTTCATCCGCGCAACCCGAAACGCGCCGCGTGACATGGCCCATGGTGTGGGAAGCCTGCGGTGAATTTTCAAGGGTATGGAAGTGAGTGCAATCGAAAAAGCCTTGCGCCAAATCGACGGCCAACGAGGAACCACGGAGCCTTTCACGGGGCTGTCGACCCCGATCGGCCCAGCACCGCTCGATCGCCAGGAGCGGGCTGGGCTGTCCTGGGTGGTGGTGTTGCTGGCGGTGGCGCTAACCGCCCTGGTGTCCTGGTCATTCGCTCGCGGTTGGTCGCCCTTGAGCCGCCCGCTCACAGTGCCGGCAGGGGTGCGCGCCGACGCAGCTCCACCGCCCCTGGCGCAGCCGGTCACCGCGGGGCCGTTCGCGCAGCTTCCTTTTGTGGCCGGCGGCGAAGGCACAGCGAGCGGGCTGCTGGACACGCGAACCAGCCGACCTTTTTGGCTGGCCGAAGCAGGGCAAGCCTGGGTGAGTGGCCTGAAAAATGAAGCCGCAGCGCTGTGGCTGGTCGGTTTGCGCAGCCAGGCGCCCACGATGCTGGCGCTGCGTTTGGGTGAGCCGCATTCGCTGGAACAAGCCGATGCGTTGTACACGCGCTGGGCCGATCGACTGCCCATCGTCGTGCTCAGGGATGGCCCGGGGGGAGCCGGGCGCTGGATGGTGCTGGCCTTGCCCGCAGCCGCCGACCTGGAACCGGCCCACACGGAGCTGAAGGCGGTACACGGCGCTGCCGTGCAATGGAACAGCGTAGCCCATTGGACGGCCCAGCTCACGCCCGCGCGCGGTGAGTTGGCGCAAACGGCAGCGATGAACCGCGAGGCCATGCCGCCCGCGCAATGGGCTGCGCCAGCCAAGCGCGCGCCCCTCGGCACAGGGGCGCCAACGGTGTCGGCGCCGCTCCCTGCGCCGCTCCCTGCGCCGATCGCCGCAGCCAGCTTGCCGGCAGCCAGTCAGGTGCCCCCGCCCCTTGTGGAGGCGCCAGAATTGCGGCGTTCGGCAGCGGTTAGTGGCACCGACGCCCGCGCCAGCACACCAGCAGTGCGGGCGATTGATGTCGACTTCAACTTGTTGGAGCAACAACTGGGCTCCGGGCAGCACGAAATGGTCTTGGACGGGGTGCAGAAGCTGGAGCGGGTCATCGGCACGAACTGGCGAACCCGCTACCTTGCCGGTGTCGCGCTGTCGAGTCTGGGCCGCTGGGACGAGGCTCTGGTGGCGCTGAGCACAGCCCAGCAAGGCAACCCCATACATGCCCGCGTGCCGCTTTACTTGTCGGTGGCCCAACAAGAGCTCGGCGATCACGCGAGCGCCATTGAAACCCTGTCATTTGCACTGGAAAAACACCCGGCCCTACCGGAGCTTTGGCTGAATCAGGGCCATTCGCTCCAGGCCTTGGGGCGCATCGAAGAGGCGCAACTGGCTTACTGGCGCTTTTTGGATCTCAGCGGCCAACGCACCGATCTTCAAGCGCAGCGCCAATGGGTGCAAAGCCGAACCACCAAGGTCAACTGATGCCTGCACTGCGCACCCGCCCATTGACGGCCATCCACCGGCCCGCCCTACCAATACGCCTTCGCAGACAAGGCGGTTTTTCGCTGATCGAAATGGCGTTGGGACTGCTCCTGATAGCCATGTTGATGGGCCTGACCCTCAAGTCGCAAGGGCTGATCGAACAGTACCGCCAGAGCCAGTTTGTCAACCATGTGCGCGTGATGGAGGCGGCCCTGGAGAGTTACCGAACCCAGTATGGTCGCTGGCCTGGTGATTGCGACCAGGATGGTTTGCTCGACCACACCTTAACCGGCACCGACACCGCCAACGCCCTGGACTACGCCGTGCCCGTGACCCTGGTGGCCGCAGCCACCTCGGATGCTGCGTATGCCCTGGGTGTGGTGTGCCCTGCGTCAACCCTGGCCCCTTACACCAACCCCAACGTGGCCTACAACGAGCTCAAGCGCGGTGGTCAAACGCCCGCTGGTCAACCCAACCGCATCACCGCAGCCCACAAGCTCGGCGGCATGACCTACCTGGGGCATTTCGCAACCACCTCGACCAATCCGGACGAACTGGAAGACCGTTTCAACGCCATCGTCATGACCGGTGTGTCTATCGCCACGGCCAGGAAACTGGCCGTGGCGATAGACGGCTTCGACGGCAGTGCGGCGAACGCGAACCGGGTTCGCCGCAGCGACGACATGCAAAGCTTTGAGCCCCTGTGGACCGCTGTTGGCGAAAGCGAAGACAAGCAGATCGACGTGGTGCTGTTTTTTGACCGAGTACCTCCCCACAGCCTTTGAACCATGATCTTGAAGACCCCCCACTGGCTGTACGCCGGATTCTTTTTGTTGACACCCAACGCCCAGGCCCAGACCCAGGACTTCGACGTGGAAGCCCCGGCGATCATTTGGCAGGACCAGCTGCGCCGCCTGGAACAAATCCCCCCCGCCAGGCCCGCGCCACGGCAGCCGGCACCGACCGCGCCTCAGGCCGTCGCGCCCGCCACGAGCGCGCTGGTGACGCTGGCAGAAATCCAGTTTTCCCAGACCAGCTTGTTGTCGCAAGACGAGCTGCGCACCCTCGGACTGCGGTACCTGGGGCGCGCTTTGGGCACAGCAGACCTGCAGGCCTTGCTGGATGACATTTCCAACCTGTACCGAACGAAAGGCGTGCTCACGGCGGTCCCTGTACTGCCTCCCCAAAACCTGCAAAGCGGCTTGCTGCGGGTGCTGTTGGTTGAAGGCCGGCTGGGTCGGGTCAAGGTCCGCACGCCCGGTGGCAGCGATGCGCCCTGGGTGCAACGCTGGTTTGATCTTCCGACTGGCGAGGTGGTCACCAATGAGGCGCTGGAGGCGCGTCTTGCGCGGTTTAATGCAACGAGCGACCTTTTGGCCCAGGCTGACTTTGTTCCCGGTGACCGCTTTGGGGTCAGCGATCTGGCCATCGACATTGTCCCCAGCCCTCCCGCCCAGTTTTGGGCGCTGCTGGAAACAGCCCACACCCAATCCGCAGCACCCGGACTGGTGGCACTGGGGTGGCGAAAGGCACCGGTGAGCCCCAATGGCGGCAAACTTGACACCGCGCTGATCGCCACCGAGCAAGGCAAAACCCTGATGGCAGGCCTGTCATGGCCGGTGGACGTGCAGGGCTGGCGTGCCGGCATCAATGGCTCCATCTCGCGCACCCGCACGAAGCAAGCAGCCATCGACGGGGGGACGGATCTGGTGCTCGAAGGTGCAGCCTCGGCAGCCGCCCTAGAGGTGGGACGCACCTGGATACTGAACAACGCCTGGACCCTGCTCAGTGCCGCCCAGCTGGGGCGCACAGAGAGCAGCATCGCACTGGCGGGGGTTGATCTGACCGATAGCCGAATCGACAGGTTCGCCCTGACCACGACCCTCAACTATGAGACCAGACCCACCAGGGCCGCACTCAAAACCACCCTGTCCACGAGCAAAAACGCGGACAAACACTACCGTTACCTGGATATCGGTGCACAAGCTCAGACCGCTCTGGACGAGCGCGGTCGCTGGCAAGTGCGTATCGGTGGTCTCGCTCGGGTGGCCTCCACGGGCCAGAGCAACGCCAACGAGCAGCTCTCACTGGGAGGGGCCGATACCGTCAGGGGGTTTGATGCCGGCGCCAGTACCGGTGACACCGGTCATGCGGTGCAGCTGGAGCTGCGCTACCGTTACGGCGAGGCAGATGCACCGGCCACCGAAACCTATCTTTTCGCCGACAGCGGGCAAACCCACGAGGCCAGCGGTCGCACACGTTTAGGCTCGGTGGGAGTGGGTCTGCAAGCCCGTATCACGCCGCAGCTGGGCTTGGACCTCATGGCGAGCCGGCAGGTCAAGACAGCGCAGGAACGCCCCAACCGCTGGCTGCTGCGTCTGGTCGGCAGCTGGTGAGCGCACTGGACCGGGATCGCTGGCAACCGACCAGATAGGCGGACAGCTGGTAGCCGCGGGCCTGTGTTGGTTGGCCAGACCCGGCGAGCACGCACAAAAACGGGGACCGAAGTCCCCGTCGAATACCCTGCCTGGGCCAGCCTGTGACTGAAGCACCCTGGGCGCAAACGCCCGGGTTCAGCCAGATTGCACCAGTGCCAGCCAGCGGGCTTGCCGATCAGAAGCGGTAACCAATACCGATGGTGCCTTTGACCAAACGTGGCTTGTAGGTCTCTGTGGCGTCGGTGTAGTACGACTTGGTGTTGAAGTTGACTTGCTCCACTTCAACCATGCCGTACAGGTTGTCCGACAGCTTGAACTTGACACCAGCGCCAACGCCCATGCCGCTGTGGTTGCGGCTGGCTGAACCCAGTTGATCCGCATCTTGTGGGTAGTTGTACACGTTGGTTCCTTTGGCGCGAACGTAGCTGAACTTGGCGTAAACCAGGGTCGACTCGTTCAGGTTCAGGCCTGGCTCGACCGAGATGCCCCACACGTTCTTCAGATCAAAGCGATCGGACCAAAGACCGCCCGTACCGCCGACTTGGTTAACTGGATCGTCTTCCGCAAAACTTTGAAGCGAACCGGAATTTTGGGTACCCAGCATCGAGAACACACCACCGCCCAGGTTGAACTTGCCGAAAGACTTGGAGTAGTTCAACGAGAGGTTGCCCACCGCTGCGTTGTCAGACACTTTGCCGTCGGGGCTGTAGTCCTTCAGGGACGTTTGGGCAACGCTGAGGCTGATACCGGCCTGGAGCGATGGGCCGTCGAAGCCGCCGGCGAAGGCGGAGGAAGACAGGGCGATCAACGCGGGGACGGCGAGGTGTTTAAGTTTCATGAAAACTCCTTGAATAAGAAAACAAAACAAATGGTGAATCCCGTTTATATGGTTTTCGTTTTCACAAAACTAACAATTTCCAACAAAATGATACGAACTGCCAAGCACCCATCCTGGCTGGGGCTGACGTGGTGCCGGTGTGCCGCCCTGCCCTGCGGCGTGATCAGATCCAGAGCTTCATGCGAACGAGGTCGACCAGCCGATGTGTGAGCAGCCAGGCGATGTTTTTGCGCCCGGCATCGACCTGAGCCATGCCGCTCATGCCGGGGCGCCACCAGTCTTCGGGCGGATCGGTCAGCTGCACGCGCACCCAGAAATGGTTGCCTTGCTGGCCTTTGACTTGCGCCACCGGCACGGTGCTTTGCACCCTGAAGCCGATGCTGCGGTTGGGCTCGCTGAGCAGGCGCAGCTCGCCTACCGCGTTGGGCTGAAGGTGGCGCACGTCGCGCTCGGGCATGTGCAGTGCCGCATAGAGTCCTTCCACGCGGGCCAACCGGAACAGACGGTCGCCCTGGCGCACGGGCATGCCAGCCAGGTCGCGGCGGTCGCCCTCGACGACCACAGCCGCAAAGGGCGCCTTGATTTGCGCTTGCTGCAGGTAAAAAAGTACCTTGTCGAGCCGGGCCTGGGCCTGTGCCACGCGGGCCTGGGCGATTTCGACTTCGGCCAGTTCGCCCTGGGCGCGGGCCCGATCGGCCTCGGCAATGTAACGGCGCAAGTCGGCACCAATTTCCGATTCTTGCAGCAGCAAATCGCGCACGTCCAGGCGCCCGAGCAATGCGTTGGCCTGCACTTCGTCGCCCAGTGACACCCCAACCTCTTGCACGAAACCGTCAAACGGCGCGCTGACGAGCTGTGTGCTGTCGGTCACGAGTTCGGCGTTGGCTTCGATGCGGTGGGGCCAGGTGCCCACCAACACAAATAGCAGCAGCAAGGAAGCCAGGCCAATGCCCAGGGTGCGCACCGGCTTGTCGGGCCCGAACCATTGGCCTGCCTGGTGGTGCACCCGTTGCCACCAGCGCGCACCGAACCACCGGTCGCGCTGGTGCAGGTCGGCGAGCCAGGGCAGCATGAGGTGCATGGCCACCGACACCTGGTGCATGAGTTCGGGGGCAAACCGGTCGGTCTGCGCGGCCAGCAAGACCACGGCCTCGGGTGATTCGTCCGCGCGGTGCAGCACCAGGCTGCGCATATGGGTGTGGTTGATGGCACGGCCCAGCCGCTCGTGGGCCAGTACCACGCCGCCGTATGCCGGCGGCGCTGGGTAGACGATGTCGGTTTGCTGGTCCAAGGCTTCTTCCAGGGCGGCTTCTATCAGCTGGACGTTTTCTGCCTTGCGCTCGAAGCGGTCCAGGTGGCTGATCGCCTTCGCCCGCACATAGCTGACCTCTTTCCAGCCCAGCACGACTTGGTCGCAACCGGTCAGGGGCACCAGCCCGTTGACCAGCGCCAGCGCAGCGGGGCCAAACGCCTGCTCCTGCATGACGCGGGCGGCCAGATCCAGCAGCTCAAGCAGGTGCGCATCGACCGCACCGGCCGTACCGGGAGCGGCAGTACCTGCCGTGCCGGCGTCTGTGGGTTCCTGGCGGCTCAGGGGCAAATCGGCAATCAGTTGCAGGCGCAGCAGCAATTCGTTGAGGGACGCCCGCTCGCGCGCGGGAATTTCAACCAGGGCGTAGAGCTCCCCCTCGTCGCCCAGCAGGCGCACGCAGGCGACGATGGCATCGTCACCCTGCGCCAGGGTGGCGTGGCCGTGTCGGGCTGCACGCCCGATGAGCTGGGGCAACAGCTGGGCGACTTGCATCTCTAGCATGCCGTCGGGCGGCGCGCACAGGGCCAAGGGTTGCCAGCGCTCGCCTTGGCGGCTCAGCAGCATGGCCGAGCGGCCCCGGCCCAAAGCGTTGATGGCCACACACAGGCGCGGCCAGAAGGCGGTGTCGCGCGGGGAAAGCCGGAGCACCCGGAGCAATTCGAGCAGCTCGGTGGCCTCGTAGCGGACCGGCGCCGTTATGTCAGGCAAGCCACTCATGAGGCCGCCGCGTTGAGCTGGATGCGGCCTTTGACACCGGGACGAATACGGCGCTCGGCATTGGCCAGGGTGATGCGCACCTCCACCAAGCCGCTGGCTGCGTCAGCCACCGGCGACAGGAAAGCCACCCGACCCTGCAGCGGTTGGCTTTGGGCGGGGTCGTCCAGCACCACTTCGATGGTGTCACCGCGGTTGAGCAAGCGGGCTGCGGCCTGGCTCAGGTTGGTGCGCAACTCCACGCTGGATTCGTCGACCAGCCGCACGATGGGTTGGCCGGGGGTGGCCCATTCGCCGGTGTCCACCTGGATCGAGGTCACGACGCCGGAGACCGGGGCCACCAGCACGCGCATCTGCTTCTCTTGCTGGGCCAGGTCCACTTCGTGCTGCTCGCGCTTTTTCTCCAGCTGCAATTGGTCGCGACGACCGGCCACGCTGACCAGCTCCATCTGGAGCTTCATGAGTTCTTCGCGGCTGATGGAGCCGGTTTGTTCGTAGAGCTTGCTGGCGTCCTGGAACAGCCGCTCCAGAATGCGGTGGCGCTCTGTGATGCTGGCTTGCTCGGAGAGGTCTTCCAAAATCGTGCGGCGCCGACGCAGTTCAATGCTCTGCAAATCGGATTCCAGCTCCAGCAGGGGCTGGCCGGCGCGCACGCGCTGGCCAATTTTGACGGGCACGCGGCTGACGACACCGCTCACGGACACGCTCAAGGTGAGGTCGCGGGTGGGATAGATCACGCCGACAAAGGTTTGGGCAGAGGCCAGGGCCGGGCTCAGCGCAACGAGCAAGGCGAGGCCATGGCGCTTGAGGCGGGCGGTGGTGTGGGAGGTTGTCATAGGGGCACTCACAGGCTGTAAACGTGAAAAAAAGACGCGGCAACCGGTTTCAGCCGCGCTGGGCGGGTGAATAGTCGTCGGTGAAGGAAAGCTGTTTGCGCAGCTGCAGTTCGCGCTGCTGCAGTTGCTTGCGCTGGCGCCAGGCGCGCCATTGGGCGGCAAATTGCGCGAGTGCATGCAGCACCGGCATACCCAGCGCCCGCCCACGGGGGCTGGAGCGGGCCAGCGCGCTGAGCGGACGCGCAAACCAGGGCGTGTGGCGCACCAGCAGGTCGTCTTCAAGGCTGATGAAACCTTGAGCAAAGCCAGGCGCGCCCTGGCGCCCGGCACGGCCGAAGAGCTGCCAATCAACGCGGGCCGATTCATGGGGCTCCAGCATCAGCACATGCAGGCCGCCGGCGGCGGCCACGTCGGCGCTGATGTGGATGTCTGTGCCGCGACCGGCCATGTTGGTGGCCACGGTGATGTGGCTCGGCTGGCCAGCGCTTTCAATGACGAGCGCTTCGGTGGCGTGTTGTTTGGCATTGAGCACGACGCAGCGCAGGCCCATGGCGCCCAAGGCTTGCTCCAGCGTCTCGCTGTCAGAAATGCGCCGGGTGCCCACCAGCACGGGGTGGCCCTGGCGGTGCAGTTCGGCCACGGTGTCCAGCACGGCTTGCTGTTTTTCGGTGCTGCTGACGAAGTGGCGAAAACGGGGGGTGACGAGCTGGCTGGGCAAGCGGGTGGGCACCACAAAGGTCATGAGGCCGTAGGTCCACCAGAGTTCGTTGCGAATGCCCTGCAAGGTGCCGCTGGCACCTGAGAGGCGGTGATAGCGCCGAAAGAAATCCTGAAAGGTCATGCGGGCCATGGTGCGCGTGGGCGGCGTGATGTCCAGCTGCTCTTTGGCTTCAATGGCCTGGTGCAGTCCATAGCTCCAGGTGCGACCCGGCATCGCCCGGCCGGTGTTTTCGTCCACGATGAGGACCTTGCCTTCGTCGATGATGTAGTGGCGGTCCCGGTGAAAGATGGCGTTGGCCGTGAGCGCTTGACCCACCAGTTCTTTGCGCCGCGCGGGGGCGTGCCACACCGGTGGCAACGGCTGCGTCAAACGCTCCAAGCGGCTTTCGCCGAGCGGGGTGAACTCGACATCCCGAAAAACCGGATGGATGGTGTAGTCGGTGCCGAGCACCAGCTCGTTGGCAATGGCTCGGGCGCACAACACCGCCTCCACCATCATGGGGCTGGGTTCGGGGGCCGAGATGATGAGCGGCGTGGTGGCCTCGTCGACCAGCACGCTGTCGGCTTCATCCACGATGGCGCAGTACAGCCCGCGCATCACGGTGTGTTCGCGCCCGGGTGTGCGCCCCATTTCACTCAGGCGCCGACGCAAGGCATCGGTGGCGCCTGCGAGCGCGATCTGGTCCCTCAAAAAGTCGGCCAGCAGTTGTTTGCCCGTGGCGTAGACCACATCGGCCTGGTAGCTGGCGCGCAGTGCCTGGGCAGAGCTGTCAGGCACCACCGCCGCCGCCGTTACAGCGCACCATTGGTACAGCGGCCCCATCAACTGCACATCGCGCTGGGCCAGGTAGTCGTTGGAGGTGATGACATGGCACGGCAAACCCGACCAGCCCAGCAGAACGGCGGCAAGGGCCACGGCGATGGTCTTGCCTTCACCGGCCGCCATCTGCACCACAAAACCCTGCTGCATGGCGAGCGCTGCCAGCATTTGCACCGGGTAAGGGCGCTTGCCCAGGCTGTGGCGCGCAGCCAGCGAGACGCAGGCCAGCGCCTCCACGCGCAGCGCGTCCCTGTCGGCGGGCAGGGCGCGGCGCTGCTGCGGGCTGCGGGTGCGCATCAAGGCCTTGATTTCAAGCAGGCGCTGCTGCAGCTGGGCAACCGTCCAATGGGCACGCTCGTCAACCAACTGCTCAGCCTGCCCGACCGCTCGAACCAGGGCCTGGCGGGACTTCCCGCTCAGGGCCTGCACCACGGGAATCCAGTCGGCCCAGCGGGCGCCAGCGGCCGCAGGATGCTGACGCGGCGGATGCCAGCGGTAAGGGGCCGTGGGCGCAGACACCACGGCGCTCACAGCTGGTACCGCTTCTGCAGCAACTGCATGAAGGCCTTGCCGAGTTGCTCCGCGAGCGATTGGTACTGCAGGGGAATGCGCATCCAGCCAGCCATACCGTGCCAGGCCACAGGGGCCTGGTCTGCCGGAATCGGCGCCTGCACTTCGTAAAAGGTGTCCACGGTGGACAGGCCCTGCGGGTCATCAGGCCTCACCGGGATGCTCCCCCCGCCATTCCACCCCAGGGCAGCAGAGGCGAGCTGTTGCTTTTGGTAGGGGAGCAACACCAGCGGCTGGACATCCACAGGCTGGTCCGCCTGGCCATTCAGGCGCAACGCACCCGCCACGGGTCGGTCGCGGAACAGTTGGTTGGCCTGCTCTTGGGACACCACAGCGGTGAAACGCAAGCGGCTGTTGTCAACCACTTCGCCCAACAACTCACCGCGGGGCAACCAGTTGCCGAGTTTTTCGCCGAGCTGCGGCGAAAACCACACACCGGGGTGGCGGGCCCGCACCGCGAGCGCGTCTTTGCGGGCGCGCAGTTCGGCCATGCGGTCGGACAATGACGCCAGTCGCTGCTGCAGCGGCACGATGTCGCTCAGGGTGCGCCCCAAAGCCATGCTGAGCAGCATCTGGGTTTCTACCGACTGCTGCTGGGCGATCTCCAGCTCCCAGTCGAGCTCGGGGCTGGCCAGCACCAGCAACAGCTGGCCAGGCAGCACGGGCGTGCCAGAGGGCACCACAATCGACTCCAGCCGGCCGCTGCTGGCGGCGGTGACGCGGGTGTATTGCAAGGCCTCGACCATGCCGGGCACCCGAATGGCGTATGGCAGGGGCAACCACAAGACCACCGCGCTGGGCAGCAGCACCAGCGCCAACGACGCCACCACCGCACGGCGCCGGTTGCGGTAGACCGCTCCACCTGTGAGGTGCGCGATCCACTTTTTGGCCGGCATGACCACCAACATCACCAACGTGGTGAACGCAAAGACGACGCCCACGGCAAACCACTGATCGGTCACAAACAGCAAAATGGTGGCCACGATCAGCATGCGATAAAAGAAGCTGAACAGGCCGTAGAGCGTCATGTGCCACCACTCGCGGCGGTCGCGTGCGGGCGACTCGGCTTTTTCTGTGCCGAGCAGGTATTTGTCGGCAAAGTAAAACCACTGCTGGCTGGACTTCTGGTACAGGTTGGGAATGTCGAGCAAGTCCGACAACACGTAGTACGCATCGAAACGCAGCAGCGGGTTGCCGTTGAACAGCAGGCTGGAGACCGAGCCGATCACCATGACGTTGAAAGCCAGGCTGTTGACGAGCCCAGGCCCGGTACTGGCCCAGACCATGGCGCCCAGCGCCGCCAAAAACAGCTCGACGATGATTCCGGCGGCACCGACCAGGGCGCGCGCGTAACGGCTGCGAAACCCCCAACTGGCGGTGGCATCGACATACGGCAACGGCATGAACACCAGGAACATGAGACCCATGGTGTGGACCTCACCACCGAACTTCTTGACCACGAAAGCGTGACCGAGCTCGTGCAGTATTTTCATCACGGCCATACACAGGTACAGCCAGATCAGGTTGTCGATGGCGAACAAACCCTGTGACTGGTCCCACAGGCGGTGGCTGTTCAAGATGGCGCTCAAGCCGCCGGCGAGCAACACACCGATCAGCACCGCAGCGGCAGGCCAAGCCACCAGCCGCTCGACCCAAGCGCGCTGGCGGTTGAGCCACGCGTTGGGGTCCCACAGCGGCACCCGCAAGTACAAAAAGCCCAGCAACTGCCCACCGATTTCGCGTTGGCGGTGGGTTCGGTAGCGCTCAAAAATAGCCTGGCTGTCGGCCTTGGAACGGTAGTGCAAGAGGTTCGAATGGTGCAACTGAGACAGCACCTGCATGGCGTCTTCCTGCCCGGGCGCTTCCTGCGGAAAATCGTCCAGGCAACTGCGCCAGACCTCGTCCACGGTGCGTTCGTGGCTCAGCCGGCTGACGAAGAGATAGGCCATGGGCCGGATGCGAAAAAACCGCTGGGTGTAGGCATCGCGCAGCACATACCAGTCTTCACCCCGGAAACGTTGCTTGTGGATCGCGACCGTGGGCAACAGGCTCAACCGGGCCTGAGACACCCGGTGCCAGGTTTCACTGAAGGTTGTGCTCACCGTGGACCCCGGGTTCAGTGCTGGATGTCAACGCCGTAGTGGCTGAGCAGACTCCCGTCGGCCAGCATCAGGGCCAGGCGCGCGAGCTCGACGCGGACGTCGCTGTCCAGCAAGCGCAGGCGGCTTTCGTTCAAGTCGTCTTCGCGTTCGAGCACCTGGCGAATCCGCGCACGACCGAGCTGGTACTGCGCCTGATCGGCCACCAGCAAGGCCTCGCGAGCGCGCACGTCCTGGGCCTGCAAGCGGGCCTCGCTGAGCGTGCTTTGCAGCTGTTGAATGCGGGTCAACAGGTCGTTGCTGAGCGAGCGGTCGGCGGCCTGCACTTCTGCATCGGCCTGCTCCAGGCGAACGGTTTGGGCCGCCAGCCGGGCATCAGCGCGCTGGTTGGACAGCGGCATGTCCAGGCTGATCGCAGCAAACCAGCCGGGGTTTTTATTCGAAATACTGTCTTTCCAGGCCGCGTTGAGTTGGTCTCTCAGGCTGTTGTGGTTGAAGCCCACCTCCAGGCTCAGATCGGGCAAGGCCTGGTTGCGCGCAAATTGCAGCCGAACGCCTTCTTGCTGGCGGCGCAACAAAGCGAGCTGCAAAACCGGCCAGGACGCGCGGGCCTTCTCCAGGCGTGCGCCCAACTCGTCTCGGCTGATCGGCGCTTCCCCGGGCGGGACTTGGGGCATGAAGCTGGCTTCGGTCGCTGTGTCTGCGCCGAGGTTGAGCACACCGCGCATGCGCGACTGGGCTTCGAGCACCGCCCGCTGCGCGCGCACCAGCTCCGTTTCACGCGCGCTCAGCGCGATCTGCATGTCCAGCAACTCGGTTCGGGGGGCAAACCCGGCATCGACCCGGCTCGCAACGTCGGCCTGCAGCTTACGCAGCGAACCCATCGACACCTCCCGCAGCGACAGGCCCTGGATGGCGCGGTGCAGTTGCCAAAACACATTCATGCCCTCGCCCGCCGATTCCAGCACCGACTTGGAAAACCGCTGCACGTCCAGTTGTTGGTCCAGTTCAGCGATGCGCAGATCGGCTTCGGTGGCGGCACGGCCCGCGTTGCGCAGCAACGGCTGCTTGAGCACGAGGCTCAGGGTGCCGCTGTATTCCACCGAGTTGGGGGGTAAAAACAAATTGCTCTTGCGGTCGTTCAGCTGGTGCGAGAGGTCCAGTGCAGCGCCACTGGGCAGCTTGAACTGCAAGCCGACATCCAAGGACTTGTAACGTGCCACCAGCGGCCCGGAGGGATTGACCAGCTCGCTCACTTGCGTGTATTCGTCGGTGCTGCGCGGCCGGTTGACACTGTCGGTGCGGACACGGGCCAGCAGCTTGGGGCTGTAGAGGGCCTGCTCCGCTTGAAGCAAATTGCCGCTCACGGCTTGTTGAAGCCCGGCGTTGACCGCCGCCGCGTTGCGCACAGCCACCAGGCGCACCAGCGCCTGAGGCGACAGCGGCGTGTTGGGCCCCAAGCTGTCCTCGGCCACAGCCACGGCGGCTGAAGGGGCAGCACCGGACCCAGAGGCAGGATCACCGGCCTGCACCAACGCTGGCGCAAGGCACGCCACAACGGAAAACAGCAATTTCATGGGAGGCTAGGTTCAGCGGTTGTCAAAACAAAAAAGCGGAAAAAGCAAAGCGGCTGCGACAGCAAGAAGAGGCCAGCACAGTTCACCATGCTGGCCTGGTGCGGCGCGCGCCCAGGCGCGCCTCTGCTCTGGCGACCCGATCAGGTCGCGCTGCTGTCGACGGTGCTGATGCCGGTGCGACCGTCCTTGAGCATGATCAGGCGCTCGATTTGGGCCAGAGAACCCAGGTGCGCATACAGCGCGGGCAGGTAGCGGGTCTTGCGCAATTCCAGGAA
Organism: Hydrogenophaga sp.; assembly: GCF_965657535.1. Taxonomy (GTDB): domain Bacteria; phylum Pseudomonadota; class Gammaproteobacteria; order Burkholderiales; family Burkholderiaceae_C; genus Hydrogenophaga. The sequence goes on along the minus strand of NZ_CBFHOP010000005.1, from coordinate 91,134 downwards.
GCGCTCGTCCGACAGGTTGTTCAGACGCTCTTCGTTGACCACGTAGCAACCCGTGATGTTCTTGACCTGATCGGCCTGGCGCACCCGCATGTTCAACGGTGTGAACATGTTGTGTTCGGCCAGGTATTTGCAAAAAGCCTTGGTGAAAGCATCCATCTGCTGCAGCTCACCCAGGTAGCGCTTGACGTTTTCGAGCGCCTCGGCGGGTTCGCCCTGCTCGTCAAACAAAGGCGCACCCTCTTCGTCGTTGACGAGCGCACTGGCTTCGTCAATGCACACGGTGAACTGACCTTCCTGGTCGGTCGAGGCAAGAGCAAACGGGTAGCGCCGAATGATGGCGGGGATGTAAGAAGCCTGCCATTTGCCCGCACCATCCACGAACAAGTTCTCACCGCCGTCCAGACCCATCAGGGCCACCGGGCGAAACTCGTCTTTTTCTTTGTCTTCCAAAAACACCACCGGATAGATGGCTGAAGCCCGCACAAATTCGTGGGCCATGACCGAGGCGATATGGAATTGCGAAGCAAATTTGAAACCTGAAATTTGCTTGACTTTTTTACCCGCATGACGGGCTTTATTAACGGGAACCAATTGCTCAAACATACATTTTCCTAAAACAAAAGAAATACCAACACACATCAAAAAATAAAACCGTCAACCAGACGCTGGCCTTAGCCCTTCATCAACGCCTCCTAAAAAACGTCATACAACGGTGCCGCACCATTCGGTGGCTGGGCAGGCCAAGCGGCTAAGCTGATAAACGACAATATAACCCATATAAAACACAATATCAGATCAAAATACACTAAACCATTATTTATAACATTTTGACCCGCAGCCGACCGTCTTGCACTCAGGGTGGCACCTCGGTTCCCGTCAGATTTCGCACGTAAATGGCCCGTGCTGTCAAAATCGGATCGAGATACATTGTCTTAAAACCACCATCCAGTGGCTGCAGCGCCAGGCGCGTTCGGTTGTTCACAGAAGGCGCCCCTCCCTCCGCATACACGGTGCTGCTCCAGAACCCAAGCGAACCGGCGACCAGGTAAGCCTTCAACACGTCGCAGACCTCGGAGCCACAGGTGGGGTCCGCGTCAAACAAGGCCACCAATTCTTTGTAATTGGGCAAACGCCAATCGCTGTACCCACCGGCGCTGAGCGCAGTGGCGCTGGATTGCGCCGCCGCAAAGGTGGATAGGGTGGGCAACGCTGGCAGTTGCCACATCAATTCAAGTTCGTGATCCACAAACAAGCGGTCTGCGGCGGAGGTCTGAACAAACGATGCAACCGGATTTTTTGACTTGGCGACCCGGACCTGCAAGAGCCTATCGTTCTCGTTGGCTGGCATTACCAGCCCATCCTCAGGCGTCAGGTAATAAACCCCAGCGCCCGGCAGCCTCAGCACGTACTTGTACGCACCCAATTGCGGCAAATAGTCTTGCGACACTGCCGGATTGAACCGCCCGTAATCCAATACACCGGTGAATTCCCGGGCCGTTGGGATGAACCATTGAACAGCGGGAATGCCACACAAAGCACCTGCCCCATCAGGATCGGCAACGCGCCAAACCAGACCGGTCACGTTGTCCAGTGTGCACACCCATCCGCCCAGGGCAGTACCCACATCGGCTGCGGCCTTGGGGCTCTTGCACACCTCGACCTGCCCTTGTGCATCTTTCACGCACAAGCGCGAGAAGTCGAAGCCTTTGTCCCCAGAACCCATCTTGGTCAGCGCCGCAGAAAACGCATCGCGCCCTTCTGCGCCATCGTCGGCCAGCTCGCTCCCGGTGTCGTTGAGCAAGGTGCGTTGGCAGACGATGGCCACATCCGGGGTCTGCAATGCTTTGGAAGTGCCGGTACCGTTGGCCACCCGGCACAACTGGTTCAGGGGGTGCTTGAGCACCGTGATGTCGTAAGGCTGGTTGGGCGCCAAACCCGAAAAGGTGTGCGCTGTGCCGTTGGCGGGAATCTTCACTTGATCCGCCTGCGGCGTGAGTGAAATCGCCAACCCCGCAGCGCGCAGGCCTTCAATGCGGACGTCCAGGGACTGGCTGGGGGAGCCACCGCAGGCCGAAAGACCCACGGTGGCGCCCAGCAACAAACCACCCCACACCGAGGGGCTGGAGGGCTTGAAGGACTCGGGGTGGCCACTGCGACGCGCAAACGCCGTGTGACCGATTTTTTTCATGTTCATGTTCATTTCCTGTGAAAGGGCGGGCTGCGCAGAGATGTCTGGGTCACAGCATCAGCTCCTCAACCCAAAGATCAAAGTCGAACGTGTCCTTGGACGCTTGACCATCGCCCATGGAGCCTTCCAGCAAGAAGGCTTCTTTCAACGTGTCGCTGTCCTCCTCTTGTTCAAGCATCATGGTGATGAACGCGTTGGGCTTGCTCAGCTCCGCGATCTCGGCGCTGCGGCGGCCACGCTCCAGCTGCAACAAGGCTTTCGCTTCGTCGTAGCCGATCGGAGGCAAGGAGCTGGGCACCTGTGGTGCCACCGGCGCCGACAAAGGCTGGATAGACCAGGTAACTTGGCCGTTGCTGCCGTCGACCCGCTGGAACGCACGGCCGTCCACCACGACCTGCTGGTGCAGCACCTGGCTGGCGCTTTGCAGCACCAGCACCATCTGACGGTCTCGCAGCGACCAACTGCCCACCTGCTCGCCCTCACCGGTGTTGAGCTGCACCTGCGCCACCTGGGCGCGCAACGCGGTCGACGAGCTGTCGGTTGGGACACCGAAACCGGTCATCACCAAGCTGGCGGCGCTGATGTTGGTCTGTGCCGCCTGCAGCTGGCTGCGGATTTCTCCGCTGCGGCCATCCAGCCGCACCTCGCCCTGCGCCCTCAATTCGCCCAGCGCCATGCCGCTCGCGGTCAGGCCGATGCTGGACGCTTGGATGCGCGCGGCATCGCCCATGGCCAGGGAGCCACCGGCACTGAGGTCGATGTGCCCGGCAGCGCTCATGTCGCCCAGCACCAGGTCGTTGGCTTCGGCCAGGAACAGGCTGGCAGCAAGGCTGCTGGCACTGAGCGTGCCGACATCGGTGGTGAGGCTGTTGCCACGCTCACCGACGGACCCCGCCGCCTGCAGGCGCAGGCTGCTGGCCACCAGGTGTGTGGCGCCACCGGGCGCACCCACAATGGCGCCCTCGCTGCTCACGAGGGTGACGGAACCACCCTGCACCTGGCCGAGCTGGATGTCGCCCACCGCGTGCAGGGCAACAGCGCCACCGTTCTGGGCAACCACCTGCGCCAAGTCGATGTCGTGCAGCACCGTCTGCGCATCCAGGCCAACCCGGTTCACGCGGTTGCTCACTTCACCGATGTGCAGCCCACTGCTGGTGCTCAGGAAGATGCCACCAGAGCCCGCATGCGCGGCGAGCGTGCCGACCTGGATGGCCAGCGCATCGGCCTGCGAGCCAACGGAATTCCCTGCTTGCAATGAGAGCATGGCAGCGCTGACATGCACCGTGCCGTCTGCGGCTGCAGCGGTGATGGAGCCGTTTTCGCCGGCCACCAAGGCCACGTGACCCGTGCCCGCATCGATGCGCTGCAGCGCGATGTGGCTGCCTGCGGCATAGCGCAGGTCGCCGCCCTGGCCTGTGGTGCCCGCGCCTGCCCCCATGGTGATGGAGCCACCGGCCACCAGGTCCAGCGTGCCCGTGGCGCCACGGGCGAGCAAGTCGCTGTTCTGCCAGATGCTGCCATCTGCATGGATGCTGATGCTCCCGGCGGTTGAGGCGACCGCACCGTCGAGGACAACATCGGCACCCGCACCCACCGCATGCAGCAGCACATGGCCCTGGGCCACCAGGGCGGCCTGTGCCTCGATGGCGATGGTCCCGCCAGCGCTCACCACCACATGGCCCGAGCTCTGGATACCGGTTGCGCCGTCGCTGCGCAGGGTCTGGATGCCACCCTGTTCGTCGGGGCGCTGCACAGCAGCGTCGACATAGCCCACGGTGATGGGCCCCTGGTTGCTCAGGAAGACATGGCTGTCTGCCCCCCCGGTGGTGATGCTGATGCGCTGCACCGCCAAGTGCAGCGGATTGGCCGCTGTGCCCAGTGCACCCTGCACATCCAGCCGCAGCTCGTCTGCGGTCACAGACAGCGCGCCAGCGTCCAATGGCGCCAGCGTGTCGTCGGTCAGCAGCCACACTTTGCGGGCCTCCAGCGTGCCCGCCTGAATGGGATCGCTGGCGCTGATGCGCAGGTTGCTGTCCAGTGCCACGATGCGGTTGCCCTGGGTCATCACCACCTTGCCAGCGCTGGCATCGATGTTGATGGTGCCACCCTGGCGGGTCTGCACCGAAACCCGGTCGGCCAGCTCAATGTTGCCGCTCGACTCCAGGCTGATGGCACCGGCCTCGATGTTGAGGCTGCGCATCAGCAGCAACTCGGCGCCCGCACCCAGGCTGGCGATCTGGATGCCACGCGCGCCGACGGCGTTGACGCCATCGCGCACCGTGAGCACACCCACGTCGCGAGCGATCAGGCCAATGCCGCCAAGGTCGATGTCGCGCAGGGCGTCGATGGCCCGCACGGTGACAGGCTCCTCGCCCATCAGTTCCAGGCGCAGCACCTGCAGGGGTGAGGCACCGCTGGCCACGGAGCGGCCTTCGATCCGGCCACCGCCGGTGATCAGCAGGTTGCCCCCCGCAGCGGGCTCACTACCCAGCGCAGGCACCACCGCCTGCTCGAAGCCCACGCGGTAGGTGTCCTGGAACAGCAGACCACTGGCGCTGTTCAGGTCGATCCCACCCACGAAACGCAGCTCGTTGGCACCCATGACCGACAGCAAGCCGCCAGCCCCCACCTGCAGCGTGGAATGGAACCAGACATCGCCCTGGGCCTGGAGGAACACGTCGCCAGCCACTTCGGCGCGCCCGGCAAAACGCACGTCGGCCGCCAAGGCCTGCGGCGTTTCGATACGCAGCCCACCCGAAGCGACGGCCACAGATGCGTCAAATTGCACGCTGCCCTGGGCCTGGATCACGGCGCCCTGCCCGACCGTGACCGCCTGCACAAACCGCACCGCGCCGTCTTGCGCCTGGCGGGTATCGATGTGCAAGCTCCCCTGCACATCCAGGGTCTTTTCCAACACGACCGGGCCCTGCGCCTGCACCCCGATGTCACCCGCAACCTTGAGGGCCTGGCGTACCGTGACCGAAGCGCCCATGCCCGCCGCCTCCAGGTGCAGGCCTGCGGCCAGCTCCAGGGAAGCGAACGCCGCGTCGGTGGTGGTGCTGAAGCCACCCTGGCCGTCGGCACGTTGCACGCTCACGGCAACACCGTCGAGCACCACCGCACCCACGGTGCGCAGCCAGACACCGGACGCCGCCAACGTGGGCGTGGTGCGCACGCTGAGCGTGTCAACGTCGAGCACCATCAGCTCAGCTGCGCTGCCTACCGACCCACCGGCTTCGATGCGCAGGCGCTGCGCCGTGACCGTGGGCTGCAAGCCCGCGCCGGTGCCGGTGGCCACGGCCACAGCGCCGGCGGCCGTCACCAGCGAGACCGCGTCCCGGGCCACCAGCGTGCCCAGGGTCATGCCCTCGCCGGCCGACAGACGCAGCGAACCGGCGCTGGCCTGCACGGTCGAGTTGGCGCCCATGCTCAGCTGCGTGGCGGCAGCCAGGTGCAGATCACCTGCCTGCGCCGTCACGTCCGCGCCGCTGACCAGCGTCAGGCGCCCGCTGCTCTGCAGCGTGATGCTGCCGAGTTCGGCGCTCATGTTGCGCAAGACACGCAGCTCGCCAGACACATCGCCCTGCGATGCGAGCAGCGCAATGTCCAGGCCGCGACCGCCCTGCGCCACCACCGTGTCCACCACCGACAGGCGGCCCACATCGGTCGCGTGCACGGTGATGCCACCCAGATCGATCGCACGGTCGGCATCGATCGCGCTCAGCAGCACCGGCTGGGTGCCCGTGATGGACAGGCGCAAGACCTCCAGCTGCTGGCCATCGGTGGCCGGTACGGCCACGCCTTCCATGTGGCCACCGCCAGAAATCATCAAATTGCCGCCAGCCGCCGGCTGCTCGCCCAAGGCGGGCACCGCCGCACCGACGAACAGCACGCGGTAGACGCCGTCGAACACCAGGCCAGGCAGGTCGCCAATGGCGCTGCCCAGGCTCAGCTCGACCCCAGCCGCAAAGACGACCTCGTCGGCTCCGTTGATGATCAGCTGACCACCCACGATGTGCACCGTCGATTCAAAGCGCACGGTGCCGGTCGCGTTGATCACCAGGTCACCGTTGACCGTGACCTTCTGCTCAAACACCACGTCAATGGCATCTTCAATGCGCAGACCGCTCAGCGGCAGCTCCGCGCCCACCTCGTCGCGGAAGTAAATGTCGCCCGCGTCCCGCTGGTTGGGGCTCCTCAAACCGGTCCTGTCGCCACCTGCGCTCAAGGCCAGCGTGTCCCCGACCGTGTCTGCGTCCAGGCGCCCGGTGATGTCGATCCAACCTGCGCCCGCCTCGCCGCTGCCGGCGCGAACGATAGAGTCGCCCCGCACGACCACGGCATCGTCGAAAAGAACGTCGCCTTGCATGGTGATGTTGGTGTCGATCAGGGTCGTGGTGTTGCCCGGCCCGTAAACGCTCAGGTCCACGCCCGAGACCACGCCGCTGATGTCTACCGCACCGCCCATCTGGGGCGACTTCAGCGTCACAGGGACATAGAAGTCAATGCCCGCCGGATCGCTCACCCCCAGGGTGATGCGCCCGCTGCTCTGGTCGCTGCCAATCACCAAGTCGCTGACATTGAGCTTGGCCAGCTCCTGGCTGTTGAGGAACAACGCGCCGTCAAAACCGGTCTCACGCGGTGCACCGATCACGATCGGCGTGGTGTTCTCGATCGGGCGGATGCGCAGGGTTTCCAGCGGGTTGCTCAGCTTCTCGGCGTTGCTGACGTCGAACAGGTCGGCGATCACATCGGCACCCTCGGTCACCGGCACGACCACATCCACATTCACGCTGTTGGACGAGAAACTGACGCCCTTAGGTGCCACCAGCGCCCCATTGAGGACAATTTTCTCGGTCACGTCGAAGTGAATGAACGAAGCCTTGACCGCATGGGTGAAGGTCACGCGATCGGCCACCACAACGAGGCCGGTCTGGCCCAGGTCGATGAAGTCCTGACCGGCCGGCGGCGTGATGGTGATGTCGTCTCCGACCAGGCGGATGGCGCCCAGGCCGGACTCGAAATCGACCCGCTCGATGCCGCTGATGACGCTGCCATTGCCCAGCACGATCTGGTTGCCGGTGGCCGACTGCGAGAGCGGTTTGAAGTTCAAACGCAACTCGTCGCCATCGGTCGCGCCGGCATCCCTGATCGAAAGCGAGCGCTGTGTCCCACCCAGGGTGTTGCCCAGGTTCAACACGTAGACGTCATCGCCAGCGGTGCGGTCCACCAACACCGGCTTGATCCCCAAGCGGGCCAGGGTGAACAGGTCGTCGCCCTCGCTCAGCGTGACCACGCCCAGGTTGTCTGCGGCCACCCGCAGGTTGTTGCCTCCGGGGTTGAAGATCTCGAAATGGGTGCCGTTGTAGTACGCAGACACACCCGGGTTGACCGGTTGCACCTCGGCCCTTGGCGTGGCCACGAGCCGCAGGTCGTTCTCGCCCTGCTTCAGCACCAAAACCAACTCACCGCCCGTGTCCAGGCCGTTGACCTGGCTGAAGCCACCGCTGACCGTGACGTAGGTCATGATGACAAATTCGTCGCCCGGCTGCGGCACAAAGCCGTTGTACAGGACCACATTGAGCACCCCACCAAGCTGGGCATGGCCCCCCACGATCACTTGGTCGTGGTTGGTTGGTTCCCATCCGGGTTGGGTGCCACCCAGCTCAATCACCAGCTCGGCGTTACTGGCTTGCACAAAGGTGTCAACTTCCAGCAGCCCTGGCGAATTGCCCGGGGCCAATATGCCGTTGTTAAAGAACGCGCCCTGCAGCTGGGACGGGAACAGGGGCACTTGCGGCAGCGCACCCGAGAACTCGAAAATGTTCAGCCCCTGGTTGTCAACGATGCGGTTGGCGCCCATGCCTTCCAAGAACACATAGACATCGTCACCCAGCCCGCCCACCAGGCGGTTCATGCCGTTACCGGCGTAGAAGGTGTCAACACCCCCGCCACCCGTGAGCTGGTTTTCACCCGCACCGGACACCAGCACATCGCCGCCCTCGGCACCGCTCAGGCGGTCGTTGCCGCTGCCGCCGATCAACACCACCCGAGCGTTGCTGCCAGCCCGTGCGGTCATCACGTTGTTGCCCGAACGGCTGACCGCGAGGCCACCCGCATGGCCCAGCAGGATGGTGTCGTCGCCGTCACCACCGTCCGCAAACACCGTGGCGTGGTACAGGTTGCTCGCGTCGAGCTGGTCGTTGCCCTGGCCCATTTCGATCACGACCTGGGTGACGCCGCTGAAGCGCTGGTGGTACGTGCCGTTGAACTCGACGTCGACGACGCCGTCTTTGCCGCTGAGGATGAATTTTTCGGCCAGATCGGCGGTGTCAATGAAAAGACGATCGCCAGCCGACGCGCCCGCGTTCAAATACAGCGTGCCGTCCTGCACACGTCCCAGCACCGGCTCGGGGTTGGGTGAGCGGTATTCCAGATCCAGCAACTGCGCCTTGAACAGATCGACCTGGAACGTCTTGGAAAAGATGCCAATACCGATCTTGGCAAACGCACTGGCGCGCACGAACAGGTCGGCGGAGAAGTTGAACAGGTTCAACGGCCCCAGCGGAAGCTGGCCTGGCTCCTGGTAGGTCAACATCGAGATGATCTCGGAGCCCCGCACCCTGCCGTCCGCCTTGCTGATGACGTCGATGACCTGGCCGTCACCGTCGCGCACCACGGTGTTGGTCGAAGGGTCGTTGAGATCGATCCCCACCACCACTTCAATGGAGCCTTTCAGGCCCAGGGTCAGGACACCGAAGCCCAGACCGGCCGACAAGCCGATATCGAAGTTCAGCGTGACCTCGTTCTTGTCGATACCACCGGTACCGGGCACGAACTTGCCGCCGACAAAGTCAGGCAGGCTGACATCACTGATGAAGAAGCCATCGACCACCTGCAACACGTTGCCGGTCTCGAAGGCTTTTCGAATGCCGAAGGTATCGAACCCAAATGCCAGATCAACCTGTGCCGCGACGCCACCGAACGCCCCAATGTCCAGTGTTGGAATCGGGCTGGGAATGCCCACCAGCGGCAGCAGGGGAATGCTCGCAATCACTGCGTCAAAGCGGAAGCCGAACTGCAACAGCGGCATCTCGTAAGTGAACAGGGTGGCGTCACCGCCGCTCAGGATCTTGGCCCAGTTGGCGATGTCGCTGACGTATTCCCACATGCGGAAGCCCGAGCGGGCCGCAGCGCTGCTGCTCCCCCCCGTGGCGCCGTTCTCAACTTCGTAAATCAACGCCGCAAACTCGCTGCTGGGCGCGCTGCTCACACCGCTGCCCAGACCGGCCATGTCCAGCAAGTTGCCAGTCTGGATCTCCATGTTCTGGCTACCGATGCCGTAGACGCTGCCCAGCAGCAGTTCGCCGCCGTTTTTGGCAATGCCGTCGATCATGGCGGGCAAGGCCAGCATGGTGCGCGCTGCATCCACGAACGACCAGTCGATGGTCGGAATTTTCGGAACACCAGGGGCATCGATGTCGTTGATGACATCGACCAGCAGGTCGATCACGCCCTTGAGGGTGGGATCGGCCAACAAGGCCTCGAGACCATTGATCGGGGTGTACAAGGCATCCAGAATCGGTCGGATCGGCTCCAGCATATCGGCCACCTTCTTGGCCACAGGGGCCAGGAAGTCCAGCACGAAGGAATTCAGGTCGAGCCGCAGGTACTCGACGTTGAGCGCAGGTGCCGCGAAGTTCTGGCCCAGACTCCAGTCCCAGTCAAAGACGATGTCGGCCTTGAGTTTGGGCAAGATGCTCGCCCCCTCAATGGACAGCGTGGTGGCCAGGCGCACATTGGCCTGCAAACCAAAGTCAAGGTCAATCGCCTGCGTGGGGTTGCCCAGCATGCTGCCCAGGGTGAGGCGGTTGGCGCCATTGCCGTTGAGCCCGATGTACAGGCCACCAGCCAGCCCGCTGGGCTGAAAGCCGGCCTTGAGCGCGTCGGTGTCCCGGTCTTCGACCTCGGCCTTGAAGAACAGGAACTCCCCTTCGCCCGCAAACGGCGTGGTGACGTCGGGGTCCAGCGGCGTGCCGTCCAGGTACAGACCCACATCGAAAGCGAACTCCGGCGTGCCGTCGGCGTTGGTACTGAGGTAGAAACCGTCCCTGGCCGACAGGCCAAAGCCGAAGTCGAACGACCAGTCCACGCCCAGCGCAAAGCCGCCATCAATGGTCAGGTTGATGCCTGGAATCGCAAAATCGATCGGGATGTCGATGCCGCCGCCTATCAGTCGGCCACCCAGTTGGGCGTTGACCTGCAACGCATCGGCGTGATCGGGCAGCTCCATGCCCAGCTTCCACTCGGTGATGCGCACACCGCTGGCGTCGTACAGGCCCACATCGACGTCGTCGATGGTGATGGCGCCATCGCCATTGGTGTCCTGCAGCATCTGCAGCGAGGTGAAGGTCTGGTACAGCGTGCCCTGCACCACTTCGAGCAACTTGCCTTCCCCACGCAGGTTCTCGCGCAAGTCCAGCAGCAGGCCGCCGCGCAGATCACCGATCATGCCGCCGGCCTGCACCAGCTTGCCACCAATCAGCGGAATGTCGCTGGCCAGGCTGCTTTCGAACAGGTCTTGAACCACCCCCAGCCCCATGTCGATGCCGTCGAGCAACGGCGCCGGATCGTTGATGAGGTTGAGCAGCAGATTGCCGGCACCAGCGGCTGCGTCTTCGACCGCACCGACGATGTCGGGCAGCTCAAACAACACGGGCGGTGCGGCGCCTTTGGTGGGGTCGTTGGCCAGGTGCAGGAAGAGCTGGCGCAGGCCATCTTGCCCGTACTCCGGGTTGGTTTGCAGGGTGAGGTTGCCCAACGGCAGCTGCGCCGCACCCAGCATCACCGCCATGGGCAGGTCCATGGAGAACCCGCCGGTCAGGTCGACCGTCACGCCACCGTCTTGGTAGCCCAGCACCAGGCGGGCTGCTTCAGGGGTTGCACCCGGTGTATCGAGCACGCCGTCGGCATCAAACACGATGCGTCCGTCCACCACCCCCACCGCCAGGGCACCCACGCCGAACTTCAGCGCCAGGTCCTCACCCACGAAACGGGCGCCGACTTCCAGGCGGGTGGCCTCGCCAATGGTGATCAGCGGCTCCTGGTCCTTGCTGGCGGGTCCCGGCAAAGCGATTTCAACGGCCAGCACCAGGTTCGCAAAGGCCTCCAGGTTGATGCGGGCACCACCGTTGATGTTGACCAGCGTGCCCAGCTGGTCGTTGGACGGCAGGCCGGCCAGGGCCAGCAGGCTGTTCACGTCCAGGTTGACGTTGAAACTCGACGCGTAGGCGGCGCCCAGGTTCAGACTCATCTCCAGCACGCCGCGCTCGGCGTTCACCGACAGCTGGAACAGGTTCGGATCTTTGATGCCCAGGGCCGCCTCGATCGTCAGCTCGACCTGCTGGAACAAGGCCGCCGGTGTCGAGCCCGCAGCCTGGATACCCGCGAGGAAGGTGTCGGTGAAGTTCAGCATCTCGCTGAGCGAGCGGTTGATGATGGGCAGGACCTGCGTGTAGAAGGCTTGCTGCTCCAGCACATGGGTCACCACCTCAATGCCGGTGCGCAGGCCCTGCACGATGGCGGCGTAACCCAGGTTGCTGACGTCCAACGCATTGCCCAGGTCGGGCAGAACGGCAATGACATCGTTCACCCCGTCGGGGTTGGTCAGCTGCCAGGCGGCCAGGTCAAAAGCGGGGTCGGTGACAACCTGGAAGGACGAGTAGTCCAGCAGGTTCTGCACGTAGATACCCAGTTCGAGGTCGGGCGCGATCGCAATGTCGATGACGCCGCCGCTCACGCTCAGTCCCTTGAGGCGGGCGTAAGCTTCGCCGCTCGCGCCAAACTTGAAGTCGCCCAGGAACGAGCCGTTGAGCAGCTCACCAAAGCTGTAGCGCCCGCTGTCGGCGGTGGCCGGGTCGCGATCGCGGTCCAGCACCAGCTCAATGCCAGCGCGCAGGCCCACACCCGAGCCGCTGCCCACGCCACCTGCGGTCATGCCGAGGAAGCCCAGGGCAACGGCGACTTCCAGGTCGACCACGGAGAGCTGCACATCGCCGGCCAGGCGCAGGTGGTCGATGGCAAAGACCACGCCGGTGGGACCCAGATTGAGCACCAGGTCCAGCCCGGCGCTCAGGTCGAGATCAAACTTGCCACGGGCTGAAGTGGACAGCGCCAGGGCGCTGCCGAAGTCAAAACCCAGGTCGATCGGCGTGTCGATACCGACCAGCTTTTCCTTGAACACGATGGGCAGGCGCAGGTCGCCCGTGACCGGGTTCCAGGACGCCTGCTGATCTGCACCCAGCACGCCGGAGGCGTTGAGCGCGGTGACGAACTCCTGCACCGTCTGGATGCGCTGCACCGGCGACTCCACCTGATAAGGCAAGACGCTGGTGGTGATACCAAAGACGCTGGAGAGCACCAACGCATCGCCGGAAGCGCTGACCTCGGTGATGGTGACGGTGCGTGGGCTGCCGTCGATGCGCACCAGCTTGCCCACCATGTCGGCGGTGAAGACGGTGCCACCGGTGGCGCGCAGCACGGTGGAGCCTTCCGTCACATCGGCCAGGCCCGAAGCCAAGACGTTGACCGGACGGTTGAAGTTGATCTTGCCGATGACCTCGCGGTCAAACAGGTCAGCCAGGTCCAGCACCTGGTCCAGGGCGTCCTTGATGAAGGGCAAGTCGCCCACCAAAGCGGCGGTATCGACCGTCTTCAGGTAGTCAAGCAACTCGGGCAACGCCACGATCAGACGCTCGATCGAGACACTGCCAAAGCTCAGGAACTGCTCAAAATTGGCTGCGGCAAATTCCAGTGGCGGTCCACCGAAGAGACTGCCGTTCACCGTGAGGCGGGCGGCCTTGTCCGCTTCAAGCGAACCGAGCTCGACACCGGCCACCGAGGCGTACACGGGCAGGTCGAGCTGCACGTTGTTCTCGGTCAGATCGAAGTTGAAGGCGCCGTTGATCAAACTGGCCTTGCCACCCAGGGCAGCGGAGAAGCTGCCTTTTTCGGCACCGGCCTCGTTGCTGCCGATGCTCACACCCAGCGGGCCGAGCAAAGCACCAAAAACAATGTCGTCGGCCGCCAACTCGGCACCAAAGCTCAGGTCGTTGAGCGCGAAGCTGGCTTTCAGACCATCGGTCCAGTCCACCGCAAACGCCAGGTCAACGGCCGCAGACACGTCTGCCGAGAGCGCCACCGAGCCGTCCAGCTTCAGGCCAATGGCCTCGAAGCCAGCGGAGAAATCGACCGGAAGTTCCAGCACCGCTGCCAGGGCCCCCTTGAAGCCCAGCTGCAGGCCTTGGGTGTCGAAGGCAAAGAACAGCCCGTCTTGGGCTGCGTTGGACGCGCCGCCCAGCAGCTGGGGTGCCCAGTTCGCCTTGAGGTAAGCGTCCAGGCCGCGCAGCGTCGCCACGCCGCCGCCGTAGACCGGCGCAGGAAGCAGCGGGTAGGTCGTGGGTTCCAGATACGCCTGGATGTAATCGCCCACACCGAGCAAGCGGGAGATGCCCACCAGCTCGTCGAGCCGCAGGTTGATGAAGGGCAAAGGAGCGGCCGCTTCCAGACCCAGCTTCAATTCACTCAGCGGGGTGGCAAGACCCAGCAAGGCATCTTCCAGCAGGCCACCGATGGACACGTCAATGCCGTCGCTGAGCTGCAAGTCCACCACATCGGAGGCATTGGCGAATTGAACCAACACGGTTTCGCTGCCCGCCAGCACACTGCGGTTGATGGACTGGCCGCTCTGGTTGATGCGAATGGCCAATCCGGCGATCAGGTCCACCCCTTCAATCAGCGGCACCACCGTGCGGCCCGAGGCGCTCAGCGCCCAGCCGCCGTTGGCGGTCACCACCAACCCGACCTCGCCGTCGTACACCGAAACATCCTTGCCGCCCAGATCCACCGTGACCTGCAAGGCGGTACCGCCCACCAGCATCTCGCCGTCTTGCAAGGTGAATCCAAAGCTGCCCTGGATCTCGAACAGGTCGGCCAGCGCCAGCGTGAGATCACCGCCGATGCGCAACAAGGCGCCGCTGTGGTCCAGCTGCACGCCACCAACACTGCTTGCAGGTGTCTCGGTGAAATCGATAGCCAGGCCCTTGCTGTCTGCGGTATTCAGGCTCACGGACAGGCCACCAGCCTGTACGGTCAACCCAGGAACACCCTGCAAGCTAACGGCTTGCGCTTCGGCGCGCAAAGCCACATAGCTCTGAGCCGCCAGGTCCTGACCCTCCAGGCCCTGACCGATCACCATCGACAGGCTAGCGTCGTTCACCACCAGCGCCACACCACCGTAACCCGCCCGCAACGTCATGCGGTCGGCAGTCAGCGTGGTGACGGTCGTCAACAGTGCAAAGTCGCCGTTGCTCATCACCACCAACTGATCCGTGGCACTGGCAATACCCACCCGGCCTGTGATGCTGAGGTAGTCGCCCACCGAGATCGCCACATCGGCGCCCAACGAGAAGAACGCGCCTCGGCTGGCTGCAAAGTCCAGCGCCATCGTGCGATTGGCGTCCAGTGCCAGATTCAAGGGATCGCTTGCCCAGTCATACACCGGCGTCGGCTTGCCAGCCGAACCACCCGCTGCCTGGTTGAACTGCAGACCCAGCTTGTCGGCCTTGAAGCTCAGACCGTCCACGTCGGCCAACCCGAAGTCGATGTCGGCCCCCACGCTGGCCGCTTTGGCGTCCATCGCAGCCCAGCTGCGCGCAGTCTGGCCGGCGGCCGGCCGGGCCTCGGTGTACAAGGCAAAACCCAACTCAACGCCACCCAAGGCAATCGCAGCACCGCTGCCACCCGCCAGGCTGGCGGCCAGCGTGGCGTCCAGATCGCTCGCGGCGGCCACCAGGGTGTTGACCGCAACGGTCTCGGTGCCCACGGTGATGCTGCGCTCGGCCTGGCGCAGCAGCACCTGGCCAGAGGCGGTCAGCGCCTCGCCCACCGCCAGTTCAAAGCTTCCGCCAGCCTCAAACAGCTGACCGCTGAAATTGAGGGAGGCAAACGGCGCTGTCGGGCTGCCAAAGAGCTGGCCCTTACCCGAACCGGTCCAGTCCAGGGTCGCGGCATCGCGCAGGGGTGTGATGGTCACACCGCTGGAACCGGTCTGCTCGTCGACGCCGGTCGTGATGCCGTAAACCTGGTTCAAGCGCACCCGCACATCGGTGCCCTCGGCCACCAGGCCAAAGGCATCGGCCCCTACCACGCCCAGCTTGTCGGCCCGGCCGTCCAGGCTCAGCCAGGTGCGCGACTCACCGCCCACCTCGCCGCTGGCCAGCACCATCCCGACATTCAGATTGTCGATACCAAAGCCCAGGCCGTTGCCGGTGCCGGCAAAGCCGTCCACACCAGCGCCGCTCAGGCGCATCACCGCCGCCTGCACCGAGCCACCATCGCTCAGAGCGAGGGTCTGCTGGCCCTGCTCAAAAGCCATGCGCCCGCTCAGGCGCAGGTTGTCGGCAACGGCGATCTCCACGTCGCCCACCACACGCACCACCGGCCCAATGCTGCCGTCCAGCGCCAAGCTGATGCTGGTGGTATTGCCGGTACCGATCGTCAGCGGCATTGCCTTGAAGTTCAGCAGGCTACCGTCGCTGGCCGCCTGGTTGATTTCCACACCGAGAGAGGCCACCGACAGCGTGATGCCATCGACCCCGACCACCGCAGCCCGCGCGGCTTCGGCGGTGAGCGCAGTCCACTGGCGCGACGGTGTGGCCTGGTCGCTCAACACAGCCAGGCCAAAGGCCATGTCGTCCAGCACAAAACCCACCGCATCGGGGTTGAGGTCGTCCGGCTGGCCATCGCCATTGGCGTCGGCACCCATGCGGTACGGCCCGTTGACCCCGGCAAAGGCACTCAGCCCGGTGCCGCCCACCGTCAACGCATCCACCGCCACAGTTGTGCCGTCGGCCAGCTTCAGCTCACGGCTTGATTTTTCGAAGCCCATGGAGCCCGACACCTGCAAGTAGTCGGCCACCCCCAGCTCGAACGAGCCCGAGGCGCGCACGCGCTGGCCGGCGGCACCGTCCAGCGTCAGCGCCATGGTGGTACCGGTACCGGTCACAACCCCCAGGTTCTTGCGCTGGAAGTCGACCACGCGCTGGGCCGCCACGTCGCCTGCTTGCAGGCCAGACACCAGGTTGATGTCGACCACGATATCGGAGGCGGACAGGGTGAGCCCGTCCAGCCCCACCACCGCCACTTCGGCGGCACTGGCCTGCAGCGCCAGCCAGCGGGCGTTGGCCAGCCCGGCAGGCGCCTGGCCGGGCGCGGCCGACAGCAGCGCCAAGGCAAAGTCCACACCGCCCAGCGCGAAGCCCATGGCGTTTTCATTCACCTCATCGGGCAGGCCGTCGCCGTTCACGTCGGTGCCCGTGCGGTACGGCCCGTTCAGGCCGGCAAAGGCATTCAGATCGCTGCCGCCCACCGTCAAGGCGTCCACGCTCACATAAGTGCCATCGGCCAGCACCGCCTCGCGGGTGGACTTCTCGAAGCCGAGCGTGCCACCCACGTGGAAGAAGCCGCCAACGCCAATGTCAAATCCGCCCGAGACCCGGATCAGCTCGCCGAGCTTTCCGTCCATGGCCAGGGTGCGGCTGGTGTTCGTGCCGGTGACCACGCTGATCGCGGAGCCGGCGTTCTTGAAGTCAATCACCCGATCGGCTCGCTGGGCAGCTGTGCCGAGTCCGTTCACCAGGTTGATCGACACGCTCAGGTCGTCGGCCTGCAGGGTCAGGCCCTCGACACCCACGAAAGCCACCTTGCCAGCGGTCGCTTCCAGGGCCGTCCAGGTCACGCCGTCAAAGCCGCTCTGGCCTTCCTTGGCCGCAAACAGGGCCAGGGCGAACTCCACCTCTTCCAGCACAAAGCCCAGGGCGTCGGGGTTGATGGCGCCCGCTGCGTCGCGGTATGGGCCGTTGAGGCCGGCAAACGCGTTCAGGCCGGTGCCGCCAAAGGACAGGTAGTCGGTCTGCACCGCCGTGCCATCGGCCAGCGTCACGCTGCGGCTGGACTTCTCGAAACCCATCGAGCCGCCGACGTGGAAGAACCCGGCCACGCCCAGCTCGAAGTCGCCCGAGGCGCGCAGCAGTTCGCCCACGCCGCCGTCCACGCCCAGCCGGCGTCCGGTCTGGCTGCCGGTGGCCACCTTGAGGGCGGTCGCACTGGTGGAGAAATCGAGCACCCAGGCGTCGGCGTCCTGGCCAGCGGCCACACCGGCCACCAGGTTCACCGCCACCGCAATCTGGCTCGCCGAGGCCGTCACCGACGGCACACCCACCAGCGCCACCTCGCCCGCGCTGGCTTCCAGCGTGGTCCACTGCAGGCCGGCGGCAGCGCCCGATGCCTCGCGCGACCAGGCCAGTGCGAGAGCAAACTCCGTCTTACTCAGGGTCAGACCCACCGCACTGGCGCTGGTGTCGTCGGGCAGGCCGTCCCGGTTGGCGTCCACACCGCTGCGGTACGGGCCGTTGATGCCCACAAAGGCGTTCAGGCCCGTGCCGCCGAAGGTGAGCACGTCGGCCAGCACCTCGGTGTCGTTGGCCAGGATGAGGGTCTGGCGGGATTTTTCCACCGCCACGTTGCCACTCAGGTACACGAAGCCCCCCACCCCGATCTCGAAGTGGCCCGCTGCACGCACCATTTCGCCCAGTTGGCCGTCGGCGGCCAGCCGCAGAGACTTGCCGGTGCCGGTGGCCACGTTAAAGGGCATGACCGCAAAGTCGATCACCCGGCGCTCGTCGTCGCTGCCGTTGACCTGGTTGATCGTGACCGACAGATCGGTTGGCTGCAGCACCAGGTCGGAGGGCAGGCCCACCAGCAGGTCGATGGCGCCCACGCGGGCCTGCAGGGCGGTCCAGCGCTGGCCGTCCAAGGATGCCAGCGCGGCATCCTGCTGGCCGGCCTTGGCACTGAACAGGGCCACGCCGAACTCGACATCGCGCACCCCGAAGCCACGGGCCTCGGGGTTCACGCCGCCGCCGGCCAACTGATACGGGCCGGTAATGCCCACGAAGGCATCCAGGCCGGTGCCGCCCACGGTGAGCACCTCGGTCTGGACCTCGCTGCCATCGGCCAGCGTGACGGTGGTCGAAGATCTTTCGAAACCGAGCGAGCCGCTCACGTGGAAAAAGTCGCTCACGGACAGGGTCACGTCACCGGTGGCCCGCACCAGCTGGCCCTGTGCGCCGTCCATCGACAACGCGAGGCTGCGCCCGGTACCCGTCACCACCGACAGGTTCTGAGTGGCGAAGTCGATCACCTTGCGGTCGGCGTCAAAGCTGGCCGGCACGCCGGACACCAGGTTGATCGCCACACCGATGTTGCGCACCGCAATCTCGATATCGGGTACGCCCACCACGGTGACCTCGGTGGCCGAGGCTTGCAGCGCGGTCCAGTTCAGGCCAGCCGCTGCCGGCTGCCCCGGCTGGGCCGAGAGCAGGGCCAAGCCGAACTCGACCCCGCTCAGGCTCAGGCCGATCGCGTCGGGGTTGACCACCTGCATGCCCTGTTTGTAAGGCCCGCCGACACCGGCAAACGCTTCCAGGCCAGTGCCGCCCACCGTCAGCACGCGGGTTTTCACGCTGCTGCCATCGGCCAGCACCACCTGCTCGTCGGCGGTGCGGAACCCCATGGAACCCGCCACATAGAAGAAGCCGCCCACGGCCAGCTTGAAGTCGCCGGCCAGCACCAGTTGGGTGCCGTTGGCGCCCTTGAAATCGATGTCCATCGATGGCGTGTCGGTGGCCGTGAGGGCCACCGTGACCGGCGCCGGGTCGAAGTTGATCACCGTGCCATCGCTGCCCAGGTTGATGGCCACCGAGAGGTTCGAGGCTTGCGCTTCAATCCCCGCGATGTCCAGGCCCAGGGGCGTGCCTTGTTCGGCGGTCGCCTTCAGGCCCAGCCAGCTGCGGTCGCTGCCCTGCTCGCGGTGGAAGCTCAGCCCCACGTCCACGCCGGTCAGCGCAAAACCGGTGGCCAGCGGGTTGAGGTCGTCGGGCACGCCGTCGCTGTTGGCGTCAGCGCCAATGAACTGCGGGCCATTGAGGCCGGCAAAAGCGGCCAGGCCCGCGCCCCCCAGGCGCCAGGCCAGGGTTTGGGCGGTCGAACCGTCGCTCAGCGCCACCTCGGTGCGGGCGTTTTCCAGCTGCAGCCGTCCGGCCACATGGAAAAAGTCCGACACCTGCAAGCGCACGTCGGCCTGGTAGCTGCGGTCGTAGCCGAAATAGTCGGGGTTCAGGAACAGGCCAATGGCGTCGTTGTCGGCCTGCGTGGCACCCAGCAGGCCCAGCTCGGCCACCGGGCGCTGCGCTACGGCCAAGTGCAAGGCGGTCTGGGTGGTGTCGCCACCCACTTCATCGACCCGCAGGAAAGTGCGCCCGTCGTCGTAGCCGAAAAGGCCGCTGGCGCCGTTGAACTGGCCCAGGACCGAACCGGCGTGCACCAGCTCGAAAACATCGCCCAACGCGGGCGTGAAGCCGTCCTGGTACTGAAGCACCAGCCGGCCGTTCAACGTGAGTTGACCCGACACCTCCAGACGGTCGGCATCGCCCACGATGCGCCCGGTCTCGGCGTCAATGGCCGCCGGCGCGACACCGCCCACCCGGAAGGTGTAGGCCTGATCGGCCCGCAGCGTCTGGTTGCCGACCACCTGCAACAGGCCCGGCGTGGCACCCAAAGCAAAGCCGGTGCGCGCATCCAGGCCGTTGGCGGCGACGATGCGGACCAGTCCGGCGCCCGCGTGCAGGCGCGCCTCGCCGTTGAGGATCACCTGATCGGCCGCCGACAGGTGGATTTCACCGTTGCCGGTGACCGCGCCGCCCGGGCGCTCGCCGGTCTGGGGAGCGCCTTCGAAATCAATCACCGCGCCGGTGGTCGACACGCGAATGTCGCCGCCCGCGGCCTGCAGGCCCGCGCCCACCAGCTGCACCGATGCGCTCGAAGCCAGGTGAATACCCTGGCGACCAGCCTGCACCGTCAGCGTGGTCGACACCACATCCAGCGCCTGGCCCAACCGGCCTACCGCGTCGGCCGCATCCAGCGCGATGTGCAGCGCCTGCAGGTCGAGGTCGTCGGCCTCTGCCGCATCGCCATCGAGCAAGGCACCCAGGCGCGACACCACACTCAGCGTGCCTGCGGTGCTGACGGAGGTCAGCACCAGGTCACCAGCCGCGCTCAGCGCAACCCAGCCGGTCGCGCTCAGGGTGGCACCCTGGGCCTGCGACACGGAACCGCCCTGCGCGTCCAGGCGCACCGAGGCCGCTACCAGCGAGGCGCCGCTGAGCTGGGCCAGGTTGCTGGCCGCACTCAGGTGCACCGAAGCGTCCTGGGCCAGCAGGTTGCCGAGCAGGCGCATGCTGCCGTCGGCATGCAAACGCAGTTCGCCCGCGCCCCGCATGTCCAGCGCCAGCACGTCCACATCGCCGGTTGTGGTCAGGTGGGCATCGCCTGCGCCCACCGCAACGCTCAGTCGCTCGGCCTGCACCCGCAGGCCAGACGCCTGGCCCGTGGCACCCAGGCCCGTGGCTGCGCCCAGGGTTACGCTCACACCGGCGACATGGGGGTAACCGTCGTCCAAAGCGCCATCCAGTGCACCGGCCAGCGCATTGAGCACAACCGTTCCGCGCTCGGCCATGACGGTGCCCACGCGCAGGTCGCCCTGAAGGGCATGGATGTAGACGTCACCCGTGCTGGCATCTCCAGCCAACCCCGCCGAGGCGCTGAGCACCCCGCCGTCCAGCACCACCTGCAGCGCCGCGCCGCTGGCGCCCACGCTTTGACCGGCGGCCAGCACGATGTCCTTGGCCTGCAGCTGCCCTGCGGGCAGCGCCTGCACCAGCGCACCGGCGGCGCTCAGGTCCAGCGTGCCGCTGGTGCGCAAGCTGGCGCCCAGGACCATGTCTTGCCCGGCCACCAGCTTCACGCTGCTGAGCGTGTGGGCGCTGGTCACGCCCACGGTGATGGTGCCCGTGGCGCGCACCCACAGCGCCCCGTTGAAGCCGGTCAGACCGGCCAGGAAGGCGTCGTCGATGGTGATATCGCCGACAACCGACAGCGCGCCATCCCGCCTGGTCTGGTTCTGGCTCAGCCGACCACCACCAATGAAGCCCACCGCCAGCAGCGACAGGGACAAGGTGGTGAAAGGCTCGATGATCGCGTCACTGAGGTCCATGGTGCCTTCGACGCTTTCCAGCGTGACCTGGGCATTCGCCTCGGCCTGCACCGCCTGCACCACCAGGTCGCCCGCGCTGCGCACGTCGATGCCGCCACCGTCGGCCTGCAGGTCAACCAGCGTCAGTGCGCGCAGGCTGCCGTCCGCATTGGCCGCCTGGGTCAGGGCGATACCGCCCACTGCACTGCGGGCGGACACCTCGTCCACCGAGATGTTGAGGGCCGTGGCGATCTCGCGTGCCGACAACACCAGTTCGGCCGCGCGCAAGACCGGCTCCCGCAGCGACGCCGACTGGCGCAGGGTGCCCTGCTCCGCCACCAGGCTCAACAGACCCGCAGCCGACGCATCGATGCGCCCGTCCAGCACGATGCTGCCGGTACCACCGGCCACCAGGGCCACGCCGCCGCTACCGCTGCGGATGGCAAAGCCACCGTCCAGCGCCGGCGCACTGCGCACGGTGATGCTGCCGTCGATCGTCGCCACCTGCACGCCCCCAGCACCCGACGTCAACAAGCCGCTTTGTGCGCGGTCGCTCACCTGCACGGCATCGGCACCGGCCCAGGACCGGAACAGCACCAGGTCGCTGACGGCACCCAGGATCAGGTCGCTCTGGTTGAGCAACACGATGTCGCCACCGCCGCTGCGGGCGCTGACGGTCTGCACGTCGGTGCGCAGCGCCGCGCCTGCCAGGCCAATGGCACCGCTGGCCTGCAGGCGCAAGGCCCCGGCGCGGATGTCGGTGATGTCGGCCAACCCCCGGCTGATCGCCCCACCCTGGGCCACCAGGCTCACCATGCCGGCGCCGGCATCCACCCGACCCAGCGCCAGGCTGCTGGACGCGGCCAGCCGCACCGTGCCGCCCTGGCTGTCCACCGCCGCCCCACTGGCCATGGTCAGTGCGCCACCCAGGGCCTCCATGTCGATCACGCCCCCGAGGGTGGACACCGTCGACGCACCCTCGACCCGCAGTGCACCGGCCGCTTGCAGCAGCACCGTGCCGGCCACGCCCGAGGCCTGACCCGCTGCCGGGTCCACCGCCAGCGAGCGCACATCCAGCGCCACCGCCACATCGGCCGCCAATGTCAGATCACCGGCCCGCGTAGCCAGGGCCACGCCGCCGGCCGTGCTTTTCAAGCCGGTGGCGTTGTCGCTGAACGCCTGCACGCCGGTGGGCACCACACGCGACAGGGCCACCGTGACCGCGTCGATGCGAATCGCCTGCGCCGCACGCAGCGCCAGGTCGCCCCCCGCTTGCGCAGCCACCCGGGCCACGCTCACGTCCAGCGGCTGCCCCGCACGACCGAGGCTGCCCACGTTGCCTGCGGCCTGAACCAGCAGAGCGCCGCCTTCCAGCGCCAGCCCACCTGGGAAGCTGGCGACGATGTCACCCGTGGCAGAGACCAGGGCGATGTCGCCACTGCCCGCCACCACACGGCTCAACAGGATGTCGCCCGCAGCGGCCAGGCGCACCGAGCCGCCCAGCGCAGCGTCGGTGGTGATCAGCGCACCCGGGCGCTGTTCCAGTTGGCCGGTCATGGCCTCGATGTCGATGCTGCCGCCCCGGTTGCTCACCGTAGCCACCGCACGCTGCACCACCGAGCCCTGCGCCAGCAGGCTCATGGAGGCGCCCACAGCGCTCACCGTGTCGCCAAGCGTCAGGTGGCCTGCACCGCCCGCCACGTCCGTGCCCAGATCGGCACCGGCCTGCAGCAGCAGGCGGCGCGGGTCGTTGCCCTGCCCGTCCAGCGCCACCTTGGCGTCAATGCTCAGGTTGCCACTGGTGCGCACCAGCACGCTGGCATCGGTGTTGCCCATCTGCAGGCCATCGCCCACCACCGCCAGGTCGCCCCGGTTGTCGATGGCGATGAGACCGCGCAGCGAATTTGGCCCTGTGGTGCGTGCCTGCAGGGTCGAGGCCTCGGTCACCAGCGCGCCGTTGGGGAACGAGGGCGTTGCAAACTGGCCCATCAAACCGCTGGCCTTGAGCACCAGGTCTTTGGCCCGCAGGTTGGCGCGGTCGCCGTCCAGCGCATCGCGGGCGTCCACAACGGAGCCGGCCTGCACCGTCAGGCGCAGTGTGGTGGCAGCCTGCACGGTGCCCAGTCGGGCGTCGCCCGACACGACGTCCAGGTTCAGCTGACCGCCGGCGGTGGCTTGCAAACGCCCACCCGTGATGGAGAGCAACAAGGCATCGTTCGCGGCGCCGCCGATGTCGCCACCGGCACGCAGCTGCATGTCGCTCGCTTGCAAGTGGGTGGTCTGCCCGGTGGCACCGCTCACGTCACCCGCCGCGTCCAGCCGCAACCGGCCCAGGCCTTGCATGCGCTGGACCGTGATGTCGCCGTCGGCACCGATGACGACATCGCCCTCGGAGCGCACGTCCAACAGGCCACTGAGCGCCACCCGCACTTCGTCCCACACCTGCACCAGCACGCGTTCGATGACGAAGTTGTTGGCCACCAGATCACCGGTTTTCAGGTCGGCCACATTGTCGCGCGAAGCGGCCACCACGGCGGGGCTGCCCGCTGTGGGCATGGGCACTTTTTCCCAGAACTCGATGTTGTTGAACACCGATTCGTCGCCGATGAAGAAGGTGGCGTCCGGACCTTTGTAGCGGTAGACCGCGTAATCGACTTGCAAAATGTCGCTGGGTCGCGCCTGGGCCAACACCGCTTTGTGCGCCTCTGAAAGCTGGTCAAACTGGCCTGGGTTGCTGATCGTCATGCGGCCGCTGGAGCGACCCACGTCGCTGCCTTCGCCGCGCGTGAGCAGCGTGAGGTTGTTCGCCTCAATGTTGAGCAGGCCGGTGGCTTCCACCGGCGCCTGACCGGGCATGGGTGCATGCGGATACAGGTGCGCCATCAACGCCGGTGACAGCGTGTAGCGGGCCTGGTCTGCACTCACCAGGCCTTGGTCCACCAGCGCTTGCAGCCGCGCGTCCAGCGGGCCGCTGCTGCTGTCCAGGCGCAGGCCGGTGTAGGCGGCGTTGACGATGGAGCCGTCGCGGGTGTCCAGCAGCACATCGCCGCTCACCGAGGTGATGGAGGCCGTGGCGCCCAAGATGGCGCCAGGAGCGATCAGCCGCAGGTCGCCAGCCACTTCCTGCATCTGAATCTGGCCGGTGGCGCGGGCGGCCACGCCGCCGCTGCCGGAGCGGTTCGAGTCCAGCCGCACGTCCATGCCGCCGAGGCCGGCGTCGAGCTCGACCCGGTTGCCCTCGACCATGCCGTTGCGGCCGTCAATGCCGTTGTAAGCCCGCACGCTGACGTCGCCACCGGCGAGGATCTGGCCCAGCCTGAGCGCCCGGTCGGCGGCGTCGTCCAGCAAGGTGATGGCGATGTCGCCGGCCGAGCGGATGTGGGTAAGTCCGGTGACGTTTTGCAGCGTCACGCTGATGCTGCTGAGCGTGTCGATGATGGGCGCGGCGCCGGAAATGACGGCGTCCCGGCCAAAGCTCAGTTGCTCGGCACCGATGGATACCGTACCTGGCGCGGCGCCGTCGAACGGGTTTTCCAGCGTTGGGAGCGTGCCCAGCGCCTCGGGATCGCCACCCAGGCTGACACTGCCGGACATGACCAACGCACCCTTGCTCCAGATGTTGATTTCCGGGGTCTTGGGCCCTTCAATGAAGCTGACGGCGATCGGGTAATCGGCGCGAAGCGCATGCGTGTAGTAATCCTTCAGGCCTGTGACCGTGATGGTCTCGACGTGGATGGTCTTCTTGCTGAACCAGCCGCCGCCGGTTTTCCAGGTCTTGACGGTACGGGTCGAGTTGGCGTAGTCGCTGGCGTATTTTTCAGCCTTGATGTCGACCCAGGCGCGCGCCTGCTCGATGGTGGCGAACGTTTGTCCGGTCGCGTTCCAGAGCGATGTGTCGGTGAAGTCGGTGCCGATCAGTTTCACCTGCTCGGCAGCACCCACGTAGGTGTAGACCTGGCGCGACACCACATCGACCACCGCAGAAAGATCTTTCACCAGGGCGACCGTCTCGTCGACCCGCTGCTCGTACACCACCAGGTAGGCAAAGTCACTGGCCACGGCGCCGGTGGGGAGCTTGATGCCGTCGGTCAGTCCCTCGGACTCCAGCAGCGGCGTGGAATCCCGGAAGGCATCGTCTTCCTTGACCTTGTTCTTGTCGGCAATCAGGCCGTCGATCTCGAACAAGCCGGGAATGATCGAGAAGCTGTTTTTCTCGAACTTCTCCAGCCGGGTCCGGGTTTTTTCCTGGCCCTCCACCCAGACGTAGTACTGGCCCTCTTCCGGGCGGTACAACAGCACCTCGTCGATGCCGTGCAGACCGGTGGCACCCAGCTTGTCGTAGCGGATGGCCGCGATATCGCCTTCAACCGCCGGATCGGCCGGCACCAGCACACCCTGGAACTGCTCGACGGTGACCTGCCCATTGCGGGCTTCGTACACGCTGCGGCTCAGGGTGCCGCTGTCGGTGATGGTGATGGTGCCGACCCGGTTGGTCGACACATCGATGCGGTCCGCTGCCAGCTTCCAATGGCTGTTGTTGGTGATGTTGACGCTGGCGTAGCCGCTGGCCACCCGCAAATGGCCATTGCCGGTGCTGACGATCTGGCCGGTGAGGTTGATCTTGCCGCCCTTGGCCACGATGGGGTCGAGCAGGATGGTGCCACTGGCAGCGTCAAAGAAGCCCGTGATTGGCACGTTGTCCGGACCAAATCCAATACCGCTCAGGGTGTTGCCCAGCGCATCGGTGAAGCCGGTGGAGGCGCCGGGGTTGAAACTTTCGTCAATCACCAGCGTGTACTGGTTGACACCGCTTTGCACCAGACCGTTGATGTTGAGGTACTTGGCGCGGATGTTGATGTCGCCCAGAGCCAGCACCCGCGAGCTGTTGTCCAGAATTTCGCTGAGCAAGCCCGACAAGGCCGCATCGTTCAGCGAACCGTAGACCAGGGCCCCGGCCTTGCCTTGGTTGTTGAACACCTGGGACGAAAAATCGTCGGTGTAGTTGACGTACTGGCGCGGGTCGGCCCCGGTGTGGTACCAGGCGTCGCTGCTGAGGTCGAAGTTGCCCTTGGCCGCAATCTCCACCGTCTTGGCACGCAGCTCGCCGGTGACGGAAATGCTGCCGTCCAGGTTCTTCAGCACCAGGCGACCGCTCTCGTTGACCACGTTGCCGCGCACATACAGGTCTTGCGGCAGCGGTGGAATGCTCAGGTCGTAGGCGGCGCTGGGGTAGCCGTCCTGGACGATCTGGATCAGGCTGTCGGGCGCGCCGCTGGCGTCGGGCGATACCTTCACCGAGTTGAAATACACGTGGCCGGGGTCGAGCACCACCAGCTCGCCGTTGATCACCGTGGTGCGGCTGTTGCCAGACACGCCCACGTTGTTCACCTGCATGCCAAAGGGCGTGGTGTTCAGGACGTTGATGGTCGCGCCCTGGCGCGCCACGAACTGCTGGGCCACGGTGGCCGGCAGCGGCTGGCTGGCTGCGTCGGCCTCGATGAAGATGGAGCCGGGCGAGGCAAACAGGTCGGGCATGTCGACGATGAAAACGTCGAGGTCCTTGGGTGCAACCAACGTGCCCCCGTCGGTGCCCAGGGTTTCACCGATGCCCAGGTCTTTCAGCGCCTGCTCGACCTGGTCGAGCTCGGCCTGGTAGCGCGCAATGGCTTCGGCGTTGCCGGCGTGGCTGGCGATCCAGCCCAGAATGGTCTCGCGCTGGTCGATCAGCTTGTTGCCCACGTTGGCGTAGACCAGGCGCGGCGTGGCCAGATCGCGCGGCTTGATGATGTAGAACTTGCCCTCCAGGCTGGTGCGGAAGTTGCGCCCAATGTCGCTGCCAAACAGCAGCGCTTCGGACCACACGTCCGAATCGGTGTAGTTCTGCGCGGCCAGATCCAGCGTCTGGTCTGTGCCGCTGTAGCGGTAGATCTCACCGTTGAACCGCACATAGGTGGTGCCCGCCTGGACCAGCACCGTGCCGCTGGCGTCCAGCACCTGCACTTTTTTCCAGCGCGCTGTGTCGCTGTAGTCTTCCAGCTCCAGTTGCAGGTCGGTCTGTGCGTCAGCGCCCGGGCTGAAGACATAAAAAGCGCCGGTCTCGCCACCCAGGGCCACGCGGCTGCCATCGAGCTTGTCGGCGGCCACCTGCACCAGCGTGCCGGCGCCGATGTTGATCGCAATGTTGTCGGCCTGCAGCAAGGCATACACGTAGTCCTGGTCGGCGTCCAGGTTCAGCGCGGCCTTCTCCAAGGCCGTCAAGCCGGTGCCTATGCGGAGCGGGTCAAGCTGGGGCTCGCCGTTCACCACCATGGGCAGCACATGCATCAACAGCTGGTTCTGAATACCCGCTTCAATGCGCACCTGCTCGGTCACGCTGACGCGGTTGGTGCTGTTGATCTTCCCGCCATCGGGCACGTCCACAGCGTACGGAATGAGCGACAAGGACAGCACCAGGCCATCGGTGTTGGGCAGGCTCAGGCTCTCCTTGGCCACCAGATTCACATCGCGCAGCGCGCGCAGCGACGAGCTGCCCGACAGCAGCACCTCGTTCTTTTCGTTGATCACCATGGTGGGGACCGGGATGCCCACGCCGTAGAGACCCACCAGGGTCATGTTGGCCTGCGCGTCGCCACGCAACAGATTGGGCACGGCAAAACTGTCACGGCCAGCGGACAGGTTCACGTTCATCGCGCGCAGCGAGGCGTCGTGGGCCGAGATCACGTTGCTGGCGTTGATGCGGCCGGTGGCGATCGAGCCGCCACCGCTGAGCGCCGCAGCCGAGAACAACGTGCTGCCGGGGTTCACCCGGGTGTCCGTCTTGGCGGTGAGGATGATGTCGCCGCTGTTGTTGGACAGTGTTGCCCCGTTGAGGAACACACCGGTCTCGGTGTGTGTCTTGAGAGCCGACTCCCCCACCGACAAGCCCAAACCGGAAACACCCTCGATGCGCACGTTGTCGGTTGCATAAACATCAATGAAGGCTTCCATGCGCAGCTTGCCAGGGGCAGCGGCATCACCCGCCACCACCATGCTCGTGCGGTCACCCAGGCTGACCCGCGCACTCATGGGGTTCGTTGCGCTGCCAAAGTTGGTTTCGCTCAGCATCGCGCTCACATTGACCAGACCGGCCGAACCGGAGCGCAGGTTGTCCTCCAGGGAATAGCGGTCCTTTTTGACCCGGTTGATCGCCAGCACGGTGATGCTGGAGGCTTTGAGGGTGTTGTCAGCGCCAATGCGCACATCGGCCGCACTGTTCACGCTGTTGCTCACCAGGGCCCCGCTGCCAGCGAGCAGGCCCACGGCCAGGTTCAAGCTCTGGGAATCCACGTCCTGGTCGTGCACCACGCGCAGCACCAGGGTGCCAACGTCAATGGTGTTGTTGTCGCCCATCACCAGCAACGCCTCGCTGTCCATGGTCATGCTGGAATAACCACCCGAAATGCCGACCAGCAGGCCACCCGTGGCGGCCACACTCTTCACGTCCAGGACATCCTTGCTGTCCGCATCGATGCCCAGGCGCGTCGCCTGCAAGTCCACCGCATGGCCCAGACCAGCCAGCACGCGGGCACGCTCCTTGATGGTGGCCGAGGACACGCCCACCGACACCCCGGTGCTGACGCTGATGGATTCGGTCTCAACCTTGGCCGCCTGGCGCCCCAGGGCCTTGATGTCGACCTCGGCGGCGCGCACCGTGCTGGCACGAATGCCCGCGGTGACCTGTGGGTTCAGCTCGATCAGCGTCACCGTGCCGCTGGCCGCTGCGGCAATCGCGCCCAGGCTCACAGCCGTGGCCTGCACCAGCGCATCGGCGCGCATCAGGCCTTCCGACAGCACTAGCAGCTTGCCGGTGGTCTGAACCGTCGCGTCGCTGATGTCGGCATCGATCAGCGAGTCGATCACGGCGCTGGCACGCGCACCGCCACCGGCCAGCGAGATCAGCCCAGCCGCTGCGGCCACGGCTTGTGCCCGGGCGTCGATCACGGCTGCGCCGCGGGCGGTCACTTGAATGCCGCTGCCGGACTGCACATTGGCGCCGCTGATGGCAGCCAGCACCGACTGGTCGATGCGGTTGTCTGCCAGCGATACGCCGATGGCGGCCGCACCACCAATGCCGATGGCCGCCGCCAGCGACACCGCCTTGGCGTCGGCTTCGATGCGCGAGTAGTCTTGTGCCCGCAGGGTGATGTTGCCCACCGCCAGCAGCTGGGCATCGCCCGCCGCCTCGCTTCGCTTGGCCAGGGCCTGCACCACAGCGTTCACATGGTTTTCGGTGTTCACGCCCGCGCCGCTCAGGCTGACGGCGACCGTGCCGCCCGTCACAGCGGCAGAGACCACCAGCATGCGGGCATCAACCTGCTGCAAGGCGTCGGCCAGCACCTCGATGTGGCGCTCTGCGCTCAGGCTGGCACCCTCAATGACGGCCTGCACACGCAGCGGCTGCTGCACCACCACCTGCTCCCACAGCTCGCGGTCGGCGTAGTCTTGGGTGACAAGCATGTTGTCCTTCACACCATCGCCGTCCACATCTTTCTTCCCCAGCGTCTGCTTGCCGATGTAGCGGTAGGTGTCGCCCGCGCGGGCGCCACCGCTGCCTGGGGCCAGGTACACGGTGTCGCCGGTGCGGATCTGCAGCGGGTTGTCCACCCCCGATGTGTAGGTGGCCAACGCGCTGGCGCCGGGGTCTGCGCCAATGTAGTTGCGGGCAATGCCCACACCGATGGAGGCACCGATACCGGCTGTTCCGCCCACGGCCACCGCCAGGGAAAGACCCATGATGGACGAGGTGATGCTGGCCGAGTTGATGGCGCTCACCGCCACATCGCGGGCCGCCAGCACCGTGCTGTCGATCACCAGCGCACTGCTCTCGCCCAGGATCACGTTGGTGGCCGAAGCGCCGGCGCCCGACAAGGCAATGCCGGCCGTGCCGCCAAAACCGGCGGCCACTGAAGCCGCGATGGCGGTTGAGGCAATGGTGGCCTGCTCGAAAGCGCGCACCTGCACATCGCCCTCGCGGGCTTGCAGTTGGTCTTCGACCGCGCGCACCGCCGCTACCACCCGGTTGTCGATGTGGTTGAGCGCCAGCGCAGCCCCGATCGACAACGAAACACCGGCGGTGCCACCCACCGAAGCGGCGATGGAGGCCGCACCGGCAAACACGTTGATGACCGACCGGTCTGCCGCCAGCACGCTGACGGCATCGCCTCGAATGCCGCCTGCGCGGTCACCGTCGATTTCTGCGGTGATGTCCATCGCAATGCGGTTGTTGGCCCCCACGCCCGAGCCACTGGCGGCCACGCCGGCTGTGCCGCCGCCCGCGATGGCAGCCGAGCCGCTGAGCACCAGCGCGCCAATGCGCTGCTCTGCGGTGGCCGTCACCTGGATGTCGCCACCCGCGTCAATGCTGGCGTCCAGCACCGAGGCGCGGGTTTGCGCCCGCAAAGCCGGCGCGTCGTCGGTGTAGCCGATCCAGTTGCGCGCCAGCGCGATGCCGATCGACGCCCCCACGCCAGCGGTGCCCCCGGCGCCCACCGCCAGCGACACCGCCGCCACGATCGAGCTGATGGCTGCCGTGTTGGTGGCACTCACAAACACGTTGCCGGTGGCGGTGGCATCGCCATTGGCGAGCTGCGCCACCGTGCTGTTGAGCACTTCGTTGTAGGCCACGGCGCCCGCGCCGCTGACCGCAACGCCCGCCGTGCCCCCCACCGCCAGTCCCAGCGCCGCAGCTGCCGACACCGCGTGGATGGTGCTGTTGCCCACCTGCAGCAGGTTGGGGTTGGCCGCATCCAACTGCAGCATGTAGCTGCGCCCGTTGGCCAGCAACAGCTGCCACGAGCGACCGCTCTCCAGCACCCGCAGCACCAGCTCGGGCTCCACCACCTTGAAGCGGGTCGTGTCGGCGTAATTCAGCGTGCCAAGGTCAGCGTCCAGCGCCAGACTGCCGGTGAATTCATACACCCGACCACCGGTGCCGCCCTGGGCATAGCCCCCGGCCAGCTTGACTTTCTGACCTGGCTTGAGCACTTTCTGACCATCGCCCGAGGTGAGGTCCCAGTCGGCCGTGAGGCTCGGTGCAGCCGGCAAGTCCATGCCATTCAGTCGCAGCACATCGGCCAGTTTTGCCAGCAGCGCCAAGTCCTTGGTGCGGTCCAGCGTGTATTCGTCCTGGCCCTCGGTGTCCGCATCGTCCGGGTTGCTGGTGGCAGCGTCGTCCAGCACCGCCGCCGACAAGCCGGCGCTGGTCGCGAGATCGATCTCAAACAAGGGCACTGCCCTGGCAACGGCAGCGATGCGCAGATCACCGGAGCGCGCCGTCACGGTCTCGGCCGCGTCGATGCTGGCCAAGGTGTCGCCGGCCACCGCGTTGAAGGCGAGACTCAAGCCGATGGTGACCGATATGCCGGCCTTGCCGCCCAGCGAAGCGCCGATCGATGCCGCACCGGCGATGGCGTTGATGCTGGCCGCGTTGTCGGCCAGTACCGTGATCGCATTGGCCGCAATGGCGCCGCTGTCGCGGATCTGCGCACGCACGTCCACCAGAATGTTGTTTTCGGTGTAGACACCGGCTGCCGACACCGCCACACCGGCCTTGGCCGATGCCGCCACACCCACCGTGCCCGCGAGCACCACCGCGTCGATGCTGGCGGTGGAGGTGGCGAGCACCGACAGGTTGCCACCGGCTCGCACATCGGAGCCTTCGATCAGCGCCGTGGTTTCGGCCCGGTTGGGGGTGATCGCCACCCGGCGCCACTGGGCGCGGTCGTGGTAACTCTGCGCTCCCAGGCTGATGCCGTCCTTGTCGTTGCGGCTCTCGCCGGTGTATTCAAAGACCTGCCCGATTTGTGGGCCCTTCGTGATCAACACGGTGTCGCCGGTGCGCAGCGCGATGGGTTTGTCTTCGTTGTTGTAGGTGATCGGCGGCGTCTGGCTGCGGTCCCAGCCAATCTCGTTCATCGCCACCGACAGGCCCAGGGCCACCGCCGGTGTGGCCTTGACGCCCACACCCACGGCCACCGCAGCGGCACGCACCAGCGCATCAATGCGCGCGGCATCCACCGCCAGCACATCGACATGGCCGCCCGCGGTGATGTCGCTGTTGCGGATCACGGCACTGCTGCCGCCCAAAATGGTGTTGACGGCGATCGCGCCGCCGCCGGCCACGGCCAGCGAACTCTTCACACCGGCCGCCACGGCCACAGCCGTGGCGGTGGCAGTGGCCTCAATGGAGCCCGTGCGCTCCACTTTCACCACCACATCCCCCCCCACGTCCACCGCCTGGCCAGCGGCCAGGGTGGCCAAGGCCTCGCTGCGCAGGGTGTTGCGCGCCATGCCAAAGCTGATGGAGACGGCCGTGGCCCCGCCGGCGCCCACGCCAACAGAAATCGAGGCAGCCTCCACATCGGACACGATGGACGAGCGCTCGATGGTGGTGACCGACAGGTTGCCGCCGGCCTTCACGCCAGACGCACTGGCGCCCAACGTGGCGGCACTCGACGTACTGACCAGGTTCAGGCTCAGGATCGCGCCCACGGTGATGCTGCTGGCGCCGCCCGCAGGGGTTACCCCAATGGACGCCGACGCGCTTTCAATGCGGGCATCGATGGCGGCGTTGGCGTCGGCACGGATCACGATATCGCCACCCGCTGCGATGGAAACCGACTCGGTCAAGGCGCGCGTGTGCACCGGATCTTCGGTGCCGAACACGCCACCCGCCAGCGTGTCGATGGTGTTGGCAAACACGTTCTGCGGGTTCCAGCCCACCGTGTTGAAGGCCAGCACCACACCAATGGCGTAACCGCCCGAGCTCACGCTGGCATCGACGGTGCTGACAATGCGCGCGCTGTCCACCGCTTCCACACGGAAGTTCCCGCCAGCCTGGACACTGCCCCGGTTGGCCAGCGCATCGGCTGAAGCCAGCACCAGGTTGGTCACGATGACCGCGTTCACGGCCACGTCCTGGCCCTTGCCAAACATGCTGCCGCCGCTGGACTCCACCGTGCTGTCGGTCTGCGCCAGGATGCTGGCGTTTTCGGTCGCCAGGATATGCACATGGCCCGCGGCTTGCACCTGCTGGCCCAGCAGCAGCGCCTTGACGCCGCTTCGAACGTCGTTGCGCACGATCAGGCCACCAAACGCCATGGCATCCGAATCCGAAATGTTGGTGCTCAGCCCGGGCACCAGATCTTTCGGATTGATGGAGGGGAGCGATTCCCAGCGCGACTTGTCGGTGTAGTCCTGCACGGCCAGATCGAACGCACCCGGCGTGCCGACAAACCGGTAGACCTGCCCGGCTTCGCCGAGCACCTTGCGCCAGCGCTGGGTGTTGCTCCAGTCTTCTTCCACCAGGTCGGGTGTCTCCAGCGCGGTGGTGCCCACGTATTCGAAGACATCGCCCTCGGCTGCGCTGTCACTGTCGAACTTGATCTGGACCCGGTCGCCGGCTTGCACGGTCGCGGGTTCGTCGTAACTGGTGTAAGCCACGCTGCCCACGCGCACCATATCGCCCACGGCCAGGGTCTGGGTGCCGGAGCGGTCGGTGAAGTCCACGCCCTCGCTGTTGGCGATGAAACCGGTGTACAGGCTGAGGCCGGCGTCGTTCTCGCTGGAGGCGATGGCAGAGAGGCGGGAGATGGCCCGAATCGACGCGGTCTCCGTGGCTTGGATGACGACGTCACCGGCTGCTGTCACCGCCTGGTTGGTGGCGTTGGTGCTGCGGATCGCGGCATCGGTGAGCGCGCTCACCATGTTGCTGCTCAGCACCGCACCCACCGCCAGACTGGACGCACCGGTCAAGGCCGCGGCTTTGGACTCGGTGTCGTTGTCGACCAGTGCGCGCAGCACGGCGCGGTTGGTCGCGGTGACGCTGACATCGCCGGCAGCGTTCACGTCGGAGTCGGTGATGTAGGCCCGCACCCGCGCCGGGTCTTCCTCGCCAATGTCGGTGCCAATCAGGGCATCGATCGACTGAAACAAGATGTTTTGCGCTTCCCAGCCGATGGTGTTGAACGCCAGGGTGACGTTCACCCCCGTGTCGCCCGACTGCACGTTGGCGATGTTGCGCGCATCGATAAAAGCGTGGTTGTCGGCGTTCACACTCACGCCACCAGTGCGGGTCTGCACCTGGCTGCGCAGGATCTCCGCGTCGGCGTGCGACAGCACCAGGTTGGTGGCGATCACACCGTTCACGGCCAGGCTCGTGCCACTACCCAGCGCACTGCCACCGGACGAGGTGGCTTCGCTGTTGTTGACGGCTCGGATGGTGGCCTCTTCCAGCGCCTGCACCTGGATGGCAGCGGCGTCGATGCGCGCGTCCGAGAGGCGGGCCAGGGCGCCGCTGCGCACGTCGTTGCGCACCACCAGCACGCCCACGGCCACCGAGTCGGAATCGCTGATGTTGAATTCCGGAATGGATTGGGTCGAAGTCTGCTCGTACCAGTAGCCCAGATCGCTGAAGTCGGCGGACGACAGGTCCACGCTCGATGCGGTGCCCATGTAGCGGTACAGGCCACCCGGCGTGCCGCCTGCATCGTGGTCCTGCGCCAGGCGCACCAGGTCGCCAAATTTCAGGCTCTGCTCGCCGTCGGTGCTGAGGTAGTCGAAGTCCTTGGTGGACAAGGCGTTCAGCGCGTTCTTCAACACGCTCACCCCGCCCGTGTTGCTGGTTACCGAAGACGCCACCAGCTTCATGTTGGCGTACACGCCCGCTTCGTCGCTGGCACGCAAGACAACATCCCCGCCCGCCACCACGTCATCGGTGCGGCCCTGCGGCCGCACGTAGGTCGATCCGTATTCGATGGTGGCCAAAGCACCCGCGGCCACCATGTTGCTGGCCAGCACCGCAGACGCACCCACGCCCGAAGCGCCGTACAGCGCCGAGGCCGACGACGACGCTGCGTTGCTCAGCGTGGCGTTGAGCTGAGCCGCGTTGGTGGCTTCGACCGTGACGCTGCCGCCGGCCGACACGGCGGTGTCCAGCAACCGGACCTTGGCCTGGGACGGCTGCGCATCCCCGATGGACGTGCCAATCAGCGCATCCAGCGCCTGGAACAAGATGTTCTGGGAGGCCCAGCCCAGCGTGTTGAAGGCGAGCGAAACGCCCACCGCCGTGTCGCCACTGGTGGTCACGCTGTTGAGGGTGGCGTCGATGCCGCTGGCGTTGTCCGCCGTCACCGACACGTTGCCGGTGGCGTCCAGCGTGCTGGAGAGCGCCTCCACGACCGCATCGGACAACACCAGGTTGGTCACGATCATGGCGTTCACAGCCAGGCTGGTGCCGGTGCCGAATGCGCTGCCGCCGGACGAGCTGACCACGCCCTCGGACAGGGCCTTGAGATCGGTGGCCTCCAGCGCCGAGAGCAGCACATCACCGCCCGCGCGCAACTGGCTGTCGTTGACGAGGGCCTTGACCGCGCTGCGCAAATCGTTGCGCACCACCAGACCACCGGCACCCATGGCATCGGAATCGGTGAAGCTCAGCGACGGGATGGCCGCTGCGATGTTGCCTGGCACCACACGCACCCAGTTGGTGCCCAGAAAGTCCTCCTTCGCGAGGTCGATCAGCGTGCCGCCGAAGTTGACACTCGGGTCGGTGGCCACCGGGATCGCCGCCACATAGCGGTACACACCACCACCGACGCCACCGGCGGTGTGATCGCTGGCCACACGCACCAGATCACCGGTCTGCACCGTTCGGTTGCCCGAACGGGTGGAATAGTCGTAGCTGCGGGTCAGGTCGCTGACCAGACCGCCCACCAGGCTGGAACCCAGGTCGTTGGTCGTGCTCGAAATCGCCTTCAAATCGCTGCTGGCGTCAATGCCCGCCTTTTCGCTGGCGTTCACCTTGACATCACCGCCGGCCGTCAAGCGGCTGCCATCCACCGTGGCCAGCGCTTCGCTGGCCACCCGGTTCATGGCCAGCACGGCACTCACG
Organism: Hydrogenophaga sp.; assembly: GCF_965657535.1. GTDB lineage: Bacteria > Pseudomonadota > Gammaproteobacteria > Burkholderiales > Burkholderiaceae_C > Hydrogenophaga. The sequence continues at coordinate 54,867 of NZ_CBFHOP010000005.1, read as the reverse complement.
GCCATGCTGGAGGCGTTGAACAACGCCGACGCCGCCGAGGTGCTGTCGTTGCTGAGCTTTGCGGTAATTTGTGCGGCCTGGATCGCTTCCACCTGCACGTGGCCGCTGGCGGTGACGGTGCTGTTCGTCACGCGGGCCACCGCACCCGACGCCTCAATGTCGGCAATCTCGGTGCCTATCAGAGCATCCACCGCCTGAAACAGCAGGTTTTGCGGTTTCCAGCCCAAGGTGTTGAAAGCCAGCATCACGCCCGCGCCGGTGTCACCGCTCTTGGTCACGCTGTCGTTCGTGGCGTCGATCTCGGCGGTGTTGGTGGCCCGCACCACGGCGTCACCGCTCAGGGTCTCCACAGCACTGCGCAGCAGTTCCGCCGTGGCGCTTCCGAGCACCAGGTTGGTCGCAATGGTGGCGTTGACCGCCAGGCTCGTGCCGGTGCCAAACGCGCTGCCGCCCGAGCTTTCAGCGTAGCTGTCCAGCACCGCTTTGATGGTGGACTGTGCCTGTGCTTCAACCCGGACACTGCCGGCCTGGACCTGGGCATCGCTGAGTCGCGCAGTGGCGCCACCGCGCACGTCGTTGCGCACCACGGCAGCGCCAATGGCGATCGCATCGGAGTCGCTCACGTTGCCAATGCTGGGAATGGCGTTGGTGCTGGGCACCTCTTGCCACAGGTCCAGGTCGGTGTAGTCGGTGTCGACGGGCGTGAAAGTGCCACTCGCACCCAGGTAGCGGTAGATGTTCCCGCTGTCATCGCCGTCGGCGATTTTCACCCGCTCGTCAAACTTGATCGTGTAGCTGCCCGAGTCGGTGCTCAGGAATTTGGGCGCCTTGGCCATGTCCGAGATGGTGGACACGGTGTTGCGCAGGATATCGACACCACCCAGGTTGGTGGTGGTCGAGGAAGCCACCAGCTTCACGTTGGAAAAAACACCCGCCGCATCGCTGGCGCGCACCGCAAACGCGCCGCCTGCGGTGATCTGGCGCACCAGATCCAGGGGCAATGCAAAGTTGGCGCTGAAGTCCACCTGCGCCAGCGCGCCGGCGGCCACCATGTTGCTGGCCAGCACCGCCGATGCCCCGGCGCCGGAGGCGCCAAACAGGGCCGATGCCTCGGATGTTGCGGCGTTGCTGAGCGTGGCGTTGAGTTGTGCCGCATTGGTGGCCTCGACCAACACGTCACCACCGGCCACGACCACCGTGTCTATCAGCAAAGCCTGTGCCCGCGAGGCCTTCTCCGTGCCGATGTGGGTCCCCACCAACGCGTCCATCGAGCTGAACAGGATGTTTTGCGCTTCCCAGCCCAGGGTGTTGAAAGCCAGCACCACACCAACGGCCGTGTCACCGCTCTTGGTCACGCTGTTGAGCGTGGCGTCGATGGCGCTGCCGTTTTGGGCCGTGGCGCTCAGATCGCCTCCAGCGCGCAGCGTGCTGGCGTTCACATCCACCAGCACATCGGCCAGCACCAGGTTGGTCACGATCATCGCGTTGACGGCCAGGCTGGTGCCCGTGCCAAACGAGCTGCCGCCCGAAGAAGTCACCAGGCCTTCGGACAAGGCACTGAGCTCGCTCAGGGCATCGGCGGCCAGCTTCAGGTCAAGTTGGGCCGTCAGACGGCTGTCGTTCACCGTGGTCTTGACCTGGCTGCGCAGGTCGTTGAGCACCACAAGCCCCCCCACACCGATGGCGTCGGAGCCTGAAAGGTTCAGGCTCGGCAAGAGCTTGGCAGCAGACTCGGGCAGCACGCGCTGCCAGTCGGCACCGAAATAGTTGATGCCCGAGAGCTTGGTGCTCAGATCGGGGCCGCTGTAGCGGTACACACCGCCGGCCACACCGCCCGAGCGGTGGTCGGAAGCCACCCGCACCAGGTCGCCCGCCTTGAGGGGCTGGGTGCCCGAGCGGCTGCTGAACTGGTAACCCGAGGTCATGTCCCCAATCAGGCCGCCCAACAAGCTGGCTCCGGCGTCGTTGGTGGTGCTCGAAACGGCCTTCATATCGCTGTGCGCCGCGATGCCAGACCCGTCCCTGGCCAGCAGGTCCATGCGGCCGGTCGCGGTGAGCGTGCTGCCATCCACCGTGGCCAGCGCTTCGCTGGCCACCCGGTTCATGGCCAGCACAGCGCTGACGGCGAGGCTGGAGGCACCGAACAGTGCAGAGGCCGCCGAGGTGCTGTCGTTGCTCAGGTCGGCCGTCACTTGGGCCGCCTGGAGCGCTTCCACCTTCACGTTGCCGCTGGCGGTGAGCGTGCTGTCGAGCACGCGCACCACAGCCCCACTGGCTTGCACAGCCCCCATCTCGGTGCCCACCAGCGCGTCCAGCGACTGGCTCAGAATGTTTTGCGCCTTCCAGCCCACCGCGTTAAAAGCCAGCATGACGCCAGCCCCCGAGTCACCGCTCTTGGTGATGCTCTTGTTGGTGGCCTCGATCTCGGAGGCGTTGTCAGCGCGCACCACGGCGTCACCGCTCAAGGTCTCCACGGCACTGCGCAGCAGTTCCGCTGTGGCGCTTCCCAGCACCAGGTTGGTCGCGATGGTGGCGTTGACCGCCAGGCTCGTGCCGGCGCCAAACGCGCTGCCGCCCGAGCTTTCCACGTAACTGTCCAGCGTGGCCCGGATCGCCGAGCTGGCCACTGCCTCGATGGTCAGCGTGCCACTGGCCACCTGGGCATCGCTCACCTGCGCCGTGGCGCCGCCGCGCACGTCGTTGCGCACCACCACGCCACCCACCGCAATCGCGTCGGAGTTGCTGATGTTGCCCACACTGGGAATGGCGTCGGTGCTGAGCACCTCCTGCCACAGGTCCAGGTCGTCGTAGGCCTCGGTGCTGGGCTTGATGCTGCCCTGATCGCCCAGGTAGCGGTAAATTTTCCCATCGCTGGCACCACCGACGATCTTCACCCGGTCGCCAAATTGCACCGGTACTGTGTCCACGTTGCTGCTCAGGTACCGGGGCGGGTTGGCGTTGTCTTGTATGCGGCCCGCCAGTTTTTTGAGCACGCTCACCCCACCGTCGTTGCTCGTGGTTGAAGCGGCCACGAGCTTCACGTTGGCATAGACGCCGATGTCGTCTTGGGCTCGCACCACCAGGTTGCCGCCCAGCACCGCTTGGGCCGGCGTGCGTTCCAACGAGGCGCGTGCGCCCGTGTTGATGCGGTTGCTGGCGAGCACCGCGGCAGCGCCTGCGCCGGAAGCGCCGTACAAGGCCGAGGCCTTGCTCTCGGCCGCGTTGGTGACGGTGGCGTTGATGTCGGCGCCCTGCACGGCGGCCACCGTCACATCAGCGCCCGCTTGCAGCCGCGTGCCGGCGACCTGAGCGATCACCTCGCTGACCTGGTTGTCGTTCCAGTCCGTACCCAGCAGCGTGTCCATGCCCGCCGACCAGACATTGCCGATCGCCGCGCCAATCGAATTGAAGGCCACGGCGATACCGACCGCAGCCCCGCTGCCACCTGTCACGCGCGAAGCCGCCTCCGTGCGGGCCACCACTGCCGCTTCGTTGTTCGCCTGCACCCGGATGTGGCCAACGGCGCGGAGCTCGCTGTCGGTGACCACCGCCATCACGTCACCGGTGACCTCGTTCCAGGCCACGCTGCCCCCCAGGGCCAGCGAATAGGTGGGCAACAGTGTGCTCAAACTGCCGTTGTTGACCAGGCTCTGCACCGCCACACTGGACGACAGTTCCTGCTCGTTGAGCGCCACCACGCTGATGGCTGCAGCATCCAGCGAGCTGTTGGTGACCGATGCGGCGACAGACCGGTCCACCGTATTACCGGCGAGCGCCCGGCCCAACGCCACGTGCGGAAACTGCAACAAGTCCAGCTGGAAATCAGCCGACTGGGCCAGATACAAACCCCGATCGGTGGCGTCAACCACCACCCCATCGCCTTGAGCAGGCCCTTGGTAGGCCGTGTTGTCCACGGTCGCCCAGACGCCACCGCCCATGGTTTGACGAACGTCTTTGGCGCGGCCAAGGTATTCGCCAGCATGTTGAGACGATACCGTCAGCCCCGCAGCAGAAAGATCGGATTGCGCCACCGCCGCCTTGGTACTGTCCAAGGCATCGGTCTTCACGCTGCCAATGAGGGAGGAAAGCACGTCGGCGCTCACCACGCCGCCACTGGCAGCCCGAACCACCACACCACCGCTGGCACCACCCGACAAGCCGCCCAGGCTCAGGCGCGCAGCCGTTTCACTGGTCGATGGGGTGCCCAGCAGCGCCGAGGTGCTCTTCTCCAGGTCGATCACGGCCTGGAGCATGTCAAAGCCCGTCAACGCGCTCAGCAGCGTGTCCTGACTCGTCATCTTGACCACCACATCGGCGGTGTTCAGCGCCTCCACCAACAGGCTTTCGCCGCCACCAGCCGAGGACACCAACGGGCCCACCTGCAGCACCACACCGCTCTGGATCTCGGCGTCAGCGCTTTGGGTAGCGCTTACCGTGACCGTACCGTGGGTGGCAAGCGACAACGCCGCCGGTGCGGCCGTGGCGCTGTACTGGCCCTGGCTCACAGCCACCACCGACAGGCCACCAGCGCGAACCGTGGCCCCGGCCAGCAGGCGGGACTCCGCCACGGTGGACGCCTGTATCGACAGATCGAAGGTGTCGGTGCTGCTCACATCGGCCTCAACCTCGCTGCGCGATGCCACCGCCAGCCAGCCTGAGGTGCTGATCTGCCCCCCCACCACCACCGAGGAAGACGCCTGTAGTTGGGCCCCCAGGCCCGATGACGCGCTCGCCAAATCGCTCGCCAGCAGCGAAATATCGCTTTCCGACAGCACCACACTGTCCTGCGGCACCAGAATCGCCTCTGCCCGCACGGTCAGCGCCGTGGAGCCAAGCTGCATATCGCCCAGCGTGATCTGATCGCGGCCGCTGCCACCGTCCACCACCAGCTGCTGCGTTGGCAGCTGAACCACCACCCGGGTGGCGGCGTCCGCACCGGTGCCCTGCAGCGACAGGAACGTGGCGGCCCCGTCGCTGAACGTGTCGAGCACGGCCGTGTTGTCGCCCTCGCCCAAAGAAAGGGTGGCGCTGCTCTCAACCGAGCGCGCGAACAACCAAATACCGTCGCTTTGCTGGCGGTACTCCAGGTACACGCCCTGGCTGACAGCCAGCCCCCCAATGGCCGAGAACGAACCCTGAACCGATCCGTAACCAAGAATCTTGAACGAATCCCCTGCGGTGAGTTGGAAGCCGTCAATCAAGCGCACTTGAAGCGTGCCATCGAGCTGTGCCAGGCCCAACACATTGAGCTGGTCGTAACCCGTGCCAGCCTGCGTACCGCCAAGCTCCATTTCAAGCACGGCAAGGCCGTCCTGGCTGTAACTCGACACTTCCTGAAAACCGGGCGAATAACCAGGACTCAGCATGCCCTGGTTGACCAGATCACCCAGCACGGTGCCGCTGCCACCCAGCACCGTCCCCGGGTTGATGCGCAAGTTCGCCTTGAGGCTGCCATCCTGCGACGCGAGCACAGCCAAATCGGTGTTGCCCGCTTCAAGCGACAACCAGTCCGACGAGGAGCCAACCTGTGAGTCGGACGGCACCGCAAACAGGCGTTCCTGCCCCAACAAGCGGGTCAACGCGCTGGCGCTGTCACCAAGGTCTGACGGGACCGGTTGCGCCACCTGAACCGTCTCGGACGGCGGCGATCCACGCTCGCCCAAGGACACAGTCAGCATGTCGCTGCCGACCGCCGAGGAAAGCGCGGTCTCCATGAACGCCGAGCGGACCGAGGGACTCCCTGCCCCAAATGCGGCCCCATCCACTGAAAAAGACGGCAACGCCTGGCCCACGTCAAGCTCGTAACGGGCCTGGCCCTGCGAAGACAGCTGGACGCCGTCAGCCCCCATCGCATCAGCCAGCCAGCCCATCTGCTCATGAAGGCCATCATGCGTATCGCCCGTGCGAGGCATCACCACCTGCGCGGCCGCCAACAACGGGTCGGCCGAGAGCAGCACCCGCTGCTCCAGCGGTTCGACGCGAAAGGCATCGCGCATCAACCGCTGCAACAGGGGAGAAGCGCAACGTTTGGCTGAGCGAAATTTGGTGCGGATCATGATGGTCAATCAAAAAAATTTAGAGGCACGGCGTGTTGCAAACACGCCCCACGCTGGCAGGGGCAAACGCTGCACGCCAAAGAAAAGAGGGCCGTCCAGGCTTGGGCGAAGGCACTGCCCACCCAGAAGGCTGCTTGAGCCGAAAAAGCCGCGCACAGGACACCGAAAAAAAATAAAAGTTTAGTACTAAATGATATTTTTATAGCTTGTATTGATTTTCTACGACCACCCGTCTTAAAACTCGCAATCGACCCCCTGTGCCCGCGACGACTGGCGACAAAACTCGACCAAAAACGACACAAACCGACAAAACCCGACATGACAACTTCGATTCGGGTCCACACCACGGCCAACACAGTGCGCACCCAACGTGGCAAGGCCAGGCAGCGCCCGGTGTGAGCGGAGGCTTGGGAGGCTGGTGGTGTTGAGGGGCGGAGAAAAGGTCAGCCAACGGGGGTAGGCCCCGCACGCGCAGGCTCCTCGGTTGGCAAGGCAGACGGGCAACGCCATCCGATTTGATCGGACCGTGGCGCATGGGGGCGCCCCATCTCAAACCCCTTGCCTTGGGGCGACAACGCCACAGGGATCAGGCGACGGTGAAAACGGCGTTTTGATAAAGGGACCGCTGCGGTCGCTCAGCAGCCGGCAACGTCTGCCGCGCAGGCCTCTGGTGTGGTGTTTTGCGCTGCTGGAAACGTATAAATCGGTTTTATGGCTTCACCGAACGCCCAACACCTCACCAGCCCTCACGCAGGCATGGGGCGAAAAACAATGGCACCCGTGAAGGCGTAGCCCTGGCTGTGCGCCGTTTCCACCGGCAGGGGGTAACCCAGCGTGTCGCGCACCTTGTTGCGTAGGCGCCGCACCAAAATTTCCATCCGGCGCAAATCGTAATAAGAAGGGTCATGGCCCAGACTCAGCACCAATTCCTGGCGCGCGACCACCCTCCCCGGGGACTCCGCCAACTTGGCAAGCAGTGCATGCTCTGACAATGTCAGCTTGACCGCCCGACCATCGGGCGACGCCAACTGCCAGGCCGTTTTATCGAGCGACCAGGCCTTGACCGGACCCGGCCGCAACCGCCGGGCCAAATTGAAGATCAGCGACGACAGCTCTTCCAGCTGGACGGGCTTGACCAGGTAAATATCGGCACCGGCACGCACCCCGCTCAAACGGTGGCGCACCTCGCCACGGGCCGTGGTCACCACCACACCCCGCTCTAGCCGCTGGGGCTGGGCAGAGAGCCAATCGAGACCATCGCCATCGGGCAATCCCAGGTCCAGCACCAACACATCGACCGCCTGCCGCTGCAGATGCAGCTCGGCCTCACGCAGGCTGCCCACGCCGTCGGCGCTCAGTCCCTCCATCTCCAAGTAGGTGACCATCGCTTCGCGCAGATCGGTCTCATCTTCAATGACCAACACGCGGGTCTGTGCGGGTGGCGTCATAGCTCAATCTCCTGGGCTGCGCGGCAGCCAAATACAAAAACAAGCCCCTTGACCCAGCGTGCTGGTGAGTTCGACCCAGCCGCCGTGGGCCTTTGCAATACGCTGCACCATGGCCAGGCCCAGACCCATGCCACGGACACTGCTTTCAGGGGCGCCACGGTAAAACTCATCGAAGACCTTGGCCTGTTCGTTCCCGTCGATACCAGGGCCTTGGTCACGCACCGAGATACCCAACCAACCCTCATGGCAATGGGTTCTCAACTCAATGGTGGTGCCCTGCGGGCTGTATTTCACGGCGTTGTCCAACAGGTTCAACAAGGCAATGTCGAGCAAACTCTCATCGGCTTCGATGAACCCAAGCTGCGGGTCAAGCGCAAGCACCAAGCGGTGGCTGTCTGTGACATGGGCTTGCTCGTCGAGCAGCTTTTTGACCCAGTCATGCAGCGGAATTCGATGCCGGTTCACCTCTTCAAGGGCCGAGGCCAGACGGTCGCTTTGCAACCATTTATCAAACAGGCCAGTCAACCGGCGGGTGGCACGCAACATCACACCCACCCGTTTTTCTTGCTGATCAATGCCGCGCTCACGCTCTTTTACAAGCAAGCTGATCTGGCTTTCAATCACCCCCAAGGGGTTGCGAAATTCGTGCGAAAGCAAGGACCCGAAACGCACATATTGGCCCAAGGTGTCTTTTTGTCGTTTCAGCGCCTGCTCGAGCTGAGCGGTGCGCTCACGCACGGCGGTCTCCAACCGCTCCTCAGATGCTTTGAGCAGCTGCAGCACACGGGTGTTTCGTCTGAGTGTTCGCGCCTGTTCGGCTTCGCGAAGGTCGCGCTCCCGGCGCACGGCATCGGCAAGCGCCATGGCCAGCAACATCATCTCGAAAACCGATGCGATCTGCAGGGCATAAGCGGTGACCGCGTTGGTTGGCAACCAACCAAAGAGGCGACATGCAGCCACCAGGCCACCACAGCAGAACACCCACCAAGCCCAGACAAAAAAATGCGAGCCCTGCAGGTTGTGCCGATAAGCCACCACGCCGGCATAAAGCACCACCAAACAAATAGCGATGCCGTTGACAACAAGCAACTGGTTCACAAAATCTGTGGGGTAGCCCACCACGAGGCTACCCAGAAGGGCCACCGCGAGACCGGCAGAGAGCCATTGCTCGCAGCGCAGAACCGATGCCAGCCGAGGGGAAAACTCGCGTATTCGCAAGAACAACCGGCTCAATGCCAACACCACGGTGGCCGACACCGAGAGCAACACCAACTGCGCCACTTCGTCAAAGGCGGGTGAGTCGGGCCAGAGAAACAGGCGGCCAAACCCGTTCCCGGCAAACATGGCCATGCCGAAAGCCAGGACATACACAGAAAAATAAAGAAAGCGTGGATCGCGCAACGACACAAACAGAAAGCTGTTGTAAATCAAGAGCGCGGCGTAGAACCCAAAGTACATGAACTGAACCAGCTGCACCTCGCTGTTGTGGCGCTGAAATGCATCCACCCGCCACAGTTGGACGGGAATGGTGAGCGAAAAACTCGAGCGCACACGCACATACACATAAGCAGGCTCGACGGCCAAGGTGACCGGAAATACAAAAAACCGATTGAAATACACCCGACTGCCCACCGGCAGCGCACTACCCGTGATGACCGGCTGGTGACCGGGCGCGTAAACATCAAGCTCCGAGATCGGCGCATAGGCCACCTCAAGCAACCAATCCCGCGGGGCATCTGCGCTGCGCTGTAACGGGAACCGCAACCAGTAGGTGCTTCGGCTGAATCCAAAGTTAAGGTCGCTTTGGCTGGCCCAGGGCTCAAAGCGAGCAGCGACCTCTGGACGCTCCATGTCGCTTTTGACAAGGACACCGTCGGGGTCCATCAAAACCTCGATTCGCGAACTCAGCGGCATCTTCAACGTATCCGCCTGAACCAGCGGTGGCGCAGCATGTGAAGCTGTGGCGGTGTCCAAAGGCCCAGCGCTGAGTGCGTCAGCCACTGGATAGACACACAACACAAGCCACAGAAACAGCGCCAGGCAACGTCTCCAACACCCTACAAAGGCCGAACAAGCCAGGCCATTGGCCCATGAAAGGGCAGACCAAGCGCACCGCTTAGACATCAGACGGCCTGGCCCAGCCAGCGGTGCCGGGCTTTGCACAAAGCTCTGTATTTTCTGGTGTCAAGGTCGGTTGACGCGTGCAGGAGCGGCTGTGGGATCTTCTGCGTCAACACGGCATAGCCACGCGGGGGATTGAAAAAGCCGAAATTCATGATGTTGCATTTATATACAAAAATCATCACTTTTATGACAATAATTTTATAAATACATTGAAGCAGACGCGCAAACCCCACCCTCCCAACAACGCCCACACGCGCCGCTTTCGAGGGCTGCATCCCCAAAACGGCATCCTGTACACGGGAACGCTCTGCCGGGCGGGGGTCCTTCCCGCGCGCACACTGCCCACCATTCACCACAGAAGATGGCTCACCGGCGGGCATGGCCTGTTTTTCAGCGGGCCATGCGCCACCCCGTAAACACCTGGTCTGCGCGCCGCGGGTGTATCAAGCGCTGGTGATGGCGCTCGAAGACCGGCTATTGACCACCAGCTGCACACACAATTTGTAGCCCAACCCTCTGATCGACCGGATCGTTGGCTCTTCGGTGCCGCTGGACGCGAGCTTCTTGCGCAATTGGCTCAAGCGAACGTTGAGCGTGGCACGGAACAAGGGGCCATTGGGCAATTTCAGGTGCGCGGCCACCTCGGCATGGGAAAGAACTTGTTCATCAGCGAAGACCATGCCTTTCAAGAGATCGACTTCGGCCTGGGTTAAAAAAACCTCGGCGATGGGCCCTTTGAACGCCAAACGATCCACGTCCAACACCATCGACATATCCGACGCCCCGCGCTTCATGCGCGCTCCAATCGATTGAATGATCGCCAACAATTCATCGGTCTCGAATGGCTTGGTCAGATAAACGTCGGCACCGGTCTTGTAACCCGCCAAACGATCCACAAGGTCGCTCCGCGCTGAAACGATGACGATACCCGCGCTGGGCTGATCGGCGCGCAGTCGGTGCGAAAGACTGATGCCGTCTTCACCGGGCAAATTCAAATCCAGGATGTAAATATCGGGCACCTTTACCGCCAAACTGGCGCCAACATCTTCGGCGCAATAAACGCCCTCAGCCCGGTGACCGTTTTCACACAACATGGAAACGATAGCTTCACGCAGAAGGTCGTGGTCTTCAACCACAAGAATATCTAAAGAGGTAGCCATAACTCAAACTTCACAAAAATGGGATCTGGAACATATTGAACGGATCCACCCAACCGCTCGGCAAAACCCGCCACCAAGTACAAGCCCAAACCAGAGCCGCTTTGCCGATGGGCCTTGGCGGCGCGGTAATATTTGGAGAAAACAAGCTGCGGGTCGGGGAAACCTGCCCCACCAGGTTGATTTTCAACCACCAAGAGAATGCCAGACCGCCCTCCTCTGGATTGCTCATCGAGTCGGACCACAATACCTGTCTCAGGCTTTCGGTATCGGCAGGCATTCTCGATCAGGTTTCCAAAAACGATTCGGACAATTTGCTCGTCTGAATACATGGAAAAATGGTCTGCGGCTTCACAAAAAATATGGCACTCTGCTTTTTGAACCGCAACAATTTTTTGCAGCAGCGCCAACGGATCAAACAAGGTTTTTTGCAAAACCAACTGATCTTCCGTCAGGCGCCCGGCTTGCAGACAACGATCGACAATGACATTCATGTCATCAATGGCGATCTGGACGCCTTCAATCGAGTTTTTTGTAAGGTCTTTTTTCCCAACCAGCATGCGAACGACCGACAGGGGCGTTTTCAATTCATGTGCCAACATGGCCAGCATGTGCTGCTGGTCTTCACGAAAAATACGTTCAGATTGCGCAGTGGCACGCATGGTTTCAAATTCGGCCTGAAGATGGACCTGCCGATGCAAGAGTTGGCGGGCCCGCGTTTGTAAAATATACATGAGCACCACGCCAGAAAACAAGCCATGCAGCAGGGGCATGTAAAGCGTAAAAACGGAGTTGGACAGCAACCCGATACCAGAAACAACCGACACCACCAGTGAAGAGAAAATCAAAAAATGGGTTCCAACCAGTACCTTTTTTGATATCAACCAAGAGCCGTGGCGGTCGGCTATGGTGGGCTCGCGCACGATCAGTATATTCAGAAAACCGATCAAACTACCCAAGAATATCACCACCAAGTTGAGTTGCATGGCTTGCTGCACATAACCGTTTGCCAGAAGCAGAAACCCTAACGGATAAGCCAATGCAAAAGAGATAAATAAATTTAAGCTCCAGGCCGGCGGTCGCAATTCTTTTAAAAAAATCCACTGGTACATCAATGAAGCAAACGTAAATACCAGAACCCAGACGTTGGACGACATGTTGATCCATGCGGGCGGCACGAGACCATCCAACAAAATCCGCATGTAACCCAGTGCGTACAACGTGTAGACAACGGCCGAGACTTGCTTGGCCACAAAAAAGGTCATCAATTGCTCGGGTGCGGCCATGTACATGCTGAGCGCCCAGCCCAAAAACAACACCATGCAACCGAGGTAAACAGCGGCAATCATGTCCAGATGAATATCCAGACGCCGGGACTTGCTGTTGTCTAAAATTGTCATGTGCACACTGCGCACATTGGCGCTTTTGAGGCGCAACCACACATACCGGGCGCTTTCTTGTGGCGGCAGTTTGAAGTTGAAAAACTGTGATTGAAATTCGTCGTGGCTCCAGGCGTGCAAATCGCCCGTGCGGCGCGGCATGGATGTCTCAGCCAGCGGGTCAAAAAGCTCAATTTCATCCAAATGCGCGGGCATGATGCGCAAAACCAGGTCTGAATTGCTTTCTTGTTGCAATTTTTCAGGGGAAGCGGCCCGTATTTTTATGCGAATCCAAATGGGTGCAGAGCCAAACCCCCGATTCAATACGCCATCAAACGGCAAAAATTCCTGACGTTGAACTTCGGCCAAAGTCAATTGTTCGGTTTGATCCTCAAACCACGCCTGCTCTTCAATATAGTCACCGGCCCAGGCGGCGGCGGAACCCAACAGCAGGACCCAAAAAATACAGGTGTTACGAACGTCTAAGCACCAACGGAGGACCTGGCCAACGAGGTGGTTCGCAGCCACTGGCCGACCGCGCACCCACAGCAACGGCACCCCGCCGTGGCCACACAGCGTGCGACCGGGTGCAAAAACTGTGTTCATTTCAGAAACCGCGACGCAATGCAAAAAATGACTCCTCACCGAACAACAAGGGGATGGCTAGGGAACGCATCGGTGCGCACCTGCCGAACCAACAGCGAGCACCGATCGGGCTCAGGCAAACCAGACCGATGTCGCAGCGATTGGCCAAACGCCACAGCCAACACCTCGGGGCAGCATGAAACCGCCTGAACGGCGGCACAAAGAGGTGCTTGCGGTATCGGAGGGTACATGCCACGCCGGTGGAATGACCCGTGGAATCTGCTGCCGAGGACTTGCTCACCATGGCTCCCGGCTGGGCATCGCGGCGGCGACCAACACACTTGAGGCACCTTCGGCACCCATTACATCACCTGCCGCGCCCAATCTCACGCCGTGTCGTGCCGCACTGCGGGGGTTCGACAACAGTTTTAAATTTGTATTTTTAGCATTTTAATTGATCACATGGTCTTTTTTGCACCAGAATGGAACTTTAGCTGCTTGCTTGCAGTTTACGAGGGGAGTCTTGCAGCCCGGCGTTCCAGTGCGCTGGACATGCTTTTCGGTCTGGGTGGTTCGCTGCCATCAGATCAAACAACACTTTCTGATTAATTCCAAGACATGCCAGTTGTAGCAATTTTGAACAGAAAAGGCGGCAGCGGCAAAAGCACCCTGGCGACCAACATCGCCGGCTGGTGTGCCAGCAGAGGCTGGCGGGTGATGCTCGGTGATGTGGATCGGCAACAGTCGGTGAAGAGCTGGCTGGCGCGCAGAAGCCCGGACGCAGCGCCAGTCATGACATGGGCGGTGGACAACGGAAAAGTGTTCAGGGCCCCGCCCGGAACCACCCACGTCGTGCTGGACACCCCGGGGGCACTCTACGACCACGATTTGGCGAAGCTGCTGGTCTGGGTGGATGCGGTGATCGTGCCCATCGGGCCCTCGGTGTTCGACCGCGACGCCTCGCTCAGCTTTCTCGAAGACATTCGAAAACACCCCAAAGTCAAGAGCGGTCGCTGCCAGCTGGTGGCCCTTGGCATGCGTTGGCCGCAGGATGCGGCCCGCCAATGGCGCGAGGGCAACCGCGTGTGGGACACGCACTTGTTGACGGTGATTGCCGATCATGCGCAATACCGGCGCCACCTGGAGACGGGAACCAGCGTTTTTGACCAAACCGGTGGCCTGAACAGCGCTGAAGCCATGGCCTGGCAACCGCTGACCCAATGGCTGCACACGGTCTGGCATGAGGCCTCACCCGGTCTTGCCCCCGACGGCAAACCGGCGCAGCGCTCAGCGCAAGGGGTGAAAGAAGCCCACCCGGCACCCCAGCCCCAGCCCAAGCCGCCCACCCTGTCGATGGCGCACCAAGACCCGGCGGGCGCCAACAGCACGCGAGCGGTCGCCCCGATACCGGCCTACTTGCTGAAAACCCGGATGGATGTGGCCAGCGACGGCGGTGCGCGGCACATCCACCCCAACGGCCATGCCCAGGCGGGTGTGCAAGCCAACAGAGGCGTCGGTGCCGGTGCCCCGGCGGGCCTGGCGGCGGATCGCGCGGCGCATGCTCCCGGCGGGGATGCTCACCCACCTGCAGCGCCAGCGGTTGCCGAACCACCACCGAGGGATCCAGCGCAGTCATGGCTGCGCCGCCTCTTCGCCTGACCTTTGGCCTGTGGCCTGCGGTTTGGACACCACACAGGCGCCCTGCCCCGCCCTGACAACACCAGGCAACCACTGGGCGGCACGCACCCTGCCCTTTTTGGGCGCACAGGACGCGGCCCATTCGGGCAGGCCGGGTGTGTGGGCTTCAAGCGTCGTTGCCGTCCAGGCCTTCCTCGACATAGGCGAGGTGATGGGGCAGGTCTTGCGGCCCGCCCGTGCGGCTGGCGTAGGCCCAGGCCAGCAGTTGCGCCACCACAGCGTACAAACGCGGCGGCACCGCAGCACCGAGCTCGACGTTCGCTGACAGCCACCGCGCCAGCAGGGGGGATTCGGCCAGCGGGACCTCATGGGTGGCCGCAATCTCCCGCATGCGCAGAGCCACCTCGTCCGACCCTTTGGCAACCACCACCGGCGCCTCCATGCGCCCTTGGTCGTAGCGCAGTGCGACCGCGTAGTGGGTCGGGTTCACGACCAGCACGTCGGCCTTTTCGACGGCGGACATCATGCGCCGGCGCGAGGCGTCTCTCTGCATCGAACGCATTCGGGCGCGGTTCTCTGGAGAGCCTTCACTTTCCTTGTTTTCGTCCTTCATGTCTTGCAAGGACATGCGCATTTGCCGCCGAAAATCGAACCACTGAAAACTCGCGTCGACGATGGCGATGAGCAAGACCACCGCCAGCAGCCACTGCAGCCCTCCGCCCAACACACGACCGAGCTGCACCACCGCGCCTTCCACCGACGCAGAGGGCGTGAGCATCAGGCTGTCGCGGCGCAACAGAAAATAGCCCAGTCCCACGGCGAGCACGACCAGGGTGACCACCACCCCTTTGGCCAGCGCAAACAGGTTTTGGGCCGAGAACATGCGGCCAATGCCCGCGATGGGATCGAGGCGGCTGAGGTCAAACTTGGGCACAAAGACGGGCTGCATCCGGGTCAGCGCGAGCGGTGCCAAGGCACCCAGTGCACCCGCGGCAAGCAAGAACACCCCCACCAAAAACCCGAACGACAGCAGGGGGCCAGAGGCCCAGCGCTTCAGGTGTTCCAGCGGATCTTCGCCCGCGGTGAATCGCAGGGCGCCGGTGACCAGCTCTTGGGTGGCGCGCCAGAACACCGACCCCAGCATCAAAACGACCGCAGACACCAGCACCAGCGCGAACACAAAACTCAGGTCGCGCGACTGCGGAAACCGGCCCTCCTCGCGGGCTTTCTGCAGCTTGCGGTCGGTGGGTTCAAGTGTGCGGTCTTCGCTGGTCTGTTCGGAGGCCACCGGTCAGTCCTTTTCGGTCTGCTCCAGGCGCTTCACGATCTCGTCCACACGGGCCAGTTCCTCTGCCGTGAGCCTGCGCTCCAGCTGGTCGACCCAAGAGCGTGCGGCGGGCCCCCCCGCCTTCAAGGCCAGGCGAAACCAGGCCAGTGCGGCAACTTCGTCTTTGGGCACGCCAATGCCCTTCAGGTACAACAGCGCCAGATTGAACCGACCCACCGGATCACCGCGGCGGGCTGCGCGCAAGTACCACTGAGCCGCCGAGGCGTGGTCGCGCTCGGCACCCATGCCGCTTTCGTAGATAGACCCGAGCTTCACCATGGCCGCCACATTGCCACCGCTGGCTGCGCTCAACAACCAATGCCAGGCCCGTTGGCTGTCGTTTTGCCCGCCGATCCCCTGAAAGTACATCTGCGACAGGTCGTACTGCGCGCGCACGTCACCCGCTTCAGCCAGCTGGTTGTACCGTTCAAACGCCACCGTGTAATCACCCACCTCAAAAGACCGCCGGGCACGGTCGTAATCAGAGCAGCCTGCGGCCGCAAAGGCCAGTGCCACCAGGGCCATACGGTTCAACCAGGGCTTCATTGCACGGCCTCCGCAGGCGTTGCGTAAGACGCGCCCAGAGCACCGCCCAGACTGCGCGCGTAGTGCCCCAGCAACCGGCGGGTGATGTCTGGGTAATAGGGTGCGCTGGCCAGGTAGCCGCGCTGGCGCAGGCAATTTTCGGGTGCCGTTGGCGCCGACTCGCACGCCGCGATGGCGCCAAGGCGGTGGGCCTCCACCTGCTCAGCCACCACGAACACGACAAACAACGGCACCAGCAGCCGCACAGTCCATCGGAACACCGACCGAAGCAAGAGGGCGCTGCGTGCAAGAATCGTCATGGTTTTTTTCCTCAGGAAATCAAAAAAAGGGTGCGTGGCCCGTAAGCGGCCCTGCGGCACAACGCCAAGGCTTGCATCACGGCGCTTCTCGTTTTCCGGGCTGCAGCGCGGTGTCGGGTTGGACGCGCTGACGGGGTCCCGTCGGGCTTTGGGCGCGGAACAGCAGCGAATAGGCCTCCACCAGCTCCATGGCATCTGGCGCCAAAGCCTGGCGCATGGCGATGTAGGTTTCCAGCGCGGTGTTGCGATCGGCCTGGCCCAGAAAACCCCGCACCGCACACAAGTAGAGTTGCGCCACCAACGGGGACGGCGACGACGACGACCCCTGGCGTTCTTTCAGGTGCCCCGCCATGGCCCGACAAGCCGACGCGTGCCCCGCCTGGGCGGCCAGGCCCAGGTAGCGTTGTGCCGTCGCAGACTCCGTGGCAATCAAGCGCCGCAGATGGGCCGACTGCCCAGGTGAACGCAGGTCGAGTTCCATCGCAGAACGCTTGGCGTGCTCCTCCATCACCTGCAAGGACATCAGGCCCCGCTGGTAGGCGGCCTCGGCATCGCCCGCTTCGGCCAGTTCAGCGACCGCTTGCGACACCCGCCGGCGGGTCTCCATGGCGTCCATCAAACGGCCCTCATCGGAGCCACAGCGCGATGAACCCAGGCACACCTGCTCTTTCAGCGCCGCTCGCCGCGCCGCTGCATACCGCTGCAGCAGCGAGGGCAGTTCACCGCTGGGCGCGGCTGCAACAGACCCAGAGGCGACCGGCCCTGCCGCGCCCGACACGACCGGCAGCGCCACCAGACACAGCGCCAACACGGGGCCCACACAGCGCACCCACCCCACACGCAGGCAAGCGTTGCGCATCAGCGTTGATCAGGCAAGACCAGGGCCTGTCCGCGAACACCCCCCGATGCACGCGCGGGCGCCGAGGTCGCCGTGGGCACCAGGGGCAGCGGCACAGCGGGCAGCGCCGAGGGGACCGAGGCCGGGGTGGCTGGCTGTGGGGTTGCTGGCAGTGCAGCCGTTGGCGCAGCCAGCGGTGGCGCCACCTCTGTGGCCGGCAGCGGCGCCAGCGAGGTCTCGCCCAGGGTGTTTGCCGGGCGCTGAGTGGGGGGTGCGGCTTCGGGGCTTTGCGCTCGCTGTGGCGCCTGCTTGAGCACCAGCAACGAAATGCGCCGGTTCAACGGGTCGTTGGCGTCCGCTGGGTTCAACTGCACGCTGTCGGCAAAGCCGGCTACCAGCGAGATCTGGTTTGGCTCAACGCCCCCGCCCACAACAGCGCGCCGCGCGGCATGCGCGCGGTCACTCGAAAGCTCCCAATTGCCGTAGTCCGCAGCACTGCCCCCAAACGGCTTGGAATCGGTGTGCCCCTCGATGCGCAGTTTGTTGGGCAAACCCTTGAGCACCCTGCCGATGGTGGTGAGCAGTTGCTGTGATTGGGGCGACATCTGAGCGCTGCCCGATGCAAACATGGGGCGGCTGTTTTCGTCCACGATCTGAATCCGCAGGCCCTCCGAGGTGATGTCCATGAAAATCTGGTTCTTGAACCGATCCAGAGAAGCATCCGAGGCGATCTGCTTGTCCAACGCACGCTGGAGCTGCTCCAGCTTTTCCTGCTGCATGCGGTTGAACTGCGCCGTCACTTCTTCTTCGTTGCTGACCTTGCGCTGGGGCGTGTTGGAATCGGCTCTGGCCTCCTGCCCGTCTTGCTTGAAGATGTTGTCGCCACCGCCCTTGATGATGCGGGCCGCGTCCCCCGAGCCCGCGCCACCGTTGATGGCCACACGCAGCGGGTTTTGAAAATAGGCTGAAATGCCCGCCAGATCCCCACTGGTGGTGGAACCCAGCACCCACATCAGCAGGAAGAAAGCCATCATGGCCGTCACAAAGTCGGCGTAGGCAATCTTCCACACGCCACCATGGTTTTCGTGTGACGCCTTTTTGACCCGCTTGACAATGATCGGGGGCAAAGGCTTGTTGGCGGTTGTAGCCACTATTTGCCCTTCGCTGCTTTGGTTTCGTCGTCCAGTTCCTGGAACGTGGGACGCAGATCCGGGTAGAGAATCTTGCGCCCAAACTCCACCGAAGCCTGGGGCGTGAAGCCGTTCATGTGGGCCAGCATCACCGACTTCACACACAGGAAGGCCTTGGACTCCACCTCGTTGTTTTGCTCCATCACGCTGGCGATGGGGCCCACGATCGAGTAGGACAGCAAAATGCCCAGGAAAGTACCGACCAGTGCAGCACCGATGAGCTTACCAAGCTCCTCGGGCGGCAGCCCGATGGAGCCCATGGTGTGCACGACGCCCATCACGGCCGCCACAATGCCGAAAGCCGGCAGCGCATCGGCCACTTTCTGCACCACCGACACCGGCACGTGCGCCACCTGGTGGTGAACGTCCAGTTCCTGCTCCATCAAATTTTCGATCTGCATCACGTTGAGCGCACCGCCCAGCATCATGCGCATGTAGTCGGTGAGAAATTCCACCAGGTGGTGGTCTTTCATGATGGTCGGGTACTTGGCAAACAGCGCACTGGTTTTCGGGTCTTCAATGTCCGCCTCCAGAGACATCAGGCCGTCACGCCGAATGCGGTTCAGGATCTCAAACAGCAGGCAGAGCAAGTCCAGGTAAAGGCGCTTGCTGATGGACACGTTCCGAAACGCCGCCGGCACCGCTTTCGCGGTGTGTGTGAGCACACGCATGTTGTTGGAAGCCACCATGTAACCCACAGCGGCGCCCACGATGCTCAAAACCTCGGTCGGCTGCCATAACACACTGAGGTGCCCACCATGCAGCGCAAAACCGCCCAAGACGCACAGCATGCCGATAATCCAACCCAAAGGGATAGTCATGAAATTTTCCGAGAACTAAAAAACCCAACAGATCAGCGGATGAGGTCGAACAGACTGGTCGACTCAATCCGCCCAAACATCGAACGTGCGGCCTGGAGCTGTGCGCTGTAGGTGGCCAGATCCGAAGCCGCCTGGGCCAGATCGGTGTCCATCAGCGAGGAGCGGGCAGCCACCGCAGCGTCGGCAACGCCCTGGTTGGCGTCCTGGTAAATGCCCACCAGGCTCCAACGGGCGCCCACCGCACCCCGCGCGTCGACCACCGCCGTGCGCAAGGCCTCGACCTGTTGGGCTGCTGCAGCGCGCTGCGCGTCGTTGCTGCTCGCCAGCGCCATCACCCAGTCTTGCTTGATCAGCCCTTCCAAAGCCGCCTGCTGCTCGGCACCCAGCGTGACCTCGCTCGGCAGGGTCTGGCCGGGGCGCACCTCCAGCGCGGGGTGGGCTGGGTCGGCCACACCACCGGAATAGATCTGGCGGCCCTGGCTGTCACGCCGCCCCAGCTCGGCCACAATCGCCTGCGCCTCCATCTGCAGGCCCGTCGAAAGCGCGTTCTGGGCATCGTCGGCCAGGGCACCGTTGCGCGAGCGGGCCAAGGCCTCCCCCATGCGCAGCAACGCATCGCCGATGGCCGACAGACTCAGGTCGGCTTCGGCGTAGCGCATGTCCAGCTCCGCCAGGTTGGCGCCGTGCACTTCGGTGCGGGCTTTCACCTGGGTCAGCCGGGACGCCTGGGACACAGCGGCCACATCTTGCGACACCGCGTCCACGCTGCGGCCAGACGCAATGCGCCCGATCTCGCGCGCCATGGCGGCGCTGCCGGAACCCACAGCCTCTGCGGGCACCTGGTACATCTGGGCGGTTGAAACTCTCATGGTGGAGGCCTTTCAAAAAATAGGTCAGCGGCCCACAACGGCCAGGATTTCGTCCAGCATCGCGGCGTTGGCCTGCAACAAGCGGCTCGCTGCGGAATAGACCTGCTGGTAACGCAGCAGATTGGCGGCCTCTTCGTCGAGGTTGACGCCGGACTGGGATTCGAAGTCGCTCTTCAAGCGCTGTTCCACTGCCGCCGACGTCATTTGTCCGACTTCGTGCACAGACACTTCAGCGCCCAGGTTGGACACCAGGCCGCGCCAGCCAGAGAGCAGGCCGTCCTGCAAACCGGCCGCATACTGGGGCGAAGACGGGTCGTTGGCATTGCGCGCCAGCTCCAGAAAGGCGGCGTTCACGGCGGCCTCGGTCGCGCCGGGCGCGCGCGCGTTCCAGGCGGACAGCTGGGACAGCGCCCGGCTCAGCGCATCGGCCGACGGATCGGACACACCACGCGCAGCGCCGAACAGCGCGCTCAGGGGTTGCAGGCTCGCATCGGCTGCGCCGTCGCGCTGCAACACCACCGACGGATCACTCGCCAAGCGCAGCTGCCCGCCCAGCACACCGCCCCATGCCTCGCTGCGCAGCGGCACCACCACCGACACCGCTTCTTGGCCCAGCGCCCCCAGGCGCAGCGCGAAGCGCAGCGTGTCACCGCCTTCACCCGGCAGGCCCACGCTCTCAATTTGTCCGCCGTGCTCGCCGTTGACCAGCGGCTGACCGTCCACAAAGATGCGCGCCAAACCCTCGTCGCTGACGCTGACACCCCCGCCCAGCAAGGCGCCTGCGCGCAGCAGCAAAGCATCGCGACGGTCCAGCAATGCGGCGTCGGCTGCGCCCGGGTTTGCCGCCATCGCCTTGTTCATCAACACCAGCTCGCGGGCCAGGCCGTTGAGCTCGTCCACCGACCCGCCCAGGCTTTCACGCGCATCCGAACGCACGGTATTCAAACTGCGCTCCACCTGCTGCGCCGAGGCCAGCAGCACGGTGCCCCGGGCCTTCAGGTCGGCCAGCGCCGCGCCATCTGCAGGGTTGCGCGCCAGGCCCGCCAGGCTGCTGAACAGGTTGTTGATGGGGGCATCCATCGCCAGCACTGGATCGGCGGCCTCGCGGTTGAGGGCCGAAAAACCCTGGACCACGGTGCTGTGAAAGGCCGTCACACCCGCCTGGGTGATGCGCTGCTGCTGCAGCAAGCTGCTCCAGTCGCGCGCAAAACCCGCCACACTCGCGCCTTGCCCGAAACTGGGGAGGCCGTTGGGCACCACACGGGCCACTCCGGTTTCCATGCGCCGGCGGGTGAATCCCACGGTGGCTTGGCCCTCCACGTTTTGGGCGGTCAAGGCCATCCCGACCTGAGCGCTTTGCAGGGCCGAGAGGGATGTGTGGGCAATGGAGTTGGCGCTCATGTCAATACCTTAAAAGTGGATCGTTTGATGGATTGACGGCGGTTGGCGGCTCTTTGATTAATGGGGACGGCCCAGCCGCACCCGGTGTGGCCGCAGGAGGGATCAGCGTTTGCGACAGCGCGGCGCCCAGCCCCAGCCCACCGACCGAGGCAATCAGCTGCGCCAGATGGTCGTCGGCAATGGCCTGGTAACCCGACACCGCCGAAGCGCCCTCGCCCGCTGGGCTGAGGCCAGAGGCCCGCACCTGGGTCAGCAACTGGCGCACCAGCAATTGCTCGAACTGGCTGGTCAGGGGCGCTTTGGTGCCGGCAGCACCGGGCACCGCCACCGCAGGCGCAGCACGCGGCGGCACAAACACAGGGGGCACAAAAGAGACGCGCATGTCAAATGACCTCGATATCGGCTTTGAGGGCGCCCGCCGACTTCATCGCCTGCAAAATGGCGATGAGGTCGCTGACATTGGCGCCCAGCAGGTTGAGTGCTCGCACCACCTCGTCAAGCGAGGTGGCAGCGGGCAAAGACAGCAGCCCAGCGGGCGGCTGTTCGATGTCGGCGGAGTCGACCGAGCTCACCACGGTCTCGCCACGGGAGAACGGTTGCGGCTGGCTGACCACGGTCGTCTTGCCCACCCGCACCGTCAACGCGCCGTGCGACACCGCACACGCATCGATGGTGACGAGCTGGTTCATGACCACCGAACCGGTCCGGGCATTGATCACCACACGCGGTCGCTCCCGGTCCACCTCCACGCGCACCTGCTCCAGTTGGGCCAGGAAGGCCACCCGCTGTGCAGCGTCGGCTGGCAGGCGGATTTGCAAAAACCGGGCGTCCACCGGCAGGGCCGTGCCCGCGCCAAAACGCTGCCCAATGGCCTCCACGACACGCTGCATCAGCGTGAAGTCGCTGCGGTCCAGCTCCAGCTGCAGCAGCTCCTGGTCCATCTGGCCGGGCACACTGCGCTCCACCGTCGCCCCGGCGGGAATGCGTCCCGCAGACAGGTGGTTCACCTGCACCGAAGCGCCGGCCCCGCCAGCGCCCGCGCCAGAGACCAACACGCTGCCTTGCGCCACGCCATAGACCTCGCCGTCCGCGCCCCGCAAAGGCGTCATCAACAACGTCCCACCACGCAGGCTCTTGGCATTGCCCAACGAGGACACCGTCACATCAATGGCCTGACCGGGCCGCGAAAACGGGGGCAAGGTCCCCGTAACGATTGCAGCGGCGGTGTTCTTGAGCTGCAGGTTCTGCCCCGGCGGCAAGGAAATGCCCATGGCCTGCAGCATCGACAGCACGCTTTGGCGGGTGAACGGCGCCTGCGTGGTCTGGTCACCGGTCCCGTCCAGGCCCACCACCAGACCGTAGCCGATCAGCTGGTTGTTGCGCACGCCCGCGATCGACGAAATGTCTTTCAGCCGCTGCGCGGCCACGGCGCCGGGCAGGAGCAGGCCCACGGCGACACACCACGCGCACAAGCGTCCGGCAAGCCCGCCCCTGAAGAACGACCTGGCCAACAT
The DNA here is from genome assembly GCF_965657535.1 of Hydrogenophaga sp. Classification (GTDB taxonomy): domain Bacteria; phylum Pseudomonadota; class Gammaproteobacteria; order Burkholderiales; family Burkholderiaceae_C; genus Hydrogenophaga. The sequence continues at coordinate 31,675 of NZ_CBFHOP010000005.1, read as the reverse complement.
CAGAACGGCCAAAACTTCAAGATCCCGCGTGTCAGGATCCCGGGTGACTGGGCGTCGTCGGCGGCGCCGCGGCCCCGGTACTCAATGCGCGCATCGGCCACCAGCACCGACGGCACCGCGTTGCTGTTGAGGTCGGCCGGATTGACCACACCGGCAAACCGGATGATTTCATCTTCGTCACTGACGGCCAGGCGCTTTTCGCCCGCGACCACCAAATTGCCGTTGGCGTAGACCTCCATCACCGTCACCGTGATCGTGCCGGAGAAGTTGTTTGCCGCACTGCTGGAGCCCTTGCCGGCAAAGCTGTTCTCGCTCGAAGCCCCCAGGGCGAGCCCGTTCCATCGGTCAAAAATCGGGACCTTGGTGCCCGCCGTCACGCCGCTGCTGAGCGAGCTTTCTTTGCTCGCGGCGGCCGAGCTGCGTTTGCTGGCGGTCGTGCGTTCTTCGAGCACAACGGTCAAGGTATCGCCCACTTGGCGGGCCCGGCGGTCTTCAAACAGGGGCCGGTAGCCCGAGCCCTGCGCACGCACCGACGGAAACAGGCTGCCCTGGCTGGCTGCTACAGCCTGCACGGGACGGGGCTTGACCGTGGTGGGTGCCGGCTCGTCCAGCCGGCGATCGGCACTGGACACCGCACAACCGCCCAGCACGCACAGGCAACCCGCCAGCACCCACACGCTGGGCACGGCCCTGGCGCGCCCGCCACGCTGCTGATGCACCGACATCACAGCTGGCCCAGCCGCTGCAGCATTTCGTCCGATGCCTTCACCGCGCGCGCATTCACCTCGTAGGCACGCTGCGCCTGGATCAGCGACACCAGTTCTTCGGCCACATTGACGTTGGAAGCCTCCACGTAAAACTGCTTCAGGGTGCCCGCACCATCGGTGCCCGGGAGGCCGGCGGTGGGCGCACCAGAGGCCGCTGTTTCCACCAGCAGGTTGCCACCGATCGAGGCCAGACCGCCCTGGTTCACAAACCGCGCGATCTGCAACTCGCCCACCTGATTGGGCTCCACCTGGCCCGGCAGCTGCACCGAAACCTGGCCCGTCTCGCTCACCGTGATCGACAGCGCATCCACCGGGATCGTGATCCCCGGCTCCAGCACATAGCCCGCCTGGTTTACCAACTGGCCCTGGGCGTCGCGGGAAAAATTGCCGTCGCGTGTATAGCCCGTCTGGCCATCGGGCAACGTGACCTGAAAAAACCCCTGGCCATTGATGGCCAGATCCAGCGAGTTGCCGGTCTGCGTCAAGTTGCCTTGCAAAAACATGCGCTCTGCAGCGCCCGCCCGCACGCCGGTACCCACCTGCAAACCGCTGGGCGCCTGAGACTGCCCACCGGTGGGGCCACCGGCCGCGCGCAGGGTCTGGTAGAGCAAGTCCTCAAACACCGGCTTGACACGCTTGTAACCCGTGGTCGCGGCGTTGGCCAGGTTGTTCGAAATCACATCCAGGTTGGTCTGCTGCGCATCCAGCCCGGTTTTGGCAATCCAGAGGGATCGGATCATGCAAATACTCCTGTAGGGGTCAACGACCCGCGATCAATTGGTTGGCGCTGCGCGCGTTCTGGTCGGCGTTGCGCACCAGCTGCATGGACAGATCAAACAGGCGCGCCTGGGCGATCATCTGAACCATCGCCTCGGACACGCTCACGTTGCTCGACTCCGACACACCCTGGCGCACCCGTACCGAACCAGCGTCGGCCGGGGCCAGCGGCTTGCGCGACTCGTACAGGCCATCCGGCCCCCGGTCCAACGCACCCGGGTCGGCGCGCATCAGCTGCAACTGGCCCACGCGGGTGCCCGCCACACCACCTTCCCTGCGGGCGTAAACGGCGCCGTCGCCGCCCACCTCCAGCAGGGTGCCCTGGGGCATCACCAGGTCACCATCGACCCCTTGCAACGCCGCTCCAGCGGCGGTGCGCAGCACACCCGAGCCGTCCACCGTAAGCCGACCGGCCCGGGTGTATGCATCCGAACCATCGGCACGGCGCACCCGAAACCAGGCATCGCCCTCCAGCGCCAGGTCGAGCGGGTTTCCGGTCTGCTCCATGCGCCCGCCCACGCTGGAGAAGCCCGGCGTGGTTTGAACCGCTGAAGTCCGGGTGAGCGAACCGTCGCCCACCACGGGCACCGCACGAAACACCGGCAGCTGCTCCCGAAAACCGGGTGTGGACGCGTTGGCCAGGTTGTTGGTGGTGACCGCCAGCTGGTCGACCGCATTGCGCGCGCCGGCCATGGCCGTGAAAACCATGCGATCAATCATCAGCGGCTCAGGTTGATGGCCGTGGTCAACACCGTGTCGGCAGCCTTGATACCCTGCGAGTTGGCCTGGTAGTTGCGCTGCTGAATCATCAGCTTGACCAGCTCACCGGCCATGTCGATGTTGCTTTGCTCCAGCATGGCCGAGCGGATGGCGCCAAACGAACCGGCGGTACCCGTGCCCAGCACCGGCTCGCCCGACGCAAACGACTCGGCAAACACACTCTGACTCACCGCCTGCAACCCCGCTTCGCTGTTGAAGGTGGCCAACACCAACTGCCCACCCACCAGCGACTTGCCGTTGGTGTACTGGCCGGTGATGAAGCCCATTTCGTCAACGCTCACACCTGTCAGGGCACCGGGCGCATAACCGTCCGCCGTGGCTTCACGCACCTGGAACGCGGTGGCGTAGGCGGTCAGGTCAGACAGGTCCAACTCCAAGTCAAACAGCGGGTTACCGCTGCTGTCGGCCATCTCGGCGTGAAACACGGCGGGCAGCGACGGTGCGCCGTTGACCGCGTTGCGCGTCAGCGATCCCACCAACTGACCATCAACAAATTGCAAGGTCCCGATGCGGTTGGCCGCCACCGACAGTTTGTGCGCCAGGTCGGCGCTGGTGGCGGCGGCTTCCGCATCCTGCTTGGCCAACAGAGCCGCTGCAGTGGCTGCGCTGCCAGCGGTCACAGCGTTCACAGACACGCCATAGGCTTCGATCGCGGCATGGGCCGCTGCGCTGGCGGTGTTCAGCGAGCGGGCCACCACGGCATCGCGATTTGTCTGCGCCAGTTGCTGGTTGGCCACGAGATTGGGGTTGCTGGTGTCGAAGTCGGCCAGGGCCGCTGCCGCAGCCAGGTCGGCGGCGATCAGCGTGGCGTCGGTCGGATCTGCGGCTGCGGCCAACGCAGCCGCGCTAGCGTCCTTTGCCCCAGCCAACGCCGTGCGCTGCGCCACCAGGGCGTTCGCCGCAGCCAAAGCCTCGGAAGCGCTCGCCAGCGTTGGGGCGGCCGACAGTGCCGTCCCAAACGCTGTCAGCTGGGCTGACTGCCGGTCGAGTGCGGTGGCATAGACACCGCCGACAGCCTGGTACGCCGTAAGCGCGTCGGAAGCGGCAGCGGCAGCGGCCTGCAGCTCGGTGTAGCGCACCGCATTGAGTGGCGACTCGGCCGCGAGCGCGGCGTCGGCCGCCGCCTTGGCCGTCTCCAGCACCCCTTTGCGCGCGGTGGCGCTGGCAAGATCGGTGTTGGCGGTCACCAGGGCCGTAGCGGCGGTCACCAGGGCCGCAGCCTCTGGAGAAGCCGCACTCAAGGCGGCGCTGGGTGGCACGGCGGCGAGCAGGGTCAACGCGGCGTTGCGCGTGGCCACCGCAGCGGCTTCGTCGGCCACCGCCGATCGGTAATTGTTGGCTTTGGCTTCGGCGTTTGCGGTGGCGGCGGTGGACGCTTCTGACACTGCGCGGGCCTGCGCGGCTGCGGTGTCCGCTGCGGCACCCAGCATGCCGGTGCCCACCGAGCCGGCGGCTGCGCGGGTCAGCAACACGCCGTCGGCCATCATGTACACCTCGTACTGGTTGGCGGTGGCCAGCGCCGGCGGGGTCGACAGACTGCGTGGATCGTTGATGACGGTGGGTTCCACCTTCTTCAAGAAAAGGGTGACCTGGTGCGTCAAGCCCTTGGTGTCGTAAGCCGTGACGGTGGTGCTCGCGCTGAAGGTGGAAGCATCGTCGGCTGCGAAGGTTTTGGGCACATCGGTGGCCACACCCGCCACCACCCGCACGGGCATGGCCAGGCGCACGTCGAGGTTGGCGTCCACCCGACCCTGGCTCGATGCCACTGGCGCCACCGAGGCGGGTGGGAGCTTGAGCCCGCCCAGGGTGCCGGTCACACCGGTGAGGCTGGCGTTGGGTTGGTAACCCGTCAAAAACAGCCCGTTGGCATTGACGATGTAACCGTTTTTGTCGGCCGAAAACAAACCATTGCGGCTGTAGTAGTTCGACACCTCGTCTCCACCGGGCAGGCTCGCCAGGCGGAACATGCCCTGCCCCTGGATCGCCAGATCCAGCGTGGAGCTGGACGCCTGCAGAGCCCCTTGCGCATCGGTGCGCTTGGTGCCGAAATCGGCCGTGCCCGAGGTGCCTGACGACTGTACAGCTTTGAAATACTGGTCCACAAACAGCGACTCGCGCGCCTTGTAGCCCACCGTGGAGGCGTTGGACACGTTGTTGCTGGTCACCTGGATGGCTTCGGCCTGCACGGCCAGACCAGCGCGGCTGATGTCAAAAATACTCATGGTGTTGCCTTCAGGGTTTTGAGAGTTGAATGAGATCGGCTGGCTCGATCGAGCGTCCATCGGTCGTGAGCAGCTGCGAGGAACCGGAATCGGTGCGGCGAACACCACTCACCAGGCCCTGCGTGAGGGCGCTGGCCACCACGGCGGTGCCGGCGGTGTCGCTGGCGGCGGCCACCAGCCTGTAGCCACCCGAGGCGGCGCGCTCGCCGTCGTAGCCCGCGCCGTCCCAGGTGAAGGTGTGCACACCCGCACGCAAGCTGCCCAGGCTGAGCTCGTCCACCACCCGGCCGTCGGACGCCAGCAACTTGACGGTGGTCTGTGCGCTGTCTCCCGACAGCCGCAACCCAAAACCGGCATCACCGGTTTCACCCAGTGCCAGCACCTCACCGGGTGCCAGCACCTGGCTCCCGATCATGGCGGCGCTGCCCATGAAGGACTGCGACGAGATCTGGGCCGAGGTCTGCGCCAGCATCGCGCTGATGCTGCCGTTAAGGCGCTCAATGCCGCTGGCGGTGTTGAGCTGCGTCAGCTGGCTGGTCATCTCGGCCGGGTCCTGCGCGTTCAGCGGGTCCTGGTTCTGAATCTGCGCCAGCAGCATCTTCATGAAATAGTCCTGGGTCTCCGCTGCCGAAGTGCCCAAGGTGTTTTTGCCCACCACCGCACCCGCTGCGCTGGGGTCGTAAGCGCGGATGCCCGCAGGCAATGCCGCTACAGGATTGGTTGCCATCATGTCCTCACCATGTCGATCACGCGCTGCAGCAGCTGGCGTGAGTTGTTCATCAAGTCGATGTTCATCTGGTAGGAGCGCGAAGCGGCCACCATATTGACCATCTCTTCCACTGGGTCCACATTGCTGCCCTGGACGTAGCCCGTGGCATCGGCGTGCGGATGGCCAGGCTGGTAAATCTGCCGCAGCGGCGCGGCGCTTTCGGTCACGCGGGCCACCTCAACCCCTGTGGCCACCGCATCGGGGCCAGGCAGCGGGCGAAACACCACTTGCCTGGCCCGGTAGGGCACGCCGCTGGCCGACGCGGTCGACTCGGCGTTGGCGATGTTGGAGGCAATGGCGTTGAGCCGTTGGCTTTGGGCTACGGTGCCACTGGCACCAACCCGAAAGGCGTTGATCAAGCTCATGGTTGTCCCGTCAGCGCCATCTGGCGCGAGCGCACGGTGGCGCTCAACAAGGCAGTGGCCATTTCAAAGCCCACGGTGTTTTCTGCAAAATGGGCCCGCTCGATGTCGGGGTCCACGGTGTTGTCGTCCACGCTGGGCTGAACCGCGCTGCGGTACAGCAACGCCGGCGCTTGCATCCCCGGCGCTGCGCCCAGATGGCGCTCGTTGCTCACCGCCAGCTGTAGGCCGCCGGGCCCATCTCCACCCTGCATGCGAGCGTTCAGCTCGGCCTCAAACGAGATGTCTCGCGCCCGGTAGCCGGGCGTATCGGCATTCACGAGGTTGGAGGCGATGACCTGCTGGCGCATGCTGCGCAGCTTCAAGGCTTCCACCTGGAACTGCATGGGGTCAAAACGGGGAACGGTATACATGGTCACTCCGTGACTTGGGGGTGACCTTTCTACGCAATACACATGCCAAGCAAAAAGGGCCTTTTTTGCCGCTACCGGCGCCACGCAAGGCGCCCAGACCACCGGAACGACCGGAGTTTGCCGCCATCAGCGGCAAGGTTTGCCGCTGGCAGACCGCTCAGCGGTCTTCCTTGATCAGACGGCCGTTGGCTGGCTGAATCGGTCGCGCATTCATGGGGTAGAGGTGCGCAAAAATGGCGATCTGCTCGGCCGACAGTTGCATCGGCGTTTTCAGAACCATCCACAACACCCCTTCGGTACAGGGGGGCGTGGTCAGGGAGCCCATGTAGGTGACGTACCGCAGGTCGTCGGGCAACAGCTGGTTCAGGTCCATCGGTGCGGCGGCCAACACCTCCACCTGGCGCTCCAGGGGCAGGTTGTTCCACACCTGCTGAATCTGGGGCTGGTCCACCCCGGCGGTCAACAGCACCGCCACCACCGCCAGCCGGCCGTCGAGATCGCGGTGCACCAGGTGCAGCACCATGTCAAAGGCCTGCCCGTCCACACGCTCCTCCGATGGACGGTGAAAGTGGAACTGCAACAGCTCGTAGCGACGCCCGCTCACCACGATCGAACTGCCACGGGCCGGCATGACCTGCACCGTGTGGCCCGTGTCCAGCACCCGAAAAGCGCTGGGCCGGTAGTCAAACTCGATCGGGTCCAGCGCCACCTGAATACTTTCTCGGATGTCGATCGGGCTCTGGCGTTGGCCCTTGGCGCAGGTGGCGTAGCCTGGCTGCAGCTTGCCCCAATGCTCAGGCCCGCCAGCGCCAGCGTAATCCCAGTGGCCATGTCCCTCTGGCGCCTGGGCCTGGCGCTGCACAGCGGCCAGGTCGGCCGCCGTGAGGGCTCGGGGGTTGGTGCCAGCGCGCTTTGCCCTGGGCGGCGCCACATCGCTGCTTCGAAGCACCACCTCGCCCGAACCCGCAATGCGTTCCAGCAGCAGCTTGCGCAAGTCTTCGTCGCCCTTGATCAGGTCTTCCGCGCCCTTTGCGCCTTCGCGGGCGGGCACCGGCGCGCCGGCCGTGGTCTTGGGCGCTGGCGACACCAGCGGCTCCTCCCGAACCTTGGCCACCGGCGCGCCAGGCTTGTTGGCCTTGGCGGGCAGCGGCGTCGCCACGGGCGGCACCCGCACCGCCGGAGCGGGCAGCGTCAGGGTGGGCTGCTCGCTGGCGGTGGCCTGCGTCAGGGTGGCCAGGCTGCACAGCAAGGCGCCGATGAGCAAAGTGGTACGGGGTTGGCGTTCAAAGGTCATGGTGGGTCTGGTACGGCCGGTGTGGCCGGGCTGGAAAGACGCCCTACCGGGCAATGCCCAGCGCGGCACCCGCCGGGGTGGGCACTCGCGGTACGGCGCGCTGGGGAAAAACGGGAACGACCGGCTGCGCCACAGCCAGCGGCGCGCGCAGCCCCTGCACGGCCTCGCAGCGCGCCACCGCCAGGCCTGGCAAGGGGGGCAAGTCGACGCTTGGCACGGGTGCCTGTAACGGCGCCGGCGCGGGAAAGGCCCAGCGCACCGGCGGTGGCGGTGGCGGTGGCGGTGGCGGCACAGGCCCAGCCGCTTCCAGCGGGCGCACGCATTGCTCCAGCGACAGCGCAAGGTCACCGGCGCGCACCAAGCCACCGGCAGCCAGTGCGTTGGCCAGGGGCTGCAAGCAGGCCTTGAACGCCAGCGATGCGCCAAGCGTTGCGCTGGCCTGCGCCGCCGCCAGCGCCGGCACCTCGTGCGCCAAGCATTGCAGCTGCCAGCCCATCTGCTGCGCGCGCTCACAAAGCTGCGGATCGTCCAGTGGCCACAGGCTTTGGCGCTGTGCGATGCGCTCGGCAGGCACGTCACACACCCGCAAGGCCTGCGCCCACACGTCGGCAAAGCGCGGCGGCGGCGGTGGCGCCGCACAGCCCACCAAGCTCAGCGCCAGCAGGGCCCAGACGTCAGCGCGCATTCAAAAGCCCCTGATCGACAAACCGCAACGCCGCCGTGGCGATGATTTCAGACAACACCGGCAGCTGCAGCACCACCAGCGCAATGACCACCAACGCCAGCGGTGCCGTGACCGAAAAGCCCACCGACATCAGGTTGAGCTGGGGCGAAATCCGGTTGATCATGCCCAGCGTGAAATTGGCAAACAGATAGAGCGCAAAACTGCCACAGGACATCACCAGGCCAATCGAAAAAGCGGTCCCCATGAGACCCAGCACCGCGGTGGCGTCCCAGGCGCTCGGCCAACTGCCCAGCGGCACCGCCACCAGGCTGTGCCCCAGGCGTTCGATAAACATCAAATGCACATCGGCCAAGAACAGCGAAGCCAGCACCGACATGCCCAGCAATTCACCAATCACCGTTGAGGGCAACGCCGCGTCGGGCGCCACGGTTTGCGCGAAGCTGAAGCCGGCGTGCATCGAGAGGGACTCGGCCAGAAAATCCACCGCGAGCATGGCCAGCCGCAGCGACAGGCCCATCACCACCCCAATGCCCAGTTCAACCGCCACGACCAGCCCGCCCTGCTGGGCCATCTGGGCGCTGGACACCCAGGTGGGCGGCACCATGGCCAGCGCCAACACCAGCACCGGCGCCACCCGCAGCGTCAGGGGAAAAGATCGGAACGCCAGCAGAGGCAGCGCGAGAAACAGGCCCAGCAGGCGCACCGACACCAGCCCGAAGGTCAGGACAAAAGGTTCCAGCGCACTGAGATCCACCGCGCCCGCCCTCAGCCAACCATCTCGGGGATGCGCAAGATCATGTTGCGCAGGTAGTCCACAAACAGCGTGAGCGAGACCGGCCCCGTGAGCGCAATCACCACCATCACCGCGAGGATCTTGGGCACAAACACCACCGAGGGTTCGTTGATCTGGGTGGCCGACTGCAAAGCGCCCAGCAGCACGCCCACCACCAGCACCGACAACAAAATGGGCCCGGCCAGCACCACGGCCATTTTCAAGGCCAGCAGCACCAACTCAATCACCAGACTGGTTTCCATGGTTCTACCGCGTCAAGTAACTGTTCACAAGGGAACCGGCGAGCAAACTCCAGCCATCGGCGAGCGTGAAAATGATCAGCTTCAAGGGCAGAGAAAACATCACCGGCGACACCATCACCATGCCGACCGACGTCAAGATGCTGGCCACCGCCAGGTCGATCACCACAAACGGCAAGAAGATCACGAAGCCAATCAGAAAACCGGTGCGGATCTCCGAAATGGCAAAGGCCGGCACCAGCACCCGCAGCGGCACGGAAGCCCGGTCGGTCAGCTCGGTGCCAGACAGCCGGGCAAACAGCGCCAGGTCGGCTTCACGCGTGTGCGCCAGCATGAACTCCTTCAGCGGCTCCACCCCCCGCTGCACCGCTTCCTCCAGGTCAATCTGTTGCGCCACATAGGGCTTCCAAGCCTGCTGCTGGATCTTCTCCAGCACCGGATTCATCACAAAAAAGGTGAGAAAAAGGGACAGCGCCACCAGCACCGAGTTCGGCGGCATGGACTGCAAACCCAGCGCCTGGCGCACCAGCGAAAACACAATCAGGATGCGGGTGAAACTGGTCATCAGCATCAAGGCTGACGGCAGAAAGCTCAAGGCGCTGAGCGTCAGCAGCGTCTGCACCGGCACCGTGTAAGCGGTGCCACCGCCGGGCACCGGCGTTCCCGTCACCAGGGGCAGGCTCTGGGCCCACACCGAGCTGGTGCACAACACCGCGCACGCACCCAGACCCAGGGCTGTCGCGCGCTTCATGGCAACACCTCGCCCGGTGAACGCACCGCCGCCGGCGCCGGCGCATCCAGCCGATCCAGCAAGCGCACGCCCTGCACCCCTTGGCTCAGCAGGTAGCGCCGGCCGTCACATTCCACCAGCAACAAGCGGTCTCTGGGGCCCAGGGCAAAAGCTTCGAGCATGCGCAACGAAGCGCTCGAACGCCCACCAGGCCCTTGCCGGGGCCGGCGCCACAGCAGCCACACCGCCACGGCAACCAGCAGCACCAGCAGCACCAGCGCCGAGCTGTACCCGGCCATACCGCTCACCGGTTGAGCTTTCTCAAACGCTCGGCAGGTGTCACGATGTCGGTCAGCCGAATCGCGTAGTGGTCGTTCACTATCACCACCTCCCCCTGCGCCACCAAGGTGCCATTGACCACCACATCCAGCGGGTCGCCCGCCTGCACATCGAGCTCAATCACCGAGCCGTAGGTCAGCGCCAGCAGGTGCCTGATCTGCATTTTTGAGCGGCCCAGCTCAACCGAAATCTGGACGGGCACGTCCATCACCAGCTCGATATCGTTGCCGCTGTGCCCGCCACCGGAGTCTTCCAGCAAGTTGTAGCCTGCGGGCTTCACGTTCGGCCGCCGGGTGTCGGCGTTCACGGGGTCCGCAGCGGCGGATGACGAGGTTTCTGTGTTCACGGTAGACCTTTTTCAGATGTAAATTCGCCAGCACCGGCGTCGCGCTCGCGGTACTGCGGGCCAATCAGGCCGCGGTCTGCGGGCTGGTTGCTCAAGGCCACGGGGTGGTTGATGTCGGAGACCTTCACGGCGTAGCGGCCGTTGCGCACGCCGTAAGCCCCTTTGATCATGGGCAGACCGTCCACCATGACGGTGATCGGCTCCTGCACCTCAATGGGCAACAGGTCGCCCACATTGAAGGACAGAACCTCGCCCAACGTGCCTTGGCGCTTGGCCAGCGTCGCCACCATGGTCACGTTGGCTGATTGCATTTCTGCGCGCAGGTTGTCGGACCATTCGTTGTCTTCATCGGCCTGAAACGCCTGCATCTGGCTGAACAGCAGCGTCTTGATGGGCTCAAAAACCCAAAACGGCACGCAGAAATCCACGCTGCCTTTTCGGCCATTGATGTCCACCACAAAACTGCAGTGCAGCACCATTTCGTCGGCATCGGTGATGCGGGCGAACTGAAAGTTGGTCTCCTGGCGCAGGAAGTCAAACTTCAACTCGTGCACCCCCTTCCAGGCCTTTTCATACTCGGCCAGCAGGCTGTCGACCAGGCGCCGGATGATGCGCAACTCGATGGCGGTGTATTCCTTGGACGTCACCTTCGGAGGCAACCGCCCCTCCCCACCAAACATGTTGTCAATGGCGATGTAGACCACCTGCGGATCGATGATCCAGCAGCCCACACCGCGCAGCGGCCGGATGTTGACCAGGTTGATGTTGGTGCGTTCGGGAAACGCATTCACAAACACCTGGTACGGCTTGAGCTCGGGCAAACGCACCTCCAGCTCAATGGGGCGGCGCACCATGTTGTACAGCGTCAGCCGCGCGGTCCGGGCAAAGCGCTCGTGGATCAGCTCCAGCGTCGGCATGCGCCGCTTGATGACCCGCGAACTCCGGTCAAAGGTGTAGGTGGGCAACGAAGCGTGGTCGGGCCCCGCTGGGGAAGAGGGTTCAGTCATCGTGCAACACTCGCGGCCAGGCTCATTGCATCACCAAGGCACTGAACAACACCGCCTGCACCGGCAGGTCCATTTCAGTCACCCGCCAGAACTGCGCAGCGGCTTCTTTGGCCACCGAGCTGTAGGAATCGCCGTTGCCTTGCCGGGGGATCGCACCCAGACGCTCAAGATTGCGCAGATCGGCCGTCGACGGGTCTTGTTGCAACACAAAAATGGCCGTCAGCTGGGGCTCGATGATGGCGTTGATCACCAGCGCCAGGTCTTTCGCCATGGCCGCCTTGCCCTCCACCGTGGACAGCTCCGACACACTGCGCGATGACAACACCGACAACACCCGGTCCCGCACCAGCGGCAAAAACTCAGAGACCCGCTTTTCAGTCGCCGCGTCCCCCACTTGCAGCACCAGCTTGGTTTGCAGGTAGTGTTCGCCGCCAGCACCTGGCAGGTTCACCAGAAACTCGTCCAGCGAAGTGACGAACACCGGCGGCTTGTTGGTTTTCTTGGCCTCCAGCTGCTTCATCAGCCGTTTCTCAACCGCTTCTGGCGTGGACTGCTCGGCCTGCTTCTTTTTCTGGTCAGCCGACCACATGCTGTAGCCACCCGCCAGCAGGACCAGCAGCACAGCGCCAGCCAATCCCAGCACCAGCGGCTTTTTGCTCTTGACTGCAAGCGGGCTGCCTGCGCCCTCGGGAGACGCCGACGCGCCCGCGCCTCCAATGATGGTGTCGAGTTCTGCCATAAAAACCTTGTCGTTAGAAATTGCCGCCGTCAGGCGTAAACACTGAGGGAAAGCCCACCGGCGAGCGCACGCTGAACGGTGGGTGGCACAACAGTCCGAGGCCGTTCGGGATCGAACGGCGGCGCCAACGGTGGCTCAACCAAGCCACGTCCGCGCTGAGAAAAAGAGGAACCAGATCGGGCGTCGCCGTGGCGCACATCCACATCCACCCGCAAGCCCAGAAGCTCCATGGCCTCCTGCAGCTCCGCTGTGCGCTCGCGCAGCGACTGGCCCAACACATCGTTGTCGGTCTGAACCACCACCAACGCGCGGCCACTGCCGTCAAAACTCAGATCGAGGTGCAAACCATCGATGTCGGTCGGCGAGGAACGCCAGACCCCGTCCCCAGCACCCTCCGCAGCCCAGGCCAAGGCGGCCGCCGCCGCTGGGGAAGGCGCTGGCTCGGCACGCACGGCGCGCGCTTCGGGCAAGGCCGGCGCACCCAGCGGCGCGGCCTGCAGCGCAACAGCCTCCCCGCCCAGCCCCCTGGCCGCGCCCGAGCGCGGCGCTGCGTCGTTGAACAACGCCTGCATCTGCTCCGCCGCGGCCAACGCATCCACCGCCAGCGCCTCGCCGGGCACCCACGCGGCGGGCTCGGTGGCACCCTGCGCAGGCACCACCGCGCTCGCTACACCAGACACCGAGCCAGACGCCACACCTGGCGCCCAAGCCAGCACCGGGCTGCGGGCCACCGGCCGAAACTCTGTCTTAACCTCTGCCCGAACCACCACCGAAGCCCCGCCGCCAACCAGCACCGGAGCGGCCTGCGCCACCACCGGCCCAAGGTCTTGCACCGGCACCGGCAAGGCCGCAGCCGCCGCCGCGCCTTGAACCGGCACCGACGGTACGGGCAGTGGCGAGGCACCATCCACCAGCCCAGACCCATTGCGGCCCACCGGCGCCGGCCAAGCACGTGCTTCGGTCGCACCCAAAGCCGACGCCAACACAGGCGCCAAAGCTGGATCCAACACCGGCTGCGCCACCCCTTGCGCGGCTGGCGCCAGCGCAGCGCCCAACGGCGCAGGCAGCGCCTGGGCCAACGGCGCTTCTTGGCCCCCTGCCGACAGGCGCACCAGGCCGCCAGCGTCTACCGCGACCGGCGCAGCAAGCCCACCGAGCCCAAGCGACATGGCCGCCCCGCCCGGCTCACCCGACCCGCCCTCACCCGTCAACGGCCGCTCGGGCTGTGTGCCAGGCCAAGCCCCGTCCAACGGTTGTGGCGCACCTTCGGCCGCATCGCCGGACACGCGCCCGGTCTGCACCGACGGCGCACCTGCCACCACGGCAGCCACCGGCTCGGCAATGGTTGCCGGCACCGGCGCTGCGTCCTGCGCCGGCGGTAAAAATTGCCGCTTGCTGCCGGTCTCTTTGGCCTGCGCCCGGTCCTGCACAGCGGTGTCTGCGTGGCGCTGGTTGTGCAGCTCGGTGTTCAGCTGATCGGCAAAACTGCCCTCAGAAAACGGTGCCAGCGGCTGCACGCCGGCGGTGCCCATGCCCGCAGGCGCGGGTGGGACAGACGGGGCAGTGGACGGGCTGAACGTTACAAACACGGTGGAAAAAGCAAACCAAAAATAGGGGGTTGATGGGTCACATCACCGCACGTTCTGTGCCAACCCGTCGACCCCAGCGCGAAGCCACCAATTCGTCGATGCGGCGCTCCGCGCGGCGCGCCTCAGCCAGCCGCTCAACCTGCTGCGCCTTCTGCCACAAACGCTGCAAACCGTCGGCGCGGTGGCGCGCCTGTGCCAGCGTCTGGCGCGCTGCTTCACAGCGCTGCTCCTGCTCGCGAACGCGCGCCTGTTGCTCTGAAGCGGTCCCGTGCAAGCGCTGGCCAAACGCCAAGGCATCGGTCGAAAAGCCCGCCCCACCGGCACCGCCGCCAGGGCTCAACGCGGCCATCCGGTACTCGGTCCCAAAGGACTGCAGCTGGTGCGCAATCTGCTGCACCCGCTCCAGCTGGCGCAGCGCAGCGCTCAGCTGAGCGGCTGCACGGTCTTCGTCCCGCTGCGCCAAGGCGCGCAAGGTCTCCAGGGTGCTGTTCTGCATGTCAAGCTCCTATGTTCATCACGCCGTCCAGCGCCACCAGCTGCGCCAGCGCCTGCACCCGGTCCACCGTCTCGTCGGGCGACTGCTGGAGATAGGCCTGCAAGCTCGGCCAGCTGCGCAAAGCGGCATCGAGTTCGGGATCGCTCCCCGGGCTGTAAGCGCCCATGGCCACCAGGTCGCGGCTGCGCAGGTAGCGGCCAAACAGGCGCTTCACCTGGCGGGCCCGCGCGACCTGGGCGGCGTCGGCCACACGCGGCATCACGCGCGAGATCGAACGCTCAACATCGATCGCCGGGTAGTGCCCCGATTCGGCCAACTCCCGCGAGAGAAATATGTGACCGTCGAGCACCCCGCGCGCCGTGTCGGCCACCGGGTCGTTGCCGTCATCCCCCTCCAGCAACACGGTGTAGAACGCCGTCACCGAAGCCTTGGGATCGGCGTTGTTGCCCACCCGCTCCACCAGCTCGGGCACACACTGAAACACGCTGGGCGGGTAGCCGCGCGACACCGGTGGCTCCCCCAGGCCCAGCGCAATCTCGCGCTGCGCCATGGCAAAGCGCGTGAGCGAATCCATGATCAGCACCACGTTGCGTCCCTGGTCGCGAAACCAGGTCGCCACATCAGTGGCAAACCAGGCCCCACGCACGCGGGCCAGGGGCGAAGAATCCGCCGTCGCCACCACCACCACCGAGCGCTTCAGGGTCTCGGGGCCGAGAATGTCCTCACAAAATTCGCGCACCTCCCGGCCACGCTCACCAATCAGGCCCACCACCACCACATCGGCCTCGCAGCGCCGGGCCAACATGCCCAGCAGCACGCTCTTGCCCACACCGGTGCCCGCAAAAATGCCAATGCGCTGCCCCCGACCAATGGTCAACAGCCCGTTGATGGCCCGCACCCCAACGTCCAGCGGCGCGTGTATCTGCGTGCGCTGCAACGGATTGAGGCGCCCGCCGCCCTGCCCGGGCAGGTCGGTCAAAGCCACCGGCAAATTGTCCAGCGGACGGCCAAAACCATCCACGATGCGCCCCAGCAGCGAAGCCCCGATGGGCAGCGCCCGGCGGCGCTCGATCAGCTCAAAACCCAGCCCCGCATCGGCGGGTGTGCCCGCCGGGTACACCAGCGCGCCCGGGCCCACGCCGGCATCGGCATCAATCGCCATCAGCTGGGTAATACCGTGGTCAAACGACACACAACAGGCCTCGATAGTGCGGCCATCGCCGGTGCGCACCAGCGCCATCTGGTCAATCGCCAGCGGCAAGCCCTCCACCTCCAGGATCAGCCCATTGATGCGCACCAACCGGCCGCAGCGCACCGACGTGGGCGCCACCGTCAGCCGGCGCAGCGCCATTCCCAAGCGGTTGCGCGCCCGCTGGGCCGCTGTGGACAAACCGCTCACGGCTGCAGCGGCAGGCCCAGGGCCGACCGCACCAAGGCTTCGCGTGCGGCCGGGCCAATGTCCAGCCGTGTGCCCCCCACCTCCACGTAAGCCCGCCCGGGGGGCAGGTCGGCGTCGATCACGATCGCGTGGCCAAACGGCAGACGAAAGTCGTCCAGCATCTCGGTCCACGTCGCCTCGTCGGCTGGCCCCAGGCGCAGCAGCAGGCGTTCGCCCGGCATCGGCAGGTGCATCAAAGCTTCCTGCACCGCCTGCACAAACGCCGCGCGCTCATAGCGCTGGTTGCCGCTCAGGCGCTGCGCAATCAGCAGCGCCAGGTCCACCACCGGCTCGGCAATGGCATCGGGCAAGCCGCGTATGTCGTCCAGCGTGTTTTGCAGCGAACTGGTCAGGTTGCTCAGCTTGGGCTGCGCCTGCAGAAAAGCCTCGCGGTGGCCTTCGGCGCGACCATCCACCAAGCCCTGCGCCAGCCCCTGGGCGTGGCCCTCGGCAAGACCGGCGGCCAGGCCCTCGGCATGCCCTTGCTCGCGCGCCAGCCGAAACACCTCCTCGACCTCGGCCGGGTCCAGCTGGGGAACGGGTGGTGGTGCAGGCGGCGCCGGGTCAAACGACCGCGGCTGCCAGAGTCGGGAAGGGTTGTTCACAATGTCTTTTTCTCCGTTGCAACGTCAGCGTGCAGCTCACAAGAAGGCATCGGCCTGCTTGTTGCGCTCCATCACGATCAGGCCCTCGGCGTGCAACGTGCGACCGGTGCGCAGAATGTCTTTCTGCGCCTCCTCCACCTCTTGCACCTTCACCGGCCCCTTGGTGCTCAAGTCGTCGCGCACCACCTCGGCCGCACGGCGGGCCATGTTCTTGAACAGCTTCTCGCGCAAACGCGGGCTCGCGCCCTTCAGGGCCACCACCAGCTGAGGCTGGGCAATCTCCAGCAACAGCGTCTGCAGCGAGCGGTCATCCACCTCAATCAAATCTTCAAACGTGAACATCATTTCGATGATGCGATCGGCCAGATCGGCGTCGTAACCCCGGATCGTGTCCAACGCCATCTGGTCCACCCCACCCGAGAGGAAGTTGAGGATGTCCGCCGTCGGCGCCACGCCACCCACCTTGCTGCGCTGCTGCACATCGTCTCCGCCCACCACGCGTGCCATCACATCGTTGAGCTCTTTGAGCGCAGCGGGCTGTACCTTTTCCAGCAGCGCCACGCGCAGCAAAATCTCGTTGCGTGTCTCGTCGGGAAACAGCCGCGACACCGCCGAAGCCTGGGCCGGCTCCAGAAACACAAACACCGTCGCAATGATCTGCGGGTGCTCGTTCTTGATCACCTCGTACAACACGTCGGACTCCATGCGCGTGAGCGTCTCAATGCCCGACATGTCAATGGCAGACTCCAGGCGCCCCAGCAAGTCCGCGGCCCCCTCCATGCCCAGCGCCTTGTTGAGCATGTTTTCCATGAACGAGTCGGTGTCAAAGGCCACCTGGGCGTTGTCGGCGGTGACCTGCTTGAATTCGCGCAACACCTCCAGCACCAAGTCGCGGCTGAGCGCGCGCACCGCCGCCATGCGCCCGCTCAGGCGCTGCACTTCATAGGGGCTGAGCTGCCGCAGCACGTCGGCGGCCGCTTCAGCGCCCACCGCCAGCAGCACCACTGCCGCCTTGGCCGAACTGTCCAGGTCCTCCACGCTCGTGATCGACCCCTTCGAAGCACGCACCCCGGCGGTGAGTGCCGCCGCCATCGACAGCTGCTGCCCGCCGGCGGCCGGTGCGTTGCTGCTCACTTCATCGGCCATGCACCACCTCCAAGCCCGTTGTCAACCCCGCTGCGCCAGCGCGCAGGGCCTGTTGTGTCCGCCCCGTCAGCCCGGCGCTCATGACTTCCCCTCGGGCTTGTCGGCCAGCCATTCCTTGAACACCGAGGCCACCACGCGGGGGTCCTTGGTTACGTACTCTTTGGCATAAAGCATCAGATCCTCGTACTCACGCTGTTTCTCCTGGTCCTGGCGCAAGCGGTCGTCTTCCTGGCGCCGGCGCTCCTCTTCCAGCCGCGCCCGATCGGCTTCCTCGCGCAGCCGCCGCTCTTCGTCTTCCACCTGTCGGCGCTCCTTGTCGAGCTCAATCTCGCGCCGGCGGCGCTCACGCGCCTGGGGCAGCAGCGCAGCCAGCTCCACGCGGGTTTTCTCATCCATCTCCTCCTCCAGCTGCTGCGCCTCGTCCACCGGCTTGGGCGGCGGTGGAAACAACATGGGCCGCACCACGCTGAAAAACACAATCCCCAGCAAACCCAGCAGCAAGGCCAGCTTGAAGCCCTCCTTGGCCATTTCAATGAAGCCGCCGTCCTGCCACAGCGGCGTGTCCGCCACCGGCTCCACGTTGAACGGGAAATTGGCCACGCTCACCGAATCGCCGCGCTGGGCGTTGAAGCCCATCGCATCGCGCACGGTCTGGTTGATCTGTCGAATCTCGTCCGGGGTGTAGGGCCCAGGCAAGGGCTTGCCCGCCGCGTCGGTGCCGCTGCGGTAGTTCACCATCACCGCTGCCGACACCCGCTTGATCTGGCCCCGCCCCTGCTTGGTGGTTTGTATCGAGCGGTCCACCTCGTAATTGGTGGTGGCCTCACGCCGGGTGGTGTTGCTGGTCTGCAGCGCCGTCGAATCGGCCTCGGCCGGCGCGTCCTCTTCGCCTTGCTGCGTCGGTGGATCGGACTCCAGCGGCGTGCTCACCGGCTGCGGGGGCTGGTTGCTCAGCGCCCCCGGAATGCCGCCCGCCGTGAGCGTAGGCGCCTCCGATTCAAGCGTTCGCTCGCTGCGAATCGCGCTTTTTTCAGGCGACGAATTGGGGCGAAACGTCTCCTCCGTCCGGTCCACCACGCTGAAATCCATGTCCACCGTCACCTGCGCGCGCACGTTGTTGCGCCCCGTCACCGGCTCCACGATGGCGGCAATGCGCTTGGCGATCGACGCCTCCACCTCCGCCACATACTTGAGCTGCGCCACATCCAGACCCAGCTCACCGACCCGGCTCGCCTGAGGCGCCAACAAATTGCCCTCGCCATCCATCACCGTCACCGACTGCGCACTCATCATCGGCACCGACGAACTCACCAAATTGGTCATCGCAATGACCTGCATCTCGTCCAGAAAACGGCCCGGGTGCAAGTCCAGCACCACCGAGGCCGTGGGTCGCTGCGCATCGCGGCTGAACGCCGAAACTTTCGGAATCGCCAGGTGCACCCGCGCCATGTGCACCTGCGACAACGACTGGATCGTCTTCGCCAACTCGCCTTCCAGGCCCCGCTGGTAGTTGATCTGCTCGACAAACTGGCTGGTACCCAGCTTCTGGTTTTCCAGCAACTCAAAGCCCACCGACCCGGCCTTGGGCAAGCCCTGACCCGCCAGCCGCAAGCGCGTTTCATGCACCTGCGTGCCCGGCACCAGGATCGCGCCGCCCCCTTCCGTAAAGCGGTAAGGCACGTTTTGTTGTTGCAGCGCCGCAATGATCGCGGCCCCATCGCGCTCACTCACGTTTGAAAACAGCACGCGGTAATCGTCCTGGGTGCGGCCGGCCAGCATCACCGACAAAACAATCGCCAGCAGCAGCACCACGGCCGAACCCAACAACAGCCTTTGCACCAGGCTCAAGGCCAGCACGCGCGCTTTCATGACCAACAACCGCTGAGAAAGGCTGTTGGCCGACTGGGCCGACGAGGGGTTGGGCTTTCGGGGTTCACTCAGACTGAGCGTGGTTCCCACGTCAGACGGATCGCGCTTGATCGCGTCACTCATTTTTAGGCATTCCTTGCAACTTTTGTCAGATCATACAACCTTAAAAAAGATATAGCGTTTTTGCGTTTCTTAATGTTCTAGACATAGAATCGCCAAAATTGAATGTCGACGAAAGCTCCGCCTTGAACCCAACTGCGCTCCAGCTCGCGACCCCGCCTTCCGACGTGGAACACGCGTGGCCAACCGCGTGCGAGCCCACGCCAGACGGCGACGTCTCGCTGCGCCACGTGGTGGACAAGTTGCGCCGCGACCTGGCCCACACCAAGGCCTGCCACGCCGACGAACAGCAGCGCCGCCTGCGCTCGGAACAGGGCGCTGAAGCCTTGATGGCCCAAGTGCCCTTTGGCTTGGTCACGCTCAGCCGCACCCGGGTCATCGGCTTCAACACCGCTGCGGCCGCCCTGCTGCCCCATTTGCGCCAGGCGCAAACGTTTTCATTGCCGGCCGATTGGCAGCGCCAAGGCAACAGCGACCGCTACACCGCCGGCCGAAGCGCCGAAGCCCGCGTCATCCAGGTCGACTGGCTGCACGCGCCCAACCTGGACACCCAGTGGGTGCGCCTGGAAGACATCACCGCCGCCTGCAGCGAGCGCGACACCCTGGAACGCCAGGCCCGCCTGGCCTCCATGGGCCGCCTCACCGCCGAGCTCGCCCACCAGCTGCGCACCCCCCTGTGCACCGCCACGCTCTATGCCAGCATGCTGGCCGACGAGGTGGAAGACGGCATCGACCGGCCCCTGATCACCCGCCGCCTGGTGCACCAGCTCGGCCAGCTCGACGCCCTCATCGTGCGCATGCTCGCCTTTGTGAAATCGCGCCCCCGGCCGCACGAGGTCTGCGCCATCGAGCCGCTGCTGCAAGCCCAACTCGACATCATTGCCCCGCTGCTGGGGCTGCGCGGCGTGCAACTGGCGCTGCGCTGTGACGCCGCCAACTGCCTGGTCGCAGTGGACCAGCTGCAAATGGGGTCGGCCCTGATGGCCCTGCTGGAAAACGCTCTGCAACATGCCCCCGCGGGCAGCACCCTCAGCGTCAGCTGCCAGGCGCTCGGGCACCGGGTCGACATCGTCGTCGCCGACCAGGGCCCCGGGGTCTCCGCAGCCATGTTGCCCCGCCTGTTTGAGCCCTTTGCCACCGAACGGCCCAGCGGCACCGGCCTTGGTCTGGCGCTCGCCCGCGCAGCGGCTGAAGCCCACGGTGGGCGCCTGGCCTACCACCACGCGGTGCCCCAAGGCGCCGCCTTTGTGCTCACCCTACCGGCCTTGCCCCAGGTCTGAGCGCCACATGTCCAGCACACCACGCCTCCTGTTGGTTGAAGACGACAACGATCTGCGGCTCGCCCTGGAAGCGGCCCTGCGGCGCGCCCACTACCAAGTCACCGCCGTCGCATCGGCCGAAGCAGCGCTGCAATGGCTGCAACACGCCCAGACCGACCTGGTGGTGTCCGACTTCCGTTTGCCCGGCATGGACGGCATGGCGCTCTTGCAAGACCTGCGCGAACGCAACGCCTACCTGCCCGTGGTGCTCATGACCGCCCATGCCGACGCCATGCTCGCCATCCAGGCCCTCAAGGCCGGCGCGCGCGACCTGTTGCTCAAACCCTTTCGGGCCGACCAACTGCTGGAAGTCGTGAACCGCCTCACACCGGCCACACAGACCCCACACGCCAACCCGCCCGACAGCGGGCTGCTGGCCTGCGACCCGCTCATGCAAGTGGTGGTGTCGCGCGCCGAACGCGGTGCCCGCGCCAACGCCAGCGTGCTGCTTTCAGGCGAGTCCGGCACGGGCAAAGAAGTCATGGCCCGCCACATACACCTGTGCTCGCCACGTGCGCAGCAGGCTTTTGTGGCCCTCAACTGCGCCGCCATCACCGAAACCTTGCTCGAATCCACCCTCTTTGGGCATGAAAAAGGCGCCTTCACCGGTGCCGTGCGGCAGCAAGCGGGCACCTTCGAGCGGGCCAACGGCGGCACCCTGTTCCTGGACGAAATCGGGGAAATGCCGGTCGAAACGCAAGCCAAACTGCTGCGCGTGTTGCAGGAACGCACGGTCGAGCGCGTCGGCGGACAGCGCAGCATCCCGGTCGACATCCGGCTCATCGCCGCCACCAACCGCAACCTGCTCCAGGCCGTGACGCAGGGCCGCTTTCGCGAAGACCTGTATTACCGGCTGGCCGTCTTCCCCATCGAACTCCCCGCGCTGCGCGACCGGCCTGGCGACGTCGTGCCCCTGGCACACCGTTTTGTACAACGCTACACGGCCAGTTTTGGCCTGCAGCCCACCAGCCTGTCCAGCGCGGCCGAAGCGGCCCTGCTCTCGCACAGCTGGCCTGGCAACGTGCGCGAACTCGAAAACACCATTCAGCGAGCCCTGCTGCTGGTGGACCAAGGCCAGCTAGAGCCCGTCCACCTCGAACTGCCGCTGCCGCCCGATAGCCCAACCGCCGCCCAGCACCCGCTCGATCTGGGCGCCCACCCCGAGCCTACCGTCGGAGCCTTGCCGCCAGCGGCCTGCCACGACCCCGAGGAAGCCGCCCCACGACCCGCGAGCGCCACGCAGCGCCCCGCCAACGTGCGCGATGTGGAGCGCGAACACATCCTGTCCGTGCTAGAACGGGTGCAGGGCAACCGCCGAGAAGCCATCGCCATTCTGGGCATTTCCGAACGCGCCCTGCGCTACAAGCTCAAGGCCTACCGAGACCAAGGCGTCTGGTCAGGTGCCGAACCGACCGCCCCACGCCACTTCAGCAGCGCCCCATCATGAACCTGAACACCGTCGAATCCATCCTCAACCGCATGGAAGCGCTGCAACGCGCATCGCGGGGAGAAGCCAGCACCAGCGCCGCCCCCGCCACCACGGGCGGTGTCGACTTCGCCGCCATGCTGCGCGACGCGGTGCGGGGCGTCAATGCCCAGCAAAACACCGCCCAAGCCCAGGCCCAAGCCTTCCAGACCGGCGACCGCAGCATGTCCATCGAACAGGTCATGATCTCCATGCAGCAGGCCTCCCTGTCGTTCCAGGGCATCGTGGCCGTGCGCAACAAGCTGCTCGAAGCCTACCGGGAAATCAGCAGCCTGCAGGTCTGACAAAGGCACCGGCGCCGCCCAAACGCGACAACCCCATCAACCGCGCACAGGAATCCCATGGCACAGCACCCATCCTCCCAAAGCCAGCCCGTGGTGCGCTACGTACCGCCCGGTGCGGCACAGCCCGTCAGCGCCCGCATCACCGACTTTCACCGCAACCTGGACGGCTCCGAATCGGTCACCCTGCGCACCCTGGGCGGCAACCAAGCCACCCACCACCTCACGCTGGCTGAGCTCAAAAACTGCCGCACCGACGGCGGCTGAACGCACGGCGCCGCGCGACAGCGCCAACCACCCTCAATTCGCCCATTTTTTAAGCACCGCCTGCGATCCCAAGCGGGCCGTGGCTTTCACGACTTTTCAGCCCACTTATCCACAGCCTAAGGCACAGTCTGTGGGGGTAAAGGCAAGCCTTGTCCACCGCGCGCCTCGGCTTGGCGTTCGTCCACGCTGTAGGCCCACACCAGCACCTGGGCCACCACCGCGTACAGCTCGGGTGGCACCACGTGGTTGAGCTCCAGTTTCATCAGCAGCTGCATCAGCTCGGGCGCCGTGTTCAGGGGCACGCCGGCGGCCTGCGCGCGCTCGATCAGCGCCTGGGCCAAAAAGCCCTCGCCTTTGGCCACCACGCGGGGCGCCAGGGCATTGGCCTCGTAGCGCAGGGCCACGGCTTGCCGGTGGTGCGGGGGGCTGGTGCTCATGGGGTGCGCTCGCGGGTTCAGGTGGGGCCGGTGGCGGGCGCCTGCAGCGCCAGGTCCACCGGCGGGTCGGCCAGCGGGGCCAGTGCGGTGTGCAGGTCGGCCAGTGCCGCCTCGAAGGGTGCGGTGTGGGCCGGGCTGGGCAACAGCCGCACGGTCATTTTGCCGGCCACCTGCTGTGCCAGCACCACCAGCGGGCCGGTGGCGGGCAATTGCAGCTCCAGCCGCAAGGCGGTGCCGGGCAGCAAATGCCCGGGCTGAGCGGGGTCTTCTTGCCACACGTCTTCGCGCTGCAACTGCAGCGGCACACCCGGCGTCAGCTCGCCGCGCCACTGCAGTTGCCCGTGCAGCAGCAGCTGCAAGGCCTGCTGCGCGCGCTCGGCAGGCTGAGCCAAGGGGGTGGGCAGGGCCAGCGGTGGGGCCTCGGCCGCCGCCGCAGACGGCAGCGGCGAAGCCAGCGCCCCTGCAACACCGGGTGCACCAAGTAAAGCGGGTGCAGCGGGGACGCCCTGCGCACCGGGCGCCGGCAGCCCGTTGCCTGCCTGGGCCATGGGCAACGGCCCCGGGGCGGTGGCTTGCGCGCCAGCGGGCGCGGGGTTTGGGGCGCTCTTGCCGCCCCAGGGGCTTTGCGCCAGCGCGGCCAGCGCTGCGGGCGTGCGGGGGTTGGCTGCAAACAAAGGCGACTGCCCCAGCGCCTCGCGCAAGCGCAGCAGCGCGGTGGCGGGTTCGTCGGCCACGGGCTGGCCGGCTTGGGGCCAGTTCACCACCGGGGGGGCGCCCTCCCCGCCGTCGGCCACGCCCAGCGCTTGCAGCAGCTGCAGCAGCTGGGTGAGCTGCGGCGCCACGGCGGCGGCGCGGCTGTTGAAAGCCGGCAGCGCCGGCAACACCTCTTGCGCGGCCGCACCCGCCGCACCGCCAGCGCCGGCCACAGCGCCCCGGGCCAGCTCGGCTTTCACGCGGGCGGCGTCGGCCGCGTCGGCATTCACCGGCAGCGCGGCGGCGCGGGGGTTTTGCGGGTCCACCGGCTGCAGCGGCTGCACGGCGGCCACCGCCTGGGTAGCCGCCACGGCCGGCGCCGGGCCTGTGCGCGAAGGCCCCGGGTCAACCCCACCTGGCGGCAACACGGGAAACATGCCGCCTCAGCCCCGGGCTGCGCCGCTCAACACGCCACCGCCCTCATGAAGCCAGCACCCGGCCCGAAGCCGCGTCTTGGCGAATGTGCACCCAGCCCTCGCGCAGCTCACCCAGCAAACCCGCCACCTCCCGAAGGGCCATCACGTCGCGCCGCAGGTTGGCTTGCAGCAGGCGGCGCACGCAATAGGCGTACACCCGGCCCAGGTTCACCGCCACGTCGCCGCCGCGCTCGTGGTCCAGCGCGGCCACCAGGCCTTGCTCGATCAGGTCCACCACCTGTTGCACCAGCTCGCCCAGCTCGGCGCGCTGGTTAGCGGCTATGGCCGCTTCGGCCATGAGCAGTTTGTCGGCAATGCGGTCGTACACCAGGATCACCAGCTCAATCGGCTCCCGGCCGGTCACGGCTCCCACGTTGTTCACACTCTGGTAACGGGCTCGGGCGCGGCTCAGCATCGGGCGTCTCCAAATTCAAAAAGGACAAGGGGGTTGCTGCGGGTTATTTGGCTTCGTTTTGCGCCTTGATCGAGTCCAGCGCACCCTCCAGCGCGCTGCTGGTTTGCTGCATGCCGGTGAGCATGGCGTCGAGCCGGGCGTATTGCGCGGTGTAGCGCGCCTGCTTGGAAGCCAGGCGCCCGCTCAGCGTGTCGCGCTGGTCGTTCAAGGCGTCCACCATGCTCTGGCCGCTGGTGCGCCCGCTGGCCAGCATGCCACCGGTCAACACCGAACTGCGCACAAAGGCCAGCAGGCTCTGGGTGCCTTCGGCCGGGCGCACGCTGGTGCCGTTGGCCAAAATGGTGCCCAGCGTGCCTTCGAGCGCGGTGTTCAGCGCGGCGCTGTCCACCTTCAGCGTGCCGTCGGCGGCGGTGGTGATGCCGGCGTTGTAAAAGCGCACGTTGTTGCCAGCGGCGTCGTTGAAGCCGCCGTCGATCATGCTGCGCACCTGGGCCATGAAGCTGTGCAGGGTTTGGTCGCCCGCCAGCGGGCCGCGCAGGGCCGCGTCGGCGTTGCTGCGGGTGAGTGACTTGTACAGCGTGTAGGCCTCGTTGTAGGCCGTCACCACCGCGTTCACCGACGTGGCGGCGTTGGCGTTGCTCGTGCTCACGCCCACGCTGGCGCTGGAGGCGCTGTCCCAGTCGGCCGCGCTCACCGGCTGGTTCAGCGTCAGCGTGACGCCGGGCAAGATGTTGCTGAACGTGTTGCTGGAGCGGGTGTACTCAATACCGTTCACGCGCACCGCCGCGTCGGCAGCGGTTTGCGGCGTGCTGGTGGTGGTGCCCGTCAGCACACCCGCCGTGCCGCCCTCGGGCGTGAAGTCGGTGCTGAAAGCCTGGGCCGCGCCCACGCTGTTGCCGGTGAGCAGCAGGCTGTAGCCGGTGTCGCTTTGCTGCACCACGGCCGCCGTCACACCGGCGTCGCTGGCGTTGATGGCGGCAGCCAGCTCGGTCAACGTCATACCGGCCGTCACCGCCACCGGGGTTACCGCGCTGGTGGCCGTGTTGGTGATGTTGAAAGCACCGGCTTCGGTGCTCACGCTGTCCGTGGCCGAGCCAAAACCGCTCACCAGCGTTTGCTGCGCGGTGGCGCTTTGTTTTACCTGCACCGCCAGCGTGGCGGCCTGCGCGCTGGTGGTGGCGGCCACCGTCACCAGCGCGCTGTTGCTCGACGTGGTGGTGCGCGCGGTGAAGCTGCTGGCCGTGCCCAGGGTGTCCAGCGCGCTTTGCAGCGCGCTGGCCTTGGCCATGAAGCTGCCCAGCGCCGACACCTTGGTGTTCACCGCGCTGATGCGCGTGTCAATTTTCGTCAGCGCCAGGTTTTCCACCTGCATCAGGCCGCTGACGATGCTCACGACGTCCAGCACGCTGGTGCCGGTGGCTGCAATGGTGGCCATGGAAAGCTCGCTTTCAACAATTCAAAGACCGGGCACCCAGCGGGCACCCGCGTCACACACACCCACGCCCAGGGGCTGTGGTTTCTTGGCCGCCAAGCGGCTCAGGCGCGCTGGTTCACCAGCATGCTCTGCATGTAATCAATGGCGCGCGCAATGCGCAGCGTTTCTTCGGCAGGCAGCTGGCGCACCACCTCGCCGTTTTCGGGGTTCAGCACGCGCAACACGTTGTCGCCGGTGCTGGGGTCGACGCTGAAGTCCAGCGAGCGGCCCACCGACTTCACAAACGACTCAATATGCCGCGCCGCCTGCACCACCGCTTCGCGGCTGGGCTTGGCCACCTCGTCGGCGGTCACGATCATCGTCGGTGGCGGCTTGGCGCCCACCGGCTCGCTGGGCACCGAAACGCCTTCGGCGGCGCGTTCGCCCCGGCTGGGCAAGGTACCGGCCGACTGCAACAGCGGCGCCGGCACGGAAGCAAGGTTCACAGACGACATAAGAAGTCTCCAATCTCAACAACAAAGGCCGGGGTGCCAGGCACCCCGGCCACAGGCCACCAGCCCCAACGGCCAGCAGCCCCTTACCTCACGTCAAACCATCACTTCAGCAGCGACAGCACGGCGTTTGGCATCTGGTTGGCTTGCGCCAGCATGGCCGTGGCGGCTTGCTGCATCACCTGGTTTTTCGATAGTGCGGCGGTTTCGGCAGCGTAGTCGGTGTCCATGATGCGGCTCATCGAAGCGGTCAGGTTCTCCGACTGGGCCTGCAAGTTGGCGATGTTGCTGTCCAGGCGGTTGCTCATGGCGCCCAGGTCGGAACGGTAGCCGGCGATGGTGTCGATGGCATCGTCGATCAGGGTCGTCAGATCACCGAAGTCTGCGGCATCGACCGCCGAGTCGATGTCGGCACTCAGCGTGCCGAAGGCGGAATTGGTCAACGACACATCCTTGAAGTAGGTGCCGAGGTCCAGGGTATCGCTAACATCGGTGCCGACTTGGAAGTACAGGTTGCTGCCGCCCGTGGTGGTGGTCACCGCCAGAGAACCGGTGACATCGCCGGTGGCGCTGGTGTTCGTCAACACCAGGCCGCTGCCGCTCACAGATGCGCTCACGCCACTCAGCAAACCATCGGATACTGCGCTGTTGATGGCCGCTGCCAGGGTCGTCCCGGTCTTGTCGCTACTGAGGGTATAGGTCTGAGTGGAGCCACCCGACACCTGGAACGACAGCACCGTGCCCGCGGCGTAGGCAGTCGACGCCGTACCGCCGAAGTTGACATTGCCTGCAGCCACGCTCACGTCTGCCACACCATCGGTGGAGGTCGCCGCCGTGGTCGTGAATTCGCTCTTGTCGACATAAGAGGCGGTCAGCGTCGACGTGCTGCCCGTGCTGTTGCTAGTCAGCACCAGACGGCCTTCGACGTCCTTGGACGCTGTGGCACCCGCTGCAAACGTACTGTCCGCGTTCAGCTCAGTGACCACCTCGTCGATCGTGGCCGTGGTGAGCTCATAAGACACATCGGCAGCGCCATCAATGGAATACTTGATCACGTCGCCAATGGCCAGGGTGGTGGTGGCGTCGTCGATCACCGCGGTGCCGCTGGTGGCCGTCTGTGCCGCCACATGGTAGGTAGCCGTTCCCTGGGTGGTCGAGGTGCTGGACGTGGAGGACAGGTCGCCGTTCAGCAGGTTTGTGTCGTTGAACGTAGTGCGGGTCGCAACCTGGCCGATCTCGTCGCGCAGCGCAGCCAGTTCGGCCTGGATGTAGCCGCGCTGGACGTCGTCTAGGGAGTCGTTGTTGCCCTGTGTAGCCAACTCACGCATGCGCTGCAACATGCTGGAGACTTCCTGCATGCCACCTTCAGCGGTGGATACCATGGAGATGGCGTCGTTGGCGTTGCGGGCCGCCACGTTGGCGCCGGTGATCTGCGATTGCAGCTTTTGCGAAATGCCCAGGCCGGCAGCGTCGTCTTTGGCGCTGTTGATGCGCAGGCCCGACGACAGGCGCTGGACCGAGGTGGTCAGGTCGGTTTGCGAGGTGGCCAGGTTGCGCTGGGCAACCAGGGAAGCGTTGTTGGTATTGATAACGGATGCCATGGAGTGCTCCAAGTGGGTTGAGGGAGTGGGGCGGCCTGCACATTCAGAACACCCACCTTCTGATTGACGGCGCTGGGCGGCGAAGTGTTTAGCGGCGCGCCGCAAAAAATTAAAAAATATTTAGCTGTGCACCGCTGAACCCCACCCACGCCGCTGGCCGCTCGCCCCCTCCCCGCAGCGGCTCAACGCCCAACACCCACTGCCCGCCGGGCAGCGGTGCACGGCGCCCCAACAAAACCTGCCACGCCCTGCAGGACGCCTGCAGGCGCCCTGCCCACCCCGCACTGGCTGACACGCCGGGCGCTGGGCGCAAGCCGACCAACGGACCAACCAACTCAACCCGACTATACTGGCGCATCGGTTTATGTATTTTTAACATTTTAGTGACTGAATCACCGGTGAAAGTGCTCCGCTGGCGCGCTGGGCCCGCCGCTGAGCCGCCTGGACACACCCCAACCCGACACGCATGGCCACTTCTCGCCTGGGCGCTTTGCGCCTGAACCTGCCACTGGCCTCATCGGCAGCGCCTGTTTTGGTGCTGATGGTGCTGGGCATGATGCTGCTGCCGCTGCCGCCGCTGGCGCTGGACTTGCTGTTCACCTTCAACATTGGGGTGTCGATGCTGGTGCTGCTCTCGGCCATGAGCATGCGCAGCTTCAAAGACTTTGTGGCCTTTCCCACCATTTTGTTGATGACGACGCTGCTGCGGCTGTCGCTCAACGTGGCCTCGACCCGGGTGGTGTTGATGGACGGGCACACCGGCACGGGCGCCGCTGGGCATGTGATCGAGTCGTTTGCCGAGTTTCTGGTGGGCGGCAGCTACGCGGTGGGCGTGGTGGTGTTTTTGATTCTGACGATCATCAACTTTGTGGTGATCACCAAGGGCGCGGGCCGGGTGGCCGAGGTGGCGGCCCGCTTTGCGCTGGACGCGATGCCGGGCAAGCAGATGGCGATTGACGCGGACTTGAACACCGGGGCCATTCGCGAAGAGGAGGCACGCAAGCGCCGGGCCGAGGTGGGCCAGGAGGCGGACTTTTTTGGCTCGATGGACGGTGCCTCGAAGTTTGTGCGCGGCGACGCGGTGGTGGGCATTTTGATTTTGCTGATCAACCTGATTGGCGGGGTGGCGGTGGGCATGCTGCAGCACGGCATGGACTTTAGCGCGGCCATGCAGACCTATGCCACGCTGGCGGTGGGCGATGGCTTGGTGGCCCAGGTACCGGCGCTGATCATTTCCACGGCGGCCGGTATTGTGGTGACGCGGGTGAGCACCGACCAGGACTTTTCATCGCAGCTGAGCGGCCAGCTGGCGGGCGGTGGCCAGTCTTTTTACATGGTGGGCGCCATTTTGTTTTTGATGGGCGTGATTCCTGGCATGCCGCACATGGCGTTTCTGGGTTTTGGCGTGCTGTTTGGCGGGCTGGGCTGGGTGATTTCGCAGCGCAAGGCGGTGGCCGACGCCAGCGCGGCGGCGGCCCTGGCCAAGCCGGCAGCGGCCAGCGGCGAGGTGGACTGGAACGATGTGCCGGTGATTGAGCCGCTGTGCCTGGAGCTGCCCTACCGGCTGATTTCGTTGGTGGATGCGGGTGACGAGAGCGACCTGATCAAGCGCATACGGGCGATTCGCAAGAAGTTTGTGGGCGAGGTGGGGTTTTTGATTCCGTCGGTGCACATACGGGACAACCTGCAGCTACCGGCCGAGGTGTACCGGTTTTTGCTGTACGGGGCCGAGGTGGCGCGCGGCCAGGTGCTGCCCGACCGCTTGCTGGCCATTGAGCCGCCGGGCCAGCACACGCCGGTAGAAGGCATTGCGGTGCGCGACCCGACCTACGGCATGCCGGCGCTGTGGATCACACGCGAGCGCCGTGCCGCGGCCATGACGGCGGGCTACACGGTGGTGGAGCCGGCGGTGGTGATCACGACCCACCTGGACCAGCTGATTGCGCAGTACGCGCACGAGCTGCTGGGCCGCCAGGAAACGCACGAACTGATTGACCATTTCAAGACGCGTTTTCCAAAGCTGGTGGAAGAAACCATACCGAAGCTGGTGCAGCCGGCGCAGCTGCAGCGGGTGATGCAGCTGCTGCTGGAAGAAGGGGTGACGGTGCGCGACCTGCGCACGGTGCTGGAGGTGACGGCCGAGCAGCTGGCCCGCAACGCGCAGCCGGTGGACATTGTGGCGCCGCTGCGCCAGGCGCTGCGGCGCCAGATTGTGCAAGACGTGTTTGGCGATGCGGCGGAATACCGGGTGGCGGGGGTGCAGCCAGAGTTTGAACGGCTGATTGACCAGTCGGTGGGCGAAGCGGCGGTGGCGCCCGACGGCGCGCTCGAACCCAACCTGGTGCGGCGTTTTCTGGAAGAAGCCGGCGCTGCGGTGGACGAACTGGAAACGCTGGGCCATGCCCCGGTGCTGGTGTGTGGGCTGCGCGCGCGGCTCACGCTTTCGCGCCTGCTGCGCCGGGTGCGGCCGCAAGCGGTGGTGCTGGCCCTTTCAGAGCTGCCGCCCACGGCCAAGCTGCAGTTTCAGCGCGTGATTTGCCAACGCTGAGGAAACCCACCCATGCCCTGCCCTGATACACCTTGCCTGCGGCTGGCCCACCACGCTGGTGGCGTGCCGGTGCTGCAGGCGCTTTTTCAACCCGCCCCTTTACCGCCCTGCACATGAGCGCTCAACGATTTCAGGCACCGACCACCATCGAGGCGTTGCGGCGCATCAAGGCCGAACTGGGCCCCGACGCAGTGGTGCTGTCCAGCAACGACGTGACCAACGGCGTGGAGATTGTGGCCATCGCGGCGGCCGATTTGGTGTCGCTGGCACCGCCTCGCCCGGCAGAGCCACCGAGCCCGCCAGCCAGCACCGGCATGAGCCAGCGCTGGGCCAACCGCCTGGCCGAGGACGCTGCAGCCACCGCAGCCACCGCATCCGCCGCGCCGCCGTTTGCGGGCAACGCCATCAGCCAGGCCACGGCGCTGCGCGCTTCGCGCGACCTGCCCCCGCGCGACGAAGCCGAGCTGAATGCGCTGTACGACCTGCGCATGCCGCAGCCGCCTGCACCGGCACCTGCGCCTACACCTGCAACTGCGGGCCGCAACGGCATGGCCCGGCACACCCCGCATGCTGCAGCGCGCCCCGAGCCGGGCTTTGCCAGCTGGCGCGGCGGCTTGGCCGCAGCGCCCGCCCCCAGCGCCGCCCATACGGGCGCGCTGGGCCAGGCGCTGCGCATGGCCCAGCCTTCCCCGCCCACCCCA
>NZ_CBFHOP010000004.1:0-483371 GCF_965657535.1 Hydrogenophaga sp. | reverse complement strand
CATGACGGAGGGGCGGGTGTGGTTTCCGGGGAAGGTGTGGGTGCGGATGGATTGCCGCACTTCGCTCGCCATGACGGAGGGGCGGGTGTGGTTTCCGGGGAAGGTGTGGGTGCGGATGGGTTGCCGCGCTTCGCTCGCCATGACGGAGGGGCGGGTGTGGTTTCCGGGGAAGGTGTGGGTGCGGATGGATTGCCGCGCTTCGCTCGCCATGACGGGGGGGCGGGTGCGGTTTCTGGGGAAGGTGTGGGAGCGGATGGATTGCCGCGCTTCGCTCGCCATGACGGGAGTGAGGCCAATGACGGCGGCAGCAACGAAACGGCTGCAGCGGCTGTGGTGTTTGCCAACATGCTGCGCAGCGCTTCGCTAAAGCCAGACGTGCAGGTGCTGCTGACGCACAACACGGAGGCCGAAGCCATCAAACTGTTTGCCAACACGTTTTTGGCCATGCGGGTGGCTTATTTCAACGAGCTGGACACCTACGCCGCTGTGCATGGGCTAGACACGCGGCAGATTATTGACGGTGTGTGCCTGGACCCTCGGGTGGGCAACCACTACAACAACCCGAGCTTTGGCTACGGCGGCTATTGCCTGCCCAAAGACACCAAGCAGATGCTGGCCAACTACGCCGATGTGCCGCAAAACCTGATGCGCGCCATTGTGGAAGCGAACGCAACGCGCAAAGACTTTGTGGCCGACGAGGTGTTGCGCCGCAACCCGAAGGTGGTGGGCATTTACCGGCTGATCATGAAGGCGGGCAGCGACAACTTTCGGGCCAGTTCGGTGCAGGGCATCATGAAGCGCCTGAAGGCCAAGGGGGTTGACGTGATCGTGTACGAGCCGGTGTTGAAAGAGCCGGCGTTTTTTAGGTCGCGGGTGGTGAACGACCTGGCGGCTTTCAAGGCGCAGGCGAGCGTGATTGTGGCCAACCGGCTGACGGACGACCTGGCCGATGTGGTGGACAAGGTGTACACCCGGGATTTGTTTGGCGGCGACGCCTGACGGGGCTTGTGGCTTGGGCCGGGTGGGGTTTGGGGGGGGTGAAGGATGATGGGTGTTGGGCCTCCAGCTGGTGCCCGCCGCTCACCCCTTGCCTCAACGGACGGCCCTCACCCCAGCCCTCTCCCGCTTGCGGGAGAGGGGGTAAGAGATACGCAGATAAGCAGTCGGTTTGTTTTTTTTTGAGTTTTCAGCATGAACGCACCCAGCATTTTCAGCATTGCCAACCAGTATTTTGTGAGCCAGGCCTATGAAAAGGCCTATGTGCTTTACGACATGCTGGCCAAGCTGTACCCGGCGTTTGAGCCTTACAAAACCAACCGCGAGGTGATAAAGCCGCTGCTGGCGGGCAACAAGATTGCCGTGCCGCGCAAGCTGGTTTACCGCGCGTTGCACGCGGCCCACTTTTTGGCGGCAGACGGGCACCAGGCGCAGGCGGTGTGGAGCCTGGGGGTGGCGCAAGAAAGCCCTGAAGCGTTGATGGGCCAGGCCAATGCCACGGCCCAAAAAGCGTCGGCCGAATGGCTGCAGGCGGTGAACGGGTATTTGGCGGGCCACGGGGTGGCGCAGCTGGCGGTGGCCCCGCCGCCAGAAGCACACGGCGAAACCCATGGCCTGGTGTTGCACCAGCTGCAGCCGGCCAGCCCGGCGCCGGGCGCAGCGTGCCCGGCGGGCTCGGGGCCGCTGGTCACGGTCATGATGTCTTGCTACAACGCTGAAAAAACGCTGGCTTATGCGGTGCGTTCGGTGCTGGCGCAAACGCATGGCAACTTTGAGCTGTACATCGTGAACGACAACAGCACCGACGGCTCGGCCGCGCTGGCCGAACAGCTGGCGGCGCTGGACCCGCGCATAAAAACCCTGCACAACGCGAGCAACCAGGGCACTTATGTTTCACGCAACACGGTGTTTGCGCAGTGCAAGGGGCGCTATTTCACCACCCTGGACGCCGACGACCTGGCCCTGCCCGACCGCCTGGCCCGCCAGGTGGCGGCACTGGAAGCCAACCCGGCATGGGTGGGCACGCTGGGCAACTGGGTGCGCATGACGCCAAGTGGCGACTTTGTGTTTAAAAACTGGACGGCTTCTTACCTGCACGAAGCGGTGGCCACGCTGATGCTGCGGCGTGAAGTGGTTTTGGAGACGATTGGCTACTGGGACAGCGTGCGCTATGCCGCAGACACGGAGTTTCACCACCGGCTGATGAAGCACTTTGGGGCCGAGGCTGTACACAAAATGGAACAGCCGCTGTGTTTTGCGCTGTACCACCCAGACAGCCTGACCATGAACAAGCAAACGGGGATTTCAGAAGAAACGGGTTTGTCTGAGTCGCGCCGGGCTTACCGCGAAGCCTGGAAGCACTGGCACAAAGTGAACAAGAAAACACGGATGGAGTTTCCAGCGCGCTACCGCCCGTTTGACGCACCGCTGGAAATGCAATAACCCAACCAAATACCCATTTCATGAGCAACAACGCCTATTGGCTCAAGCGCCAAAACAGCATTTACATCTTCAGCATCAAGCAAATCGTGCGGGTGCTGGGTGAGCACGCCAAGTCCATCGTGGACGTGGGTTCCAACGGTTGCCCTTACCTCGACTGGTTTGACTGGATTCCCGAGCGCTGTTCGCTGGACTTGCGCAAGCCCTACGAAGCCAAGGGCGTAACGTCCATCAAGGCCGACTTTTTAAAGCACAACTTTGAGAAAAAGTTTGACGTGTTGACCTGCTTGCAGGTGGTGGAACACGTGCCCGATGCAGGCGCGTTTTGCAAGAAGCTGCTGCAAACAGCCAACGTGTTGATTGTTTCGGTGCCCTACCAATGGAAGGCGGGGCAAACCAAGGGGCACATTCACGACCCGATCAACCTGGAAAAGATGAACGGATGGTTTGGCCGCGAGCCCAATTACCACATCATCATTCAAGAGGTGGAGTCGTCTGCAAGGCGGCTGGTGTGCGTGTACGACCCGCGCTCGACGCTGAAATGGCGCAGCGTGAAGGGCTTTGAAGCCGCTGCGCTGGCAAACGCTTCGGCATAAGGGGGCTGGGGCAGCGTGCGAGGCAGTTTGGGTTTTTACAGGTATTTGGCGCAGTCGCGGTTTGCAGAGGCGCTGGCCCAGCTGCACCCTGAAGCATGGCCGCGCACCGGCTGGCAGCAGGCCGCTTGCTACCGCCTGGGCATGTATGCCACGGTGGCGCAAAGTGCCTGGGACGGCAAGCACTTGCAGGGCGGCATGGGGGTGGCGGTTTCGCTGGCGGGGTGTGGGCGGCACGACGAGGCCACCGACGTGGTGCGCCGCCTGCTGCTGCGCCACGGGCCGGGGCATTACCAAACGGTGCTGGCTGACGCGCTGGCGCCTTTTATGCCGGCCCTGGCGCTGCCGCTGGTGAACCACGGGCACGCGCCGCAGGCGCTGCGCGCCGCGCTGCTGCTGCGCACGGGCGCCAAAGACGAGGCCGCCCACCGCATTGAAGCCGCGCTGGCGGCCCACCAAGAGCGCCCCAGCCCCGAGCTGCATTTGCTGGCCACCAACGCGCTAGAGGGTTCGCCAGCGCAAGAGCTGGCGCGCATGAACGCTTTTTTGGCGCGCTTTTCACTGCCGGCGCTGGCGCTGCGCAACCCCGACCTTCCACCCGGCACCACCAACCTGGTGGCGGCCGAGGCGCCAGCGGTGGCAGACGGACCGCTGGTGAGCGTGGTGATGACGGCTTACAACACGGCTGGGCGCATAGGCGCGGCGCTGGCGGGGCTGCTGGCGCAAAGCTGGCGCAACCTGGAGGTGGTGGTGGTGGACGACTGCAGCACCGACGGCACGGCCGACGTGGTACGCGCGCTGGCCGAGCAGGACCCGCGGGTGAAATACCTGCGCCTGGCGTGCAATGCGGGCACCTATGTGGCCAAGACGGTGGGGCTGCACCGGGCGGCGGGTGGGTTTGTCACATGCCACGACTCGGACGACTGGTCGCACCCGCTGCGCATTGAACGGCAAATGCGCCCGCTGCTGGAAAACCGGCGCCTGGTGGCCAGCACCTCGCAGTGGGTGCGCATTGAAGACGACGGCACGTATTACGCGCGGCCGGTACACCCGCTTTCGCGGCTCAACCCGGCTTCGCCGCTGTTTCGGCGCCAAGAGGTGCTGGCCCGCGCGGGCCTGTGGGACGCGGTGCGCACCGGGGCCGACAGCGAGTTTCACAGCCGGCTGCGGCTGGTGTTTGGGCGGCAGGCGGTTTACCGGCTGGCGCAGCCGCTGGCCTTTGGCGCGCACCGCGCCGACTCGCTGATGAACGCCGCCGACACGGGCTACAGCGTGGCGGGCCTTTCGCCGCAGCGGCTGGCTTACTGGGAAGGCTGGACGCGCTGGCACATTGGCGAACTGCACGCAGGCCGCAAACCCATGATGCCAGCCATGGGCGCGCAAAGCGGCCACGCAGCCGAAGGCTTGCCCGGCACGCGGGTGCCGCAAGAAGCGGTGCGGGCTTGCCTTGAAGCGGCGGGCCTGTGCTGAAAGCCCAGCCCACGGGCGGGGTCACCGAGCTGCTTTGCACGTCAGACGCGGTGCATGGTCTGCATGGCCTGGGCGCCATGCTGCAGGCGCGGGTGCTGCGGGCAAGCCGGCTGGCCGCTTGGGTGCGGCAGCCCACCCGCGCAGGCCAGGCGGTGGTGGCCTGGGGCCGCAAACCCAGCGCCACCCACGCCGAAGCGATAGCCACCCGCCAAGGCTTGCCGCTGCTGCGCCTTGAAGACGGCTTTTTGCGGTCGTTTGGCACCGGGCAGCACTTCGCCCCGCTTTCGCTGGTGGTGGACAAAGTGGGCATTTACTACGACAGCACCCGGCCCAGCGCGCTAGAGGCTTTGCTGGCGTCTGGTGTGGATGTGTTGGACGGCTTGGCAGACGACGTGGCTCGGGCCAAGGCGCTGCTGCTGGCGCACAGGCTGAGCAAGTACAACCATGCGCAGCACTGGGTGGGGGAGCTGGCTGAGTGGCTGGGTGAAGAGCCCCCATCCCTGCCTTCCCCCAAAGGGGGAAGGAGTGAAGCCGGGGAGCGTGGTGTGCAGCGTGTGCTGGTGGTTGACCAGACGGCTGGCGACCTGAGCGTGGCGCTGGGCGGAGCCAACGCAGACACGTTTGCCGCCATGCTGGCAGCGGCCCGCGCTGAAAACCCGCAGGCCACGGTGTATGTGAAGACCCACCCGGAGGTGACTTCGGGGCGCAAGGGCGGTTACCTGACGGCTGTGCAAGATACCGATGCTGGCGGTGAGGCCCATGGGCCGCGCACGGTGGTGCTGCGCCAGGCCATCAACCCGCTGAGCCTTATTAAGCAGATGGACCGGGTGTATGTGGTCACCTCCACCATGGGGTTTGAAGCCTTGCTGGCAGGCAAACGGGTCACCTGTTTTGGCTTGCCGTGGTACGCCGGCTGGGGCGCCACCGACGACCGACAAAGCTGCCCCCGGCGCAACCGGCTGCGCACGGTGGACGAGCTGTTTGCTGCGGCCTACTTTCACTACACCCGCTACCTGAACCCGGCCACACACGAGCGCGGGAACATTTTTGATGTGATGGACTGGCTGGTGCGGCAGCGGAACATGGCAGGGCTGGCCAGTGGACAGCAAAACACCCACACGCCAAAGAGCGAAGCAGCGCCGAAACCCACGGGGCGGGTGGTGTGTGTGGGTTTTGCGTTGTGGCGGCGCTACAACCTGGCGCCGCTGCTGTCGCTGTTTCCTGAGCGGGTGCATTTTGTGCGGCATGCGCGGGCGGCTGCCCGACTGGGCTTGGGCGCTGGCGACGCGCTGGTGTGCTGGGGTGGCTTGGCGCCTGCGGGTGTGCAGGCGCTGGCGCAACACACCGGCGCGCAGTTGCTGCGCATGGAAGACGGCTTTGTGCGGGGCGTGGGGCTGGGCTCGGACCTGATACGGCCGCTCTCGCTGGTGCTGGACGGCCGGGGCATTTACTTCAACCCGTCGCAGCCTTCAGACCTGGAACACCTGCTGAGCACGGCGCAGTTCACCCCCGACGAGCTGGCCCGGGCGCAGCGGGTGCGTGAAACGGTGGTGGCCCACGGCATCACCAAATACAACCTGGAGCCCCGGGAGCCTGTGGCTTGGCACACGCAGGGGCGCCAGGTGGTGCTGGTGCCCGGGCAGGTGGAAGACGATGCGTCTGTTCGGCTGGGCTGCACGGGGGTGAAAACCAACCTGGGTTTGCTGCAGGCCGCGCGCAGAGCCTGCCCTGAAGCTTTCATTGTGTACAAGCCGCACCCGGACGTGGTGAGTGGCAACCGGCGGGGTACGCTGGCCCTGGCTGCTGCACGGGCGTGGGCGGACCATGTGGAGACCGGGCACTCGGTGGTGAGCTGCATTGAGGCTTGCGACGAGCTGCACACCATGACGTCGCTGGCGGGGTTTGACGCTTTGCTGCGCGGCAAGCGGGTGGTGGTGTATGGCCAGCCGTTTTACGCGGGCTGGGGGCTGACGCAAGACGTGGCTGGCGCACCGGCGCTTTTAAACAGACGCAGGCAAGCCCTGAGCCTGGACGAGCTGGTGGCCGGGGCGCTGCTGCGCTACCCGCTGTACTGGGACTGGGCATTGCGCGGCTACACCACCTGCGAGGCGGTGTTGCACCAAGTGGTCAAAACGCGCACAGCGCTGGAGCGCAGCGGGGAACTGCAGCTTTTACGCAACGGATGGCTGCGCCGGCAGTGTCGAAAACTGGGTGTGCTGGCCAGGGCGGTGTGGAACAGCCTGTGACACTTATTTTTCACACTTGTGGGGGTCGGCCTGTTGATCAGTTCCTATTGATGCAGCGCAACAGGCAAAATTGCG
This sequence comes from Hydrogenophaga sp., assembly GCF_965657535.1. Taxonomy (GTDB): domain Bacteria; phylum Pseudomonadota; class Gammaproteobacteria; order Burkholderiales; family Burkholderiaceae_C; genus Hydrogenophaga. Next base: position 476,551 of record NZ_CBFHOP010000004.1, on the reverse strand, counting down.
TTTCATGATTTCGATGGGTTTTCAGTCTTTCAAGGGTAAACGGGTCTTGCTGCTGCAAGGCCCGGTTGGGCCGTTTTTTGCCCATCTGGCCGCCGACTTGACCGAAGCCGGGGCCACGGTTCACAAGGTGAACTTTCACGCGGGTGATGTGTTTTTTTACCCGCGCAACGCCATCGCGTTCAACCGGCCCATGGCCGAATGGCCCCAGTTTTTTGCCGACCTGCTGGACCAGCTGCACATTGACACGGTGCTGCTGTTTGGCGACTGCCGCACCATTCACTCACAGGCACACGCGGTGGCTTTCAGCCGCGGGCTCGAGGTGGGTGTGTTTGAAGAGGGTTACTTGCGACCAAGGCACATCACGCTGGAACGGCATGGGGTCAACGGCCATTCGGAGCTGCCGCGCTCGCCGCTGTATTACCTGAACCAGCCCGAAACGCCCGATGTGCCCGAACAAGACGTGGGCAACACGTTTTGGCCCATGGTGTGGTGGGGGTTTTGGTATTTTCTGGCCGGTGCGCTGGGCCGGCCCTGGTTTGCGCACTACCAGCACCACCGCAAGCTGACCTGGCTGGAGGCCTGGCCGTGGGTGCTTTCGGCCGGGCGCAAGCGCTGGTACCAGTGGCAAGAACGCAAGGCCTTGCCCGAGCTGCTCAGCCGCTGGAGCGGGCGGTTTTTCATTGTGCCGCTGCAGGTGCACAACGACGCGCAGATCAAGGTGCACTCCAAATTTGACGGCGTGCCCGATTTCATTGAACAAACGATGCGGTCGTTTGCAGCGCATGCGCCGCAAGACACGGCGCTGGTCATCAAGCACCACCCGCTGGACCGGGGCTACACCCATTACCAAAGCGCGATTGCGCAGTGGGCCACCGCGCTGGGCTTGCAGGGCCGCTGCTGGTATGTGCACGACCAGCACCTGCCCACCCTGCTCAACCATGCGCGGGGCGTGGTGGTGATCAACAGCACGGTGGGCTTGCAGGCGCTGCGCCACGGCACGCCCACCAAGGCGGTGGGCGAGGCGGTCTACAACATGCAGGGCTTGTGCTTTCAAGGCACGCTGGACGATTTTTGGGTGGTGGCCCCAACCAAAAAGCCCAATGCGGCTTTGCTGCGGCGCTTTGTGCGGTATTTGAAAAACGTGAACCAGATCAACGGCAGCTTTTACCGCCAGCTGCCCGGCACCGGCTTCAAGAGCGGTGTGGCCTGGCCGGTGCGCGAGCGCTTCAGCGTGCCTGCAGAGCTGGGTGAATCGGTGCCGGTGGCGCTTGAGGTGAAGGCCAAGGCCTGAAGAGCCCTTTCTGCAACATTTCACGGCGGGTTGAGATGGCAGGGTTAACCGTGTCGCAAGCCTCTGTCTTGTTACATCAGGGGTTCAACATGACGATCACCGCCAAACTCTTGATTAGCGGGCGCAGCCAGGCCATGCAGGCTGCCTGCGAAGCTCGGTTTGCAAGCCCAAGAATTGCGCATTAAGCAAATTGGGCATGCGCTCTGGCTTCAACCGCAAACCGTGCCTGGCGCCAACATGGGCGAATGGCTGCAAGACTTTTGCGCCAGTACCGTACCCCTGCCACCCGACTTTTTGGCAGACCAGCAAGATGCACCGCCGCAAGACCGGGACTGGAGCTGAGCACAACCCATGCGACGCACACTGAACACCAAACTGTGCAGCTGTATCTTGCGCCGCCAGACGAAAACCGGCGGGGTGGCGACATTGACCTGCTGATAGAAACCCAGTTGAGCGATCCGGCCCGTATTGCAGCAGGACACACGCGCGTTTTTTGTCACTCGTGTACGAGCGTAGACACGGAAATTGTGCAGATTGACCGGGTCTTTCACACGGGCGCAGACCCCATGGAGCGCATGGCCGCCCGCGCACTCTTTGCAGGCGATGTGGTTCCAGGCGCGCCGCATGTCTTGGTGGACAACGTCACCAACTTGGGGGGTACTCTGGCAAAATTGTCCCATTACAGACAGGTGTACGGCGGTGTGGTCAAAGGTGTGGTGGTGCTCGTGAACGCGGGCCGCAACCCGGCCTTGGTACCCGAACAGCGCTACATCCGGTTGATCAAGGAGAGATTCCATGACGAGTTCACAGAGGTCTTCGGCATTGACGCCGGCGCGCTCACAGCCAACGAAGCCAAGTACCTGGCTGACTTCAAATCAATTGACGCCATCAGGAATAGACTTGCTAAGGCAAAGCAAGAAATCGATCGCCGACTTCGTGCAAAGGGAATTGCCCCGGCGGTTGAAGCAACACCACCTGGGACACCCGGAGCAACCTCCAGCGATAGCGTAGGCCCGGCTGAGCCGGGCAATACGTTTGGTCAACGCCCTCTTTAACCGCACCGTTGCTGTAGAGCCCGGTGCGGTTTTCTTATAAGGCGCGGGCATCCTCTGGCAGAAAAGTAACGCCAGGCGGGTGGTCGGCACCTAAAGATCCAGCCCTGAGAAGTCTTCATTTCCGTTCGCCCTGAGCCTGTCGAAGGGCACGCTCCTAGCCACCCAAAAAGCCCAACCCCAAACAATCTCCATGAAAATTTTGCTTACCGGCGGTGCCGGCTACATTGGCAGCCACACGTTTGTGGCGCTGCGCGCGGCGGGGTTTGAGCCCGTCATTTTGGACAACTTTGCCAACAGCCACCCTGCGGTGCTGGAGCGGCTGGAGCGCATTACCGGCCAGCCGGTGCTGCTGGAGCGCGGCGACGTGCTGGACACGCCTTGGGTAGAAGCGGTGCTGCGCCGCCATCAGCCACTGGGCGTGGTGCACTTTGCGGGTGACAAGGCGGTGGGCGAAAGCGTGGCGCAGCCGCTGAAGTACTTTCACAACAACATAGGCGGCGCGGTGAGCTTGCTGCGCGCCATGGCGGCGGTGCACGCCGACGGCACAGCGCCGGCCGCGCCCACGCTGGTTTTTTCAAGCAGCGCCACGGTGTATGGCGACCCGGCTTCGGTGCCCATTACGGAAGACTTTCCGCGCAGCCACACCAACCCGTATGGCCACAGCAAGCTGGTGATTGAAGACATGCTGACGGCGCTGCGCACGGCCAGCCCGGTGTGGCGGGTGGGGGTGTTGCGCTATTTCAACCCGGTGGGCGCACACCCCAGCGGGCTCATCGGCGAAGACCCGGCCGGCATACCCAACAACCTCATGCCCTATGTGGCGCAGGTGGCGGTGGGCCAGCGGCCGAGCCTGAACGTGTACGGCAACGATTACGCCACGCCCGACGGCACCGGGGTGCGCGACTACATCCATGTGCAAGACCTGGCCGCTGGCCATGTGGCGGCGCTGCAGGCGCTGCTGGGCCAGGGCCAAAGCTTCACGGTGAACCTGGGCACGGGCCGGGGCAACAGCGTGCTGGAGGTGGTGAAGGCGTTTGAAGCCGCCAGCGGGCGCCCGGTGCCCTATGCGTTTGCCCCGCGCCGCGCGGGCGACGTGGCGCAGTGCTATGCAAACGCGACACTGGCCAAGCAGCTGCTGGGCTGGGAAGCACGCCACACGCTGGCCGAGATGTGTGCAGACGCCTGGCGCTGGCAGAGCGGCAACCCGAACGGCTACCGGGGGTGAGCGGGGGGTTGTGACTTCTGGATTGGGGGCGTGTAGTTCTGGCCCTGTGAAGCTTGAAAGCCCCCTCCCCCCGACCCTCGGCCGCTAAAGGCTGAGGAAGTGGGAGAAGAGGCAAACGGCGCCTGGTCAATGGGCCATGCCCCTAGGGCTCCCCGGGTGGGGTTCAATCCACCTTCGCGCCGCCCTTGAACCACTGCGCAAACAGGGCGCGCTCTTCCTCGGTGAGGCCGGTGGCGTTGTTCATGGGCATGAGCTTGGTGACCACGACTTGTTGGTACACGGTCTGGGCGTGTTGTTTCACGGCCTCGGGGGAGTCGAGCCGCACGTTTTTGGACGCAAGCGCCTCGCCGTGGCACATGACGCAGCGCTGTTCAATGATGGGCTTGAGCTGGGCGTAGCTCACGGTGTCGGGCACGGCCACGGCTTGCACGGGGGCGGGCCGCAGCCACACGATGAGCGCCAGCAACACGAACACACCCACCGCCGCATAAGGCCAGGGGTGGCTGTTGCGGCCGAGCTTGAAGCCGTGGCGCAGCACAAAAAACTGGCGAATGGCGGCGCCGGCGAACATCATGCCAATGAGGATGGCCCAGTTGTGTTCGTGGCTGTAGGTGAAGCTGTAGTGGTTGCTCAGCATGGAGAACAGCACGGGCAGCGTGAAGTAGGTGTTGTGCACGCTGCGCTGTTTGCCGCGCTTGCCGTGAATGGGGTCCACCGGGCGGCCGGCCTTGATGTCGGCCACCACGGTGCGCTGGCCGGGGATGATCCAGAAGAACACGTTGGCGCTCATGGCGGTGGCGATCATGGCGCCCACAATGAGGAAGGCGGCGCGCCCGGCAAACATTTGTGTGGCAGCGTAGGCGGCTATGCACACCAGCACCAGCACCAGTGCGCCCACCTTGGCGTCACCGTTTTTGCTTTGGCCCAGGGTGCGGCAAATGGCGTCGTACAAGAGCCAGAACACCACCAAAAAGGCGAGCGCGGCAGCAATGGCGCCGGCAGGGCTCCAGGCCATGACGTTGGGGTCGATCAAATAGACGCTGGGGCTCCAGAGGTAGGAGATGAAGAACAGCGCAAAGCCGGAGAGCCAGGTGGAATAGCTTTCCCAGTAAAACCAGTGCAGGTGACCGGGCAGCTTGGGCGGGGCGCCCGCGAATTTGACGGGGTGGTAGAAGCCGCCGCCGTGTACGGCCCAAAGCTCGCCGCTGACACCGTCTTTTTTGAGTTGTTCGTCTTCAGGCGGCGTGAGGCTGCTGTCGAGGAAGACGAAGTAGAACGAAGAGCCGATCCAGGCGATGGCGACGATGACGTGCAACCAGCGCAGCAGCAGGTTGGCCCAATCCAGCAGATATGTTTCCATGGCACCTCAACACAACGGGAAGCCCGTCAGGGTTTGCGACTCACCACCGCGGGCGCTCTGAGTCGGCTGAGGGCCGCGATTGAGTGTGTGGCAACACACCCGCTCCGCTGCGACCAGTATGGCCAAAGTGTATACAATTTCTGCAAACACTTGACACCGGGCAAACCCGAATAGGCCTGCGCTGGCACCCCACCGCTCAAACGGGCCCTGCGGCGGTGTGAAGCAACAACTGCGCCACCACAGACGCGGCGATGACGGCGGGCGCTTTGTCGGTGATGCCGGGCAAGCCAATGGGGCATGTGACGTGGGCCAGCTCTGCTTGGGTAAAGCCGCGCGCCTGCAAGCGGTGGCCAAAAGTGGCCCATTTGGTGCGGCTGCCAATGAGGCCCACAAACGGCAGGTCGCCGCGCTCGCGCTGGCGCTGCAGGCAGGCGGCCACCACGTCCAGGTCTTCGGCGTGCGAAAAGCTCATGACCAGCACCCGCGAGCCGGGCGCCAGGTGGCGCACGGCGGCGTGCACGGGGTCGGAATGCTCGGTGCTCACCTGGGGCGGTGTGTCAGGGGCAAACACGTCGTCGCGGCTGTCGACCCAGTGCACGGCAAACGGCAGCGGTGCCAGTGCCTTCACGATGGCATGCCCCACGTGCCCGCCACCAAACAGGGCCAGCGCAGCGAGGCGCGGTTGCAGCTGTTCACGTAGCCGGTCCGCATCCGCAGCGCCAACGGGTTCAAACCGCAGTTCGAGCGCGCCACCGCAGCACTGGCCAAGCCGGGGGCCCAGCACGGTGCGCTGCGTCCAGGGCACGCGGGCGCTGGACGCTTCAGCCAGGTGCTTGCGGGCTTGGCGCAGCGCGTCCCATTCAAGATGACCACCGCCGATGGTGCCAACGGTTGCGTGGGCAAACACGGCCATCCACGCGCCCTCTTCGCGCGGCACCGAGCCCTGGGTGTGCTGCACCATCACCAGCACCGCAGGCTCGCGGTGCAGCTGGGCCAGAAACGCGTTCAAGGAGTGCGCCATGGGACGGATGGAGGGGTTGGGTGTGGCAAAGACGCCAAGAAATGTGTGTAAAAACGTAAACGCGGTAAGAGCGACCAGTATCGGGGCGGCTTTGCGAATGGGGTTTCAGGAATCACAATACACTCGATTCGGTTATCGATATGGCCGCCCCAAAGCATCTGACCTGGGGCCTTTGCAGCGCAACAAAGGGACACCCCATGAGAGACATGCCCCCCGCTCCTCAACCGGCTTTGGCCAGCGCACCCCACATTCAGACCCCACCCCGCAGCCAGCGCTGGGCTTGGCTGGGCGTTGCAACGGCGGCCCTGTTGGCGGCTTGCGCCACGCCGCTGCCACCCGCACCAGCGCCCGCGCCACCTCCCCCGCCGGCACCCGCGCCCGCACCACCGCCGCCCGCAGCGGTGGTGCCCGCCCCCTCGCTGATTTCGCACGCCTCTACGGCCCGCGACTACCGCCAGGACGGCGCGAAGCACATCTACAAGCACAACGGCCACCGCATCCACAAGGGCCAGTTGCCACCACTGATGCACGCGGTGGGCGTGTTGCAGGTGGACCTGGACGGCCGGGGCAACGTGCGCAAACTCAACTGGATGCGCGCGCCCTCGCACGCACCCGACGTGATGCGCGAGATTGAGCGCACGGTGCATGCAGCGGCGCCGTTTCCAGCGCCGGTGCGCCTGGGCGCGGTGACCTACACCGACGTGTGGCTGTGGGACAAGAGCGGCAATTTCCAGCTGGACACCCTCACCGAGGGCCAACGCCTGCGCTGAACGCTCCAGCCACCCCATGCAAAAAGCCCGCTGACAAGCGGGCTTTTTCGTATGGACCAGCGCCCTCTGTGCCCTATTTCTCGACCGCTTGTGGGCGGGTTGGGGTGAGGTTTGGGGTGAGGGTTCTTCCAACGCCGATCCGGTGCAACGGGCCCCACCCAGGATGCGGTGGAACCGGCTTTGCCGGGCCACTTGCATCGCCCCTCAGGGGTGACGCGAAGCGGCGCGGGGAAAACAAAAAGCTCAGCTGCCCCGGTAAGTGGAATAGCTCCACGGACTGACCAGCAAGGGCACATGGTAGTGCTCGTGGGTGTGGGCCACACCAAAGTCGAGTGCCACGCGATTCAAAAAGTTGGGTTCGGGTAGGGTTACGCCGCGGCTGGCGAAATAGCCTTTCACGTCAAACACCAGGCGGTAGGTGCCGGCTTTCAAGCTGGCGTTGTCGTACAGCGGACCGTCTGGGTTGCGGCCGTCGCTGTTGAGTGTGAAGCGCTTCACCAGCGTGGCCGCATCGCCTTCGGTGGTGTAGAGCTCAACCGCCATGCCCGCCGCAGGGCAGCCGTGCATGGTGTCCAGAACGTGTGTACTCAATCCCATGGGGTTCTTTCAAAAGTGGATAGTCGACCGAAAGTGTATACACTTTTTGTTTTTCTGGATATGATGAATCCATGGAAACCTCAAACAATGCGCCCAGCACCACGTCCAGCACGCACCACATTGTTGAGTCGCTGACCCGCGCCATCGTGGAACACCGGTTGCACCCAGGCACCAAACTGGCCGAGCAGAAACTGGCCGACCATTTTGGTGTGTCGCGCACGCTGGTGCGACAGGCGCTGTTTCAGCTGTCGCAAAACCGGTTGATCCGCCTGGAGCCGGCACGGGGCGCTTTTGTGGCGGCGCCGTCGGTAGAAGAGGCCAAGCAGGTGTTTGCGGTGCGCCGCATGCTGGAAGCCGAAATGACGCGGGCTTTTGTGCTGGTGGTAACGCCCAGCAAGATCAAGGCGCTGCGCGAGCATGTGGCGCAAGAAAAGCTGGCCGTGACCAACCAGGACGTGCCCGGGCGCACCGAGCTGCTGGGCGACTTTCATGTGCGCATGGCCGAGCTGATGGGCAACCAGGTGCTGGCGGAGTTGCTGCGAGAGCTGATCTCGCGCTGCGCCCTCATCACGCTCATGTACCAGAGCGCGCACGCGGCCGAGCATTCCAACGAAGAGCACGCCGACATTGTGAAGGCGCTGGCCGCCAAGGACGAGGCGCTGGCCGTGCGGCTGATGAACGAGCACCTGATGCATGTGGAAGAAAACCTGACCTTTGACCGCAAGGTGCCCACCAACGACATTTCCATGGCCTTGTCATAGAAAACCCCCATCGCTTGCTCGCTTCGCGTAGCCGCTGCGCCCCTCAAGGGGCAACACCCGCGGCCTGGAAAAGCCAGTTCCGCGGTGTTCCCGGTCAACACCCCTCCTCGTCCGTCACCTGTTGTATTGCCCATGACCATTTACGACGCTACCGCCCCCTACCCCCGCGACCTGATGGGCTACGGCCGCGACGCACCGCATGCGCGCTGGCCGGGAGGTGCCCGCGTGGCGGTGCAGTTTGTGCTGAACTACGAAGAAGGCGGCGAAAACTCGGTGTTGCATGGCGACGCGGGTTCGGAGCAGTTTTTGTCCGAGATGTTCAACCCGCCGGCCTTTGCTGACCGCCACATCAGCATGGAAGGCATTTACGAATACGGCTCACGGGCGGGGGTATGGCGTATCTTGCGCGAGTTTGAAAAGCGCGGCCTGCCGCTCACGGTGTTTGGCGTGGCCAGCGCGCTGGAAAAGCATGCCGACGTGACGGCCGCCTTTCGAGCGCTGGGCTTTGACATCGCCTGCCACGGCCTGAAGTGGATCCATTACCAAAACATCGACGAGGCCACCGAGCGCGCCCACATGGCCGAGGCCATGGCCATCATTGAGCGCCTGACGGGTGAGCGTGCCCTGGGCTGGTACACCGGGCGCGACAGCCCCAACACGCGCCGCCTGGTGGCCGACTTTGGCGGCTTTGAATACGACAGCGACTACTACGGCGACGACCTGCCGTTCTGGATGAAAGTGCGCAAGACCGATGGCAGCGACGCACACCAGCTGATCGTGCCCTACACGCTGGACTGCAACGACATGCGCTTTGCGCTGCCCCAGGGCTATTCGCACGCCGGCCCGTTCTTTCAGTACCTGAAAGACACGTTTGACGCGCTGTACGCCGAGGGCGACCCGAACGGGCTGGACCGCCCCAAGATGATGAGTGTGGGCATGCACTGCCGCCTGCTGGGGCGCCCGGGCCGCATCACCGCGCTGCAGCGTTTTCTGGACCACATACAGGCACACGACCAGGTGTGGGTGGCGCGCCGCCTGGACATTGCGCGGCATTGGACAGCCACCCACCCGGTCAGTCTCTGAATTTACCCACCTTCAAACCGAACACGCGCCATGCCCATCACCCTGGACCAAATCAATACCGCTGCACCGGCCGACGCCGCGCACATGCTGGACGGCCTGTACGAGCATTCGCCCTGGATTGCCGAACAGGCGCTGCTGCAGCGGCCTTTCGCCTCGCCCGCCGCGCTGAAACACGCCATGGTGCGGGTGCTGAACGCAGCGGGCACCGAGCCACAGCTGGCGCTCATTCGCGCCCACCCGGAGCTGGCGGGCAAGGCCATGGTGAGCAACACGCTGACGGCCGAGTCCACCAACGAGCAGACCAAGGCGGGCCTGACGAACTGCACGCCCGAAGAATTTGCACACATCCAGCAGCTCAACGCCGACTACAACGCCCGCTTCGGCTTCCCGTTCATCCTGGCGGTGCGCGGGCCGCGCGGCACGGGCTTGAGCAAGCGCGACATCATCAGCACCTTTGAACGCCGCCTGCACAACCCGGTGGACTTTGAGCGCGCCGAGTGCCTGCGCAACATCCACCGCATTGCCGAGATTCGGTTGAACGACAAGCTGGGCCTGGAGCCCGCGCTGGGCAACCAGGTGTGGGACTGGCACGAAGACCTGGCGCGCCACAGCGACCCAGGGTTTGCAGAAAACGGCCAGTTGACCGTGACCTACCTGACCGACGCGCACCGCGCCTGCGCCGCCGAGCTGCAGCGCGGCATGGTGGCTTGCGGGTTTGACGAGGTGCACATTGACGCGGTGGGCAATGTGGTGGGCCGCTACCACGGCACAGCACCCGATGCACCCGCCCTGCTCACGGGCAGCCACTTTGACACCGTGCGCAACGGCGGCAAATACGATGGACGGCTGGGCATTTTTGTACCCATGGCCTGCGTGCAACAGCTGCACCGGGCTGGGCGGCGCCTGCCGTTTGCCATCGAAGTGGTGGGTTTTGCCGAAGAGGAAGGCCAGCGCTACAAAGCCACGTTCCTGGGATCGGGCGCGCTCACCGGGCACTTCAACCCCGCCTGGCTCGACCAGCAAGATGCCGACGGCACCACCATGCGCGCCGCCATGCAACACGCCGGCCTGCCGGGCACGCTGGAAGCCATTGGCGCACTGCAGCGCGACCCGGCCCGATACCTCGGCTTTGTTGAAGTGCACATTGAACAGGGCCCGGTGCTCAACGAGCTGGACCTGCCGCTGGGGGTGGTGACCTCCATCAACGCCAGCGTGCGCTACCAGTGCGAGGTGGTGGGCATGGCCTGCCACGCCGGCACCACCCCCATGGACCGCCGCCGCGACGCCGCCTGCGCCGTGGCCGAGTTGGCCCTGTACGCCGAGCAACGCGCCGGAACCGATGGCGACTCGGTGGCCACGGTGGGCATGTTGCAGGTGCCCGGTGGCTCCATCAACGTGGTGCCTGGCCGTTGCCTGTTTTCGCTGGACCTGCGTGCGCCCAGCAACGCGCAACGCGACGCACTGGAGCGCGATATCCTGGCGCAACTGGACGCCATTTGCGAGCGCCGAGGCGTGCGCCACAGCCGCGAGGAAACCATGCGCGCTGCCGCCGCACCCAGCGCCCCGGCCTGGCAAGTCCGCTGGGAAGCCGCCGTGAGCGCGCTGGGCGTACCGCTGCACCGCATGCCCAGCGGTGCCGGCCACGACGCCATGAAACTGCACGAGGTGATGCCGCAAGCCATGCTGTTTGTGCGCGGCCTCAACAGCGGCATCAGCCACAACCCGCTGGAAGCCACCACCAGCGAGGACATGGAACTGTGCGTGCGGGCTTTCTCGCACCTGCTGGAACAACTCGCCGCCGGCCACTGAGCCTCTTTTCACCGTTCGGGCCGAGCCTGGCAAAACCCCTTCCAACCACCACCCACCCGCCACACCATGACCACCACCTACGAACAACTCGACCAATGGATTGACGCGCACTTTGACGAAGAAGTGGCGTTTTTGCAGGAACTGGTGCGCGTGCCCACCGACACGCCGCCCGGCAACAACGCACCGCACGCCGAGCGCACGGCCGAGCTGTTGGGCGCCATGGGCCTGACCGCCGAGAAGCACGCCGTGCCCGAGGCCGACGTGAAAGCCGCCGGGCTGGAAACCATCACCAACCTGATCGTGCGCCGCCCCTACGGCCCCGGCAAAACCATTGCCTTGAACGCGCACGGCGACGTGGTGCCGCCCGGTGAGGGCTGGACCCACGACCCCTACGGCGGCGAGATCGTGGACGGCAAGATCTACGGCCGCGCCACAGCGGTGAGCAAGTGCGACATTGCCAACTTCACCTTCGCCATTCGGGCGCTCGAATCGCTGGGGGCGCCACTCCAAGGCGGGGTCGAACTGCACGTGACTTACGACGAGGAGTACGGCGGCGAAGTGGGCCCCGACTGGCTGCTGAAAAAGGGCCTGACCAAGCCCGACCTGATGATCGCGGCCGGCTTCAGCTACCAGGTGGTGGTGGCGCACAACGGCTGCCTGCAACTGGAAGTGACGGTGCACGGCGACATGGCCCACGCGGCCATTCCCGACAGCGGCACCGACGCGCTGCAGGGCGCGGTGCACATCTTGAACGCGCTGTATGCGCTCAATGCCGACTACCTGAAGGTGACATCCAATGTCGAAGGCATCACCCACCCCTACCTCAACGTGGGCCAGATCAGCGGTGGCACCAACACCAACGTGATCCCCGGCAAAGTGGTGCTCAAGGTGGACCGCCGCATGATCCCGGAGGAAGACCCAGCCGAAGTGGAAGCCAGCCTGCGCCAAACCATTGCAGAGGCCGCCGCCAGCTTCCGTCCACCCCGTGGTGGCAGCGCCATCAACGTGGAGGTCAAACGCATCTTGCTGGCCCGCGCCCTGAAGCCGCTGCCCGGCAACAAGCCGCTGGTCGAGGCGATCCAGAAGCACGGCCACGCGGTGTTTGGCGAAACCATTCCGGCCGTGGGCACACCGCTGTACACCGATGTGCGCATTTACGGCGAACACGGCATTCCCGGCGTGATCTACGGCGCCGGCCCGCGCACGGTGCGCGAGTCCAACGCCAAACGCGCCGACGAAAACCTGGACCTGCAAGACCTGCGGCGGGCGACCAAGGTGGTGGCGCGCACGCTGTTGGACTTGCTGAACCCCGCCTGATCGGCAGACGCAAAGCCCACGCGCTGCCACTGCCGGATGGGCCTGTGCAAGGCTCGGCGGCGTTGGTGCCGTGTCAAAATGAATTCCCCAAGGAGACACAACATGACACCCGCCGAACAAGCTTTGCGCGATGCCGCGCTTGACTACCACCGCTCGCCCAACAAGGGCAAGATTTCTGTCAACCCGACCAAGCCGCTGTCCAACCAGCGCGACCTGTCGCTGGCCTATTCGCCGGGGGTGGCTTACCCCTGCCTGGCCATTGAAAAAGACCCGACGCTGGCAGCCGAATACACCAGCCGGGGCAACCTGGTGGGCGTGATCACCAACGGCACAGCGGTGCTGGGGCTGGGCGACATTGGCCCGCTGGCGAGCAAGCCGGTGATGGAGGGCAAGGGCTGCCTGTTCAAGAAGTTTGCGGGCATTGACGTGTTCGACATTGAGCTCGACGAGCGCGACCCGGACAAGCTGGTGGAGATCATTGCCGCGCTGGAACCCACGCTGGGCGGGATCAACCTGGAAGACATCAAGGCGCCCGAGTGCTTCTACATTGAGAAGAAGCTGCGTGAGCGCATGGGTATTCCGGTGTTCCACGACGACCAGCACGGCACCGCCATCATTTCAGCGGCGGCCCTGCTGAACGGCCTGGAGTTGGTGAACAAGCCGATTAGCGAGGTGAAGCTGGCCGTGTCGGGCGCAGGCGCCGCAGCCCTGGCTTGCCTGGATGTGATGGTGGGCCTGGGCATGGCACCGGCCAACATTTTTGTGTGCGATTCCAAGGGCGTGATTTACGAGGGCCGCCCCGGTGGTTACGACGAGTCCAAAGCCCGCTACGCCCAGCAAACCGACAAGCGCACGCTGGCCGACGCGGTGAACGGTGCCGACGTGTTCCTGGGCTGCTCGGCCCCTGGCGTGATGACGGCGGAGATGGTGAAAACCATGGCGCCCAAGCCCATTATTTTGGCGCTGGCCAACCCCGAGCCCGAGATTCGGCCCGAGCTGGCCAAGGCGGTGCGGCCCGACTGCATCATTGCCACTGGCCGCAGCGACTACCCGAACCAGGTCAACAATGTGCTGTGCTTTCCGTACATCTTCCGGGGTGCCCTGGACTGCGGCGCCACCAAGATCACGGAAGAAATGAAGCTGGCCTGCGTGCGCCAGATTGCCGACCTGGCCAAGAGCGAAACCAGCGACGAGGTGGCCAGCGCCTACGCCGGGCAAGACCTGGTGTTTGGCCCGGACTATTTGATTCCCAAGCCGTTTGACTCGCGCCTGATTCTGCGCATTGCACCCGCCGTGGCGCAGGCTGCAGCCGACTCGGGCGTGGCCACGCGCCCCATCACCGACATGGATGCGTACAAGCAAACGCTGTCGCGTTTTGTGTACCAGACCGGCATCTTGATGCAGCCGATCTTCAACGCCGCCAAGGCCGTGCCGCCCGCCAGCAAACGCGTAGCGTATGCCGACGGTGAGGACGAGCGCGCGCTGCGTGCGGCACAAATGGCGATCGACGAGCAGGTGGCCCGCCCGATCTTGATCGGCCGCCCGTCGGTGATTGCCGCGCGCATTGAAAAGGCTGGCCTGCGCATGCGCCTGGGGGTGGACGTGGAAAACGTGAACCCCGAAGACGACCCACGCTTTCGCCAGTATTGGGAGCACTACCACAAGCTCATGGGCCGCAACGGCGCCACGCCCGAGGTGGCCAAGGCCGCTGTACGCCGCTCCAACACCATCATCGGCTCGCTCATGGTGTCGCTGGGCGAGGCCGACGCGCTCATCTGCGGCCTGGTGGGCAGCTACATGACGCACCTGGAGCGCATCGACAGCATCTTGGGCAAGAAGGCGGGTGTGAACAACTACGCCGCCGTGAACGCACTCATGACCGACCGCGGCGCCCTGTTCATCGCCGACACCTATGTGAACGAAGACCCCAGCGCCGAGCAGCTGGCCGAAATTGCCTGGATGGCCGCGCAGGAAGTGCAGCGCTTCGGGCTGCCGCCCAAGGTGGCGTTTTTGTCGCACTCCAGCTACGGGTCGAGCAAGCGCGCGTCGGCCAAAAAAATGCGCTCTGCCCGCGACATGTTTGCCGCCCAGCACCCGGAAATTGAATGCGACGGCGAACTGCATGGCGACGCTGCGCTGGAGGAAGAGATTCGCAGCAGCTACCTGGCCGAAACCACGCTCAGCGGCTCGGCCAACCTGCTGATCTGCCCCAACCTGGACTCGGCCAATATTTTGTACAACGTGCTCAAGACCACCACCAGCGGCGGCGTGACGGTAGGCCCGGTGCTGATGGGCGCGGCCGCCACCGCCTACATCCTCACACCTGCGGCCACGGTGCGCCGCGTGCTGAACATGACGGCACTGGCCGCTGCGAACGCGCTGCGTTGAGTCGCTTCAGACTCGCACCACAAGGGACGCTGCGGCGTCCCTTTTTTTCGCCTTTTTGCTACCCGCACCGGCCAACAAAATCGGGCCGTTGCCGGGTTTCTCCCTATGCGCACCGCATTCAATCGTACACATAATGTGTATACAGTTTTGCACACGAAGCTGCGGCAACCTGCGCGGCTACCGGCAAACACTGCCCATCCATTCGCTTCGTCGCTTGAGGAGATTTCCCATGACAACAACCGTTCATCCCGTGGACGAGGTTCTGCCAACAGGCAAGCTCACGGCCCTGGGCCTGCAGCATGTGCTGGTGATGTATGCGGGCGCCGTTGCGGTGCCGCTGATCGTGGGCCGCGCGCTCAAGCTCAGCCCCGAGCAGGTGGCCATGCTGATTTCGGCCGACCTGTTTTGCTGTGGCATCGTCACGCTGATCCAGTCGCTCGGCGCCACGCAGTGGTTCGGCATCAAGCTGCCCGTGATGATGGGCGTGACGTTTGCGTCCGTGGCCCCCATGGTGGCCATGGCCAACAACAACCCCGGCACACAAGGCGCGGGCCTCATCTTCGGCGCCATCATCGGTGCGGGGGTGATCTCGATACTCATTGCACCCATCGTCAGCCGCATGCTGCGGTTCTTCCCGCCGGTGGTCACCGGCACCATCATTGCGGTCATTGGTATCAGCCTCATGCGGGTGGGTATCAATTGGATCTTCGGCAACCCCTTCGGCCCCACCGCCCCCAGCATTCCCAGCCCAGAGCACCTGGCCTGGCTGGAAGCCGCCAAGCAGGCATCGGCCAGTGGCGCGGTGCCACCGGTGCCCCAGGGCATGAACATTGTGGGCACGGTGCCCAACCCCAAATACGCCCAGCTGTCGCACATCGGCATTGCCGCCATCGTGCTGGCGTCCATCCTGCTCATCGCCAAGTACGCCAAGGGCTTCATTGCCAACATCTCGGTGTTGCTGGGCATCATCGTGGGCGGCGTGGTGGCCACTGCGGCGGGTCTGATGAATTTCGACAAAGTGGCCAAGGCCGGCTGGTTTGACCTGGTGCTGCCGTTCGAGATCGCGGCCCCCATCTTTGACCCCATCCTGATCTTGACCATGACCCTGGTGATGATCGTGGTGATGATCGAGTCCACCGGCATGTTCCTCGCGCTGGGCGACCTGACCGGCAAAAAGATCGACCAGAAAATGTTGACCGCCGGCCTGCGCACCGATGGCCTGGGCACGCTGATCGGCGGAATCTTCAACACCTTCCCCTACACCAGCTTCTCGCAAAACGTGGGTCTGGTCGGGGTGACCGGCGTGAAGAGCCGCTTCGTCTGTGTGGCCGGCGGCGTGATCCTGATCGTGCTGGGCTTGCTGCCCAAGATGGCGGCGCTGGTCGAGTCGCTGCCCACGTTTGTGCTGGGCGGCGCGGGGCTGGTGATGTTTGGCATGGTGGCCGCCACCGGCATTCGCATCCTGGCCGGCGTGGACTACAAGGGCAACCGCAACAACCTGTTCATCGTGGCCATCTCCATCGGCATGGGCATGATTCCGCTGATTGCACCCAAATACCTGCAGTGGATGCCACACGCCATTCACCCGCTGATCGAGTCGGGCATCTTGCTGGCGTCCATCAGCGCCGTGCTGCTCAACCTGTATTTCAACGGCGGCAAGGGCGACGCATCGGCTGCGGTTGAAGCCGCCAAGCAAGCCGACGCACACTGAGCGGCCACCATCTGGCGCGACAAGCAGGCCCCGATGGGGCCTGTTTTTTTGCACCCCACCCCGCGTGGGCCTTTTTGTGCGTGGTGCATGCCTGCGCAGCGTGGTGCGCCGATTGCACCTTATTGGTGCATCCAACCAATCCAACGCACCATCTAGGGTTAGCCATGATGACGACCAGGGAGCGCCGAAGAACAATGTGTATACACATTCTGTGCTCAAACTGAAAGCGTGCACCGCAGCCAACACCGGCGCAAAGGAAAAGCTGGCACCGATATTGCTGTGTTTTTGTACCCTCGAAACCGCCACTCCGGCACACCCTCCCCACTCAGCCCACTGGAGACTCTATGAACAAGCGCCACTTCTTGCAAACCACCGCCGCCCTGGCCGCCGCCGCCGCTTTTGGTGGTGCCCACGCGCAAACCGCCTTGAAGTTTCAGCTCGACTGGCGTTTTGAGGGCCCAGCGGCCCTGTTCCTGCAGCCTGCGGCCAAGGGTTACTTCAAGGCTGCCGGGCTGGACGTGACCATTGACTCGGGCAACGGCTCGGGCGGCACGGTGACACGCGTGGCGTCAGGCACCTACGACCTGGGCTTTGCCGACATGGCCGCGCTGATGGAGTTTCACGCCAACAACCCGGACGCACCCAACAAGCCGGTGGCCGTGATGATGGTCTACAACAACACGCCCGCCGCTGTGCTGGCCTTGAAGAAGAGCGGCATCACCAAGCCGGCCGACCTGAGCGGCAAGAAGCTGGGCGCACCGGTGTTTGACGCGGGCCGCAAAGCGTTCCCCATTTTCCAGAAGTCGAACAACGTCAGCAACGTGGCCTGGACCTCCATGGACCCACCGCTGCGCGAAACCATGCTGGTGCGCGGCGACATCGACGCCATCACCGGCTTTTCGTTCACCTCGCTGCTGAACCTGGAAGCGCGTGGCATCAAGGCCGAAGACGTGGTGATCTTGCCCTACGCCGACTACGGCGTGAAGCTGTACGGCAACGCCATCATCGCCAGCCCCAAGCTGATCAAGGAAAACCCAGCCGCGGTGAAAGCTTTCCTGAGCGCCTTTGCCAAAGGCGCCAAAGAAGTGATGCTGAACCCGGTGGCGGGCATCGAAACGGTGAAGGCACGCGACGGCATCATCAACGTGGCCCTGGAAACCCGCCGCCTGCAGCTGGCCATTGACTCCGTGGTGGCCAGCCCCGACGCGCGCAAGGAAGGCTTCGGTCAAGTCAACCCCGGTCGCCTGTCGCTGATGGCCTCGCAGGTGTCTGACGCCTACGCCACCAAGACGCGTATCAACCCAGCCGCGATCTGGGACGGCTCCATGCTGCCGTCGGCGGCTGAGCTCAACGTGTTGCCGCCCGCAAAAAAATAACGCTGGGAACGCACATTTCTTCTGGCCTGGGCCAGCTGCCCTACGGTGGGAGCTGGCCTTTTTTCAGGACCTTTTCCATGCACGACACACCCACCACGCCAGACGCCAGCAACAAGCCTTTTGTCGACTTCGACCAGGTCTGGCTGGCCTACAACGACGAACTGCTGGCCAAAAACAACTTTGCGGTTGAAGACATCAACCTCAAGGTCAAACAGGGCGAGTTCATTGCCATCGTGGGGCCTTCGGGCTGCGGCAAGTCCACCTTCATGAAGCTCACCACCGGGCTGAAGATGCCGAGCATGGGCAAGATCACCATCGACGGCCAGCCGGTAACGGGTCCGCTGAAAATTTCGGGCATGGCTTTTCAGGCACCTTCGCTGCTGCCCTGGCGCACCACGCTGGACAACGTGTTGCTGCCGCTGGAAATCGTCGAACCCTTCCGCAGCCAGTTCAAAGACCGGCGCAAGGAATTTGAAGAGCGCGCCAAAAAGCTGCTCGCCAGCGTGGGGCTGGGCGGCATGGAAAAGAAGTTTCCCTGGGAACTCTCGGGCGGCATGCAGCAGCGCGCCAGCATTTGCCGCGCGCTGATCCACGAGCCCAAGATGCTGCTGCTGGACGAGCCGTTTGGCGCACTCGACGCGTTCACCCGCGAAGAGCTGTGGTGCACGCTGCGCGATCTGTGGGAAGCGCAGCGCTTCAATGTGATTCTGGTCACGCACGACTTGCGCGAAAGCGTGTTTCTGGCCGACACGGTGTATTGCATGAGCCGCAGCCCAGGGCGTTTTGTGGTGAAGCGCGAGATCGACATTCCGCGCACCCGCGACCTGGAAGTGACCTACACGCCGCATTTCACCGACATCGTCCATGAGCTCAGAGGACACATTGGAGCCATGCGAAAAGCCGGCGCAGCGATCAACCAGTAAGGCAGAGCAATCATGAACAAAAAACAAGTCGAGCGCTGGTCGCCCTTTCTGCTGTTGATAGCGATCGTCGTGATCTGGGAAATCATCACCCGCGGATTTGGTGTTTCGGAATTCATCTTCCCCAGCCCGTCACGCATCTGGGAACAGACGCTGGAGCACAAAACCACCATCCTGGGCCACGCCTGGCGCACCTACTGGGTGACGATGGCGGGCTTTGGCATTGCCATTGTGGTGGGCGTGCTGCTGGGCTTTCTCATTGGCAGTTCGCGCCTGGCCTACGCGGCGGTGTACCCGCTCATGACGGCGTTCAACGCGCTGCCCAAAGCCGCGTTTGTGCCCATCCTGGTGGTGTGGTTCGGCATTGGCGTGGGCCCGGCCATCTTGACGGCTTTTCTCATCAGCTTCTTCCCCATCATGGTGAACATTGCCACCGGCCTGGCCACGCTGGAGCCCGAGCTGGAAGACGTGTTGCGCGTGCTGGGCGCGAAGCGCTGGGACGTGCTGACCAAGGTCGGCCTGCCGCGTTCCATGCCCTACTTCTTCGGCTCGCTCAAGGTGGCCATCACGCTGGCGTTTGTGGGCACCACGGTGTCTGAAATGACCGCGTCCAACGAAGGCATTGGCTACCTGCTGATTTCGGCCGGCAGTTCCATGCAAATGGGCCTGGCCTTCAGCGGTTTGCTGGTTGTGGGCGCCATGGCCATGGCCATGTACGAGCTGTTCAGCCTGGTGGAAAAACACACCACGGGCTGGGCGCACCGCGGGAGTCAAAACTGAACCCCTGCGCGCCTGACGGCGCGTCCTCCTGAAAGGGGACGGCACTGGCGGCCCTGCCATGCCGGTGCCGCGGTGCCCCTGGTCTGTTCCCCCTCAAGTCACTGCGCCTGCTTGCCACATGAACCACGAACAAGTTTTACGCCATCTGCGGCGAGCCAACGAGGTGGCGGTGCGTGCTGCGAGCATGGGTCGGCACCCGTTCGGGGCTTTGCTGGTGGCGCCCGATGGCGAGACGGTGCTGGCTGAGCAGGGCAACATCAACACGGTGAACCACGCCGAGTCCACGCTGGCGCGCACAGCGGCCGACAACTGGCCCGGGGCCTACCTGGCGCGCTGCACGTTGGTCACCACGTTTGAACCGTGTGCCATGTGCACCGGCACGGTGTACTGGGCCAACATCGGGCGCATTGTGTATGGCGCCAGCGAAGCCGCCTTGCTGGCGCTCACGGGCAGCCACGACGAGAACCCCACGCTGTCGCTGCCGTGCCGTGAGGTGCTGGCGCGGGGGCAGAAAGCCATCGACGTGGTGGGACCGGTACTGGCGCTGGAAGCCGAGCTGATGGCGCCGCACCAAGGCTTTTGGGCTTCTCGCTGAGCACCCTATGCCCTGGCACGCCCAACTCCAACTCCACTACCGCCTCGAAGCCCAGCGCACCGTGCTGCACCACCAGCACAACGGCCCGCTGCGCATCCTGAAATGCCTGTACCCCGAGGGCGATGCCATTTGCCACAACGTCATCATTCACCCGCCGGGCGGGCTGGTGGGAGGCGATGTACTGGATGTCTCGTTGCGTGTTGAGGCCGGCGCCCACGCGCTGGTGAGCACCCCCGGCGCTACCCGGTTTTATGCCTCCGACAGCGCCGTGGCCACGCAGCAGGTACACCTTGCACTGGAGGCCGGCGCCCGCCTGGAATGGCTGCCGCTGGAAGCCATTGCCTACCCCGGCTGCCTGGCACAAAACACCGTGCAAGCCACCCTGGGCGCAGGGGCCGAGTGGCTGGGCTGGGACGTCACCGCGCTCGGCTTGCCCAGCGCGGGCCAGCCGTTTGATGCCGGCCGCTTCAGCCAACGCCTGGAGATTCTCGGCCTGTGGCTGGAACAAGCCCAGCTGGACGCCAGCGACACCCGCCTGCTCAATGCCCCTGTGGGCCTGAACGGCCAACGGTGCCTGGGCACCATGTGGCTGGCCTGCGGCACCGCCCTCACCCGCGAGCGCCGAGAACAGTTGCTGGACGTGGTGCGCAGCGTGCTCGCCACCGCACCGGCCCAGGTGCAGGCTGGCGCGACCTGCCCCAACCCCAACATGCTGGTGCTGCGCGCCTTGGCACCGCTGGTGGAACCGCTGATGGCGCTGTTCCAACAGGTTTGGGCCGAACTCCGGCCCGCCGCCTGGGGCCTCACCAGCACGCCGCCACGCATCTGGCGCGTTTGAGGCAGCGCCTCTGCGGCACTGGCACGAAATAGCCGGTGCTTTGTCCCGTTGTTTGCGGGTTTGGTGGGCACCCGGGGTGCGCAAAATGGATGGATCCACACGGAACCCAACCGACTCCGCCCTCCACCCGCACGCGCATGATCGACTCCACCACCGACCTCAGTGGCGCCCGCGCGTTGGTGATCGACGGCAGCCCACAGTCGCGCTCAACCCTGGTGGCCCAGTTGCGGCAGTTCGGCATGGGCACGGTGGCGCAGTGCCCCCGGCTGGCGGACGCCCGGCGCAAGCTGGAAATCGGCACCTTTGACGTGGTGCTTTGCGAACACTATTTCGAGCGCGAAATGATTTCGGGTCAGGACCTGCTGGACGACTTGCGGCGCAACCACCTGCTGCCGTTCTACACCGTGTTCATCCTCATTTCGTCCGAAGCCACCTACGGCATGGTGGCCGAGGCGGCCGAGTCGGCGCTGGATGCTTATGTGATCCGGCCCTTCAAGGCATCGGCGCTGGCAGAGCGCATTTTTTTGGCCCGCTTGCGCAAGCGCACCCTGCAAGACATCTTCACCGCCATCGACGCCCAAAACTACGAACGGGCCACCCAGCTGTGCCAGGAGCGCTTTGAGTCGCGCCAGCCCTACTGGCTGTATGCCGCGCGCATTGGCGCCGAATTGCTGCTGCGCGCCGGGCGCGTGGCCGAAGCCCAGACGCTCTACGAAGCGGTGGTGGAAGCCAGAACCCTGCCCTGGGCCAGGCTGGGCGTGGCCCGCACCCAGCTGGACGCCGGCTACCCCCTGCGCGCCGCCACCACGCTGGAAGCCCTGATACAGGCCGACCCTGGCTACGCCGACGCCTACGACCTGATGGGGCGCGCACAGTTTGAGCAAGGCCACTTTGACAACGCACTGGCCACCTTCACCATGGCCGCCAAGCTCACGCCGTCGTCCGTCAAGCGCTTGCTGCGTCAGGGCATGATGGCCTACTACGCAGGCGAGCGGGACAAGGGTATTGAGACACTGGACCGCGCGGCCCGCATCGGCCTGGACTCGAAGCTTTTTGACCCGCAAGCGCTGGTGCTGCTGGCCTTTGCCCGGCTGACCAACGACGACCAGCGCGGCCTGCTGCGTTGCGCCGAACAACTGACCCGGCTGCGCGACCGCGAGAGGGGCAGCGAGCGCTTGCAGCGCCTGCTGGATGTGGTGACAACCATCCAGCTGCTGCAGGAATACCAGACCGCCCGCGTGCTGGAAGACGTGCGGCGCATGGCCAAAACAATCAGCGAGCCCAGCTTCGACTTCGAAGCCGCCAGCAACCTGCTGGCGCTGATGACCGAGCTGGCCAACCGGTCCATACAACTCTACGAGGTGGACGCGGCGGTGGACACCATGGGTCTGCGCTTTTGCACCAGCAAGGCCCTGGCCGAGTTGCTGGCCTGCGCCGCCGTGGGCCGCACCGAGTTTGCCAACCGCATTCGCGCGGCCCACGCCCAGGTGCTCAAGCTGTCAGAGCAGGCCATGGCACACAGCCTAAAAGGCAACCCCCGCGAGACCATGGCGATGCTGCTGGACAGCGCACAGGCCACCCTGAACGGCAAGCTCATTGAGTCCGCCTTTCAGGTGCTGCAGCGCCACGGCGAGCGCATGGAAGACCAGCCCGCCCTGGCCGAGCAAGTGCAGGCCATGCGCGACCTGTACCGCACCACCGAAGTGAACGTGGGCCTGGGCGACCAGACGACCGGCGCCGCCTCATCCACCGGCGTGGCCCTGCCAGCCGGCTACAAGCCCCCGAAAACCGAGGGCTTGCTGTCGCGCCAGGGTGCGCCCGTCGACGCGCAGAACTGAGCTGCGCACGCGCGGCTGCGTTTCAAATAGCCACCAGCTGGCGCACGCCTTTGGCCTGCATTTCACGGCCAGGCCCGCTGGCCACCACTTCACCGCGCTCCATCACCACGTACTGGTCGGCCAGCGCTTCGGCAAAGTCGTAGTACTGCTCCACCAGCACGATGCCCATGTTGCCCCGGTCGGCCAGCATGCGGATGACCTTGCCAATGTCTTTGATGATGTTGGGCTGAATGCCTTCGGTGGGCTCGTCCAGGATCAGCAACTTGGGGCCAGCGGCCAGCGCGCGCGCGATAGCCAACTGCTGCTGCTGCCCACCCGACAGGTCGCCACCACGGCGGCCCAGCATCTGCTTGAGCACCGGGAACAGCTCAAACAATTCGGCCGGAATGGGGGTTCCGCCCTTCTTGTAGGCCAGGCCCATCTGCAGGTTTTCTTCCACGGTGAGGCGGCCGAAAATCTCGCGCCCCTGCGGCACAAAGCCCACGCCCATGCGGGCGCGTTCGTACGGTGTGGCCTTGTCGATGGCCACACCGTCGAGCGTGATGCTGCCGCTCTTGATGGGCACCAGACCCATGAGCGATTTGAGCAAGGTGGTTTTGCCCACGCCGTTGCGGCCCAGCACGACGGTGACCTTACCGAGTTCGGCCGTCAGGTTGACGTTGCGCAGGATGTGGCTGCCACCGTAGTACTGGTTGACGTCTTTGACTTCGAGGAGGCTCATGGTCTTCTCCGGCTAATGGGTTTGGCCGGGTCTAGGCCCGGCGGCCAACTCACTTTTCTTTGCTTCGCCAAAGAAAAGTAAGCAAAAGAAAAGCGAGCCGGATGCGCTGTCTCTCCGCTGCGCTGCGGGCACGCTGCGTTGCTCGGTCCGGGCGGGGTCGGGCTGAACTCGCTTCGCTCAGACAACGCCCGCCCTGTTCCGCCCAGTCCTGCGCTACTCGCCAGAGCATGACGGCGGGGGAAAGATGCGGGTGCATTGCCTTCGGTTGCAGGGCTGGCGTTGCCCTCACCCCTGGGATCTCCCAAAGGGAAAGGGAGAGAGGCACGCTCGCCGGAGGGGAAGCCCGTTCCCGTTCCCGCTCCCGCTCCCGCTCCCGCATCCATGCTGTGCCGTGTGGCCGGGCTGAGCAGCGCAGGGGCGAACGGATCAGGGCGGGCGTTGTCTGAGCCGAAGGCGAGTTCAGCCCGACCCCGCTCGGACCGAGCAGCGCAAGGCACCGCGCAGCGGCCCGGACTTCGGCTCGCCTTTTCTTTGCTTACTTTCTTTTGGCGAAGCAAAAGAAAGTGAGTCGGCCGCCGGGCCGAGACCCGGCCAAACCAAGCCGCCGGAGAAAAACAGTCAGCGACCAAGATAAACCTCAATCACCCGTTCATCCGCCTGCACCTCATCCAAGGTGCCCTCAGCCAACACAGCACCATCACACAACACCGTCACCTTCTCAGAAATAGCGCGAATGAAGCTCATGTCGTGCTCCACCACCATCAAAGAGTGTTTGCCTTTCAGCGACAAAAACAGCTCAGCGGTGCGCGCAGTCTCCTCATCCGTCATGCCTGCAACAGGCTCGTCCAGCAACAGCAGCTTGGGCTCTTGCATCAGCAACATGCCAATTTCCAGCCATTGCTTCTGGCCGTGGCTCAGCAGGCCAGCTTGTCGCCCGGCGCTGTCCAGCAGATGGATGGTTTGCAGCACCTCGCCCAGGCGGTCTTTTTCTTCACCGGTGAGCCTGAACACCATGCTGTGGCGCACGCGCTTGTCGGTGGCCAGCGCCAGTTCCAGGTTTTCAAACACGCTGAGTTGCTCGAACACCGTGGGTTTCTGGAACTTGCGGCCGATGCCTAACGCGGCAATTTCGGCTTCGCGGTAGCGCAGCAAATCAATGGTGCTGCCAAAAAACACCTGGCCTGAATCGGGCTTGGTCTTGCCGGTGATGATGTCCATCATCGTGGTCTTGCCGGCGCCGTTGGGGCCGATGATGCAGCGCAGTTCGCCGGGGGCAATGTCCAGGCTCAGGCCGTTGATGGCCTTGAAGCCATCAAAGCTCACATGCACGTCTTCCAGGTACAGGATGCGCCCGTGGGTGGTGTCCACGGCGCCGGGCGTGTGCACGCGGCCGTAACCGGCGCTGCGGCCCCCCGACTCGGTCTGTCCGGGTACCACCAACGCAGCGACTTTTTCGTAGCGCTGCGCGCCTTCTTCCATCAGGTCGGGCGTCATGCGCGCGCTCCCTTGAGTTTGCGAACCAGCCCCACCACACCCTGTGGCATGTAGAGCGTGACCACAATGAACAGCGCTCCCAAAAAATACAGCCAGTATTCGGGGAAGCTCACGGTGAGCCAGCTCTTGGCCCCGTTGACGATAAAGGCGCCGATGATGGGGCCGATGAGCGTGGCGCGCCCGCCCACAGCGGCCCAGATCGCAATTTCAATGCTGGCGGCAGTGCTCATTTCACCGGGGTTGATGATGCCCACCTGCGGCACATACAGCGCGCCGGCCACACCGCACATCACCGCCGAAATGGTCCAGATGGTGAGCTTGTAGGGCAGCGGGTTGTAGCCACAAAACATGACGCGGCTTTCAGCGTCGCGCACCGCCTGCAGCACCCGGCCGAACTTGCTGTTGACCAGCCAGCGCGCCCAGAGAAAGAAGCCCAGCAGCGTGAGCCCGGTCAGCACAAACAGCGTCATGCGCATGTTTTGCGTGGCCAGCGGCATGCCCAGGATGCGCTTGAAGTCGGTGAAGCCGTTGTTGCCACCCAGACCGGTTTCGTTGCGAAAGAACAGCAGCAGCGCAGCGAAGGTGAGCGCCTGCGTGATGATAGAAAAATACACGCCCTTGATGCGCGAGCGAAAGGCAAAGTAACCGAACACGAAGGCCACGATGCCTGGCACCAGCAGGATCAGCAGCAGCGTGGCGATGAAGCTGTCAGACAAGGCCCAATGCCACGGCAGTTCTTTCCAGTCCAGAAACACCATGAAGTCGGGCAACTCGCTTTTGTAGTTGCCGTCGGTGCCGATCTGGCGCATGAGGTACATGCCCATCACATAGCCGCCCAGCGCGAAAAACAGGCCGTGACCCAGGCTCAAGATGCCGGTGTAGCCCCAGATCAAATCCATGGCCAGCGCGCAGATGGCGTAACACATGATCTTGCCCAGCAGGCCAACCATGTAGTCGCTCAGGTGGAAGGCGCTGTCGGCTGGGACCAGCAGGTTGAGCGCGGGTGCGACGGCGCACACGACCAGCAGCGCGACCAATGCGCCGCTCCAGCCGGTGCGTGTGAGCAAGGGGCCGGCTTGCGGCAGGGCGACGGGTGAAGAAATGGCTTGTGTCGTCATGGTGTTCAGGCTTCCGCACCGCGGCCTTTCATCGCAAAAATCCCCTGCGGCCTTTTCTGGATGAAGACGATGATGAAAACCAGCACCGCAATTTTGGCCAGCACCGCGCCGGCCCAGCCTTCAAGGAACTTGTTGAGAATGCCCAGGCCCAGCGCGGCGTACACCGTGCCCGCGATCTGCCCCACGCCGCCGAGCACCACCACCATGAACGAATCCACGATGTAGCTCTGGCCGAGGTCGGGGCCGACGTTGCCGATCTGGCTCAGCGCGCAGCCCGCCAGGCCCGCAATGCCCGAACCCAGTGCGAACGCGTAGGTGTCGATGCGCGCGGTGTTCACGCCCATGCACGACGCAATGGGCCGGTTCTGGGTGACGCCGCGCACGAACAGACCCAGCCGGGTCTTGGTGATCATCAGCGTCACGCCCACCAGCACCAACACGGCAAAGCCGATGATGATGATGCGGTTCCAGGGCAGCGTGAGGTTGCCCATGAGCGTGATGCTGCCGCTCATCCAGCCCGGGTTTTCCACGCCCACGTTCTGCGCGCCAAACAGTGTGCGCACCCCTTGCATCAGCACCAGCGAAATGCCCCAGGTGGCCAGCAGCGTTTCCAGCGGGCGGCCATACAAAAAACGAATCACGGTGCGCTCCATGGCCGCGCCCACCAGCGCCGAGGTGATGAACGCGATCGGCATGGCCACCAGCAGGTACCAGTCAAACAGGCCGGGCAGCGACTCGCGAAAAAACGACTGCACCAGCCAGGTGGCGTAAGCGCCAATCATGATCAGCTCGCCGTGCGCCATGTTGATGACGCCCATGAGGCCGTAGGTGATGGCCAGCCCCAGCGCGGCCAGCAGCAAGATGCTGCCCAGGCTGATGCCGGTGAAGGCTTGCGCCAGCGCGTTGCTGACGGCCAGCGAGCGCTCCAGCGCAGCCAGCGAAGCCTTCAGCGCCGTCTTCACCGCCGGGCTATCTTCGGTTTCCAGACGCTGCACCAGCAGCGGGCGCACGATGGCCTGGCGCGCTTCTCCCAGCTTTTCTGCGGCGGCCAGGCGCTGCGCTTCGTCGTCGCTGGCCAGCCGCACGGCGGCCTGCGCCAGCTCCAGCATCTGGCGTGCCTGCGGGTCCAGCTCAGCGGCCAGCGCTTTGTCAATCAGCGGCAGCTGGGCCGCATCGGGTTCGTCGAACGCATTGCGCTGCAGGCTCTTGGCGGCCTCGCGCTGGCGCGCTGGCGGCGCACCAAACAGGTCCATGCCCGCGAGCGCCGTTTCCATGGCGCTGCGCAGGCGGTTGTTGATCATCACGTCTTCGGCGGTTTCCGGCAGGCTGACCAGCACTTCGCCGGTCACCGCGTCTACCGCGCCATCACCCTGCACGATGAGCACACGCTCGCCGTCTACACGCAGGTTTTCATCGGCCATGGCCTTGATAAGGGCCGTGGCTTTTTCGTCGGGCTCGGTGGCCAGGCGGTTCAGAGTGGCGATGCGGTCGCCGGTGTCGCCCGCCACCAGGGCGAGCGCATCGGCGGGCGCAAGGGCTTGAGCTGGCAGGCTGCACAGCAGCCACAGCGCGCACAGCGTTCGCATCAACCAGACATTCGGGGAGGCACGCATGGGGCCGTCTTTCAAAATAACCGGGGCATTCGGGTGAAGGTGCGGGCGCGGCCCCATGGCTGCGCCCGCACAAGTCAAACGCAGACAGACATCACTTCACCATGGGCACGTTTTTCTTGCCCTTGTTTTCCGCGATGTAGTCGCTCCACGGATCGGCCACCACAGGGCCGGGCGTCTTCCACACCACGTTGAACTGGCCGTCGGCCTTCACCTCGCCAATGAACACCGGCTTGTGCAGGTGGTGGTTTTCCTTGTCCATGGTGCTGGTGAAACCACCCGGCGCCTTGAAGGTCTGGCCGGCCATGGCGGCGATCACCTTGTCGGTGTCGGTGCTACCGGCTTTCTTGACTGCTTGCGCCCACATGTGGATGCCGATGTAGGTGGCTTCCATCGGGTCGTTGGTCAGCGGCTTGTCTTTGTGGCCGGGGATGTTCTTGGCCTTGGCGTAGTCGCTCCACTGCTTGATGAACGCCGCGTTGGTCGGGTTCTTGATGCTCATGAAGTAATTCCAGGCGGCCAGGTGGCCCACCAGCGGCTTGGTGTCCACACCGCGCAGCTCTTCTTCACCCACCGAGAAGGCCACCACCGGCACGTCTTTGGCGCTCAGGCCGGCGTTGCCCAGCTCTTTGTAGAACGGCACGTTGGAATCGCCGTTGATGGTGGAGACCACCGCCGCTTTCTTGCCAGCCGCTGCAAACTTCTTGATGTTGGCGATGATGGTCTGGTAGTCGGCATGGCCGAAGGGGGTGTATTCCTCCATGATGTCGGCGTCGGCCACACCCTTGCTCTTGAGGAAAGCACGCAAGATCTTGTTGGTGGTGCGGGGGTACACGTAGTCGGTGCCCAGCAGCACCCAGCGCTTGGCACTGCCGCCGTCT
This sequence comes from Hydrogenophaga sp., assembly GCF_965657535.1. Classification (GTDB taxonomy): domain Bacteria; phylum Pseudomonadota; class Gammaproteobacteria; order Burkholderiales; family Burkholderiaceae_C; genus Hydrogenophaga. Next base: position 447,992 of record NZ_CBFHOP010000004.1, on the reverse strand, counting down.
TTGCTCATCAGGTATTCCACAGCGGGAATGGCCTGCTGGTTGGGCGCAGCGCCGGTGTAAAACACGTTTTTGCTCAGCTCTTCGCCTTCGTACTGCACCGGGTAGAACAACAGGTTGTTTTTCTCTTCAAACACCGGCAGTACCGACTTGCGCGACACCGACGTCCAGCAGCCGAACACAGCGGCCACCTTGTCCTGGTCGATCAGCTGCTTGGCCTTTTCGGCAAACAGCGGCCAGTTCGACGCCGGGTCCACCACCACGGGCTCGATCTTCTTGCCCAGCACACCACCCTTGGCGTTGATCTCGTCGATGGCCATCAGGGCCACATCTTTGAGCACGGTTTCTGAAATGGCCATCGTGCCCGACAGGCTGTGCAGCACACCGACCTTGATGGTGCTTTGCGCGTGGGCCGGCAGGCCAAAAGCGCCCAGGGCGGCAGCCACAGACAGGGCTTTGAGGGTGAATCGACGTTGCATCATGGCGCTTCTCCAGGGGTTCTAAAAAACATCCAGTTGAGGGGGTGACTCTGGCCGCCGAACCCCGTTTCGGGCGGTTCACAGCGGACAACTGGATGCTAGGGAGAACCCTGATCGGCGTCTGTACGCCGGGTGGCGTATGCGGGGGCGTATGCCGCCGCCAAAGCACCAGGGGCTGACCAACGGCCAGCGCCTTTGGAAAGATGTCCTGGTCGCGGACCGGCTTGCTGATGAACAAAATCGCCCGCATCGTGCGGTGTGTCGCTCGCGCACGAGAAGGGTAAGCGTCCAGCCGTCCAGTCACCCCCGCGGCTGCAGCAGCGGCACCCGGTTGATGGCCATGGCAGCGGCGGCGGTACGGGTTTCCACACCGAGCTTGGCGTAAATGCGTTCCAGGTGCTTCTTCACGGTGGCGGGGCTGGAGCCCAGGATGTCGCCGATGTCGCGGTTGATCTTGCCTTTGGCCACCCAATACAACACCTCGGCTTCGCGGGCGGTGAGCGCAAAGGCTTGGGCCATGGCTTCGAGCACGCTGGCGTCGGAGGTTTCTTGCATGACGATGAGCCAGTCGCCGCCCTCGCCGGGGGTTTCGCTGGCTTCGCCGTCTTGGTCGCCCACTTGCTGGTGCAGGCGAAAGGTGAGGCGGCGCGGGCCGTTTTCCAGGGTCAGGCGGGGGGGTTCGCGCTGGGCTTGCGCTTCGCCCAGGTGGCGGCGCAGCCACTGCACCACGGCGGGCGGCGTCTGCGGGGCTTCGGTGCCGCAGTAGCGCTGCAGCAGGTCGCGCGCCAGTGGGGTTTGCCACATCAGGCGCCCGTCGCGTTCGCGCACGGTGATGGTGGCGTAGCCAAAGGCATCAAGCGCGTTGCGCGCCTGGCTGCGCTCCACCGCGCCCTGGCGCACATGGCGTGCGGTGCGCAGGTGCACGCCCATGCGGGCCATCACCTCGCGCGGCTTGATGGGCTTGGTCACGTAGTCGGCGCCGCCGGCGTCGAGCGCGGCCACGAGGTGCTCGGTCTCGGTCAGACCGGTCATGAAGATGATGGGGATGTGGGCCGTGGCGGGTTGGGCCTTGAGGCGGCGGGCCACCTCGAAGCCGTCCAGGCCGGGCATGACGGCGTCGAGCAACACCACGTCGGGCAGGGCCTGGGTGGCGCGGCGAATGGCGGCCTCGCCGTCGAGCGCCACCAGCACGGTGTAGCCGGCTTCGTCCAGCGCGTCGTGCAGCGGCGCCACGTTGTCGGGCACGTCGTCCACGATGAGGACCACCAGGGCGTCGCTCAGGGTGGTGGGGTGTTCGGTGCGCGGGCGGGGGTTCATGGTGCAGGCATCTGTTTGGCGGTGGCGCTGTGGTCCAGCAGGCGCTGTTCGATCACTTCAAAGCGAAACTCGCGCGCCAGGGTGCGCAGGCTTTGGGCGAAGTCGGCCTGTTCGGGGCGCTGGCGCGCCCAGTCGTCGAGCCAGGTGACGATGCCTTTGTAGTAGCCCAGGCGCACCAGCTCCAACAAAGGCGCCAGTTCGGTGGGCGTGCTGCTGGTAGGCGCCGGGGTCGCCACCGCAGCCGGTGAAGCGGGTTCGGCGCTGAGCCACTGCAGGGACAGTCGCTGACCGAGCCAGGCCAGCAGGTCTTCGCGCCGCACGGGTTTCACAAAAAAGTCTTGCGCCCGGTGACCCAGATCGTTGTCGAGCCCTTTGTCAAACGCATTGGCCGACACGATGGCCAGCGGCACACCACCCCAGCCCAGCGCGCGCAGGCGGCGCACGGTTTCCCAGCCGTCGATGCCGGGCATGGCGAGGTCCATAAAGATGGCGTGGGGTGCCGTTGGATCAGCGGGTTGCAGGCCGTCGAGCAGGCGCAAGGCGTCGAGCCCGCTGGTGGCAAGCATCACGTCAAAACCCAGCGGAGCCAGCCAGCGCTGCAGCAGTTCGCGGTCGGCCTCTTCGTTGTCCACCACCAGCAAGCGCAGCCGCTCGCCGGTGTAGCCGGTCACGGCCGGTGCATGGGCAGCGCGTTGCAGCGCCACACCATGCAGTTCGGGCAAAAACAGCCGCACCGTGAACACGGTACCCACGCCAGGCGTGCTGCGCACGGTCATCTCGCCGCCCATGAGGTCGGTGAGCATTTTGGCAATGGTCAGGCCCAGACCGGTGCCGGCGCTGGGTGCCACGGCAGCGGCTTCGCCCTGGGCCCGGGCAAAGGGCTCAAACACGCGCTCCAGGTCGGCGGCGGCCATGCCGGGGCCGGTGTCGTGCACATCAAACTGCGCCATTTCCCGCGCATGCACCACGCGCAGCCGCACCTGGCCCACGCGGGTGAATTTGACGGCATTGCCCAGCAGGTTGATGAGGATCTGGCGCAGGCGTTTTTCATCGGCGCGCACGGCGTCGGGCAAGCGGCTGCCGCTCTCAAACGTGAACTGCAAGCCTTTGGCTGCGGCCTGCAGTTCAAACATGCTGGCCACTTCGCGCAGGGTGTCGGCAAAGGCCATGGGTTTCACGTCAAGCGCGAGCTTGCCGGACTCGATGCGTGCGATGTCGAGCGTGCCTTCTATGAGCGAGAGCAGGTGCTCGCCGCCCCGGTGGATGACGCGGATAGCCTGCGCGCGGTGGGGCGCCATGCCCGTGTCTTCCTGCAACAGTTGGGCATAGCCCAGGATGCTGTTGAGCGGTGTGCGCAGCTCGTGGCTGATGGTGCTGATGTAGCGAGTCTTGGCCTGGTTGGCCTGTTCGGCGGCACGTCGGGCCTGCTGCAAGGCTTCGTCGGTCTTGCGGTGCGAGTCGATTTCTTGCATGAGCAAGCGGGTTTGCCGGTTGGACTCTTCTTGCGCCACTTCGCGGCTTTTGTGCGCCAGCACCAGCCACCAGGCCACGGTGCCGGCAATGAGCATGAGCACAGCGTACACATGCAAAAAACCAGAGCGCAAAGCGGCATCGAGCAAGCCCGCATCGGCCACGGCCTGCAGCCCCTGGCCCAGGCCCTGCGCCTGCTGCTGATACAGCAAGCCCAACACCGCAGCCAACACCGGCGCCATCACCAGCATGATGAGCAGGTAGTGGGCCAGGCCCGCTTCCAGGTAGGGCCACACCCGCTGCGGCAGCACCGTGCGCAAAGCGCCCTGCCACTGCACCGACAGCCGCGCATGGGGTTTGCAGAGGTCGCCACAGCGGGCATCCAGCGTGCAGCAGAGCGAACAAATGTGACCCTGGTAGGCAGGGCAGTGCGCCATGTCGGGCGCTTCGTATTCGCGCTCACAAATGACGCAGCGCTGGAGGGCGGCAGCGGCAGGGACCGTGGCAGCCGAAGCAAGGGCCGTGGGCGCAGCGCCAGCGCATCTCTGTCTTGCTCCCTCTGCCTCTGGGAGCGGGCAGGGGTGAGGGCAGGCGCCACAAGCCCCATCCGAACCCGAAGTCCGGGCCAAGTAATACCGCCCACCTGTGGCCCAAGCCAGCAGCGGCGAAGCCACCAGCGCCGTGACCATGGCAATCACCGCTGAAAAGGCCTGCGCGCCCGCGCCCATGAGGCCCATGTGGGCCACGATGGACAGCGCCGAGGCCAGCCCCATGGCACCCACGCCCACGGGGTTGATGTCGTACAAATAAGCGCGCTTGAACTCAATGCCCTTGGGGCTCCAGCCCATCGGTTTGTTGATCACGAGGTCGGCCACCACGGCCATGATCCAGGCGATGGCGATGTTGCTGTACAGGCCCAGCACCTCGCCCAAGGCACGGAACACGTTCATCTCCATCAGCATGAAGGCAATGAGCGTGTTGAACACCACCCACACCACGCGCCCGGGGTGGCTGTGGGTGAGACGCGAAAAGAAGTTGCTCCAGGCCAGCGAGCCGGCGTAGGCGTTGGTCACGTTGATCTTGAGCTGCGACACCACCACAAACAGCGCCGTGGCCGCCACCGCCCAGCCATAGTGAGGCAACACGTATTCGTAAGCCGCCAGGTACATCTGGTTGGGGTCCACCGCGCGCTCGGGCGGCACCATGTGGCTGATGGCCAGGTAGGCCAAGAGCGCACCGCCGAGCATTTTCAGCACACCCAGCACCACCCAGCCCGGCCCGCCGGCGAGCACACCGGCCCACCAGCGCAGCGGTTGGCCGGGTGCTTGTGCGGGCATGAAACGCAGGTAGTCGGCCTGCTCGCCCATTTGGGTGATGAGCGCAATGCCCACCGTGAGTGCTGCACCAAACAGGTGCCAATCAAACGCGGCGCCGGCACCCGATTCACCACCGTAGTGCATCACGTTGGCAAACGCACCAGGGTCGAGCATCCACACCGCCACAAAAGGCACCACCATCATCACCAGCCACAGCGGCTGTGTCCACATCTGGAAGCGGCTGATGACCGACACGCCGTGCGTGACCAGCGGAATCACCACCACGGCGCAAATCAGATAGCCCCAGGCGGGCGGTACGCCCAGCGCGAGTTCCAGCGCGTAAGCCATCACCGCCGCTTCCAGCGCAAAAAAGATGAAGGTAAACGAGGCGTAAATGAGCGATGTGATGGTGGAGCCGATGTAGCCAAAACCCGCACCGCGGGTGAGCAAGTCCATGTCTACCCCGTAGCGCGCGGCGTACACGCTGATGGGCAGGCCTGCCATGAAGATGATGAGCCCGGTGGCCAAAATGGCCCAGAACGCGTTGATGAAGCCGTATTGCACCAGCAAGGTGGCGCCCAGCGCTTCCAAAATGAGAAACGAGGCCGCACCGAACGCGGTGTTGGCCACGCGCCATTCGCTCCATTTGCGAAAGCGCTGCGGCGTATAGCGCAGCGCGTAGTCTTCCATGGTTTCGCTGCCCACCCAGTGGTTGTAGTCGCGGCGCACGCGGGTGATGCGCTGCGGTGCATCGCCCATGGGGTCTACTTTATGGAATTGAACGGGCTCGGGCTTCACCCGCCAACTTGTGCAGCATTCGTGCCACGGGGGATTGAACCTCTGCGAAACTTGCTCGCTGTGTTTCGAATCTTCACGCCCTACGCCCCAAGTCAGGACAACCCAGCATGCGCCAACTCTCCCCCTCGGGTCAGCAGACCCTCAACGACATCGCCCAACGCCACGGCTTCAGCTTCGACGCCATCCTGTCCATGCTGGAGTCTGTGGTCCACGGCAACGGCAGCATGGCCCAGTTCAACCACCCCGAATTCAGCGGATCGGGCCAGTGGATGCGCGGCGGCATGACGATGGTGTCGGACATGTTCAACAACCACCTGAAAGGCCGGGTGGACAACCTGTGCAGCGAACTCGCCAACCTGATCGCCAACCAGCCCGACTTGCTGCGCAGCGGCAGCTTTCAAAGCCAGCGCCAAGGCAGCGGCAACGACCCCTGGAACCAGCAGACCCAGACCACCATGGCAGGCGACGACCTGCACAGCCCGGGCGAAACCGCCTGGGGCCAGAACGGCCAGTCTGACAGCCTGTTCGTGCCGCCCGCCCCCGGCACCAGCGGCGACTGGTGGCCCGCCGACCTGCGCTGGCCCAACAGCACCGGCGCCCAAAACAACGTGCGCTACGCCTACTTTGCGCAGGCTCGGCGACTGGCCATTGAGGTGCACGGTTCCGTCACGGTATACGACACACTGGACCACCAGATTGGCGGCTTTTCCCAGCAACAGTCGGGCGGGGGAAGCCTGTCTTTTTCGAGCCAGTACGGCCTGCTGGATGTGGCCAGCCTGCCCGTGGTGACGCGCGATGGCATGGCCGCGCCAGCCCCTGCGCCGGGTCAAGGCGCCACGCCCTACCCGCCCACCGAGCCGGGTTCGCCCGACATTTTTGCCGCCATCGAGCGCCTGGCCGGCCTGCACGCCAAGGGAGTGTTGACCGACGCCGAATACAGCAGCAAAAAGGCCGAGTTGCTGGCCCGCCTGTGACGCCTTGGGCCTGATGGGGGGCGCAAGGGCACGGAATTTGCTGAGCACATGCACCCTTGAATACCCGACAAGCCATGGAACTCACCCCTCGCGAAAAAGACAAGCTGCTGATCTTCACCGCCGCCTTGCTGGCCGAGCGGCGCCGCGCCCGAGGCCTGAAGCTGAACTACCCTGAGTCTGTGGCGCTGATTTCAGCCGCTGTGATGGAAGGCGCCCGCGACGGCAAAACCGTGGCCCAGCTGATGAGCGAGGGCCGCACCGTGCTGACGCGCGACGACGTGATGGACGGCATTGCCGAGATGATTCCCGACATCCAGGTCGAAGCCACCTTCCCGGACGGCACCAAACTGGTGACCGTGCACCAGCCGATACCGTGACACCCCCCGCGCCGCAAGGCTTGACCCACCCCCGCCGCGCTGCGCGCGACCCCCTCAAGGGGGCGATGCGAGTGGCCCGGCAAAGCCGGTTTCACCGCATCCTGGGTTAACGCCCCCTTCTCCGATCCAATTTTTGGAACACCCGAATGAAATCCCGCTCACTGCTCGCTCTCGTGTCTTCCCTCGTTGCTCTCCCCGCCCTCGCCCACGACGGTCACGGCCTGTTCGGTTCGCACTGGCATGCCACCGATGCGCTGGGTTTTGTGGGGGTGGGCTTATTGATCGCGCTGGCCGTGTGGCTGTCGAAAGGCGGCAAATGAACCCGGGTGAACTGCTGGTGGAGCCGGGCGAGCACGCGCTCAACCCCGGGCGGCGCACGCTCACGCTGGTGGTGCAGAACACGGCCGACCGACCGATCCAGGTGGGCTCGCACTACCACTTTGCCGAGACCAATGGCGCGCTCGGCTTTGATCGCGCGGCGGCACAGGGCATGCGCCTGAACATCGCCAGCGGCACGGCCGTGCGCTTCGAGCCGGGGCAACAACGCACCGTGGAGCTGGTGGACTATGCGGGCGAGCGCGTGGTGATCGGCTTTCGCGGCCTGACCCAAGGAGCCGTGTGATGGCCCACATTTCTCGCAGCGCCTACGCCGACATGTACGGCCCCACCGTGGGCGACCGTGTGCGCCTGGCCGACACCGGCCTGATCGTCGAGGTGGAGCAAGACTTCACGCTACGCGCCGGTGGCTACGGCGAAGAAGCCAAGTTTGGCGGCGGCAAGACCATTCGCGACGGCATGGCACAAAGCCAGCGCACCCGCGAACAAGGCGCGGTGGACACGGTGCTGACCAACGCCCTCATCATCGACCACTGGGGCATCGTCAAGGCCGACATTGGCCTCAAGGGCGGGCACATCGTGGCCATCGGCAAGTCGGGCAACCCCGACACCATGCCGGGCGTGGACATCATCATTGGCCCCGGCACCGAAATCATCAGCTGCGAGGGCAGCATCGTCACCGCCGGTGGCATCGACAGCCACATCCACTTCATCTGCCCGCAGCAGGTGGACGAAGCCCTGGCATCCGGCATCACCACCATGCTCGGCGGCGGCACGGGACCTGCCACCGGCACCTTTGCCACCACCTGCACGCCGGGCCCCTGGCACATTGAACGCATGCTGCAAGCCGCCGACGGCCTGCCCATGAACCTGGGCTTTCTGGGCAAGGGCAACGCCAGCCGGCCCGAACCGCTGCGCGAGCAGATCAACGCCGGCGTGATCGGCCTGAAGCTGCACGAAGACTGGGGCACCACACCCAGCGCCATCAGCAACTGCCTAGACGTGGCCGAAGAAACCGACACCCAGGTGGCCATCCACAGCGACACGCTCAACGAGTCGGGCTTTGTGGAGGACACCATTGCCGCCACCAAAGGCCGCACGCTGTGCGCCTTCCACACCGAAGGCGCGGGCGGCGGCCACGCGCCCGACATTTTGCGGGTGGTGGGTGAGGCCAACTTCCTGCCGTCCAGCACCAACCCCACCATGCCCTACACGGTGAACACGCTCGACGAGCATGTGGACATGCTCATGGTGTGCCACCACCTGGACGCGTCCATCCCCGAAGATCTGGCCTTTGCCGAAAGCCGCATCCGCCGCGAAACCATTGCCGCCGAAGACATCCTGCACGACATGGGCGCCATCAGCATCATGAGCAGCGACAGCCAGGCCATGGGCCGGGTGGGCGAGGTGATTCTGCGCACCTGGCAGTCGGCGGACAAGATGAAAAGCCAGCGCGGTTCGTTGACAGAAGACAGCAGCCGCAACGACAACTTCCGCGTCAAGCGCTACATCGCCAAATACACCATCAACCCGGCCATTGCGCACGGCATGGCGCACACCATCGGCTCGCTGGAAGTGGGCAAATGGGCCGACCTGGTGGTGTGGAAGCCCGCGTTCTTTGGCGTCAAGCCTGCGCTGGTCTTGAAGGGCGGCAGCATCGCGCTGGCCGCCATGGGCGACCCCAACGCCTCCATACCGACCCCCCAGCCCGTGCACTACCGGCCCATGTTTGGCGCCCTGGGCGGCGCCTTGGCCAAGGGCAGCCTCACCTTTGTGTCGCAGGCCGGTTTGGCCGCCGGCATTGGCGCGCGCTTTGGCCTGCAAAAAAACCTGGTCGCCGTGAAAGGCTGCCGCAGCGTCACCAAGTCCAGCATGGTGCACAACAGCGCCCTGCCCCACATGGAGATTGACCCCCAGCGCTACACCGTGCGGGCCGACGGCGTGCTGCTCACCTGCGAGCCTGCCAGCAGGCTCTCGCTGGCCCAACGGTACTTTCTTTTTTAATTGATTTAGGCCCGTCTTTTCATGCTTCAAGCATCCAAACTCATTCCCCAAGGCGAAGGCCTGGCCCCCGTGTTGCTGCGCCGCGCTGCCCACCTGGAGCTGGACTGGGATGTGCGCCAGAAAAGCCGTTTTGACGCCACCGCCTCTGACGAGCGCCACGTGGGTGTGTTTTTGCCACGGGGCACCGTGGTGCGTGGGGGCGACGTGCTGGTGACGCAAGACGGCTCGCTGCTGCGCGTGGTGGCCGCCCCGCAAGCGGTGCTGAAAATCACCCCCTGCGCCAGCCACGGCAGCCCGTTTGACCTGACCCGCGCCGCCTACCACCTGGGCAACCGGCATGTGCCCATTGAACTCCAGCCCGACCACCTGAAGATCGAACCCGACCACGTGCTGGCCGATATGCTGCGCGCCATGCACCTCACGGTTGTGGAAGTGCGCGAACCCTTCGAGCCCGAGGGCGGCGCCTACACACACCACGCTGGCGGGCATGCGCACCACCACGGGCACGGGCACTTGGATGAGCACCCGCACGAGGCGGCCACTGCAGCCGCTCACGAACACGGCCACGGCCTCAGCCACCCCTGCGGCCATGCACACGGCTGAGCCCGCGGGCACAGCGCGCCCCGCCTCGGGCCTGCTGCACATTTTGTGGCTGGCCTCGCCCACGCTGCCTGTAGGCGGTTTTTCGTATTCCGAAGGCCTGGAGGCCGCCGTGGAAGCCGGCCTGGTAAGCCACGAAGCCAGCGCCGCGCAGTGGCTCATGGACCAACTGCACCTGGGCTTGGCCCGCACCGACCTGGCTGTGGTGGCCCAAGCCCTTCCCGCCTGGCAGCGGGGCGACCTAGCGCGCATCACCGAACTGAATCAGTGGGTGTTGCACACCCGCGAAACCCACGAATTCCGGTTGCAAACCGAACAAATGGGCCGCTCACTGTTGGAATGGGCGCGCAACCTGGGTGCGCTGGGCGACGGCGTTTTTGAGCAGTTGCAAAGCGCCGCCCTGAACCCGCCCACCTACCCCGTGGCCATGGCCTGCGCGGCCGCGCAGAGCCATGCCAACCAGCGCGACAGCCTGCTGGGCTACGCCTTTGGCTGGGCTGAAAACATGGTGCAGGCGGCCATCAAGTCGGTGCCGCTGGGCCAAAGCGCGGGCCAGCGCATGCTGGCGCGGCTGGCGCAAGAAATACCCGCAGCGGTCGACCACGCCATCGCCCTGCCCGACCACGCCCGCCAGGCATTCACGCCCATGCTGGCCATTTTGTCGGCCCGCCACGAGACCCAGTATTCGCGCCTGTTCCGTTCTTGACCTGCCCCACATACACCCGATGACCGCTCTGCACCACATTCCCCACCGCACCAAACACCTGCCCCCCCTGCGCGTGGGCATCGGCGGCCCGGTGGGCTCCGGAAAAACCACCCTGCTGGAGATGCTCTGCAAAGCCATGCGCGAGCGCTACGACCTGATCGCCATCACCAACGACATCTACACCAAAGAAGACCAGCGCCTTCTCACCGTGAGCGGCGCGCTCTCGGCCGACCGCATCATGGGCGTGGAAACTGGCGGCTGCCCGCACACCGCCATCCGCGAAGACTGCTCCATCAACCTCGAAGCCATTGACCGCATGTTGGGCGAACACCCCAACGCGGACATCGTGTTTGTGGAGAGCGGTGGCGACAACCTGGCCGCTACCTTCAGCCCCGAACTGAGCGACCTCACCATTTACGTGATCGACGTGGCCGCAGGCGAAAAGATCCCGCGCAAGGGCGGGCCCGGCATCACCAAGAGCGACCTGTTCGTCATCAACAAAACCGACCTGGCCCCCCACGTGGGCGCCGACCTGGAAGTGATGAAAGCCGACACCGCCCGCATGCGCCCGGACAGCGCGCGCCGCCCCTGGGTGATGACCAACCTGAAAACACAGGCCGGCGTGGCCGAGGTGGTGCGCTTCATTGAAACCCGGGGCATGCTGAGCGCCACAGCCCAGACAGAAGCCAGCGCGCTGTAACAGGGCCGGCTCCATCAGGCTAAAATACGTGCCTTGTGCAGCCGCATCCGGAGACTTGGGTGAGCGGTTTAAACCAGCAGTCTTGAAAACTGCCGACCCGCAAGGGTCCGTGAGTTCGAATCTCACAGTCTCCGCCACCTGCACAGGCAACCAGCGGCTTCCAAGCCGCTTTTTTGTTGCCGCTGCACCCAACACAGCTTGCGCTCAGCCAGCCCCATACGCTCAGCCTCCATGACCACCGACACCCCCGACGAGCCCATTCACGAAGCCCGCTTGTGGAGCGACGGCGCCTGGACGGCGCGCGTGATCAACAACGATGACGACGACGGCTGGGCCGTGGCGATGTACCTGGATGGCGAGGCTGAGCCGGCGCTGGTGGGGCCCTGGACCATGGGGCGCGACAAGAAAAACCCCAAACCGCTGGACACCGCCGCGTTCAACACGCTGGTGAAAACGGCCAAGGAGGTGATCCGCCGCTCTGAGCAGCAGCGCCACGCAGAGCTGAACAAGAACGTGACCGTGACGGTGAACGGCAGCCGTGTGCGGGTGGCGCTGGCCATCGTGCCCGACGAAGAAGGCGCCACCGCCAGCCTGACGGCGTTGGACGCGTTCGATGAAGCACTCGGCCACGTACCGGTGCCGCCCAGCTTCAAGCTGACGCTGGACAGCGCGCAAGCCTGGGTGGCTTCCGGCTACGAGCGGCCGCGCTGAAACGCCACAGCACGACCGTTGGCCCCAACCTACCCCACCGAAAGCACCGACATGATTGATGGTTTGATTGCAGGCCGCCTGATGGGCGACGCCTCGCGGCGCACAGACAAGATGGGGCGCGGGTACACCGTGGCCCGGGTGCTGGCGCGCAACAAGGCGGACGAGGAGTTCATCGTCAATGTGATCGCGTTTGGCGATGCCGCCTGCGCAGCGCTGCTGGCGCTGGCCGATGGCGATGCGCTGAGCCTGACGGGCTCACTCACGCCCAAGGTGTGGACAGACAAACAGGGCATTACCCGCCCCAGCCTGGACTTGGTGGCCACGCAGGTGCTGACGGCCTTTGACGTGAGCCGCAAGCAAGCAGCCCTGGGCGCGGGCGACCAACTCGACTGAGCCCATGGACACCGCGCGCAGGGCGACACCACCGTTCATCTGGCGCCGTTGACATGGTGGTTTTTTGCCAACGCAGCACCGCCATTGAGCACGCTCAATGGCCACCCTCCCGGCAGCCGCATCATGAAAACAAGCGGTGGCAATGGAATGTGAGTCCCGTCGCCAACGGTCAGTTGGGGATTCCCCGCGAGGGGGGTTACCGTGGTGTTCCTGACACCGTGGGGGGATGAAGGCACCCTCAGACCGGCATGGCCCTCACAGGCCATGCCGGGGGCCTTCACCGGGACCCGTCATCCATCGCGGTTGACGGGCTTTTTTTTGATTTGGTGGCTTTCAGCCGAGCGGCGTGGCGGTGTCTGGACTGCGATCGGGGCCGTCCTGCAGCAGCGTCCAGCGCTTGAGCTCACCCACAAAGCGGGTCACCGCCAGGGCATGCTGGCGCCGTTCCACCTGCTGCTGTGTCAGGGCAAGCCGCGCTACCAGCGGGTGGCCCCACAGCAGTTCCATGTGGTCCATCACCCGGTTGTGACCCGAACCGCCGTAGGTACAAAAAACGGCCAACTGTTCGCAGCTGCGTCCATACCGGCGCAAAAAACTGCGCACCGGGCTGGACATGTTCCAGAACCATACCGGTGTGCCCACGATGACGAGGTCGTAGTCCTGCGGGCGGCATGGGTCCAACTCAATCGGTGGCTGGGCACCGAGCAGCGCCTCCAGCGCGCTGCGCACATACCCGGAGATGCCGGTGCGCAGGGTGGGCTCGTGAATACACGCCAGATCGGCCCGGCAGCGCCGCGCAATCTGCTGCGCCAGGAAGGCCGTGTGTCCACTGCGGGAAAAATAAACCACCAAGATGCGCTTCATGAAATGCCTCCTTGCCCCACCACACCACACCAATACACCACCCCAGCCAGCGCCTTAAGCCTGTCAAAGCGGCACCAGGTACGCCAGCACGGCACTGTGCCCAATGGGCTCGCCCTGGCCCACCAAGATCTGCTCCATCACGCCCGCGTGCGGGGCGGTAATGTCCAGCGTCTGGTGCAGCAAGCGAGCCTGCGCCAGCAGCTGCCCGGCGCTCACCTGCTCGCCCTCAGACACCACCCAGCGGTGCAGCCAGGCCTGGTCACCGGCCTCTACCGACTCCCACAGCCGGGGGTCCAACACCACTGCGTGCATAACCACTCCTGTAGATGCAGCGCCAGCGCACCGCCTTGAAACACCACATTCCCATCGCTTGTTGGCCATTGTGTCTGCGCCACCGGTGTTGCAAGGCGCCGTGCGGCATGCCCCGTTGAGCCTGCTCAAGCCATGCCCATGAAACCCCGGGCCGTGCGCCGCCGCAGCCCCACCCAGGGTTTTCGCTCAGGCACTACAGTTCAATATTCACCCTTGGAGACCCCATGACCCGCCCTGTGCTCGACGAGACCCACCTGCACCCCGCCATCCGCCAGTACGTGGCGGGCCTGCACAGCGATGTGATCCAACAGGTCCAGACCGCCATCAACACCTATCCGGTGGTGGTGGTTGGCATGCGCGCCAACCCCTTTGTCGGCAAGGCCCGCAAAGCCCTGACAGCGGCCGGGGTGGCGCACGAATACCTGGCGTTCGGCGGCTACGCCTCGCAATGGCGGCGGCGCAACGCCCTGAAAATGTGGACTGGCTGGCCCACATTTCCCATGGTGTTTGTGAGCGGCATGCTCTTGGGCGGGGCCCAAGAGCTGCAACAGCGCATCGCCTCTGGCGAACTCAAAGGCCTGCTGGCGCCATGAACCGCGCCGCCAACAAGCCACCCCAAGCCGAGCTTTGGCGCTGCGACGTGGGCAGCGCCAACGTGGCGGTGGTTGACATTCCGGGCGCCCTGGAACGGCGCCGCACCTTTGACATTGACGTGACCCTGGTGGTGCGGGTGCCCGCCGAGGCTGCCGAGCCATGGCACGCGCTGCGCGTGGAACTCGACGGAAAACAACAATGGCAACGCCGTATTGCCAGCCACAGCCCAGGCCACACCGACGGCCTGGACTACCACTGCCGCGTCCAGCTGGAAACCGGGCGCTCGCTGCGCATCCGCGCCGCAGCGGCGGCGGGCGGGTCCAGCGTGCAGCAACTCTGCATTGAGGCGCGGGAAGATCTGTAAGTTGCCCGGTCACTGCGTTCGGTCCCCCGCACCCAGTGCCTGCAAAGCGACCGGCCGCTCGGCAGACAGTTTTTTTGCGCATTTAATATTTTTATTGTTTAAAAGCAAAAAACAGCCTGGATTGGCCGCTTAAAAATGGCCACAAGAGCGCTTTTGAACGCATTTTCAGAGCCTGACGATCAGATTCCATCATCCAGGCATCTAAAGCTCGCGGACCAACTGCCGATACACGTTGCACATAGGACGACCGGGTGTTTCCCCGGTCGGTATTGGTTTGCAACATGCAGAAAGCTTCACCTCCCGCGAGCAACCCTTTGCTGGTCCTGCTGGACCTGATCAACAGCCCCCTGCTGCTGTTCAGCGACGACGGCCACGTGGTCTTTGCCAACCAGACAGCCAAACAGCTGGAGAGCCGACCCGCATTGGTGCTGGGCAGCGACCCCAACGTGCGCGAACTGGTCAAGGCCATCGCCCAGGGGAAAATCGTCACCCACCACGAGCTGCGCGTGGAGGCGCTGTCTGACAACGGGGTTGCCCAGCTGCTGTGCCGCTGCGCCCCCAAACCCATCGCCGGCCTGGTGGCCATGGCCGTGACCGCCGAAGCACCGAAACCTGAAGCCGCCCCTGACGGGCGCGCTGCGGTGGCGCCCGTGGCCGATCAGCGCCTGTCTCTGCAACAAATCATGGAGCTGCTGCGCAGCGAGCTGCTGCCACCCGTGCAAGATGTGCTGGCGCACACCCGAACCGCCCCCATTCCTGAGCCCCTGCTGGGCCTGAAAGACAGCCTGCTTGGCCTGAGCGAGCGCCTCGACCGCCTGGTGGATCTGGTGGATGTGTTCGGTGAAGACGTGCTCATTGGCGACGAACGCATGATGATGGTGGACGTGGTGCGCAGCACCTGCCTGGAACTTTCGCCCCTGATCCGCAGCCAGGCGGTGTCCATTGTGCTCAGCGGCGACAAGGACGACTTACCCCCCATTTACGGCAGCGCGCGCCTGATTCGCCGCGCCCTGCTCGAATGCATCCACAACGCGGTGCTGCATGCCCGGTCTGCCATCTCGCCGGCCCAGCAGGTGGGTGTTGAAATCGGTTTTCGCTCATCGGGGCAGCACCTGTTGGTCAGCATCGTCAACATCGGGGCTTTGTCGGCTAGCGCACTCAACCGGCACGCAGCGTCCCTCTTCAAACCTGCCGTGCTTGACAACGGCAAGCCCGACACCGCGCCGCCGGTGATGCGCATTGGCCTACCGCTGGCCCAGCGCATCCTGCAACTGCATGGCGGACGCTTGCGCGTCGAACAGGAATCTGACCAGGAACTCAACGTGATGCTCGAACTCCCCACCGGCGCACCCCGCCGAAGCACCCACCACCTCGATATGTTGCAAGCCCAGATCTACGCGGAAGACCTCTCCAAACTCTTGGCCCGAGGCCGCAACCGGAGCGCTGCATGACCGCCCGCATTCTCATCGTCGATGACCAGCCGGACATCCGAAAACTCATACGCCTCACCCTGCAACACCTGGACGATGCCGAGGTTTTTGAAGCCGAAAACGGCAGCGAAGGCTGGCGCATGGCGCAAGACATCAAACCCGGCGTGATGCTGCTCGACGTGATGATGCCGGGGGAGCTGGACGGCTACCAGGTCTGCGACAAAGTCAAAAAACACCCCGAACTCAAAATCACCACCAAGGTGGTGCTGCTCACCGCCCGGGCCCAGAAAGAAGACTTGGAGCAAGGCAGCCAAGTGGGCTGCGACGCCTACCTGACCAAGGCCTTCAGCCCCCTGAAACTGCTGGACCTGGTGGACAGCATGCTAGGACGCAGCTGATGGCCCGTGGGGCCGTCAGCGTCCGGCCGTGGGGGCGCGCATGCGCTTTGTGCCTGGCCGGGCTCCCCCTGGTGCTGACCGCACAAACCACCACGGCGCCGCCAACGCTCACCATGGGCGTGGTGCCGGTGTTTTCAACGGCCGAAATCCACAATCGCGCCCAACCTTTTGCAGCCTCCCTGGCCAAGGCCTGCGGCCAGCCGGTGCAATTGGCCTTGTCCCGCTCTGCGGCGGAATTTGAAGCCCAGCTCAAGCGGGGTGCATTCGACATCGTCTTTTTGAATGCCCACCACATGGTGGTGGCGCACAGGGCCCAGGGCTATCTGCCGCTGGTGCGCGAAGGCAAGCAGCCCTTCAAGGGCGTCCTGGTCGTGCGCGATGACAGCCCGATACGCAGCGTGGCCGATCTGCACGGCAAGCGGGTCGCGTTCCCATCACCCAACGCCCTCGCCGCTTCGCTCTACATGCGCGCGCTGCTGGAGCGCGAGCACAAAATTTGGGTCAAGGTGCAATACGCCAAAACGCACAGCAACAGCTACCGCCAGGTCATCGTCGGTGAAGTCGACGCCGCAAGTGGCGCCAACGACACGCTGGACATCGAACCCCGCCACATTGCTGAACGCTTGCGCGTCATTGTCGAAACGCCCCAGATTGCGCCGGACCCACTGGCAGCGCACCCCCGGGTGCCCACGGCCGTGCGCCACTGCATCCAGCAAACACTGCTGAAAGCACCACCCAACAGCCCGTTGCAAGCCCAGTTGGACCAGGCGCTGATACCCAACCCGGTGACGGCTTCCTATGCCCGCGATTACCAGCCGCTGGAAGATCTGGCGCTTGAGAGCTACGTGGTCCACGAACCCCTTACCGAAAGAAACCCGCTGTGACAACACTGTGGCGCAACACTCTGCAGTGGCCCGGGCGGTTTTTTTCCCAGCGCTCGCTGAAAACCCAAATGCTCTGGCTGGTGATGGGTGTCACTCTCGTGGCCGGCTCATTGATGGGGGCCGTTTCTTACCAGCGCAGCCTGCACAAAACCGCATTGGAAAGCCGTGAATGGGCCATGGCCATTGCTCAGCTGGTGGCGCACTCCAGCGCAACACCGCTGCTGGACCGCGACTTCGCCGCGCTGGAAAGCGTGCTGCATGAAATCGCCACCCTGCCAGGGGTACAGGCCATTCACTTGGTTCGCCCCGGTGGGCAGGTGGCCCTGCGCGTGATGAGCCAGCCTGCGGGCGAGCCCGTGGCTCTGTTCCCCAGCGGCCAGGACGAGCCACCTCCCGGCAGTCCATTCTCTGTTGAGGGAGGCCATGTTCATGCCTATGCCAGCCTGCTCACGCGTGGCCACCGCAGCGACGCGGGCCCGGTGGACTCCGGGGACTACCTGAACGAGGGCTGGGCGGAAGTGGTCTTCAGCTACGACGAGCGCTTGCTGCAGGCGCAGCAAAGCTGGTTCATCGGCGCCCTGGGTGCGCTGGCCCTGGTGGCCATGGGCCTGTGGTTTTTCCTGCTCTTTCTGCGCCACGCCATCAGACCCATCAGCAAACTGGCGCAGTTTTCTGCAGCCATGGCCTCGAATCCTGGCGAGCAGCTTCGCATGCGCTGGGGCAGCCACGAAGTGCGCGAGCTGGGTCGTGCGCTGAACTGGTCGTCACAGGAGCTGGCCACCCAGATGGCCAGCACCCAAAAGCGCCTTTCTCGCTTGCACGCCATCCTGGACACAGCCGCCGACGCCATCATCGGCGTCACGCCGGCCGGCATCATCGACAGCGTGAACCCTGCCGCCGAGCGCATGTTTGGGCGCGCGGCTGAAGACATCCGGGGCCAGCCGCTGGAGCGTTTCCTGATGGGCCTGAACACCGACGGTCTGCAACAAGCCATGGCCAACGGCATGCTGATCCACAGCACGCAAAGCCGCATCGGTCGCACCGAAATCAATGCCGTGCGACACGGCGGGACAGAGTTCCCGGTGGAGGTGTTGCTGGGGGAGATTCAAAACGACCCGGAAATCCGGTACACCTGCATCGTGCGCGACCTGAGCGACACCAAGCTGGCCGAGGAGTACCTCACTCTCTACAGCCGTGCCGTGGACTGCACCATCAACGGCATCATGATCAGCGATGCACGCCGCTACCCCCAACCGCTGGTGTACGTCAACCCGGCCTTCAAACGCATCACCGGCTACGCGCCGCACGAGGTCCTGGGGCGTTTCAGCAGCATTCTGGAAGGCCCCCTGACCGACAAGGACGACCTGGCCCTGCTGGCCAGCACGCTGCAGGAAGGCCGCGAGCTGAGCCTGACGTTGAAGAACTACCGCAAGGACGGCAGCCTGTTCCACAACAAACTGTCGGTGTCGCCGGTGCGCGACGCCAACGGCGACATCACCCATTACATCAATGTCATTGAAGACGTGAGCGGTCAGATCGAGGTCAAACAAAAGCTGATTGAACGCACCGCCCGGCTCAATGCCACGTTTGACCTCAGCCCCGACGGGTTTGCCGTGTTTGACGCCAAGGGTGAGCTGATCAACAGCAACCCGGCTTTTCGCGCCATGGTGGGTGACATACCCGCCTGGTGCTCGCTACAGCGGTTTGACGTGTGGTTCAAAAACCTGTGCGAAGACTTCGACAACTACCGTTCCATCACCGAAACCTGGAACGACCGCACCACCGACATCATCCAGCTGGCCCGCCCCACGTTCAAGGTGCTGGAGCGCGAGATCCGACGCAACCTGGGTGGCAGCGGCGAAACCATCTTGTACTTTCGCGACGTGACGCACCAGACCGAGGTGGACCGCATGAAAAGCGAGTTTCTGGCGACCGCAGCGCACGAACTGCGCACACCGCTGGCCAGTATTCTGGGCTTCACCGAACTGATGCTGCACCGAAAATTCACCGAAGAAAAGCAACGCGACCTGCTGGAAACGGTGCACCGCCAGGGCTCGCTGCTCTCCAACCTGATTCAGGAGTTGCTGGACCTTTCGCGCATTGAAGCGCGCCAGGGCAAAGACTTTCACATCGTGGCCACGCCAATGAGCAACATCATCAGCGAGTCCATTCGAAGCATCGCCAACGTGGACCTGGGCCGCACGGTCGACATCGGGCATATGCCTGAGCTGCAGGTGATGGCCGATGCCGAAAAGATCCAGCAAGCCCTGACCAACCTGCTGAGCAACGCCTTCAAGTACTCACCGGGCGGCGCCCAGGTGCGGGTCGATGTCAGCGAGGAAAACCGCAGCGACGCGCCCTTTGTGGCCATTCATGTGCGAGACAAGGGCATGGGCATGAGCCAGGAACAACTGGCCCGCGCGTTTGAGCGTTTTTACCGGGCCGATACCTCGGGCAACATTCCAGGCACCGGCCTGGGCCTGAACCTGGTGCGGGAAATTGCCGAAATTCATGGCGGCAGCGTGGAGCTGAACAGCCAGCTGGGACAAGGCACCGTGGCCACACTGCGGCTGCGCCTGGCCTGAGCAAGCCGCTCGCGCCCTTCAGAGGCACACCCTTTGCGAGCGCTCAGTCGGGCAAAAACAAGCTCTGCAAATCGCTCAAAAAGTCAAACCCGCGCTCGGTGGGCCACACGCGCTGCGCATCACGCTCCAGAAGGCCCTTCTGCACGGCGCTGCTCAAGCCCCGCTCAATCGCCGATAGCGGCAAGCCGGTCCGGTCCAGAAAATCTTGCAACTCGAAACCTGCCTTCAGCCGCAGGCTGTTGAGCATGAATTCAAAAGGCAGGTCGGCCCGCGCCACCTCTTCGGCGCTCACCACCGCATCGCCTGCCAGGGCGCGTTCCATGTAAAGGCGCGGCTCGCGCACCCGCACCGGGCGCACCACGCGGTGGGCAAAGCTCAGCTTGCTGTGAGCCCCTGCACCAATACCCAGGTAGTCACCAAACTGCCAGTAGTTCAGGTTGTGCCAGCACCGGTGGCCATCGCGGGCATAGGCTGAAATTTCGTAGCGTGCCAGCCCAGCTTCGGCCGTGAGCTCGGTGATGCGGTCGAGCATGGCGTAGGCATCGTCGTCGGGCGGCAGCGCAGGCGGGTACTTGGCAAAGTAGGTGTTGGGCTCCAGCGTAAGGTGGTAGATGGAGATGTGCGGTGGCTTGAACGCCAGGGCGGTGCGCATGTCGGCCTCGCAGTCGGCCAGCGTCTGCCCCGGCAGCGCGTACATGATGTCCAAGTTAAAGGTGTCAAACGCTTGCGCAGCCTCTTCCACCGCCGCCATGGCCTGCGCCCGGTCGTGCACCCGGCCCAGCGCCTTCAGGTGGGCGTCGTTGAAGCTTTGAACGCCAATGGAAAGGCGCGTGACCCCCGCCTGGCGAAACGCCCGAAAACGGTCTTTCTCAAAGGTGCCCGGGTTGGCTTCGAGCGTGATCTCGGCGTCGGCGTCCAGCCGCACGCGCGCTCGCACGTCGGCCAACAGCTGGTCCATGGCGGCAGGAGAAAACAAGCTGGGCGTACCGCCACCGATGAACACACTGTGTACCGAGCGGCCCCAGATCAGCGGCAACGAAGCCTCCAGATCGGCCCGCAAGGCGTCCAAGTACATCTGCTCGGGCAGCGCTTGCCCAGGCTCCGACGTGGCGCTCCATTCGTGCGAGTTGAAGTCGCAATAAGGGCACTTCTTCAGGCACCACGGCAGGTGTATGTAGAGCGAGAGCGGCGGCAGGCTGCGCAACTGCAGCGTGCCGGGGCGCATCCAGTGGCGGATGTCGTTCACCGGCGCCGCACGGGCGGGCGCTGCGGACGGCGCCAGGCCACCCGGCCACGACATGGGTACCCCGTTGCCCTGGCTCATGCGCGGGCCAGTGGTTCAGACAACCAGCGCTCACGCATCAGCGCCAGCATCTGTTGCGCGGCTTTGCCGCGGTGGCTGTTGGCATTTTTCACCTCGGTGGGCAGCTGGGCAAAGGTCTTGCCGAACTGGGGCAGGTACATCACCGGGTCGAAGCCAAACCCGTTGTCACCCACAGGTTGCTCGGTAATGAGGCCCGGCGCCCGGCCCACGGCCACCAGCGGCTCGGGATCGTCTGCGCTGCGCAGCGCCACCAGGGTGCTCACCAGCGCGGCACGGCGGTCGGTCTTTCCGACCATTTGCTCCAGCAAGGCGCGCACGTTGTTGTCGTCGCCCTTCGCGTAGCCAAACTGGGTGGCGTAGTAAGCGGTGTCCACCCCAGGCAGGCCACCAAAGGCTTCCACACACAGGCCCGCATCGTCGGCCAGCGCCGGCATGCCGCTCAGGCGCGCTGCATGGCGCGCTTTGGCCAGCGCGTTTTCAATAAAGGTGCAGTGCGGCTCGGGTGCCTCGGGTATGCCAAGGTCCGACTGGCACACCAACTCCACCCCCAGCGGGGCAAAAAGCGCCTGCAATTCAGCGAGCTTGCCCGCGTTGTTTGAAGCCAAAACCAGTTTCATGGACACAGGCAGCGACCCCACATCAAATCAAGCCGAGGGCTTGACGCTGAAGCGTCACCAACTCCCCCACACCCTTTTCGGCCAGCGCGAGCAAGGCGTCCATTTCGCGGCGGCTAAAAGCCACCCCTTCGGCCGTGCCCTGCACTTCCACGAAATGTCCAGCACCCGTCATCACCACGTTCATGTCGGTGTCACAGGCCGCGTCTTCCACGTATTCCAGATCGAGCAAAGGGACACCCTGCAAAATGCCCACCGAAATGGCGGCCACATGGTCTTTGATGGGCGAGGTGGCGATTTTGCCGTCAGCCAGCAAGCGCGACACGGCGTCGTGCGCGGCCACAAAGGCGCCGGTGATGCTGGCGGTGCGCGTGCCGCCGTCGGCCTGAAACACATCGCAATCGAGCGAAATGGTGCGCTCGCCCAATGCCTTCAGATCAAACACGGCGCGCATGGAGCGACCAATCAGACGCTGAATCTCTTGCGTGCGCCCGCTCTGCTTGCCCTTGGCGGCTTCGCGGTCGCTGCGGGTGTGGGTGGCGCGCGGCAGCATGCCGTACTCGGCAGTGACCCAGCCCTCGCCGCTGCCGCGTTTGTGCGGCGGCACCTTTTCTTCCACCGACGCGGTGCACAGCACCTTGGTTTCACCAAACTCAATCAGCACCGAGCCCTCGGCGTGGATGGTGAAACCGCGGGTGATCTTCACCGGGCGCAGGGCATTGGCGGCTCGCTGGCCGGGGCGTGTGGAAACAGTCATGAAAACCTCAGTAGCAGTTGCTTAAAAGTGGGTGGAACCGGCGCACAAAGGCGCGAAGCCCAGAGCGCGGCGGAAGTGGCTTCGCCGGGCCGCTCGCGTTACGCCCTGGGGAGTGACGCCGAAGGCGGCACAAGTGCCATAACCGCTCACGAATTTTTTTCGGCGGTGCGCCGTATCGCTTCGTTGATTTCAGCGATCGAACGCTCGATCGCCTCGTCGTCCATGTCTTCAATGGTCGGGTCTGGCACGCCCGACTGGATGGTGGAGGCAAAAACCCCATCTTCAATGTCCTCGGTGGACACCCGGGTGGTCTGAAATTCCTCGGCCGTCTCCCACTCCATGGCCAGTACGGTGACGTTGTCGCAACGGGGGCCGCCACGCTTCAAAGCCATCTCCACCAACTCAGGCACGGCCTGTTCCAACGGGCGCTTGGCCAGTTCGGACGCAATTTCATGGTCTTTCACCGTGCCCCACAAACCATCAGAACACAGCAGCACGCGGTCGCCCTGTTGCAGCTGCATCGGCCCCGACAGGTCAAACACCGGTTTGGCAGGCGATCCCAGGCAGGTAAACAAAATGTTGCGGTTGATGTGCTGGGTGGCACGGCCCAGATGGGCCTGCTGCTCCATGTAGGAATGGTCGCGCGTGCGGGTGAGCAGCTCGCCGTCACGCACGATGTACAGCCGCGAATCACCGCAATGCACCCAGTGCATATGGTTGCGCTCCATCACGGCGGCCACCAGCGTGGTGCGCGGTGTGTCGAGCATGCCTTTTTCGGAGGCGTAACGAATGATCTGGTGGTGCGCAGCCATCAGCGCACTGGACAAAAATTCGGGCACTTCCCGCACCGTGGGGTTGGCCGCCTTTTGGAAATAAGCAGAAAAGGTCTGCAGCGCGAGCTGGGCCGCCATGGCACCCTCCGGGTGACCACCCATGCCGTCGGCCAGCACAAACAGCCCCGACTCCCGCGTGTAGGCATAGCCCATGCGGTCTTCGTTGCGCTCACGACCGCCTTGGCGACTGATCTGGTAGACCGAAAATTTCATCGAAACTTGGTTCCGACACCCGTCTTGCGCGCCGACTTCTTGTTGTCTGACACGATGTTGTCAAACTGCAGGCGCATTTTTTCAGCCACGGTGAGCTTGGTGTAGCTGCGCTCGGTTTCGCGGCTAAGCTCTTTCTGCAGCGCAAACACCGACTGGGGGCGAGACAGCGGATCAAGGGACATGCACCATTCGACCACCTCGATCAGGTTGTCGGAATAGACGCCTCGCAAACGGGAGAGCGCAAGCGACAGGCGGTCTTTTTCCAAACGCTGGGGGGCGTCGTTGGGCGGATAGCCCTGCATGCTGGCGTAAATGCAGGCACCAATGGCGTAAATGTCGGTCCAGGGGCCCATACTGGAATCGCGCCGGTACATTTCGGGCGCTGCAAAGCCTGGCGTGTACATCGGACGGATGAAGTTGCCTTCTTTGCTTAACACCTCGCGGGCTGCGCCGAAGTCGATCAGCACCGAGCGGTTGTCGTCCGTGACAAAAATGTTGGCTGGCTTGATGTCCAGGTGCAGCATCTTGTGCTGGTGCACGATGCGCAGCCCCCGCAGCACTTCGTCGTAGAGCGACCGGATGGTCGACTCGCGAAACACCTTTTGCTTCTTGAGCTCGCGCGCCGTGATGATGAATTCCTGCAGGGACGCGCCCTCCAGGTAGTTCATGACCATGTAAACGGTTTCGTTTTCACGGAAGAAGTTCAGCACGCTCACGACGGAGGCGTGCGAGATCTGGGCCAAAGCCCGACCTTCTTCAAAAAAGCTTTTGAGGCCCAGCCGGTACAGAGAGAGTTTTTCGGGCTGCACCTGCGGCAGCAACTCGCCAGGGCCGCGGGTAGCGAGCGATGAGGGCAGGTATTCTTTCACTGCCACCTGCTGGCCTTCAGTGTCCACCGCCAGGTACACCACACCGAATCCACCGGCCGCCAATTTTCGAACGATACGGTAACCACCGATCACGGTATCGGGTGGCAGCGGGGCGGGTTTGACCTTTGACATAATTCGGATGGGTTCCGGAACGCCTCGTTTTGGCCCAAACAACTTGATGGGATATAGATCAATGGCAGTTTACAGCATGACCGGCTACGCCACGGCCCAAACAGGCGGGCCTTCTGCCGCGAATGCCACAGAGCCCACACGCGAGGCCAAGCCTGGCCTGGGCATCGAAATCCGCTCAGTCAACAGCCGCTTTCTCGACCTCACTTTCAAGCTCCCCGACGACCTGCGCGCATCGGAACCCGCTATCCGGGAACTGCTGACCTCCACCCTCAAGCGGGGCAAGGTCGAGGTGCGCGCCTGGGTCGAAGGCCGGGCCGACGCTGGGCCGCGCGCGCCCAGCGCTCAGGAACTGCAAAAGCTGGTGAGCCTGCAAGACAACATCCGCGCCTGGCTGACCACCGCCGCCCCCCTCTCGGTGGCCGAAGTGCTGCAACTGACATCGCGCCAACAAGGCAACACTGGGGAATTGCACGAAACCCTGTTGGGGCTGGCGCAAACCGGCTTGGATGGCCTGCTGGCCGCCCGCGAACGCGAGGGCAAACGCTTGGCTGAGATGCTGCTCGACCGCCTGAAACAACTGCGCCAGTTGGCCAAGGATGCACAGCCGCTCATCCCCCAGCTGGTTGCCCAGCAACGCCAGCGTTTCATTGACCGCTGGAACGAAGCGCTTGGCGCTTCTGCCAGCGCTGCGCCTGGCGCTGCAGCCACAGGCACGCTGGGCAACGCCATCACCAGCGACATGGCCAAAGACCGTGCATTGACCGAAGCCACCGCCTTCGCCATTCGCATTGATGTGGCCGAAGAGCTGACCCGACTGGACTCGCACCTGACCGAGATCGAGCGCCTGATCAAGAAAGGGGCCGATGTCGGCAAGCGGCTGGACTTCCTGATCCAGGAACTGCACCGCGAAGCGAACACCCTGGGGTCCAAGTCGTCCAACCTGGAACTCACACGCATTTCGGTGGACATGAAGGTGTTGATCGAACAGATGCGCGAGCAAGTCCAGAACATCGAATGAAGGCCTGACCCTTTCACGTGACCGCTGCGCGGCCCGTGACCCCAACACCAAGCACCCACCGTTATGGAATACCCAGGAAATCTTTTTGTTGTTGCGGCGCCCAGCGGGGCCGGCAAGTCCAGCCTGGTCAAGGCGTTGATGGAGCTGGACTCGCGCGTTGTGCCGTCCGTTTCACACACCACCCGTCCGCCACGCGGGCAGGAACTGCATGGCCGCGAATACTACTTCGTGTCCAAGGAAACCTTTGACCAGATGGTCATACAGGGCGCGTTTCTCGAATGGGCCATGGTGCACGGCAACCGCTATGGCACCTCGAAGCAGGCCATTGAGCAGCGCATGGCCCAGGGCGCTGACGTGGTGCTAGAAATTGACTTCCAGGGCGCCATTCAAGTCAAGCGCATCTTCCCGAACGCGGTGCTGGTGTTCATCTTGCCGCCCAGCTGGGAAGAACTGCGCTCGCGGCTGGAGCGGCGCGCCGAAGACAGCGCCGAGGTCATTGAACTGCGCCTGCAGAACGCGGCCACCGAAATGGGGCACGCACGGGAATTCGACTTCGTTATAATTAACGAGTTGTTCGAGCGGGCTTTGTTTGATCTCAAGGCCATCGTCCATGCCCAGCGGCTCAAGTTCGCCGCCCAACGTATCGCCCGCAGCGACACGTTTCGCGCGCTCAACATCCACTGACCCACCGCACATTTCCCGAAAGCCCGCCCATGGCACGCATCACCGTCGAAGATTGTCTGGAAAAAATTCCCAACCGCTTTCAGCTTGTGCTGGCCGCCACGTACCGCGCCCGTATGTTGAGCCAAGGGCATGCACCCAAGATCGAAAGCAAAAACAAACCTGGCGTGACCGCACTGCGCGAAATTGCCGAAGGCAAAGTCGGCCTGGAAATGCTCAAGAAAGTTCCGCTCTGAGCGCTGCCTTCAAATAGAAAAAAACACCGCAGGGCGGTGTTTTTTTTCGTCCATTTCACGGCGTTTTTTCAGGCGCACCTGCAGTGAGCTTCAGGCACCCGGCGCAGGGTCAGCAAACCCGGCCATCTCAGGCTAAAGTACAGGGATGATCACCGCGCCCGATTCAGAGCCCACCACAGCCCAAGCCCACCCAGCGGACAGCGCCGCTGCGGCCAGCTTTGCGGCCCTGCTCGGCAAACTGGATTACCTGGGCCCGGCAGACGTTGAGAGCATCCGCCAGGCCTACCGTTTTGCCGACGAAGCCCACCTGGGCCAGCTGCGTAAAAACGGCGATCCCTACATCACCCACCCCATTGCGGTGGCGGCTCAGTGCACCGAATGGAAGCTGGATGCTCAGGCCCTGATGGCGGCTTTGATGCACGACGCCA
Organism: Hydrogenophaga sp.; assembly: GCF_965657535.1. Classification (GTDB taxonomy): domain Bacteria; phylum Pseudomonadota; class Gammaproteobacteria; order Burkholderiales; family Burkholderiaceae_C; genus Hydrogenophaga. Next base: position 421,278 of record NZ_CBFHOP010000004.1, on the reverse strand, counting down.
TTGAAGATTGTGGTGTCACCAAACAGGACCTGGCCGAACGCTTCGGCGCACCGGTCGCCGACTTGGTCGATGGTCTGACCAAACTCGAAAAGCTGGAATTCGACACGCGAGAACAAAACCAGGCTGAGTCGTTTCGCAAAATGCTGCTGGCCATGGCCAAGGACGTGCGGGTCATTTTGATCAAGCTGGCCGACCGCACCCACAACATGCGCACCATGGGCGACATGCCGCGCAGCAAGTGGGAGCGCATCAGCAGTGAAACGCTGGAAATTTACGCCCCCATTGCCCACCGCCTAGGCTTGAACTTCACCTACCGCGAGCTGCAAGACCTGGCTTTCAGGTTCTTGCACCCCTGGCGCTACGAGGTGCTCTCCAAAGCGCTGAACAAGTCGCGCCACCGCCGCCGAGACCTGATTGCCCGCGTGCAGCTGGAGGTGGAAGCTGAGTTTGCCCGCCATGGCATGCCCGTGCGCATCATGGGCCGCGAAAAGACGCTGTATTCGGTCTACCGCAAGATGGACAACAAGCACCTGTCTTTCTCGCAGGTGACCGACATTTACGGCTTTCGCATCGTGGTGCCAGAGCTGACGGACTGCTACACCGGCATGGGCATCCTGCACCAGCTGTACAAGCCAGTACCAGGCAAGTTCCGCGACTATGTGGCGATTCCCAAGGTCAACGGCTACCAGTCGCTGCACACCACGCTGATCGGTCCTTTTGGCACCAACATCGAGTTCCAGTTGCGCACGCACGCCATGGACGTGGTGGCCGAATCGGGTGTGGCGGCGCACTGGCTCTACAAAGCCAGCGAGCCCAACAGCGATACCTCGCAGCGCCTGGGCACGCAGTGGCTGCAGTCGCTGCTGGACATCCAGCAGGAAACGCACGACGCCTCGGAATTCTGGGACCACATCAAAATCGACCTCTTCCCCGATGCGGTGTATGTGTTCACGCCCAAGAGCAAGATCATGGCGCTGCCGCGCGGCGCCACGGTGATGGACTTTGCCTACGCCATTCACAGCGGCGTGGGCAACCGCGCTGTGTCGGCCCGCATCAACGGCGAACAACGCCCACTGCGCACCGAACTGAACAACGGCGACGTGGTGGAGATCGTCACCGACGAGAAGTCCGAGCCCAATCCGGCCTGGCTATCGTTTGTCAGAACCGGGCGTGCACGCTCCAAGATCCGCCACCACCTCAAGACGGTGGCACAAGAAAAATCCAATGAACTCGGCGAGCGAATGCTTGGCCAGGCGCTGCGCTCTGAGGGCATTGCCACCCTGCCCAGCGAAGACGGCGAATACAAAGCCACCTGGGACAAGCTGCTGCGCTTCACAGGCAACAAAACACGCGACGAGTTGCTGGCCGACATCGGCATGGGCAAGCGCATTGCCAATATGGTGGGTAAAAAGCTGGCTGTGCTGCTGTCAGAAACGGGGCTCAAACCCGATGCCCTGCTGATCAGCACCGAACGCTACGCCACCGGGCAGGACGAATCGGCCTCCCAGGGCGTGGTCACGCTCGATGGCAGCGAAGGCCTGTCGGTGCAGTACGCGCCGTGCTGCAAACCCATCCCTGGTGACCGCATTGTGGGTTATCTGGGCCGCGGTGAAGGCCTGGTGGTGCACGCCGAAGAGTGCCCCACGGGCAAACGCCTGCTGGCGCGCGACAGTGAGCGGTTCCTGGAAGTTGAATGGGCCGACGAGACCCTGCGCTCATTTGAAACCTTGGTGGTGGTGACCGTGACCAACGGCAAAGGTGTGCTGGCTCGCGTGGCGTCAGCCATTGCATCGGCAGAGGCAGACATCACCCATGTGGACATGGGCGACGAACCCGCTCAGACCGCCACCGATATCCGCTTCACGATCGCCGTGCGCGACCGCGTGCACCTGGCCGATGTACTACGCAGCCTCAAGCGCACGCCCTCGGTGTTGAAAGCGCAGCGCTACCGGCCGGCCAAGGCTTGAAACGGTTTGCCATTCAGCTTGCTGGCTCTGGGGCCGGGTACCGTACCGCCAGCACTTCAAGCTCTTGCACGCCGCCCGGAACCGCCAGACGCACCACGTCACCCACGCGCGCCTTGGTCAATGCGCGCGCCACGGGTGACACCCAGCTGATCTCGCCCCGGGCAGTTTCGACCTCATCAACACCCAGGATGGTCACCGTGGTCTCCAGCCCGCTCTCGTCGGCATAAGCCACGGTAGCACCGAAAAAAACCTGATCACCGCCATGGTGCACAGAGGCATCGATCACCTCGGCAATTTCCAGTCGCTGGGTCAAAAAACGGATGCGCCGGTCAATTTCGCGCAAGCGCTTCTTGCCGTACAGGTAGTCGCCGTTTTCTGAGCGGTCCCCGTTACTGGCCGCCCAATGCACGATCTCCACCATCTTCGGACGTTCTTCGTCAATCAAGGTGAAGAGCTCGGCGCGCAGCCGGTCGTAACCGGTGCGGGTGATGTAGTTTTTCCCCGTAGACACGGGCGCAACCACTGGCAGGTCGTCTTCGTCGTCCTGATCGGATTCGCGGGTAAAAGCCTTGCTCATGGGTCGCTATTGGGTGGGATGTTGGGGCGCATCGAACGGCTTCACCAAGCACGCAGCGCAAGATGCTCGGGCAAGCAGCAGCGATGGTAATCAGGGTACGAAAAAAAAGCCGCTCCGAAGAGCGGCTTTTGGGGCAAACCCAAGGGCATCCAATGCCCGGGGCTTTATGCGCCCAGCTTTTCCTTGATACGTGCCGACTTGCCGCTGCGCTCGCGCAGGTAGTACAACTTGGCACGGCGCACGGCACCGCGGCGCTTCACTTCGATCTTGGCGATCAGCGGGCTGTAAAGCGGGAACGTACGCTCCACACCTTCACCGTTGGAGATCTTGCGCACGATGAAGCTGGAATTCAGGCCACGGTTGCGGCGGGCAACCACAACGCCTTCGTAAGCCTGCAAACGCTTGCGGGTGCCTTCGACCACGTTCACGCTGACGATCACGGTGTCGCCAGGTGCAAAGGTGGGGATGACTTTATTCAAACGAGCAATTTCTTCTTGCTCAAGGGTCTGGATGAGGTTCATGGTTTCCTGATTTCACGATCATGCCCGCGCTGCACTAAAGGCCACGAATCCGGCAGGGGCCCTGTCCAGCTGACACAAACAGGTTTGTGCGAGCTGCGGGCTGGCCCGGTCACGGCGGCCGGTCAGAGGATCGAAAAGCCTCGGATTATAGCCCGGAGGAATGGCAATGAACCGCTCGCAGGAACATTTCGTCGGCTGCAGACAGTGCACCAAGCTCCCGCGCTCTGTCCAACAGGTCCGGACGCAAGCGCTTGGAGAGCGCCAGACTTTGCTCGCGCCGGTACCGCGCAATGCGCTCGTGGTGGCCGCCGAGCAGTACCTCGGGCACGGTGACCGCTCCATTCGGGCCCTCCCACGTCTCCGGTCGGGTGTGGTGCGGGCTGTCGAGTAAACCATCAAGTGCGGGGTTGAAGCTGTCTTGCTGGTGGCTGCCCTGATCGCTTAACACGCCAGGCTGCAGGCGCGCCACGGCGTCCAGTAAGGCCATGGCGGCAATCTCACCGCCCGACAACACAAAGTCACCCAAGCTGATTTGCACATCAACGCAGGCATCAATAAAACGCTGGTCGATGCCCTCGTAGCGACCGCACACCAGCACCGCTCCGGCGCTGTGCGACCAGCCCTCCACGGCGGCGTGGTCGAGCCGATCACCCGTGGGGGAAAACAGCACCACGGGTGCCTGCGTTTCAGCGGGGTCAGCGCGCTCGGCACGCACCGCCTGCAGGCACTGCCAGAGCGGCTCGGCCATCATGACCATGCCAGGGCCACCGCCAAAAGGCCGATCGTCCACCCGGCGGTAATTGCCCTCGGCAAAGTCCCTGGGGTTCCACAGGCGCACCTCGACCAGGCCAGACTCAAACGCACGGCGGTTGATGCCGCAGGTCAAAAACGGGGCAAACAGCTCGGGAAACAGGGTGATGACGTCGAATCGCATAGCGGGTATTGTCATGCGCACGCAGCGCCGGGACACGCCGCGACAAAAAACAGCGCGATGGTTGCGAACGGGCGCAGACCGGCCATCGCCGCAACCGGTGCCAGGGCAGTACCGGCCCTGGCAACAGCGAGCAAGTTCAGTAATCCGGTTGCCAGTCCACCGTGATGCGGCGGGTGGACTGATCCACACGGTCCACATAGGCAGCGACGAACGGGATCATGCGTTCGGCGATGCGCTCGGCACCATCAACCGTTTCGGTGTATTCAAGCACCAGCACCGAGTTGGGGCCGGTGGTGAGCAGGTCGCGCACGATGCCCATGTGCACGCCCTCGCGGTTCACCACATGAAGACCGATGAGGTCCACCCAGTAGTACTCACCTTCCGGCGTGGCCGGAAAAGCACTCCGTGGCACATAAATACGCACACCTTTCAGGGCTTCGGCCGCATTGCGGTCATCAAGGCCCTCAATGTGGGCTACCACTCCGTCGGCATGGGTCTTGATCTCGGCAATCTGAACTGTGACACAGCCCGAAAACGCCGAAAAGCCGCGCGCGAAGCGGACTTCGGGAGGCTGTAAAAACCATTCGGTGGAGGCAAACAGCGCTTCAGTATCGGCGCTGTGCGGCAGGATGTGAAGCCAGCCTTTGAGGCCCCACGCCTCCTGGAACCGGCCGAGCTCAATGGCATCGACCGGCAGGGAAGACGCCTTGAAGGCGCCGGGCGTGGGATCGCTCACGGGAGTCGCAGACCTGGGATCAGGCAGCGGTAACGGCAGCGGCTTTGGCAGCGTGTTGCTTGACCAGGCGGGCCACGGTGTCCGATGGCTCGGCGCCAACGCCGGTCCAGTAGGTCAGGCGGTCCACGGCGATGCGCAGGGGCTCTTCACCACCACGGGCCAGGGGGTTGTAGAAACCGATACGCTCGATGAATCGGCCATCGCGGCGGTTGCGCTTGTCGGCAACCACGATGTTGTAGAAAGGACGGGCTTTGGAGCCGCCGCGGGAGAGTCGAATGACGACCATGATTTATCCTTCGGGTGGAGAGGCACCACAATCGGTACCTCACCGGGTTTTCATCGGCTGAACTTCATCCGATTTATCAACCCGTTTCATTGCAACGCTTGAGACACACGACTGACCACCCGGCCAGCGAAACGCCGCAAAACCCGCGATTATAGCCCCGTGCTGGCAGACAGGCCAGCACCCACTTCAACACAGGCCCATGGCCACCCAACCTTCCCGCTATTCATGCCCCTGATTCGCCCCAGCCAAGACGAAGACCTAGACGCCATCACCCGCATTTACGGTCACCACGTGCTGCACGGCACTGGCACCTTTGAGACCACTCCGCCCAGCGTGGCTGACATGACCACCCGCCGTGCCGACGTGCTGGCCAAAGGCCTGCCCTGGCTGGTGGTGGAAGACGGCGGCGAGGTGCTTGGTTTTGCCTACGGCAACTGGTTCAAGCCGCGCCCGGCCTACCGTTTTTCTGTAGAAGATTCGATTTACATGGCGCCAGGGGCCGCTGGCAAAGGCTTGGGCCGCGCCTTGCTGGCCGAACTGCTGGCGGCGCTGGAGCGCGCCGGTGTGCGCAAGGTGATGGCGGTGATTGGCGATTCGGCCAACGCCGGTTCGATTGGCGTGCACCGTGCGCTGGGCTTTGAGCCTGCGGGCGTCATCAACTCATGCGGCTGGAAGTTTGACCGCTGGCTCGACATTGTGCTGATGCAAAAGCCCCTGGGCCTGAGCGACAGCACGCCACCCAAGGACTTGGTATGACGCGCCGCGCCAAGAACAAGACCGTGGCGACGTGGCTGGCGGTGGTGTTGGGCAGCATGGGCGTACACCGCTTTTACCTTCGTGGCCTGGGCGACTGGATTGGCTGGCTGCACCCCATTGCCGCTGGCCTGGGCTGGTGGGGGATGAACCGGGTGCAAGCTTTGGGACAGGACGACAAACTGGCCTGGGTGCTCATTCCCTTCTTGGGCAGCAGCATCGCGGCGGGCTGCCTGGCGGGCATTGTGTACGCGCTGAGCGACCGCACCAAGTGGAACCGCTGGTTCAACCCTGGCACCGATGACGAGGCCAATGCCGGCGCCACCAACTGGCTGACCATTGGCGCGCTGGTGCTGGGCCTGCTGCTGGGTACGGTGTCCTTCATGGGTAGCCTGGCCTACGGCATCCAGCACTACTTCGAATACCAGATCGAAGAGGCGCGAAAAATCAGCCAATAACACGACACAGGCAGGCCAACCCGCAGCGCAATGGGGCGGCGATCAGTTCAAAAACGCCATCACCAGCATGACCAGGCTCAGCGTGAACAGCGCCAGCACGGTGGACAGCCCCATGCTGGTGGTGGTGAGTTCCTGGGCTACTTCGTAGCGTTGGGCAAACAGAAACACATTGGCCCCCATGGGCAAGGCGGCGGCCACCACCATCACGGTGAGCGGCAGGCCGGTGATGCCTGATGCCCAGGCGGACAGACCCACCAGCAGCGGCAGGGCGATATTTTTGGACGCCGTGATCCAGAAGGCCTGGCGCAGGTGGCCACCCAGTGGCGTGCGGGCCAACGTCACGCCCACCAGCACCAGCGCAATGGGACCAAATGCGCTGCCCAGCAGCTGCAGCGGTTTGTCCACCACGGCAGGTAAGGCCCAGCCGGTCTGTGCGAACAGCAGGCCGCTCAGAATGGGCAGCGGAATGGGGTGGATCAATGCCCCCTTGAACGCCGACCAGGCCGTTTGAAGCACATGGGGAGCGCGCTGCCCACCCGCCCGCGCCTCGCGGGCCACCGCCAGCTCCAGCACCACCGAGCCCACCGTCAGCAAGATCAGCGCGTGCACCGACACCAGGGTGAGCAGCGTCACCAGGCCCGCCTGGCCATAGGCGAGCTCCACCAGGGTGATGCCAATCATGACCATGTTGGAAAACACGCCGCCCAGCGCCATCACCACGCTGGTGCGGTTGAAGCCGCGCCAGGCGATGGACACGCCCAGCAAGGCCAGCGCCGCCGGGAAATAGGCGGCCACGGGCCGCAGGTCCAGCGTTTCAAAATGCACCGCGCTCATGGTGCGAAACAGCAGGGCCGGTATCAGCAGCAAAAAGACGAGGTTGGACAGGTCCTTGACGGCAGCTTCACGAATCCAATGCAGGCGCCCGGCAAGGTAGCCGAGAGCAATGAGCAAAAAAACCGGGGTAAGGGAGACAACGACAGGGTGGGTAGAGATGGTCACCCTCCGATGGTATCGCCGGCCCTGCGCAGGCGCTTTCGCCATGACGCTGCCGCACAGCGGCGGGGGGCGATTGCATTCACTTCACGCCCACGCCATCGGTAATGCGGTAGTACAGCCCGTAAGGGTCGTTTTGCAACACATGAAACTTCCCCTCGACCACCACCGCCCCCAGGCTGTATTTGACCGGGGTTTTGGTGCGCACCTCCACCATGCTTTCCGGGCCGCCGGGCGTGCAAAACGAGCATGTCAGCGGCACCGAAGCCAGCAAGAAGTGGCGCTGCTGCTCACCCGCTTCCAGCGGCATCATGAAGCCCTGCAGGCGCAAGGTTTTCTGGTTCAAGGCTGTCACCGCTTGGGGGTACACCGGCACGATGCGCCGGTTTTCAACGCGGGTGCTCACGTCGGTCAGCACCGACCAGGCCACCACGTCGGTGCGCCTGGGCAGCGGCGCAAATGGACTCAGCGGACTGTGCACACCAGCGCCCTGTCCGTGCGACACCCCGGCTGTGGCCGAAGCGGCAGGACCCGACTTGGACGGCGTTGGCGTGCCCAGCGGTGACGACAGCAGCTGGGCCTGCACGGGCGAAGCCACCAGCAGCACCAGCGCTGCAAGCCGCGCCGCGGGGCAACGAAAAAAATGTTTCATACCAGCGGATTCATGGGGTGGGCGGTGCAGGCGACGGATGCATTGAAAACACAGCCAGGGAACCGCAGAAGCGCGTTCAATGCGCGTGTTTCATGCCGCAATATTTCCCAATGGCCAGACCCTTGCAGGCTGTCTGAAGTTCCTTCATGCACACGTCTTCGCTCTTGGCCGACTCCAGGCATTTCGCTGCATTGTCATGGGCTGCGGCCATGGCGCGGTGGCGGGCGGCGTCATCCTTGCGCTCTTTGTCGGAATGCTGGGCAAGCGCCGTCGTGCTCAGCAGGGCTACCGCAGCAAAAAACATTGTGTATTTATTCATGGGTTTCATCGGTGTTACCTCGAATTCAACAGTTGCATCACATCAAGTCGGTAAGCGCTGAGCGCGGGCAAACCCGCCGCCAGCAGCGCAACGCCCAACGCCATCACAGGTACCCACACTTCGGTGTGCACCCATTGCCAGCCCGGGATGGCGAGCGACTGCTCGGCCATCAACACGCCACCCAGCAGCGCAGCCAGTCCGTGCGCGGCCAGCAGGCCCAACACGCAGGCCAACACAGCCAGCCACAAAGCTTCACACAGCAGCAGCGCGCCCACCTTCAGCGGTGACGCGCCGAGCATGCGCAGCATGGCCAGGTCGCCCTGGCGCTCACGTACCGCGCTCCACAGCGCAATGAAAACCGACAACGCCGCCACACTCAGCAGCACCGCGCCCAACCCCTGAAGCACGCGGGTACCGATGCCCAACATGCTGAGCAGGCGCGTGATCTCCACCGCCGGCGCCGCCGCCTGCATGGCGGTGCTGTCGTTGATGAAGCGCGGCAAGCTCACCGCGGCCAGCGGGGTGTTGTAGCTGATGAGGGCCAGCGTGACCTCGCGGTCAGCCGTCAGCGCGGCGCGGTCTTCGTCGTCCATATCGTCGGTGGCGTGCATGTCGTCGTGCACTTGCCACACCGACTCGGTCGCGGTCATTACCAGGCGGTCGAGCACGCAGCCGCATGGGGCCAGCACCCCGGTGACGGTGTAGGCCGCTTGCGCGTGTATGGCACCGCCCGCGCCCAGTCCGTGCGCGCCCTCAAAAACCTGGCCCATCTGCAGGCCGGTGCGCACCGCCACCTGCGCACCCAGCACCGCTTCCATGGGCGCATGCCACAGCGCGCCCTGTGCCAGCGTGGCACCGTAGTGGGCCGGGTAGTCGGCTGTGGTGCCCACGATGCGAAAGCCCGCCAGGTTGTCGCCCAGACTCAGCGCAATCAGCCGGGCCACCTGCGGGTGCTGTTGCAGTTGCTGCACATCGGCCAGCGGCACATTACCGGGCGGCACATCCAGGTGAAACACGCCCGCCAGAATGAGCTGCATAGGGCTGCCTTTGGCGCCCACTACCAAGTCTATGCCGGCCAGGTCGCGTTCAAAAGCGCGGTCCAACTGGTCGCGGGCAATAAGCACCAAGGCCACAGTTGCCAGGCCCAGCGCGAGCAACAGCAGATTGAGCACCGTAGCCAACGGCCGGGCCCACAGGTAGCGCCACGACAGCGTGAACACATTCATGCAATGGCCTTACATGCGTTGGCGCCAAACGCAAGCACCTGGGCCTGCGGCAGCGCCTGCAGCACCCGCGCATCGTGCGTGGCCACCACCAGCGTGGCGCCACAGGCCTGGGCGCTGCGCTGCAAACGCTGCAAGGCGGTGGCGCAGGCGGTGTCGTCCAGGCTGGCGGTGGGTTCGTCGGCCAGCACCACCCGCGGGCGCAGCAGCAGCGCGCGTGCCAAAGCCACGCGCTGGGCCTGCCCGGCTGACAGCTGGGCCGGTTTGCGGGTGGCCAGGTCGTCCACACCCAAGGTCGCCAAACCCTGCGCAATGGCGGCGCGGTCCACCGGCACACCGGCAGCGAAAAACGCCAGCGCCAGGTTGTCGGCCACCGTGAGGGCTTCGCTCAGGTGCAGCTTTTGCGGTAAAAAACCCACCGTGTGCGCCCGCCAGGCGTCGCGGGCGCTGCGGCTCATCTTGACCATGTCCTGACCAGCCACCCGCAGCCCACCTGAGGCGGGGGTGAGCAAGCCCGCCGCCAGCGCGAGCCAAGTGGACTTGCCACTGCCCGACGGCCCACGCAGCAGCAGTGTGCCGCCCTGCTCCACCGCGACATCGTGAAACCGCAGCACCTGTACACCGGCGTAGGCAAAAGCCACACTTTGCGCCTGAATCACGCCTGTGGCTCCGGGGTGGTGCATGGCGCATCCGGTATACAGCCGGCGCAGGTGCCATGAATGGAGAGGTCCACGCGCTGACCCTGGTGACCCAGGCTGGCCAGGGTGCGAAACAGATCGGAGGCCACGGCGCGGGTTGGTTCGCTGGCTTCGGTCAAACGAAACTGGCGGTGGCAAGCGTCGCACTCAAACCGGGGTACCACACCGTCTTGCAGCGGATCGGCCAGGCTGAAGCGCCAAGTGCGGGCGCCATCGTCGGCATGGCGCTGCAGCACGCCGCAGGCGGCCAGACGGTCCAACAGACGGTAGAGCGTGACGCGGTTGATGTCCAGCCCGCGCGCTGTCAACGATTGCTGGGCCTGGGCATGGGTGATGGCGCCTTGCGGGCTGGCCAGGAAAAGACCCAGCACCGCACGGGTGGCCAGCGTGCGGCGCAGGCCCGCCTGCTCCAACCGCGCCTGCATCTCGGCAGGCACCGTCACGGGTTCTTTCGGCGCACGTTCGGTCATGGCACAAGCCTCCATTAGTGCAACAAAGTTGCGTTATGATGCAATGTTATTGCAATTCAGTTGCAACATCTTACCCGCACACCGCCATGAACCGCCCTACCCAACCACCCCACCCGCGCCACCCTGCAAACACCCGACAGCGCGCAGGCGAGCATTCACTGCTGCTGCACTCGGCGCTGGCGCGCGGCGTGTGGGCGCTGGCGCTGTGCGGCGCCTTGGCCACTGTGCTGGTGTGGGCCACACGGCCCATGGCGTGAAAGTTCTGCCATGAACGCGAGCACGAACAAGCCCGCCGATCCACCGGCTATTGAGCTCGACAACCTCACGCTGGGCTACGAGCGGCACCCGGCTGTGCACCACCTGAGCCTGTCCATTGCGCCCGGCTCACTGGTGGCGCTGGTGGGGCCCAACGGTGCGGGCAAGTCCACCCTCATCAAGGCCCTGGCCGGCCAGTTACGGCCCATCAGCGGCCAGCTGCGCGGGCTGGCTGGGCGGCGCATCGCCTGGCTTCCACAACACACCGAGCTGGACCGCAGCTTCCCCATCCCCGTGCGCGACATGGTGGCCATGGGCCTGTGGCACCAGGTGGGTGCGCTGCGGCGATTCACCACCAGCCACCGCCAGCAATGCGACGACGCGCTGGCCGCTGTGGGCCTGACCGGTTTTGAAGCACGCAGCCTGGACACGCTCTCTGGCGGTCAGCTGCAGCGGGCGCTGTTTGCCCGACTGATCTTGCAAGACGCACCGGTGGTGCTGCTCGACGAGCCCTTTGCCGCCGTGGACAACCGCACCACCGACGACCTGCTGGCGCTGCTGCACCGCTGGCACGCCCAGGGCAAGACCGTGGTGGCCGTGCTGCACGACCTGGCCCAAGTGCGCACGCATTTCCCGCTCACGCTGTTGCTGGCCCGCGAGCGGGTGGCCTGGGGGCCCACCGCAGGCGTGTTGACCAGCGCCCATTGGGCGCGGGCACAGTGCATGCAAGAGCCGTTTGACGACGACGCGCCGCTGTGCGCAGTAGAGCCTACCGCCCTACACACGCTAGGACACACGCACACGCACACGCCAATGCACACCCATCCGCACGGCGAGAAAGCCCCAACGGCCCTTTGCGAGAGCGTCACACCATGAGCGCCGCCAGCCTGTGGCAAGCGCTCGACGCCTGGCTCGTAGCCAGCGCGTTGTGGGAACCGTTTGCCGAATTCGGCTTCATGCGCCGCGCGCTGGCCGGCTGCGTGGCCTTGTCGCTGAGCGCCGCGCCAGTGGGGGTTTTTCTTATGTTGCGCCGCATGAGCCTGACCGGCGACGCGATGGCCCACGCCATCTTGCCCGGTGCGGCCATTGGCTACTTGGCGGCCGGTTTGTCGCTTACCGCCATGACCATCGGCGGCATCGTGGCGGGCCTGACGGTGGCCGTGGGCTCGGGCCTGGTGGCGCGCAACACCGTGCTGCGCGAAGACGCCAGCCTGGCGGCTTTTTACTTGCTCTCACTGGCGCTGGGCGTGCTCATTGTTTCGGTGCGCGGCAACAGCGTGGACCTGCTGCATGTGCTGTTTGGCACCGTGCTGGCGCTGGACGACGCAGCGCTGGTGCTGCTGGGCGGCATCTCGGCGGTCACGCTGGTGTCGCTCGCCGTGCTCTACCGCCCGCTGGTGCTGGAGTGCCTGGACCCCGGGTTTCTGCGCAGCGTCAGCCGTTGGAGTCCGGTGGCGCACTACGGCTTTCTGGGCCTGCTCGTTATCAACCTCGTGGCCGGCTTTCATGCCCTGGGCACGCTGATGGCGGTGGGCATCATGGTGCTGCCGGCAGCGACCGCCCGCTTCTGGGTGCGCCGCATGGGCTCACTGCTGATCACCGCCACTGCGCTGGCGCTGCTGGCGTGCTTCACCGGGCTGCTGCTGTCGTACCACGCCGACTGGCCCACCAGCCCTGTGATCGTGCTCTGCCTGGGCGTGCTGTACATCGCCTCCCTGGTGCTGGCGCCCCACGGCCTGCTGCGCCACCAGCGACCTGCGGCCACCCACCTGCGCGGCTGACACGCAGGCACAGCCATGTCCCCATTTCTGTGTTTCGCCCCTTCCTGTTCGTTCATTGAAAGCCACGCCATGACCTTCCACCGCCCGTCAACCGCACGCCGCCACGCCGCCCGCGCCACCCTTGCGTTGGCGCTGAGCGCACTGAGCCCAGCCAGCTGGGCGCAAACCCCCATCCAGGTCGTGGCCAGCTTCAGCATATTGGGCGACTTGGTGCGCCAAGTGGGTGGGGATCGCGTAGCGGTCAACGTGCTGGTAGAGCCGGGCAGCGACGCCCATGTCTTCCAACCCACACCCACCCAAGCGCGCCAGGTAAGCCAGGCGCAGGTGGTTTTTTCCAACGGCCTGGGTTTTGAAGGCTGGATGAACCGCTTGCTCAAAACGGCCCATTACCGTGGCCAGCAGGTGGTGGTGAGCCAGGGCGTGAGGCCACTCAAAAGCGCCGAAAACGGCCACCACAAAGGACAAGATCACGGCCACGGCGCACCCGACCCGCACGCCTGGCAAAGCGTGCCCAACGTGATGATCTATCTGAGCAACATCGCCAAGGGCTTGTGCGCCGCCGACGCCGCCGGCTGCGACGGCTACCAGAAGAACGCTGCGGCCTACACCGCCCAGCTCAAAACGCTGGACACCGACATCACCGCCGCTTGGGCGACCCTACCCGCTGCGCAACGCAAGGTCATCACCTCGCACGATGCCTTCGGCTACTACGCCTGGGCCTATGGCGTGAAGTTCCTGGCGCCCCAGGGCGTGAGCACCGAGAGCGAAGCCTCGGCCAAGGGCGTAGCACAACTGGTGCGCCAGATTAAAAAAGAACAAATCAAGGCGCTGTTCGTCGAGAGCATTTCCGACCCGCGCCTGATTGAGCAGATAGCCCGAGAGACTGGCGCCAAAGCATCGGGCGCGCTCTATTCGGACTCGCTTTCGCCCGCGGGTGGCGAAGCAGCCAACTACCTCGACATGATGCGTTTCAACACCGCGGCGCTCACGCAGGCGGTGCGGGGGCTTTGAACCCTGCGCCTGCTGCGCTCTATACGCACCGGGCGCCGGGGTTTGGGCGGGGTGGTATCGTGCCGCCTCCCGCGCCAGGCTCCCCTGCACCTGAAGCTCTATCGATCCATTCAATGACGAACACCGAAATTCTGGTTTGCGTGCTGTGCCGACCCGCCGGCGCGCCACGCGAAGCCCCACGCGCCGGTCAGGCGCTGTTTGAAGCCGTGCAAGAAGCCACTCTGCGAGACGACCTGCCCTTTGCGGTGCGCCCGGTCGAATGCATGAATGGCTGTTCACGCTCATGCACCGTGGCGCTGCAGGCGCCAGGCAAGAGCATTTACTTATTTGGCGACCTGCCAGCCGACACCGAAACCACTCTACAGGTGCTGGCCTGCGCCCAGATGCACCACCTCAGCCCCGACGGCATCCTGCTGCGGGCTGAACGCCCCGAGCGCCTGCGCGAAAGCATTTTGGCGCGCCTTCCAGCCTGCTTGCCTGCGGCCTGACACGCCTGCGCAGATCGGTTGAACGTCAGCCGCGCGCCAGCCGCGCAAACGTTTTGCGAAACTTCGCCACCTTGGGTGCGGCCACCGCCATGCAATACCCCTGGTGCGGGTTGCGCTCGAAGAAGTCCTGGTGGTAGTCCTCGGCGGGCCAGTAGTCGGCCAGGGGCAGCAACTCGGTCACGATCGGCTGGCCAAACGCGTTGTCGCGGGCCAGCTCGTCCACCATGGCCTGCGCGGTATCGCGCTGCTCTGGCGTGGTGAAGTAAATGCCGCTGCGGTACTGCGTGCCCACGTCGTTGCCCTGGCGGTTGGGCGTGGTCGGGTCGTGGATCACAAAGAAAATTTCCAGAATCTCGCGCGTGCTGATCACCGCCGGGTCGTACACCAGTTTCACCACTTCGTTGCAGCCGGTGCGTCCGGTGCACACCGCTTCGTAGCTGGGCTGCGCAGCCTGGCCGTTGCTGTAGCCCGACTCCACATCGGTGATCCCCCGCACTTCTTTGTATACGCTTTCGGTGCACCAGAAGCAGCCGCCGCCGAGCACCAGAGTTTGGTTTGACATTCAAAAATCTCCTTTTGTCGAAGTATGCGGCTCATGGTGATTCCCTGGGGTTGACGGGGGTGGGTGTCCGGCCATAACATGAGCATCACGCATCACGCATCACGCATCCACTCCGAAAGACCACCATGCGCACCACACTCAGCATTGAAGACGATGTGCTGTACGCAGCCAAGAGCCTGGCTCGGCGCGAGGGCCGCACCCTGGGAGAAGTCATTTCCGATCTCGCCCGGCGGTCTTTGCAAGCGCCCGCCCTAGACGCCGCAGCGAGCGGGCGCTCGCACAATGCGCTGGACGAGCAGCTGGCGGCACTCGGGCTTACGCCATACCGCGCGCCAGGCGTTGCCGTGGTCACACAAGCCCAGGTGGACGACCTGCGTGAAGCGGAGGGCATTTGAGCACCCGCCGCCCACCCGAGGTGCGCGACGCATCGAGCGGCTACTTGCTGACCAAAGCCGAGATCGCCCCGCGCATCAGCCTGCTGGACGTGAACGTGCTAATTGCCCTGTGCGACGGCCGCCACGAACACCATGAGAGCGCCGCGCAGTGGTTTGTAAGCCACGCCGCGCAGGGCTGGGCCAGTTGCCCGCTGACGCAAAACGGCGCCATCCGCATCATGAGCACACCCGCCTACCCCGGCGCGCGGCCGGTTTCGCAGGTGTTGGCGCAAGTGAAGGCTTTGTGCGCCACCCCACACCACCGCTTCTGGCCCGACGCCGTCAGCCTCGTGCAGGAAGGCACCCTGAACCCCGCCCACCTGCTGGGCCACCGCCAACTCACCGACGCCTACCTGCTGGCTTTGGCGGTGCACCACAACGGCCAATTCATCACCCTGGATGGCGCGATTGCGCACAAGGCGGTGCACGGGGCACAAACGCACGACGTGGTTCGGCTGGTCTGACCAGCGAACGGCGCGCCTGCATCGCCCGTCAACGCACGGGTTTTCACGCAACCGTTCTGCCCCCCCGCGCGCAGCCGGCTTGGGCGTGCGCAGCGGCGGCCTCCGGGTTGAGTAGGTCTCTACGCTGTCAACGGAGCAGCCTTTTGCACCACCGCCAAGAAAGCACCGAGTGCGCCTTGGGCGGTGTGATCGCGCCCGGTACGCCACAGGCAATGCGTGTCGTAAGGTGCCAGCGGCTGGGCCAGCGGCACAAACACCACGCCGGGCAGCCCCGCTTGCTGCAAGGCCGCCGGCACCAGTCCCACGCCCAGCCCCTGCGCAATGACGGACACCACGCTCAGCCAGTGCCGCAGTTCAAACGCCAGAGAAGGCTCGAAACCCGCGTCGGCGCAGGCCGCCAAGATGCGGTCGTGGTAATCGGGCGAGACGGCACGCATCACAATGGCGAAGGCTTCGCCCTTGAGCTGATCGAGCGAAAGCACTTTCGCATTTGCCAGCGGGTGGCTTGAAGGCAGGCAGGCTGTAAAGGGTTGGCTGGACACCAAAATCTGCGAAAAACCCGCCGGCACGCGCGTGGTGTGCACAAAACCCAGGTCCAGACGGTCGTGCACCAGCTCCACCAGCTGTTCGCTGCTGCTCAGTTCGCGCAACGCCAGCCGCAGCTTGGGGTGCGCAGCCCCAAAGTCGCGCAGCACCTGCGGCAGGCCGCGGTAGAGCACCGTGCCGGCAAAGCCCATGTGCAACTGACCCGCCAGCCCTTGGCCCACATCGCGCGCTTCGCGAGTGGCCAGCGCCGCCTGCTCCAGCAGCGCCAGCGCCCGTGGCAAAAATGCCTGCCCGGCTGCGGTGAGTGCCACGCCGCGGCTGTTGCGCTCAAACAGACGCGCGCCCACCGAGGCTTCCAGCTGCTGAATGTTTAGCGACAGCGGCGGCTGCGTCATGGCCAGCCGCTGGGCTGCGCGGCCAAAATGCAGCTCCTCGGCCAACACGGTAAAACAGCGCAAGTGGCGAAATTCCATAAATATGCGTTATGTATTGATCTATCGTTAATCAATATTAGACAGCTATTCATGGGCCAACGACAATGCCGTCCAAACCCCACCCCGACCACCGGAGACACGCACCATGGCATCCAGCAAAAACACCTTCAACTGGGAAGACCCGTTTCACCTGAGCGCGCAGCTCACCGACGACGAGCGCCAGGTGCAAGAAGCCGCCCGCGCCTATTGCCAGGAAAAGCTGCTGCCCCGCGTGACCGAGGCCTTTCGCCACGAGACGACCGACGTGTCCATCTTCCGTGAGATGGGCGAACTCGGCCTGCTCGGCCCTACCATTCCTGAAGCCTACGGCGGCAGCGGCCTGAACTACGTGTGTTACGGCCTGGTGGCGCGCGAAGTGGAACGCGTGGACTCCGGCTACCGCAGCATGATGAGCGTGCAAAGCTCGCTGGTGATGGTGCCGATCAACGAATTTGGCAGCGAAACGCAGAAGCAGAAATACCTGCCCAAGCTGGCCACGGGTGAGTGGATCGGCTGCTTCGGCCTGACCGAACCCAACCACGGCAGCGACCCCGGCAGCATGGTCACCCGCGCCAAGGCCGTGCCCGGTGGCTACAGCCTGAGCGGCGCCAAGATGTGGATCACCAACAGCCCGATCGCCGACGTGTTCGTGGTCTGGGCCAAAGACGACGGCGGCCAGATCCGCGGCTTCATCCTGGAAAAAGGCTGGAAAGGCCTAAGCGCCCCCGCGATCCACAGCAAAGTCGGCCTGCGCGCCAGCATCACCGGCGAAATCGTCATGAACGAAGTCTTCGTGCCCGAAGAAAACGCCTTTCCCGACGTGCGCGGCTTGAAAGGCCCCTTCACCTGCCTCAACAGCGCGCGCTACGGCATCGCGTGGGGCGCGCTGGGCGCGGCGGAAGACTGCTACTTTCGCGCCCGCCAGTACGTAATGGACCGCCAGCAGTTCGGCCGCCCGCTCGCCGCCAACCAGCTGATCCAGAAAAAGCTGGCCGACATGCTGACCGAGATCAGCCTGGGCCTGCAAGGCTGCCTGCGCCTGGGCCGCATGAAGGACGAAGGCACCGCTGCGGTGGAAATCACCAGCATACTCAAGCGCAACAGCTGCGGCAAGGCGCTGGACATCGCCCGCCTGGCGCGCGACATGATGGGTGGCAACGGCATCAGCGACGAGTTCGGCGTGGCCCGCCACCTGGTGAACCTGGAAGTGGTGAACACCTATGAGGGCACGCACGATGTGCATGCGCTGATTCTGGGCCGCGCGATCACCGGGATTGCGGCGTTTTCGAACTGATTGGCCCCCACAGGAGCGACCCGGGGCGCTGGGGTTCGGAGGAGCCCCCAACAGGGCACATCGGGTGCGAAATCAGGCCCAGACTGGGTCGTCGGGCTTCTTGAACTCTCGTGCGCTATAGCGTGGTCTTCACCGGAATGATCCACAGGGACTCGGTGGGATGGGCATGCGAACGATGTGGTGAGGCGTTCGGTTTAACCGCCGAACGGCCCTTCGATGCGCCATGAGCATCGCCACCAAACACGACCCACCGGCCCTGCTCAAAAGCACGCCGCCGTGTCTGGCCGCTTTCCCCGCTGGGTGAAGGTATGCGGCTGACGCAGCCAAGCCATCTTGCGCAGTGCTCACGGTGTCTGCAACAAACGCCAACCCCGCCGCTGAACCGGCGCCGCACCGCGCCTCAGCTCGGCGCCGGCAGCACCGTGCCCACGCACTCGCCGAAGCCAATGCGCGCCGCACCGGCCTGCTCGCACCAGCCGCGAATCACCACAGCGTCGCCGTCTTGCAGCCAGGTGCGTGCCTCGCCGTTGGGCAGGGTCAGCGGGTGCTTGCCGCCGGTGGTCAGCTCAATGAGCGCGCCGGCCTGGTCCAGCGTGGGGCCTGACAGCGTGCCGCTGCCGAACAGGTCGCCGGGCTGCAGGTTGCAGCCGTTCACGGTGTGGTGGGTCACCATTTGGGCCACGGTCCAGTAGGCGTGGCGGTAGCTGGTGCGGCAAATGGTGGCGTCGGGCTGGCCGGCTTCGCGCATCTGCGGCGTTTGCAGGCCCACTTGCAATTGAATGTCGAACGCGCCCTGGCTGCGGTTGGCGGCGCTGTCCAGGTAAGGCAGCGGTTGCGGGTCGTCGGCCGGGCGGCTGAAGGCCACGCGGTAAGGGGCCAGGGCTTCGAGCGTGACCACCCAGGGCGAGACGGTGGTGGCGAAGTTTTTGGACAAAAACGGCCCCAGCGGCTGGTACTCCCAACCCTGGATGTCGCGCGCCGACCAATCGTTCAACAGGCACAGACCAAACACATGATCTTCGGCCTCGGCCATGGCCACGGGCTCGCCCAGCGCGTTGCCGCTGCCCACAAAAATGCCCAGCTCCAGTTCAATGTCGAGCCGCTGGCTGGGCACGACGCTGGGCACCGTGGCGCCCGGCGGCAAGGTTTGGCCCTTGGGGCGGTGAAACTGCTGGCCCGACACGCCGATGCTGGACGCGCGGCCGTGGTACCCAATGGGGACCCACTTGTAGTTAGGCAGCAACGGGTTGTCGGGCCGAAACTGTTTGCCGATGTTGGTGGCGTGGTGCACCGAGGTGTAGAAGTCGGTGTAGTCGCCAATGCGGGCGGGTACACCGTATTCGGCGCTGGCCTGCGGCACCAGGCAGCTTTGCAGGGCGGCCTGCTCGGGCGCGCCTTCGCGCAGCGCGCGCGAGAGCGCCAGGCGCAGTGCGCTCCAGGCGGGCGCGCCCAGTGCCATCAGGGCGTTGAGCTTGTCTTGTGCACCGGCTTGCACGGCCGTGGCCACCGTGCCGGTAAAAACGCCGGCCTGCGCTGCAGCGGCCAGGTCCAGAATCTGGTCGCCGATGGCGACACCGCAGCGAAAGGCCTCGCCGGAGCCCCGCCGGCGAAAGCTGGCAAAGGGCAGGTTTTGCAAGGGAAAGTCGGTGGCGGTGCTGTTGGCCGATGCGACCCAGCTGCGCAGCGCCGGGTTGTGGGTTTCGTTCAGTGTGGTCATGGGTTGGGCTTGCGTTGGCGCCTCACAGGTCTTGCAAAGCAGACTGCACATGTTGCTGGAAAAGCGCAGCGTCGGCCAGTGCGTTGGCGTTGAGCAAAGCGAGTTTGACGAGAAACAGGCTGGTTTTTTCAGCGCCGGCCTGGTCAATGGCGTGGGCCAGGGTGTCGTACACGGATTCCAGCCCTTCGATGGGCAGGGTGGGCGCGGCGGTGGTGTGGGCGTTCATGGCGGGGGTTCCTCTCACTGGGGCAGTGCGTTGTTCAGGGCGGCTTGCAGGCGGTTGGCGTCCAGCGTGAGCCAGCGGGCGCACACATGCTGGTCTGGGCGCAGCAGGTAAGCAGCGCCACTGGCGCGCACGCCGTAGCGCTGGCGAAAGTGGCCGTCGGCGTCGGCCAGGGTCTGGTCGGCCCCGGCCACCGGTGCGCTGGCCCCCACGGCGGTCACACGCAGCACCATGCCGCGCGCGCGGGCCTGCGCCACCACGGCTTGCAGCGGTGCGGGCACGGCGTCGGCCTCGGTGAAATACAGCAGGTCGAAACCGCCGCCCAGGTGGTCCAGCAGGTAATCGTTGGAGGCCAGGCAGATGTTGCGCGGCGGTGCGCCGTGGGCGGGGCCGTCGGTGAACAGGGCGTTGTCGTCGCCTGCGCTGTTGAGTTGGGACTGGGTGTACTCGTGCGGGCGCGAGGTGCGCCAGTGGTAGAGCGGGCGCACAAACGCGTGTTGCAGCGAGAGCGAAAGCACGGCGTTGCGCAGCAGCGCAAAGCCCCCGGCCGGCGGTGTCATGAAGCGCACGCTTTTGCCAGCTTCTTCAATGATTTCACGGGCCGCACCCACGCGCTCGGCGCTGTGGTTGGCCAGCAGCTGCGGGCCAGCCAGCCCCTTCACCACATAGGCCAGGTGCCAGCCCAGCGACTGCGCGTCTTGAAACGCGGTGTTGGCCCCGCGCACACCAAAAATGGGCAAGAGGTGGGCCGCGTCGCCGGTGAAGATGACACTGCCATGCACATAGTCGGGCAGCGTGAGCGTGCGGGCCGAATACACCGAACACCAGTCCATGTCCCAGGGCACGCCGGCGTGGCCGATCATTTTCAGCTGCGCGTCAATGCGTGCCTTGAGCGACTCGGGCCTGAGCGCGTCTTCCGGCGTTTCGCCCGCGGGCAGCTGGTAGTCCACCCGCCAGATGCCGTTGGGCTCGCGGTGCATGAGGATGGTGTTGCCGGGGTTCCACTCAGGGTCAAAAAACGCCAACCGCTCGGTGGGCAAGGGCAGGTCGATCTTGATGTCGGCAATGACGAAGAAACCTTCGTACGAAGCGCCTTCCATCTGCAGGTTCATGGCCGTGCGAATGGGGGAACGCCCCCCGTCGGCGGCCACCAGCCAATCGGCTTCCAGCGTGTATTCGCCTTCCGGCGTGTCAACCCGCACCTCGGCGTAGCCGTTTTGCTGCACCACCTCGGTCACTTTGTTGCCCCAACGGAAGTCGATCAGCGGGTGGGCCGCGCAGGCGTCATGCAGGTATTCCTCCATGTACTGCTGCTGCACGTTGATGATGGGGAAAAAGCGGTCGTCGGCGTCGTGCGGCGCCTCCATGCGAAACACGCGCTGGCCCCGGTAGTACGAATTGCCAAAGCGCCAGGGCAAGCCGCCTTCGGTCATGCGGCCGGCCACGCCCACCTGCTGCAAAATTTCCATGGACCGGCGGGTGAAACAAATGGCGCGACTGCCCTGCGAAAACTGCAGCTCGGGCGTCAGCACCACGCTGCGCACCCCGTGGCGCGCCAACTCCAGCGCCGTCACCATGCCGGCTGGGCCCGAGCCGGCAATGGCCACCGGGTGGCGACTTTGCGGCAGGTGCGCCGAAGGCAGCCAGGGCTGAAACACCTGGTAGGTGTAGTAAATGGACGGGCGTGGCTCGGTGGTGGGCTGGTGCATGAGGGGGCTCCTGAAGGGCATCGCACACAGGGCATGCTGTGTGTCTGAAGCCGGATTCTAGGCCGACTTAGTTGCGTACACAACTATTATTCACACTGGTAAAAACACCTATAAAACCGCTTTTAGTTGCATAAACAATCAATTAAACTGAGCCCGACAAACACCCACCGAACCGACACGCAACGCCCACCATGCGCCCCACCCACCCTGAAACCCCGCCCAAGCTGGAGCGGTATTTCACCTACCGCCTGAACACCCTGAGCAAGCTCAACGACCTGGCCAGCCACAGTCTCTACCTCACGCAGGGCGGGCTGTCGCTGTCCGAGTCGCGGGCGCTGGCGTCCATTGGCTCGTTCCCCCAGATCACGGTGAACCAACTGGCCTTTGAGGCCAACCTGGACAAAGGCCAGGCCAGCCGGGCGGCCCAGTCGCTGGTGGACAAAGGGCTGGTCATCAAGACCCACAACCTGGTGGACGGCCGCAGCGTCATTCTGGCGCTGGCACCCAAAGGCAAACCGGTCTGGCGCAAGCTGATGGCCCTGATGGAGCAACGCAACCAGGCGCTCACCGGCTGCCTCACACCCGAAGAACAGGCGCAGCTGCTCAACATGTTTGAACGCATGCTGGCGCGAGCCCAGGCCGAACATGCAGGCCAGGCCACCCACGAAACGCCCTGAACGAAACGGCTGCGCTCCGGGCGCACAAGGCCCGCGCACCATGGGGTTGGGGCTGCGGGCGGACAATGCAGGCATGTTTTCATCTCACGTACCCTCTCCCACACCCCAACCGCCCGACGCGATCGTCCGCGTGCGCGGCGTCAGCAAAACCTACGCCGGTGGCTTTCAGGCGCTCAAGCACGTTGATCTGGACATTCGCCGCGGTGAAATTTTTGCCTTGCTCGGCCCCAACGGCGCCGGCAAAACCACGCTCATCAGTGTCATCTGCGGCATGACCAACGCCACACACGGCACGGTGGAAGCCGACGGCTTTGACACCGTGCACGACTACCGGGCCGCCCGCAGCATCATTGGCCTGGTGCCGCAAGAGCTGCACACCGATTCGTTTGAAACCGTGTGGGCCACGGTGAACTTCAGCCGGGGCCTGTTTGGCAAGGCACCCAACCCGGCCTACATCGAAAAGGTGCTGAAAGACCTGTCGCTCTGGGACAAAAAAGACAGCAAGATTTTGGCGCTATCGGGCGGCATGAAGCGCCGCGTGCTGATTGCGAAAGCGCTGTCGCACGAGCCCAAAATCTTGTTTCTGGACGAACCCAGCGCGGGCGTGGACGTGGAACTGCGCCACGACATGTGGCGCATGGTGCGCGCGCTGCGCGAAGCAGGCACCACCATCATCCTCACCACCCACTACATTGAAGAAGCCGAAGACATGGCCGACCGGATTGGCGTGATTCGCAAGGGCGAACTGATTGTGGTGGAGGAAAAGGCCACGCTCATGCGCCAGCTGGGCCAAAAGCAGCTGGCGCTCACCCTGCAGCAACCTCTGGTAGCCATGCCTGCGGCGCTGGCGCGCTGGCCGCTGGCGCTGAGCAGCGACGGCCTCACGCTGACCTACAGCTTTGACGTGCAGAAGGACGACACCGGCATTGCCGAACTGCTGGCCGCGCTGGGTGCCGCGGGCATCCACTTCAAAGACCTGCGCTCCAGCGAAAGTTCGCTGGAAGAAATTTTCGTCAGCCTGGTCAACGCGCCACACACTGCTTCTGATTCATCCAAGGTGGCCGCATGAGTTTCAACATCCACGGCGTGCGCGCCATTTACCGGTTTGAAATGAACCGCGCCCTGCGCACCTGGGCGCAAAGCATCATGGCGCCGGTGCTCACCACCTCGCTGTATTTCATCGTGTTCGGCACGGCCATTGGCTCGCGCATGGGCGACATTGGCGGGGTGAGCTACGGCGCCTACATCATCCCCGGCCTGCTCATGCTTTCGCTGCTGTCCGAAAGCATTTCGAACGCCGCTTTCGGTATCTACATGCCCAAGTGGTCGGGCACTATTTACGAACTGCTCAGCGCGCCGGTGAACTGGGTTGAAGTGCTGCTGGGCTATGTGGGCGCGGCCGCCAGCAAAAGCCTGCTGCTGGGCACGCTGATTCTGCTCACGGCCCGCGTGTTCGTGCCCTACACCGTGGCGCACCCGGTGTGGCTGGTGCTGCTGCTGGTGCTCACCGCCATCACCTTCTGCCTGTTCGGTTTCATCATTGGCCTGTGGGCCGACAATTTTCAGAAACTGCAAATCGTGCCGTTGCTGGTCATCACCCCGCTCACCTTTCTGGGCGGTGCGTTCTACAGCATCAACATGCTGCCGCCGGTGTGGCAGACCGTGTCGCTGTTCAACCCGGTGGTCTACCTCATCAGCGGCTTGCGCTGGGCCTTCTACGGACAGGCCGACGTGCACATTGCCGTCAGCACCGGCATGACGCTGGGCTTCATGCTCGCCTGCCTGGGCGTGGTGTGGTGGGTGTTCAAAACGGGCTGGCGCATTCGGCGGTAACGGGGACAGGCCCAAGGGCTGCCGCCCAGACTCAGCGCAGCGCCAGCCAGATCTCGTTGCGCCGCATGAACCACGGCGTGAACGGGGCGTTGTAGCGCGCCAGTACCGGCTCGCCCTGAGTGGTAACGCCCTCTTTTTCCAGCGTGGCGCGCAACAGCGCCAAGTGCTCGTTGGTGTTGGCTTGCGACCAAGTGCCCGAATAGCGAATGGCTGCCCACTGCCGGGCCGGCACTTGGCGCAGCTGCACGCGCGGGTCCAGCGGCTCGGGGGCGGTTTCCAGCGTCACGTCCTTGGGCAATACAAACTGCACCAGCTGGCCACCACCGGGCGCATTGGCCTGGGTCACGGGCGCGGTCATGGCCATCTTCACCGGTGCAGCGGTCTGCGTCACGGGCGCGGTCATCTCCAACTTTTTTTCGCCCTTGTTCTTGCCAAAAATGTAGCCCGCCAAAATGGGAAAGGCCGCGCCGCCTGCATCGTCCCCGGTGCCCTCTATCACCACCTCGGCCACCACATAGGGCGCGTACTGGCGCAGCTCCACGTTGCCGAAGGCACGCACCACGTCGTAGGCAGGTTCTTCGACGGCCTGGCTGGTGAGTGGCACGGCGGCGAGTGTGAGCCACAGCAAAGGGCGCAGCAAGAGCGACATGGGATTTCGGTGGTGCAGCTGGTGTTTCATGACCACAGGTTAAGGTCTATGGCGCCTCGGTTTGCAAGCGTTGGTGAATGCCCCCATTCCCGAAGATCACCCAACGCTGGGACACACCACCTTCACACCACCAGCACCGCCCGAAAGTCGTTCACATTGGTGTGCGTCGGCCCGGTCATCACCAGGTCGCCCAGTGGCTCAAAGTAGCCGTAGGCGTCGTTGCGGTCCAGGTGGTCTTTCACATTCAAACCCAGCGCCGCCGCGCGGGCCAGGGTGTCTGGGGTGACGAGGGCGCCGGCGTTGTCTTCCATGCCGTCGATGCCGTCGGTGTCGGCGGCCAGCGCCCACACGCCGGGCTGGCCGGCCAGGGCCTGGGCCAGGCCCATGCAAAATTCGCCCGCCCGCCCGCCGCGGCCTTTGGGTTGGCCTTCGGCGCGGGGGCGCACGGTCACGGTGGTTTCACCGCCACTCAAAATGACGCAGGGTTTGGCCAGGCTGCTGCGGCCGAGCGCCGTGGAGCGCGCCAGCGCGGCGTGCACCTTGCCCACCTCGCGAGACTCGCCTTCGATTTCGTCGCTGAGCACATAGACGTTCAAGCCCAGGGCGCGGGCGGCGTCGGCAGCGGCGTCCAGGCTTTGCTGGGGTGTGGCGATCAAGTGGGTTTCGCACCGGGCCAGGCGCGGGTCGCCAGGCTTGGGGGTTTCCAGCGTGCCGCTTTCCAGCTGGGCGCGCACGGCGGGTGGCACCTCAATGCCGTAGCGTCGCAATATGTCCAGCGCATCGGCGCAGGTGGACGCGTCGGCCACGGTGGGGCCACTGGCGATGACGCTCACATCGTCACCGGGCACGTCGCTGATGGTGAGCGTGACCACGCGGGCCGGCGCACACGCGGCGGCCAGGCGACCGCCCTTGATGGCCGATAGGTGCTTGCGCACGGTGTTCATTTCACCAATGTGGGCACCGCTGTCCAGCAGCTGGCGGTTGATGCGCTGTTTGTCTTCGAGCGTGAGGCCGTCGCACGGCAGGGTGAGCAACGACGAGCCGCCGCCCGAAATGAGGCACAGCACCAGGTCGTCGGCGGTGAGGCCTTGGGTGAGCTGCAAAATGCGCTGGGCAGCCTGCAGGCCAGCGGCGTCGGGCACGGGGTGGGCAGCTTCCACCACCTCGATGCGCTGCGGCAGGCCCCGAGGCCGTGGCGGCGTGTGGTGATAGCGCGTGACCACCAGACCCGAAAGCGGCGCATCGGCCGGCCACAGCGCTTCCACCGCCTGCGCCATGGCGCCACCGGCCTTGCCAGCGCCGAGCACCAAGGTGCGGCCTTTGGGTGGCTTGGGCAGGTAGGCGGCGGTGTTGTGCAGCGGCAAGGCACGCTGCACCGCCACGTCAAACAGGTGGCGCAGGAGGACGCGGGGGTTGTCGATGAGGGGCGGCTTGGTGGAGGTCATGCAAACAGTCTAGCGATACGTCAACCTGAAGCGGCTTTGTTCCAGAACACCGCGGAACCGGCTTGGCCGGGCCGCTGGTGTTGCACCCAGACGGGGGTGATGGTCGTCAGACCGGCGCGGGGGCGATTTCATGCCCCGCCATCATTTCCAAGCTGCGGCACAGCGCCGAATGGTCCAGCCCGGCCATGCCATGAGCGGCGCAGCTTTGCATCAGCTGCGCGGCGCTGGCGGTGTTGGGTAAGCTCACGCCCAGTTCTTTCGCCCCTTGCAGCGCCAAGTTCAGGTCTTTCTGGTGCAGCTCAATGCGAAAGCCGGGGTTGAAGGTGCGCTTGACCATGCGCTCGCCATGCACCTCCAGAATGCGGCTGGCAGCAAACCCGCCCATCAGCGCCTGGCGCACCTTGGCCGGGTC
This sequence comes from Hydrogenophaga sp., assembly GCF_965657535.1. Classification (GTDB taxonomy): domain Bacteria; phylum Pseudomonadota; class Gammaproteobacteria; order Burkholderiales; family Burkholderiaceae_C; genus Hydrogenophaga. The sequence continues at coordinate 394,718 of NZ_CBFHOP010000004.1, read as the reverse complement.
GGCGCCGGCTTTGCTGGCAAACAGCAGCGCCTCGGCCACGGCCTCGATGTTGAGCGCCACGATGATCTGGTTAGCGACCTTGGTGGTCTGGCCGTCGCCGTTGCCACCCACGAGCGTGATGTTTTTGCCCATGGCTTCAAACAGGGGCTTCACGCGCTCGAAGGCCGCTTGCGGCCCACCCACCATGATCGTCAGGCTGCCCGCTTGGGCGCCCACTTCACCGCCGCTGACCGGCGCGTCAAGGTAGTCGCAGCCCAGTGCGTTGATTTTTTGCGCAAACTGTTTGGTGGCCATGGGGCTGATGGAGCTCATGTCCACCACGGTTTTGCCGGCCGACAAACCCTTGGCCACGCCGGTTTCGCCAAACAGCACGTCGTCCACATGCGGGGTGTCGGGCACCATGGTGATGATGATGTCGGCGCGCTTGGCCACTTCGGTGGCGTTGGTGCAAATGGTGGCGCCTTGTTCGGCAAATGCCGCGGGCACCTGGCTGCGGCTGCTCACAAAGAGCTGGTGCCCGGCGTTGATGAGGTTCAGCGCCATGGGCGCGCCCATGATGCCCAGGCCGATGAAGCCCACTTTGAGTCCGCTTTTGGTCATGTGTCTATCTCCGTGTTGTGTTGTTCAAAGCGTCTGGCCGTGCGCGGCAACCCAGGCCAGGCCTCTGTCGGTCCCGCCGGGCGTGCTGTCCTTCGGCTTGTATTCGCAGCCGATCCAGCCGGTGTAGCCCAGCGCATCGATGTGGTCGAACAGGTTCTTGTGGTGAATCTCGCCGGTGCCGGGCTCGTGTCGGCCGGGTGTGTCGGCCAGCTGCATGTGTGCCATGCGCGGCAGCAGGTCTTTGATGGTGTTGCACAGCTCACCTTCCATGCGTTGTGCGTGGTAGATGTCGTACTGAAGAAACACGTTGTCGGCACCGACCTCGTCCATCAACGCGATGGCCTGACGCGGTCGGTTGACGAAATAGCCCGGCATGTCGAAGGTGTTGATGGGCTCAATCAGCAGCGGCAGGCCCAGCTTCTTCGCCTCGGCCGCCGCAAAGCGCACATTGGCCACCCAGGTGGCGCGGGCCTGCGCCTCGCTCACGCCCAACGGCATGAGCCCGGCCATGCAGTGCCAGCGCTGCACGCCGATCACGGGTGCGTAAGCTGCGGCTTTCGCCACACCGGCCCGGAACTCGTCTTCACGGCCGGGGATGCAGGCGATACCCCGCTCGCCCGCTGCCCAGTCGCCAGGAGGCAGGTTGTGCAGCACCAGTTCCAGCCGGTGCTGCTTCAGCAGCAACGCGATCTGATCGGCCGGGAAGTCGTAAGGGAACAGGAATTCCACAGCTTTGAAACCAGCCTTGGCAGCGGCTTCAAAACGGTCAAGGAAAGACAGCTCATTCCAGAGCATGGAGAGGTTGGCGGCGAAGCGAGGCATGTTGTCTTCTTTCAGTTAACGGTCAAACCAGAGCGTGGTCAGCAGCGGGTGAAGCGATCCGGCCCAGAGACACCGCGGAACCGGCTTTACCGGGCCGCCAGTGTCGCCCCCTTGAGGGGGTCGCGCGGAGCGCGGCGGGGGTGTCATTCCAGCAACCCGGCAGCGATCAGGCCTTCACGGCCTTCCGGGTGCAGGCATTCAATGTCTTCAAATTCGTTGATGGCGTTGATTTCGATACCCATGGCGATGTTGGTCACTTTCTCCAAAATCACCTCGACCACCACCGGCACACTGTACTTGCGCGCCATGGCCTGCGCCTCGCGCAGCGCGGCCTGGATCTTGGCCGGATCGGTCACCCGCAGCGCCTTGCAGCCCAGGCCTTCAACCACCGCCTGGTGGTCCACGCCGTAGCCCTTGAGTGTGGGGTCGTCCACGTTCTGGTTTTCGAACGCGAGCTGCACGCAATAGTCCATTTCAAAACCGCGCTGGCTCTGCCGGATCAGGCCGAGGTAGCTGTTGTTCACCAGCACCTGCACATAAGGAATGCGGAACTGCGCGCCCACCGCCAGCTCCTCCACCAGGAACTGGAAATCGTAGTCACCCGAGAGCCCGACCACGGTCTTGGTCGGGTCTGCCGCAGCCACACCGAGCGCGGCGGGAATGGTCCAGCCCAGCGGGCCGGCCTGGCCGCAGTTGATCCACTGACGCGGGCCGTATACGTGCAGGAACTGAGCGCCGGCGATCTGGGACAGGCCGATGGTGGACACGTAGACGGTGTCGCGCCCAAAGGCGGTGTTCATCTCTTCGTAAACACGCTGCGGCTTGATCGGGACGTTGTCGTAATGCGTCTTGCGCTGCATGAGCTTCTTGCGCTCGGCGCAGCGCTCGGCCCAGGTGCTGTAGTCCTTCAGGGCACCAGCGGCCTTGCGCTCGCGCGCCACCTGCACAAACAGCTCCAGCGCGATCTTCGCGTCCGAGACGATGCCAAGCTCGGGGTTGAACACGCGGCCAATCTGCGTGGGCTCAATGTCCACATGCACAAAGGTGCGGCCCTGCGTGTACACCTCCACCGAGCCGGTGTGGCGGTTCGCCCAGCGGTTGCCGATGCCGAGCACGAAGTCGCTCGCCAGCATGGTGGCGTTGCCGTAGCGGTGGCTGGTCTGCAAGCCACACATGCCGGCCATGAGGGGGTGGTCGTCGGGGATCGCGCCCCAGGCCATGAGCGTGGGGATCACCGGCACGCCGGTGAGCTCGGCCAGCTCGACCAGCAGGTCGGACGCGTCGGCGTTGATGATTCCGCCACCGGCCACGATCAGCGGCTTTTCCGAGGCGGTGAGCAGGTCCAGCGCCTTTTCAATCTGCTTGCGCGTGGCGGCTGGCTTGTAGACCGGCAGTGGTTCGTAGGTATCGATATCGAACTCGATTTCGGCCATCTGCACGTCAATCGGCAGGTCGATCAGCACCGGGCCGGGGCGGCCCGAGCGCATGAGGTGAAAGGCCTGCTGGAACACACGGGGCACCAGCGCGGGTTCGCGCACCGTCACGCTCCATTTGGTCACCGGCTTGCTGATGGCCTCAATGTCCACCGCCTGGAAGTCTTCCTTGTACAGCCGGGCACGCGGCGCCTGGCCGGTGATGCAGAGAATCGGTATCGAATCGGCGCTGGCCGAATACAGGCCAGTGATCATGTCGGTACCGGCCGGGCCGCTGGTGCCGATGCACACCCCGATGTTGCCGGCGCGCGCCCGGGTGTAGCCCTCGGCCATGTGCGAAGCACCTTCCACATGCCGGGCCAGCACATGCGCAATCGTCTGGCGTTCACGCAGCTGGGCATACAGCGGGTTGATGGCGGCGCCGGGCACGCCGAAGGCTTGCGTGATGCCTTCTTTTTCCATCACGAGCACGGCGGCCATCGCGGCTTTCATCTTGGGCATGGGGGGTTCCTTGGTGGGTTGCAGTCACGGTTTGATGTCACTGGGTACGGATGCTAGGGAACCCCCGCCGGTTTGAGAATGGCACCCCGCGTACGTTGATTCGATACTTTGGATATGGAATCCACCGGCATGGCTTAACATGCGCTCATGGACCGCTTCAAGGAAATAGAAGCCTTTGTGCAAGTGATGGAACACGGCAGCCTGGCTGCTGCGGCACTGCACGCAGGCATTACCCCGGTGATGATGGGAAGGCGCATGGACGCGCTGGAAAAACGCCTGGGCACGCGGCTGATTCACCGCTCCACGCGAAGGCTGGTGCTGACCGAACAGGGCGCCAGTTTTCTGGACGAGTGCCGCGCGCTGCTGGCGCAATGGGCACAGGCCGAGGCCAGTGTGTCGGCGCAGAAACACAGCGCCAGCGGGCACCTGATCGTGTCGGCACCCGCCGCCTTTGGTCGGCTGCACGTGGCGCCACACGCAGCGGGCTTCCTCAAGGCCAACCCGGAGGTCAAGCTGTCGTTCAACCTGACCGACCGCGTGGTCGACTTGGTTCGTGAGGGCTACGACATGGGCCTGCGCATCGGTGGCGTGATCGACCCGAACTTCGTGGCGATCAAGCTGGCGGTGAACCAGCGGGTGGTTTGCGGCACACCGGCCTACTTCCGCAAACACGGCAAGCCGCAGTCGCTGGAAGATCTGAAAACCCATAACTGCCTGGCCTTCAACTTGCAAGGCGGGCAGCAGCGCGGCTGGTACTTTCAGGACGGTGGCAAGACGGTGACGGTGCGTGTGGAAGGCAACCTGGACTGCAACGACGGCGAGTTGCTGCACCGCTGGGTGAGCGATGGGCTGGGCCTGGGCTGGCGCAGCACCTGGGAAATACAGGCGCAGCTGCAACGCGGCGAACTGGTGACCGTGCTGGATGAATACGCCCTGCCCGCCTACGACATATTGGCCGTGTACCCGCAGCAAAGGCACCTGCCGGCCAAGGTGCGGTTTTTCATTGAGCATCTGAAAAAGGTCTATTCCAAGCCCAACTATTGGTTGAAATGACATGAACTCCCTGCTGATCCACAACGCCACCTGCATCGCCACCTTCGACCACACCGACCCTTTGCTTGGCCGCGAACTAAAGGACGCCTCGCTATTCGTGCGCGACAACGTGATCGAGTGGATCGGCCCCACCGCCGAGCTGCCGCGTGCGCTGCTCGAATCGGCCGGCGAGACCATCGATGCGCGCGGCCATCTGGTCACGCCGGGCTTGGTGAACACGCACCACCATATGTACCAGTCGCTCACGCGGGCGATACCTGGCGTGCAGGACGCCGAGCTGTTCTCATGGCTGCAAGGGCTGTACCCGATCTGGGCCGGCCTCACACCCGAAATGGTGCAGGTCTCGACCCAGGTGGCCATGGCCGAGCTGCTGCTGAGCGGCTGCACCACCAGCAGCGATCACCTCTACATCTACCCCAACGGCGTGCAGCTGGAGGACAGCATCGAAGCGGCGCAGCAAATCGGCATGCGCTTTGTGGCCACGCGGGGCAGCATGAGCGTGGGGCAGTCGCAGGGTGGCCTGCCGCCCGACAGCGTGGTGGAGCGCGAAGACGCGATCCTGAAAGACAGCCAGCGCCTGATCGAGACCTGGCACAGCGCGGCGCACGGCGCCATGGTGCAGGTGGCGCTGGCGCCTTGCTCGCCGTTTTCGGTGAGCCCTGCGCTCATGAAACAGAGCGCCGAGCTGGCGCGCAGCTTCAAGGGGCAAGGCGTGCGCCTGCACACCCACCTGGCCGAAAACGACCACGACATCGCCTACAGCCGCGAAAAGTTCAACATGACCCCGGCGCAGTACGCCCAGGAGCTGGGCTGGCTGGGCGAGGACGTGTGGCATGCACACTGCGTAAAGCTGGACGACGAGGGCATTTCGCTCTTTGCCGCCAGCCGCACCGGCGTGGCGCACTGCCCCTGCAGCAACATGCGCCTGGCCTCCGGCATCGCTCCTATCCGCCGCATGCTCAGCGCCGGTGTGCCGGTGGGCCTGGGGGTGGACGGCAGCGCCAGCAACGACGCCGCGCACTTGGTGAACGAAGCGCGACAGGCGATGCTGCTGGCCCGAGTGGGCCGCGCGCTGATGCCGCCCGAAACGCGCCATGGAAAAACTTTCTTCGGCTGCGACCTCGGCCCGGCCGAGATGACCGCGCGCGATGCGCTGCACATCGCCACACGCGGCGGCGCGCAGGTGCTGGGGCGAAAGGACATCGGCCATCTGGCCGTGGGCATGTGCGCCGACCTGGCGCTGTTCGACCTGCGCACGCTGGGCTTTGCCGGCGGCGCGGTGCACGATCCGGTGGCCAGCCTGCTGCTGTGCGCCAGCCCGCAAGCCGCTTTCACCGTGGTCAACGGCCGGGTGGTGGTGCGTGAAGGGCAGCTCACCACCCAGGGCCTGGGCCCGCTGGTGGAGCGCCACAACCTGCTGGCGGTGCAACTGGCCGAAGGGGCGCGCAGCGCCTGACTCAAAGCGCCATCATGGCGTCAGCGGCTCCACCACCTGGCCCTGAATACGGGCGCGCTGGTGCTGACCGTCCAAGCCCAACGCCAACCAGTCCATGGTCTCCACGCGGGCCACCACCACCGCCAGGTGGTGCGCCGGCCGGTCACCCGGCAAATCGGGTGGTGCACCACCGCCAACCAGTGAGCGCCCCGGCGCTTGGTTGGTCAAATAATCTCCCGCCGACGCAGACTGCCCCACCCGCGCCCAGGCAGCGTCCACTTCCGGCCCGCTGGTCAGCACCTGCAGGCGCGCCGACACCCGCAACTGCCAACGCAGCTGGGGGCTCCAGAACACCAGCGTGGCTTGCGGCTGGGCCTGCAGCTCAGCCACCTTGGGGCTGCGCCCATCGGTGAAAAACACCAACTCGTCCGTTGGCTGGCGGGCCTGCCGCAGCACCACCGTGCGCGCGTTGGGGTGCTGGTCCAGGCCCAAGGTGGCCAGCACGGGGGTGCGCCAGGCGTGGTGCCGGTCTTGTGTGGCGCGGGCCAGTTCTTGCCAGATGCGGTGGACAAGCGGGTCGCCACGGGTCCTGTCGGTGCTGGGGGGAATGAACGGTTGGGGCATGGGGCGGGACATCGATTCTGCTGATCAGGTTCACGGCTTCACCGCCGGTTGTTGTGTTTTCGGGTGCGTTCCATGAAGTCGTTGGGTTTTGTCTTGACCCAGGCCACGAAACGCGCCACCTCGGGGTGTGCCAGCAGTGCTTCGGCGGTGTTGTAGGTTCGGGCCAGCTCTGTTTCGCTGAGCAAAGCATGCACCTGCCGGTGGCAGATGCGGTGCAAAAACAAGGTCTCGCGCCCGCCCTTGGACTTCGGTACCAGGTGGTGTGCGTCGCGCTGCGAAGCGGGTATGGCACGGCCGCACAAAGGACATGGCGGCTCGGCGGGCAAGGGCTGGTGCATGGCACGCGCGGCCATCAAAAGGCGGTTGATACGACCCATGGGGCGGTAAATTAGCGCAACGGCTGCGCGCCCGTGGGCTCGCCGCGCCAAAGCCCCACAGGTGGGCACTGAGCACCCCAGCGGCCGCACGCCGCCACCACCTTTGTGGCAACCTCAAAGCCATGAACGCTTTGCACCCCAAGAAACTGCTGCGCACCAAATGGACCGCTGTGCAGCCCGTGGCACGCAACAAGCATTTCTTGGTGGTGAAGGTGATTGAACCCGACCCACCCGCCACAGCAACCGAATGGGTGGAACTCGAAGCGGTGTATTCGGGCACGGTCACGCGCATCGCGTGGAAGACCTTGCGCGACACCACGCTGTGGCGCCAAGGCTGGGTATAGCCGCGTCTGGCGAGCGCAAGTTGGGCGTTTCAAACACCACCCAACCGGCGGCTCACCCAGCGCTGCAGCCGGGGCCGCAGCGGCAAAAAGGCCCGGTAAGCCAAGTCAAGCGCCCAGCGCATGGGCGGCCGTCCAAACAGCTGCCCGAGCCAGCGCCAACCCTGCAGCTCGCGCCACAAGCGGGCAAATGCCGCGCCACCTTCAAACAACTGCCCTGCAGCGTCGCGCACATGAAACCGCGCCATGGCCGCGGTGCAAGACAGGCCAGGCCCCAGGTCGGCGGGCGCGCTCACGTCCACCCAGCTCAGCCGGTCGCCACCGGGGCGCTGCTGGTAATAGGCAATTTCTCTGCGGCACAGCGGGCAACTGCCGTCGAAATACACGCGCAACGGCGCGTGGTCCGGGACCAGGGCGTGGGTGGTGGGCGAGACGAATGACATGGGGAGATGTTGCCCCACAAGCCATACCAGGGTGCAGCGCGTGGGCAAGCCTGGGGGCCAGTCAGCGTACCGCCAGCACTTTCAGCAGCCAGCCGTTCAAGTCCGCTATTTCCTGGGGGCACACCGCGTGCTCCATGCTGTAACTGAACCACTCTACGTGGTAGCCCAGGGCTTGCAGGGTGTCCCGGGCGGCCACTCCGCGCTCCATAGCGACCACCGGGTCGTGCTGACCGTGGGCCAGGAAAATGGGGGTGTTCTGGTTGGCCGGGCTACGCTCGGCAGCGGTCTGCTCGGCCAGCGGCAAATAGCCCGACAGCGCCACCAGGCCCGCCAGCCGCTGCGGCGCCCGCAAACCGCTGAGCAAGGTCATGGCGCAGCCCTGTGAAAAGCCCATCAGTACCGTGCGCTCGGACGGCACACCGCGTGCGGCCTCGCGGTCCAGCAGCTGCTGCACGATGCCCTGCGAAGCACGCAAACCGGCACCGTCTTCGCGCCGCGCCACGGCCGGGTTGGCGCTGGGCGGGTGGATGTCGTACCAGGCGCGCATGTCATAGCCGCCGTTGATGGTGACCGGGCGCACCGGTGCGCTCGGAAAAACAAAGCGCACCGGGCCCACGGCGCTCAGGTCGAGCTCCTGGGCAATGGGCACAAAGTCGCTGCCGTCGGCCCCCAGCCCGTGCAACACCACGATGCTGGCCACGGGCTGGGCGGTGGGGTCGCCACCGGCGACAAGTTCCATGATGTCGAGGGTTTGGGTATTCATGGCTGGCAGCATAGCGGCAACCGGCTTGCACCGGCACAAACTGCGGCGGGCACCTCTGCATTGCGCCCCTGCTGCACGCCGCCTGTATTGACTCCCATCAACGGACCCCACGGCTGGGCTGGGCTCTCTAACCCACGGCAGGAAAAACCCTCTGCCCCAACGGCCGCGATGTTGTTAGATTCGCGCCATATCACCACCGATCGAGACACATCCATGCCCACCGTGCCCAACGACCTCCTGGCCCTTCAGCGCCTCTACCACTGGGAAAAAGCAGCACCCAACAAAGTGGCTCTCACCCAGCCCATGGGCGATGGCGCGGTGCAAGACTTCACCTGGGCGCAGATTGGCGACCAGGTGCGCCGCATGGCCACTTACTTGCAATCCCAAGGCTGGGAGCCCGGCTCCAAGGTGGCGATCCTGTCCAAAAACTGCGCCTGGTGGATGATGAGCGACCTCGCCATCTGGATGGCGGGTTACGTGTCTGTTCCGCTGTATCCGACGCTGGCGCCCGACACGGTGCGCCAGATTCTGGAGCACAGCGGGTCTAAAGCCTGCTTCGTGGGCAAGCTTGACGGCTGGGAAGGCATGAAACCCGGCGTGCCGGCTGGCCTGCCTTGCATCAGTTACCCGCTGTCACCGCCAGATGCCCTGAAGTCTTACGAAAGCTGGGACGCCATATGTGCCCGTTGCCAGCCTTTGCGTGGCGACCCGGTACGCGCTGCCGACGACCTGGCCACCCTCATCTACACCTCGGGCACCACCGGCATGCCCAAAGGCGTGATGCATTCATTTGGCAACTTTGCCTGGGCACTCGACTCCGGCCTGAAGCGCATTCCCATGACCGGTGAAGACCGCATGCTGTCCTATTTGCCGCTGGCGCATGTGGTGGAACGCATGCTGGTCGAACACGGCTGGCTGCGCACCGGCATGCATGTGTATTTCGCCGAATCCCTGGACACGTTCACCGCCGACCTGCAGCGTGCGCGCCCCACCATCTTCTTCTCGGTGCCACGTCTGTGGGTCAAATTCCAGCAGGGTATCCACCACAAAATGCCGCCCGCCAAGCTCAACCGCCTGTTGGGCATCCCCATTCTGGGCGGCATCGTTCGCAAGAAGGTCATGAAGGCACTGGGCCTCGATCAGTGCAAGTTTGCAGCCGGCGGCGCCGCACCCATGCCGCTGGCGCTGCTGCAGTGGTACAGCAAACTGGGTTTGCACATCAACGAGGGCTACGGCATGACCGAAAACCTCGCGCTGTCGCACATCACCGAACCTGACAAAAACCAGCAAGGCTCGGTGGGCCCGGTGTACGACGGCGTGCAGCACCGCATCGATCCCGCAACCGGCGAGGTGCAAATGCACAGTGAGGCACTGATGCAGGGCTACTACAAGGAACCCGAAAAAACCCGGGAAACTTTCACCGAAGACGGCTGGCTCAAAACCGGTGACAAGGGCCACATCGACGCGCAGGGCAACCTGCACATCACCGGCCGGGTGAAAGACCTGTTCAAGACCGGCAAGGGCAAATATGTGGCGCCCGCGCCCATTGAAGACAAGCTCGTGATGCACGAAGCGGTGGAAGCCTGCGTGGTGTCGGGCGCCAACCTGGGCCAGCCCCTGGGCATCGTGATGCTCAACGCGGAATTTGTGGTCCGCGCGAGCGAACCGGCAGGTCGCAGCGAACTGGAAAGCTCGCTGGCGAGCCACCTGCAACAGATCAACGCCACGCTCGACCCGCACGAACGGCTGCAATGCCTGGTCGTGGTCACCACCGCCTGGACGGTAGACAACGACGTGATCACCCCAACCTTCAAGGTCAAGCGCAACCGCATTGAAGACCTGTACGCCAAAAACTACGAAAACTGGGAAGCCGCCGGCAAGCAGGTGATCTGGCAAAACGGCTGACCCGGAGAGCCAGCAACGCAGGGAAGCGCGAACGCATCTGGCCTTGCCCTACCTTGCCCTACCATTAGCGGCATGCACATACTTCTCACTGGTGCTGCCGGCTTCATCGGCATGCACACCGCCCAACGCCTGCTCGCACGCGGCGACACCGTAGTAGGTATTGACAACCTCAACGACTACTACGACGTCGCGCTCAAACAGGCCCGCCTGGCCACCTTGCAGCCCCAGCCAGGCTTTCAGTTCGTGCAAATCGATGTGGGTGACCGCGCCGCCATGGCGCAACTCTTCAACAGTCAGCGCTTTGACGGCGTGGTGCACCTCGCCGCCCAGGCGGGCGTGCGCTACTCCATCAGCCATCCCATGGCGTATCTGGACAGCAACCTGACCGGCTTTGGTCATGTGCTCGAAGGCTGCCGAGCGCAACAAGTGCAACACCTGGTCTACGCTTCAAGCTCCAGTGTGTACGGCGGTAACACCAAAATGCCATTCGCCGAAACCGACCCGGTGGACCATCCAGTGAGCCTGTACGCCGCCACGAAAAAGGCCAACGAGCTGATGGCGCACACCTACAGCCACCTGTACCGCGTGCCCACCACCGGCTTGCGGTTTTTCACCGTTTACGGCCCTTGGGGACGGCCGGACATGGCCTATTTTTCTTTCACACGCGCCGTGCTCGCGGGGCAGCCCATCCAGGTGTTCAACCACGGCCAGATGAAGCGTGATTTCACCTACATCGACGACATCGTCGAGGGCGTGCTGCGTGTGCTGGACAAGCCCGCCTCGCCCGAAACGCCGGGCGTTGCGCCTTACCGAATTTTCAATATCGGCAACAGCGGCCCCGTGCCCCTGCTCGACTTCATTGGCTGCATTGAGCAGGCCCTGGGACGAACGGCGACAAAGGAATTTTTGCCCATGCAGGACGGCGACGTACCGGCCACATACGCCGACACCAACGCCCTGCGGGAATGGGTGGGCTTTGCGCCCTCCACGCCCTTGGCGACCGGCATTGAGCGCTTTGTGCGCTGGTACCAAAGCTATTACAGCGCCTGACCGGCAGCCCGGCAGCTGTCAGCGTTCGGCTGGCGCTGATGTCAAGCGGTCCAGCACGCCGCTGGCGCCCTGTTCACACAACTGCATGACACGCTCGAAGCCCTCGTCGTTCCCGTAATACGGGTCGGGCACTTCGCCCGCCTCTGCAATGGCAGCGAATTCCAGGAAAAGATGCAATTTGTGTTGATGATCAGCCGGGCAAAGTCGCTGCAGATTGACCAGATTGCTGCGGTCCATGGCCAAAATCAGGTCGAACCGCTCAAAGTCCTTTGGCACGACACCCCGTGCCCGCTCGCGCGCAATGTGCGAATACCCCCGGGCTGTGGCCACCGCGATGGCGCGGCGGTCGGGCTTTTCGCCTTGATGCCCAGCGTAGGTGCCTGCGGAATCCACCGCAAAGGCGTGCTCCAAGCGCCGCTGCGCCAACAGCGCCTGCAACGCGCTGGAGGCCAACGGCGAGCGGCAAATGTTGCCCATGCAAACCACAAGAATTCGAAACATGCTTTTAAGGATAGCAAACGAGCCCAGAGCAGAAACCCTGTGACCCCATGCCAGGCTCGCATCAAAGGCGCCAACGACAAAGCCCGCCAGAGGCGGGCTTTGTCGTTTACCGAAGTGCCAGCCGAAGGGATGACACCACCGCAGTGCGCTCAGATCAGGAATTCTTCGATGCTTTTGCCCGAAGCCAGGACCGCACGCACCCACTCAGGCTTGCGGCCTGGACCACCAGCCCAGAGCTCACCAGCGGGGCCCCGGTATTTGGCCGGCGCGCTCGACTTGGATTTGGCAGCTTTTTTGCCGCTGGCACCTGCGCCGCCGAGATCGGCAACCGTGATGCCAAATTGCTTCATTTTTCCTTTGATATCGGCAATCACGGCGGAAAGCTCGTCTTTGCGTGCCTGTTCAGCTTGCGCCATCAGCGATTGCGCTTGCGCCATGAGTTCGGAGTAAGTTGCCATTGCGTGTCCTTTTTTGGTCGGATTGGTATCTATATTGCGTACATCCCAACGATGTAGCCAATATTCTAATACCTATACACAGATCCGTGACCAAGACTGAAGTTCCTCCGGCAATTCCGCATGTAATTCTATTGCATTACCTGTGATGGGGTGTGCCAATCGCAATCGCCAGGCGTGCAGGAACATCCGCCTCAAACCCAGCCGGGACAATTGGCGGTTGAGTTCAAAATCTCCATATTTATCATCCCCCGCGATCGGATAGCCAGCGCTGGAAAGATGGACACGAATTTGATGGGTTCGCCCAGTCTTGATGGTCACTTCCAGTAAACTAAAACTATCAGCCAGTCCCGCGGCCAAGCCCGCCGGGGCCGCAACCCTCCCTACCACACGCACCAGGGTCACCGAATGCATGCCATCCGGATCGTCTTTGCTGGTCACACGCACACGCCGCTCTCCATCCGGTAGCAGGTATTTATGAAGCGGCTGGTCCAGCACCTTGAGCTTGGCGGGCCAAGTGCCTTTGACCAGCGTCAAATAGGTTTTACCGGTTTCGCGCTCGCGAAATTGGTCTTGTAGCGCCTTGAGGGCACTCTTCTTTTTGGCAATCAGCAGCAACCCACTGGTTTCACGGTCAAGTCGGTGCACCAATTCGAGCAGCCGGGCCTGTGGCCGCGCTTGCCGCATTTGCTCGATCACCCCAAAACTCACGCCACTGCCACCGTGCACGGCCACACCTGCGGGTTTGTCGATGGCCATGAAAGCATCGTCTTCAAACACCACCGGAAATTCGCGCGGTGGCGCCGGGTTGGCGGCCTTTTCTTCGGCGCGCTCAGACAGGCGAATGGGCGGAATACGCAGCACATCACCCGAGGCAACACGGTCATCAGCCCCGACGCGGCCTTTGTTTCGGCGCACCTCACCCGATCGAATAATTCGGTAAATGTGGGTTTTGGGGACACCTTTGAGCTCGCGAATCAGAAAATTGTCGAGCCGCTGGCCGGCCGACTCTTCATCGACCGTGATGTGACGGACTGCCGCCGGGGGCAAGGCACTTGGCATGGGCAATGGAATAAGGCCACCACGGCGGCGGGAGCTGACTATAATGTCACGCACCCGTCGCGTGCTGTAAGTGATTGATTTCCCTTGATTTTAGGGCAGTCATGGCAAGCAGTCGCCCCAGCGCCCAGCGCCTGGAGCCCGATGGGTATAAGTTGCCACCCGCAGCACCCGGGTCCGGCGCCTGATGCCTGATGTATTCCCAAGCGAATCCAGGCACAGGACCGGTCAGGTTGAAGCTGTGGGAGAACACGCTACAGAAACTGCGAACCCGAATACGGAATACCCCAATCAGCCAGCCTGCAAAAAAGGCTGGTTGAGGACGAAGTGAAGTCAGAGAGACAACCGCCAGACCCATGTCATTGACAGCCACCTGGCCATCCCTGTTCACCCACCTCCACGCGCCTACGCCTTGACCCGGCGGTTCGACGTGGCACCTACTGGTGCCCGCTTGCGTTGAACGCCCTACCCGAATCGCGGGTCATCGGCTCTCCGGCAATTCCTCCCCTCGTTCGCTTTTCCCGCGTGTTCACGGCAGGTTGGCGCTACGGGCCTGGCCCGCAGCGTCCTTGTGTGTTTGAACGAAGGAAAACGCATCATGAAACGCATGCTGATCAATGCCACGCAGGCTGAAGAACGCCGATTGGCCATTGTGGACGGGCAAAAACTGCTCGACTACGAAATCGAAATCGAAGGGCGCGAACAGCGCAAGGGCAACATCTACAAGGCCGTGGTCACCCGCGTCGAGCCTTCGCTGGAAGCCTGTTTTGTGGACTATGGCGAAGAACGCCACGGCTTTTTGCCGTTCAAAGAAATCTCGCGCCAGTATTTCGCTGCTGGCGTACCGGTCAACCAAGCACGCATCAACGACGTGATCCGCGAAGGCCAGGAACTGCTGGTTCAGGTCGAAAAAGAAGAGCGCGGCAACAAGGGCGCGGCTCTGACCACCTTTGTGAGCCTGGCAGGCCGCTACGTGGTGTTGATGCCCAACAACCCACGCGGCGGCGGTGTGAGCCGTCGCATTGAGGGCGAAGACCGGCAAGACCTCAAAGCGGCCCTGGACCAGCTGGAATACCCCAACGGCATGAGCATCATTGCCCGTACCGCCGGCATTGGTCGCGATGCCCCTGAGCTGCAATGGGACTTGAATTACCTGCTCAAACTGTGGAACGCCATTGACGGCGCTGCGCAGGGTGGCAAGGGTGCCTACCTTATTTACCAGGAATCAAGCCTGGTGATACGCGCGATCCGTGACTACTTCAACGGCGACATCGGCGAGATCCTGATCGACACCGACGACATCTTTGAACAAGCTCACCAGTTCATGAGCCATGTGATGCCCGAGCACGGCCACCGCGTGAAACGCTACCGCGACGACGCACCGCTGTTCAGCCGTTTCCAGATCGAACACCAGATTGAAACCGCCTACAGCCGTACGGTGAACCTGCCTTCAGGCGGCGCCATCGTGATCGACCAGACCGAAGCACTGGTGGCCGTGGACGTGAACTCGGCGCGTGCCATTAAGGGCGGCGACATTGAAGAAACCGCCACCCGCACCAACCTGGAAGCTGCCGACGAAGTGGCCCGCCAGGCCCGTCTGCGCGACCTGGGCGGCCTGATCGTGATCGACTTCATCGACATGGATGAGTCAAAGAACCGCCGCGAAGTGGAAAACCGCCTGCGTGACGCGCTGCGCCAAGACCGCGCCCGCGTGCAGTTCGGCGCCATCAGCAAGTTCGGCCTGCTGGAAATGAGCCGTCAGCGCCTGAAACCCATGCTGAGCGAAGGCTCGTCCATCCCCTGCCCGCGCTGCGGGGGTTCCGGCCACATCCGCGACACGGAAAGCTCGGCACTGCAGATTCTGCGCATCATTCAGGAAGAGTCGCTCAAAGACAGCACGGCCGCCGTGCTGGTGCAGGTGCCGGTCGAAGTGGCCAGCTTCCTGCTGAACGAAAAGCGCACCGAGATCACCAAGATCGAACTCAAGCAGCGCATCAACGTGCTGCTGGTGCCCAACAAGTCGCTGGACACGCCGAACTACAAGCTCGAACGCCTGAAGCACGACGACCCTCGCCTGGACAACCTGGACGCCAGCTACAAACTGGCCGACGAAGCCGATGACGCCACGGGTTTCACCCGCCGCAGCCAGGAACGCACCAACAAGCAAGAACCCCTGATCAAGGGTGTACTGCCCGATGGTCCAGCGCCGGTGGCGGCTCCGCGCTCCGAAACCCTTGCGCCTGTTGCCGCGCCCGCCGCTGTGGCGCAGCCTGTGACCGCTGTACCGGCAGCCAAAGCACCCGTACCGGCTGAAAAAGGCTTCTTTGGATGGCTCAAGAGCCTGTTTGGCGGCGCTGAACCCGCTCCCGAGGTGGCAGCGCCCGCACCGACCGCACCCGCCGCCAAGACCGGCGCCCGCGAAGATCGCCCCGATGCACGCCGTGACGGCCGCAGCCGTGGTGGCCGCAATGGCACTGAAGGCCGCGCACCACGCGAAGGCCGTGAGGGCCGCGAAGGTGGTCGCAACCCGCGTGGCGAAGGCCGCAGCGTGGAAGGCCGGCCCGAAGGCCGTGGGGAACGCCGCAACGAAGGCCAGCCTGCGCGCGTGGATGGCCGCAGCGAAAACCGCGAAGGTCGTGAGGGCCGCGAAGCCCGCGAGCCGCGTGAACCCCGCGCCGATGGCCGCAACGGTGGCCGTCGCGACAACCGCCGCGATGCCGCGCCCGCCGATGCCAACGCAGCTGTCAACGCCCTGCTGGCGAACGCCGCACCCGAGGCAGCAGTGGACACGCCAGAGGCCGCAGAAGCCCAGCGCCGCGAACGCCGTCCACGCAACGACAACCGCCGTCGCCAGCCGGGTGCAGAAGCCGCCGAAGCAGGCACACAGGTTCAAAGCGCTGACGCCGAAGCAGCGTTGAACGCGCCGACTGAAGCAGGCGCAGAAGCCCCCCGCGAAGGCGAAGCCGACAACAGCGCACCACGCGCGCCGCGCGAACGCCGCAGCCGCGACCGCTATGGCCGTGACCGCCGCGAACGCGCACCGCGTGACGCGTCTGCAGCGCCAGCCGACGAAGGCGCGGCGGTCGAAGCCATGCCTGCCGAGCAGCCCGGTGGCGAAGCAGCCAACGAGGCGCCGGTGCGCAGCAGCTACTTCAGCCTGCCAGTGGAAAACGCACCCGCGCACCCCCCCGAATCGGCTCCCGCTGCAGAGGCGCCGATTGCTGTGCACGCTGCCGTCGTGGAACCCGTGGCCGTGGTCGTGCCTGCACCCCGCGCAGCGATGCCCGCACCGGTGGCCGAGCGCGCTTCGCTGGCACCCGCTGCAGCGCCCGCCGCCAGCGGCTTGCCCAAGGTACAGGCCTTCGAGCTCTCGCTCGAAGCCCTCAACCAAGTCGCACAAGGCAGCGGTCTGGAATGGGTGAACTCCAACGCGGACAAAGTGGCCCAGGTGCAAGCCGCCATTGCAGCGGAACCCAAGCCCATTCATGTGCCCCGCGAACCCAAAACCATGGTGCTGCCTGACGACGGCCCGCTGGTACTGGTGGAAACCCGCAAAGACCTGCGCAACATGCCCCTGCCCTTCGAGGCCCAGTAAGCGGCTCAGAGCACAAGCCCTCGGGCGTGTGCCGACTCACCAGAAAACGCCGGCCGGAATCGACCGGCGTTTTGCATTTCAGGCAGCCAAAGAACGCCCACATGCGCGCCGTCCCAGGCCCAGGGCGCACGGCACGCACGCGATGCCGGCGGGGTCTTGCGTGCGCATCGTCAGCTACTTGCCCGCGTTTCGCGCAAAAAATGGATGGAGTCTGGCCCTGCAGGCGTTGTGCGCTGCAGCTCAGCAGGCACGGCGCAGCACCACGCGTTGGCACGCACGCACCAAGTGTCTTGGCTTGCCACGCACAGTGCTACCCTTTTAGAACGCCCTGGAGGTCAAGACCGATGAGGCCCGTGCAAGCTCTGCAGCCAAGGTCGCCCCAGGGCGGTGCAGGCTGGCGGAGACCGGGCCACAGCCTCATTCGATCCGGGCCGCTTTTTTCCAAGCGGTTTGGGCAGCGGCTTCGTCACCGCGCTCCAGCGCCAGTTCGGCGAGCGCGCACCAGGTGCGGCGCAGCAAAGTGGGCTCTTGCAGGCTGTGGCTGGCTTGACCCAGCAACTGGGCAGCCTTGCCCCAGAGCTGGCGCTGCATGCACGCCTGGCCAGACAGGTATTGCAAAAACGAATTGTTGGGCAGCTGGCGCTGGGCCTGTTCCACCCGGGCCAGCCAGGCCGCATCCAGCTGCGGCAAGCAGGGCTCAAGCGCCTGCACACATTGGCTCTGCTGCACAGGGTCCAACGAAGCGAAGCCCTGCCACAGGGGCTCCAGCCAAACCCGAACCAGCGCTGCGGCGGCTACGCGATCGGCGTCGTTCGAGTCGGCGGCGATACCACCCGCTGGAGCCAGTTGGTTGGCGCGCTGTGCGGCCGCCAGGGCCAGCTCGGGCATGGTGCGCTCGGTGCCGTCGAGCTTGTGCCAAACCGCCTGCAGCTGCTGCAGATCGTGCGCCTGGCCCAGCGCGTCCAGCGCCAGACCACGCACGACACTGCGGGCCACCGAGGGTGTGAACGCGCGGTGCTTGGCCAGCACGCGGGCAGTCTCCAATGCCTCGGCCGTGGCACCGCCCAACCGGGCGATGCGAAGTTTCAAACGCAGGGACTGGATGCGGCGGGCGGCACCCTGTGGCAATTCGGCCAGCCGGTTGCGCGCTGCGTCAACGTCGCGATCTTCAACCGCCCAGCGCACCGCGCGCAACAAAGCGCCCTCGTAAGCTTCGGGTGCACTTTTCTTCAGCTGAGGCGACAAGGCCGCCTGCAGGTGCTGATCACGGCGTTCCCGGTTTTGCAGCGACTGGGCACTCTCAGCCAGCAGCAGGTGCGCCAGCAGCTGAAGCTGATCGCGGCGCGGCCATTGCGTCACCGCTGAGGACTTCAGCTGGTCCAGCGCATGCTGGGCCGCTGACTGGGCTCGCACGAAGCGCCCTGATAGCTGGTGCGACAACGCATCCATGACGGCACCGACGACCGCGCGCTCGACCTGCTGACCCCGCCAGCGCTGAGCCTGCGCCGGCAGCTCGCGCAGCACGGCAATGGCACGCAGCGCCAAGTGCAGCAGCACAAAGGCAGCCATCAGCGCAAACACGACAAAGTTGAATGAAACGTCGAATCGGTACGGTGGCCAGAACAGGGTCAGCGTGGCCGGGTTGCGCCCCACCAACAGGGCCAAAGCAACGGCCAGCGCCGCCAGGCCCAGCAACCAGAACACGCTGCGCATGGCACCGCGCTGCAGGCTGCGCATCAGCGACCTCCCGCCGCAGCCGCCAGCGCAGCCAAAGTTTCATCTGGCCGAGGCAAGTTGTTGTCTACCAAGTCTTTGCGCAAGCCCGCCAGCACGACCTGCGCACTGCTCACCGTGGGCGAGGTGGTGTCAAAGTAGCGATCCAGCGCCATTTCAACCGCCGCCACATCGGACTGGCTGGAGACCATGTGGCGCGCCAGCAAGCCCAGCCGGGCATTGAGCAACTTGAGCTTGAGGTTTTCCCGCAGGAAAAACGCCTGCTCGGGCGCCAACAGGGCCGCCTCGGGACGATCAATACGGCTCACCCGAACCAATTCACGCCCGCTGCGCGTCACGTCGGTCCAGATGCGGCCCCACAACCCCTGCCACCCGGCGGCAACGCGGCTCCAGCCCTGGCTTAAACCACTGTCGGCTGAGGCAGTTACCACCGCCTGGGCGCCGGTCGCGCCCTCTGGCAAGCTGTTGGGAGCTCGGGCCGCACCCGGCGCAGCGCCCGCCTCGGCCGCTGCATTGGCGGAAGGTTCCTGAACGGCTTGTGTTTTCGCAGCGGCTGCCACCGGGCCAGCGGCTGGCCCCACCGCATTGAGAACGGGCCAACCGTCCACCTGGCGGGCCAGCTCATCCAGCCGCAAAGCCAGCGCCGGTATGTCGGCCAATGCGGCCGCCTGGATTCGATCAATGTCGCGTGCAATGGCACGTTGAACAGGATTGAGCCGAGGTTGTGCCGCGCGGGCAATGCGTTGGTCGGCCGCCTGCAGGGCCGACACCAGGGGCTGGGCACTGCCGGTCAGCTGCGCCTGCTGCAGGGCCAGGCGCAGGGCGGACTCCAGATCTTGAACCAGATTGTCGTCCCGCGAGCGGGACATGGTGAGCATCAACTCTTCCAGTTGGCTGCGCTGCAGACTCACTTCGGAGAGCCGCACCTCGGCCACCGTCAGGCGTGCCTGCAGCTCTTGCGACAAAGCGTCGGCCTGCCCGGCGAGGGTGCGTGCTTCCAGGGCCTGGGTGGCGCTGTCCTGGCTGCGGCGGGCCAACTCTTGCTGCGTCAAACTGAGCTTTTGCCACAGCAGGCCGCTCATGACGAGGGCCAAAATCGCCACCACAAGACCCAGCAGGACCAGCCAGATGCCCGAACGTGGCCCCGCAGCAGACGGCGCAGCGCCGGTTGCACTGGCCACTGGCGGGGCGGTGATGGGGGTAGCGGGTGTGGTTTGACTCATGGACGGCTCCAGTTCGATTCTAGAGCGCGCAGCACGTCGGGCAACGCTGGCCGTGTTTCCACCACCGACCCAAAACCGGCGGCACGGGCCGTGGCCGCAATGCGGGGGTGCGTAGCCAGCGCAGTGGCCTGAACCCAATGGCATTGGGGTGCCATGCGGCGCAGGTGCGCCAGAGCCTCCGAACTGCTGAACAACCACACGCTGCCCGGCGCCGATGCAGCGTTCAACCCAGCTTGCACAGCCGGCGTGGCAGCTGGGGCGCGGCGCTCGTAGGCCACACAGGCATCGACCAGAGCGCCTGCGGCTTGGCATTGCCGGATCAGCCAGTCGCGCCCATTTCCTGCCAGCGCCTGTCCGGCTGGCTCGCTTGCGGAAACTTCAGAAGCACCGCGCACGATCAGGATGCGCTGACCCGGTCGCAACTGGGGCGCGACCACCGGCCACAAGGTTTCAGAATCGAATTGAACCGCATCGGCTGCGGGTGCATCAATGTGTTCGGGACCCAGACCGCGCGCAGCCAAGGCCAGCGCCAGCGCACGCGCCGTGCCCGGACCTGGCGCCCAGAAGCGAGGGCGAACGCTGGCCCCGGGCGGGGCTTGCACCGCATCTGAAAAAAAGTGCTGCACCGCTGCGGCGCTGACAAACATGATGGCGTCCGCGTCCAGCCAGTGCGCACGGGCTTGCTCAAGCCGCTCGCGCACCCCCTTGTCGGCCGGCTCGGCAATGGTGATCAGGGGCAGCGCTTGCGCCGGCCAGCCATCGGCCAGCAGCGCACGCACCCAGCTACCGGCCTCTGGCTCGGGCCGCGTCACGATCACGGACTGCAGGGGCGCCAGCGGGTGTCGGTCAGGCAGCACCGCGGGGTCGGCGGTCAAGATCAGCTCTCAACCGTGGCCACCGGCGGCTGGGCGCCAGCGGCACGCAGCGCATCGGCCACGCGCTGGCCCAGGGCTTCGGCTTGGGCCAGGTCTTGCACCAGCGCCTGCTGGCTCACGCGCACCACGCGCTGCTGGCCTTCGGGGTCGCCCCAGGCCGCGTCGAGCTGCAGGCGACTGGCATCGGCCGCGTCCCAATGCGCGTAAGCAGCCAGCGGCATGGAGCAACTGCCGCCCATGGCGCGCGACACAGTGCGCTCGGCCGCCACGCGGTGCCAGGTGGGCAGGTGCACCAGCGGTGCCAGGGCTGCCACCAGGTCGGCGCGGTCAGACCGCACCTCGATGCCCAGCGCGCCCTGCCCTGCGGCCGGCAGCGACTCAACCGGCTCAAAAATATGGCGAATGCGCTCGGCCAGCCCCAAGCGCTTGAGCCCTGCTGCTGCCAGCACGATGGCGTGGTACTGCCCTTCGTCCAGCTTGCGCAGCCGGGTGTCGAGGTTGCCACGCAGCGGCTCGATGCGCACGTCGGTTCGGCCCAGCGCGTCCAGCGCCTCGCGCAACAGCACCAAGCGGCGCAGGCTGGAAGTGCCGACCACGGCACCTGTGGGCAACTCGGACAGCGTGGCGCACACCGGCGACACCCAGGCGTCGCGCGGGTCTTCGCGCTCCATCACGCAGGCCAGCGCAAATCCCTCCGGCAGGTCCATCGGCACATCTTTGAGCGAATGCACCGCGATGTCGGCCCGGCCCTCTTCCAGCGCCACTTCCAGCTCTTTCACAAACAAGCCTTTCCCGCCCACCTTGGACAGGCTGCGGTCCAGGATCTGGTCCCCCTTGGTCGTCATGCCCAGCAGCCGAACGCTGTGACCCAATCGCTCCAGCAGCGCCTTGACGTGTTCGGCCTGCCACAGTGCCAAACGGCTTTCGCGGGTGGCGATGGTGATGGAGAGTGATGGGGTGGTGCTTGAAAGTGACACGTTGAAAGATCAAAAAAAGATCAAAGCCGAAGGGGTGTTTTCGTACCTGGTTGGTAACAAAAAGAGCAACTTTGAATGCTAGCATGCCCCTTGCCCGAAAAATCAGCACCACCCGAGCACGCCATGAGCCGACCGTCTGCCCGCACCACCCCGTCCACCAACCCGTCACGGACCGGCGCGCGCAGCAGCACCGCCAAACCCGCCGAACGCCCCGACAAAGAGCAACCGCTGATCGACGACATCCGCCTGCTCGGTCGCATTTTGGGTGACGTGATTCGAGAACAGGAAGGCCAGGCAGCCTTTGACCTGATTGAGCAGATTCGCCAGCTCTCGGTGGCATTTCGCCGCCACGCCGACCAGTCGGCCGACAAGGCCCTGAAGAAGTTGCTCAAAGGGCTCAGCGGTGACCAGACGGTCAGCGTCATCCGCGCCTTCACCTATTTCAGCCACCTGGCCAACCTGGCCGAAGACCGCCACCACATTCGCCGCCGCGCGGTGCACGAACGCGCGGGGGATCTGCAGGAAGGCAGTCTGGCCATGACGCTGCAGCGCCTGAAAAAGGCGGGCGTGGCCCCGGGCAAAGTGTTGCAGACGCTGGCGCACAGCCATATTTCACCGGTGCTCACGGCCCACCCGACCGAGGTTCAGCGCAAAAGTATTCTGGACGCCGAGCGCGCCATTGCCCACCTGCTGGCCGAACGCGACGCGCAACAACAACCCTTGCCCCGCGAACAGGCCGAGCTGGAAGCCCAGCTGCGCGCCCGTGTGACGCAGCTCTGGCAAACCCGCCTGCTGCGCTTCACCAAGCTGACCGTGGCCGACGAGATTGAAAACGCGCTGAGCTACTACGAAGCCACCTTCCTGGCGCAGATTCCCAAGCTCTACCGCGAGCTGGAAGAAGGCCTGAGCGAGCCCGGCGCGGCCACTGCGCCGGTGGCCACGTTTTTGCGCATGGGCCAGTGGATCGGCGGCGACCGCGACGGTAACCCCAACGTGACCGCACAAACCCTGGAACTGGCGCTGCAAAGCCAGGCCGACATGGTGCTGCGCCACCACCTGCGCCAGCTGCACCTGCTGGGTGCCGAGCTGTCGGTGTCGGCCATGTTGGCGAGCGTGAGCCCGGCCATGCAGGCCCTGGCCGAGCGCTCGCCCGACACCAACGCTCACCGCCAGGACGAGCCCTACCGCCGCGCGCTCACCGGCATGTACGCCCGCCTGGCGGCCACCCTGCACCAGCTCACCGGCGGCGAAGCGGCCCGCCACGCCGTGGCACCGCAAGACCCCTACGCTCACGCTGTCGAGCTGCTGGCCGATCTGCGCACCATCGAAGCCTCGCTGGTGGCGCACCACGGCGCGGCCATGGCGCGCGCACGGTTGCATCCGCTGATCCGTGCGGTCGAGGTGTTTGGCTTTCACTTGGCCACCATCGACCTGCGCCAGAGCTCGGACAAACACGAAGAGGTGGTGGCCGAGTTGCTGGCCACTGCCCGCATTGAGGCGCACTACAGCACGCTAGATGAAATGGGCAAGCGCGCCGTGCTGCTGCGCCAGCTCAACGACACCCGGCCCCTGCGGGTGCCCGGCGCGGCCTATTCGGCGCACACGCAAGACGAGCTGGCCATCTTTGACAATGCCCGCAGCGGGCGCGAACGCTTTGGCGCCCATGCCATCCGCCACGCCATCATCAGCCACACCGAAACGGTGAGCGATCTGCTGGAGGTGCTGCTGCTGCAAAAAGAAACGGGCCTGATGCATGGCTTGCTGCAAGAAGACGCCCGCTGCGACCTGATCGTGGTGCCGTTGTTTGAGACCATTGAAGACCTGCGCAACGCCGCGCCCATCATGCGCGACTACTACGCCCTGCCGGGCGTGCGCGCCATGGTGCAACGCGGGCACGCCACGGGTTACAGCGAGCAAGACATCATGCTCGGCTACTCCGACAGCAACAAAGACGGTGGCATTTTCACCAGCAACTGGGAACTCTACCGTGCTGAAATTGCGTTGGTGGACCTGTTTGACGCGATGAACGCAGAAGGTGAGAACAGTGAAGGCCACAGCTTCGCCGCCGGGCAGCCCCAAGGCGAAGCAGCCCCCTCGGGGGGCAGCGGACCTCGCGCAGCGGGGGAGCGTGGGGGCCACAGCTTCGCCGCCGGGCAGCCCCAAGGCGAAGCAGCCCCCTCGGGGGGCAGCGGACCTCGCGAAGCGGGGGAGCGTGGGGGCCAGATCCAGCTTCGAATGTTTCACGGCCGTGGCGGTACCGTGGGGCGAGGCGGTGGCCCCAGCTACCAGGCCATCCTGGCGCAGCCGCCTGGCACCGTGCGCGGCCAGATCCGCCTGACCGAACAGGGCGAGGTGATCGGCTCCAAATACGCCAACCCCGAGATTGGCCGGCGCAACCTGGAAACCCTGGTGGCCGCCACGCTCGAAGCCACGCTGCTGCAACCCACACGCAACGCACCAGCAGCGTTTCTGGCTGCGGCCGATGCGCTGTCTGCGCACAGCATGGCCTCGTACCGGGCGCTGGTGTACGACACCCCTCGCTTTGCCGAGTACTTTTTTGCGGCCACGCCCATCCGTGAAATTGCCGAACTCAACATCGGCTCGCGACCGGCCTCCCGCAAAGCCACTCAAAAAATCGAAGACCTTCGCGCCATCCCCTGGGGCTTCAGCTGGGGCCAGTGCCGCCTTACCCTGCCGGGCTGGTACGGTTTTGGCTCAGCGGTGCAAGCCTTTTTGAACCAGGAGGGCGAAGCCGGAGTGGCCAAACAGACCGCCCTGCTGCAAAAAATGGTGAAACAGTGGCCGTTCTTCAGCACGCTGCTGTCCAACATGGACATGGTTCTGGCCAAGAGCGACCTGGCATTGGCCACCCGCTACGCCGAGCTGGTGGAAGACAAGCGCCTGCGCACCAAGGTATTCAGCGCCATTGAAGCCGAGTGGCACCGCACCACCGAGGCGCTGGCGCTGATCACCGGTGAAGAGCAGCGCCTAGTGAACAACGCGGCGCTGCAGCGCTCCATTCGCCACCGCTTCCCCTACATTGACCCGCTGCATCACTTGCAAGTAGAGCTGGTGCGCCGCTACCGCGCCGGAGAAAACCAGGCCGACCGGGACGAAAAAGTTCGCCGAGGCATTCATATCTCCATCAACGGCATTGCAGCCGGGCTGCGCAATACCGGATAGCCCACCGCACCACCGGCGGGGCTCTCGGCTGACGCTGCCCCTCTCGTCGCGTATCTTTGCCTCGCGCCAGCGCGGTCAATCGGCAAAAACTAGAATGCGGTGGTGACCCACATACTCAACGCCGACCTCCACTGCCATTCCATCGTGTCTGACGGCACGCTCACGCCCGAGGCGCTGGCGCAACGCGCCAAAGCCAACGGCGTGGAATTGTGGGCTCTGACCGACCACGATGAGATTGGCGGCCAAGCCCGCGCTCTGCAAGCCGCCCGCGCGGTGGGCCTGCGCTACATCACCGGCACCGAAATCTCTGTCACGTTTGCCGGCATCACGGTGCACATCGTGGGCCTGGGTATGGACACCACCCACCCGGCCCTGGTGCAGGGCCTGCACGCCACCCGCGGCGGACGCGAACAGCGCGCCCGCGCCATGAGCGACGACCTGGCGCGCGTAGGCATTCCCGGCGTGTACGAAGGCGCCCTGAAATACGTGGACAACCCCGAGCTTATTTCGCGCACCCACTTTGCGCGGTACCTGGTGGAGGCCGGCATTTGCCGCGACACCAACGAGGTGTTCCGCAAGTACATCAACGACGGCAAACCCGGCTTCGTGCCGCACCGCTGGGCCACGCTGGGCGACGCGGTGGGCTGGATCACCCAGTCAGGCGGCATGGCGGTGATTGCGCACCCCGGCCGTTACAAACTATCGGCCAATGAAGAATATGCTTTGTTCACCGAGTTCAAGGCTCACGGCGGGCAAGGGGTTGAGGTGGTGACCGGCGCCCACGGCGCCGCCGATTACGTGAAATACGCCGAATACTGCAAGGAATTTGGCCTCGCCGCCTCGCGCGGCAGCGACTTTCACAGCCCCGAAGAAAGCCACACCGACCTGGGCAAACTGCCCGACCTGCCAGGCAGCGTCACGCCGGTATGGGAGCTGCTGCAGTCCCGAATCCAGTGAGCGGCCGCACGGCTCATCGACGATGCCCCATACCAGTGGGTGAGGCACGGCGCAGGGGTGGCGTGATGTGCCCTCTGGCTCAGTCCGTCGCACAATAAGCCTATGTCCCAGTTATTTGAAGTTCACCCCGACAACCCGCAACCCCGGCTGCTCAAGCAAGCGGTGCAACTGCTGGAGCGCGGCGGCGTGCTGGCGGTACCCACCGACTCCAGCTACGCGCTGGTCTGCCACCTCGACGACAAAGCCGCAGCCGACCGGCTGCGCCGCATTCGCCAGGTGGACGACAAGCACCACCTGACGCTCCTGTGCCGCGACCTGAGCGAACTCGCCAGCTACGCCCGGGTGGACAACCGACAGTACCGCCTGCTGAAGCAGGCCACACCGGGGCCTTACACCTTCATCCTCGAAGCCAGCAAAGAAGTGCCCCGGCGCTTGAGCCACCCATCGCGAAAAACCATTGGCCTGCGTGTCCCCAGCCACAACGCTTTGCTGGCACTGCTTGCACTGCACAACGCACCGCTGCTGGCCACCACACTGATTCCGCCGGGGGAAACCGACCCCTTGAACGACGCACAAGAGATCCGTGAACGCTTTCAGCACGACCTGGCCGGCGTGATCGACGCGGGCGCTTGCGCCCTGGAACCCACCACCGTGGTCGACCTCACCCCCATGGGCACCGGCGGGGAACCCGAATTGATCCGCCAGGGACAAGGCGCGCTGGCACCGCTCGGCATGTAAATGCTGCGGACGGAACGTCTGAGCAAGCCCAGGTGTAACGACCAAGGCCATAGACCACCCTGAGCACCGCAATGCGTCATCTGGGACAATAGCGGTTTGCCCGACATTTCCGCCATGGATTTCGCCCAGATCGTTCAAACCATTGCCATCTACGCCATTCCCGTGCTGTTCGCCATCACGGTGCACGAGGCGGCGCATGGCTACGCGGCGCGGCACTATGGCGACAACACCGCCTACATGCTGGGGCGCATCACCCTGAACCCGATCAAGCACATTGACCCGGTGGGCACCATCGCGATGCCGCTGCTGCTGTACTTCGCCACCTCGGGGGCCTTCCTGTTTGGCTATGCGAAACCGGTGCCGGTCAACTTCAACCGCCTGCGCAACCCCAAGAAGGACATGGTCTGGGTTGCATTGGCCGGGCCAGGCGCCAACCTCGTCCAGGCCATTCTCTGGACTGTGCTGCTCTATGTGCTCGTCGCAAGCGGCGTCGAAGAGCGCTTCTTCTTGCAAATGTGCCGGGCAGGCATCCTGGTCAACCTGGTCATGTTTACCTTCAACCTGTTTCCGCTGCCACCGCTCGACGGAGGCCGTATTCTGGTTGGCCTGTTGCCCTGGAAGCAGGCCGCCCTGGTTTCGCGCATTGAGCCCTGGGGGTTTTTCATCGTCATGGCGCTCGTCATATCCGGCGTGGTGGGCAACCTCTGGCTGCGCCCGCTCATGGCGCTCACCAACAGCGCCATTGAAGTGCTGCTTACCCCCCTGCGCATGTTGATTCTCTAACCGCTCCCGTTCATGAAAACCCTGCGCGTCCTCACCGGCATCACCACCTCCGGCACCCCCCATCTGGGCAACTATGTGGGCGCCGTGCGTCCCACTGTGCGCGCCAGCCGCCTGTCCGAGGTGGAAAGCTTCTACTTTCTGGCCGACTACCACGCCCTCATCAAAGTGGGCGACCCCGCCCGTGTGCAGCGCTCCACGCTGGAAATTGCGGCCACTTGGCTGGCTTGCGGTCTGGACCCCGAGCAGGTCACGTTCTACCGCCAGTCCGATATTCCGGAAATTCCCGAACTGACCTGGTTACTCACCTGCGTCACCGGCAAAGGCGTGCTCAACCGCGCCCACGCCTACAAAGCCTCGGTAGACAAAAATACCGCAGCGGGTGAAGAACCCGACGCCGGTGTCACGGCAGGCTTGTTCATGTACCCGGTGCTCATGGCGGCAGACATTTTGATGTTCAACGCGCACCAAGTGCCGGTGGGGCGTGACCAGATCCAGCACATCGAAATGGCGCGCGACATGGCGTCCAGCTTCAACCACCTGTATGGCGAGCATTTCACGCTGCCCGAGGCCGCCATTGAAGACCATGTGGCCACCTTGCCCGGGCTTGATGGCCGCAAGATGAGCAAGAGCTACGACAACACCATCCCGCTGTTTGCACCGCGCGACCAGCTGAAAAAACTCATCATGGGCATCGTGACCGACTCACGTGCCCCCGGTGAACCCAAGGACACCGAGGGCTCGGCCCTGTTTCAGCTGTACCAAGCCTTTGCCTCCACCGAGGAAACCGCAGCCCTGGCCAAGGCCTATGCAGACGGCATCGCGTGGGGTGACGCCAAACAGGTGCTGTTTGAGCGGCTGGACGCTGAAATAGCCCCCATGCGCTTGGTGTACGACGAACTGATACAAAACCCCGCCCAGATTGAGAAAACGCTGAAAATGGGTGCAGACAAAGCCCGAGCGGTTGCCACACCGTTCACAGCCCGGCTGCGCCATGCGGTGGGCCTGCGCCCCTTGGACAACCTGGCAGACACCCAAAAAACAGCCAAGGCGGCAAAAGCCGCGGCACCCAGCTTCAAACAATACCGTGAAGCCGACGGCCTGTTCTACTTCAAACTCATGGACGCCAAAGGCCAGCTGCTGCTGCAAAGCACAGGCTATGCCTCGCCCAAAGAAGCTGCAAAAACCATTGCAGAACTGCAAAAGAGTGGAACGAATGCCCTGGCTGAGGACCCAACTTCTGTGTTCTTCAAGGCTGATCCAGAAGCGGTGTCCTCTGCGTTACGCTATTTCAGCGAAGCCTCCAACTGATTTTTTGTCTGCTTGGAGCTGCGCGCACGCACACCTCCTGGACCGTTAAGCCCGAAACAGCCCCACAGGGCAGCGCCAATTTGGCGGCTTGGCACTATCGCCAAACCTCCACATTGTCGCTATGCTCTGCCCCTTCAAACAATTACGTACACCACTGCCGTCATGAGTATTTTTGTTATTGATGATCACCCGCTGATGCGCGAAGCCGTCGTGATGCTGTTGCGCCGGCTGCGTTCATCAACCCAGGTGATTGAGCTGGAACGACTGGCCTCTGTCAGCAAAGCGATCGCTGAACACGGTGAACCCGAACTGGTATGCCTGGACCTGAAATTGCCCGACACCAACGGTGTGTCGGGCGTGCGTGAAGTGCGCCAGATGCTGCCCGACACTTCGTTGATCGTGCTGTCGGCATCCCCCGCGTCAGACTACGAAGACCTGTCGCGTGAAGCAGGTGCTGACGCCTATGTTGAAAAATCGGCTGGTGCGGCGCAAATCGCCAAGGTGTTGCGCGAATTCCTCGCCGATGAGGTGGAAGACGAGAACGCCCCAACCATTCCCGAGAAGCTGTCCAAGCGCCAAAAACAACTGCTGGTGATGCTGGACCGTGGCTTGAGCAACCGGGACATCGCAGAACAGCTGCAAATCAGCGAACACACCGTCAAAGTTCACTTGTGGCGGCTGTTTCGCCGACTCAACGTCAAAAGCCGCTCGCAGGCAAGCCACCTGGCGCGCACCGCAGGTCTGCTCGACCTCTGAAATGCTCGGAACGAGGGTGGCCGCCCATGGCGGTCGGTCGCTCTTAAGTGGTTTTGCAACCCTAATCAGCGCAAGCCCCTCAGGGCAGCGTTCACCAACACGCTGGTCCCGTCAGTGATTGGGCCCTCTCTGCGCGTATAAGCCGGCAACATCAACCGAAACACGCTACCGCGGTTAGCAACCGAATTGAGCGCAAGCTGGTAGCCCATCATGGTGGTGAGCTTGGACACAATGGTCAGCCCAAGGCCCAAGCTGTCTTCGGTGCCCTGGTGCTGAGACACCCGAAAAAATTCTTGAAAAATGGCCTGCTGGTGCTCGCGGGCAATGCCCACACCCGTGTCCCACACCTCGAACACCAACACGTCCGAGCGGTGACGCAAACCCAGCAACACGCCACCCTTTTGGGTGTGCCGCAGCGCGTTAGACACCAGATTGCCCAAAATCCGCCGCAGCACCACAGGGTCTGCCCAAATGGTGGTGGGGCGGGCATGGGTGCGCAGCCTGAGCGACTTGCCCGCGGCCACCGGCTCAAACTGCAGCGCCATGTCGGCAAATAACTGCCGCACATCCACATGCTGCAGGCGGACCTTGTAGTTACCCGCGTCAATGCGGGTCAGGTCAAACAGCGAGTCAAACAGCTCATTGATCGCACGGGTTGACTGCAAAATGCGCGGCGCGATGTCCCGCGCCATTTCGGGCTCGGTCGCCAGCCAGTCGGCGTACAAACTCAGGGCATGCACCGGCTGCCGAAGATCATGAGCAGCCGACGCCAGAAAACGGTTTTTGGTGGCCACAGCGCGCAAAGAAGCACGGGTTTGCTGCGTCAGCGAATCGATCAGCTCCTGGTTGTAAAACTGCAACTCAAAACTGGCTCGATGCACCTGGTGCAAGCGCTCACCAGCCATGCGCAGCAACCACCAGAAAATCAGCAGCAATAAAACCAGCGACACAAGGTGCTTCACGCCCGTGGTTGGCACCACGCCCATCAGCATAGGCCCCATCAAGCCCACCAACACCGAGATCACCAAGGCATTGGTGTAGCTGCGAAATGCTGGCAAGTAAGCGCTGAAAGCCGTAAGCGACAACAAGCCGTGGCCCAGCACCACCAGGCCGCACACAAACTGCGTCTGCACGCTGGCTTGCAGGTAAGTCAAGCCGATGGAAGCACCCCAAAACACCCCCACAGCAGCCCAAGACCAGCCGTACCGGCGAACGAACTCCATCCGCAGTGGGCCTTCGGTGCTGTCGTATCGCAGCCGGTAAGTGCCGATCATGCGGTAACGGTACAGAAGCACCCCCAGCAGCAAAACGGTCCAGCCCGTTAAAGCAACGCTGTGAACCTCACCCGCCATCAGGTAGATCATGATCGGCAAGGCCAGCGCAGCAGAGATGAGCGAGGGCATTGCATTGTCCATCAACACGCCGATCAACTTCGAGTCCACCCATTGGTCTCTGACCTCGGGCGACGCCGGCATGTGCTGGTGGGTGGCAGGTTGGGTGTCGACGAGCATGTTGGACCATTGAATCCGCGGTCAGGCATTGTCGCACCGGGCATGCGCTGTCGTGGCTGAAAATCCGCAGCCGCCTGCTGCTAGAATTTAAACGCAGACAGCGGCCACCCTTGGAAATGATCCAAAGGCCTGTTTCGCTGAAATTTCCCCTGACCCCGGAAATTTCTGAGCACAAGATTCCGCAAAAAGGCAGGCTCTCTGGGTCTGGTAAACTATGAGGCTTGTGACCTGAATTACACCCCGGAGAGGTGGCAGAGTGGTCGAATGTACCTGACTCGAAATCAGGCGTACCGCAAGGTACCGAGGGTTCGAATCCCTCCCTCTCCGCCAAGACAGTAGAAAACACGGGCCTTATGGCCCGTTTTTCTTTTGTACCCCACATCGCACCCATCATGGGAAAAGGTGCTTGTGACGCATTCATTTTCATTCAAGCCAGCCGCTTAAAATGGGCCAGCCTGTGCAGCATTGAGCAACGGTGGTTTACCCAGATGCGGCCTGGATTGTTCTAGCTCATGGAGCACAGTGGCTGGGCTGCCAATGCAAAACCGCACAGCCAACAGAATGTGCCGTTTGTAGAAATCTGCTCGGTGACTCAGGCAGAAATCGACTCTCGCCCCTGACACCGACTCTCAATGGCCATGCGAGCGATCATCCCGGAGCGTGATTCACCATTGGACTTGGCAAGGTCATCAAGTCGGTGCAGAACCCAGCGAGTCAGGCTGATGTTCACCCGCTCCACAGTGCTGTCGAGCACGGCCTCAATCCACGCCGTGACCGCCTCTTCGACACCGAGAATGGCCTATTCCTGGGTTTCACCGGCAGAGAAACAGCCGGCCATGTCGGGAGCAGCACGCCCCAGGCGGTGGTGCCGCTTCCGGGCTCAATGGCGATGGCGTAACGCATGTTCATGCGCCCTTCAAAGACCTTTTGCAGTGCGGATGGCCCTCACCAGGCCGATGCCCAAGTCCTTTTTCGGTTGGGGCACCATAACGTGGCCGGGCCGACCCGAGTGGCAGAACACGGGGTGTGAACCGTTGACCGGATCAAGCTCCCAACCAGCGCTTCTGGGTTCCTTGATCAGCACTGCGCTTTTCATCGCTTGTGTATGGCACACACCACCAAAGGTAGCAACAAGCCACGGGCTTTGCAGCCCCATACGGCCACCCAAAACACCCAAACGAGAGGCCCCCGAATTGCCCGTCGCCCACAGCCGGCAGCTGCTGGCTTGTGGCGCCTGCCCGAACGGGCTTCAAGCCGAGGTGAGTCGCTCCAGACCACCCATGTAGGGCCGCAGCACCTCGGGCACGGTCACACTGCCGTCAGCATTTTGACCATTTTCCAGCACCGCCACCAGGGCGCGGCCCACCGCCAGCCCGGAGCCGTTGAGCGTGTGCACCAATTCGTTTTTACCCTGAGCATTTTTAAAGCGCGCCTGCAAGCGCCGGGCCTGAAAAGCTTCGCAGTTGGACACCGAACTGATCTCGCGGTAGGTGCCTTGTGCGGGCACCCACACTTCCAGGTCGTACGTTTTACTGGCGCCAAAGCCCATGTCGCCGGTGCACAGGCTCATGACGCGGTACGGCAAGCCCAGCTTCTGAAGCACCGCTTCGGCGTGGCCGGTCATCGCTTCGAGTGCTTCGTCGCTTTTCTCGGGATGCACGATCTGCACCATTTCGACCTTGTCGAACTGGTGCTGGCGGATCATGCCGCGGGTGTCGCGCCCAGCGCTGCCGGCCTCCGAGCGAAAGCACGGTGTGTGCGCGGTCATCTTGATGGGCAGCTCGGACTCGGCCAGCACAGTGTCGCGAACCACGTTGGTCAGCGTGACTTCGGAGGTCGGGATCAAGTACAGCGCCTGTGTATCGGGCACGACTTCACCTTCCTGCCCGCCCTTTTTCACAGCGAACAGGTCGGCCTCGAACTTGGGCAACTGCCCGGTTCCTTTGAGGGTTTCGGCGTTGACGATGTAGGGCGTGTAGCACTCGGTGTAGCCGTGTTCCTGGGTTTGAACGTCCAGCATGAACTGCGCCAGTGCACGGTGCAGGCGGGCGATGGGGCCGCGCATGAAAGTGAAGCGCGAGCCAGCCAGTTTGGCGCCGGTGTCAAAGTCCAGGCCCAGCTTTTCGCCGATGTCCACATGGTCGCGCACGGGAAAGTCAAATGCGCGCGGGCTGCCCCAGCGGCGCACTTCCACGTTGCCGTCTTCGCCCGCGCCCACAGGCACGCTCTGGTGCGGCAGGTTGGGCACGGCCAGCAACAGGCTTTGAAGTTCGGCCTGCAGCGTGTCTAGCCGCGCGGCAGAGGCTTCCAGCTCGGTCTTGATGGCACCGACTTGGGCCATTAC
Organism: Hydrogenophaga sp.; assembly: GCF_965657535.1. Lineage (GTDB taxonomy): Bacteria > Pseudomonadota > Gammaproteobacteria > Burkholderiales > Burkholderiaceae_C > Hydrogenophaga. The sequence continues at coordinate 361,372 of NZ_CBFHOP010000004.1, read as the reverse complement.
GCCGTCGGCGCTTTCGCCCTTGGCTTTGAGCATGCCAATTTGCTTGGACAGGCTGTTGCGTTGGCTTTGCAACTCTTCGGTGCGGGTCTGCAGCGTTTTGCGCTCGGTTTCCAGTGAGCGGAAAACCGCCACATTCAGAAATACCTGGGGTTGTTTGCGGGTCTCGAGCCGTGCGATCACGGCATCGAGGTCTTTTCTCAGTTGGACGATATCTAGCATGGTGCCATTGTAGTTTTTGGGCGCAGGCACCCGACGGGATGAAGCCTCAACGCAGGTGTTCGAGCGCGGCACCCTCTTCGCCGTCGATCTTCAGGCCCTTGGGCAGGGGGAATTTGATGGTTTCGGTCAACCCGTCCATGGTGCGAACCGAAATGGCGCCCAGCGCCTTGATGCGGTCGATCACCTGGCGCACCAGAATTTCAGGCGCCGAGGCGCCTGCGGTCAAACCAACACGGGCTTTGCCTTCAAACCACTCGGCGCGCAGTTCATCAGCACTGTCCACCATGTGGCTTTCGGTGCCGAGTTTGATGGCCACTTCGCGCAATCGGTTGCTGTTGGAGCTGGTGGGGCTGCCCACCACGATCACGATGTCAACCTGCGGGCTGAGCAACTTGACGGCGTCCTGCCGGTTTTGTGTGGCGTAACAAATATCTTGCTGCTTGGGCTCACGCACCAGTGGAAAGCGGGCTTTCACCGCCGCGAGAATCACGGCCGCGTCATCCACCGACAGCGTGGTTTGCGTCACCACCGCCAGCCGGGTTTCTTGCGTGGGAACGACTCGCGATACATCGGCCGCGTCTTCGACCAGGTGGATGCCACTGTCAAGCTGGCCCATGGTGCCCTCCACCTCGGGATGGCCCTTGTGACCGATCATGATGAACTCGTAACCCTCTCGGTGCAGCTTGGCCACCTCCACATGCACCTTGGTCACCAGCGGGCAGGTGGCATCAAACACATGAAACCCGCGCTGCTGCGCTTCCTGCTGCACCGCCTTGCTCACGCCATGGGCCGAAAACACCAAGGTGGCGCCAGGGGGCACATCAGACAGCTCTTCGATGAAGATCGCGCCCTTGGCTTTCAAGTCGTTCACCACATAGGTGTTGTGCACGATCTCATGGCGCACATAAATGGGCCGACCAAACTTGGCCAGCGCACGCTCAACGATTTCGATGGCGCGGTCCACGCCGGCGCAAAAGCCGCGCGGCTCGGCCAGCAAAATCTCAACGTCACCAGCGGCATTTGATGTTTCGGAGCCGGCCGCAAAGTTGCTGGGTTGCACGGTCATCACAGCACCCCGATCAGTTGCACTTCAAACTGCACCGGCTGCCCGGCCAACGGGTGGTTGAAGTCAAACAATACCGCGCCGTCTTCACGCACCTCCACGGCCGAGCCGGCGTAGCTGCTCAGGCCGTCCGGGGTGGGGAACTGCACCACGTCACCGGGCACGTACTGCTCGTGCGGGTCACCCAGTTCGTTGAGCAGCCTACGCGCCACCCATTGCACCATCTCGGGCTGGCGCTCGCCAAAGGCCTCGCCATCGTCGAGTTCGATCACGTGCCGGCTGCCCTCTTCCAGCCCGATCAAGCGCTGTTCGATCGCCGGGGACAACTGTCCGGACCCCAGGCTGATCGTGGCCGGTTGGCCATCAAACGTGTCGATGATGACCTGCCCCCCAGGCCCCGACATGCGGTAGTGCAGAGTAAGAAAAGAGCCTTCTTGAACGTGTGACATGCGAAGCCAGTGTGGTGAATTCGGGGATCTGCCGTGCAAAGCGCCACAAGGGCCACCGATAGCGCGCGACAGGAAAGTGGCCCTATTGTAAAAAGTGGACTGGTTCAGGGAGAAAAATACATGGATAGCCTTTTAACGTCCGGGCTGAAGAGCCTGCCCAGCGACGCGCGTCCGCGCGAAAAGCTGCTGGCCCGCGGCCCCGCCGCGCTCAGCGATGCCGAGTTGCTGGCGCTGCTGTTGCGCACCGGCATACAGGGCAAACACGTGGTGCAACTCGCGCAAGAGCTGCTGGACCGGTTTGGCGGCGTGGGCGGTCTGCTGCACACCGGCGCCGAAGCGCTGAAGGTGATCAAAGGGCTGGGGCCAGCCAAACGCGCCGAGGTGGTCGCCGTGCTGGAACTGGCGCGGCGCGCATTGGCGCAAGAACTCAAGCTCAAACCGCTGTTTGACAGCCCGCAAGCGGTGCGCGATTACTTGCAACTGCAGTTGGGCGCGCGGGCACACGAAGTGTTCGCCGTGATGTTTCTGGACAGCCAGAACCGGCTGATTGAGCTGGAAGAGCTGTTTCGTGGGACGCTCACGCAAACCAGCGTGTACCCGCGCGAGGTGGTGTTGCGCGCCCTGCACCACCACGCTGCCGCCGTGGTGCTGGCGCACAACCACCCCAGCGGAACAGCCCAACCGTCCCGGGCCGACGAAGCATTGACACAGACCCTGAAGGCGGCGCTGTCACTGGTGGACGTGCGGGTGCTGGACCACTTCATCGTGACCCGCGAGCAAGCCGCGTCCATGGCCGAAATGGGCCTCATCTGACCGCAGACCCCTTCGCTGCGCGACAATGCAACGCATGAAAGTGCATGCGTTCGCCGACCTCAAAACGCTCCAACGCGTGATGACCGAGCGCGCTGCGGTGCAAGCCGCCGCGCTTGAAGCGGCGCGTGCAGCCCGCTTGAAACGGGAGCGCGAACAACGGTTGTTTGAACTGGCGGTGGGCCCGGTGCAGCCCATCGCACACAGCGGGCGCATCGCACCGCGCACTGTGGCGGTGCAGCCGCTGCCGGTGCAGCGGCTGCGGGACGAGGCGTCTGTCATGCGTGAAGCGCTGTCGGACGAATTTGACGTGGAAACCCTGCTGCACACCGACGACTTGCTGAGCTACCGCCTGCCTGGCCTGGGCGCGGACGTGGTGCGCAAGCTGCGCGAAGGCCGCTGGAGCATTCAGCGCCAGATCGACCTGCACGGCCTGCGCACAGACGAAGCACGCGAGGCTCTGGGCCTGTTTGTGCGGGAATCGCACCAGCTGGGGCTGCGCTGCGTACGCGTGGTGCACGGCAAGGGGCTGGGTTCACCCGGCCGCACACCGGTGCTCAAGGGCCGTGTGCTGCGCTGGCTGGTGCAAAAATCCGAGGTGATGGCTTTTGTGCAGGCCCGACCGGCCGAGGGAGGTGCAGGCGCTCTGGTGGTGCTGCTGCAGCCAGTGCAACAACACCACCGCCTTCCCGCACGCGCTGCGTCTACCTGATCTGCGCCAGCAGCCGCCGCACCGCGATACGGAACGGCACCAGGGCCAGCAAAGCCAGTGAGACTTTGACCATCCAGTCGGCCGCCGCCAGCGACACCCACAGCGGCGCCAACGGACCCATGCCCAGCATGGGGAGCACCTCGTTGGCCCAGCTCACGTCGTTAGCGGGCTCCAGCCACACCAGGGACGCTGAAAACGCAAGCGAGAAAAACAGCGCCGTGTCGATGGAAGCACCCACCAACGTCGACACCAGCGGCGCCCGCCACCAACTGCCCTGGCGCAAGCGGTCAAAAATGGACACGTCCAGCAACTGGGCCACCAGAAAAGCCACCCCGGAAGCCAGCGCGATACGCAGCGTGACCAGCGGGCCAGCCTCGCCCACGATCTGGCTGCCCACCAGGGAGCACAACAGCCCGATGACGAAGCCGGCCAGCACCACCTTGCGCGCGGCCTTGGGGCCGTGCACAAAGTTGACCAGATCGGTCACCAAAAAGGCCAGCGGGTAGGTGAAAGCGCCCCAGGTCAGCCATTGGCCAAACAGGAATTGCACCAGAATATTGGAAGCCAGCACGATGGCCGCCATGGCCAGAATGCCGGGGAGAAGAAACGTCATAGGGAACTTGCGATGGATGCCGTGGGTGCGGCCACCCACACAGCAAGCGGATTATGGCGTGTTGCGCATCCAATCTGCCGTCTGAAAAAAGCTGGTTTTCAGGCGCTCTCGCAGTACCGGGTCGACCTCGGTTTCCACCATGGCCTGATCCATGCAGGCCAGCCATTGGTCGCGCTCCTGGATGCCGATGGAGAATGGCATGTGCCGCATGCGCAGGCGCGGGTGACCAAAACGCTCGGTGTAGTGCTGCGGGCCGCCCAACCAGCCGCACAAAAACCAGAACAGCTTTTCCCTCGCGTCGTCCAGTGTGCTGCCGTGGGCCACACGCAGTTCGCGGTAGCCGGGCTCAATGTCCATCAGGTCGTAAAAGCGATCCACCAGCGCGCGCACGCGCGCTTCGCCTCCGATCCATTCAAACGGGGTCGCGGGAGCGGTGGTGCTGCTTGGTTCGGTAGATGGGGTGGTCATGGGGAATGATTGTCGTCCTTCAAACGCGTGCTCAGGCGGTCGCCTTGCGCAGAGTTTCCACCACCGGCGTGCGCAACACGCTGCGCAGGCCCCACCAGCCCGCGGCCAGCGCCAGCAGCGCGCCCGCCAGGCTGCCCACCAGCGGCACCCACAGCGAAGCAGTCCAGGCGAATTCAAAAACGAAGCGCACCAAGGCCCAGCCCACGATCACCGCGACCACCGAGGCCAGGAAGCCGGCGAGCAGGCCCACCCCCAGCAGTTCAATGCGCTGCACCTGGCGCAGCAGCGCGGAACCGGCACCCACCGCACGCAAAATGGCGAACTCGCGCTCGCGCTCGCCCCGCGTGGCGGTGATGGCCGCCAGCAACACCACCAGCCCAGCGGCCAGGGTGAAGGCAAACAAAAATTCCACCGCGCCGATGACCTGCCCCAGCACGCGCTGCACCTGCGCAATGGTCTGGCTCATGTCCACGTTGGTGATGTTGGGAAACTGCCGCACCAAGGTGTTGTCAAACTGGTCGTTGGCTTTGGGCGCCTGAAAAGCACTGATGTAGGTCACCGGTACGTTGGGTACCTGGGCCACGGGAAACACCACGAAGAAATTGACCCGCATGGAACCCCAGTCCACCTTGCGCAGGCTGGTGATGGTGCCTTCGCTCACCTGCCCGGCGATGTCAAACCCGAGGCGGTCACCGAGCTTGAGACCCAGCGTTTCGGCCAAGCCCTCCTCCACACTCAGGCCGTCGGCTTCGTTGTCGGTCCAGCGCCCAGCCACCACCGGGTTGTGCTCGGGCAGCGTGGCCGTGCTGGAGAGGTTGAATTCGCGGTCCACCAACCGCTGGGCGCGGTCGCCCACAAAGCTCTCGGGATTGACCGTCTCGCCGTTGATGCGCACCAGGCGCCCGCGGATCATGGGGTACCAGTCAAAGCGCTCCACCCCAGCCTGGCGCAGAGCCTGCTGAAAAGACTCGCCCTGCTCGGGCTGGACGTTGATGACAAAGCGGTTGGGCGCGTCGGGTGGTGTGGCGTTGCGCCAGCTGGCGATAAGGTCTGTGCGCAGCAGCACCAACAGCACCAGCGCCAGCAAACCCACCGCCAGCGCGCTGATTTGAACCACCGCGTAGGCCGGGCGGGCCGAGAGCTGGCGCGTGGCCATCACCAGCGCCCGCGGCGCGGTGGCCTCGTTCACGCTGGCTCGCAGCAAGCGCACCGCCGCGTAGCTGACCACGGCAAACAACAGCACCGCCGCCGCAAAACCACCCACCGCAATACCGCCTAGCAACAGGTCGCGGCTCGCGGCCAGCAGCAAGGCCGCGAATCCCGCCACACCCAGCCCCAGCACCGCCAGCGTAGCGGGCTTGAGCTGGCCCACATCGCGCCTGATCACGCGCAGCGGTGGCACCTGCGCCAGCTGCAACACGGGGGGCAGGCCAAAAGCCATCATCAGCGTGAGACCCATGCCCAGACCTAGGAACACCGGACTCAGGCTTGGCGCGGGCAGCGCGGCGTCTACCAGACCGGCCAACAACAGCACAAAGGCGTGGTGCACGCCGTAACCCAGCGCCACGCCCACCGCGCTGGCCATGAGCCCCACCAACGCAAATTCCAATGTGTAGGCACGAGCCATGGTGGCTTGCGACAGCCCCAACACACGCAACATGGCGCAGTCGTCCAGGTGGCGCTGGGCAAAACCACGCGCTGCAATGGCCACAGCCACCGCACACAGCAGCGCGGCCAGCAAGGCCACCAGGTTCAGAAACTTCTCGGCCCGGGCCAGGGTTTGCTGCATTTCAGGGCGCCCGCCCTCGAGCGACTCCAGCCGCAGCCCGCGCACGCCAGGTTTTTCAACCTCGGCCTCGGCCCATCGCACAAACTGCGCCACCCCCGCATCGGGCCCCGCCACCGCCAGCCGGTAGGTCAGGCGGCTGGCGGGCTGCACCAGGCCGGTGGCCGGTAAATCGGCGCTGTTGATCATGACGCGCGGCGCAAAGCTCATGAAACCAGCGCCTCGGTCGGGCTCGACCACGATCACGCGCGCCACGGTAAACGACGCGTCACCCAGCAACAGGGGCTGGCCCATTTGCAGGTTCAGCGCCACCAGCAAGGCAGCGTCCACCCAGGCGGTGCCGGTTGCGGGAATGTCGCGGGTGGCCTCGTCGGTGGCTTGCGGAGCCGGCGCCACCCGCAGCGTGCCGCGCAGCGGGTAACCCTCACCCACCGCCTTCAAGGCCACCAGCCGCGCGGCGCCACCGGCTTCATCGGGCGCGCGGCCCATGGTGGGGAAGCCCAGCGTCTGGGTGGTTTGCAAGCCCAGCGCCAGCGCCTGTTGCTCAATGGTGGGGGGCGGCAGGTTGTCGCTGCTGATGACAGCATCACCACCAATCAGGGCGCTAGCGTCTCGGGCCAAACCGTTTTGCAGCCGGTCGGCGAAAAAACCCACCGCCGTCAAAGCCGCCACGGCCAGCGTGACCGCCAGCACCAACAGACGCAACTCGCCAGCGCGCCAGTCGCGCCACAGCGAGCGCCAGCCCAATTGAACAAATGAAGGAGGTCGAGATTCCATGCGCCAACCTTAACGCATAGGCGATGTCGGCATCACCCCCAACGGGCATTCCCGCAGTGAGCCACCTGTAAATCCATCCGAGTCAACCCGGCGCGACATGCCCCAAAACCCAGAACGCAGTGGATCTGACTCCGCCAGTCCACACGCGTTGCCCCTTGAGGGGCGGAGCGGTTACGCGCAGCGAACAAGCGACCGGGGTGGCTCTACTTCGTCCCAAAGATGCGGTCACCGGCATCACCCAGGCCCGGCACGATGTAGCCGTGTTCGTTCAGGCCGCGGTCTACCGCTGGGGTGTAGATCGGTACATCGGGGTGGTGATCGTGAAAGTTTTTAATGCCTTCCGGACACGACACCAGACACACGAAACGGATCGAGCGCGGCTTGGTCTGCTTCAGCCGGTCCACTGCCCACACCGCCGAGTTGCCGGTGGCCAGCATCGGGTCCAACACGATCACATCGCGCTCATCCATGCCGCTGGGCATCTTGAAGTAGTACTCCACCGCCTTGAGCGTGACCGGGTCGCGGTACAAGCCAATGTGGCCCACACGCGCGGCGGGCAGCACCTGCAGCATGCCGTCCAGAAAGCCGTTGCCCGCCCGCAGGATAGAGGCCAGCACCACCTTTTTGCCATCGATGATGCGCGAGGTCATTTTCTCTAATGGCGTCTCGATCTCAACTTTCTGCATCGGCATGTCGCGCGTCAACTCGTAGGCCAGCAAGATGCTGATCTCGTGCGCCAGTTCGCGAAAACTCTTGGTGCTGGTGTCTTTGCGGCGCATCAGCGTGAGTTTGTGTTGTACCAGCGGGTGGTCAACCAGGTGGACGTCTCGGCTCATGGGGGTTCTTTCAAGAAACAGGGGGAAAACGCCAGCGACGGGCACAGCCCGCGCACGGCTGGCGCAATAAGGTGGCTGAAGTTTATGCCCGAACCTGGGCAGAGCCGCCACCTTGGGCGCCTGGTGCGGTACCCCGCGCCTGCGGCACGTGGGCGGCACCCTAAGGGATCAAGCGGCGCCGTGCTCCATTGCAGCAACAGCCGGCGCAGTGGGCGGTACCGCATCGAGCAGCAGGCGCTGGGCGTGCGCGTAACACAGGAAGCGCTTGTTGGTGGCACGGCCCACGGCGCACAAGCCCACCCGCTGGGCCACGTCGAGGCCCATTTGGGTGATGCCACTGCGCGACACCACCACCGCCACCCCCATCTGGGCGGACTTGATCACCATCTCGCTGGTCAGGCGACCCGTGGTGTAGAAAACATGGTCGACCCGCTCGGCCGCAGGACGCTGCTGCAAAGCCATCCAGCCTGCGATGGTGTCCACCGCATTGTGGCGGCCCACGTCTTCCACGAACAGTTGCAGCGCATCGCCCCGAAACAAAGCGCAGGCGTGCACCGATCCGGCCGACTTGTAGGTGCTCTCCTTCAGCCGGATCGCATTCAAAATGCCGTAAAGCTGAGACTGCCTCAACACCGCTTCAGGAGGCAAATGGATGAGATCAACCTCGTCCATCAGGTTGCCAAACACGCTGCCCTGCCCACAGCCGGTGGTCACCACGCGTTTGGAGGTGCGCTCCTCAATGCGGTCTATGCCATGGCGCGTCTTGACCGAAGCCGCGCCCACATCCCAGTCAACGGTGATGGACTCGATGTCTGAAACCGAGCCAATCAACCGCTGGTTGAGCAAATACCCCAACACCAGCCATTCGGGATGCGCGCCCAACGTCATGAGGGTGACGAGTTCGCGCTTGTCCACATACACGGTGAGATCGCGCTCAGCCGGAATGGACACGGTGCTGCTGAGCCCAAACTCGTTGAGCACGGCCACCTCCTGGGTCAGCGGCGCACAGGCCCTGGTGAGTGTGGGCAACAGCGCCGGGGGAGCCAGATTGCCGCGCTGGCCTGTGCTTGGGGGTTGGACGATGGGCATGGTTTCGTTCAGGCTCATGGAAATAGAAACGCCGTTCAGTATGAACCGCCTTGAGTAAGCCGAGAAAAAGTAGGCGAAGGCACGATTCCGCCCAGTTCACATCCCGCAACAAAAAAGGCCCAAAGGGCCTTTTTTGAGTGCGCCTGTGTGACCGAAAAATCGTCAGGACTTTGCTGCAGCAGCTGGCGGAACGAAAGGACCTGGGTCCACGCAAGCGGGGGCTGCCTGGGCCGCCTTAACGGACTTGCCCGACGCCGAGGCGGTTTTGAAGTAGTGGCTGGCAGCACGGTCCATGGAGCGACACAACTGGAACGACGCTACCTTGTTACCGTGCGCGGTTTTGGCCGCAGCCTCTGCCGCCTTGGCTTTGGCTTCGTCGGTCAACACCGGCACGGGCAACTTGGCGTGTGCAGCAAAGGCCAGCAACAACGATGTACAGATCAAAAAACGTTTCATGGTCTTCCTTGACAAATGAGGTCGTTCAGGCCTTGACGGGCTGGCTAGCTACCGCACCGGCGGGGCTGTTGGCACTGCGCTGGGCGGGAATCTTCCCAGCCTTGATGTCGTCATACCAAAGCTCATGGTGTTCCTTGGCCCAGGTTTCGTCCACGTAGCCCGTTTTCATGGCCTTGTAGGCGCCGTCCATACCCAGGGTACCCATATAAATGTGGCCCATGAACATAGCCATCATCAACACAGCAGCCGCGGCGTGAATCATGTGCGCCACCTGCATATTGGCCCGGGTGTACTCCACCGCAGGAACAATCTTGTCCAGGAACACGCCAGAGCCCACCACCAGCAAGCCGAACAGGAACACGCCGGACCAAAACAGCACCTTTTCACCAGCATTGAACCGGTGCGAAGGCACTTCATGCCCGCCGAACAGACCACCACCCTTGAGCAGCCAGGTGATGTCTTCTTTGCTCGGCAGGTTGTCCCGTGCGAAGGTCACGATCACCACCACGAGCGACACGGCAAACAGCGGCCCAACGAAGTTGTGTACGTTCTTGAGCGCGTAGGCGAGCCAGCCAAACAACGTGGTACCAATAACGGGCAGCAAGAAAAACTTGCCAAACGCCATGATGATGCCCGACACCGCCAGCACCACGAAGGCAATGGCGTTGACCCAGTGGGCGGCACGTTCGACATAGGTGAAGCGCTCGATCACACGGCCAGTTTCTTTGCCGTGCAACGGAATGCTGCCCTTGCCCATGTAAAACAGGCCAATCGCGACCGCCACAATGATCAGCAACGAACCACCGTAGGGAATCAGCCAGTCGTTGCGCACCTGCCGCCAGGCTTCACCCGCGTTGGTCAAGCGAGAACCGGGGTACTGCACGAAACCCTGAATCAGGTTGCCCGACTCAAGGTAAGGCAGGCTGGTGTAGCCGGTGACACCCTTGCCAACATCGCGCCACATGGGCGCGTTGTTTCCAGGCTGTACCTGCTTGCGCTCGGCATTGGTCTGGCCGGCGTAGTTGGGGTCGGTGCTCGCATCGGGTGCAATTTCAAAGATATTTGCACTGCGAATACCGCCGGTTTGAGCCGGCGCCACCACCGCAGCCGGCGGCGCCGGGTCATCGGGTACAGGCTCTACCTTGAGCGCCTGTGCGCTGGCCCAGCTGCTGCTCAGGGCCAACAACGCCACCGCCCAGGTGCGCGGTGCCGCCAGGCGGCGGATCATGGAATTCGGGAACCATTGCATAAGGCGCTCCCTTTATTGATTGCTCATGCGGGTGTAGTCGTTTTGACCGTACTGGGCACGGGTCTTCAGCTGCTGTTCCCAGCTGTTGCGATCGCCCGCTTTCCAGCCGCCCTGAGCGTACTGGCTGGAGCCCACGCCCGTATAGGGCGCCCCGTCCTGTTTGACGCCAGAACCGCTGCTTTCCTGCGGCTGATCGCCGCAGGCCGACAAGGCCACCACAGCCGCCGCCAAGGCGGCCAGAGTCAGGGTGCGTTTGATCATGATTTGGCTCCTTGTGCCGTGCCGTATGCGGTGCCCCAGCCCCACACTTCAGCGCCTTTGCCGCGGCGCAGCACACGGCTGCGGAAAATATCGGCCACTACGTCGCCATCACCAGCAAGCAAAGCCTTGGTCGAGCACATTTCGGCGCAAGCGGGCAGCTTGCCCTCAGCCAAGCGGTTGCGGCCGTATTTCTCAAACTCGTCCTGGCTGCCGTGGGCTTCGGGGCCACCGGCGCAGAAGGTGCACTTGTCCATCTTGCCGCGCACACCAAAGGTGCCCTGAGACGGGAACTGTGGTGCGCCAAACGGGCATGCGTAAGAGCAATAGCCGCAGCCAATGCAGACATCTTTGTCGTGCAGCACCACACCCTCATCGGTGCGGTAGAAGCAGTTGACCGGGCAAACCGCCATGCAGGGCGCATCGCTGCAATGCATGCACGCCACCGAGATCGACTTTTCGCCAGGCACGCCGTCGTTGAGGGTAACCACGCGGCGGCGGTTCACACCCCAAGGGACTTCGTGTTCGTTTTTGCAAGCTGTGACGCAACCGTTGCACTCAATGCAGCGCTCGGCGTCACAAATAAATTTCATTCGTGCCATTTGTCAGCTCCTCAAGCGCGTTCGACGTTACAGACCGTGGTCTTGGTTTCCTGCATCATGGTCACGATGTCGTAACCATAGGTGGTGGCGGTATTGACCGCCTCGCCACGCACGACCGGCATGGCGCCGTCGGGGTAGTAGGGCTTCATGTCTTCACCTTGCCAGCGGCCCGAGAAGTGGAATGGCAAGAACACCGTGTCGGGCGCCACGCGCTCGGTCACCAGTGCCTGCACGTTGAGGCGTGCACCGGTGGGGCTGCTCACCCAGACGCGCTCGCCATTTCGAATACCGCGTTCGGCCGCTGCTTTCGGGTTGAGCTCGACAAACATCTCCTGCTGCAGCTCGGCCAGCCAGGGGTTGGACCGGGTTTCTTCGCCGCCACCTTCGTACTCCACCAGACGGCCGGAGGTCATGATCAGCGGGAATTTCTCGTAGACCTTGTCGTCCACGTTCTTCTGCTGCAACGACTTGTACAAGATAGGCAGGCGCCAGCGCGTCTTCTGGTCGTCATGGCTGGGGTATTTCGCCACCAGGTCGGGACGCGTGCCATAGACCGGCTCGCGGTGCTGAGGGATCGCGTCGGGGAAGTTCCACACCACGGCACGGGCCTTGGCGTTGCCAAACGGATGGCAGCCGTGGGCCATGGTCACGCGCTGGATGCCACCCGACAAGTCGGTCTTCCAGTTCTTGCCCTCAGCCGCCGTTTTCTCGGCGTCGGTGAGGTCGTCCCACCAGCCCAGCTTTTTCAGCAACACGTGGTCGAACTCGGGGTAACCGGTGGTGATCTCTGAGCCCACCGAATGCGAACCGTCTTCCGCCAACAGGGAGGCACCCTCGCGCTCCACGCCGAAGTTGGCGCGGAAGTTGCCGCCGCCGTCCATGACGTGCTTGGAGGTGTCGTACAGGTTGGGCGAGCCCGGGTGCTTGATGGCGGCGGTGCCGTAGCAAGGCCAGGGCAGGCCAAAGTAGTCACCGCTCATGTCGTAGCCGGTTTCCTTGTCCACCACTTTGCCCTTGCATTTGAGCGTCTTCACGTCAAAGGCGTTCATGTTGCGCATGTGGGCCTTGAGGCGCTCAGGGCTCTGGCCGGTGTAGCCAATGGTCCACACCGAGGCGTTGATTTCACGCAAGATGTCTTCAACCACGGGCTCGTCCATGCCCTTGACCTTCTGCATCTTGTAGTTTTTGGACAGCTCAGCGCCAAAGCCGAGCTTTTCGGCGAACTGGTGCATGATCATGTGGTCGCTGCGGCTCTCCCACAGCGGCTCGATCACTTTTTCGCGCCACTGCAGCGAGCGGTTGGACGCCGTGCAGGAACCACTGGTTTCGAACTGCGTGGCCGCGGGCAACAAATACACCGCGCGGTTGGGGTTCTGGTCTTCCGGCTTGCCGGGCATGGCCGCCATAGAAGCCGTGGCCGACGGATAAGGGTCCACCACCACCAGCAGGTCGAGCTTGTCCATGGCCCGCTTCATCTCCAGACCACGGGTCTGAGAGTTGGGCGCATGGCCCCAGAAGAACACACCGCGCAGGTTGGACTCTTGATCGATCAGCTCGTTGTTTTCCAGTACACCGTCGATCCAACGCGACACCGTGATACCGGGCTTCTCCATGTTGCCACCGGTGTACTTGGACTTGATCCACTCGTAGTCCACACCCCACACCTTGGCGAAGTGCTTCCACGAACCCGCAGCCAGGCCGTAGTAACCGGGCAGTGAGTCGGGGTTGGGGCCGACGTCGGTCGCGCCCTGCACGTTGTCGTGGCCACGGAAGATGTTGGTGCCGCCACCGCTCTTGCCCACGTTGCCCAGCGCCAGCTGCAAGATGCAAGATGCACGCACCATGGCGTTGCCGATGGTGTGCTGCGTCTGGCCCATGCACCAAACGATGGTGGCGGGCTTGGCCTCGGCCAGCATCTTGGCCACTTTGAACATTTGCGCTTCGGGCACGCCGCAGGCTTCTTCCACCTTGTCGGGCGTCCACTTGGTCAGCACGTCTTCACGCACTTTTTCCATGCCGTAGACACGGTCGTTCACGTACTGCTTGTCTTCCCAGCCATTTTTGAAGATGTGGTGCAGCAGACCGAACAGGAAAGGAATGTCGGTGCCGGAACGGATGCGCACGTACTCGTCGGCTTTGGCCGCTGTGCGGGTGAAGCGCGGGTCCACCACAATCATCTTGCAGCCGTTTTCCTTGGCGTGCAGCATGTGCAGCATGGACACCGGGTGCGCCTCGGCGGCGTTGGAGCCGATGTACAACGCGCACTTGCTGTTCTGCATGTCGTTGTACGAGTTGGTCATGGCACCGTAACCCCAGGTGTTCGCCACGCCAGCCACCGTGGTGGAGTGGCAGATGCGCGCCTGGTGGTCGCAGTTGTTGGTGCCCCAGAAGCTCACAAACTTGCGCAGCAGGTACGCCTGCTCGTTGTTGTGCTTGGATGAACCGACGAAGTACACCGAATCGGGGCCGCTGGCCTCTTTCAGCTCGTTCATCTTGGCGGTGATCTCGGTCAGCGCGGTATCCCAGCTGATGCGCTGGTACTTGCCGTTGACCAGCTTCATGGGGTAGCGCAGGCGGTATTCGCCGTGGCCGTGTTCGCGCAGCGCGGCACCCTTGGCGCAATGCGCACCCAGGTTGATGGGGGAATCGAACACCGGTTCCTGGCGCACCCAGACACCGTTTTCAACGATCGCGTCGGTCGCACAGCCCACCGAGCAGTGGGTACAGATGGTGCGCTTGACTTCGATCTTGCCGGTGCCGTCAATGGAACCACCGGTGGCGGCCTTGGCCTTTTTGACCAGCGTCAACTGGGTGGCGGCCAAGCCGACGCCTACACCGAGACCCGAGCGGCGCAAAAAGCCGCGGCGATCCATGGTGGGCAGCGCAGCAGACAAGCCGCGCTGCAGGCTGTGGACAAAGGAGGTGTGGGCGCGGGCGCTTTGAGCGCCGGTGCCAGACGTTTTTTTGGTCAGCAACATGGTGGTCTCCTGCCTGCTCAGATCAGGGTGGTTTTGTAGTACTGCTTGACGTGGTCAGACAGGCTGTAGCCGCCGCCCTTTTCAGGATTGGGGCGGGGCACTGCAGCCGCTGCTTCTTCGGTTTTCACGCGGGGAATAAGGACGGCGGCTGCGGCCAGCGCGCCAACGGTGCTGGCGCCGGCGAACAAGGTACGGCGGCTCAGGCTGGTGCGGCCTTCGGTGGATTCAGAAAGGGGCTTTCGCATGCGTGTCTCCTGGTTGAACAAACGCCCTTTGCGTGCCAGTCGGCGGCGCATGTGGGCTTTTTGCATACGTGGAATCTAACCGGCGCACCGACTCCGTGCAAGCCGTGAATGGCCGCATTGATTGGGGTTTGTACCGATAGAGCCCCCGCGCAGCGAGCCAGCGGCTGCACAGCCTGGCGCGCTTGCATTTTGATAGCCAGAAGCGTGCCATAAGACGCCACTTATAGAGCCCAATCAGGTGCCCGAGCGGCGCAAGCCTTGTCAGCATAGGCTCGCAGGGCAGAAGCCCATGCACCACGGCTGCATGGGTTACGGGATAACCCTGACGGCGGTTCCGTGAAGGCACCAACGACCCACCCAGCCTGGCGCCAAGCGTGCGACAACTTGTCGCACGCTTGGCGGTTTGTCGCACCGGTCAAACACGGGACACCCGATCGGAAATACGGCAATACCCAAGTAATTTTGTAGGCTTCGTCCGTAGAATGCCGCCGGGTGGAACCCACCTTTTTTCCCTCTTCCCCCGAAAAACAGCTGGAAGGCTGGCCCGACTGGTCGATCCTGATCGTGGACGACGAGCAAGGCATGCTCAACTTTTTGGTGAAAACACTGGCCCCGCGCTGCCAACTGGTGATGAGCGCCGGCAGCGCCGAAGATGGCGCGCAATGGCTGCGGGCACACCATGTGGACCTGGTCATTCTCGATATCTCGCTGCCCGGTAAAAACGGCGTGACCTGGCTGAAAGAACTGCGTGAACAGGGCTTCAGTGGCGAGGTGATTCTGATCACCGCCTTTGCCGACCTGGACACCGCCATCGAAGCCTTGCGCGCCGGTGCTTCGGACTTCATCTTGAAACCATTTCGGGTGCCGCAAATCCTGAACGCCATCAAGCACTGCTACGAGCGCTCGCGCCTGCGGCGCGAAAATTTCGTGTTGCGCCGCGCGGTGGCCAGCGCGCCGGGGCGCGGCCCGGCACTGGTGGGTGCCTCCCCGGCCATGCAGCGCCTGCGCGAGTCCATCAGCCGCGTGGCGCCCGTCAACAGCACGGTGCTGCTGCAGGGCGAGTCGGGCACAGGCAAAGAACTGGTGGCACGCGAACTGCACGCCCAAAGCGCCCGCGCGCTTGGGCCATTTGTGCCGGTGAACTGCGCCGCCGTGTCGCCCGAGCTGATCGAGAGCGAGCTGTTTGGCCACGCCAAAGGCGCCTTCACCGGCGCCACGCGCGCACGCGACGGCTTGTTTCACTACGCCCAGGGCGGCACGCTGTTTCTGGACGAAATTGCCGAGCTGCCGCTGCCCATCCAGGCCACACTGCTGCGGGCCATTGAAGACTTGAAAATTCGCCCGGTGGGCAGTGAGCAGCTGATGCCAGTGAACCTGCGCATCATGGCCGCCACCAACCGACGCCTGGCCGACGAAGTGGCCGCTGGGCGCTTTCGCAAAGACCTGTACTTTCGCTTGCAGGTGGTGGATTTGAGCCTGCCGCCCTTGCGCGAACACAAAGAAGACATTGCCGAGCTTGTCGGGCATTTCATGGCGCAGCTGGCGCCTTCACTGGGCGTGGAGCCCTTGCAGATCAGCCCCGAAGAGATGCGCTTTCTGGAGCAATACGATTGGCCTGGAAACGTGCGCGAGTTGCGCAACCTGATCGAGCGCTCGCTGATCCTGGGTGTGCTCAATGTGTCGGCCCTGTACCCCAGCACCACCACGCCGCGCAGCGACCCACCGGGTGCCAGTGGCCTACCCACCGACCTGCACACGCTGGAAAAGCAACACATCCTCTCGGTCCTGGAGTCGGTGCAGGGCGACAAGACCCGCGCCGCGCAGCTGCTGGGCGTGTCGCGCCGCACGCTGGAGCGCCGGGTGGCCGAGTGGGCGAGCGCGTGAAGGCGCCCCCGCCGCGCTGCGCACGACCACCGCTAGGTAGCGAAGCCTGCGGCCCGGCGACGCCGGTTTCGCGGCATATCCGGGCCAACACACCTCACGCCCAACGGGGCTCGACATGATCCGCTTCACACCCCGCTGGCTGGCTACCTCGGTGCGAAACAAGCTGCTGGCCATGGCGCTGCTGCCGCTGCTGGTGGCGTTTCCCCTGCTCGTGCTGGCGCTGGCCGTCTGGGGCAACCTGGCCTACGACCGGCTGCTGATCACGAAGGTGCGCAGCGACCTGGCCGTGGCCCATGGGTATTTTGACCAGGTGCTTACCGAGGTGGGCGCCGGCGCGCAGAGCGTGGCGAACTCGCAGGCCCTGTTTGCCGCCCTCCAGCAACCCGCCGCCGCAAGCAGCGACCTGCAGGCCCAGCTGACGGCGGCACGCGAGCGCCTGGGCCTGGACTTTCTGGTGCTTTACAGCCCGCAGGGCACAGCCCTTGCGCGCTCAGCACCCACCGCCACGAACGCCTTCGCCCCGGCAGAAGAGCCCCGCATGCCGCGCGAAGTGCAGCAAGCGCTGCAAGACGACGGCTCACCCAGCAAGGCCTTGCTGATGGTGATGGCACCGGCTGCGCTGGAAGCCTTGGCGCCCCACCTGCTGCCCCGCGTGCAGCTGCCCGTGGTGCCCACCCGCAACGCCGCACCCACCGACCGCACCCGGGAAGACCGGGCCATGGTGATGGTGTCCACCCTACCCGTTCGCGACGCCTCCGGCCGCACGCTGGCCCTGCTCACCGGCGGTCTGCTGCTCAACCAGAACCTCGGCTTCATCGACCACATCAACCGCATCGTCTACCCCGACGGCTCGCTGCCCTTTGGCAGCCAGGGCACAGCCACCCTGTTTCTGGACGACGTGCGCATCACCACCAACGTGCGGCTGTTTCAAGACCAGCGCGCCATCGGCACCCGCGTGTCGCAAACCGTGCGCGACACGGTGCTGGGCCAGGGCAACACCTGGCTGGACCGCGCGTTTGTGGTGAACGACTGGTATGTGTCGGCCTACGAACCGCTGCTGGACGCCAATGCCCAGCGCGTGGGCATGCTGTATGTGGGCTACCTCGAAGCGCCTTTCCGGCAAGTGCGCTACGCCGTGCTGGCGGCCATGGGGCTCATTTTTCTGCTGGTCATGGCGCTCTCTGCCTGGTTTTCAGTGCGCTGGGCACGCAGCATTTTCCAGCCGGTCGAGCGCATGAACGGCACCATGCAGCGGGTGGAAGAGGGCCAGGCAGAAGCCCGCGTAGGCGCCCTGCCCGCCCGCGACGAACTCGGCGCGCTCGCCGCGCACCTGGACCAGCTGCTCGACGTGATCGACGACAAGACCCGCACCCTGCAGCGCTGGGGCGACGAGCTCGACCACAAAGTGGCCGAGCGCACCCGCGAACTGGAGGCCAGCAACGCGTCGCTGCAGCTGGCGCAGCAACAACTGGTGAAGAGCGAAAAACTCGCTGCCATCGGCCAGCTCACCGCCAGCATTGCCCACGAAATCAACAACCCCATTGCGGTCATGCAGGGCAACCTCGACCTGATCCGCGAAACACTGGGCACCAGCAGCCAGCCGGTGCGCGCCGAACTGCGGCTGCTGGACGAACAAGTCGAGCGCATGCGCCTGATCGTGACGCAGCTGTTGCAATACGCCCGTCCCACCGAATACGCTGGCTACGTGGAAACGCTCGACCTGAACCGTACCGTGGACGACTGCCTGGTGCTGGTGGCGCACCTGCTGGCGCAGACCCGCATTGAAGTGTTGCGCGACCTGCAAGCCACCCAGCGCGTGGGCTTCAACCGCCAGGAACTGCAGCAAGTCATCATCAACCTGCTGATCAACGCCATCCAGGCCATGCCGCAGGGCGGCACGCTGCAGCTGGAAACACGCAACTGGCTATCTGCCGGAGGCGACACACCCAAACCGGGCGCACAGCTGCGCGTGGTGGACAGCGGCCCCGGCCTGGCCCCAGACGTGCAAGAGCGCCTGTTTCGCCCCTTCTTCACCACGAAGAACGACGGCAACGGCCTCGGTCTGTGGATCAGCATGGGCCTGCTGGAACGCTACGGCGGCCACATAGAAGCCACCAACCGCAGCGACGCCACCGGCGCCACCTTTGCGGTGCAACTGCTGACCGAACCGCAAGCGCCTGCGGCGGTGAACACGCGGGATGGGCGGCCTGGGGGGTGAGTGCCATGGGTGCCAACCCTGTGCAGTTCGCACACCCCACACATCCGCGCATTGGCAGACAGCAATACAACAAACAACAAACCCGGCGGTTCAATAGGCTGAAAGGGCCAGCTCGTTCAGGCCCCATCGTGCTTCCCGCCATCCCGGGTAATGCCTGTCGAGCAGCTCAACAAAAACATCGCTGTGCGTCGGCACAAGCAGGTGCAGCATTTCATGCACCACCACGTACGCGAGCAAGTCCTTGGGTTTCTTAACCAGCTCAGTGTTGAGCCGGATGTTGCCGACCCGGTGGTTGCAGCTGCCCCATTGGGTCTTCATGCGCTGCAGGTAGTAACCGTTGACCTTCACCCCCAGCTTGCGCTCCCATTGGGCAATCAAGCCCGGCAGCTCCGCGTGCAGCAAGGCCTTGTGCCAGTCATGGATCACCTCCGCCTTCTTGGCCTGATCGGCTCCCGGCCGCACCACCAAATGGATGCGGCGGTGGTCCAGCTTCACATGGGGTTTTACATCGGCCTCGGTCACCGTCATCAGATAGCGTCGGCCCCAGAGGTGGTGGGTTTCCCGCGTCACAAACTGGCGAGCCTGTTCCCGTTCTTGGCCTGCAAAGCTTCGCTGCTGCTGGCAAATCCAGCCCACCCGTGAAATGGCATAGGCACGGGCAACCTCGGTGCGCGTAGCAAGCGGTGCCACCAGCGTCACCCGGCCATCGGGCGGGTGCACCGTCAGGTGCACGTTTTTCACCTGCTTGCGCGTCAGGCTGATGGCGATGTCGCCCAGCTCAATCACCTCGTTCATCGACACCGTCAGCGGCACGGTCATCAGTAACCCGGCTGGTTTTTGATGATCTCGAACATGGCCAGCGTGGCTGCCTTGTTCTTGCTCAGGATGGGCGCAATCGCGTTCAACACCTGGGCTTCGCGGGCCGGGTCGCCTTTCCAGCCTGCAGGTGCTTTCTCCCTGATCGCCTTGTCAAGTTTCAAGGCCAGTCCCAAGTATTCGTCGCCCCAAGGCGGGGTCGGCTCAGCCGCCGTGTTGGCCGGCACCGAAGCGGCCAGCACGTCCGGCAGGTTGTTGTAGAGCACCGTGGCCTCTTTGTTGCCGTGCAGCGCGGCGGGCACGCCTTGTTCGCCCTTGCCTTTCCCCAGCTGCTTGGCCAGCGCCTCGGCGTTTTTCAGGAACTGCTCGTAAGAAACGGTGTCGTCCCGCTTTTGTGCGATCAGGTCGTCCAGCAGCTTGGACATCTCCGCGTAAAACATCGGGTCCGTGAGTTGGTCACGAATGATGGTCTTGCGCACGTTGTTGATGATGCTTTCGGCCACCGCGTTGTTCGACAGCTTGCCCTTCTGGTTCAGCTTTTTGGCAATCGCATCGTGGATGCCGGTGTCAATGATCAGCTCCGTCAGCGACAGCTCGCTCAGGTCGCCCAGCAAGTCGGCCGGGTCGGCCTGGATGTAGGTGTTGATGAGGTGGCGCATGTCTGCCTCAAAAGGCTTGATGTCCAGCTCCTCGCCCGAGTGGTTCTTGATGGCCGCGCGCAGCTCGGTATAAAACTGCGTTTCCTCTTCAAAGGCCTTGATCTCTGCCGCGCCGTAGCCGGCCTCAGCCAGGTTGGGGGCCAGGTCGGCGTAGGCTCGCACAAAAGCCGCCACCGCCTTGTAGAAGGCAATGCGCAGCGGCTCGGTGTCGTTCAGGGCGGTGGGGCTGACGGCGTCGCCGCAGAAATACTGGATGTGTTGCTCAATGCCTTGCGGCTGCTTCACCGGGGCGCACAAATACATCAGCGCCTCGCGCGCGGCATCCAGCTGCGCCTTGCCCTCTTCGCGCCAGTCCTTCACGATCACGTTGCCATCGTCGCCCACGGTCTCGGTGTCCAGCTCGTCAGAGGTGTAGACCGCGATGGCGTCTTGCACCTTGCTGAACAGCTCTTTGTAGTCCACCACATGGCCGTAGTCCTTGTCGTCGCCGTCCAGCCGGTTGGTGCGGCAAATCGCCTGAAACAGGTTGTGGTCGCGCAGCTCGTTGTCCAGGTAAATGTAGGTGCAGCTCGGGGCGTCAAAGCCCGTCAGCAGCTTGCTCACCACGATCAGCAGCTTCAGGTTGGCCGGCTCTTCAATGAAGCGGCGCTTCATCTCGGTCTCGTATTGCGTGGTCGTCTGGTCCTTGGCCAACACGTGCTGGGTGTAGGTGTCGAACTTGTAGCGCTCGTCGCTGTGGGGCGGCTCCTGCGATATCGCGTTGTGGTTGGGCTCGTACGAGGTGATCAGCCCGCAGTGCGGCCCCAGCGGCGTGTGCTAAAACAGGCGGAAATAGTGGCAGGCGTCGTAGATGCTGGCCGCCACCAGAATGGCCGTGCCCCGCCCGTTGTTGAGCCGGGGCCGCACGCCAAAGTCGTGGTTGATGTTGGCGATGATGCGCTGCTTGCGCTCGCCCGAACTCATCAACTCTTCCATCGTGGCCCAGCGCTTGCGCAGCACCGACTTCTGGAAGTTGTTCAGCCCCTGGGTCTTGGTCTCGAACCAGTCGTCAATCGCCTGGCGCGAGGTCAGCCGCTGCGGCACATCGCGCGCTTCGTACTTCAAATCCAGCACCACCTTGTCGGCCACCGCCTCGTTGAACTTGTAGGTGTGAATAAAGCTGCCAAACACCTCGCGCGTGGTCTGCTTGTCGCGGCGCAGCAGCGGCGTGCCGGTAAAGCCAATGAAGATGGCGCTGGCCAGCCAGCGCTTCATCTGCTTGTTCATGTCGCCGCCCTGGGTGCGGTGGCATTCGTCCACAAACACGTAAAAGCGGCCCGCTAGCTTGGGCGGCTCGCCCTTCAGGTCGGACACGTCAATCTTGTGGATCAGCGCGCACATCAGGCGCGGCGCGGCCTGGCCCAGCTTGTCCACCAAGTCCCGGCGCGAGGTGATGCGCGGCGACGGTGCCTCGGCCCCGATCACCCCGGCGTTTTTCATCACGCCCTCGATCTGCTTGTCCAGCTCGTCGCGGTCGGTCACCACCAAAATGCGCGCGTCCGGGTCGTGCTCCAGCAGCCACTTGGCGATCAGCACCATCAAAATGCTCTTGCCGCTGCCCTGGGTGTGCCAGATCACGCCGCCCTCGTGCCGCTGGATGCGCTCTTGCGCCGCTTTCACGCCCTCAAACTGGTGCAGGCGTGGCACTTTCTTGAAGCCCGCATCAAAGATCACAAAGTTGCGCACCAGGTCCAGCAGGCGCTCGGGCGCCAGCATCTGGCCCAAGGGGCCGTCCAGCAGCTCGCCCACCGCCAGGTTTTCGCTGGCTTCGTCCGCCTTGTGGTGCTTCCACTCCACAAAAAACTTCTCGGGCGTGCCCGTGGTGCCGTAGCGCAGGCCCTGGCTGTCGCTGCCCGCCAGTACCAGTTGCACCGTGCTGAAAAAGCCCTGGTTAAAGATCGCTTCTTGGTTGCTGATGAGCTGGCGAATGCCATTGGCCACGTCCACCGAGCTGCGCTTGAGCTCCACCACCACCACCGCCATGCCGTTGATGTAGAGCACGATGTCGGGCCGCCGCTCGTGCCCGCCTGTGTTGCCACCTTTCAGCGTCACCTCTTCGGCCAGCGCAAAGTGGTTGTGGGCCGGCGTGGCCCAGTCGATCACATGCACCGTCTCGTGGGGTGCGCCTGCCGCCACTTGCACCGGCACGCCGTAGCGCAGCAACTGGTAGGTGCGCAAGTTGGCTTGGTAAAGGGTGATGCCGGTCGCGTCCGCCGCCGCCATCAGCTTTTGCAGCGCCTGGGCGATGTGCGCGGCGCTGTAGCCGCGCTGCAGCAGGTGGGCGCGCAACAGATCGGGCTCAATGCAGCGGTTGCCCTCGCGCTGGCTCCAGTCGCCCAGGTGAGCGAAGCCCAGGCCGCCTGCGCTGGCGGGGGCGGTCAGGCGGGCGACCACGCGGTTCTGGGTGACGCGTTCAGGGCGCAGGGCAGGTGGCATGGTTTATTCCTTGGGCGGGAGGTTGCGAAAGCAGGCCAGGCCGTCGGCGTTCGTGGCGTCGCGCTTGAACTGGTGGCAGCTTTCTTCGCCCCAGGACAGCAACTGCAGGAGTTCGGTTTCGGTCATGGCCATTGCCCCTTGGCTTTGGGCGCATCAAAATTCAACAACCTGCCAATGGCTAAACCAGACGCTCGCCAAATGGGCAAAACACCAACACCCCAATCTAAGAAACCCAGCCGAAAGGCTTTGCTGCGTGCCGTGGCCAGTTCCACGACATTGGAGACGGGCCAAAGTGTTGCGGAGATCGAGAAGCGGCTGCAGCAATCCCGCACGCGGTTCACGCACATCAAGCTGGCCCGCGAACAAGGGCGATGCTCAACCGTCACAGCACCGCCTGCACAGCGTGTTCAAACGCCACAGCCTGGCTGCAAAGCGCTTTGACATGCGTCCAATTCGCCGTTACCTGACCCGCGTGGGCTCGGTACTCGCGAGTCACCTTGCGGATTCGATGCGCCAGCGGCAACTGGGCAAGATGCGACTCCACCGTCACATTGCATTCGGCACCCACCAACAGAGCATGGCCTGCGGGCAATGTGGCTGCGGCGAGCCACGTGCCAGACGACTGTGCCGGAAGACACAACACGGTTCTGGCGCCTGCTTGAGCAGGGTTCAACCAACTGGACAACACAGCCTCCAATCGTGCGCAGGTGTCGGCCACAGGCGGACAAGGCATGTGGCAGGGCAGCGTGGCCCAGCCTTTCGCGGCAGCCTGTGCAGGCGCTTGGAGGCCACAGTCTGCGTACTGCGCCTGTGCCACATCCACGTCCAGGTGAATCACCAACAGGTCAAAGCCCTCCAGCGTGGGGTCCGTGTCCAGCGTGCCCGCATGACGCACTCCCACCGCGTCGCACCACTTCAACACGCCACCCCAACCGCCGCCCAAGGCGGGTCGGGTCGGCTCTGGCTGCAACAATGTCAGGGTGAACCGGTCCGGCAAGATCGCTTTCAGCGCGGCATGGATCACCTCAAAGTCGGTTGGCCCTTCAGCCAACAGCGCAATGCGCCGCTCAGACATTGGGCACCGCGCCCATGTGGCCCATCATCCACAGGCGCGACAACGGGAAGTCCTGGTTCATCGCCGCCAACTCGGGAGAAGGCTCAATGCGCCGCACCACGGTCATGCCGTCGCTGTTGCGCTCCACGGCAAACAAGCGCGTTTCGGGGTCCGACAAGTCCAGCCCGTCCAGCACCGCCGGGTTGTGCGCCGTGAACAGCAACTGCCGCTCGCTGTCGCCAAAGCGCAGCCAGCTAGACAAGCGCGCCGCCATCCGCGTCAACAAACGCGGGTTCAACGCCTGGTCCAGGTTGTCGATGGCCAGCATCTTGGGGGCTTGCGGCAGCAGGCACAGCGCCGCGCAAAAGAGGATGTAGAGCGCGCCCTCGCTCGCGTCGTAGGCGGTCAATTCATTGCGACTTTTGGCCATGAAGCGGTCGGTGAACTTGAGCATGAGCTTGGTGCGCGGCACCTTGCTGGAGATCAGCGACGCGCCGTGGCTCGTGGCCTGCACATCCACCACCCAGTCGATCAGCTCCAGCACCTGGTCCAGCATGGCCGCACCCGCATCGCCCTGGGCGTCCAGGTGGTGGCGCAGCGCTTCAAACGCTTCGGCAAGCTGTCCGCCACTCAGCCCCACCGGCGGGCGCGACTGCACATCGGGCGCCACGCCGCGCAAGGCGGGCGTGTTGGGGCAATAGATGGCGTAGTTCTGCAGGCGCTGCATCAGGCGCGCAGCGGCATTGGCGGGCTCCAGATCCACCAGCTTCAGCGCAGCCAGCCCGGCCTGCGGGTTCAGGTTCTTCTTGTTGCGCACCCCGTCCGACACGATGTCATCCGTGCCATCGGTCAACACCTCGGTTTTGTACGTCCACGCCGGTTCAGGGGACTCCAGCGGGTTCAGCAGCGAGACCCGGAATGCTTCACCTGGGCGCCCTCAACGCCAATGGCGATGTGGGCCGGTGTGCGCTCGGCCGCGAAGGAGCTTTTGTACAAGCGCGGCAAGCCCGCGCGCACCCCGCGCCGCAGCAGGCTTTCATCGTCCACCACGCCATTGGCCGCCGCGCCCAGCACGCCCAGCGCCTCCAGCACATTGCTTTTGCCCACGCCGTTGGCGCCAATGAAGCAGTTCAGGCGGCCCAATTCCACCTGCGCCTGCTGGATGGATTTGAAGCCGTGGATGTGGAGTTTGCGGATCATGTGAATGTCTCGGTGAGTTCGGTGGGCCTGCCACTCTCGGTCAACAAACTATTTTTCTTTATTTCACGCGTGAATTGGCAAGCAGAACACATACATGGCGATAGTGGGGTGCTAGTTCACAGGTGGGGGTTGACAGGACTGGTAATATAAATTGTGTGAATAATTTATTCATACATCGAGCCCATCGCGGCTTATTTTATTAACTATTTAAACAAGGATTCATATGACTAAATTTTTAAATCACGATTTCAAAAAAGTTTGCTCTGAGCCCCGTAATCGCGGGCTTGATACGTTGATCCAGAAATCCATTGTGGAAAACAGGAAAAAACTGGCTTCGCTGGTGTCGGATGGTAAGCATTTATGGATTAAGGATGTTGTCGATGTCAACGCGTTGATGTTTGCTTTGGATCAGTTGCACGCATATTATGGCGGCGCGAGCGTCAGTGATGAGCATTGGGCACTTGCTGGATATTACGCTTATCAGCACCTAGATTTTTTGGATACAGAGTTAGAGAAGGATGAGCCTCAGTAAGCAATTCTTCTTTCGTGCTATGAACTGATTGACTGCTGCAGATGCAGAAAACGATCTTGCAGGTACTTCACTTTTGGAAGTGCAGCAGGCGATTTTTTTGCGATGTCGTTCTCCACTCTGCTCAGTTGTTCTGAAAACTTATCCCAATCTTGTGGTTCGTGTTGATGATTCAGCCGAAGGCATGAAATCAAATCCATGGCCTTGTGTCCGTCAAAGGTGTCAAAAAATGGGGAAAGCTCTGTGCCCCATATTTGGTGAAGGTGGGTGGCAGCTTGGGAGGCAAATAGAACGCGGGGGTAAATCGCAGACTTTGATTCAAGCATATAGGCTTCGTTCATGGCTGGCCCAAAGAGCGGGCCGCTTTGAATGTGAATCAATGGCCCTTTGCTCACGCCGCCCCGCATCAACATGCCCAAATGCCAGAAAAATATATTCTGGAGCTTGTCGATTGCCCGTAAAAGCATCCGACATGAACCTGGGTTGTCTGCTGAGCACGACAGGACAAAACTGTCTGAAAACTGCGTTACCACTATCGGCCAAGTCTGTTGGGCGATAGTGGTCGTGCCTGCTTTCTCAGAACTGGTGAACTCACCTTTGCTTGTCAGGACTGGCACGCTTTGGTGCAGTAAGTTGACCAAACGACCACCTTCCAGCTCAGAAAGTGTGGCGTGCAAAGCATTGAAGATTTGCGTATTGCTGCTGCTGTTGCCGTTGCTATTCTTGATGGCCGACTCGAAGCCCAACAAATCGATGAAGCACACCAAGCGTTCTTCATACTGGATGCTCTTTTCGGTTGGGGCACTGGATGTCTCTGACCTCATGCGTGCTCCACTAGGCGAATTCGGCCCGTCAACAACTCTCGCATCATACCCTGCTTGATGGCACGGGTTTTGGCGAGACGAGCTGCGAGGGCTTCGAGGTCTGCGTCGATGTCGGAGAAAACGGCGGCGATGGCAGTTTGTTCGCCAAGGGATGGGACTTCGAACTCCAACTCGGAAAAAATGGCTTTAGATACGATGCTCGTAGCTGACGTGCCTGCGTTTGCCAACAAATACTTTTTACTCGACTCAAATAGATAGTAGAGAAATTCTGCGTCGCTGTTAACGTCCGGAATTACGGCATTGATTTGTTGGTTGCAACCGCCGGCAGACTTGAGAATCGCATTCTTGCCAATACTAGCGATGCATGTAACGAGCACAGTATTTTCTGGCAAGGCTCTGATTTCGCTAAGCCCTTGGCGAGTAAGACTTCGTTCTGACTCAAACATATCTCGGTTCGATGAAATATCCGTCGGTGTAACCCATGGAAATTCTTCGCCCCAGAATTGAGCTGTCTCAGTGCTTGGGGTTCCACCCGTAACTATTTCTCCAAACTGCGCAATACGCTTCACCTCCCACTCCCCACTGAAACCCGGCAGGCGGGTTTGGCCGGTTAGGAGTTGCTGCATCGTGGCCTGTTTGATGTCGCGCTTCTTGGCGATCAGCCGCTCCAGCCCGGCGATCAGGGCATCGACGTCGGAGAGGGCGGTGGCGATGGCGCGTTGTTCTGGTAGCGGTGGGAAAGCAATTTTCGTTTCAGAAAATTGAGTTTTATTAACTATCGGAACTGCCTGCTCACCTGCCTGTGATTTGACTCTGACTCCAGCCATAGACAAACCGTAATACAGAAATTCAGAATCAAAATCTATCGCTGGTAGAACAGCATTGATTTGTTGATTGGATGCCAGCTCAACACTAGCAATAGCGCATTTTCCAATGGTTGACCCAATACAAACAAATAGGACGGATTTAGGGGGAAAACGGCGAGCTGAGAGAAATCCTCTCTTCGACAATCGCTTGTCAGACTTTACTATCCATTTTGAGTCATCAATATCGCCTGGCCCGACGAACAAGAACTCATCGCCGTAGTTGGATGAATCGGCTGTCGGTGGAGTGCTTCCTGTGGCGATTTCCGCAATATCACCTATTGCGTGTATCTGCCAGCCGTTAGGGGGAGAGAGGGTCACAATTTCTTCGCTCATCGCCCCGCCTCCCACATCACCCGCTCCAACTCCGCCCGCAGCGTTTCACGGTCGGGCAGGTACAGCTGGTACTGCTGCACAAAGAGCTGGCTGTTCATGCCGTAGGTGGCGTATTCCACCAGCAGCTCGTCTTTCTGGCGGCTCAGGATGATGCCCACCGGCGGCTGGTCGCCCTCGGTGTTTTCTTCTGCTGCAAAGTAGCCCAGGTACAGGTTCATCTGGCCAATGTCGTGGTGCTGCACCTCGCCCAGTTTCAGGTCGATCAGCACAAAGCGGCGCAGGATGCGGTGGTAAAAAACCAGATCGACCCGGTAGTGCGTGCCGCCCACGTTGATGCGGTACTGCCGCCCCACAAAGGTGAAGCCCTTGCCCAGCTCCAGCAGGAAGGGCTGCAGGTGGTCGCACAGCAGGGTTTCCAGCTGGGTTTCCGATACCTGGTGTGGCTCGGGAATTTTCAGGAACTCGAACACATAGGGTTCGCGCAGCAAATCCGTCGGCTGCTCGATCAGCTGGCCTTGCTGGGCCAGTTGCAGCACGCCGGCTTTGTCTTTGCTGGCGGCCAGGCGCAGGAAGAGCTGGCTGTTTTTCTGGCGTTTCAGCTCGGGCACAGACCAGGCCTCGGCAATGGTCTGTTTCTCGTAGAACTGGCGTTCTAGGTCGTCGTCCAGCTTCAACAGTTCCACGTAGTGCGACCAGCTCAATTTGTGAGAAGCCTTCTCACAAATTGAGAAGTCGGGGTAGCGCAGGAAAAACTGGCGCATGTGGCTGAGGTTGCTGCGGCTGAAACCCCTGCCGTGGCGCAGCTTCAGGTCTTTGGCCAGCTCTTCCAGCAAGGCCTTTCCGTAAACGGCCCTTTGTTGGCCCGCTTGCTCAAACTCCACGATGTGGCGCCCCACTTGCCAATAGGTGTCGGTCAAAACGTCGTTGACCGCCCGCGCCGCCTGGGTCTGCCCTTGGGAGAAGGCGCCAGAAATCTGATTCAGCAGGGCGCCGTATTCGCCGTTATTGGCTGTCAGTGCCATACCACCCCCATGCGTTTGAGGTGTTCTTCCACCTGGGCCGAGAGGGTTTCCACCTCGCTGGCCAGTTGCGGCAACGGCGCCTCATACCGCTCCGCCAATTCCCGAATCCGCCGCGTCAGCGTCTGGCTCACGCGGTCCAGCTCGGCTTGCAGGTCTCGCCCCAGCCGGGCCAGCCATTTGTCGTGGATCACCAGGGCCTGGATTTCGGCCAGGGTGAGTTTGGCGTAGTGGTCGTGGGCGCGCTGGTCGAGCGCGGCGTCCATCTCCTTCACGGCTTTTTTCAAGGCGGCTTCGTCGGCGCTGAGTTGCAGCCAGGCTTTCAGCACCTGCCGCTCGTCCGCAGCGTCGGGGTCGGTGGCAATTTCTTTGATGCGGTCTTTCACGGCAGCGGCGTTGATTTTGTCGAAGCCTGAGAACACGGCGTCTTCGCCACTGTGTTCTTCTTCCAGCTCGGCCAGTTGGCTGGCCACGGCGTCCAGCTCGGTTTGTTTGGCGTCCAGCGCGGCTTGCTCGGCGGCAAAGTAGCGCGCCACCACATAGGGTTTGGGCAGCAGTTCGCAGGCCCAGCCTTTGTCTTTTTGTTTGCCTTTTTTGTCGGTTTCCACCACGCGCTGCGGTTGGGCCACCCAGCCGTCTTGGGCGATCAGGTAGGCATCGTCTTGCATGCCGGCTGCCCAGTAGTCCATGAGCTGCTGGTAGACGGCGTAGGCGTCCACCAGCGGGGCGGCTTTGAAGCTGGCCAGCAGGTCTTCGGCCAGGGCTTCGACCAGCGCCTTGGGCTGGTCGCCTTGCTTGAAGGCCATGAGGCGCGGGGTGTGGCGGGCGCGCCAGTCGTCAAGCAGGGCGGTGGCTTGGGCGTGGAAGGCGGTGAATTCGGCGTGGCCGAGGATGGTGGCTTTGACCTCGGCTATGGGTTGCTGAAGCTGGCTGTAGCCGAGCCGCAAAGGTGAAAAGAGCGTGGCCCGCAGCTGGGGCATGACTTGCCAATAAGCGGCCAGTGCGTCCAGGTCGCGGTTGGGGATGCCGCCTTGCAGGTGGGCGGCCAGGTCTTGAATGTCTTCGGGCTCGCTGCTGTCGATGTAGCGCGGCAAGTTGAGGTTGAAGTCGTTTTTGTCGCTGGCCATTTCGTCCAGCGGCACCAGGCGGGCATAGCCAGCCACGTCTTCGCCCTTGCGGAAGGCGTCCACCATGCGGTGGATGTCTTGCTCCCGCAGGCGGTTTTTGTTGCCGTCTTTGATGAAGCCTTTGCTGGCGTCGATCATCATCACGCCCTTGCGGGCGGCGGCGTTTTCTTTGTCCAGCACCAAGATGCAGGCCGGGATGCCCGTGCCATAAAACAGGTTGGCGGGCAGGCCGATGATGCCCTTCAAGATGCCGCTGGTGACGAGCTGTTTGCGGATGACGGCCTCGGCATTGCCCCGGAACAGCACGCCGTGCGGCAAGATGCAGGCGGCTTTGCCCGTGGCCTTCATGCTGCGGATGATGTGCAGCAGGTAGGCGTAGTCGCCTTGTTTGGTGGGCGGCTCACCCCAGGTGAAGCGCTGAAACGGGTCGTTGGCGGGGGTGAGGCCGGTGCTCCAGGCTTTGTCTGAAAACGGTGGGTTGGCCACCACATAGTCGTAGGTGCGCAGTTGTGGGCCATCCAGAAACTTGGGCGCCGCCAGGGTGTTGCCGCTCAGGATGTTGGCGGTGGGGAAGTCGTGCAGGATCATGTTCATCCGCGCCAGGCCGGCGGTGGTCACGTCCTTCTCTTGGCCTTCTAGCGTGATGTGTTTGCCGGCTTCAGCGGCCACCTTGAGCAACAGCGAACCCGATCCGCAGGTCGGGTCGTACGCGGTGGTGCTGGCGCGGGTGTTGTGCGGGCCAATGCCGATCACCTTGGCGATCACGCGGCTCACTTCCGATGGCGTGTAGAACTGGCCTTTGCTCTTGCCGCTTTCGGTGGCGAAGTGGCGCATGAGGTATTCATACGCATCGCCCAAGATGTCGTCGTGCTCGGCGCGGTTGTCTGAAAAGTCCAGCTCGGGCTTCTGGAAGATGGCCACCAGGTTGGTGAGCCGGTCCACCATTTCTTTGCCCTGGCCGAGCTTGTTGGGGTCGTTGAAATCGGGGAAGTCGCTGCGGGCCAGGCGGGCGTTGGCGTCGATCAGCGGCTGGATGATCTGGGTGTTGATCTTGTCGCCAATGTCGCTTTTGCCTTTGAGTGCCACCATGTCCGCAAAGCTGGCGCCTGGGGGGATGAGGACGGGCGGCGCAAAGTCGTCGGAGTTGGCGTATTTGTCGCTGATGTATTTGATGAACAGCATGAACAGGACATAGTCCTTGTACTGGCTGGCGTCCATACCGCCACGCAGTTCGTCGCAACTGGCCCAGAGGGAGGAATAAAGGTCGGATTTTTTAATGGCCATGGGTGAGGCTCGATAGAGCAGGCTTGCGCAGGGGTTTGCTGAAGCTTGACGATATCAGAGCACCCTGCGCCCTTTGTGGCCCCACAAAAGACGCAACGCTGCAGGGCAGACTGTCCTGCACTTATTGCCGCCAGCCCCTTCAGGCCAGCATGTCAAAGCCCTGCGTTTCCACCGCCACAAACGCGCGGGTGAACCCTGCGAGTGCCGCGTAAAACTTGGCTTTGGGGTGGGCGGCCACGGTGTCGCACATGGTGTTTGCCCAGGGCTGCATGTGGGCAGTGAAGAATTTTTGCTGCTGGGTGAGGTTGGCCACTTCAACGTCTTCGCCTGCGATCAGGTAGCGCATGACTTCGCACAGGTAGGCGAAATGGTCTTCGGTTTCAGACATGGTGTCGTCGCGCCCAAGGCCGAGCGCGGCGAGGTCGCCTCGCAAAGCGGCCAGCGGCTTTTCGTTCAAAAAACCGCTGAGGTAGTGCGAGCCAAACAGGAAAATTTCGGGCTTGCCAATGCCGCCAAACAGGGCGTCGAACTCCACGACCACGGCAGCGTCGTCCACCGCGCGGGCGGCGGCCACCAGGTCGCGCCAGGGTTCTTCCAGGAAGCCACCTGCGGCGGGCGCTTCGGTGACGGCCACGCGCAGTTGGGCCATCAGTTCGGGCGTGGGCGGCGCGTAATACAGCGCGGCCAGCAAGCCGTACACCTCGGCGCGGGCGGTTTCTTCGTCGAGGGCGGAGGAGACAGGAATGGAGTCGTTCATGTTGCTTGCTGCTGAGGTTCGCTGTGCGCGACAAAACTGGGCATACCGGGGATGGGCAAGGCGTGCCGCGGAACTGAATTGGCCAGGCCACAGGCGCGGCTCCCTTTGGGGGAAGACGCGAAGCGGCGCAGAGGGTTACATATTCGTGATCTTGGTTTCGCCCGGGTTGGAATAGATGTCCACCACGCGGCAATCTCCGCACATTTTCAGGCGTTCGAGCGCCTCGCCCTGGAACATGGCGTGGCCGGCCAGCTTGCCCAGCATCACCTCAATGCCTTTGAGCGTGCCAAACGGCTTGCTGCAACGGATGCACTGGTAGGGCTGGGCTTCGTTGAGCACGCGCAGTTGTTTGCGCTGCTCGGACAGCAGCAGGCGCGGGGTGAGCGTGATGGCATTTTCGGGGCAGGTGCTTTCGCACAGGCCGCACTGCACGCAGTTTTTTTCAATGAAGCGCAGCTGGGGCCGCTCGGTGTTGTCTTGCAGGGCGCTGGCCGGGCAGGCGCTGACGCAGCTCAGGCAAAGGGTGCAGGTGTCTTTGTTGACGGCGATGGTGCCCAGCAGCGACGCGGCAGGCAGCGCCAGCGCTTCGCCAGCCTGGGCGCGCTGCGGGTGGGTGGCGCTGTCTTGCAGCAGGTGATCAATCGCCAGCTCGACGGTGGCGCGCTTTTCGGCTTGCACGGCAAAACTGGCGCGGCGTTTCACGCCTTGGGCAGGGGCTTCGCCCAGGGCCGTGTCGAGCGCGGCGAGGTCGCGGGCATCGCGGGCTTCGAGCAATTTGAAATGCTGCCCGCTGTAGCCCAGGCCGCTCACGATGGCTTGCGCCACCGCCATTTGCTCAACCACAGCGTCGCGGTATTGCGGCGCTTCTTCACCGGTCATGAGCACCCACACTTGGCTAGCGCCGTAGGCAAAGGCGGTGAGCCACACGTCGAGCCCGACCGAGGCGGTGTGCCACAGCGGCAGCGGGATGACGCGCGCAGGCACGCCGCGCACGGTTTTGTCGAGCGCAGCGGCACGGCCCAGGTCGCCAATGAGGGCCGCACCGGCTTCCTGGCTGTGCAGCAGCAGCGCAGCGTCCTGGCCGCCAGCTTTGGCGTAGGTAGCGAGCAGGGTGCGCAGTTTCACGCCCTGCTCGCTGGCGCGCGGGTAGGCGTAGCTCAGAGCGCCCGTGGGGCACACGGTGGTGCAGGCGCCACAGCCCACACACAGGTTGGGGTTGACGACGATCTGGTTGCGCTTCACGTCGCTGCTGATGGCCAGCGCCGAGCAAATTTCGACGCAGGCGTTGCAGCCCACGGTTTCGTTGCGGCCATGAGCGCAAATTTTTTGCTTGTAGGTGAAGAACTTGGGTTTTTCGAACTCGCCCACCAGGTCGCGCAATTTGATGAGTGCCTGCATGGCGGCGGCATCGGTCAAGCCACCGGGCAGGTGCACATAGCCTTGGGGGTGCGCGTGCTGACTGAAAGCCGGCGCTTTGCGCAGGTCCAGCACCAGGTCAAACTTGTCGCTGTGGCTTTGCGGTGCGCGCTGGAAGTTGATGGCGCCCACCGCTTCGCAGGCCGTCACGCAGGCGCGGTGCGACTGGCAGCGGCTCATGTCAATCTGGTAGTCCAAGCCAATCGCGTCTTCAGGGCAGGCGGCCACACAGGCGTTGCAGCGGGTACACAGGTCCAGGTCGATCGGGTTGCTGGTGGTCCATTGCACGTCAAACGCGCCCAGCCAGCCGCGCACCTGCGGCAGATCGCCCGCAATCACGGGGAAGCGGCGCGCCTGCATGCCGGCACCGCCGGTGGCCATCAGCGTCACGTCCAGCACATCGGCCACCAGGGTGGCGGCGCGTTCGGCGTCTTCCAGGGCGCCAATGACCAGCAGGCGCCCGGCGCTCTTGTAGGTCACAGTGGGCACGGGCTCGGCGTCGGGCAAGCGGGCGGCGGCGAGCAAGGCGGCCATTTTGGGCGTGGCTTTGGCGGCTTCACGGCCCCAGCCACCGGTTTCGCGGATGTTCACAAAGTGGATGGGGCGCACGTCGAGCGACACGGCGCCCTCGGTTTGCTCGGCCAGCTCGGTGAACAGGCGGCTTTCTTGCGTGCAGGCCACTACCAGGTCGTCGCTGCTGCGGCAGGCCTTTTGAAAGGCCGGCGCGTCGCGGCGGCACAGCGTGGTGTGCAGGGTCAGGTCTTCATCCAGCGCCTCGCCCAGGGCTTTCGCGTTCAGCGGCATGGTCTGGTTGCAGTTGCAGATCAACGTGGTCATCGTGGTTTTCGGGTTGTGCCGGCGCGGTGGCTGTGCCGGTGGTGGATTCGGGTGCAGCGTCGGCAGCGGCGTCGGCCTGCGCTGGCGGTGCGTCGGTATCGGTATCGGTGTCGGTGTCGGTGTCGGGCTGGGCCTCTTCGGTGGCCTCAGCGGCTTCAGCAGCGGCGCTGGCGGGCGCAGCGGCGGGCTTGGCCTCGTTGGGGTCGTCCACCAGTTTCAAAAATTGCGCACCCACCATTTTGGCCATCATGGCGGCCGACAAAGGGCTGGGCTGGGAATAGTCGTCGATGTAGATGTCGAGCCCGTCCATCACGTTGTAGTGCGGATCGGTGAAGAGCTTCTTCATGGCGGCGTTGCGCACCTCGGCGGGCACCTGACGGCCCACGAAGGGCTTGAAGTCGGCGTCGCGGGTGAGCCGGGCCACGTCATCCAGCGTGAGCTCAGGGGGCGCCTCGGCTGGGGGTGAGGCAGGCGTCTGTTCTGGCTCGGTCTGGGTAGGGGCGCTCTTTGCGGAAACGCCGGCCGCCAAGGGCACGGGCACGGGCGCAGCCGATGCCGCGGGTGCGGGCGGCTCGACCGCCAGCGGCTGCCCAGTGCGCACCTGCACCTTGCGGCGCGACCAGCGCGAGAAAAAGTTGTCGTCCTCAGCGGCCATGGCCATCTCTGTTGCCCTGGCCTGCGCGGGCAGGCGCGGGGCCGGTCTGGGGGCCAGTGGGTCGCTTTTCGGTGGTGATGCGCACCGGCTGGCCAAAGCGGTCTGTCAGGGTTTTGAAGCTGTCCGGGCGCTTGCGGCGTTTGGGCTCGGGCTGGTAAGTGGTGTCGACAAAGGCGCGCAACCAGTCCACCGCTTCTTCTTGCGCGGCCACCTGTTCAACGCGCTCCTGGGCGTCAAGCCAGCGCCCTGCATCGTGGTAGCTCAGCGTCACGGTTTGCGGCACAGCCAGGGGCTCGCCGTCTACCAGCTGGGCTTCGTCGGGGCGCCAAACCACCCAGAAGCAGGGATTCGGGCTGTTCAGGTTCAGAAAATAGCCTTCGGCGTCGTCACGGAAAAGCGCCACGCGGAAGCGCGGAAACAACCAGTGCGTGCAGCCGTCCGGGGTGGCGCCGTCGATGGGTTCGACGGCCTGCGGCTCGTGCAGGTCGTCGGGTGCCAAGGCTGCGGTTTCATCGGGGCCACTGCGCAACAATACGTCGGCCAGCACCCAGCGCCAGGCTTGCCAGCGGCTCATAGCGCCGCTCACGGGCTCGCGGCGCATGACCACATCCACCTCGATGGCAGGGCGGTTTTGGGTCGGGGTCATGGGTTTTCGGTCATGGAGGAAAGACCGCAATGTAAGCCATCCCGGCACAGCAGGACGGGCCATGCGGCCTTTCCCCGTGGTGTGCAGTGTTTTCAAAGGGGAAACCCTGATGAAGCAGCACAAAAAACGGGGCACTTCAAGCAGAACGGGTCTGGTGGGTTTTGCCCGCCAGACCCGCCGTAACGCGGAGGTCACGCCCCCGCGTGCCAGGTTTTAACCTGTCAGTAGGTTTCCAGGTGCAGCCGGCCTTCGCGCTTGAGCGCGGCGCCCAGCGTGTCCCAGTTGAGCCCCGCGTTTTGCGCTGCGTCGCGCAGCGCCAACACAACGCCCTCTTCCATGCTTTTGAGCCCGCACACGTAGAAGTACGCGTTGGGGTCTTGCAGCAGCGGCACCAGGTCGGCGGCCCGCTCACGCATGGCGTCTTGCACGTAGCGTTTGGGTTGGCCGGGGGTGCGGCTGAAGGCAAAGTGGATGTCGATGAAGTCTTTGGGCAGGTTTTGCAACGGCCCGAAATACGGCAGTTCTTCCTGGGTGCGGGCACCGAAAAACAGCATGAGCTTGCCGCCTTCGAACTTGCCGGAAGCGCGCTGGCGCCGGCGCCATTCGGTCATGGCGCGCATGGGTGCGCTACCGGTACCCGTGCAGATCATGACGATATGGCTCTTCGGGTGGTTGGGCATCAAAAAGCTGCTGCCAAACGGCCCGATCACTTGCACCGTGTCGCCCACTTGCAGGTCGCACATGAAGTTGCTGGCCACGCCGCGCACCGGTTGGCCCTGGTGGTCTTCCAGCACGCGCTTGATGGTGAGCGACAGGTTGTTATAGCCCGGGCGCTCGCCGTTGCGGGGGCTGGCGATGGAGTACTGGCGTGCGTGGTGCGGTTTGCCGTTGGCGTCGGTGCCGGGTGGCACGATGCCAATGCTCTGGCCTTCAAGTACCGGGAACGGCATGCTGCCGAAGTCGAGCACGACGTGGTGGGTGTCGTAGTCGTGGCCGGCCTGCTTGCCCACTTCGGTCACGCGCACGTTGCCCACCACGGTGGCGGTCACGGTTTTTTGGGCGGCCTTGGGGCCGTAGAGGTTGGTGTAGGCGTGGGCCGCGCTCCAAGGAGGCACGGTGGCGCCAAATGCAGCGGAATTGAACGCGGTCTGGCCCGTGGGGTCGGCCACCACGGCGGCTTCGGTCTCGGCTTCGGTCTCGGCTTCTGGCACAGGCTCGCCGGCGGCATCGTCACCGGCCAGTGCTTTGCGCTCTTCGGCAGACAGCTCAACCGGCAGCTCGTCCCAGGTGAGCTGCTCGGCCAACGAATAAACCTTGATGCGCGGCATGGTGCGGTAGTTGTCGATCGAACCCGTGGGGCACGGCGAGATGCAGTCGTTGCACCAATTGCACTTTTCAGCGTCCACCACGTAGTTGCGCGAATCGTGCGTGATCGCGCCCACTGGGCAGATGGCTTCGCAGGTGTTGCAGCGGATGCAGATTTCAGGGTCGATCAGGTGCTGCTTGATCACAGCGGCTTCCATGGGGGCGTTCATGTGTGGTCTCCGGCGTCTCGAAAGGATGCTCTGTCGTCTGGATTGTCGTGACTTCGTTGGGGAAGTGCTTGGGCTGGGGCAAACAACTGCGTTCGTGTCTCTTGTAGCTTCGGCCTGGCAACGCGTGGGCCGGGGCGACTGGCTCCGTTCGTGTCCCCCGCCGGCCTGCGGCCGGCTCCTCCTTACCTCACTGCGCCATTCACCCCAACCCAAGCTCATCAGTAAAAAAGAACGCCCCGGTGTTTCCGGGGCGCGAGGAGCCGCCCGGGATGCCGCGGAACTGGCTTTGCCAGGCCGCAGGCATCGCCCCCTGGGGGGTGACGCGCCCTTAGGCGCGGCGCGGGGGGGTCAACAGTTCAAGCGAACCGGACGTATTCAAAGTCCACCGGCTGGCGGTTGATGCCCATCACCGGAGGTGCGATCCAGTTGGCGAACTTGCCGGGATCGACCACACGGCCCATCAGGCTGGCCACAAAGGCGCGATCGCCTTCGCTCGGCAACCAGTTGTCGCGGTTGGCATTCCATTCGGACTCGGAAATCACGCGGCCATCCGGTGCTACCTTCACGCCCTTGAGCATGCCAATATTGCGGTGGAAAGCCTTGTGCGGCACGGTCAGGCGGAACGGAATGCCCGCCTTCTCGATCACCTTGTTCCAGCGCTCCACGCCGCCAACGCTGTCCTTGATGTAGTCGTCGCGCAGCACTTCGTTCAGCGCGTTGAGCATCGGCACTTCTTTTTCCACCAGCTGGCCGTTCTGCACGTTCAGCACCTTGTAGAACTGGCCCTTGAGCACGTGGTCGTCGGTGCGCTTGCCTTCTTCGTAACGGCCCTTCAGGCCGGTGCTGTAGAAGGTGGCGGCATTGCTCGACTCGTCAGCGCCAAACAGGTCGATGGTCACCGAGAAGTGGAAGTTCAGGTAGCGCTGGATGGTGGGCAGGTCGATCACACCGGCGGCGCGCAGCTTGGCCGGGTCGTCGGTCTTCATCTCGTTCATCACCTGGCAGGTGCGGTTGATCACGCGGCTCACACCCGACTCGCCCACGAACATGTGGTGCGCTTCTTCGGTCAGCATGAACTTGGTGGTGCGGGCCAGCGGGTCGAAGCTCGACTCGGCCAGGGCGCACAGCTGGAACTTGCCGTCGCGGTCGGTGAAGTAGGTGAACATAAAGAAGCTCAGCCAGTCGGGCGTCTCTTCGTTGAAGGCTTCCAGGATGCGCGGGTTGTCGGCGTTGCCGCTGTTGCGCTCCAGCAGGGCTTCGCCTTCTTCACGGCCGTCCTTGCCGAAGTATTTGTGCAGCAGGTAGACCATGGCCCACAGGTGGCGGCCTTCTTCCACGTTCACCTGGAACAGGTTGCGCAGGTCGTACTGGCTGGGGGCGGTCAGGCCCAGGTGGCGCTGCTGCTCGACCGATGCGGGCTCGGTGTCGCCCTGGGTGACGATGATGCGGCGCAGGTTGGCGCGGTATTCGCCAGGCACGTCTTGCCAGGCGGCTTCGCCCTTGTGGTCGCCGAAGTGGATCTTGCGGTCCTGCTCGGCCGGGTTCAGGAAGATGCCCCAGCGGTAGTCGGGCATCTTCACATGGCCGAACTGCGCCCAGCCCTGAGGGTCCACGCTCACGGCGGTGCGCAGGTAGACGTCGAAGTTCTGCGAGCCATCGGGGCCCATGTCGTCCCACCACTTCAGGTAGTTCGGCTGCCATTGCTCCAGCGCGCGCTGCAGCGTGCGGTCTTCGCTCAGATTGACGTTGTTCGGGATCTTGTCGCTGTAGTCGATGGTGGACATGTTGTTGCTCCTGCGGTTTTCTCGTTCGGTGGACTGCTCTTTGGTTGCGGCTGGCTCCACCGGGAAACCCACCGCACAACACACTCAATGAATCGGATCAGACGCGGTTCATGTCAAAGACGGCCTTGTCGCCTTTGCCATACACCTTCAGCGCGCCCTTGTCGCCCACAGCGTTGGGGCGCTGGAAAATCCAGTTTTGCCAAGCGGTGAGGCGGCCAAACACGCGGGTGGCCATGTTTTCTTTCTGCGCAAAACGCAGGTTCGCTTCCAGGCCGGTCAGGGCGTCGGGCGACATGGACGCACGCTCTTCCAGTGCCATGCGCACTTCGTCGGCCCAGTCGATGTCATCGGGCGCAGCCGTGACCAAGCCCAGGGCCAGTGCGGCGTCGGCGTCCAGCGCCTTGCCAATGGCGCCGCGCGCGGCTTCCATCGGGCCGGCCTCTTCGTAAAAACGGCGCTGCAGGCGCGACTGGTCGTTCACCATGGGCAGGAAGCCGAAGTTGAACTCGGACAGTTGCAGCTTGGGCGCTTTGTCGGCGTCGTCGGGCAGGGCCAGCATGTAGGCGCGGTCGGCGCAGAAGGCCAGCTCGGCCAGCGTGCCGGCGAAGCAGGAGCCTTCTTCGATCAGCGCAAACAGGCTGCGCGAAGACACATCGAGGCGGGCGAAGGTGCGGCGCAGTGCGCCGATGGTTTCGCGCACGAACCAGTGGTCTTTGTGCGCCAGCATCAAGGCATCGTTGGCCAGCACCGCGGCGGCGTCGCCTTCGGTCTTCAGAATCCAGGTGCCGATGTCGAGCTCGTTGGTGCGCAGGTTGAGGATGGCGTCGTCCAGCTCGCGGGCCATGTGCAGCGGGTACCAGGCGGCGCCGGCGGCTTCGATGCCGGCCAGGTCGGTGGGCTGTGCACCGCTCGGGGCTTTGAGGGTGAGGGTGGCGTGGCGCTTGGCGCGGTCAATAGCCACATTCACATAGGTGTAGGCAATGCCGTCGGCGCTGTCGGTGCGCTCCACGCGGGGCAGGCTCACGCCCTTGGCACCGGCCGGGCGGTCGCTCTGGGCGGACAGCTTGGCGGCGCGCTCGCTCACAGCGGCGGCGAACTGCTGGGGCTTGGCCACAGCGTCCACCAGGCGCCAGTCCACAGCCTTCTGGCCGCGCACGCCTTCGCTGGTGGTGCAGAAAATGTCGGCCAGGTCGTGGCGCACATGGCGCTTGTCGGTCACGCGGGTCAGACCGCCAGTGCCGGGCAGCACACCCAGCAGCGGCACTTCGGGCAGGCTCACCGCGCTGGAGCGGTCGTCCACCAGCAAGATTTCGTCGCAAGCCAGGGCCAGCTCGTAGCCGCCGCCGGCGCAGGCGCCGTTCAGCGCGGCCAGGAACTTGAGGCCACTGTGTTTGCTGGTGTCTTCGATGCCGTTGCGGGTTTCGTTGGTGAACTTGCAGAAGTTCACTTTCCAGCCGTGGCTGGACACACCCAGCATGAAGATGTTGGCGCCAGAGCAGAACACGCGGTCTTTGCCACTGGTGACGACCACGGTGCGCACCTCGGGGTGCTCGAAGCGCACGCGGTTCAACGCGTCGTGCAGCTCAATGTCCACACCGAGGTCGTAGCTGTTGAGTTTGAGCTTGTAGCCGGGACGGATACCGCCGTCTTCGTCAATGTCGATGGCCAGCGTCGCCACCTCGCCACTGAATGAGAGCTTCCAGTGGCGGTACTGGCTGGGTTCGGTGCGGTAATCGACGGTGGTGCTTGCGGTCATCTTTGTCTCCTCGGGCGGGTGTTCGGCTGGGGGACACCCGTGGGCACGGGTGTTACAGCGGGCCCGACCTGCACTCAAACGCCTGTCAGAACCCGTTGATGTGAATAATATTGCATCTTTTCAAAAACGTCAATGCACTTTTATGCATGCCATGAAACACCCAACACCTCGCGTACCTGCTGGCGCAGGGCGGCAAAGGCGTCGTCCACGGTGTAGGCGCTGGTATTGAAGTGCAGGTCGGCCTTGGAATAGAAGGCCGAACGGCCCGCCAGAATGCGCTTCAAATCTTCCATGGCTTCGCGGCTCGCGGCCATGGGGCGCATGTCGCCTTGGGCCGCCACGCGGCCCATGTGGTCGGCCGGATCGGCCTGCAGCCAGATCGTGGTGCAGTGCGAAAGCAGCAGGTTGAAATTGGCCGCGTCCGACACCAGGCCACCGGGCGTGGCAATCACCACTTCCGGGTAGATTTGTATGGCCTCTTCCAGAGCGCGGCGCTCGTAGCGGCGGTAGGCCGGGGTACCGTAAAGCGCGTGGATTTCGTTGATGCTGCAGCCGGCAAATTTTTCGATTTCGCGGCTCAGCTCAATGAAGGCGTAGCCCAGATCGTCAGCGAGGCGCTGGCCCAGCGTGGACTTGCCCGCACCGCGCAAGCCTATGAGGGCAATGCGTGCGCTGCGGCCGGTGTCGCCACCTTCGGCCGCACCACCGCCCAACAGGCTGCCAATGGCCACGCGTGCACGGCGCAGGTCGGCCTCGTTGCGGTGTTCCAGCAGTTCGCGTATCAGCAGCCATTCGGGCGAGCTGGTGGTCACGTCGCCCAGCAGCTCGGTGAGCGAGCAGTGCAGCGCCTGCGCCACCTGCAGCAGCACCAGCACCGACGCGTTGCCGGTGCCGTATTCAAGGTTGGCCAGGTGGCGTTCGGACACGTCGGCCGCCACGGCCACGGCCTTGCGCGTCATGCCCCGGCGCGAGCGCAGGGTGCGCACCCGCTCACCCAATGCCACCAGAAACGGGTGGCGCTGGGCTTCATCGGGGGTGGCGGCGGTGCCGGGTGCCGGGTCCACGGCCGGGGCTTCTGCGGTGGCCAATTGGTTCATAGATTTGCTCTTCAATTCAGGGAAAACCCTAGGTAGACTTGCCAGTTTGCAAAACATGCACTTTAATGCATGCTTCGACAGACGCAAGATAATGCATTTATAGCGTCAATCCCGACAACCGAACAGTCCTTTTCGTTCCACCTACCCAGCAAAATTCCATGACCACTCTGCCCCTGCTACCCAACTTTCTCGCTGGCCGCTGGCAAACCGGTGCCGGCAACGGCACCACCTTGCTCGATCCGGTGCTGGGCACCAGCCTGGTGCGCGTGAGCAACACGGGCCTGGACCTGGCCGAAGGCTTCGCCTTCGCCCGCGAGCAGGGCGGCGACGCCTTGCGAGCGCTCACTTACAAACAGCGTGCCGGTTTGCTGAGCGAGATCGTGAAAGTGCTGCAAGCCAACCGCGATGCCTATTACGAGATCGCCACAGCCAATTGCGGCACCGTGACCAAAGACTCTGCGGTGGACATCGACGGCGGCATTTTCACCCTGGGCTACTACGCCAAACAAGGCGAGGCCCTGGGCGACGCCACCTGCCTGCTCGACGGCGAGCGCATCCGCATGGGCAAAGACCCGGTGTTCCAGACCCAGCACGTGCTGAACCCCACGCGCGGTGTGGCGCTGTTCATCAACGCGTTCAACTTCCCCAGCTGGGGCTTGTGGGAAAAGGCGGCACCGGCCCTGCTCTCGGGCGTGCCGGTGATCGTGAAACCCGCCACCGCCACCGCCTGGCTGACCCAGCGCATGGTGCAAGACGTGGTGGACGCCGGCATTTTGCCGGCAGGCGCGTTGTCGGTCATCTGCGGTTCGTCGGCCGGGCTCATGGACCAGCTGCAACCGTTTGACGTGGTCAGCTTCACCGGCTCGGCCGAGACGGCGCGCATCATCCGCAGCCACCCCGCGGTGGCCGAACGTTCGGTGCGCTGCAACATCGAAGCCGACAGCCTGAACAGCGCCCTGCTCGACCCCGCCGCCACCGAAGGCAGCGAAGCTTTCAATCTGCTGGTGGCCGAAGTGGCACGCGAGATGACCGGCAAGAGCGGCCAGAAATGCACCGCCATTCGCCGCATTTTGGTGCCACGCGCGGTGTTTGATGCCGCCGCTCAAGCCATTGGCACCAAGCTGGCCAAAACCACCGTGGGCAACCCACGCAATGAGGCCGCGCGCATGGGCTCGCTGGTGAGCCGCGAGCAGTTTGACAGCGTGACCGCCGGCATTGCCCACCTGCAGACGGAAGCCGAAACGCTGTTCGACGGCCGCTCGGCGACGCTGGTCGACGCCGACCCTACCGTGGCGGCCTGCGTGGCGCCGGTGTTGCTGGGCCACCGCCAACCGGCGCAAGCCAAGGTGTTGCACGAGGTGGAGGTGTTTGGCCCTGTGGCCACGCTGATGGCCTACGACGACGAGGCACAGGCCTACGCGCTCATTCGCCGGGGCGAAGGTTCGCTGGTGGCCTCGGTGTACAGCACCGACCC
Source organism: Hydrogenophaga sp. (assembly GCF_965657535.1). Taxonomy (GTDB): domain Bacteria; phylum Pseudomonadota; class Gammaproteobacteria; order Burkholderiales; family Burkholderiaceae_C; genus Hydrogenophaga. The sequence continues at coordinate 318,517 of NZ_CBFHOP010000004.1, read as the reverse complement.
CACCTTCATGGCCCGTGCCGCGCTGGCCCTGGCCGACAGCCATGGCCGCGTGCACATGATCAGCCCGGACGTGGCCGCCAGCCAGACCGGCCATGGCAACGTGATGCCCATGAGCCTGCACGGCGGCCCGGGCCGCGCCGGTGGCGGCGAAGAGCTGGGTGGCATGCGGGCGCTGGGTTTCTACCACCGCCGCAGCGCGGTGCAGGCGAGCAGCGCTGCGCTGGACGCGCTAGCGGTGTCGGGCACAACGCTGAAGTATTGACCCCCCGCGCCGCAAAGGACGGAACACCCCCCGCGCCGCCTGCGGCGTCACCCCCCAGGGGGCGATGCGAGTGGCCCGGCTCAGCCGGTTCCACCGCATCCTGGGCTTCGGCCCTACTCACCGGACGGCCCCGAAGACGCCAGCCCGACCCAGAAAAAACAGGAGACAAACCATGAACCCCACCGAAACCACCGCCCCGCCCGAGCGCTTCAACTTTGCGCGCCACCTGATCGCACTGAATGCCGGTCGGGCTGGTAAAACCGCGTTGATCGACGACGCAGGCTCGCTCACCTACGGCCAGCTCGCTGACCAGGTGCAGCGCTTTTCTGCCGCGCTGCAGGCGCTGGGCCTGCAGCGCGAAGAGCGCGTGTTGCTGCTCATGCACGACAGCAGCGACTGGGTGGTGGCCTTTTTGGGTGCGCTGCACGCGGGTGTGGTGCCAGTGGCCGTGAACACCCTGCTGACCGCCAAAGACTACGCCTACATGCTGGCCGACAGCCGGGCCCAAGCGGCTTTCGTCTCGGCCGCGCTGCTGCCCACGCTGCAAACAGCGCTGGAAAGCGGCGGCCACGCGGTGAAGCACCTGGTCGTCTCGCGTGCCAGCGACGCGCTGCCTGCGGGCGCGCACGACTTCGCGGCACTCACCGCCGCACATGCCCCGGACCACGCAGCCGACACGCACGGCGACGAACCAGCGTTCTGGCTGTATTCGTCGGGCTCCACAGGCAGCCCCAAAGGCACGGTGCACACCCAGGCCAACCTCTACTGGACAGCAGAGCTGTACGGCAAGGCGGCGCTGGGGCTGCAGGAAAGCGACACGGTGTTTTCAGCGGCCAAGCTGTTTTTCGCCTATGGCCTGGGCAACGGCCTGAGTTTCCCGCTGAGCGTGGGCGCCAGCGTGGTGCTGATGGCCGAGCGACCCACGCCACAAGCCACGTTCAAAAGGATGGTGGACCACCAGCCCACGGTGTTTTTCGGCGCGCCCACCGGCTACGGCGGCATGCTGGCTTCGCCCGACCTGCCCGCCAGAAACCGGGTGGCGCTGCGCCTGTGCTCGTCGGCCGGCGAAGCGCTGCCGCGCGACATTGGCGAACGCTGGACGGCGCAATTCGGCGTGGAGATCATCGACGGCATTGGCTCCACCGAGATGCTGCACATCTTCTTGTCCAACCGCCCGGGCGACGTGCGCTACGGCACCACCGGCAAGGCCGTGCCCGGCTACGAGGTGCAACTGCGCAACGAAGACGGCAGCGTGATCACCGGGCACAACCAGATTGGCGACCTCTACATCCAGGGGCCCAGCGCCGCGCTGATGTACTGGAACAACCGGGCCAAGTCGCGCGACACCTTCCAGGGCAACTGGACCAAGAGCGGCGACAAATACACCCGCGACCCCGACGGCTACTACACCTACGCCGGGCGCAACGACGACATGCTCAAGGTGAGCGGCATTTACGTGAGCCCGTTCGAGGTAGAGGCCACACTGGTGCAGCACCCGGCGGTGCTGGAAGCCGCCGTGATCGGCAAGAACGACGATGAAGGCCTGACCAAGACCAAGGCCTACGTCGTTCTGAAAGCCGGCGCCCAAGCGACCGAAGCCGAGCTGCAAGCCTTCGTGAAAGAAAAGCTCGCGCCCTACAAATACCCGCGCTTCATCGAGTTCATGGACGAGCTGCCCAAAACCGCCACCGGCAAGATCCAGCGCTTCAAGCTGCGCGACATGGAAACGCAGCGGATGTTCGAGCGCTGAAAGGCCAATTCAGCGCGCGGGCTCCTGCGCCGATTGCGGGAGCCCGAACGCCCGGTCAAACACCCAGGTGAACACCACCGTGTAGACCAGAAAAAACACCAAAATACCCAGGTCGGCCACAAAGGCCTGCCACCAGGTGATGCCGAGCCAGCCGGCCATGACGGGCACCAAGATCAGCGCCAGCCCGCCTTCAAAACCCAGCCCGTGCGCGGCCCGGCGCTGCCACGACCGGCCTTTGACGGTTTGCCGCGCTTCCCAGCGCTCAAAGAAGAAATTGAAGGTGTAGTTCCAAGCCAGCGCGATGCTGGACATGGTGACCGACAGCCCCAACGAAGACAGCGGTGACTGCCCAAACACCCACACCAGCATGGGCGCGACGCAGGCGATGGCAAAGGTCTCGTACAGGACAGCCTGAACGACGCGGCGGGTGCGGGGCGACAGAGGCAGGGGCATGGACACGGGTTTCTGAGGAACGCTCTGTGGAGCCAAAGAAAAGGGCCGCTTCGAGCGGCCCCAAGTTGCAAGGGTTAACCCCGCTCAGGTCTCTTTCGAAATCTTGATGCTCGGGAACTTGCTGGAGAAGTCTTTGGCGCGGGCAGCGATCTTGATCGCCACCTGGCGCGCCACGGCTTTGTAGATGCTGGAGATTTCACCGTCCGGGTCGGCCACCACAGTCGGCATGCCACTGTCGGCCTGCACGCGAATCTGCATGTTCAGCGGCAGCGCGCCCAAGTAGTCCATGCCGTATTCGGCGGCCATGTTCTTGCCGCCGTCGGCGCCAAAGATGTGCTCGGTGTGGCCGCAGTTGGGGCAGCAGTACACCGCCATGTTTTCCACGATGCCCAGAATGGGCACGCCCACCTTTTCAAACATCTTGATGCCCTTGCGCGCGTCCAGCAGGGCAATGTCTTGCGGCGTGGTCACGATCACAGCGCCCGTGAGCGGCACGCGCTGGCTCAGGGTGAGCTGGATGTCGCCGGTGCCGGGCGGCATGTCCACGATCAGGTAGTCCAAGTCTTTCCAGTTGGTCTGGCGCAACAGCTGCTCCAGTGCCTGGGTGGCCATGGGGCCGCGCCAGATCATGGCTTCGTCGCGGTCCACCAGGAAACCGATGGAAATGACCTGCACGCCGTAGTTTTCCAGCGGCTCCATGGTCTGGCCGTCGGCGCTCTCGGGGCGGCCTTCCACACCCATCATCATGGGCTGGCTGGGTCCGTAGATGTCGGCATCCAGAATGCCCACCTTGGCGCCCTCGGCGGCCAGCGCCAGCGCCAGGTTGACGGCGGTGGTGCTTTTGCCCACGCCGCCCTTGCCCGAGGCCACGGCAATGATGTTTTTCACCTGCGGCAGCAGCTGCACACCGCGCTGTACGGCGTGGGCGGTGATCTTCATGCTCAGGTTGACCGACACGTTTTCCACGCCAGCAACGCCCTTGGCCGCCGCAATCAGCGCCTTGCGCAGCGACGGCATCTGGCTCTTGGCGGGGTAGCCCAGTTCCACATCGAACGACACATCGCCGTCCTGGGACTGCAGATTTTTCACGGCCTTGGTGGACACGAAATCTTTGCCGGTATTGGGGTCAGTCACAGCCTGCAGTGCAGCCAGCAGCGCTTGTTGGTCAACGGCCATTGTGGGAAATCTCCTGTGGGGAACGGTTTTTTGGTGCTGAAAGAGGTGGCGCGAAGTCTACCCGCCCGCCCGACCCCGCCCGATACACACAAACACCATGAGGGCTTCCCCCCCAAAGCCACTTGGCGCTCTGGGGCACGCAGCTTGCCAAGCCCGGTACGCCCATGCGGCCTAAAATCACGGGTTACCCTGATAGAAAGCCCCCGCCATGAGCCAGAGACGCCTGTTCGTCACCACCGCCCTGCCCTACGCCAACGGCCATTTCCACATCGGCCACATCATGGAATACATCCAGGCCGACATCTGGGTGCGTTTCCAGCGCATGCAGGGCCATGAAGTGCATTTTGTGTGTGCCGACGACGCGCACGGCGCGCCGATCATGATCGCGGCCGAAAAGGCCGGCAAAACGCCACAGCAGTTCGTGGCCGACATCGCATCGGGCCGCAAACCCTACCTGGACGGTTTTCACATCGGCTTTGACAACTGGCACAGCACCGACGGGCCGGAAAACCACCAGCTCGCACAAGACATCTACCGCGCGCTCAAAGCCAACGACCTGATCGAAACGCGCACCATTGAGCAGTTTTTCGACCCCGAGAAAAACATGTTTCTGCCCGACCGCTTCATCAAAGGCGGTTGCCCAAAATGCGGTGCCAAAGACCAATACGGCGACAACTGCGAGGTGTGTGGCGCGGTGTACGCTCCCACCGAGTTGCACAACCCGTACTCGGCGCTCTCAGGCGCTGTGCCGGTGCTGAAAACGTCCGAGCACTTTTTCTTCAAGCTGTCCGATCCCCGCTGCCTGGCCTTTCTGGACCAGTGGACGCAAAGCGGCGCGGTGCAGCCCGAGGTGCTGAACAAAATTGCCGAATGGATCGAACCCGGCCCGGACGGCAAACCCAAGATGGGTGACTGGGACATCAGCCGCGACGCGCCGTATTTCGGCATCGAAATTCCGGACGCACCGGGCAAATATTTTTATGTGTGGCTGGACGCACCCATTGGCTACCTGGCTTCGCTGAAAAACTACTTTGCCAAAACCGGGCGCGATTACGACGCCTTCATGGCCGACCCGACCACCGAGCAGTTCCACTTCATCGGCAAAGACATCATCACCTTCCACACCCTGTTCTGGCCCGCCATGCTGAAGTTCAGCGGCCGCAAGGTGCCCAACGCGGTGTTCGTGCACGGCTTCCTCACCATCAACAACGGCGAGAAGATGAGCAAGAGCCGGGGCACCGGCCTGAACCCGCTGAAATACCTGGAACTCGGCATGAACCCGGAGTGGCTGCGCTATTACCTGGCGGCCAAGCTCAGCGGCAAGAACGAAGACGTTGACTTCAACCCCGAAGACTTTATGGCCCGGGTCAACAGCGATCTGGTGGGCAAATACATCAACATCGCGTCGCGCGCGGCCGGCTTCATCAGCAAGCGCTTTGACGGGCAGCTGGGCACCGTGTCGGCTGATGGCGACGCCCTGCTGGACCACCTGCAAACCCTGGCGCCCCATGTGGGCGAGCTGTATGCCGAACGCGAATACGGCAAAGCGCTGCGCGAAATCATGCTGCTGGCCGACCGCGTGAACGCCTACGTGGACCAGAACAAACCCTGGGAGCTGGCCAAGCAAGAAGGCATGGAAGGCCGGCTGCAAGACGTGTGCACCACCTGTATCGAAGCTTTCCGGTTGATCTCGCTCTACTTGAAGCCTGTGCTGCCTGCGCTGGCCGCCAACGTGGAGGCGTTTCTGAACATTGCGCCCCTCACATTTGCCGACGCCGGCCGCCTGCTGGGCGTCGGCCACCGCATCGGCGCCTACCAACACCTGATGCAGCGCGTGGATGTGAAGCAACTCGACGCCCTGTTTGAGCCGCCGCCAGCGTCCGAAGAACCCCAGGTGATCCCAGGCGGCGAAGCCATCGCACCGACCATCTCCATCGACGACTTCGCCAAAATCGACCTGCGCATCGCACAGATCGTCAACTGCGAAGCGGTGGAAGGGTCGACCAAGCTGCTGCGCCTCACGCTCGACGTGGGCGAAGGCAAGACCCGCAACGTCTTCAGCGGCATCGCCAGCATGTACAAGCCCGAAGACCTGGTGGGCCAGCTCACCGTGGTGGTGGCCAACCTGGCACCGCGCAAAATGAAATTTGGCCTGAGCGAAGGCATGGTGCTCGCCGCCAGCCACGCCGACGAAAAGGCCCAGCCCGGCATCCACATCCTGAACCCCTGGCCGGGCGCCGTGCCAGGCATGCGCATCCACTGACCGCCGTGCATGTTTGAACCCATCCGCGGCTTCACCAGCCTGCAGCGCACGCCGCAGGCCGACTTGAAGCTCGGCTCGGTGCTGGCCTTTGTGGCCGGTGCGGCCAACGCGGGGGGGTTCCTGGCAGTGGGCCAGTACACCTCGCACATGACGGGCATCCTGTCGTCTGTGGCCGACAACCTGGTGCTGGGCCAGCTCGTGCTGGCCGGCGCCGGGGTGGGCGCCGTGCTGGCTTTTTTGCTGGGCGCCATGACCACCGCCTGGCTGGTCAACTGGGGCCTGCGCCGCGAACTGCGCAGCGCCTACGGCCTGCCGCTCATGCTCGAAGCCTCGTTGCTGTTGGTGTTCGGTCTGTTTGGGGCCGCCATCAGCCTGCTCACCACCGTGTTTCTGCCGCTCACCGTGGTGCTGCTGTGTTTCATCATGGGGCTGCAAAACGCCGTGATCACCAAGATCTCGCGCGCCGTCATCCGCACCACCCACATCACCGGCCTGCTGACCGACTGCGGCATTGAGCTGGGCAAGCTGCTCTACGTGAACCGCCACCCGGGCCACCAGCCGGTGCGCGCCAACCGCCAGCGCCTGCGCGTGCACGGCCAGCTCATCGTCTGCTTCTTTCTGGGCGGGCTGGCCGGTGCGCTGGGCTTCAAATACGCGGGCTACATCAGCACCGTGCCGCTGGCGGCGCTGCTGCTGTTGTTGGTGCTGCGCCCCGCGCTCGACGACTGGCAGCGACTGCGCGGAGCATGACCCGCGCTCACCGGTTGCGGTCTTCTTCCGGGTCGCGCACCGTCAGGGTGGACACCACGCGCATCTCGGGGTCAAACACCACGGTGAATATCTTGGACTCGGTGGCGCCGTCCATGAATCGCCAGTCGTAGTGCGTTTCGCGCTTGAGCGCATACGGCGTGATCTTCATGGGCTTGCCCAACATGCGGCGCACATCTTCCATCATCATGCCGGGCTGCACCTGGGCAAAGGTGCGGGGGTTGAGCACTTGGCGCAGCGCGGTCATCTTGCCGTCGGGGCCAATGGTGATCATGTAGTTGGTGTGGCCCGCGGGCTGGCGGTTGTATTCGTACACCTGGGCGCCGTCCGGGCCGTCCCACACCGCTTCGGGCACGCCGAAGCGCTCGCGCACATCGGCTTCGGTGGACATGCCCTCTTCCAGCTCGCTGATGTTTTGCGGATCGCAGGCCGCCAGCAACAGGGCCAGCAGGCCCGCCAGCAACCACCGGGGCAGGTTGCGCCAGGTCGTGTTCATAGGACTTCCCCCCAAAAATGCCAAAAAGTCAGTGTAAACCCTCAGTTCGACGTCATCTTCCTGTAAGTTCTGCGAACCGTCGCAAACGGTAACATTTCACCATGCTGAAAAACCTGCCCCCCCTGGCGCCGTTTCGACCCCGCTTGCTGAACGACCTTAAAGGCTACAACAGCGAAAAACTGGCCAAAGACATGGGGGCCGGTGCCACGGTGGGCATTGTGGCGCTGCCGCTGGCCATGGCTTTTGCCATTGCCAGCGGCCTCAAACCCGAGGCTGGTTTGTGGACCGCGATCATCGCGGGTTTCATTATTTCGGCGCTGGGCGGCACCTCGGTGCAAATTGGCGGTCCGGCCGGGGCATTCATCGTCATCGTTTACGGCATCGTCGAGCGCTACGGCGTGGCCAACTTGCTGATCTCTACCGCCAGCGCGGGCGTGCTGCTGTTTTTGCTCGGCCTGTTCCGCCTGGGCACGCTGGTGCGCTATGTGCCGGTGAGTGTGGTGATCGGCTTCACCAACGGCATTGCGGTGCTGATTGGCTTGTCGCAGGTGCGCGACCTGCTGGGGCTGGACATTGCCAAAATGCCAGCCGACTTTTTCAGCCAGATCAGCACCATTGCCGGGCACCTTGGGAGCTTCAACCTGTATGCGTTTGGCCTGGGTGCGGTGTGTGTGGCGGGGCTGTTTGTGTGGCCGCGCCTGTGGGCGGTGGACTCGCAGTTTCGCCGCCAGCTCGACAAAATAGAAACCGTGAGCGCGCTGCGGGCCACCTCGCGCCTGCCTGCGCCGGTGGTGGCGCTGATCTCGCTATCGCTGGGGGCCTGGCTGTTCAGCCTGCCGGTGGACACCATTGGCTCGCGCTTTGGCGGCATTCCGCAGGGCGCACCGGCGTTTGAGTTGCCCGATTTTTCTTGGGAAACGGTGAAGATGCTGGTCACGCCCACGCTCACCATTGCGCTGCTGGGGGCCATTGAGTCGCTGCTGTGCGCCCGCGTGGCCGACCAGTTGGGCGACGCGCCCAAACACGACCCCAACCAGGAGCTGATGGCCCAAGGCATTGCCAACACGGTGGTGCCCTTCTTTGGCGGCATGCCCGCTACCGGCACCATTGCCCGCACAGTGACCAACATCCGCTCGGGCGCGGTGTCGCCGGTGGCGGGCATGGTGCACGCGCTCACGCTGGCGGCTGTGGTGTTGCTGGCCGCGCCGCTGGCGGCGCACATACCGCTGGCGGTGCTAGCCGGTGTGCTGATGTTTGTGGCTTGGAACATGGGGGAATGGCGCGAGTTTGGCCGCCTCAAGCAGTTCAGCAACCACTACCGGATCATGATGGTGTCCACCTTTTTGGTCACCATCGTGTTTGACCTGACGGTGGCGGTGGAGCTGGGCCTGGTGCTGGCCGTGGTGCTGTTTGTGCGCCGTCAGAGCGACATATTCCGTGCTGAGCCCATATCACGCAACGAGCAGCAAATCACTTTTCGGCTCTACGGCTCGTTGTTTTTCGGTGCCGTGGCCAAGATCGACCCGATCGTGGCCGAGGTCGAGGCCTCACCCACACCGGTCAACGTGATGCTGGACGCCACCCAGCTGATATCGCTCGACACCACCGGGCTGGACGCGCTGGAACAACTGCACAAGGCGGTGCACAAACGCGGCGGGCACATGGGCATCGTGGGGCTCAATGCGCAACCGCGTTCGCTGATGGAGCGCTCTGGCTTCTCGGCCCAATTGCACACTTTCCAGTAAGCCCCGGGGAGCCGCCATGCAAAACAGCCCGGCCCCGCTGCACAGCCCGATTGCCGAGCGCATCGACTGGCTGTTTGCCCTGGCCCAGCGGCACGCGCAAGACTACGCCAGCCCCGAAGCCTGGCTGGCGCGCCAGCGCCACCTGGCCCGCCACCCCACCGCCATCTTGGTGATGAAGTGCATGGACGGGCGCATCAACATCCCCATCGCCACCCAGACCCCCAAGGGCATCATCCAGCCGTTTCGCAACCTCGGCGGCATTTTCAACCTCGGCTGGCCCCACCTGGGTGAAACACTCACCGCCACCATGGACAAGGTCGTGCGCAGCGGCCGGCAGGCGCTGATGATGATCACTTACCACTATTCCCAAGGCGACGAGCGCCGGGGCTGCGCCGGCTTTCACTACCGCACCGACGACGCCCGTGCCCACACGCTTGAGATCCAGCGCGAGGTTTCCGTGTTGTTCGGCGCCACACATGGCACGGTCTATCCGTTGGTCTGCGGCTTCGAGACGGACGAAGACGCGATCGTGGTACACGGTGCCCACGGCCAGACCCTGAACATGGCCGACCTGGGTGAAGCCGACCTGGAAACCCTGCCTGCGCGCCTGCTACAACTGCTGCCCGACATGCCGACCCAGATCCGCGCCGACCTGCTGCCCCTGCTGGTGGGCAACCTGAAGCACATTGCGGCCATCCGCCAGCTGACCCGCACCCTCGATATTGAGCACCGGGAGTGGATGATCTGCGTCGGGCGCGGGTTCGACTGGTTGCACCTGCCCAACCTGGCCCTCATCATCGGCCCCTACAGCCCAGACCTGGCCGACCCGATCCGCAAGGCGGCCGGCATCATCCGGGCCAACATGCGGGCGGGCCGCATCCCGGACGACGGTTTTCTGGTCCTGTCATCCGTACCCTATGAAGACATCGGAGTGGACCGAGCGCGCGCCCTGCTCAAGTCCAACTTCATGGCCGACTTCGCCGCCGATGTGGTGCGCAAAGAATTTGCCGACTTGGCTCCGCTGATGACCGTTCGCAAGACCCTTTTGAACTGGCACAGCCGCGCCGTTGAAGCGCTTTGAAGACCTCGCGCTGCGGTCGCCAGCGCCCCCAAACCGAGACACATCCGGGAAACTCCGATGGGTCGCTAAAATGGGCCTCCTACATCTGAGCGCCGACCATGTCCTTCTTCGCCCGCCCGCACTACGCCTCCGACACGACCAACTTCATTGCCCAGCTCAAGGCCGACCGCCCCACCCTGGAACAGGAACAGCGCCAGGGCCGTGCCCTGCTGTGGGACAAGCAGATCGACCGCAGCTTTCAGGCCGATGCAGAAACGGCCACCGTGGCACAGCAGCCCTACGTGTACCAGACGGGTTCTGACCCCACCTGAGCCGGCTGCCTCGCGCACCGCCCATGAGCCCAGAGGCCCCCACGCTCAACGCCGCCCCCGCGGGGTTGGACGACGTGCTGCCCAAGGTGGTGGACCACGTCGCCCTGGCCAGGCTGTATGGCGAGCCCCTGTTCGCCATGCCGCGGGACCTCTACATCCCGCCCGACGCACTGCAGGTTTTCCTGGAAGCCTTTGAAGGCCCGCTGGACTTGCTGCTCTACCTGATCCGCAAGCAGAACTTCAACATCCTCGACATCCCGATGGCGGCGGTGACGCGGCAATATCTGGCGTATGTGGACGAGATCCGCGCCAGCAACCTGGAGCTGGCTGCCGAATACCTGCTCATGGCGGCGATGCTGATCGAGATCAAGTCGCGCATGTTGCTGCCGCCCAAAAAGGTGGCCGAGGGCGAAGAAGCCGAAGACCCGCGCGCCGAGCTGGTGCGCCGCCTGCTCGAATACGAGCAAATGAAACTGGCCGCCCAGCGCCTGGCCGACCAGCCCCAATACGGACGCGACTTTCTGCGTGCGCAGGTGTATGTGGAGCAGGCGCTGGTGCCGCGTTTTCCAGACGTCACACCCATCGACCTGCAAAGCGCCTGGCGCGACATTTTGAAGCGCGCCAAGCTGGTGCAACACCACAAGATCAGCCGCGAAGAACTCTCGGTGCGCGAGCACATGAGCATCGTGCTGCGCCATCTGCAAGGCCGAAAATTTGTCGAATTTGGCGAGCTTTTTGACCCCGAAAAAGGCCAGCCTGTGCTGGTGGTGACCTTCATCGCCATGCTGGAACTGGCCAAGGAAACCCTGATTGAGCTGACCCAGGCGGAAGCCTTTGCCCCAATTTATGTGAGGCTGGCCTACACCCCGCGCTGAAGCCCCGCGCCCAGGCCAACCGCTATCCCCACCCACCGCCGCGCTGGCCTGAACGCCCCGCCGTTGCCCAGCCAACCGAACCCTACCCCGGCATGACCACCCACCTCGAATTCGACGTTCTCATCATTGGCAGCGGTCTGGCTGGCCTGACCGCTGCGCTCAACCTTTCCACCACCCACCGGGTGGCCGTGGTGACCAAGCGCGGGCTCAGCGATGGCTCCAGCATGTGGGCGCAAGGCGGCATTGCCGCGGTGCTGGCCGAGGGCGACAGCTTCCAGTCGCATGTGGACGACACCCTGGTGGCCGGTGCCGGTCTGTGCGACCTGGAAGCCACCCGCTTTACGGTGGAACACGCGCCCGCCGCCGTCGCCTGGTTGCAAGAGCTGGGCGTGCCTTTTTCTACCGAACACGGCGAGCTGCACCTGACCCGCGAAGGTGGCCACAGCCACCGCCGCATCGTGCACGCCACCGACGCCACCGGCGCTGCCGTGCAGGCCACGCTGATCCAGCGGCTCAAAGACACGCCGGGCATCGCAGTGTTTGAAAACCACATGCTGGTGGACCTGATCACCGACCGCAAACTGCCTGGGCACAGCAAGAGCGCAGCATCCACCCGCTGCCACGGCGCCTACATACTGGACGAAGAGCGCGACGAGGTGCTGACCTTCAGCGCCGCCCACACGGTGCTGGCCACCGGCGGCGCCGGCAAGGTGTACCTCTACACCACCAACCCCGACACCGCCACCGGCGACGGCATTGCCGCCGCCTGGCGCGCCGGCTGCCGAGTGGGCAACATGGAGTTCATCCAGTTCCACCCCACCTGCCTGTACCACCCGCACGCCAAGAGCTTCCTGATCACCGAGGCCGTGCGCGGCGAAGGCGGCCAGTTGAAACTGCCTCCGTCGCTGGGCAGCCACCGCTTCATGCCCGACCACGACCCCCGCGCCGAATTGGCGCCACGCGACGTGGTGGCCCGAGCCATCGACTTTGAAATGAAAAAGCACGGCCTGGACTGCGTGCACCTCGACATTTCGCACCAGAGCCCCGCGTTTTTGCACGAACACTTTCCCAATATATTGGCGCGTTGCGCCGAGCTGGGCATCGACATCACGAAAGAGCCCATTCCTGTGGTGCCCGCCGCGCACTACACCTGCGGCGGCGTGCTGACCGACCTGGCTGGGAACACCGACATCGACGGCCTGTACGCAGTGGGCGAAACCACCTGCACCGGTCTGCACGGCGCCAACCGGCTGGCCAGCAACTCGCTGGTGGAATGCATGGTGTTTGCCCAAGGCGCCGTGGCGGCCATCCGCAACGCCAGCACGGTGCCGGCGCCGGCCATGCCGCAGTGGGACGAAAGCCGCGTGACCGACGCCGATGAGCGGGTGGTGATTTCCCACAACTGGGACGAGCTGCGCCGCTTCATGTGGGACTACGTGGGCATCGTGCGCACCAACAAACGCCTGGAACGCGCCGCGCACCGCATCACCCTGCTGCAGCGCGAAATCCACGAGTTCTATTCGCAGTTCCACGTCACGCGCGACCTGCTGGAGCTGCGCAACCTGGTGCAAGTGGCCGACCTGATCGTGATGAGCGCCATGATGCGCCGCGAAAGCCGCGGTCTGCATTTCAGCCGCGACTACCCCGACCTGCTGCCCGAAGCCAAGCCCACAGTGTTGATGCCGCCAGCGCGGTAATTGGCGCAAGCCCGCGCACCGAGGCCCATTCCCCTGGGTTGATGTAGGCCGTGCTGGGCATCGCAGAGCTGGCGCAGGCGGCGCCAAGCACCCGCCGCGACTTGCCACAGCTTTTTCGCCCCTCAAGCCGGGCGGGAAGCCGGTGCCGCTTTGGCGATACGGTCCCAGTCCCGCAGCGCTTGCTGCAGGCGGTTTCTGGAATTGGGGTGGCCGTCGCTGAACGCTGCGCCCAGCCGCTTTTTCAGCGCCTCGCTGGGCGGTGCAGCGGCGTTGGTCTTGAGCTGGTCAATCACCAGCATGACGGTTTGAAAACTCCTCGACTGCAACGCCAGCTCCAGCATGCCCTGACCGCTTTCGGTCAGGTCGTGCACATTCGCCCCGTGTTCGATCATGTACTTGAGCACGCCGGCCTTGCCTTCCTGGCAAGCCCAATGCAAAGGCACCAACCCCCCTTGAAGCCGGGCGTTGAAGTCGGCGTCGGCCGCAAGCTGCTCGGCAGCCAGCGGCCATCCGGAAGCCTTGATCATTTGCTGGTGTTTCCAATCGGACATGGGGTGTGCAGGGCCTTGGGTGTTCTGAAATGCGGTGCAGTCTCTCACAGGCGCTGGGTGGTGTGGCGGAATGCACGATTTCAGGCGAAAATAATGTCGCAATAAAAGTCGAATTATTTCTAACAAGCCTATTTAATTCATATAGTTAGAAATGGAATCAAAGTCGCAAAATTTCCAGTTTTACGATCATCCGACACACATGGAGCCGCTGTTGCCCGGTGAGCACCGCCTGGCGCCGCTGCTGGAGCAGGCGCACGACCTGTTCCGCCGCGCAGATCGCCTGTCTGGCCTGTGCCAGCCGGGTGCGCTCGCGGGGCTGCGTGGGCTGCTGCGTGCCATGAACTCCTACTATTCCAACAAGATCGAGGGACAGCACACCCTGCCTCTGGAGATCGAGCAAGCGCTGCGCAACGACTACGCGCAAGACGCTGACAAAGCGCGGCGCCAGCGCCTGGCCTTGGCCCACATGGCCACCGAACAACAGCTGGAAACCCTGTGGACGCAGTGGGACACGGCACGGGTGTGGCAGCCCCAGACGGTGCAAGACATCCACCACAATCTGTTTGCCCGCCTGCCCCCAGAAGACTGCCTGCTACCCGGCACCGAAACGCACGCCCAGCCCGAGGTACTGGCGCCCGGCATGCTGCGAACGCAGCAGGTGAGCGTAGGCCGCCACGCAGCGCCTGCAGCCGCACAACTGCCCGCATTTTTGGCGCGCTGGTCGCAGGTGTACGGGCAGGTTCGGCGCGGTGAAATGCAGCTGGTGGCCATGGCCGCCGCCCACCACCGGCTGGCCTGGATTCACCCCTTTCGCGACGGCAACGGCCGCGTGGCCCGGCTGCACAGCCATCTGGTACTGGGCCACCTGGGCCTGAGCAATGGTCTTTGGTCGCCACTGCGCGGCTTTGCGCGCACCCAGGACACCTACTATGCCCAGCTAGCCGCAGCCGACGAACCGCGCGCGGGTGATCTGGACGGTCGCGGCAACCTGAGCGAACGCGGGCTGGAGCAATGGATCGGTTACGTACTCGGCACCTGCCAGGACCAAGTGGACTTCATGACACGGACCCTGGCGCTGTCCGACATGAAAGACCGCATAGCGGCCTGCCTGGCTTACGAAGAACATGTGGTGAAACAAGGCGTGCGCACCGAAGCCTTGCGCGCGCTGCACTACCTGTTTGCCACCCAGGGCGATCTCGACCGTGCCGACTTCAAAGCCATGCTCGGCCTGGGCGAGCGCCTGGCCACCGCGCAAGTCAGCGCCTTGCTCAAACGCGGCCTGCTGGAAAGTGACTCACCCTACGGCAAGCTGCGTCTGGGCGTACCGCAGCACGCACTGCGTTTTTACTTTCCGCGGCTGTGGCCAGAGGCTGAAGCGCAAGGTTGATCCACCGCGGCAGGTTCAGCGGACATCCAGTCATTTTTCAATGAAAGTCCCGGCTCTCGGTGGCCAGCCGCCCCAGCAGCGGCGTGAGGTCTTCCAAATGGCCGGCGATGAGGTTGCAGACCTCGCCCTCGCGCTGCCACACGCCGTGCACCGCCATCAGCCGTGAGCGGGTGAGAACGTTGCGCTGGCGCTCGCGCAGCGCTTTCCACACGATGACCTGCACCACACCGGTTTCGTCTTCCAGGCTGACGAACACCACGCCGCCGGCGGTGTCGGGTTGCTGGCGTCCGGTGACGATGCCGCAGGCGCGCACCAGGCGGCCGTTGGGCGCGTCTTTCAAGACGGCAGCGGTCATGAAGCGGCGCGCCTGCAGGCGCTCGCGCAGCAGGGCCAGTGGGTGGCGGCGCAGGGTGAAGCCCAGGCTGGCGTAGTCCCACACCACGGCTTCGCCTTCGGGGGCCTCGGGCAGGTCCAACGTGTCCTCTTCCACCGGCGCTTCTTTCAAAAGCACGGGCGGTGCTTTGAGGGCGGCGGCGTCCCAAACCTGCTGGCGGCGGTGGCCGCTGAGGGATTGCAAGGCGTCGGCGGCGGCGAGTTGTTGCATGGCCTGCTGATCGAGGCTGGCGCGGCGGGCGAGGTCTTCGGCATCGGTGAAAACGGCGGCGGTGCGCGCAGACACGATGCGCTGAGCATCGCCGTGCGAGAGGCCGCTGACCATGCGCAGCCCGAGGCGCACGGCGGGTATGTTGGGCAGGGGGGCGGCCCTCACCCCTGCCCTCTCCCGCCGGCGGGAGAGGGGGTTGGTCCCGTCGCTCGGCGACACGGTTTCTTCCAGCGTGCAGTCCCAGTGGCTCTCCATCACGTCCACCGCGCGCACCTGCACACCGTGGCGCACCGCGTCTTGCACCAGTTGGCTGGGGGTGTAGAAGCCCAGCGGCTGGCTGTTGAGCATGGCGGCCAGAAACTCGGCTGGGTGGTGGCGCTTGATCCAGCAGCTGGCGTACACCAGCAGTGCAAAGCTGGCGGCGTGGCTTTCGGGAAAGCCGTAGCTGGAAAAGCCTTTGATCTGCTCGACCACGCGCTGCGCAAAGTCCGGCTCGTAGCCGCGCTCGGCCATGCCGCTGAGCAGGCGCTCCTGGTATTGGCCGAGACCGCCCTTGCGCTTCCAGGCGGCCATGGCGCGGCGCAGACCGTCGGCTTCCCCGGGCGTGAAGCCGGCCGCGATGATGGCGATCTGCATGCACTGCTCTTGAAACACGGGCACGCCCAGCGTGCGCTTGAGTGCAGCGTCCAGGCCTTTGGGGTAGTCAATGGGTTCTTTGCCCTGGCGGCGGTTCAGGTAGGGGTGCACCGCGCCGCCCTGGATGGGACCGGGCCGCACCAGCGCCACTTCGATCACCAGGTCGTAAAACTCGCGTGGGCGCAGGCGCGGCAGCATGCTCATTTGCGCGCGGCTCTCAATTTGAAACACGCCCACGGTGTCGGCTGCGCAGATCATGTCGTAGGTGCTCGGATCTTCGGCGGGTATGTCCTGCATCTGAAACACGAAGCCCTTGCGCTGGCCAATGAAGTCGAGCGACTTGCGGATGGCGGTGAGCATGCCCAGCGCGAGCACATCGACCTTGAGCAGGCCCATGGCGTCCAGGTCATCCTTGTCCCACTCGATCACGGTGCGCTCAGTCATGCTGGCGTTTTCAATCGGAACCATGCGCGAGAGCGGCATCTGCGTGAGCACAAAACCGCCGGTGTGCTGCGACAGGTGGCGCGGAAAACCCATGAGCTGGCCGGTGAGCACGAGCAGCTGGCGCACGGCCAGGCTGTCGGGGTCCAGGCCCACTTCGCTCAGGCGCTCGGGCGCGATGGCTTGGCGCCCATCGCGCCAGTAGAGTTCGCGTGCGAGTTTGGCCAGCGTGGCTTCGGCAAAGCCCAGCGCTTTGCCCACATCGCGTAAGGCGCTGCGCGGGCGGTAGCTGATGACGGTGGCGGTGAGCGCGGCGCGCTCGCGGCCGTACTTGCGGTACAGGTACTGGATCACCTCTTCGCGCCGCTCGTGTTCAAAGTCCACGTCGATGTCGGGCGGCTCGTTGCGCTCCTTGGAAATGAAACGCTCAAACAGCACCGCTGTGCGCGCCGGGTCCACCTCGGTGATACCCAGGCAATAACACACGACACTGTTGGCTGCCGAACCGCGGCCCTGGCACAAGATATGTTGCGAGCGCGCAAAGGCCACGATGTCGTAAACGGTGAGGAAGTAGTGTTCGTAGCCCAGCTCGGCAATGAGCGCCAGCTCGTGCTCGACTTGCTGCTGCACCGGGTCTGACGCACCGGCCGGCCAGCGCCGCCCCATGCCTTCGTAGGCCAGGCGGCGTAGGTGGCTGGCCGGGGTTTCGCCCGGTGGCACCACCTCGCTGGGGTATTGGTAGGCCAGCTCGTCGAGCGAAAAGTGGCAGCGCTCGGCCACCTTCAGCGTCTCGGTCAACAGCCTTTCGGGGTAACGCTGCGCAAGCGCCAGGCGCGAGCGCAGGCGCTGCTCGGCATTGGGTGCGAGCGCGTGGCCGCAGGCGGTGAGCGGTTTGCCCAGGCGGGTGGCGGTGAGCACGTCTTGCAGCGCCTTGCGCGAGCGCAGGTGCATGTGCACGTCGCCCACGGCCACCAGCGGCACGGCGGTGAGCTCGCTGCTCTGGCACAGCCGGTGCAGGCGCATTTCGTCGTCCATCAGGCGCAGCTGTTCCACACCGAGCCAGCAGCGGCCCACAAAATGCTGCAACAGCCAGCGCGCCACGCTGTCCATCTGCGCCTGGCTGCTGCCACGCTGCGGCACGGCAATCACCAGGCAGTCGGCCAAGGCATCAGGGCTGATGGCTTTCAGCGTGAGGCGGTAGGTGCCCTTGGGCGCGGTGCGGCGCAGCCGGGTGATGAATTCACACAGGTTGCCATAGCCGTTGAGATTGGTGGCGAGCACGACCAGCGTGAACAGCGCGTCACACACCACCTGAAACTGACTGCCCACCAGCAGCTTCAGACCATGTTCTTTGGCCGCCACATGGGCGCGCACGATGCCGGCGAGCGAACACTCGTCGGTGAGCGCCAGCGCGGTGTAGCCCAAGGCCTGGGCACGCTCCACCAGCTCTTCGGGGCGGCTCGCACCGCGCAAGAAACTGAAGTTGGACAGGCACAGCAACTCGGCGTAAGCGGGAATGCCAGCGGGTGGTGGCGTCATGGTGAGAGAGCCCCCTGCGGCGCGACATGCCCGAACCCAGGATGCGGTGGAGCCGGCTTTGCCGGGCCACTCGCATCGCCCCCTGGAGGGGGTCGCGCGCAGCGCGGCGGGGGGGAGTCAATCAAGCAAACACCCCATGCAAAAACCACGCAGGCGCCTCGTCCAGCCGCGTCTGAAACACCCACAGCACGCCCGCGTGCTCCGATTGCGCCACCCAGTAGTCGCGCACCACGTTGCGTATCTGCCCGGCGGCATCGTCGCGATCCCACCAGCCGCCCTCCACCCGCTGCGGGCCGGCGAGCAGTTGCAGTTCACCCTGGTAATACGGCCGGTTGGCGCGCACCAGCAGTTTGAGCGGCGCCGGCAAGATGAAACCGGGTTGCGGCAGGTCGTTGCCCGCCACAGGCTTGCGGGGCAAAGGCTCGGGCGCGGGTTGCCAGCGGCACATCCATTCGGGGCGGTGGTCTTCGCACAGCACCGGGCGCAGCACGCGCTGTGGGCCCAGGCGCGCAGCCAGGCGCTCCAGCACCAGATGCAACGGCTCGCGGCCTTCGGCTTCGTCGGGCAGCCACGAGGCGCTTTTTTCTTCCAGCGGTACCACGTCAATGGCCACCAGCTCCAGGTCGCCCACAGGAGCCAGCAGCTCCACGCGGGCCAGGTGTTCGGCCAGCAGGCGGCAGAGGTGGTCAAGCTGGCGTGTGGGCTCGGCGGTTCGCAGGGTGATGCTGCCGCCCTCGCCCGCCGACTTGGCGCGCATGGCGTCGTGCGCCCAGCGCAGGGTGAACGCGGTGGTGCCGCTGTGGCGCGCAGCCAGCCAGCCGCACAGCGAGATCAACAGGCGGCGCGCGCCAAACAGCAGGGCCGGCGCGTCGTCCACCCGAAACATCAGCTCCAGGCGCTGCGAAAAATGCTCGGGCAGCTCGATCCATGGGTGCACTTCGGGCGCACGGCCATAGGCCCGGTCAAGCGCGGCAAGCAACTGCTTGTCAAACCGGCGGGCCATGCCACCGCGGGGCAGCAGCCGCACGTCGCCCAGAGTGCGGCAGCCGATGTGTGACAGCGTGAGGCGGTGCGGGCGCACGGCACTGAGCGTGTCCATGGGCAGGGCGTCGAGCAGCGCATCCAACGGCTGTTGCAACCCGTTTTCAACCCCGGCGCGCGCCAGCGCCAGCGCGGCCAGGCTGTTGGGTGCCCAGGCCAACTGGGTCACACCCAGTTCGGCGCCTTCGGCGTGCACGCGCTCGCGCAGCGCGCGCTGGCCCCCAAACAGGCGCACGCTCGCCGCCAGCTCCATGACCACCGCTTCGTCAGCGACAGCAACCCGGGGCGTGAATTGAAGTGCCCAGATCGCCAGCGCCTGCAACGCCGCGTCAGTGGGCAATGCGGTGCCGTCGGGCGCTGGCAGCAGGAGCGCTGACCACAACATGGTCGACCTTTGGGGTAGGGGTACGGGGGGCGGCACCGGACGGGTGGCTGGGCAGCAACGCGCTGGGCTGTTTCAGGCGCGGCGTCAAAATGCTCTGCAGGCCACCGGGCACCGACGGCACATGCAGCGGGGTGCCCAGCGGCGGGCCTTTGCGCTTGAACACGTCGACCCACAACGCCCAGTCGGCGCCCACGCGGGCCAGCAGACGCAGCGGCGCGGCCGACGATTCTTGCGCCGCCGAGGCCGGCCGGCACAAAAATACCGGGCCGGCACAACCCGCCGCCAGCACCTGCAAGCGGCGCACCTGCTCGGCCCGCACCTGCGGCAGCCAGGCAATGACCGCCCCGCAGGCGTTGGCCCTGACCAGCTGCTCGGTGGCCCACAGACGCTCGGCCGGGGTCTCGGTTTGCACCCAGACCAACTGGCGCTCGCTGATACCTTCAAAGCGCAAACCGGGCGGGTGCGGCGGCCGCGGCGGGCCCACCAGCACCACACTGTGCCCGGCGGTGCACACCTGGCGCAGCACAGGCCCCAGCAGCCGCCATTCCAGCATGCCGCTTTGTGGTGCCAGGATTTCGGTGACGGTATGGCAAGGCCAGCCACCGCCGGGCAGCACCGCGTCCAGCACAGCAAATCCGCTGGAAAGGGTGGCGGCCACCGGCGCACCCAGTTGGTCACCTCGCCACAGCGCGGCCGCCACGGCAGCAGGCAGGCCGCTGGCGAGCGCCCCCGGGGCTGGCACCGGCTGAGGCGCGTTGTGGGCAGGTGAGGCCAAAGAAGCGGTGGCGGGTGGCATGTTGATGTCAAATACTGTTTATGCGTACAGTATATGAAACTGATGTGGCTGTCCAGCAAAGTCCGGCGACATGCACACAGACCACGAAACCCGCGCAAAGCCCTGCCGCATCACGCCCATGGAACTATTCAATTAGCACTCACTCATAGAGAGTGCTAATATTTATGAAAGCCAACCTGAGGAGGGTTCTTCACATGTCCGTATCACTCGCTCCCGCCGCCTTGCCAACCGCCACCCTGGCCGTGGCCAGCCCCTGGGCCAGCCGCTCGCTCACGATGCCGCCGCTGGGCAACCTGGACGCCTATATTTCTGCGGTCAACCGCATGCCGCTGTTGACGCTGGAAGAGGAACAGGGCGCCGCGCGCCGCCTGCGCGATCACAACGACCTGGACGCTGCGGGCCAGCTGGTGATGTCGCACCTGCGCCTGGTGGTGTCGATTGCCCGCCAATACCTGGGCTATGGCTTGCCGCACGGCGACCTGATCCAGGAAGGCAATGTGGGCCTGATGAAGGCCGTGAAACGCTTCGACCCGGACCAGGGCGTGCGCTTGGTGAGCTACGCCATGCACTGGATCAAGGCCGAGATCCACGAATACATCCTGAAAAACTGGCGCATGGTGAAGCTGGCCACCACCAAGGCGCAGCGCAAGTTGTTTTTCAACCTGCGTTCGCGCAAGCAGGGTTTCCGCGCTGACGCACTGGACGGCGATACGCACCGCGATGTGTTGTCGGACACCGAGGTGGGCGTGATGGCGCGCGAACTGAAGGTGAAACCAGAGGAAGTGCGTGAGATGGAAACCCGCCTGTCGGGCGGTGACGTGGTGCTGGACCCCGGCCCCAGCGACGATGGCGAGGACAGTTTTGGCCCCATTGCCTACCTGGCCGACGCCACCCATGAGCCCACAGCGGTGCTGGAGTCGGCCGAACGCGACGCGCTGGCCACCGAGGGCATTGCCCAGGCCATGAGCGAGCTGGACGACCGCTCGCGCCGCATCGTCAGCGAACGCTGGCTGAAGGTGAACGACGACGGTTCGGGCGGCATGACACTGCACGAACTGGCAGCCGAATACGGCGTGAGCGCCGAGCGGGTGCGCCAGATTGAGGTGGCGGCCATGAAGAAAATGCGCAAGGCGCTGGCCGAGTTCGCCTGAACCGCGCAGCACACCAAGCCCGGTCAGACCACCGTCTGTCCGGGTTTTTTTGCGTCAAATCAAGCCAGCGCCACATCGGCTTGACGCTCTCCCCCCAGCTCTGCATCATGAAAAGGCAGGTCGGATCACTTCGATCCCAGCGCCCTTGCTGGAGGCCACGCATTGACCCAAAAGAAAATCCTCTGGGCTATTTTCTATCTTGTCCTGATGCTGCTGCCCGTGCTGATGGGCGAATGGGCCGCGCATGCTGCGGAGCTGGAGCGACGCCCCTGGCTGGACGAATGGGCTTCCGGCCTGGGCATGATTGGTTTTGCCTTGGTGCTGCTGTCGTTCTTTTTGCTTGGCCGGTTCAAGCCTTTATCGGGCCTGCTGGGCAGCGACCTGCTGATGCAGACACACCAGCTGTTTGCGCGCACGGCGGTGCTCCTGCTGCTGCTCCATCCGTTTTTCTACACGCTTTGGTACACGCCGCCCGGTCCGGTGGCTGCGTCAACCGATCAGGCCCTGCGCATCGGCAGCGGCTCCTGGGGACTGGTCACCGGCCTGCTGGCCCTGGGCTGCCTGCTGGTGCTGGTGGCAAGCGCCATATTGCGGCAACGCAGCGACGCGCCTTACGAACGCTGGCGCCTGATGCACAGCGCGTTGGCGCTGGCGGTGCTGGGCTTCGGTCTGCACCACACGCTGGTGTCAGGCCGGTACGCGCAGTTCACGGCGGTGGCGGCTACCTGGTGGGCGCTGGCTGGGCTGGCACTGCTGTCGTGGTTGTGGGTCTACTTGGTGCACCCCCTGTGGCAGGGAGCACACCCGTACCGCATTGAAAAACTGGAGCGCTGCGCCGACCGCATCTGGCTGCTGGAAGTCGCGCCGCGCTCGCCAGGCAGCGCACAGTTTCGAGCCGGCCAGCTCGCCTGGCTCAAGCTTGGGCAACGCTGGCCTCACCGCGACAACCCGTTTTCCATCAGCAACGCGCCCGATGCCGGGGGAAGGGTGCAGTTTCTGATCAAGGAGGCGGGCGACATGACCCGCGGCCTGGCCCGGCAAGCGGTGGGCAACGTCGCATACCTGGACGGGCCACATGGCCGCTTCGAGATACCCACCGATGCCACGGCCGTGGTGATGCACGCTGGTGGTATTGGCGTAGCGCCGTTTGTGAGCCTGCTGGCCGCTGCGGTGGCGCGGCAAGACCGCCGCCCGCTGCGACTGATTTATGCGGACAAAAACCACGAACAGATGGTGAACGTGGTGGCGCTGTCAGGCGCTGGCGCGCTGGCCGACTTTGCATTGCTGCCCATGGTCGAACAACCGGACGCCGACTGGACTGGCCTCACCGGTCGGCTGGATGCCCACGGCCTCGCCACGGTACTGGAGCACCCGGCTGTTGCACCGCTGACCGATACAGCCTGCCACCTGGTCTGCGGGCCAGAGCCGATGATGGATGCTGTGGAGACTGCGCTGGTGGCGCGCGGTGTGTCCACCGCGCGGGTTGTCTCGGAACATTTCAAATACGACTTCTCTGGCAGATCACCCTTGGCGCGGCGCATGCGCCGCGCCTGGTGGTCACTCTCGGCCGCGAGCCTGCTGGGCCTGTTGCTGGCGCTGGCTTGGCGCTGAACTCAGTTTTCCCGGCGCAGCGCGGGGAACAAAATCACGTCGCGGATGCTGGGGCTGTCGGTCAGCAGCATCATCAAACGGTCAATACCAATGCCACAGCCGCCGGCCGGAGGCATGCCGTATTCCAGCGCGCGGATGAAGTCGGCGTCGTAGTACATGGCTTCTTCGTCGCCGCCGTCCTTGGCCGACACCTGGGCGTGGAAACGCGCGGCCTGGTCTTCGGCGTCGTTCAGTTCCGAGAAGGCATTGCCAAACTCGCGGCCGGTGATGTAGAGCTCAAAGCGCTCGGTCACTTCGGGTCGGTCGTCGTTGGCACGTGCCAGCGGCGAAATCTCGGTGGGGTGCTCCATGATGAAGGTCGGGTTCCAGAGCTTTTCCTCCACCGTCTCTTCGAAATACAGCACCTGCAAGCTGGCCAGGCTGCGCGTGCTCAGCTGGTGCTTGGCTTCGCTCATGCCCAGCTTGCGCAGCGCCGGGATCAGCCACTCGGCGCTGTCCACGCCGTCGCCGGCCTCGGTGTATTTCAAAATCGCTTCGCGGATGGTCAGACGCTCGAAGGGCGAGTACACGTCCACCGGTTTGCCGTTGTAGGTCAGCGGCGTGTCGCCGTGCACTTGCTTCACCACGTGGCGGATCAGTTGCTCGTTGAAATCCATCAGGTCGTGGTAGTTCCAGTAAGCCGCGTAGAACTCCATCATGGTGAACTCGGGGTTGTGGCGAACGCTGATGCCTTCGTTGCGGAAGTTGCGGTTGATCTCGAACACGCGGTCGAAACCGCCCACCAGCAGGCGCTTGAGGTACAGCTCGGGCGCGATGCGCAAAAACATTTCCTGGTCGAGCGCGTTGTGGTGCGTCTTGAACGGCTTGGCGTTGGCACCGCCAGGAATGGGGTGCAGCATGGGCGTTTCCACTTCCAGAAAGCCATGGCTCACCATATATTCGCGGATGCTGGACAAGGCCTGGCTGCGCGTGATGAAACGCTTGCGGGCGCTCTCGTCGGTCATCAGGTCCACATAGCGCTGGCGGTACTTGATTTCCTGGTCGTGAATGCCGTGAAACTTGTCGGGCAGCGGGCGCAGGCTCTTGGTGATCAGGCGAATGCTGTCGGCGTGGATGGTCAACTCGCCGGTGCGGGTTTTGAACAGCACACCCTCTGCGGCCACGATGTCACCCAGGTCCCAGTGCTTGAACGCGTTGTGCAGCGCTTCGCCCACGCTGTCGTTGTTCAGGTAGATCTGGATACGACCACCCGACGGGCCAAACGACGCATCTTGCAGCGTGGCAAAACTGGCCTTGCCCATCACGCGCTTGAGCATCATGCGACCGGCCACACTGGCGCGCACCGGGTTCGCCTCCAGGCCTTCCTTGGTGGCTTCGCTGTGCAACGCAAACAGCTCGGCGGCTTTGTCAGACGGCTTGAAATCGTTCGGGAACGCCACGCCCTTGCCCTGCTGCTGCGCCTCGCGCATGGCCTTGAGCTTTTCACGGCGCTCGACGATCAGCTGGTTGTCATCAAACGCGGTGTGGGCACCGGTCACATGGGCATCGGCGGCGGGGCTGTTGGGTGTGGCTTGGGACATAAAAAGAGCAGGTGGTAGCCCAGTGGGCAGATCGGGGCGGGCCTGCGGCACCCAGGGGCGCCTGTGCAGGCATCACGCAAAACCTCACATTTTAGTTCTCTGGCCATGCGGGGCCCTCTTTTTGAAAGGATGGATCAACACGACATACGTCACACACGGCACCCGGCGTTTGAACCGCCGGCGCATGGTGCACCAGATCGGCGCACTGTCTCACTTATAGTGAGCGCCGGTCGCCATCGCCAGCAGTTGCCACCTACCGGCCGGACCTGCTCCTTCATTCATACGCCAGGCCATCAGCCCAAAGGGTTTGCTCTGAAATACCCGAACCGATCCTCTGCCATGCGCATCTTGATCACCGGTGCCAACGGATTCGTTGGCAGCAGCGCAAGCGCTTCTTTTTTGGCAGCGGGGCATGAAGTGGTCGCCCTGCAGCGCACGGCAACGGCCCAACCACCAAAGGCTCACCCGTTGCTGCAGCAGCTGCAGTCCGACCTGAGCGACAGCAGCGCACTCAGGGCGGCCATGCGCGGATGCGACGCCATCGTGCACACCGCTGCGCGCGTGCACAGGCTGCAAGACCCAGATCCATCGCCACTGACCGCCTACCGCCGCACCAACACCGACCTGACCCTGCAACTGGCCACCCTGGCGGCGCAATGTGGCGTGAAACGGTTCGTTTTTCTCAGTTCGATCAAGGTCAACGGCGAGTGGACCGCACCGGGGCACGCATTTCACGCCGACGACCTCGCCTCGGCCCAAGACAGTTACGCCATCAGCAAACAAGAAGCCGAGGACGGCCTCCGTCAGGTAGCCAGGCAGACCGGCCTGGAGGTTGTGATCGTGCGACTCCCTCTGGTGTACGGGCCGGGTGTAAAGGCCAATTTTTTACGCATGATGGCCTGGGTCGACCGTGGCGCACCACTTCCTCTGGGCGCCATCAACAACCGCCGCAGCTTGGTGGGCTTGAGCAATCTGACCCACTTTCTGGAGCTTTGCGCAAGGCACCCTGCTGCGGGCAACGAGACGTTTCTGGTCAGCGACGGCGCAGACGTTTCGACATCCCGTTTGCTCCGTGCCATGGGCCAAGCCCTCGGACGCCCAGCCCGTCTGGTGCCCATTCCGCAAAAATGGCTTGAACAGGGCTTGCGCTGGCTGGGGCAAGGCGCACTGGTGCAACGGCTCTGCGCAGACCTGGCGGTGGATATCGAAAAAAATCAACGGCTGCTGAACTGGACACCACCGGTGGCCCTGGAACAAGAACTCCAACTCACAGCGCGGGCATACAAGGCCCAACGCGCGGCCAGCCATGCAGCCTCGGCATCCGGGGACTTCACATGAAAAGAACGATGGATCTTTTGCTGGCCTGCATGGTCTTGTTCACGCTGGCCATCCCCATGGCCATGGTCGGGCTGCTGGTCAGGCTGACATCGCCAGGGCCAGCCATCTATTGGTCTGACCGAGTAGGGCGGTACAACCAGATTTTTCGAATGCCCAAGTTCCGCAGCATGCGGATCGACACACCCGCCGTGGCCACCCATCTGTTAGAAAACCCTCGGCAGTACCTCACGCCAATCGGGCATTTTTTGCGCAAAAGCAGCCTGGACGAGTTACCTCAACTCTGGAATATCCTTAAGGGAGATATGAGCTTCGTAGGCCCCAGACCCGCGCTCTTCAACCAGCACGACCTGATTGAACTACGCACCGCACGGCAAGTGCATACCCTGCGCCCGGGCCTCACGGGCTGGGCACAAATCAATGGCCGGGACGAGCTCCCCATTCCAGACAAGGTACAACTGGATGCGGAATACCTCCAGCGGCGGTCCATCCGCTTCGACCTGCTGGTTCTGTGGCGCACCTTTTTGCTGGTCTGGCGGGGTTCGGGCGTCACGCATTGACCGCAGCCTCATCACGGCCCACACGGGCGCCAACACGCACAGAGACAGCTTTAAAAAGCAAACATACACTTGCGTGATGGAAGAAAAATTAAATCAATCGAACTACAAACGCTCGGCCGACAGCTTGCTCACGCTCCCCAGAGCGGCCAAGCGGCTGCTGGTGCTGGCGGTGGACGTCGGTTTGTGCGTGCTGACCGTTTGGCTGTCCATCTGCCTGCGCTTTGAAACCTGGGTGTACCTGGAGGGTTACCAGTGGCTGGCCGTTGCCGCATCCCCGGCACTGGCCATTCCCCTGTTTGCAGCACTGGGCCTTTACAGCTCGGTGTTTCGATTTGCGGGACGCGAGTCGTTGCTTTCGCTGGTGCAGGCCATTGGCATTTACGCGTTGCTTTACGCCAGCATTTTCACTGCCATCGGTTTCCCGCTGGTACCACGCACCATCGGACTCTTGCAACCCGCCCTGCTGCTGCTGGCGGTAGGCGCCGTGCGCTTTTTGGCACGTGAACTGCTGGGTGAAGCGGTCCCAGACACCATGCACCCGGAAAAAACCGCGCCGGTGCTCATATACGGCGCGGGCAACTCCGGGCGGCAACTGGCCGCATCCCTGGCCAAAACCAGCATGCGTGTGGTCGGCTTTCTGGACGACAACCCCAGCCTGCACGGAGGGCGCATCATGGGCCTGCCCGTCTACGACCCCGCCACGCTCAATGCGCAGGTGCTCGCCCAGGGCGTGCGAGACGTCCTTCTCGCCCTGCCATCGGTCAGCCGAACCCGCCGCACCGAGATCGTGAAGCTGCTGAACCGGTCGCGCGTTGCCGTGCGCACACTGCCCCGGCTGGCCGATCTGGCCCACCGCCGTGTAGACGCCGACCAACTGCGCGAGGTGTCTCTGGAGGATCTGCTGGGACGCGACCCCGTACCCCCAGACGCCATGCTGATGGCCCGCAACATCCGGGGGAAAACCGTCATGATCACCGGTGCGGGTGGCTCCATCGGCAGCGAACTGTGCCGCCAAATCGTGATGCAGCAGCCCAAGCAACTGGTGCTCGTTGAACTCAACGAGTTTGCGCTCTACACCGCCCTGGAAGCGTTGGAACGCTTGTTGCACGGCACCCTCGAACTGAGCGCCGTGGCGCTGCAGGCTGTGTTGGGCGACGTGCGCGACGAAGCTCGCATGCGCCAACTCATGCAAACGCACCAACCCCACACGGTCTACCACGCCGCGGCTTACAAACACGTGCCGCTGGTGGAAGACAACCCAGTTGCTGCGATCCGCAACAACGTGTTTGGCACCCTGAACGTGACCCGTGCCGCCATCGACGCGGGCGTGATGGACCTGGTCCTCATCAGCACAGACAAAGCTGTGCGCCCCACCAACGTGATGGGTGCGACCAAACGCCTGGCAGAAATGGTTGTGCAAGCGCTGGCCCGTGAATGCCAAGCTGCCGGGCGCCCGACACGCCTGTCCATGGTGCGGTTTGGCAACGTGCTGGGCTCTTCGGGCAGCGTGATCCCGAAGTTCCGCCAGCAGATTCAAGCCAGAGGTCCTGTGACGGTGACCCATCCCGACATCACACGGTACTTCATGACCATCCCCGAAGCGGCTCAACTCGTGATCCAGGCCGCCGCCATGTCCACAGACGCCACCGAACCCGGACCACTCTACCTGCTGGACATGGGCGACCCGGTGCGCATTCAGGACCTGGCTCGCATCATGATTCAGCTCTCTGGCTTGACCCTGCGCGACGCAGACAACCCTGACGGCGACATTGCAATCGAATTCAGCGGACTTCGTCCGGGAGAAAAACTCTACGAAGAGCTGCTTATAGGCTGCGCCGCTGAGAGGACTTCGAACCCCAAAATCATGCGTGCCCAGGAGCGTTGGCTCGACTGGGTGCAGTTGGAGTGCCTGCTTGCGCAAATGGCGCAACTCGACAGCGGTGATACGCCAAAGGTCACGCAACAGGCCTTACAAACCTGCGTCCCAGACTACCAACCCCAGGTTGCACCGTGAGCCTGCACACACCTTCTGTAGCCTTGCTGGGCACCACCACGCGTCCCAATGGTGTGAGCGCTGTGATCGTCTCTTTTCAGCCTGACCTGAGCGCATTGCAGCACCTGATTGAAGCACTGCAGCCTCAGGTCGATGACGTTGTGCTGGTGGACAACGGATCCGATGCCGACGTCCCAACCTGGGCCAAAGCGCATTTCAAAACGCCCACACTGCATGTGATCGGCCTTGGAAAAAACCTGGGCATTGCTGCTGCCCAGAACGTGGGCCTGACCCATGTCGAAAAGCTTGGAGCGCCTTGCGTGATCCTGTTTGATCAAGACAGCTGTCCAGCACCCGACATGGTGCAACAACTGCATAACGTGGTGATCGAACGCCAGAAAAATGGTGAGAGCATCGCATCGGTCGGTCCAAGATTTATCGACGATCGCCTGGACAACCCGCCGCCATTCGTGCGCATCCGTGGCATTCAATACCAGCGCCAGACCTGCACCACACCCAACGCCGTGGTACCGGTTGACTACCTGATCGCATCGGGTTGCCTGATCCCGATGAGCACCATCCACACCGTGGGCAACATGCAAGAAGACCTGTTCATCGACTATGTGGACATCGAGTGGGGGCTACGCGCCAAAGCACATGGCTTCGCCTCCTACGGGGTCTGCGCAGCCCACATGCGCCATACCCTGGGCGATCGCCCCATCACGTTCGCCGGCAGGCAATACCCGGCGCGCAGCTCGCTCCGCCATTACTACATGTTCCGGAATGCGATCTGGATGTACCGCCAACGCGGGCTGCCCCTGAACTGGAAAGTGGCAGATGCTTGGCGCCTACTGCTGAAATACGGCTTCTATCTTCTGTTCGACAAACCGCGCTTGACCAGCTGGCACATGGTTCACAAAGGGCTTTGGCACGGTTTGCAGAAAAAAATGGGGAAATTTCATGCCAGTTGAACAGCTGCCACAAGGGCACCAAATCTACAGCGACTCCACCCGCACCGACATACTTCCCTTGTTAGACAAGGCCTACGCCCGCGTACTGGACGTGGGTTGCTCAACAGGCAACACAGGTGCCCTGCTCAAACGCCAAGGGCTGTGCGAATGGGTCACGGGCGTCGAGCCGTTCCCCGCCACTGCGGCAATGGCCAGAAACCAACTGGACCAAGTGATTGAAAAGCCGATTGAGGCCGCTCTGATTGAGCTGCCTGACCACTCATTTGATGGCATCCTCTGTCTGGACGTACTGGAGCATCTGGTCGACCCTTGGCAAGTCGTTGATCAACTGAGCACCAAACTCCGGGCGGGCGGTGTGCTGATCACCAGCATCCCCAACGTCAGGCACATCGAAGTGCTGTTCAACCTCCTGATCAGAGGTCGGTTTGAATACACAACCAGTGGCATTTTGGATCAAACCCATTTGCGCTTTTTCACGCGCCAAAGTGCCGCCGATCTGGTGCAAACACCCCAGCTCCAACTGGAAACATCGCAAGGCCTGCTGGGCCCGAAATCCAAGATGTTGAACCGGCTGTCATTGGGTCTGACAAAGCACCTGCTGTACAGCCAATACCTCATGCGCTCACGAAAAGTTCATCACGATTGACTCTGTGCAACAGGCTGCGCGGTCCCGATCGGGATGAAAACTGGAAATAGCAAGTAAATCCATGAAGCATCTATGAGAAACACAGCCACCCTTCAAGACAGGCAAGGAAATGGGAAATACGCGTATGGCGCTCTCAAGGCAACATCCACGAAGCGACCACTTCGCACCGCGACAACAACATGTGCAACGCCACGCCACGCACCGCGAGCAGGCACGCCTTCACTGACAGTCCATCGGCATGAACTCCAGCCTTGACCCAATTGAACTCAGTCTTTCCATTGTCAGTCATGGGCAAGGCGCTATCGTCACCCATTTGCTGCAAGATCTTCAGATTCCAATGGATATTTCTTGTGAACTTCTGCTGACCTTGAATCGTCCTGAAGACGAGCGTTTTCTGGACGCATTGTCCACACTACCATTCCCAGTCCAGATCATCAGAAATGGGCGGCCAAAAGGTTATGGAAGCAATCACAACGCCGCGTTCAGAAATGCAAAAGGGCGTTATTTCGCGGTCATCAATCCCGATATCCGACTAATCGATCACCATTGTAAGCCGCTCTTGGAATTGATTGATGCGCACCACGCTGGTGTGTGCGCACCCGCCGCTTTTTTATCAAATGGTGGAACAGCTCCAGGTGCACGCCGCTTTCCAACCTGGCGATTCTTGTTGGCAAAACTGCTGGGGCGCACCCACGATTCAGAATACCCCCAGACGACACAACCCTTCCAGGTGGACTGGGTGTCTGGCATGTTCATGGTGTTTCCCCGAGCGGCATTTGAGCACGTGGGTGGATTTGATGAGCGCTACTTCATGTACTACGAAGATGCCGATCTGTGCAGACGACTTGGAAAAGCAGGTTGGGGCAGCTGGGTACAGCCAGCCTGCCGGGTGGTGCACGACGGGCAGTACGCCAGTCGACGCAACCTCAAACATTTGTATTGGCACCTCAGCAGCGCCATCCGGTT
This sequence comes from Hydrogenophaga sp., assembly GCF_965657535.1. Lineage (GTDB taxonomy): Bacteria > Pseudomonadota > Gammaproteobacteria > Burkholderiales > Burkholderiaceae_C > Hydrogenophaga. Next base: position 287,447 of record NZ_CBFHOP010000004.1, on the reverse strand, counting down.
TTTGGCGAGCCACGGCCGGCCTGGGCGCCCCTGATGCGCAAGCCCACACCATGACCCTGACACGCGCCGCAGCATTCAATTACTTCAGCCATGCCTATGTGGCCCTGGTCGGATTGCTGGCTCTTGGTATCTACATCAAATTCATCGATCCCGAAACCTATGGATTGGTAGCGTTCTATGGCGTCACGCAGGCGTGGTTTATTCTGCTTGACCTCGGACTGGGTGCCACCATCTCGCGTGAAACCGCTCGACAGCAAGCAGGCGCGCAGAGCATCCAGCAGCTTAGGCAGCTCCTACGTGGATCCGAATACTTCTTTGCCGCGATGAGTGTGCTCGGCGCGGCGGTGTTGGTGGCGGGCGCACACTTCATTTCAACGCATTGGTTGAACATTAAGACCCTGGCCCTGGACCAAGCCACACTGGCCATCAAATTCATGGCGGTATCGATGGCCTTGCGATTGATCACCGTGGCTTATCGAAGCATGCTGACGGGCATGGAAGACTTTCTGCGGCTGTCGCTATTGAATACCTTCTTCGCCACCCTGAGATTCGTGGCGGTCATTCCATTTTTTGTTTATTTCAGCACCGAGGCGGTGGACTTCTTCATTTATCAGATGGTCATTTCTGCAGGTGAACTGGCCGCTTTCCGCCGGTACGCGAGGAAGCCATTTTTTAAAGACAAAAGACTGGGTTCTGCCGTCAATCAGCCCTTGTCCACACCCAACAACCTCCAGATTCAAGGATGGATACGTTTTTCGCTGGCTGCAGGCACCACGGCAGGCCTGTGGATTGCCGTGACACAGGTCGACAGACTGATCCTGTCGAACAGGCTGTCCCTGGGTGATTTTGGCTATTTCAACCTGGCCGTGGTGGTCGCCAGCGCCGTTTTTGTGGCAACTGTTCCCATCAACACCGTGCTGACACCGCGTATGGCGCGGCTGCATGCGGGAAGAAACGATGAACGCCTGTTTGATCTGTACCGCACCGGGACGCAGATCATTGCCGTGGCGACCTTGCCAATTGTGGGTCTTTGCCACGTGCTGTCTGCACCCATTCTGTGGGTGCTGACGGGCAATGCACAACTCGTCCAGGTTGCAGCGCCCGTGTTGTCGCTCTACGTGATCGGCAACGCTCTGTTGGTCTTCTCGCTCTGCCCCTATTTGCTGCAATACGCGCGGGGCAATATGAAGATGCACCTGACAGGCAACACCCTTTTGCTGATCGGACTGGGGGTCGGTATGGCCTGGGCCACATCCTTGGCAGGAATGAGCGGCGCGGGCTGGGCCTGGATCACCGTCAACGCCCTTTATTTCACGCTGTGGGTTCCACTCATCCACCACAGATGGTGGCCTGGCATGCACCTGAAATGGCTTGCCCACGACATCGGGCCCATCGCTGGAGCCGTCTCGTTGATCAGCCTGGTGTGGCAGGCACTGGCGCCGCACCCCACCAGCCGCCTGCAAGCTGCAATTGTGGTGGTTGCCCTGGGTGCATCCCTCTTGATGGCGGCCATGTTTGCAAGCCAGGTCATGCGCCTGTGGTTGTCTGCCCAGTACGCCCGGCGACGCTCATCGCCATGAAAGCGCTCTTCCGTGTCGCCAGGCCATACGCGCTCGGCGGCACGGCGATGGCTCAATGACCCAGATAAGCCTCTCTGACCTTCGGGTCCACGAGCAAATCCTTGCCCGCGCCCGTCATGGTGATCTCACCCGAATCCATCACGTAACCGCGGTCGGCGATCTGCAGGGCGCGCTGGGCGTTTTGCTCCACCAGCAGCACCGTCACGCCCTGCGCTGACACGTCGCGCACCACTTCAAAAATCTTGTCCACCATGATGGGTGACAAGCCCATGGAAGGCTCGTCCAGCAAAAGCACCTTGGGTTGGCTCATCAGCGCACGCGCCATGGCCAGCATCTGCTGTTCGCCACCGCTCATGGTGCCGGCGAGCTGGTCTTTGCGCTCGCGCAGGCGCGGGAAAATGCCAAACATGCGCTCGATGTCGTTGGCAATACCCGCCTTGTCGGTGCGAATGTAAGCGCCCATCTGCAGGTTTTCGGTGATGGTCATGCGGGTGAACACGCCACGTCCCTCCGGCACCATGGCCAAGCCCTGCTTGACCAGGTCCCAAGCGCCTTTGCCTTTGATGCTTTTGCCCAAGTATTCGATGTCGCCTGCTTCAAACGCCAGCGAGCCCGTGACGGCCTTCATGGTCGTGGTCTTGCCTGCACCGTTGGAGCCGATGAGCGAAATCAGCTCGCCCTCACGCACCTCCAGATCAATCCCTTTGACCGCCTTGATACCGCCGTAGGCGACCTTCAGGCCGCTGACTTTCAACAGTGTGTTTGCCATTTCAAGATTCCTTATGTGTTGCTGTGTCCGGCGCGGAGGGTTTGAGCCAAGAACACCGCGGAACCAGCTTTGCCAGGCCGCAGATGTTGCCCCTTGGGGGGTGGCGCCCACGGCGCTGCGCGGGGGTTCAACCTCCCGTACCCAGATAGGCTTCGATCACCTTCGGGTCGCGCTGCACTTCGGCCGGCGTTCCCGACGAGAGCTGTTTGCCATAGTCGAGCACGGTCACCCTGTCGCACAGGCCCATGACCAGCTTCACATCGTGCTCAATCAGCAAAATCGTGCGGTTGTCCTTGCGGATGCGATCGATCAATTCGCGCAACATCACCTTTTCGGTGGCGTTCATGCCCGCGGCAGGCTCATCCAGCGCGATCAGCTGGGGGTCGGTGGCCAGGGCACGGGCAATTTCCAGGCGGCGCTGGTCGCCGTAGCTCAGGGTACGCGACTTGTAGTCGGCAAACTTGCTGATTCCGACGTATTCCAGCAACTCGCGCGCACGGGCGGTGATCTCGGCTTCTTCGCGCTTGAAACTTGGCGTACGCAACACAGCACCAATCAGGCCGGAATGGGTGCGCACGTGACGCCCCACCATCACGTTTTCCAGCGCGGTCATTTCAGCAAACAGGCGGATGTTTTGAAACGTGCGGGCAATGCCCGCCTTGGCAACTTCATGAACCGCCGAGGGCGTGTAGGGCTTGCCCGCCAGTTCAAAAGAGCCGCTGTCGGGCGTGTACAGACCGGTCAGCACGTTAAAAAACGTGGTTTTTCCGGCTCCGTTGGGGCCGATCAGGCCGTAGACCTGGCCGCGCTTGATTTCCATGCCCACATCGCTGAGGGCTTGCAGGCCACCAAAACGCTTGGAAACGTTGGCCACCTTGAGAATGGTTTCAGACATGTCAGCAACTCCGCTCATTTGGTCAAGGACTTGCCATGCTCAGGCGCTGGCCACAGGCCTTTGGGGCGCAACAGCATCACCACCACCATGGCCAGTGCGATCAGCAGCTGGCGCAAGATTTCGGGGGCCAAACGGCCATCGGTCATGGCGGTCAGGGGGTGCGCCACATGGCGCAGCAACTCGGGCAGTCCCGCCAGCAACAAGGCGCCCAGGATCACACCCGGTATATGGCCAATGCCGCCCAACACCACCATGGCCACCACCATCACGGACTCCATCAGCGAGAACGATTCGGGCGACACAAAGCGCTGGAAGGAAGCAAACAGCACGCCGGAAACGCCGCCAAACGAAGCGCCCATACCAAACGCCAGCAGCTTTAGGTTGCGGGTATTCAGGCCCATGGCCTTGGCGGCAATTTCGTCTTCACGAATGGCCATCCAGGCGCGGCCAATGCGCGAGTCCTGCAGACGGTAAGAAATGATCACCGCCATCACCACGAAGAACAGGAACAAGTAGTAGTACAGCGTGACGGGCTGAAAGGTGTAGTCACCAATGGTCAGGCGCTTGCCCAGGTCCAGTCCAAAGACCGAGATGGTGTCGATCTGGCTGATGCCTTTGGGGCCGTTGGTGATGTTCACCGGGCGGTCCATGTTGAGCAGGAAGATGCGGATGATTTCACCGAAACCCAGCGTGATGATGGCCAGGTAGTCACCACGCAGCTTGAGCGTGGGGGCACCCAGAATCATCCCTACGATGCCCGCCACCACCGCCGCGAGGACCATCACCCACCAGATGCTGTAGTGAAGCCCGTTGGGGAACATGGCCTTGATGGCCGGGAAGGTGTCAGCCAGGTGCGGCGAGCCCAGCAGGGCAAAAATGTAGGCACCCACCGCGAAGAACGCGATGTAACCCAGATCCAGCAGGCCGGCGTAGCCGACCACGATGTTCAGGCCCAGCGCCAGCAACACATACAACAGCGCAATGTCCAGAATGCGCACCCACGAGTTGCTGCCCGTGGCCTGCAACAAAATAGGCAACAGCAGCAACGCTGCTGCTGCCAGCAGAAAAACGATCAGCTTTCCCATCTTGGAATTCATCATGGTGCTCTCCTGCTCAGGCTCGGTCGGCCACACGCTCGCCCAGCAGACCCGAAGGACGCAGGGTCAGCACGATCGCCAGCACGATGAAGGCAAAAATATCGGTGTACTGGCTACCCAGCACACCCCCGGTGAGTTTGCCCAGGTATCCGGCGCCTAGCGACTCGATCAGGCCCAGCGCAATGCCGCCGACCACAGCACCCGCCAGGTTACCGATGCCGCCCATCACCGCAGCCACAAAAGCCTTCAGCCCGGGCATGAAGCCCATGGCATGTTGCACCGTGCCGTAGTTGGACGCCCACATCACACCGGCAATGGCTGCCAGCATGGCGCCGATGATAAAAGTGGCGGAAATCACCACGTCGGGACGGATGCCCATGAGCGCTGCCACCCGGGGGTTTTCAGCCGTGGCACGCATGGCGCGTCCCAGGTTGGTTCGGTTGACCAGCCACATCAAGAAGGCCAGTGTGATGGCTGTGACAGCCAGGATGGTGATCTGCGTCACCGAAATCACCGCGCCGCCCAGATAGAAAGGCTCGGTAGACAGCATGGAAGGGTACGACTTGGGGTTGGGCTTCCAGATGATCATGGCCAGCGTCTGCAACAACAACGACATACCGATGGCGGTGATCAAGGGAGCCAGCCGCGATGAGTTGCGCAGCGGCCGGTACGCCAGCTTTTCGATGGTGTAGTTCAGCGCCGCGCACACCACCATGGCAATGATGGTGGCCATCAGCAGCATCAACCAGCCGGGCACGCCCACCATGGATTCGCGCATACCGGCAATGATGGTCCAACTCGTGAGAGCGCCGACCATCAGCACGTCACCGTGCGCGAAGTTGATGAGCCCGATGATGCCGTACACCATCGTGTAGCCCAACGCCACCAGCGCGTACATGCTGCCCAACACCAGACCGTTGATGATCTGCTGTATCAAGGTTTCCATGAAGTTTCTCCGTGTTTTTGACAGGCGCGGGCGGATTGCCCGGACTGGCCTGTTTCAACTTAGCAAAAAACCCGCCAGGCTCGACCTTGGAACAGGACAGACTGCGGGTTGGTGCCGGATTGTAGCGAGGCGTTTTGAGCGCCCCCATGCGTGTAAGCCCTTATCGCGCACGGGTTTACCCTGATTTCCAGATTTCCAGCCGCTCTGCATCAGTGCGATTGGTGTTTCATTAGTTTTTGTGATCGTTCAGTTTTTTGAGTTCGCGCAGCTTATCGGCAATGCGAATCTCCAGCCCGCGCTCCACCGGGCGGTAAAAACCGGGCTCGGCCATGCCTTCTGGCAGGTAGTTTTCGCCTGCGGCAAAGCCATCGGCCTCGTCGTGGGCGTACCGGTACCCTTTGCCATAGTCCAGCTGCTTCATAAGCCGGGTGGGCGCATTGCGAAGGTGCATGGGCACCGCACGGGTGCCGTCTTTTTTCACAAACGCCTTGGCCTCGTTGAAGGCCTTGTAGACCGCATTGGACTTGGGCGCCACGGCCAGATACACCACGCACTCGGCCAGGGCCAGTTCGCCCTCGGGCGTGCCCAGGCGCTCATAAACATCGGCCGCATCCAGCGCCAGGCGCAGCGCGCGGGGGTCGGCCAAGCCAATGTCTTCGCTCGCCATACGGATGAAGCGGCGCGCCAAATAGCGCGGATCGGCTCCACCGTCGAGCATGCGCACAAACCAGTACATCGCAGCGTCCGGGTCAGACCCGCGCACGCTTTTGTGCAGCGCACTGATGGTGTCGTAAAACTGCTCGCCGCCCTTGTCGTACCGCCGCATACGCTCACCGAGCACGCGCAGCAGCCAGTCGTCGGTCACCTCAGGCAGTTTCTCGCGCCCGGCGGCCACGGCCAGGGTTTCTAGCGTGTTGAGCAGGCGCCGTGCATCGCCATCGGCATAGGCAATCAGGCGATCGGCTGCGGCCGCTTGCAGCGGGGGCACAGCGTCGATGGCCTGCGCCCGTCCGATGATCTGGCGCAAATCGTCCTCACCCATGGGTTGCAGCACATACACTGCTGCCCGGGAAAGCAAAGCCGAATTCACTTCAAACGAGGGGTTTTCGGTGGTGGCACCAATGAAGGTGAACAGCCCGCTCTCAACATGGGGCAAGAAGGCGTCTTGCTGGCTTTTGTTGAAGCGGTGCACCTCGTCCACAAACACGATGGTGCGCTGCTGGTGCAGGCCATCGCGCGCGACCTCGGCCTTGTCCACCGCTTCGCGGATGTCTTTCACACCGCCCAGCACCGCGCTGATGGTGATGAACTGCGCGTCAAACGCATCGGCCATCAGTCGGGCGATGGTGGTCTTGCCCACACCCGGGGGACCCCAGAGAATGCAACTGTGCGGCTGGCCAGACTCAAACGCCAACCGCAGCGCCATGCCCTCGCCCAGCAGTTGCTGCTGACCGATGACAGTGGCCAGCGTGCGCGGGCGCAAGCGCTCGGCCAGGGGGGTGTGCTGGGGTGCGGCTGAACTCACGGCAACCGGAGGTGCTGGACGGTTGCGCTCAAGGCCGGATCACGTCGGCACCCGCAGGCGCCTGGAACCGAAAACGCTCAGCCGTCAGCGGCGCGTTGCCCTGCCACTGACTGAACGTCAAGACCGAGCGTTGGCCCAGGCTGTCCACAATCTCCAGCGCCGTCAACTGGCCTTGCCGAAAACCCACACGCACGCTTTGCAACTGCCCGTCTTTGCTGCGCGGGCGCGCTTCCAGCCACGCCATGCCGTCTTGTGCAGGCGCGGCTCTCAGATCAAAAACCTCAGACAAAGCCCGCAAGTCGGTGCCCGCAGCAATCAAGGCGGCTGGCGTGCTGCCCAACACCTCCTGCTGCTTGCGGGCCGTTACCTGATTCAGGTCCACGTCGTAAAGCCAGAGCGTCTGGCCGTCGGCCACGATGGTTTGCTCAAACGGCTTGGTGTATTCAAACCGAAACCGGTTGGGCCGCAAAAATTCAAAACGCCCGCTGGACGTCTTGCTGCGCGCCACGGTTTCGCTGGCGCGCTTGGGCGAGGTGACCACCTGGGTAAAGCTGGCCTGCGCGCTGTTGACTTCGCGCAGAAATTTTTCGAGGTCTTGCAGACCGTCGGCCTGCGCTGTAAGGACCGCCAGCGCGAGCGCGGCCGTGGTGATGAATGTTTTGATCATGTGCAGTCAGAGCCGTTTGCACGCACAAGGTTGCATGGCGCTCTCATTCATTGCGCCCAGGCACCAGAATGTCGCGTTGCCCGCTCGACGTCAGCGCGCTCACCAAGCCGGCGTTTTCCATGTCTTCCAGCAAGCGCGCGGCCCGGTTGTAACCAATTTTCAACTTGCGTTGCACATAAGAAATGCTGGCCTTGCGGTCTTTCAAGACGATTTCAACGGCCTGGTCGTACAGCGCATCTTTTTCGCCACCACCGCCACCGCCTTCGCCAAACACGTCGCTGCCGTCGCCTTCGCCCACGGTGGACTCCAGCACGCCGTCAATGTAGTTGGGCTCACCACCCTGCTGCTTCAGGTAGGCCACCACACGGTGCACCTCGTCGTCGCTCACAAAGGCGCCGTGCACCCGGATCGGGAAGCCCGTGCCCGAGGGCATGTAGAGCATATCGCCCATGCCCAGCAAACTCTCAGCGCCCATCTGGTCCAGGATGGTGCGGCTGTCGATCTTGCTGCTGACCTGGAACGACAAGCGGGTAGGAATGTTGGCCTTGATCAAGCCGGTGATCACGTCCACGCTGGGGCGCTGCGTGGCCAATATCAGGTGAATGCCGGCGGCCCGGGCCTTTTGCGCGAGGCGTGCAATCAGCTCTTCAATCTTCTTGCCCACCACCATCATCAGATCGGCCAGCTCGTCGATCACCACCACGATGTAGGGCAGACGCTCCAGCGGCTCAGGCTGCTCGGGCGTGAGGCTGAACGGATTGCCAATGATCTCGCCACGGGCCTTGACTTCGTCGATCTTGACGTTGTAGCCCGCCAGGTTGCGCACACCCATTTTGCTCATGAGCTTGTAGCGCTTTTCCATTTCGGCCACGCACCAGTTCAGGCCGTTGGCCGCGTGCTTCATGTCGGTTACCACCGGTGCCAGCAGGTGCGGAATGCCTTCGTAGACGCTCATCTCCAGCATCTTCGGGTCGATCAACAGCAGACGCACATCTTTGGCGTCTGCCTTGTAGAGCAACGACAAAATCATGGCGTTGATGCCGACCGACTTGCCCGAGCCCGTGGTGCCTGCCACCAGGCAGTGCGGCATTTTGGCCAAGTCAGCCACGATCGGTTGCCCCCCGATGTCTTTGCCCAGGCCCATGGTCAGCATGGACTTGGCATCGTTGTAAACAGCAGACCCCAATATTTCGCTGAGCTTGATGGTCTGGCGCTTGGCGTTGGGCAGCTCCAGTGCCATCAGGTTCTTGCCGGGAATGGTCTCAATCACGCGGATCGACACCAGCGACAAGGAGCGCGCCAAGTCGCGGCCCAGATTCACAATCTGCGAGCCTTTCACCCCGGTGGCGGGCTCGATTTCGTAGCGCGTGATCACCGGGCCAGGCGCAGCCGCGACCACCCGCACATCGACCCCAAAGTCCTTGAGCTTCTTCTCAATCAGGCGGCTGGTCATCTCCAGCGTCTGGCTGTCCACGCCCGGCTGGTTCAGCGGCGCGCTGTCCAGCAGATCCACCTGCGGCAGCTTGCTGTCGGGCATTTCACTGAACAAGGGCTTCTGCCGCTCTTTGGCCACCCGTTCGCTCTTGGGCACGTCCACCAGCGTGGGTTCAATCACCACCGGCATCGGGTGGTGCTCTTCAATCTCGACCCGCTCGACCTTTACAACCTCTTCGCGCTCGCGTGCAGCCTGCTCGCCAATGCGCTGGTCTTCCACCGCCTCCCGCTTCTCGCGCCGGGACTCAAACCAGCCGTCGAGCATGGAGCCCAGCCGTTCGGCCCAATGGCCCCACGAAAACCGGAAAACACGGGGCAAGCAGAGCACCAACAAGGCCAGCATGGCCAGCGCCGAGCCGGTGAAACCGAGCCATCGCACAGCGAGCATCCCCAGCGTGTGGCCCAGCACACCGCCAGCATGGCCCGGCAGCACACTTTCAAGCCGGTACATGCGCGTCCACTCCAGCACCGTGCTGGCTGCCAGCAACAACACCAACCCCATCCAGAAAGCGCTGCGGCGGCTCCAGAAACGGCCCCACCGCGTCACCATGGCTGAGGCCGGGCCATCGTCACCCGCCTGGCCGCCTTGCTGCCCCCGAATCCAGTCGGCCAGCGCCGACAACCAGGTGCGCAAACCGGCAAAAAAACACCACCACACCGAAAAGCCCAGCAAGTAGTAGCTGCCGTCGGCCAGCAGCGCGCCCAGCCGGCCGCCCCAGTTGCCGGCCTCGGCCAACGTACCTGTGGTGCTCCAGGCCGGGTCAGCCAGCGAATGGCTGAGCAATGCCAGCAGCCAAAAAGCCAGGGCTGCAGCGCCCAGCACCAACCCAATCTCCTGGGCGAAACGGGCTACCCCTGAGGGTGCAGCGCTGGCACGGTCGGCGTTGAGTGTGTTCAATGAATAGGTCATAAGCTCAAGGTCGTCCTGAAGCAAGCTTAACCCAAGGATTTGGGCGCTCCACGCAGGCCATCGCAGGGTGGTTTCAGTCACCCTGAAGACACACCTACAGCCCACGCCAAGCTTCAGCCCAGCGTGTTGATGCGGTCCTTGATGATCGTGCTGCCGTCTTCGGCCAGCTCAATGAAGCCCCGGTCTTCCAAGTCTTTCATCACGCGGCTCACCATCTCGCGGGAGGCACCGATCATCTTGGCTACATCCTGGCGCGACACGCGGTCGCGAATCATCAACTGACCGTCTTTACCTGGCTGGGCGACCTCCATCAGCGCTCTTGCTACCCGGCCATAAACATCCATCAGCGCCAGCGACTCGATCTTGCGATCGGCATGGCGCAACCGCTGCACCAAACCCTTCATGACCGCGTAGGCCATCGAGGTGTTCTCAGGCAAGCAACGGGCAAATTCAGGGCGCCCCAAAATCAACACATCGGTTTGCACCTCCGCGCGCACCGTGGCAGAGTGCGGCTGGTTGTCAATCAGACTCATTTCGCCCACGTAGTCACCCGGGTTCATGGTCGCCAGGATCACCTCGCGACCGCGCGCATCAGCGGTCACCACGCGGGCACGTCCGGTCAACACAATCGCCAGGAAATTGGATTTCTTACCTTGCTCAACGATGCACTCACCGCGCTTGAAACGCCGCTTGATCACGGCATCAGCCACCGACTCCGCCTGTGCTTGCGTCAGGGTCGAAAACAGGGGAACCCGGCGAATCAAATCCAGATTGGACAGAATGGACATACGTTTATTCCTCTGGTCAGGCGGCATAAGCAGCGCTGTTTCATACAATGCCTCATAGAGATACCGTCCCCCATCCCGAAGCAGGGTGGTTTGAATGGCGTTGGCAGTAACCATTTATCTCAATACTCTAAACCAAACACCCCATGTCACCATCGGGGCTTGCACCATGAAGCATACTAAAGTTCTTATTCTCGGGTCAGGCCCGGCTGGTTACACCGCCGCGGTGTATGCCGCACGCGCCAACCTGAACCCCGTGCTGATCACCGGTATTGCCCAGGGCGGTCAGCTCATGACCACCACCGAAGTGGACAACTGGCCCGCCGACGTGGACGGCGTGCAAGGCCCCGAACTCATGCAGCGCTTTCTGGCGCACGCTGAGCGCTTCAATACCGAAATCGTGTTCGACCACATCCACACAGTCGACTTTTCACAGCGGCCCTTCGTCCTCAAGGGCGACAGCGGCGAATACAGCTGCGACGCCCTGATCATCGCCACCGGCGCCTCGGCCAAGTACCTGGGCCTGCCATCAGAAGAAGCCTTCATGGGCAAGGGTGTTTCGGGTTGTGCCACCTGCGATGGCTTTTTCTACCGCAACGAAATCTGCAGCGTGGTCGGCGGAGGCAACACGGCTGTGGAAGAAGCGCTGTACCTGTCCAACATTGCCAGCAAGGTCTACCTGATCCACCGCCGCGACACCTTCAAAGCCGAAGCCATCATGATCGACAAGCTGATGGAAAAAGTGGCCGCTGGCAAGATCGAACTCAAGCTGCACAGCACCCTCGACGAGGTGCTGGGTGACACCACCGGCGTCACCGGCGTTCGCTTGAAAAACGTTCAAACCGGCGCAACCGAAGACGTGACGGTTAAAGGCTGCTTCATCGCCATCGGACACAGCCCCAACACCGACATCTTCAAAGGTCAACTGGAGATGCAAGACGGCTACATCGTCACCCAGTCGGGCCTCAAAGGCATGGCCACCATGACCAGCATACCCGGCGTGTTCGCAGCCGGCGACGTGCAGGACCACATTTACCGCCAGGCCATCACCAGCGCAGGCACCGGCTGCATGGCCGCGCTGGACGCCCAGCGCTTCCTGGAGCAAAACGACCTGTAAGCCCAGGGCCGCCCAAAAAGCAGGGACCCGCTCCTGAACGGACAGACTTCAAGCCCAAGGCTATAATCCAAGGCTTTGCTGCAATTTCCTGCGTGTTGGGCCTTGGCTCTGCCGCCTGCAGCAAGATTCGGGTTACCGCCACCCTATCCTGGCGAGGTGAGGCTGAAATGCCAGACACGGCCTGTCGCGACACCGCCTCAGGTCTTTGGCAAACAGCTGTTAGAAAATGATCGGAGTGTCCTCATGGCACGCGTCTGCGATGTAACGGGCAAGAAGCCCATGGTCGGGAACAATGTTTCCCACGCCAACAACAAAACCAAGCGCCGGTTCCTGCCGAACCTGCAATACCGCCGTTTCTGGGTCGAGAGCGAAAACCGTTGGGTGCGTCTTCGCGTCTCCGGTGCAGCCCTGCGCCTGATCGACAAAAACGGCATTGATGCTGTGCTCGCAGACTTGCGCGCACGCGGCCAAGCTTAAGGAGAACCGAACATGGCAACCAAAGGCGCACGCGAGAAAATCAAGCTGGAATCCACCGCTGGAACCGGCCATTTCTACACCACCACCAAAAACAAGAAGACCACGCCCGAGAAGATGCTGATCAAAAAGTTTGATCCAAAAGCTCGCAAGCATGTGGACTACAAAGAAATCAAGCTGAAGTAACTCAGCCGGATGCCTCCAACAAAAAAGCCGCTGTAAAACAGCGGCTTTTTTGTTGGAGCGTATCTGAAGAAAACAAAGCCGGGACTATTCCTGCGGCACAGTGCCTTGAACAGAAGGCTGCTCAAGCTGGCTGCGCCAGCCCAACAGCGTTTTCCCCATGAAAGATCAACGCACGCCGCAAGCGCAGCGCGGTTGACCAAATTTAGGCTCTGGCAGAACGCAGCTGGATAGAGAACTCTCGCAGGGCAGCGATACCACTCTCTTCCGCCCGGCGGCACCAAGCCTGCAAATCAGCGGCCAGCTGCTCGCGAGAATGCGAGGTGTTCAGCCAGATCTGACGCAGCTCCTCGCGCATCACCACCATTTTGTCCAGCACCGGGTAAGCAGCGCGAGCCTGGCTGAGCTGGGGCACAGCAGCTGCAGGCACTTTGTCGGCGTCGCGGTGCAGCCAGCGGCTGGCGGTTTTAAGCACGCTGGCGTCCACCTTGGGTGTTGCCGCTTCATGCTGAAACACATCGCGCATCTTGCGGGCGTAACCAGCCATCACCTCGTAGCGGTTGGCAATGATGGCTTCCAGGGTTTTTTCGTCGGCCACGGGCTTGACGTCGCCATAAGCCATCTTCGGTGGCGTCTTTTTCACGGCAGCCAAACCCACCATCTGCATGATGCTGATGTACATCCAGCCAATATCAAACTCGTAAGGCTTCACAGACAGTTTGGCCGACGTGGGGTACGTGTGGTGGTTGTTGTGAAGCTCTTCGCCACCAATAAGGATGCCCCACGGGGAAATGTTGGTGCTAGCGTCCGTCGCTTCAAAGTTGCGGTAGCCCCAGTAGTGGGCTGCACCGTTGATGATGCCGGCCGCCGTGATGGGAATCCAGGCCATTTGAACGGCCCAGACCGCCAGGCCCGCTGCGCCAAAGAGGGCAATGTCGACGATCATCATCAGCGCGACGCCTTGCCAAGAGTACTTGGTGTAGAGGTTTCGCTCAATCCAGTCGTCCGGCGTACCGTGACCGTAGCGGGCCATGGTTTCTTTGTTCTTAGACTCGGCGCGGTACAGTTCAGCACCTTCAAACAGCACCTTCTTGATGCCATGCACGTGTGGGCTGTGTGGATCTTCCGCCTGCTCGCACTTGGCGTGGTGCTTGCGGTGGATGGCTGCCCACTCTTTGGTCACCTGGCCGGTCGTCAGCCAGAGCCAGAAACGGAAAAAGTGCGACGCGATGGGGTGCAGGTCGAGCGCACGGTGCGCCTGGTGACGGTGCAGGTAAATGGTGACGCTGGCGATGGTGATGTGGGTGAACACCAGGGTCACCAGCACGATCTGCCACCAGCTGGCTTCGGTCAATCCGTGGGCCAACTGCTGAATCAGACCATCCCACAAAGTGGAAAAAAATCCGGAATCGTTTGAGAACATTGATTTCCTAAATGACCGCCCAATAGCGGCGAGGACACGAGGGTTAGTCGATCTGGCGAAGGAACGACCAAAACGCTAACAATTTTAAGGCTGGGGGTGAAAAACACCAAATGCTCAACACGGCTGCGAGCGCCAAGCCTGATCAAAATCAGGCTTTTGTTTCATTTTTCAAGTCTTTTTCCGCCAGACGGCAGCAAAAAAGCCGTCTGTTGCATGCCGATGCGGCCACAAACGCAACATTTGACCGCCATCCCCCGTACACAAGGCGGTGGCGTGGGGCACCAGGGCCGTCTCCAGCAAACCCGCCACGGGCACCGGCTCGTAGTCGGGGTGGGTCTCGCCAAACGCGGCCACGACGGCTTCGTTTTCAGCCGGTAACAGGCTGCAGGTGGCGTACACCAAGCGGCCACCTGGCTTCAGCAGGCGTGCTGCGCTGTTCAGAATGGCTTGTTGCAGGTCGGCTTGGGCCGCGACGGTTTGGGGGTTTTGGCGCCATTTCAGGTCGGGGCTGCGGCGCAATGTGCCCAAGCCGGAACAGGGTGCGTCCACCAGCACGCGGTCGATCTTGCCTGCCAGCCGCTTGATGCGGTCATCGCGCTCGTGCGCAATGGCCACCGGGTGGACGTTGGACAAGCCACTGCGTGCCAACCGGGGCTTGAGCGCATCCAGGCGGTGGCCCGACGTATCAAACGCGTACAGGCGCCCGCTGTTGCGCATGGCCGCACCTATGGCCAGCGTCTTGCCGCCGGCGCCAGCGCAAAAGTCCACCACCATTTCACCGCGTTTGGCATCCAGCAGCAGGGCCAGAAGTTGTGAACCCTCGTCTTGCACCTCCACGTCGCCCTGCACGAAAGCCGGTAACTTGGCCAGCGAGGGCTTGCCTTGCAGGCGAATGCCCATGGGTGAATACGGCGTGGGCTCACAGCTCAAACCAGCCTGGCGCAACTCAGCCAGCACGGCTTCACGCTTCTTTTTGAGCACGTTGACGCGCAGGTCCAGCGGCGCGGGCTGGTTCAGGCTCGCCACCAGCGCGTCAAATTCGGTGCCCACTTGCTCGCGCAGCGCAGTCGCCAGCCACTCCGGCAGATTGTGGCGGTGGGGTGCCATCAAATCGGCGTCGGTCACAGCGTCGCAATGGTCGAGCCAATTCTTTTCCACATCGGTGAGCGCACTTTTGAGAAAGTCGCGGTCACCCGGAAAACCCAACACGGCCAGACGGCGCCACTTGGAGCCGCTGCCAGAGCGCGCGAGCCATTCGAATTTCAGGCGTTCGCGCAGGGTGGCGTACACCGTGTCGGACAGGGTGGCCCGCTCGCGCGGCCCAAGCGAGCGGTGCTCGCGAAAGTAACGGGACACCACCGCATCGGCAGGGTGCTCAAATTTGTAAACGAGTTCAATCAGGTTGGAGCATTCGTCCAGCAGGGCTTTTGGGTGCATAGACCGGATTATCCCCCTGCCCCGCTGCGCAGCTTCCCCCAAGGGGCACGATGCCTGTGTCCGGGCAAAGCCCGATCCACGGCATCTCTGGGTAGGGGCATCGCGCACCGGAGGTGTCTGCGGTATGGAGCGCGGGTGTCGCCCCCGGCGGGCGGGTAAGCCGCGCAGCGGCGCGGGGGGAGCCAAGTCCAGGGGGGATAATCCCGGCCCATGTCTGAACTCTCCAACCAAGTGCGCCGCCGGCGCACATTCGCCATCATTTCCCACCCCGATGCGGGCAAAACCACGCTGACCGAAAAGCTGCTGCTGTTTTCGGGCGCCATCAACATCGCTGGATCGGTGAAGGCGCGCAAGGCGGCGCGCCACGCCACGTCCGACTGGATGGAAATTGAAAAACAGCGTGGCATCTCGGTCGCTTCGTCGGTGATGCAGATGGAATACCGCGACTGCGTGATCAACCTGCTCGACACGCCGGGCCACCAGGATTTCAGTGAAGACACCTACCGGGTGCTCACCGCCGTGGATGCCGCGCTGATGGTGATCGACGCCGGTAACGGCGTGGAGCCGCAGACGCGGCGCCTGCTGCAGGTGTGCCGCGCGCGCAACACGCCCATCCTGACGTTCGTCAACAAGATGGACCGCGAGGTGCAGGCACCGCTGGACCTGATGGACGAGATCGAGCGCGAACTGGGTATGACCGTGGTGCCGTTCACCTGGCCGGTGGGCATGGGCAAGACCTTTCGCGGCGTGTTCGACCGCCGCACCGACCAGATGCGCGTGTTCGCCGCTGGCGAAGACCGTCGCGGTGGCGACGAAGACGTGCTCAGTGGGCTGGACAACCCCGAAAGCGTGAAGCGCTTTGGCGCCGAATTTGAGCAGGCCAAAGAAGAACTGGAACTGGTCGAAGGCGCATCGCCTGCGTTTGATGAGGCCGAATTTTTGGCCGGGCGCCAGACGCCCATGCTGTTCGGCTCGGCCGTCAACAACTTTGGCGTGCGCGAGGTGCTGGACGCACTGGTGGACCTGGCGCCACCGCCTGGCGACCGCCCGGCCATTCAACGTGTGGTGCACCCGGACGAGCCCAAGTTCACCGGTGTGGTGTTCAAGATCCAGGCCAACATGGACCCGGCACACCGCGACCGGATTGCCTTTGTGCGCGTGGCCAGCGGCCATTTCGAGCGCGGCATGAAGCTGAAGGTGGTGCGCAGCGGCAAAGACCTGCGCCCGAACACGGTGGTGAGCTTTTTGAGCCAGCGGCGCGAACTGCTGGACGAAGCCTTTGCCGGCGACATCATCGGTATTCCCAACCACGGCGTGCTGCAACTGGGTGACACACTGACCGAAGGCGAAACGCTGCAGTTCACCGGCCTGCCCTTCTTCGCGCCGGAGATCATACGCAGCGTGGAAGTGGCCGACCCGCTGCGCAGCAAGCAGTTGCGCGCGGGTCTGACCCAACTGGGCGAAGAAGGCGCCATCCAGGTGTTCCGCCCCGTGGCCGGCAGCGTGTTGCTGCTGGGCGCCGTGGGCCAGCTGCAGTTTGAGGTGGTGGCACACCGGCTAGAGCACGAATACGGCGTGAAGGCTCGCATCATGGGCAGCCCTTACCAGGTGGCGCGTTGGGTGACCTGCTCCCCCGAAGACGGCGGTGAGATTGAACTGAAGAAGTTCATCGACGCCAACAGCCACCGCGTGGCGCTGGACGCCGTGGACGCACCCACCTTATTGGTGGACCATGCGGCCACGCTGCGGGCGGTGGAAGCGAACTGGCCGAAGATCAAATTCCACGCGATGCGCGAGCATGCGGGATTGGTGTTTCATAAGTCTATGTAACCCCCCGCGCCGCACCTGCGGCGCGTCACCCCCTCAAGGGGGAATGCGAGCGGCCCGGCAAAAGCGGATCCGTTGCGTTCACGGCGAGCTACCCCTTGATGCTGGACGCTATTTCTCCCAGCAAACGCTCCACTGTGCGCGGGTAAATGATGTGCTCCTGCGTCAACGCGCGCGCGGCCAGTGTCTGCGCCGTGTCACCGGGCAGCACCGGTACCACGGCCTGATCCAGAATGTCGCCATGGTCCAGCTCGGCCGTCACCCGGTGCACCGTGACGCCGGCAAACTTGCAGCCCATGTCAATGGCGCGCTGGTGGGTGTTCAACCCAGTGAAAGCTGGCAACAGGCTGGGGTGGATGTTGATGAGCCGGCCTGCGTAGTGCTGCACAAAACCGGGGGTGAGGATGCGCATAAACCCGGCCAACACCACCAGCGCGGGCGCATGGCGGTCGATCGCGGTCATCAGCTCGGCGTCAAAAGCTTCCCGGTTGGCAAACGCCTTGTGGTCCAACACCGCAGTGGCGATGCCCTGTTCATGGGCGAATTCCAGACCCTTTGCCTGCGCCTTGTTGCTGATGACGGCCGCCACACGGGCGCCGAATTGTTCTCTCCAGTGGTGTTTTTGAGCCGTCTTCACGATGGCGGCCATGTTGGAGCCGCTGCCGGAGATCAGAATAACGATGTTTTTGTTCACGCCTGACATGGCCAAGAAGTGTAATGACCCCAGAACCCACGACCACCCCACGCTCACACGATTTTCAACAGCGTCCGCTGTCAGCTGCGGAGGCTCGCGTGCTGGGCACGCTGATGGAGAAGGCACGCACCGTGCCCGACAGCTACCCCCTCACGCTCAACACACTGATCACCGGCTGCAACCAGAAGTCCAGCCGCGACCCGGTGCTGCAACTGCCCGACGCACTGGTGGTAGAAGCGCTGGAGGGCTTGCGGCATTTGAATCTGGTGTTTGAAACCAGTGGCGGACGGGCAACCCGCTACGAACACAACGTGATGCGTGCGGTGGGCGTGCCCGAGCAATCGGCCGTGCTGCTGGGCATGTTGATACTGCGCGGCCCGCAAACCGCCGGTGAGCTGCGGCTGAACACAGAGCGCTGGTACAAGTTTCTAGACATTGCATCGGTCGACGCCTTTCTGGAAGAACTGCAAGACCGGTCCCCCGAAAAAGGCGGTGCTCTGGTTATGAAACTGCCGCGGGCGCCCGGGGCACGCGAACAGCGCTGGGCACACCTGTTGTGCGGTCCGGTCGATCTGTCTGCGCTGCAGAGCGCCGCCGCGCCAGCCAGCATGGGTGCAACCGAAGACGACGTAATCGCGCTGACCCGCCGCGTGGCCCGGCTGGAAGACACCGTGGCCTTGCTGCAAGACCAGCTGCAAAACCTGCACAAAGAACTCGGCTTGTCGCAGCCCGGACAGGACTGAAACGAACGGTCGTGCCAAACTGAGGGTCGCTTTGCGGGGATTCCCCATTCACCCCGCGCCCCACAAGGAGACACCCCATGGATTTGGCATTCACGCCCGAAGAGCAGGCGTTTCGCGAAGACATTCGCGCTTGGGTCAAGGACAATCTGCCCGCCGACATCGCCCACAAGGTACACAACGCGCTGCGCCTTACCCGCGACGACATGCAGCGCTGGGCCAAAATACTGGGCAAAAAAGGCTGGCTCGGTCATGGTTGGCCGAAAGAATTTGGCGGCCCCGGCTGGAACGCGGTGCAAAAACACCTGTTCGAAGAAGAGTGCGCGCTGGCTGGCGCGCCGCGTGTGGTGCCGTTTGGCCCGGTGATGGTGGCCCCGGTCATCATGGCCTTTGGCAACAAAGCCCAGCAGGAGCGTTTTCTTCCAGGTATTGCCAGCGGTGACGTGTGGTGGAGCCAGGGCTACAGCGAACCCGGCTCAGGATCTGATCTGGCCTCGGTCAAATGCCGCGCAGAACGCCAGGGCGACACCTACATCGTCAACGGACAAAAAACCTGGACCACGCTCGGCCAGTACGGCGAGTGGATTTTTTGCCTGGTGCGCACCAGCAACGAGGGCAAGCCGCAAACCGGCATCAGCTTCTTGCTGATCGACATGAAGTCGCCGGGTGTGACGGTGCGCCCGATCCGACTGCTGGACGGCGAATGCGAAGTCAACGAGGTTTGGTTTGACAACGTCGAAGTGCCCGCTGAGAACCTGATCGGCGAAGAAAACAAGGGCTGGACCTACGCCAAGCACTTGCTCAGCCACGAGCGCACCAACATTGCCGACGTGAACCGCGCCAAGCGCGAACTGGAGCGGCTGAAACGCATCGCCAAAGCCGAAGGCGTGTGGGACAGCACCGTGGACGGCCCGTCGGCCGGGCGCTTCCGCGACCAGATCGCGTTGCTGGAAGTGGACGTGGTGGCACTGGAAATGCTGGTGCTCCGGGTGCTGTCGGCTGAGAAGTCGGGCAAGAACTCACTGGACATCGCGGGTCTGCTCAAAATCAAGGGCAGCGAGATCCAGCAGCGCTACGCCGAACTCATGATGCTGGCGGCCGGGCCGTTTGCCCTTCCATTCATCGAAGAAGCCATGGAAGCCGGCTGGCAAGGCAACTTCCCGGGTGGCGAGGTGGCCAACGCGCCGCTGGCCTCCACCTACTTCAACATGCGCAAGACCACCATCTATGGCGGCTCTAACGAAGTGCAGCGCAATATCGTAGCCCAGACGGTCCTCGGCTAAGCCCTTGGACCAGCTCAAAAACGGAGACTCACATGGATTTCGATTTCAGCGATGACCAGGAACAACTGCGTGACGCGGTCCGCAAATGGGTGGACAAGGGCTACGACTTCGAGCGCCGCCGCAGCATCGTGAGCGCTGGCGGCTTTGACCGCGCAGCCTACAACGATCTGGCCGAACTCGGCCTTGCGGGCCTCTACATCAGCGAGGCCAACGGCGGCATGGACATGGGCCCGACCGAAGGCATGCTGGTGATGGAAGCGCTCGGGCGGGGCATCGTGCTGGAGCCGCTGGCCCAAACCCTGATTTGCGGCGGTGTGCTCGGCGCCTATGCAGGAGCCGACCTGAAAGCCGTCTGGCTGCCCCGCGTAGCCTCGGGCGAGGCACTGGTGGTGCTGGCGCACCAGGAGCGCGCAGCGCGCTACCGGCTTGACGTGTGCAAAACCCAAGCCCACGAAGGTCCGGCAGGCTGGACCCTGAGCGGCACCAAGAGCGTAGTGCCGGTGGGTGACCACGCAGATGCATTCATCGTGCCCGCCATGGCGGGCAACCAGCTGGCGCTCTTCCTGGTGGAACGCTCAGCCGCCGGTGTCAGCACACAAGGCTACCGCACACAAGACGGTGGGCGCGCAGCCGAACTGGTGCTGAGCGGCGTCCCCGCACAGCGGATCACCGCCGACGGCCTCACCGCCCTGGAGCACGCAGTCGACATTGGCATCGCAGCTACCTGCGCCGAAGCAGTAGGCGTCATGGACCAAACGCTGGCGATCACCGTCGACTATATGAACACGCGCAAGCAGTTTGGCGTCGCCATTGGCAGCTTTCAGGCGCTACGCCACCGCGTGGCCGACATGAAAATGCAGCTGGAACTGGCCCGTTCCATGAGCTACTACGCCAGCCTCAAGCTCAACGCCCCCGCTGCCGAACGCCGGGCCGCCATGGCCAGGGCCAAGGTGCAACTGGGGAACTCCATGCGCTTTGTAGGCCAGCAAGCCGTGCAATTACACGGCGGCATCGGCGTGACCGACGAGTACATCGTCAGCCACTATTTCAAAAAGCTCACCCAACTGGAAGTGACCTTTGGCGACACGCTGCACCACCTCGGTGAGGTGTCCCGGCAGATGCAAGACACGGCGGGCGTATTTGCCTGAGTCTGACCGTGTTTTTGACACGGTTGACCCTACCAATTGGTTCCGGACTTGACGGTGGTTAGCGGAGGGCTCAATGGCTACGATTAAAATACTACTTTATATCTAGCACAGCCACAGGCTAAATGCCTCTGTCAAATGCCTACCAAGGCAATAAAGCCATGAGCCTCCAATCACGCTGCCCACTTGATTTTCGCAATTTTCGTCAGGCCGTCAGGAGAGTGACTTTACTGTTACTGACCACTATAGTTTGCATACCAGCTATGGCCCAGGTATGTGCAGCGCCAGGAAAAGATGGCGTCAGCTTCTCACGAAACACCTATTTCCCTGGGGTTGGCACCGCAAACACGGGCGCTAGCCTCGTGAACTTTGGCGGTGCCCGCACAGACTCAAATGCCGCGACCACGGGCTTTGCTGCTGGCGATCTTGCCCTGGTGATCCAGATGCAAGACGCGCTGGTCAACAACAGCAATACGAACGCATACGGCAACGGCGTTGCGGGCAATCCGGCCACGGGCTCAACCAACCTCAGGAACGCCGGGGTTTACGAGTTCAAGCGCGTGGTGGCTGCCACGGCCAATTCGATCACGCTGGCCAGTCCGCTAGCCAACACATACACCAATGCCAATGCAGGCACAGCAACAGGGCACCGGCGCTTCCAGGTGATACGCGTGCCTCAGTTTGCGTCGCTCACACTACCAGGGGGTACGTTGAACGTGACCCCGTGGAACGGCAGCACCGGCGGTGTGTTTGCGCTGGACGTTTCGGGCACCCTAAACATGAACGGAACCATCGTCAGCGCAGACGGCTCAGGCTTTCGAGGCGGTGGCGCTCAGGCAGCCGTGTCAACAACGGGTTCGAACATCACCACCTATGCCAGTGCACAGGCCGCCGGCACCCCACCAGCCAACCTTGGCGCAGCAAAAGGCGAGGGTATTGCAGGAACACCGCTCTTTGTGCGCTCAACCGTTGTGACCGATGGATACGCTAGGCAAAGTCTGGGAACTTCTGGCTATCAAGGTGGCGTGGACCTGGCGAGGGGCGCCCCAGGTAATGCAGGCGGCGGTGGCACCCAGCACAATGCCGGCGGCGGCGGTGGCGGCAACGCAGGCACCGGCGGTAGAGGCGGCAACACCTTAGGCTTCTTCGATGCTGATGGCACGAGCACCATGGGCGTATGTATTTCATTTGCCGCAGGCTTTTTCTCCTGCGGGGGCGATGGATCGAGGACCATGGGTGGTTTTGGAGGCACCGGACTGGCGCCGACTGCAGCGCGCCTGTATCTCGGCGGTGGCGGTGGCGCCGGTGATGCGAACAATGCGAACGACAACCCAACGATTGCCCAGGGCGGTGGAGGTCAAGGGGGTGGCATGGTGTTTGTGCGTGCGCGATTCATCACAGGCAACGGTACCCTCAGGGCAAACGGCCAAGGCGGGCTACCCGCTGGTCGCGATGGTGCAGGCGGCGGCGGTGCGGGCGGAACTGTCGTTTTGGTCTCTGAATCGACATCGGTCGCAGGTCTCACCGTGAGCGCGCGCGGTGGCAACGGCGGCGACACAGGCTTGCCACTGCGTGGCGGCGAAACACAGGGCCCTGGCGGTGGTGGCGGTGGCGGCACGTTCATTCGTTCAACGGGCCTCGCTGTTGGACCTGTGAGCGTAGTGGGTGGAGCAGCCGGCGTTAACAGACCGGTCGCTGGCGTGACCAACGCCTATGGCGGCTCAGCAGGCGCTGGCGGTGTGGCAAACGTCAACTTTTCAGGCACCCAGTTCCCCAATCCTGCCAGCTGCTACCCCGCGTTGACGGTGAGCAAGCTTACGTCGTCCCCAAACCGGACCACCCCCGCCAACACCACCGCGCAGTACAGCATCACCGTGTCAAATGCTTCGAACGTCGGCGCTGCTGTGGGAGTAGCGATTGCAGATGTTCTGCCCACCCCCTTCACGCGTTCGAGCAGCACCGCGACGGTTGCTTTCTCAGGCGGTGCATCAGGCCCAGCGCCTGCTCCTGTAACAGGTAGCTCCACCGTGACCATTGCCACCCCAGGTGGAACAACAGCCAACAGCTTTTTTATACCTCCCAACGGTCGATTGACCGTCACATTCAATGTCAACCTGAACGGCGCAAATCCTGGCACGTACCAGAACCCTGCGGCAACCAATTACAGCGACCCCACCAGATCAACAGCAGGCGCCACCGTCTCGCCCGGGAGCACTTACGCGCTGGGTGGCACGGCGGGGGGAAGCAACTATCTAGCCACCTCAAGCACGCAGGAAGACGTGGTGATCACCACCAACGCCAACCTGAGCATCACCAAGACCAATGGGGTGAATACCTTGGTCGCAGGCTCAACCACCACCTACACCGTAACGGTGTCCAACGCAGGACCGGGCAACGCGCACAATTCGACATTGACCGACCCCGTGACCACGGGCCTAAGCTGCACCAGCGTGACCTGTGGCGTAGCCAGCGGTGGTGCGGTATGCCCGGTGCCACCCGCACTGAGCATGGTCAACCTTCAGGGATCTGGCGTACCTATCACTACCTTTCCAGCGAATTCGAGCTTGAACTTTCTCGTGACCTGCAACGTGACCGCCACAGGCGTGCCTTGAGAGGCCAGTGTTTCTGCGGGCCGGTCAACCCATTAAAAAACCCGCTTCGGCGGGTTTTTTAATGGGCGCGTGGCAAGCGCCTCAGGCGTGCAACCGAGAGGACTTGGGCAAATGTGCCATCAAAAACTCCATCTGATCGGCCAGAATGCGGCGGTTGCGCAAAATGAAGTCTTCCCACAGGCTGGGCACGTAAGGCGCGTACAGCAGCGGCATGTGGGCCTGCTCGGGTGTACGGTTGCCCTTGCGGTGGTTGCACGACTTGCAGGCCGTCACCACATTCATCCAGCTGTCTTGGCCTCGCTGCCCCAGTGGCACGATATGCTCCCGCGTCAGCAAGTCCTCGTGAAACTGCGCGCCGCAGTAGCCGCAAAGGCAGCGGTCGCGGGCAAACAGCTTGCTGTTGGTGATGGAAGGGCGCAGGTCAAATGGGTTGATTCGCGGCACGCCCTGGGTACCTATGATGGAATTGATGGTGATGCAGGACTGGAGCCCCGTGAGCGCGTTGTGCCCGCCGCGAAACACGGCCACTTGAGCACCCATTTCCCAGCGTACTTCGTCCGCCGCGTAGTGCAACACGGCCTCCTCAAGGCTTATCCACGACTGTGGCAGCCCCTGTGCTGACAGCTTCAAGACCTTCAAGACCCACCTCCATGTTGACGACCAACCGGACAATCTGTCTTCAAGACGTGACCACCACCTGCGGGAGGACCTTGTCTTGTGTGTCAATATACCGTGCTTCTGTGACAAACACCTTGAACCGCGTTCAACACCCCGGCTTGGACCGACATCTCCCATGAAAATCATCCGAGGTCTGTGGAACCTTCAACACGCCCTGCGCCACGAGCCCACAGCGGGCTGTGCCCTCACAATCGGCAACTTTGACGGTGTCCACCGGGGCCACCAGGCCATGCTGGCCTTGCTGAACAACGAGGCCCGTCACCGTGGCGTGCCCAGCTGCGTGATGACCTTCGAGCCGCACCCCCGCGACTACTTTGCTGCCCTGCACCAAAAGCCCGCCTTGGCCCCGGCCCGTATTGCCACACTGCGCGACAAGCTCGAAGAGCTGGCCCGCTGCGGCGTGGACCGCTGCGTGGTGCTGCCGTTCAACGCACGCCTTGCCGCGCAACTGCCGCAAGCCTTTGTTGAAGACACGCTGGTGGGCGCACTGGGCGTGAAATACGTGCTGGTGGGCGACGACTTTCGCTTTGGCGCCCAGCGGGCAGGCGACTACGCGCTGCTGGACGCTGCCAGCGAACGGCTCGGTTTTGACGTGGCCCGCATGCAAAGCTACGAAGTGCATGGCATTCGCGTGTCCAGCTCGGCAGTGCGCGAAGCCCTGGGCTCGGGGGACATGGAGCGCGTAGCGGCCTTGCTGGGGCGGCCCTATGCCATCAGCGGCCATGTCGTGCACGGGCGCAAACTGGGGCGCGAACTGGGTGCCAGCGCCGAGGGCAAGGGTGACGGCTTTCGCACACTGAACCTGCGTTTTTCGCACTGGAAGCCTGCTGCCAGCGGGATCTTTGCGGTGCATGTGCACGGACTGAACCCCGAAGGCACACCGCTGACTGGCGTGGCCAACCTGGGCGTGCGCCCTTCCATCGACCCCAACGATGTCAACGGTGGCCGCGTGCTGCTGGAAACCCACTGCTTCGATTGGCCCGAGACGCTGGCGCGCAGCCTGCCCGACGGGGAGGCCTACGGTAAAATCATCCGCGTGGACCTGCTGCACAAACTGCATGACGAACTGAAGTACGACAGTCTGGACGCCCTGACCAGGGGCATCGCCAAGGACTGTGACGATGCACGTGCGTTTTTTGCGTCGCTGCACACCCAGACACACCGCCAGACCACGCGCGACCGAATTTAACGCCCGCGCACCCGGTCGCTGCCCTTCGACAGGCTCAGGGCGAACGGTAGCTTCTCCCAGCATTCTTTCACCCCGTTCGGGCTGAGCCAGTCGTTGCCCCCACCGAGCCGTTCCCCATGTCTGAAACCACACCCCACGCAGCCGCCGCCAGCAAACCGGAAGCCAGCGCCTACCGCGCCACACTGAACATGCCCGACACGCCGTTCCCGATGCGCGGCGACCTGCCCAAGCGGGAACCGGCCTGGGTCGGCCAGTGGAACGAAGGCGGTCTGTACAAGCGCCTGCGCGATGCCCGCCAGGGCGCCCCGCTGTTTGTGCTGCACGACGGCCCGCCCTATGCCAACGGCAAGCTGCACATCGGCCACGCACTGAACAAGGTGCTCAAAGACATGATCGTGAAGTCGAAACAGCTCGCTGGTTTCGACGCCCAGTACATCCCCGGCTGGGACTGCCACGGCCTGCCGATCGAAAACGCGATTGAAAAACTGCACGGTCGCAACCTGAGCCGCGACGACATGCAGGCCAAGAGCCGTGCTTTTGCCACCGAGCAGATTGCACAACAGCGCGAAGACTTCAAGCGCCTGGGCGTGCTCGGCGACTGGGAGCGCCCCTACCGCACCATGGACCCGGCCAACGAGGCCGGCCAGATCCGCGCCTTCAAGCGCGTGATCGAGCGCGGCTTCGTTTACCGCGGCCTGAAGCCGGTGTACTGGTGTTTTGACTGCGGTTCTTCGCTGGCCGAATTCGAGATCGAATACGCCGACAAGAAAAGCGACACGCTGGACGTGGCCTTCGAGTCCAACGACGCCGCCGGTCTGGCCCAGGCTTTCGGCCTGGCCGCCCTGCCCGCCGGCAAGTCCGCTTTCGCCGTCATTTGGACCACCACCGCCTGGACCATCCCGGCCAACCAGGCGCTCAACGCCCACCCCGAGCTGGAGTACGCGCTGGTCGATACGCCCAAGGGCGTGTTGCTGCTGGGCGCCAGCCTGGTGGAGAAGTGCCTGGAGCGCTTTGGCCTGGAAGGCAGCGTACTGGCCACAGCCAAGGGCGAGGCCCTGCGCGGCCAGGTGTTCCGCCATCCCCTGCACGACCTGCCTGACGCAGGCGGTGCGTTCACCTACCGGCGGCTCTCCCCGTTGTACCTGGCTGACTACGTGAGCGACGCAGACGGCACCGGCATCGTGCACTCGGCCCCTGCCTACGGCGTGGACGACTTCAACAGCTGCGTGGCCCATGGCCTGGCCTACGACGACATCCTCAACCCGGTACAAGGCAACGGCGTCTACACCGAAGAACTGCCGCTGTTCGGCGGCCAGCACATCTGGAAGGCTTGCCCGGTCATCATCGACACGCTGCGCGAGCACGGCCGCCTCATGGCCACGGTGGGCATCACCCACAGCTACCCGCACTGCTGGCGCCACAAGACACCGGTGATCTACCGCGCCGCCGCACAGTGGTTCGTACGCATGGACGAGGGCGAAGGGGTGTTCACGAAAGACAAGGCACCCAAGACCCTGCGCCAACTGGCGCTGGGCGCCATTGACCACACCCACTTCTACCCAGAAAACGGCAAGGCCCGCCTGCGCGACATGATCGCCAACCGGCCCGACTGGTGCATCAGCCGCCAGCGCAGCTGGGGCGTGCCGGTGCCCTTCTTCCTGCACAAAGATTCGGGCGAGCTGCACCCACGCACCATGGAGATCCTGGACCAGGCGGCCGACATTGTTGAAAAAGGCGGCATCGAAGCCTGGAGCCGCGCCACCGCCGAAGACATCTTGGGCGCCACCGACGCGCCGCACTACACGAAGAGCACCGACATCCTGGAAGTGTGGTTCGACTCCGGTTCCACCTTCTGGCACGTGCTGCGCGGCAGCCACGCCAAGGCGTACCCGAACGGCGCATTCCATGCCGAAGGCCCCGAGGCCGACCTCTACCTCGAAGGCCACGACCAGCACCGCGGCTGGTTCCACAGCTCGCTGCTGCTGGGCTGCGCCCTGTTTGACCGCGCGCCCTACAAAGGCCTGCTGACCCACGGCTTCGCCACCGACGGCCAAGGCCGCAAAATGAGCAAGAGCCTGGGCAACACGGTGGAGCCGCAAAGCGTGACCAGCAAGCTCGGCGCTGAAATCGTGCGCCTGTGGGTGGCCAGCACCGACTACTCGGGCGACCTCAACATCGACGACAAGATCCTCGCCCGGGTGGTGGACGCTTACCGCCGCATCCGCAACACGCTGCGCTTCCTGATGGCCAACACGGCCGACTTCAACGCAGCCACCGACGCTGTGCCGCTGGAGCAGATGCTGGAGATTGACCGCTACGCGCTGGCCCGCGCCAGCGAGCTGCAGGCAGAAATCTTGGCGCACTTCGATGTGTACGAGTTCCACCCCGTGGTGAGCAAGCTGCAGGTGTATTGCTCGGAAGACCTCGGCGCTTTCTACCTCGACGTGTTGAAAGACCGGCTGTACACCACCGCACCCAACAGCCTGGCGCGCCGCTCGGCCCAAACCGCGCTGCACCAGATCACCCAGGCCATGCTGCGCTGGATGGCCCCGTTCCTGAGCTTCACCGCCGAAGAAGCCTGGCCCATGGTGGCTGGGGCCGACAACAAAGGCTCGATCTTCTTTGAGACCTTTTTGCCCCTGCCCGCCCCCAACGAGGCGCTGCTGGCCAAGTGGTCGCGCATCCGCGCTATCCGCGATGTGGCGAACAAAGACATTGAGGCCGTGCGCACCGCCGGGCAGGTGGGTGCTTCGCTGCAAGCCACGCTGAGCATCACCGCAGGTGCCGACGACGCGGCTTTGCTGCGCTCGCTGGGCGACGACCTGAAGTTCGTCACCATCACCTCCACCGCCACGGTGGTGGACGGCAACGAACTGCAGGTGAGCGTGCTGCCAAGCACCGCCACCAAGTGCGAGCGCTGCTGGCACTACAGCGACGACGTGGGCCACCACGCCGAGCACCCCACCGTGTGCGGGCGCTGCGTAAGCAACCTGAATGAGGCGGCTGGCACAGGCGCGGGTGAAACCCGCAAGGTGGCCTGATGGCTCGCACCCAAAGCACGTTCTGGCCCTGGCTGGGCCTGGCCGGCGCCATTTTGATGCTGGACCAGTTCACCAAGGTCTTGATCTTGG
This sequence comes from Hydrogenophaga sp., assembly GCF_965657535.1. Lineage (GTDB taxonomy): Bacteria > Pseudomonadota > Gammaproteobacteria > Burkholderiales > Burkholderiaceae_C > Hydrogenophaga. Next base: position 258,846 of record NZ_CBFHOP010000004.1, on the reverse strand, counting down.
GCTACTACCAGCTGGGCGACAGCACGTACGTGACCAGCTTCTTCAACGTGGTTCGCGTGCACAACACCGGCGCAGCCTTCTCGTTTCTGGCCTCGGCCGGGGGCTGGCAGCGCTGGTTTTTCACCGCCGTCGGGGTGGCTGCGGCCATCTTCATTGTGTGGATGCTGCGGTCGCACCCCGGGCAAAAACTGTTTGCCTTTGCGCTGGCCTGCATTTTGGGCGGCGCCATCGGCAACGTGATCGACCGTGTGCTGCACGGCTACGTGGTGGACTTCCTCGATTTCCACTGGTCGTTCCTGTCGGGCGTTTTCCACGGTGGGCACTTCCCGGCCTTCAACGTGGCCGACGCCGGCATCACCATCGGTGCGGCGAGCCTGATCCTGGACGAGATTTTGCGGGTCAGACGAAGCAGGTGAGCGTTTCTCCGGAGCGGTGGGCGAGCCGCTCCATGCTAATCTGACCCATTGGTTTGACGATCGAAATGCCCCGAAGGAGACCCTCACATGCCCGGACTGCTGCCCCACATCGACCCCGACGGTCTGCTCGAGTTTTCGGTGGTCTACACCGACCGCGCGCTCAACCATATGTCCAAGCGCTTTCAGGGCGTGATGACCGACATCTCGGCCATGCTCAAGCGCGTGTACGGCGCCCACTCAGCGGTGCTGGTGCCCGGCAGTGGCACGTTTGGCATGGAGTCGGTCGCGCGCCAGTTTGCCCACGGCAAGCATGCGATGGTCATCCGCAACGGCTGGTTCAGCTTCCGCTGGACGCAGATCTTTGACATGGGTCACATCCCCGCCAGCCATACCGTGCTGAAAGCCCGCCGCACCGGCGAAGGCTCGCAAGCCGCCTGGGCGCCCGCGCCCATTGAAGAAGTGACAGCCGCCATCGCAGCAGAAAAACCGGCGCTGGTGTTTGCCCCTCACGTTGAAACCTCGGCCGGCATGATCTTGCCCAACGACTACCTGAGCGCCGTGGCCGACGCGGTGCACGCCGTGGGTGGGCTGTTTGTGCTGGACTGCATCGCCTCGGGCGCCATGTGGGTCGACATGCAGGCCACCGGCGTGGACATTCTCATCTCAGCCCCGCAAAAAGGCTGGAGCAGCTCACCCTGCTGCGCCATGGTGATGCTGAGCGAGCGCGCCCGCCAAGCCATTGACGCCACCCAGAGCACCACCTTTGCGATGGACCTCAAAAAGTGGCTGCAGATCATGGAAACCTACGAAGGCGGCGGCCATGCGTACCACACCACGCTGCCCACCGACGCCCTGGTGCGCCTGCACGAGACCATGAAAGAAACCGAAGCCTACGGCTACGAGCGCGTGCGCCAGGAGCAACTGGCGCTGGGCCGTGCGGTACGCAGCCTGCTGGAAACACACGGTTTCCCCAGCGTGTCAGCACTCGGTTTCCAGGCCCCCGGCGTGGTGGTGAGCTACACCACCGACCCCGACATCCAGAGCAGCAAGAAGTTTCTGGCCGCAGGGCTGCAAACTGCGGCCGGCGTACCGCTGCAGTGTGACGAACCGGCCGACTTCCGCACCTTCCGCATCGGGCTGTTTGGGCTGGACAAATGGCACGACGTACCCGCCACCTTGCGGCACCTGGAGCGTGCGCTGACCGAGGTGGCGCCAGCGGCGGTGGCGGCTTGAGTGAACGAAACAGCCCCGGCGCGCAGCCGGGTTTGACGTGACGAAACAACCCCGGCTACGCGCCGGGGTTGTTCGTTCAGGGCAGCAACACGGTACAGCCCGTCGTGGCCCGCGCTTCCAGGCTCTCATGCGCTTGGCGCACATCGGTCAGCGCAAAGCGTTGGTCGATGCGGATGTTCACCGCACCGCTTTGCACCACGGCAAACAAATCATCGGCCATGGCCTGGGTGCGCTCGCGGCTGGTAATGTGGCTGAACAGGGTTTGGCGTGTCACGTAAATGGAACCCTTGGGGCCCAAAATGCCGGGTGCAAACGGCGCCACCGGGCCGCTGGCGTTGCCAAAGCTCACCATCAGACCAAACGGCATCAGACAGTCGAGCGACTTGTCAAAGGTGTCTTTGCCCACCGAGTCGTAGACCACCTTCACGCCTTGGCCCCCGGTGATCTCTTTCACCCGGGCAGCAAAATCTTCGGTGCGGTAGTTGATGGTGAACTCGGCGCCGTGCTCGCGGGCCAGCGCACATTTTTCGTCTGACCCGGCCGTGCCGATCAAGCGCAAACCCAGCGCCTTGGCCCACTGGCAGGCAATCAGACCCACGCCACCGGCGGCGGCATGAAAGAGCACAAAGTCGCCCGCGGCCAGGCCTTCCACCGGCTTGCAGCGCTTGAGCAAATACTGCGCGGTCAGGCCCTTGAGCATCATGGCCGCGCCGGTCTCGAAGCTGATCGCGTCGGGCAGCTTGCACACGTTCATGGCCGGCATCACGCGCACATCGCAGTAGCTGCCCGGTGGGTTGGCGGCGTAGGCAGCGCGGTCGCCCGCCTTCAGGTGGGTCACACCCTCACCCACCGCCTCGATCACGCCCGCGCCTTCCATGCCCAGCGCCAGTGGCATTGGGTTGGGGTACAGGCCGGTGCGCTGGTACACATCGATGTAGTTCAGGCCGATGGCGTGGTGGCGAATACGCACCTGGCCCGGGCCGGGCTCGCCCACCTCCACGGTGTCGATCGCAAGCTGTTCGGGGCCGCCAGGGGCATGGATGCGCACGGCGCGGCTGGTCTGGGTCATGGGTATCTCCTCGTTGTTGTGGGGCTGAAAAGGCAAAGTCTGCACGAAACAGGCCCGCCATGCTGCCACGAAATGCCGCCCGCGCCTGCGCGACAGCCGCGCAGCCCCATGCCCGGGTCGGGCTTGGCGTGGTTGTTACAGTGCAGGCCATGCCGCACACCGCCTCCGCACGCCTCACACCCGCCACCGTCGCCCTGCTGGTGATTCCACCGCTTATGTGGGCGGGCAATGCCGTGGTGGGCCGGATGATGCAGGGCGTGTTGCCCCCCATCACCTTCAACCTGCTGCGGTGGTCGCTCGCGCTGTTGATTTTGCTGCCGGTGGCGGGCTGGGTGCTGCGCCCCGGCAGCCCGCTGTGGCCGCACTGGCGGCGCTTTGCGCTGCTCGGTTTGCTGGGCGTGGGGCTGTACAACGCGTTGCAATACATGGCTTTGAAAACATCGACACCGCTCAACGTGACGCTGGTGGCCTCTAGCACACCGGTGTGGATGCTGCTGCTGGGGCGGCTGTTTTACGGGGTTTCCATTTCCAGGCGTGCGGCGTTGGGTGCAGCGCTGTCGCTCGCGGGCGTGGCCACGGTGCTCTCGCGCGGCGAACTGGCCCAACTGCAAGCGGTGCAGCTGGTACCGGGTGATGGCTGGATGCTGCTGGCCTCGCTGGTCTGGGCCTGGTACAGCTGGCTGCTGGCCAAGCCCAAGCCGGGCACCGAGCCCGCCGCCATCAAGGCCGACTGGGCCGCCTTTTTGCTCGCGCAAATGGCCATGGGTGTGGTGTGGTCCAGCGCCATGGTGGCGGCCGAATGGAGCCTGCTGCCCACCCTGCCCGCAGGGCAAAGCCACATCCAGTGGGGTTGGCCGCTGGCGGGCGCCCTGTTGTTCGTTGCCATCGGCCCTTCGCTGCTGGCCTACCGCTGCTGGGGCGCCGGCGTGGGCCGCGTGGGGCCGTCCATAGCCAGCTTTTTCACCAACCTCACGCCGCTGTTTGCGGCACTCATGGCGGCCACGCTGCTGGGTGACATGCCCCGGCTGTACCACGCCGCGGGGTTTGCGCTCATTGTGGGCGGGATCGTGGTGAGTTCGCGGCGGTAGGTCAGGGACAGACTTTGAACCTGCCTGCGTGAAAATACGCGCATGCGCATCCTCCTCGCTGAAGACGAAACCGAACTGGGCAACTGGCTCACCAAGGCTCTTGCCCAGAACGATTTTCAGGTCGACTGGGTGAACGACGGCCGCCTGGTGCGCCGCAGCCTCAAGGCCACCAAATACGACGCGCTCATCCTCGACCTGGGCCTGCCCGGCCTGGGCGGGCACGACGTGCTGGCCGACCTGCGCGAGGCAGACGAGCGCCTGCCGGTGCTCATCCTCACCGCACGCGACTCGCTGATGGAGCGGGTGAACTGCCTGCACGGCGGGGCAGACGATTTTCTGGCCAAACCGTTTGATGTGGCCGAGCTGGAAGCGCGCCTGATCGCGCTGATCCGCCGCTCGCGCGGGCAGGATCACCCGCGCTTTGCCTGCGGGCCGCTGAGCTACGACAGCGTGGCCAAACAATTCCGGCTGCAGCATGAGGTGCTGAGCCTCACGCCGCGCGAACATGCGGTGCTGCGTGCGCTGATCCAGCACCCGGGCGAACCCCTGTCCAAGCGCGAGCTGCTGGAGCGCGTGTTTTCTGACGAGCAGGACGTGAACCCCGAGGCCATTGAGGTGCTGATTCACCGGCTGCGCAAACGGCTGGAAGCCTCGCCGGTGCGCATCGCCACGTTGCGCGGCCTGGGTTATTTGCTGGAGACCGCCGCGTGACGCCTCAGGCGTGGTCGCGCGCGAGCATCCGCCGCTTTTTGCTGGTGCTGCTGCTGCCTGGGCTGGGCGCGGTGTTCGCAGGTGAACTCTGGCTGGCTTGGCGCACCGCCAGCGAAGCGGCCGACGCGGCCTACGACCGATCGCTGCTGGGCGCGGTGAAGTCCATCGATTCGAGCATCTCGACCGCCAGCGGCGGCCTGGGCGTGGAGCTGCCGTACCGCATGCTCGAGTTCTTCGAGCTGACCGCGCAAGGCCAGGTGTTCTACCGCGTGGCAACGGAAGACGGTCTGGTCGAAATCGGCAGTGCCAACCTGCCTGCACCGCCGCGCCCGCTGCTGACGGGCCAGCCCCAGTTCCACGAAGGTGCCTACGTGGGGCAGGCGGTGCGCGTGGGCAGCTACGCGCGCGACCTGCAACCGCCACTGGCGGGGCAGACCGGGCCACAGCGTGTGGTGATCCAGGTGGCCGAAACGCTGGAGGCGCGCACCGGGTTCCGCCGCGCGCTGGTGCTGCAGTCGCTGGGGCGCGACGTGTTGCTGATGCTGGCGGCCAGCGCGCTGCTGGCGCTGGCCATTGCCTGGGCCATGCGCCCACTGGACCGGTTGCGCCAGGAGGTGGACGCGCGCGACCCACAGGACATGACGCCCATGGACGCCAGCGGCGCGCCCGCCGAAGTGTTGCCGCTGGTGCAGGCCATCAACCACCACATTGAGCGCCACCGAGAGCAGACCGAGGCGCAGCGCCGCTTCATCGACGACGCGTCGCACCAACTGCGCACACCGCTGACCACGCTGGCCACGCAGGTGGCCTACGCCCAGCGCGAGGCCAACCCCGCGGCGCAGCGCCAGGCGCTGGACAACATCCGCGCGCAGCTGGACGAAACCATCCGTCAGACCAACCAGATGCTCTCGCTGGCGCGCGCCGACAGCGCCCCGCCGCAGCGCCAGCCCTTCGACGTGGTGGCACTGGCCGAGGCGCTGGTGCGTCAGTGGTGGGGCCCCGCGCGCGACCAGGGTGTGGACCTGGGGCTGGACGCGCCCGATCACGCCCTGCCGCTGGCGGGCGAACCCGACCTTCTGCGCGAAGCCCTGGCCAACCTGCTGCACAACGCCATCCGCCACGGCGGCGCGGGCAGCCACGTGACGCTGACGGTGCGGGCCGATGCCGCAGGCGCGGTGCGCCTGAGCGTGGTGGACGACGGCCCCGGTCTGCCGCCCGAGGAACTGGTGCGCGCGGGCGAACGTTTTTTCCGAGGTGGTGGGGGTGCCCTGCCCGGCTCCGGCCTGGGCCTTGCCATCGTGCGCACCGTGGCCCAGCGGCATGGCGGGCAGATGGAGGTGGCCGCTGGTCCAGAAGGCCAGGGTCTGGCGGTCACGCTCACGCTGCCCACCAGCGCGGCGACCGCAGCCGGTACCGGGGCAACGGGTTAACCCTTGGTTTTTGGCCTGTTGTCTGAAAGCGGGCTGAAAGTGCGTTTTTTCTACAGTGCCCTCATCGCAACACCTCCGTTGCGAGGCTTCCACCCCTTTGAGGAGACACCTTCATGAGCATCGCTTCCAAGTTCATCGCCGCCGCCGTATCGGCCGTGGCACTCACCGCCAGCGCCGGCGCCCTGGACAAGACCGAGTGCATTGCCCCAGCCAAGCCCGGTGGTGGTTTTGACCTCACCTGCAAACTCGTGCAGAGCGCACTGCAGGAAGGCAAGTTCATCGCCGACCCGATGCGCGTGACCTACATGCCCGGCGGCATCGGCGCCGTGGCCTACAACACCGTGATCGCCCAGAAGCCCGACGCGGCCAACGCCATCGTCGCGTTCTCAGGCGGCTCGCTGCTGAACCTGGCCCAGGGCAAGTTTGGCCGCTACAACGAAAACGATGTGCGCTGGCTCGCCGCCATCGGTACCGACTACGGCGCCGTGGTGGTGGCCGAGAACTCGCCCTTCAAGACCCTCAAGGACGTGATGGCTGCCATGAAGGCCGACCCGACCAAGGTGGTGCTGGGTGCCGGCGGCACCGTGGGCAGCCAGGACTGGATGAAGGCCGCGCTGACCGCGCGCGCCGGTGGCGTGAACCCCAAGACCATGCGCTACGTGGCGTTTGAAGGCGGTGGCGAAGCGCTGACCGCGCTGCAAGGCGGCCACATCCACGTCTTCACCGGCGACGCAGCCGAGGCCGGGCAGCAGATCAAGGCCGGCGCCAAGGTGCGCATCCTGGCGGTGATGAACGACAAGCGCCTGAGTGGCGACATGGCCAACATCCCCACCGCCGCCGAGCAGGGCTTTGATGTGGAATGGCCCATCGTGCGCGGTTTTTACGTGGGACCCAAGGTGAGCGACGCCGACTACAAGGTCTGGGCCGACACCTTCACCAAGCTGATGGCCACGCCCGCCTACGACAAGCTGCGCAGCGAGCGTGGCCTGTTCCCCATGGCACTCACCGGCGCACCGCTGGACGCCTACGTCAAGAAGCAGGTGGCCGGCTACCGCAAGCTGGCCGAAGAGTTCGGCCTGAACGTCGTGCCCGCCAAGTAAGCCTTGAACCGTTCGCCCTGAGCCTGTCGAAGGGCTTCGACAGGCTCAGCCCGAACGGATGTGTTGCCTTTCACAGAGCCAGACCGCGCCCTGCGCTGCTCCACGGGTTCTGCCCACTGGGCACCGCAGCGGTGGCCCACGCCTGTCCCTTTTCACCGGAGTCCCCCATGAGTGACCGCGTCCTCGGTGCGGTGTGTGTTGTCGCGTCCGCCGCCATGGCCTGGGCCGCGCAAGACTACGCCGCCGCCATTTCCTACGAACCCGTCGGCCCGCGCGCGTTTCCGCTGCTGCTGGCCGCCGGCCTGAGCCTGTGTGGCCTGTGGCTGGTGCTGCGCCCCACGGCCAGGGCCGAAGCCTTTCGCGGCGTGCCCTGGCGGGGCACCGCCCTGTGCGCGGCGGCTGTGCTGGTGTATGCGCTGCTGTTCCAGTCGCTGGGCTTTGCGCTGGCCACCGCGCTGATGGCGCTGCCCGTGGGCATGGCGTTTGGCGGCAGCTGGAAACAGTCGCTTGCCGGGGGCGCCGCGCTGGGTCTGGTGTTGTACGTGCTGTTTGACAAGCTGCTGGACGTGGTGCTGCCCACCGGCCCGCTGGCGGCCTTGCTGGGAGGGAACTGAGATGGAAGTCCTGCAACACCTCGCCGCCGGCTTTGGCGTGGCGCTGAGCCCGACCAACCTGCTGATCGCCGCCATGGGCTGTTTCATCGGCACCATCGTTGGCCTGCTGCCGGGCCTGGGCCCGATCAACGGCGTGGCCATTTTGATGCCACTGGCCTTCGCCATGAAACTGCCGCCGGAAACCTCGCTGATCCTGCTGGCAGCGGTCTACATCGGCTGCGAGTACGGCGGACGCATTTCGTCCATCCTGCTCAACGTGCCGGGCGACGCGGGCGCCATCATGACCGCGCTCGACGGCTACCCCATGGCCCGCAACGGCCAGGGCGGCGTGGCGCTGTCCATCTCGGCCTGGAGTTCGTTTGTCGGCTCGCTGATCGCCACCATCGGCATCGTGCTGTTTGCACCCCTGCTGGCGCGGTGGGCGCTGTCGTTCGGCCCGGCCGAATACTTCGCGCTCATGTGCTTTGCCTTTGCCTGCATTGCCGGGTTGATGGGCGAATCGCCGGTCAAGGCCGCACTGGCGGCACTCATCGGCCTGTCCATGGCTTGCGTGGGGCTGGACTCGAACTCCGGCGTCTACCGCTTCACCGGGGGCGATGTCCACCTCTCCGACGGCATCCAGTTCGTGGTGGTGGTGATCGGCGTGTTCTCCATCAGCGAGCTGCTGCTGATGCTGGAGCAGCACCACAACAGCGCCGGCATCATCACCCAGACCGGCCGCATGATGTTCAACATGAAGGAACTGGCCCAGACCTGGTGGGGCACGGTGCGCTCGGGTGTGGTGGGTTTTGCGGTGGGTGTGTTGCCCGGCGCGGGCGCAACAATAGCCAGTGCCATGACGTATTCCATGGAGAAAAGCCTGACCGACAAAGAAGGCACGTTCGGCAAAGGCGACATCCGTGGTGTGGCCGCGCCCGAGGCCGCCAACAACTCGGCGGCCACCGGGTCGTTTGTGCCCATGCTCACGCTCGGCGTGCCCGGCTCGGGCACCACGGCGGTGATGGTGGGCGCGCTCTCGCTCTACAACATCACGCCGGGCCCGGCGCTGTTCACCCAGCAGCCCGATCTGGTGTGGGGCCTGATCGCCTCGCTGTTCGTGGCCAACGTGATTCTGCTGGTGCTCAACATCCCGCTGGTGGGCGTGTTCACCAAGGTGCTGAGCGTGCCCAACTGGCTGCTGGTGCCCGGCATTGTGGCCGTCAGCAGCGTGGGCGTGTACGCGGTGCACGCCACCACGTTTGACCTCGTGCTGATGACCGGCCTGGGCTTCTTGGCCTACCTGCTGCGCAAGCAGGGCGTGCCCATGGCGCCGCTGATCCTGGGCTTCGTGCTCGGCGACATGATGGAACAAAACCTGCGCCGCGCCCTGTCCATCAGCAACGGCGACGCCAGCATTCTGGTGGGCAGCCCCATCACCATCGGCCTGTGGGTAGCGGCGGGGTTGATGCTGGTGGTGCCACTGGCGATGCGCTTGCGCTCACGGCGCGGACCTGGCGCTCCCGCCTGAGGTCTGCTTAGACGTGGCCATCGCCCCGGGGCGGCTGCGCCGCGCGCACCACCCCACAACCCGGGCGCTTCAAAAACTCCCTGCGTAAGCCCCGCCATCGGCCAGCACGTTCTGCCCCGTCATGTAGGCGGCCTGCTGGCTGCACAGGAACGCGCAGATAGCGCCGAACTCTTGCGGGTTGCCAAAGCGGCGGGCCGGAATCTGGGCCTGCTGGGCCAGGCGAATCTCGTCCACGCTTTGGCCGGTTTTTTCGGCGGCAGCCTTCAGGGTGGTGGCAATGCGGTCGGTGTCGAACTTCCCCGGCAGCAGGTTGTTGATGGTGACGCCTCGCGCGGCAATGCCGCTGCGCGCCACACCGGCCACAAAGCCTGTCAACCCGCTGCGTGCGCCGTTGGACAGGCCCAGGATGTCGATGGGCGCTTTCACGGCGCTGCTGGTGATGTTGACGATGCGGCCAAAACCGCGCTGCGCCATGCCGTCCACCGTGGCCTTGATGAGTTCGATGGGGGTGAGCATGTTGGCGTCCACGGCCTTGATCCACGCATCGCGGTCCCAGTTGCGAAAGTCACCGGGCGGCGGGCCGCCTGCGTTGGTGACCACAATATCAAACGCCGTGCCAGGGCCACCGGCCACGCCCAGCGCCGCAGCGCGGCCCTCTTCGGTGGTGATGTCGGCGGCCACAGCGATCACCTGCACACCGGGCGACGCGGCGCGCAGCGCGGCCGCTGAAGCTTCCAGCACATCGGCCCGGCGGGCCACCATGACCACGTGTGTGCCCTCGGCCGCCAGTGCCTGCGCGCAGCCCAAGCCCAGCCCTTTGCTGGCGCCGCACACCAGCGCCCATTTGCCTGCAAGTCCCAAGTCCATGTGTTGATCTCCTGATTAAAACTATTTCGCCGCGCCCGCCGAGCCAAAGCGCGTCACCAAAAACACGCCCGACACCACGAGCACGGTGCCCGCCACGATCCAGCCGTTGAACGGCTCGTCCAAAATCAGCACGCCCATGGCGATGGTGGACATGGGGCCGATCATGCCCGTCTGCGCGGCCAGGCCGGCGCCGATGCGCTCAATGGCCATCATGACCATGATGACGGGCGCGAAGGTGCAGAGCGTGGCGTTGAGCACCGACAGCCAGATCACCTCGGGCGCCACCGCCGTGGCCGCCTCCAGCGGACGCAGCAGCACAAACTGCAACAGGCACAAACCGCAGGCCACGCTGGTGGCCAGGCCCACGAGCCGCATGGAGCCCAGGCGCTTGACGAGTTCGCCGCTGTACACGAGGTACATGGCGTAGCTGATGGCGCTGCCGAACACCAGCGCGGCGCCCAGCACCGCGTTGGGGCCGGCAAAGTCGGCCTCATGGCCAAACACCAGCAGCACGCCGGCGTAGCTCACGGCCATGGCCAGCGCTTGCAAGCGGGTGATGCGCCGTTGGTAGACCACCCAGCCCAGCACCAGCACCAGCGTGGGGTTGAGGTACAAGATGAGCCGCTCCAGGCTGGCGCTGATGTATTGCAGGCCCCAGAAGTCCAGAAAGCTCGCCAAGTAGTAGCCGGTGAACCCCAGGCCCAAAATGCCTAGCCAGTCTTGGCGGGTGAGCGCCGCTTTGCCCCGGCTGGCCCACCAGGCCAGCGCCAGAAACAGCGGCAGCGCAAACAGCATGCGGTACATGATGAGCGTGACCGCGTCCACCCCATGGCGGTAGGCCAGCTTCACGATGATGGCCTTGCCCGAAAAAGCAATAGACCCGGCGCTGGCGAGCAGCAAGCCGGTGGCGAGGTGAGGCACAGGGCGCGCAGAGGTCGATGGCATGGCGCCGATTATCGGCACATGCCGTCGGCCCGCCTGTCGCTCAGGACTTGGGCACGGACAGCCGCTCGGCGTCCACCACGCGGTACACGCGGCCCTGTTTGTCCAGCGGCTCTATGAGGCCTTCGCGTTCAAAGGCCGAGAGCGTGCGGCTCACGGTTTCGAGCTTCAGGTCGAGCATGGCGCCCATGTCTTCGCGCGAAAACAGGTGGGACACCGTGGCGTCGTGTTCCGCGCGCATTTTCAGAATGAGCCCGGCCACGCGCTGGCGGGCGTTGCCGAAATTCAGATCGGCCAGCCAGTCGTCGGCCTCTTTCAGGCTGCGGTGCCATTTTTCCAGCAATCGCTGGTGCAGGCGTGGGGTTTCGCGGTTCAGGCGCTGTATCACCTGAAGCGGCAAGCGGCACACCTTGATGGGGGTGAGCGCAATGGCTTCCGAGTCGTAGGTGGGGCCCATGAGCGCTTCCAGGCCCACCACATCGCCCGAGCGCAACACGCGCACGATGCGCTGGCGCCCGTCCACCGTGTTGCGCACCAGCTTGATCATGCCCACGCGCAGCGTGTAGAGCGAGGTGGCGGTTTCACCCATCCGCACCAGCGGTTGGCCAGCGGCGAACTCCAGGTCGTCAATCGGCGCATGGATCAGGGCAAAGTCTTCTTCGCGCAGGTCGGCGAACAGCACCATGTCGCGGATGCCACAGTGGCGGCAGTCGGCGGTGCCGCGCCAGGCGGACTCGGTTTTGATGGGAATCATGCGTAGGCGGTGACGAGTTGGTAACGAACCGTGCAATGTAAGGCACCGGCGGAGCGTAGGGGCATCAGACGGGCCAGCCGCAGGGCCGCCCCAAGGCAGGCCCAGCCCCCGCGGGGGGCAGCGACCCGCGCAGCGGCGGAGCGCGAGGGCATCAGACGGGCCAGCCGCAGGGCCGCCCCAAGGCAGGCCCAGCCCCCTCGGGGGGCAGCGACCCGCGCAGCGGCGGAGCGCGAGGGCATCAGACGGGCCAGCCGCAGGGCCGCCCCAAGGCAGGCCCAGCCCCCTCGGGGGGCAGCGACCCGCGCAGCGGCGGAGCGTGGGGGCATCAGTTCACCGGCGGTGTGGTGGCCAGTACTTCGTCGAGCGTGGTGAGACCCTCAGCCACGCGCGCGGCCCCGGCCAGACGCAATGGGCGCATGCCATCAGCGATGGCCTGTTTGCGCAGGCTCTCCAGCTGCGGCTCGCGGCTCACCTTGTCTTTGAACGCGTCGGTGACCACCAGCAGCTCATAAAGCCCCATGCGCCCGCGAAACCCGGTCATGCGGCAATCCACGCAGCCCACCGGCTGGTAAGGCCGGTAGCTGCCGCTCACGTTCCAGGGCTTCACCAGCGCGGCCAGCGCCTGGCTCGACGTGGCCTTGGAGGCCTCGTCTTCGCGCGTGCGGCAGGCCGGGCACAGCGTGCGCACCAAGCGCTGCGCCAGCACGCCCAGCACCGTGGCATTGATCAAGTAGGGCGGTATGCCCAGCTCCATCAGCCGCATGATGGCCGAGGGCGCGTCGTTGGTGTGCAGTGTGGTGAACACCAGGTGGCCGGTGAGTGCGGCCTGCACCGCCATTTCGGCGGTGGGCAGGTCGCGTATCTCGCCCACCATGATGATGTCCGGGTCTTGCCGCATCAAGGCGCGCAGGCCCTGGGCAAAGTCCAGGTCCAGGTGGGTTTGTACCTGGGTCTGGTTGAACGCCGACTCGATCATCTCGATCGGGTCTTCCACCGTGCTCACGTTCACCTCTTCGGTGGCCAGCCGCTTCAGGGTGGCGTAGAGCGTGGTGGTTTTGCCCGAGCCGGTGGGGCCGGTCACCAGCACAATGCCGTGCGGGCGCTGGGTCAGGCTTTCCCAGCGCTGGGCGTCGTGCGGCGCAAAGCCCAAGGCGCTCAGGTCTTTCACTGTGGCTTCAGGGTCAAAAATGCGCATGACCATCTTTTCGCCGAAGGCGGTGGGCAGGGTCGAGAGACGCATTTCCACCTCGTCGCCGCGCGACGCGCCCACACCGGGCCTGAGCGTCTTGATGCGGCCATCTTGCGGACGACGTTTTTCCACCACGTCCATGCGGCCCAGCAGCTTGATGCGCGCAATCATCGCGTTCATCACACCCATGGGCATCTGGTAAACCGGGTGAAGCACGCCGTCGATGCGGAAACGGATCACGCCCTGCTCACGCCGCGGCTCCAGGTGGATGTCGCTGGCGCGCTGGTCGAAAGCGTATTGCCAGAGCCAGTCCACCACCTGCACCACACCCTGGTCGTTGGCGTCGAGCTGCTTGTTGGCCTTGCCCAGTTCCACCAGCTGCTCGAAGCTGCCAAAGCCACCCGAGCCGCCGCCCTTGTTGGCCGCCCGCACCGACTTGGCCAGCGCGAAAAACTCGGCCGTGTAGCGCGTGATGGCCGTCGGGCTGGCCAGCACCAGACGCACCGCCTTGCGGGTCTGGCGCTCCACCTCGGGCACCCAGTCGCGCATGAACGGCTCGGCCGTGGCCACCACCACCTCGGTCGGGCTCACCTGCACCGGCAGCACCTTGTGGCGTTCGGCGTAGGCCGCGCTCATCACGTCGGCCACCTTGCCCACATCCACCTTCAACGGGTCGATGCGCATGTAGGTGAGGCCACAGCGTTTGGCCAGCCACTCGGTCAGCAACTCAGCATCCAGCACATGGCTGTCGGCCGCCCGCGCCATGCCCACCACCGCCAGGCGCTGCAGCGGGTGCTGCGCACTGTGTGCCGAAGCACAGCGGGCAATGGTGCGCTCGGCCTCCTGGGCGGCAATCACCCCATCGTCACGCAGCCAGCCCACCAGCGTGCGCCAGTCGAGTGGGCCGGTGTCGTTCAAGGCAGCGGCGGGCGTCGGGTTTTTCATGCGGCCCCTCAGGCAACAGGTTTGAATATCTTGAGCCACTTCACCGCCGGCAAGCCCCAGCGCTCTTGCACCGCCTCGGCACGCGCCAGCAGCTCCATGCGGGTGGGCCGGGTGGCCGTGCGCTGCGCCAGCACAATCGTGTTGCCCTCGCGCGTGGGCTTGAAGGCCCACACCGCGTCTTCGCCGAATGCAGCGCAAATGCTCTGCAGCGAGCGTTCGTAACTCGTGTCGCGGCCAAACAGGTTCACGGTCATCACGCCGTCGTCGTTCAGCACCGAGCGGCAATCCACGTAAAAGTCGGGGCTGTCCAGCACCGGGGCGGCGGCTTCGTGGTCGTACAGGTCCACCTGCAAAGCGTCGATGCGCCCGGTGTACGCCGGGTTGCGTATTTCCTGGCCGGCGTCGGCCAGCACCACGCGCAAGCGCGGGCCGTCGTCGGGCAGTTTGAACCAGGTGCGGCACACCGCCAGCACCTGGGGGTTGATCTCGATGGCGGTAGTGTCCATGCGCAGTTTCTTGAAATGAAACTTGGTGAGTGCCGCCGAGCCCAGGCCCAGCTGCATGGCGCGGCGCTTGCTCACCGACTCGGGCGCCACAAACAGCAGCCAGGCCACCATGCGCTGCACATAGTCCAACTCAATGTCGAACGGCGCGTCCAGCAGCATGGAACCCTGGATCCATTCGGTGCCCAGGTGCAAAAACCGCACCTCGCTGTCTTCAGAAATCGTCACATCGGGCAATGTTTGCTGGCCGGTGCGCTTGCGGGCAGCGGCGTTGGCACCGGCCTTCATGCGCAGGCTCCGCAACCCGCAAACAACAGGCCGGGGAACAATGCCACAGCCGTTGCAGGTGTGTGGCGCCATGGGGTAGAGAAACGGGCGGAAGCGGGTGAATACTGCATTTTTGTCTGTGATCTGCGAAAGGAATCATTATGAACATGGAAGCCGTCTGGACATTTCTGTCCACCCAAGGGGCCGACTTCGGCCTGAAGATACTCGGCGCCATAGCTGCCTGGATCGTGGGCCGCTGGCTCATCGGCATGGCCGTGGGCCTCATGGGCCGGGGCCTGGAGCGCGGTAAAAAGATCGACGCCACCCTCATCCAGTACCTCAAGTCCATCATCTCGGTGGGCCTGACGCTCATTTTGGTGCTGGCCATTCTGGATATCTTTGGCATCAAGACCACCTCGTTCGCCGCCTTGCTGGCTGGCGCTGGCTTGGCCATTGGCGCGGCCTGGAGCGGCATGCTGGGCAACTTTGCCGCAGGCTTGTTTTTGCAGGTGCTGCGCCCTTACAAAGTGGGCGACTTCATCAACGCCGGCGGCACGCTGGGCACGGTGAAAGAGCTCGGCCTGTTTGCCACCACCGTGCTCACGCCCGACAACGTGCTGACCGTGGTGGGCAACAACAAGGTGTTCTCGGACAACATCCAAAACTTCAGCGCCGAGCCCTTTCGCCGGGTGGACTGTGCGGCCAAAGTGGCCAACAGCGTGGATGTGATGGACGCCATCGCCCGCCTGCGTCCTGTGATCGCCGCGATCCCGAACGTGAAAGACAGCCCCGCGCCTGACATCGAGATTTTGCAATTCACACCCGAAGGCCCGCTGCTGTGCGTGCGCCCCTACACCCACACCGACCACTACTGGCAGGTGTACTTCGACACGCACAAGGCCATCGTGTCGACGTTTGGCGCGGCGGGATATCCCGTACCTGAAACACCGATGGCGCACCGTACGGTGTGATTCGCTGACCTGAATCGACCCAAGCCGCCCGGTGTTCACGCCGGGCGGCTTTTTTTCTGCGTTCGCGTTTCTGGCCACCATGGTGCGGGGACGCTGCCGCGGTGCGTTCTGCACAGCGAGGTCAAGCAGGATGGCCGCAGGCCTGGGGGACACGAGCGGCGCAGAGCGCACCGCCGCAGCAAGCCAGCGAAGTCTTACAAAGCCAGACCATGCCGCCGCAACACCTCGGCCCACGCGGCCAGCTTGCGGTCAAACGACCAGCTCGCATTCGCCGGGCTGGTGGACGGCAGTTTGTAAACCGGCAGCCCCAAAGCAGCGGTCTGCTTCGCGTGCCGGTAGCTCTCACCCCCGTTGTGCGCAATGGCCTCCAGCAGCGGACATTGCTGCAGCACCGCCGCAAAGTCATTCAACTCGCCGGCCTTGATGTCGGCGTCCAGGCTGCCCTCACGCTCGCAGGCACCGTACACATCCCACAAGCCCACACCGTGGGCGTGCAGTGCGGCAATGCGCTGGGCATAGGGCATCTGCATGAGCGGCAGCGCCCACAAAGCACCCAGAATTTTCCAGAAATGGTTTTGCGGGTGGCCGTAATACTGCTGCGCCCGCAAAGACGCCACACTGGGAAAGCTGCCCAGCACCAGCAGCCGCGTGTGCGGCCCCAGCACCGGCGCCAGGCCTTGCAGGCGGCTCATGCAGCGCCTTGTGGCGGCGGCAGCAGACCCGCCAGCCGGGGCAGCGCCTGCAGGGCGTTGGCCGTGGTGGCCTGGGCCAGCGCTTGCACCGACATGCCGCGCAAACCCGCCACCACCGCTGCAATGCGCGGCAACTCGGCGGGGGAGTTGATGCCTTGCGCGCGCCCATTCAGGCGCTCAGCTGCGGTGGCGTAAAGCCAGTGCGGCGGTATGTCGGGCGCATCGGTTTCCAGCACCAGCGCCGACAGCGGCAGTGTGCTGGCCAGGCGGCGCAGGCGCTGAGCGGGTTCAAACGTGACTGCCCCGCCAAAACCCAGTTTGAACCCCAGGCCCAGAAACGCCTGGGCTTGCTGTTCGCTGCCGCTGAAGGCGTGGGCAATGCCACCGCCCGTGGGCACTTCGCGCAGGTGCTTGAGCAAGGCGTCGGCGCTGCGGCGCACATGCAAGATCACTGGCAGGCCGTGCGCTCGCGCTAGCTTGAGCTGCTCGCGGTAAAACCACGTCTGGCGCTCGCGCATCGCGCTCTCGCACAAGGCGGGCACAAAAAAGTCCAGCCCAACCTCACCCACCGCCACCAGGCGCGGGTCGTTGCGGTGCTCGGTCAGCGCAGCGTCCAGCGCCTGCAAGTCGCCCTCTTGCGCTTGCGGCACAAACAGGGGGTGGATGCCCAGCGCGTAGGCATCTCCGAGGCGGTGGGCCAGCTGGCGCACGGTGTCCAGGTTGGCCTGCTCCACCGCCGGTATCACGCACAGCCCTACGCCCAGGCCTGCAGCGCGCTCGCGCAGATGCTGCGCCAGCGCGTGGTCAGCACCAAATTCGGGGGCGTCCAGGTGGCAATGGGTATCGATCCACATAGGCGTGTACGCGCAGCCGCTGACCGCTGTTCAACCCGAGTCAGGTCAGCACACCGGCGGTGAGCCGCATCACGCGGCCGCAGCGGGCGGCCAACGCTTCGTCGTGGGTGACCACAATAAAGGCGGTGCCCTGGTCGCGGGCCAGCTGCATCATGAGTTCAAACACGCCGTCGGCGGTGGCGCGGTCGAGGTTGCCGGTGGGCTCGTCGGCCAGCACGCAGGCCGGCTGGGTGACCAGCGCCCGCGCCATGGCCACGCGCTGGCGCTCGCCGCCCGAAAGCTCGGCTGGCCGGTGCGCCAGGCGCTCGGTCAGGCCCACGCGTTGCAGCATCTGCGCAGCGCGCTCGCCCGCAACCGGGCGCGGCATGCGGCGAATCCACAGCGGCATGGCCACGTTGTCGCGCGCGCTGAATTCGGGCAGCAGGTGATGAAACTGGTACACAAAGCCCAGGTGCTGGTTGCGCAACTGGCCTTGCTGCGTGGCGCTTAGGCTAGAGAGCGTTTGCCCCATCAGCTGCACTGTGCCGCTGGTGGGCGCGTCCAGCCCGCCCAGCAGGTGCAGCAGCGTGCTCTTGCCCGAGCCCGAGGCGCCCACAATGGCGATGGTTTCGCCCGCCCGCACGGTCAGGTCCACACCCTTGAGCACGGTCACGTCCAGCCGGCCTTCGGTGAAGCGTTTGGTGAGGCCGGTGGCCTGAAGAACGATGTCGGTCATGGTCTTATTCGTACCTCAGGGCTTCTGCCGGATTGACGCGGCTTGCACGCCAACTGGGGTAGATGGTGGCGACAAACGACAGCGCCAGCGAAATCAGTGCAATCGGCAAGATGTCGCTTTGCTGCGGGTCGCTGGGCATGCGGCTGATAAGGTAAATGTCTTGCGGCAAGAAACTGGCGCCCAGGGCGCGCTCCAGCGCGGGAACCAGGGTGTCGATGTTGAACGCCACCCCCAGGCCCAGCAGCAGGCCCAGGCCGGTGCCGATGATGCCCACCATGGCGCCTTGCACCATGAAGATGCCCATGATGCTCTGCGGGCTGGCGCCCAGCGTGCGCAAAATGGCAATGTCGGCGTGCTTGTCGGTCACCGTCATCACCAGCGTGGACACCAGATTGAACGCCGCCACCGCCACGATGAGCGTGAGGATGATGAACATCATGCGTTTTTCCAGCTGCACAGCGGCAAACCAGGTGCGGTTCTGGCGCGTCCAGTCGCGCACCAGCAGGCCGGGGTCGAGGTCAGCGGCCATGGAAATGGCCACCTCGCGCGCCGCGTGCAGGTCTTTGATCTTCACGCGCACACCGGTGGCGCCTTCCACGCGAAAGATGCGCGCCGCGTCGTCCATGTGCAGCAGCGCCAGCGCGGAGTCGTATTCAAAGTGCCCCGAGTCAAACACCCCCACCACCGTCATCTGCCGTATGCGCGGCACCACGCCAGCCGGCGTCACCTGCCCGCTGGGGGCGATCAGCGTCACCGTGTCCCCCTGGGCCACGCCCAGGCTGCGCGCCAGTTCGCCACCCAAAATAACGCCAAAGGCACCGGGCACGAGCCGGGGCAGCACGGTGTCGGCCAGATCGGCCACCAGGTCGGTCACCTGGGGCTCCAGCGCCGGGTCAATGCCCCGCACCAGCGCACCCTTCATGTCTTCACCGCGCGCAATGAGCGCCTGCGCCCCCACAAACGGTGCTGCGCCCAGCACCTCGGGGTGGCGCTCAATGGCGGCCAGGGTACCGGCCAGGTTGGGAATGGCCTGGCCACCGGGCTCGAACACCTCGATGTGCGAGAGCACGCCGAGCATGCGGTCGCGCACCTCTTTTTGAAAGCCGTTCATCACGCTGAGCACGATGATGAGCGCGGCCACGCCCAGCGCAATGCCCAGCATGGACACGCCCGAAATGAAGGAAATGAAGCCGTTGCGCCGGGTGGCGCGGCCCGCGCGGGTGTAGCGCCAGCCAAGAATGAGTTCGTAAGGGGTTTGCATGGGTGAAAGCTTTGGGCGATTGTGGCATCCCCGACAATCAAGGCCATGTCCGCCTCCCCCATGGCCCCAGAAGCCCCCCAGCACCTGCTGATTCCGTTTGCCAGCGCCAGCGCACCCGAGTGCCGGGCCATCGGGCCCCAGCTGGCCACGCCGCACTTGGCCGCCCTGCTGTCCGAGCTGACACTGCAACACACCGACACCGGTGACGACCACAGCCTGAGCCTGCCGCACGAACGAGCCCTGGCCCATGCACTGGGCCTGGTGCAGCCCGCTGGCAGCGCCTATGGCGACGGACTGCTTCCCTGGGCTGCCGCACAAAGCCACACCCCGGCCACGCCACAAGCCTGGTTCACGCCCTGCCATTTTCAAGTGGGCATGGAGCAGGTCACCCTGCTTCCGGGCGAGCAACTGGGCCTGGACGACACCCATGCCAGGCTGCTTTTTGACGCGCTGGCGCCGTTTTGCGCTGAAGACGGTATCAACCTTCACTTTGAGAGCGCCACCCGATGGCACGCCAGCGGCGAGGCGCTGCGCGGCATTGCCTGCGCCAGCCTGGACCGCGTGATCGGCCGCCCGGTGGACGCCTGGCTGGTAGAGAGCCCCGCCAACCCGGCGGGCGCCCAGTTGCTCAAGCGGCTGCAGAGCGAGGCGCAAATGCTGTTCTACACCCACGCGGTGAACGACGCGCGCGAGGCCGCCCGCCAACACATCATCAACGGCATCTGGATCAGCGGTGCCGGCGCCTTGCCCGCGCCCCTGGCGCCACCCACCACACCCGACATGCCCGACACCCTGCGCCAGGCCGCGCTGCGCGCCGACTGGGCCGCCTGGCAAGCGGCCTGGGCTGCGCTGGACGCCACCGCCATCAAGCCTCTGCTGGACGCCGCCCGCCGGGGCGAAGCCGTCACCCTTACCCTGTGTGGCGAACGCAGCGCGCAGCGCTGGGTCAACGCGCCGCGCAGCGCTGGCGCACGCCTGGGCCACTTCTTCAAAAACCTGCGGGGTCCTGCCCCGGCCTGGAAAGTTCTCGAATCGTTATGAAAATCATCACCCGCGATGTACCACCCCGCGCCGCCTGGGCGCTGGAGCAAAGTGGCCTGCACCCGCTGCTGGCCCGCCTGTTTGCCGCCCGCGGCATCACCAGCAAAGAGCAGCTGGACGACGCCCTTTCGCTGCTGCTGCCGCCGTTGTCCATGAAAGGCGCCGCCGAGGCTGCCCGCGCGCTGGCCGACGCCATGGCAGCGAACCAAGCCATCTGCATCGTGGCCGACTACGACTGCGACGGTGCCACCGCCTGCGCCGTGGGCCTGCGCGGCCTGCGCCTGCTGGGTGCCCCCATGGGCTTTGGCCGCGTGAACTACCTGGTGCCCGACCGCGTGACCGACGGCTACGGCCTCACGCCTGCTATTGCCAAGCGGGTGAAGGCCCAGGGCGCCGACGTGCTGGTGACGGTGGACAACGGCATTGCCAGCCTGGACGGCGTGCGTGCCGCCCGCGAGCTGGGCCTGCAAGTGATCGTGACCGACCACCACCTGCCCGCACTGAAAAACGGCGAGGTGGTGGTGCCCGAAGACTGCGTGATCGTGAACCCCAACCAGCCGGGCTGTGACTTTGAGAGCAAGTCGATTGCCGGTGTGGGCGTGATGTTTTATGTGCTGCTGGCCTTGCGGGCCGAACTGCGCGAGCGCGGGGTCTTTGATGCGAAGTCACAACCCAAAATCGACGCGCTGCTGCCATTGGTGGCCTTGGGCACCGTGGCCGATGTGGTGAAGCTCGACGCCAACAACCGCCGTTTGGTGGCCCAAGGCCTCAAGCGCGTGCGCGCCGGCGCCATGCCGCCGGGCATGGCCGCGCTGTTCAACGTGGCCGCACGCCAGCCGGCCAAAGCCACCAGCTTCGACTTCGGCTTTGCCCTGGGTCCGCGCCTGAACGCCGCCGGCCGCCTGGCCGACATGACCCTGGGCATTGAGTGCCTGAGCACCGACGACGCGCTGCGCGCCGACGAACTCGCCCGCACGCTCGACGGCATCAACCGCGAGCGCAAGGCCATTGAAGGCGACATGCGCGACCAGGCCCTGATGCTGGCGGAAGACATGTTTGACGAATCCGAAGAGCCGCCGCCAGCGCTGATCGTGTTCGACCCGGACTTCCATGAAGGCGTGGTCGGCATCGTGGCCTCGCGCCTGAAAGACAAGCTGCACCGCCCTACTTTTGTGTTTGCCGCCAGCGGCGCCGAGGGCAAAGAAAACGAGCTCAAGGGCTCGGGCCGCTCCATCCCGGGCTTTCATCTGCGCGACGCGCTCGATCTCGTGGCCAAGCGCCACCCGGGTGTGTTGCTGCGCTTTGGCGGGCACGCCATGGCCGCCGGCTGCACCATTGATGAGGAACACCTGGAGACCTTCGAGGCCGCCTTGCAGCGGGTGGCTCACGAATGGCTGGACGCCGCCACCTTGCAACGCCGGCTGGAAGCCGACGGCGTGCTGGACAAACAGTACCGCCGCACCGACCTGGTGGACACGCTGCACAAAGAGGTGTGGGGCCAGGGCTTTGCGCCGCCGGTGTTTTGCGAAGAGGTGCAAATCGTCAGCCAGCGGCTGGTGGGCGAAAAACACCTGGCGCTGAAAATGAAGCACCAGGGCGAGCCGGTGGACGGCATCTGGTTCGGCCACACCGAGCCGCTGCCCGAGCGGGTGAAGCTCGCGTTTCGGCTGGACGCCGACGAGTGGCAAGGCCAGCGGCGGGTGCGGTTTCTGGTGGAAGCGGCAGAGCTGGACTGAAGCCGCCCCAAACTGCCCAGGCGGCTCAGCGGAACGCCGAGTTGATCATGAGGAACGCGATGAACAGCTGGGTGGGCAGGTCCAGTGAAGCGGGCAAGTCCACCCGCAGCTCCCGCTTGAAACTCAGCGCACGCGGCTCTTCCACCCAGCCCAGCGTTTGCCCCTCGTGCTCCAGCCGGTAGCGCGCCCGGGTCCAGTGGTTGGCGGGCACCAGCTGGGCGGCCAGGGGCTGACGCAGCCAGATTTCGGCACGTTTGAGCTTTTCCGGCGGAAACAGCACCTCGGCCACAGCCAGCGGCTCGCCGCCCTGGTGCAGGGTAAAGCGCACATCGTTGGCAAAAGCGCGGGTCAGGTATTCAAACCCGATGCGGTAGTGGCCCTGGGTGCAACGCACTTGCAAGTCGCCTTCGGGCGAGCCCGGCTTGTGCCAGCGCAGCCGCGCGTTTTTGGCCTGCGCCCAGGTGGGCCAAACCACCTCGCCCACGGGCAGCCCGTGCGCGTCAAACGCCTCGTAATGAAAGCCCGACAGGGCCGACTTTTGGCAAACAGTGAGCATGCAGCGACCCGGCTCTGGCGGTTCAGCTCATCAGCGCTTCACGCACCGCCGCCAGCTGCCGGCGCGACACGGCCAAGCGCTCTTCCACGCCATCTAGCCGCACCGTCCAACCTTCGCCTTCCACCGGGTCGTTGTGCTTTTCCACCGCCCGCACCGCCCGCCGCGCCACCAGGGCGTTGCGGTGCACGCGCACAAACAGGTGGGCGTAGCGCTGTTCCAGGTCGCTCAGGGCGCCGTCAAAAATGTGCTCTTTGTCGGCCGTGCGCACGGTGATGTATTTCAGCTCGGCCTTGAGGTAGACCACGTCGGACAGCGCCACGCGCTCGCTGCGCCCGCGCTCCTGAATGATCAGGCTTTCGGAGCCGGCGCTGTTGGACTCGTATTGCGGCGCGCCATCGGCCGCCAGCCGCAGGCGCTCGACCTTTTGCAGCGCCTGCTGCAGCCGCTCGCGGCGCACCGGCTTGGTCAGGTAGTCAATGGCTTCGAGTTCAAACGCCTGCACCGCGTGCTCGGCGTAAGCGGTCACAAACACCACCACCGGTGGCGCCGCCATCTGGCGCAGGGTGGCGGCCAGCGTCATGCCATCCACGCCAGGCATGTGCACGTCCAGCAACACCAGGTCGCAGCCCGTGCGCTGAATCTGGTCCATGGCCTGCACGGCGTTGGCAGCCTCGCCCACCACGTCCACGCGCGGGTCGGTGCATTCAGCCAGCAGGGTACGCAACCGGGACCGCGCCAGTGTTTCGTCGTCGACGATCAGTACCTTGAGTGTCATGCCATGCTCCCTTGCAGCGTCCACTTATACCGGTATTTCCAGGCGCACCTGAAACACGCCCTTGACCAGCGCACTTTGAAAGCGCCCCTGCACGTCGTGCAGCAGCGTCAGGCGCTGGCGCACGTTGTCCAGCGCCAAGCCGTGACCTCGGCGCCCGCTGCCCGCTGGCACCGTGTTGGTGACCTTGATCACCACCACACTGCCCCGGCGCTGGGTGCTGATGCGAACCATAGCGCCTTCCGGGCTGGGTTCCACGCCATGTTTGACCGCGTTTTCCACCAGCGGCTGCAAGATCAGCGGAGGCAGCCGCGCTTTGGAAGCGGCCTCGTCAATACTCCATTCGACCTTCAGGCGCTCGCCAAAGCGCAGCTGCTCAATAGCCAAGTAGTGCTCGGCCAGCTCCAGCTCTTGCCACAACGGCACCGCCTCTTTGGTGTCGGCCAGGGCGTGGCGAAACAGCTCACTCAGGTCTTCCAGCAGGTTTTCGGCCTTGGCCGGTTCTTCACGCACCAGCGCAATCGCGGTGTTGAGGGTGTTGAACAAAAAGTGCGGCCGTATGCGCGCCTGCAGCTCGGCCAGCTGCGCGGTGGTGCCTGCGGGGGCGCGGGCCTTGGTGCGCCACACCAGCGCCGCCACCAACACCGCCGCCACCAGCGCGCCAGCCGCCGCGCTGCCCAGCCAGGGCGCGGGCTGTACCAGACCCATCCACACCAGCAAGCCACAGCCATACAGCGCAGCCAGCGCGCCCAGTGCAATGCCCGCCGCCCATTGCGCCGGCATAGGCAGGCGGCCCAGCGGCATTTTCAGGGCACACACCGCCAGCAGCCACACCAGTGTGGCGGGCAAGGCCGCCCCGGTGAACATGGCCATTTGCGCGAGCCAGACCTCTACCGTGTCGGCACCAAAAAGCCCCACCACCGCCACAATGGCCTGCACAAACAGCACCGCGCGCAGCACCACCCCCACCTTGCAGGTGTCAAACACCAAGTCGCGCACGCGCGCGAGTTCCGGCATCTGCGCCAGCGGGCGTGCGCCTTCCGCCTGGGGCAGCTCCTGGAAGCTCGATAAAATTCGGGAATCTCTCATGGGTGCACTATAGGCTCAGGCCAGCCGCAGGGCGGGCCGGGAAACCGCCGGCATGACAAATCAAATGCCGGGCGTTTCCAATCTGGCCCCCGCCCCGCCCGTGGCGACACGCCGCCCTTTTCAAACCCCGTTCAACCCCTCACCCAGCCGCTGGCAACACCATGTCCACCAATCAACTCGACAAGAAATCTGAAGCCTGGTCCGCCCTATTCTCGGAGCCCATGAGCGAGTTGGTCAAGCGCTACACCGCCAGCGTGTTCTTTGACAAACGCCTCTGGCTGGCCGACATCACAGGCAGCCTGGCCCACGCCGAAATGCTGGCCGCGCAAGGCATCATCGGCACCGAAGACCGGGCCGCCATCGAGCGCGGCATGGCGCAGATTCGCAGCGAAATCGAAGCCGGCAGCTTTGAATGGAAGCTGGACCTGGAAGACGTGCACCTGAACATCGAAGCCCGCCTGACCCAGCTGGTGGGCGACGCCGGCAAGCGCCTGCACACCGGGCGCAGCCGCAACGACCAGGTCGCCACCGACGTGCGCCTGTGGCTACGCAGCGAGATCGACCTGATCTCCGATCTGCTCAAAGAACTGCAAACCGCGCTGGTGGACGTGGCCGAGAAAAACGTGGAAGTCATCATGCCGGGCTTCACCCACCTGCAGGTGGCGCAGCCGGTGAGCTTTGCACACCACCTGCTGGCCTATGTGGAGATGTTCGCGCGCGACGCAGAGCGCATGGCCGACGTGCGCCGGCGCACCAACCGCCTGCCGCTGGGCAGCGCCGCGCTGGCCGGCACCACCTACCCGCTGGACCGCGAGCGCGTGGCCGTGAGCCTGGGCATGGTCGATGAACAAGGCGTTGCACAGGTGTGCCAGAACAGCCTGGACGGCGTGAGCGACCGCGACTTCGCGATCGAATTCACCGCCGCCGCCAGCCTGTGCATGGTGCACATCAGCCGCTTCAGCGAAGAACTGATTTTGTGGATGAGCCAGAACTTCAACTTCGTGAAGATCGCCGACCGCTTCACCACCGGCAGTTCCATCATGCCGCAGAAGAAAAATCCCGACGTACCCGAACTGGCCCGCGGCAAGACGGGCCGCGTGGTGGGACATTTGATGGGCCTGATCACGCTCATGAAGGGCCAGCCCCTGGCCTACAACAAGGACAACCAGGAAGACAAAGAGCCGCTGTTTGACACCGTGGACACGCTCAAAGACACGCTGCGTATCTTTGCCGAGATGGTGGGCGGCCAGCTGAACCCGGCAACCGGCGCCAAAGAAGGCGGCATCACCGTCAACGCCATCGCCATGGAAGAAGCCGCCAAGAAGGGCTACGCCACCGCCACCGACCTGGCCGACTACTTGGTGAAAAAAGGCCTGCCCTTCCGAGACGCGCACGAGACCGTGGCGCACGCCGTGAAGGCCGCCACCAGCCACGCCTGCGACCTGTCTGAGCTGCCGCTGACCGTGCTGCAAAGCTTCAACGCCAGCATTGAAAAAGACGTGTACGAGTGCCTGAGCCTGCGCGGCAGCCTGAACGCCCGCAACACCCTGGGCGGCACCGCCCCGGTGCAGGTGCTGGCGCAAATTGCGCGCCACCGCGCCCGCCTGGGCTGAGCAGCAGGGTTCAAGTCGCCGGCGCAGCAGCCGATAAACAAGGCGTACCGACTGTGAGACGCCACCCCGTTTCAAGGTCGGCCATCAGACCCTGGGAGTCCCTGCTGTGTCCTTTTTGCTGCTTTGGATCGTTGGCGTGCTCGCCATGGCGCTGGTGTGGTGGTTTTTGCGCCGCCCCTTGGCGCCCAAGCCCCTGCTGACCATGCCCCTGGCGGCAGCCAGACAACCGGCACAGCGCAGCGCCCAGCCGCCCGGGGCCGTGGTCCCAGCATCTGTGGCTGCGCCGACCACGGCTGGCGCCACCGCAGCCGCAGCCGCAGAGCACACACCCTTTGAACTGCGCGCATTCCATTGGGTCAAGGAAGCCGACCTGGAGGCTCCGCGGCGCGACGCCTTGATGGGCGCCATCAAGGGTATTCCGCACCCACCCCGCTCCCTGCAAAAGCTGCTGTCGCCTGACTTCGTGGCCCGGGCCAACTCCAACGAACTGAGCGAACTCGTGCTGACCGAGCCCCTGATCGCTGCCAAAGTGCTGGCCACCGTGAACGGCCCGTTTTACGGGCTGCGCACGCCGATCAGCGGCATTGGGCAGGCGGTTACGTTTCTGGGCATGAACACGGTGCGCAACCTCTGCATGCAATACATGTTGGCCGAAGCATTCAAGCCCAGCCTGGCCACATCGACACAGGCCTTTGACGCGATCTGGCGCGCCAGCGCCATTGCCAGTGAACTCTGCGTGCGCCTGGGCAAAGCCCTGCACCTGCCCGACCACAGCACCCTGGCCACTCAGGTGGTGCTGGGCTTTGTGGGCCACCTGGCCACCGTCTCACTGATGCCGCCCAAGGCGCTGAGCGCATGGTTGTCGGCCGGCTGCCTGCAGCGCGCCCAGCTCGAACAAGCGGCGCTTGACCTCACCGCCAGCGAGATCGGCGGCCTGCTGATGCGCGCCTGGGACCTGCCGCTGGCGCTGGTGGACGACGTGTGCGAAAGCAGCCGCGTGCTGATCACACCGGTGAGCCAGGCCGACCCGCTGCGTGCGCCCCGCCTGGCGCTGAGCTACCTGTGCGCCCGCCTAGGCGAGCGCCTTGCCTCGGGCCAGCTGGCTTCGCTGCGCGACCACGACCCACTGAAAGACGCCGACATCGACACCTTCCACCTGCGCGGCTACCTGGCGCTGCCCGCACTGGCCCGGCTGAACGACACCCTGCACTCCGACGAGCTTCAGGCCGCCGTGAACAACATGCTGGGCAACCGCCCGACAAGCGCCTGACCCAGCCACAGCGGGCCATTTAACGCTGCCCACCGCCGCGACACCCGCCCGGCCGGCCCGCTCGTACACTGGCCCTCACCCCTGTGAGAGGTCCAGATGGTTGTCTACACCCCCCATGGCATGGTTGAAAAACTGCTGGCCCGGCTGCAGCGCTGGTCGCTGCAGCTGTTGATCAAGCCGGTTTTTTCGCCGCGTTTTTCCATCGCATTCCAGCGACACTGGCTGGCTGTGCTGGCGCGCCTTTCGCTGCCGGTGCCGCGTGCGGCCAGCGCCACACGCGCTGAAGTAGGCGGCGTGCCCGCCGAGTGGCTGCGCCCACGCAGCGCCGCTGCGGCCACAGCCACCACAGCTCACTCAGCCAGCCCGGCCACGGTGCTCTACCTGCACGGCGGCGCTTACTGCATTGGCTCGCCCGCCACCCACCGCTCACTCACCGCCCGGCTGGCGCTGACCAGCGGGCTACCGGTGTTTGCGCTCGACTACCGGCTGGCGCCCGAACACCCCTACCCCGCCGCCCTGCACGATGCGCTGGCCGCCTTTCGTGCGCTGCGCGCCCAAGGCCCGGTGGTCGTGGGTGGCGACTCGGCCGGCGGCGGCCTGGCCTTGGCGCTGGCCATGGCCCTGCGCGACGCCGGCGAGCCCGGGCCCGCCTCGCTGCTGCTGCTTTCGCCGCTGGGCGACGCGGTTGCGCCCAATCCGCTGCCCGTGCCACCGCCCGGCGAAGCCATGCTCAGCCACCGCTGGGCACAAGCCTGTGTGGACTTTTATCGGGCACAGCACAGCGCCGCCGAGCCCGGCATTTCACCCTTGCGGGGCCACCTCGGCGGCCTACCCCCGGTGCTGATACAGGCGGGCACCGACGAGCTGCTGCACGACCAGGCACTGGCGCTGCACGCCGCGCTGGAAGCGGCCGGTGTGCCCTCCCGGCTGGAAGTGACGCAACACCGCTGGCATGTGTTCCAGCTGCACGGTGGCGTGTTGAAAAGCGCCGACGAAGCCATTGCCCGCCTGGCCAGCTTTGCCCACGCGCACCTGCCGCGTGCGCAGCCCGGCGGGGTGGCCGAACACGAGGTGGTCATTTTGGGCGCGGGCATGTCGGGCCTGTGCATGGCCATCCAGCTGCAGCGCGCGGGCCTGCACAACTTCGTCATTCTGGAAAAGCAGCCCGGGCTGGGCGGCACCTGGTGGGACAACACCTACCCCGGCGCCCATGTGGACGTGCCCGCGCCGGCCTATTCGTTTTCATTTGCGCCCAACCCCGGCTGGACGCGGCGCTTTGCCTCGGCCCCCGAAATACAGGCCTACATGCAGCAACTGGCCGAACGCCACGGGCTGCTAGCGCACATCCGCTTTGGCACCCGGCTCACCGAAGCGCAGTTTGAAGAAACCACCGGCCACTGGCGCTTTGCCACCGAGCAAGGCACCTCCCTGCGCTCGCGCTTTTTTGTGTGCAGCACCGGGCCGCTGAACCAGCTGCGCTGGCCCGACATTCCGGGCCTTGAAAGCTTCAAGGGCCGCAAACTGCACTCGGCCCGCTGGGAAGCGCAGTGCCCGCTGCAAGGCCGGCGCGTGGCGGTCATTGGCACCGGCTCCACCGCTTCGCAGCTGGTGCCCCACATGGCCGCGCAAGCCGGGCAACTGCATGTGTTTCAGCGCACCGCCAACTGGGTGCTGCCCCGGCTGGACCGGCGCTACCACGCGCTCGACCGCTGGCTCACCGGCTTCAGCACCTACAACCGGCTGGTGCGCTGGAGCTGGGTACAGGTGCTCGAATGGGGCCGCCGCGGCTTTGAAGACGGCACCCTGGCCCGAAAAGGCATGCTCAAAACCGCCGCCACCCACCGCCAGCGCCAGGTGCCCAACGCCGCTCTGCGCCAGCAACTCACGCCGCCCTACCCGCTGGGCTGCAAACGCATCATTTATTCCAACGACTTTTACCCCGCGCTGAGCCAGCCCCATGTAGAGCTGGTGACCACCGGCATCGAACGCATCACCGAACACGGCATCGTGACCACCGACGGCCAAGAGCGCGCGGTGGACGTGCTGGTGTGCGCCACCGGCTTTGACGCCGTGCACCTGCTTTCAAACCTGCGCGTGACCGGGCTGCAGGGCCGCACGCTGGCCAGCGCGTGGGCCAACGGCCCCGAGGCCTACCAGGGCATCACCGTGGCAGGCTTCCCCAACCTGTTTCTCATGCTCGGCCCCAACACCGCCACCGGCCACACCTCCACCCTGCTCTACATAGAGCCCGAAGTGGACCACGCCATTGCCTGCATGCAGGCTGTGCGCCAAGGCCCACACCGCTGGATCGACGTGCGCGCCGACGTGATGGCCGCCCACAACCAGCAACTGCAGCAGCGCCTGGCCGGCTCGGTCTGGAGCCAGTGCCGCAGCTGGTACCGCATGGACAACGGCCGCATCGTGGCGCTGTTCCCCGGCTTTACCGCCGAATACGTAAAAGCCGTGCAGCGCCCCCGCCTGGCCGACTACCACTTGCGATAAGCCTCAAACCCGTCAATAGGCCAGGGACTGTTGACGTGCGTCAAAACCACCCGAACCACCCCGCTGCTAAGCTCTCGCCCCATGCAAAACACCGCCACCCCAGACAACCCCGCCGCTGCACCGCTCAACTGGTCGCCCGCCCTGGCCGTGGGCGACGCCCGCATGGACGACACCCACGAAGAATTTGTGGACATGCTCAACCAGCTGCTCGCCACTCCACAAGACCAGCAACTGCCGCTGTACCGCGAGTTTGTTGCACACACGGTGGAGCACTTTGCGCAAGAAGAGCGCTGGATGCTCGCCACCGGCTTTTCGGCCGACAACTGCCACGCCAGCCACCACGCCACCATTTTGGAAACCATGCACGCCGTGGTGGAGCACTACGAGAAAGAAGACAAAGAAATCATCACCCGGCTGGCCCAGGCCCTGGCCGAATGGTTTCCCCAGCACGCCGCCAGCATGGACGCCGGCCTGGCCCTGCACCTGAAAGAAGTGGGCTTTGACTCGCGCACCGAAACGCTGAGCGACCCCAGCAAAGTGCGCCCGGCCAGCATGAGCGGCTGCGGCAGCGTCACCTGCAGCTGACCCGGAACCGGGGCCGACGCACCGGCCCACCGGGCTCCTAACCCACCGCCGGCGCACCATACCGAGGCACACGCCCTCACCGCCAGCGCCAAAACCCAAGCGCACCCGCCTCCAAGCTGGTGCGTTTTTTGCTTTCATGTGGTGCAAACCGCCATACACACCCTGTTTTGGCGCTTTTCACGCACCAAAACAATCTTTTTTTGTACGGAGACTCCTCATGGACGCACTGAAACAGGGCGCTGACGCCTTGTTCATCCTGCTCGGCGGCATCATGGTCCTGGCCATGCACGCGGGTTTTGCCTTCCTCGAACTCGGCACGGTTCGCAAGAAGAACCAGGTCAACGCTCTGGTCAAAATCCTGGTGGACTTCTCGGTTTCCACCATCGCCTACTTCGTGGTGGGCTACGGCGTGGCCTACGGCGCCTCGTTTTTCGTGGGCGCCGAAACGCTGGCCCAGAAAAACGGCTACGAGCTGGTGAAGTTCTTCTTTCTGCTCACCTTCGCTGCCGCCATCCCCGCCATCATTTCCGGCGGCATTGCTGAACGCGCGAAATTTTGGCCGCAGCTGATCGCCACAGCAGCCATCGTCGGCCTGGTCTACCCCTTCTTTGAAGGCATCGCCTGGAACGGCCACTTTGGCGTGCAAGCCTGGATCACCGAAACCACCGGCGCAGCGTTCCACGACTTCGCGGGTTCGGTCGTGGTTCACGCCGTGGGCGGCTGGATCGCGCTGCCCGCTGTGGTGTTGCTGGGCGCCCGCGCCAACCGCTACCGCAAAGACGGCGGCATCTCCGCCCATCCGCCGTCGAGCATTCCCTTCCTCGCGCTGGGCGCGTGGATCTTGTGCGTGGGCTGGTTTGGCTTCAACGTGATGAGCGCGCAGCGGCTAGAAAACATCTCAGGCCTCGTCGCCGTGAACTCGCTTATGGCCATGGTAGGCGGCACGCTGGCGGCGCTGCTGGCCGGCAAAAACGACCCCGGTTTCGTGCACAACGGCCCACTGGCTGGCCTGGTGGCCGTGTGCGCCGGCTCGGACATCATGCACCCGCTGGGGGCGCTGGTGGTGGGCGCGGTGGCGGGCGCTCTGTTTGTGGGCATGTTCACACTCACGCAAAACCGCTGGAAGATCGACGACGTGCTGGGTGTCTGGCCGCTGCACGGCCTGTGCGGCACCTGGGGCGGCATCGCAGCCGGGATCTTCGGCCAACAGGCACTGGGCGGCCTGGGCAACGTGAGCTTCACGGCACAGCTCATTGGCACTGCGCTGGGTGTGGCCTGGGCGCTGCTGGGCGGCGTGGTGGTCTATGGCGCGCTCAAGGCCACGATGGGCCTGCGACTGGACGCCGAAGAGGAACACGACGGCGCTGATCTGACCATCCACAAGATCAGCGCCACGCCGGAGCGCGAAGTCAGCTGGTGAACCGGCGCGCCGCCAGCCCTGGGCGGCGCCTCCACCCTTTCACTTGCGCTGGTCGCTGATCCAGTCGGCCAGGGCAAACAGCAGGCCCGACACCACAAACGTGAGGTGAATGGCAATTTTCCACTTCAGCTGCTCGCTGGTGAGCGAGGTGCTGACCAGGAAAGCCTTGAGCAGTTCCACCGCCGAAATCGCCACGATGGCACCGATCAGCTTCATCTTCAGGTCTGAAAACCCCACCTTGCCCATCCAGGCCGGCCGGTCTTCGTGGTCGCCAATGCTCAGCTTGGAGACGAAGTTTTCGTAAGCGCTGAACACAATGATCAGCAGCAGCACCGCGATCAGCGCCGTGTCCACCAGCGTCAAGATGGAAATGACCGTGTCGTGCTCGATGATGCCCAGCACGCCCTGAACCAGCAGCCACATTTCCTTGAAGAACTTGATCAGCAACACCGCCATGCTGACGATGAGACCCAGGAAAAAAGGCACCAGCAGCCAGCGGCTGGAGAAGATGAACTTTTCCAGCGTCAATTCAAATTTGTTGGGGGTAGCAGGCATGGGAAAACACTCAGATTGCGAAAAAACGCAAGCATAGCGAAAGATGCGGGCGGGGGTATGACGGCGCGCAACCCTCACCGCAAGAGCCCCGCCAAGCCGGTGGCGCCGCGCGGCATCACACCAGCGTGTTCACCTGCGTGCCCACTGCGCCACCATTGGCCAGCGGCAAATTGCCCGCCACCGCATTCAGCAACGCGGCAGAAGCCGACTCTTGCATGTCCATGGCCTTCTTCAACACGCTGATCTGCACATCCTGCGTGGTCTGGTTGTTGCGCGTCTGCAGCACGCGGTCCACAAGCAAAGCGGGAGAAACGTCCATGGTGAATCCTTCAAAAGTGTTCAGCCTTTATCGGCCCCCGGCAGCCGCAACTTGAAGCCCTGGCCTGCTAGGGATGACAGCGGAGACACATAACGCAGTAACCATTTAGACCACAATGACTGCAGAGCCACAGGCCAGCCAGCACAACGCCAACCGGGGAGGGAAGCCACATGAACGATTCAGACGCACGGCAGCGCCCGTTTGACATCCTCACTGAACTGCTGAACCTCGCCCGCCAGCGCGGCTACGCGCGCGTAAGCCTGGAAACCGGCAGCACGCCGAGATTTGATGCGGCGGTAGCGATGTACCGGCGCTTCGGGTTTGTGGACTGCTGGCCGTTTTGCGGATTACCGGGAGGATCCGTTCAGTCGGTTTATGGCTATGTCGGTCGGGACATGAAGACGTCTGGTTTGCCCAAACGACAACCAACGCTCGCCAAAGGAGCACGTACAACACCATGAGTGAATTCAATTCGGACGTTAGAGCTGTGATGACTCGCGTCTCTGACACGCTTGAAACCGCAAAGCTGGGGCTTAACGACTTACTTGACCCGGCTCGAAATCGCAGGATGAGCGGGCTGCGGAACGTCATCGCATTTGGTCGATCGGTAACTTTTGTTCTCCAGAACCTTCGCTCAGTAGTACCGAACTTCGACGCGTGGTATGGGCCTCTCCAAGAGGAACTGAAAGCTGATTCGCTCATGCGCTATTTCGTCGAAGCACGCAATGAACTCGAGAAGCAAGGCAAGCTAAGTATTGCGACGAGCACTCACATTCACTCGTTTTCTACGAGTGACATTGGCAAGTTTGGTCCCCCACCTCGCGGTGCAAAGGCCTTTTTCATTGGAGACCAATTCGGTGGGAGCGGATGGGAGGTTGAGCTCGCAGATGGAAGCACGGAGAAGTACTACGTAGAAATCTCCACCTCGTTGGCGGAAGTCCGGCAGCAGTTTTCCAACCTTCCTGACGCGATGGATCCCGAACTACGAGGCTCCTCAATTGAGGATCTTTGTCAGAGGTACATCTCCAAGCTCACCCAAATTGTTGACGCGGCAAACGACCAGTTTGGAAGCAGGGAGGTCACGTTGAAAACCAAGAAAGCGGTTCCCTACCTCAGACGAATAAAGTGATTAAAGCGTGGCAGGTATCGGAATTACAGGACATGGGTACAACCATCGGAATCAGTCGCATCAGCACGCAGGCAGTATTCGTCGGGGTCCATGCGGCGAGGTCGGTCCGTGCGGCGGGGTCAGGTCTTGCCTTTTGCCTTTTGCCCCACCCGCTCCCGCAAAACCGTCTTCAACACCTTCCCATAGTTGTTCTTCGGCAGCGCCTCGACGAACTCGTAGCGCTTGGGCCGCTTGAAGCGGGCGATCTGGTCCAGGCAGAAGGCGTCGAGCGCCTTCGCATCCAGCGCGGCCCCGGGCTGCGGCACCACGAAAGCCACCACGATTTCGCCCCACTCGGGGTCGGGCGCGCCGACCACGGCCACCTCGCTCACGCCGGGTGCGGTGAGAAGCACTTCTTCGACCTCGCGCGGGTAGATGTTGCTGCCGCCGCTGATGATGAGGTCCTTGCTGCGGTCTTTGAGGGTGAGGAAGCCGTCGGCGTCGAGCGTGCCCATGTCACCGGTCCAGAGCCAGCCGTCTCTGATGGCGGCGGCGGTGGCCTCTGGGTTTTGCCAATAGCCGGCCATGACGCTGTCGCCCTGAATGAGCACTTCGCCCACCTCGCCCGGTGGCAGCGCCCGCCCATCCGGCCCCGCCACGCGGATGCGCACGGGCGTTTGCGCCACGCCCACGGAGGCGATGCGCGACGCAAAGCGCGGGTGGCTGGCGTCGGCCAGGTGGGTGCGGCTGAGCGCGGTGCCGACCATGGGACTTTCTCCCTGGCCGTAAATTTGCACGAAGCGCGGGCCCATGGTGTGCAAAGCGCGCTGGATGTCCGCCGCATACATGGGCGCGCCACCGTAGACGATGGTCTTGAAGCTTTGGCCGCATTGCTCGAGCGTGAGGCCTTGCGCCACGGCTTCGTCGACGATGCGTTTGACGATGGTTGGCGCGGCAAACAGCGACAGCGGCCCGAGCTGGCGGCCCAGGGCAAACAGCTCAGCGGCGTCGAACCCGCCCGAGGCGGGCACCGTGTGGCGAGCGCCGGCCATGAGGTGCGGTATGGCGTAGATGCCGGCGCCGTGCGACATGGGCGCGGCGTAGGCGATGGCGTCGTCGGGTGCCACCGCGTCCACGTCGTTGAAATAGGTGAGCCCCATGGTGAGCAGGTTGCGGTGCGTGATCATCACGCCCTTGGGCCGGCCGGTGGTGCCGCTGGTGTAGAACAGCCAGGCGGTGTCAGCAGGGCCGCGCTCGGTGATGGCGGACAAGCCCTCGCCGGCCTCCAGCCAAGCGGTGCAGGCGGCGCTGTCGGCATCTATCACGCCGTCCAGCCCGCTGAATGCCGTCGGGTCGGGCGCTACGTCGCTCGTCACAAAGGCCCAGCGGGCCTGGGCGTTGTCCACAATCCACTGCACTTCTTTCTGGTGCAGTTTGGCGTTGACCGGCACCACCACCAGCCCGGCCCACCAGGCGCCAAACATCAGCTCCAGGTAGCGTGGGTGGTTGCGCATGAAAAGCACCACGCGGTCGCCCGGCGCCAGACCGGCAGCGCGCAGGTGAGCGCCCACTCGCGCGGCGCGTGCCGCCCACTGGCCGTGGGAAGCCACGCACTGGGCGCCACTGAAAATGGCGGGGCGGGTGGGGTCTTGCAGGGCGGCACGTTCGAGCAGGTGGGCGAGGTTCATGGTGTGGTCTCAAAGGCCTTGGGTGTCGTTTTGCCGCTATTTTCGCCCCCGCAGGCGGTGCGGCGTCAGGCTGCCAAAGGTTGTGGCGGCTTACATTGGCGGGCATGAACGACACGCAGCCGCCCCTGATCACCGCCCTGCTGGACCCCGCCCGCTACCCGCAGCCGCTGGAGCGTGTGGAGCTGGTGGAAACACACGGCGCCTGGGTGCTGCTGGCAGGCGCGTTCGCCTACAAGATCAAGAAGCCGGTGCGCTTTGCGTTCATGGACTTCAGCACCCTGGCCCTGCGCCGCCAGGCCTGCGAGACCGAGATTCGGGTGAACCGGCGCTTTCAGCAACACGACCGACCCGATACGCAGCTGTATCTGGGCGTGCTGCCCATTGTGGGTACGGCCACACAACCCCGCTGGGGCGTGCCCGGCACCACCGACGACGCGCAAGCCATTGAATACGCGGTGCGCATGCGCCGCTTTGACGAAGCGGCCCGGCTGGACCACCTGTGTGAGCGCGGCGCGCTCACCCCCGAGCACATGGCCGGGCTGGCGCGGCGCATGGTGATGTTTCAGGCCCGGGCCGCCGTGGCGGGCAATGGGCAGGAATGGGGCCACGCAGCCGCCGCCATGCGCTGGCCGCGCGACAACTTCAACACCCTGCGCACGGCCCTGACCGACCCTGCCGACGCCGCGCTGGTGCGCGAACTGAGCGAATGGACCGAACAACGCTTCAACGCAATTGAACCGCTGCTTTCGCGGCGGCGCCAAAAGGGCCGCGTGCGCGAAGGCCATGGCGACTTGCACCTGGCCAACCTGGTGCTGGTGGGGGAACACGGCCAGCAAGACGTGTTGCCCTTCGACGCCATTGAGTTCAACGACGCGCTGCGCTGGATCGACGTGGCCAACGACATGGCCTTTGCCTGGATGGACCTGCTGAACCACGGCCGCCCCGGGCTGGCCAACGTGTTGCTGAGCGCCTGGCTGGACGACAGCGGCGATGTGTCGGCCCCCACGGTATGGTGCTTTTTTGCCACCTACCGCGCCGGGGTGCGCGCCAAGGTGGCCGCCCTGCGCCTGGGGCAGTTGGGCGGCTCGGGCTCGGGTGTGGCCGCTTCGCCCGAAGCCCAGGCCTGCCTGGCCGAAGCGCGGCGCTACCTGGCGCTGGCGCGCGGCATTGCGCGCCCGCCCACACCGCGACTCGTCATCACCCACGGGCTTTCGGGCAGCGGCAAAACCTGGGCTTCCAGCCGCTGGCTGGCTGCCGAGTCCACAGGCCGTGCCATACGCCTGCGCTCGGACGTGGAGCGCAAGCGCCTGCACGGCCTGAGCGCGCTGGCAACCAGCGGCTCGGGCTTGAACACCGGGCTTTACAGCCCGCAGGCGCATGGAGACACCTATGCGTCGCTGCTGGCGCGCGCGCGCCGCCTGCTGGACGAGGGCTGGACGGTGCTGGTGGACGCCGCTTTTTTGCGGGCGGGCGAACGTGGCGCCTTTGCCGCACTGGCCGAAGAACAGCGCGTGCCGTTTCACATCCTGGCCTGCGAGGCGCCGGCGGAGGTGCTGCGCCAGCGCATCACCGAACGGCAGGCGCGCGGGGCCGATGCCTCAGAAGCCACCGTGGCGGTGCTGGCACAGCAACTGGACTGGCTGGAACCACTGACCGACGCCGAGCGGGCGCGGTGCCTGCCGTAAACCGGCGACCTGTGCGGGTTTGACGCCCCCACCAGGGAATGGCCGAGGGTGGTTACAACCCGCCCGCGCCAGCCTGCTCAGGACTCACGCAAAGCCGCAGCCAGTGCGAGTGCGAGTGCGAGTGCGAGTGCGAGTGCGAGTGCGAGTGCGAAAGCACGGCAAGGTGAAGCAACAACGCCGCAGCGGTTTTGCGCAAGTCCTGCTTCACCGAAAATTTCAAACGGCCATGTCTCGCTTTCACAAGCCTTTTCCGGGTGGTCTCGCTACCATCGTGCGCAGAACACCTAAACACAACACCGGAGACACCCCCCTATGACCGTCATCACCACCATTGAAGACCTGCGCGTATTGGCCAAAAAGCGCGTGCCGCGCATGTTTTACGACTACGCAGACAGCGGCTCATGGACGGAGAGCACCTACCGCGCCAACAGCGACGACTTTCAAAAGATCAAGCTTCGCCAGCGTGTGGCGGTCAACATGGAAAACCGCAGCACCGCCACCACCATGGTGGGTCAGGCGGTAAAGATGCCGGTGTGCATTGCGCCGGTGGGCCTCACAGGCATGCAAAGCGCCGACGGCGAGATCAAGGCGGCCAAGGCGGCCGAAAAGTTTGGCATTCCATTCACCTTGTCCACCATGAGCATTTGCTCGATTGAGGACATTGCCGAGCACACCACCGCGCCGTTCTGGTTTCAGCTCTACATGATGCGCGACCGCGAAGCCATGGCCCGCATGATCGAGCGCTGCAAGGTGGCCAAGTGCAGCGCGCTGGTACTCACGCTGGACCTGCAGGTGATTGGCCAGCGCCACAAAGACCTGAAGAACAAGATGCGCGCCTCGGTCATTCCGTCGCTGGGCAACATGCTGGACATTGCCACCAAGCCGCGCTGGGTGCTGGGCATGATGGGCACGCGCCGCCACACCTTTCGCAACCTGGTGGGCCATGTGAAGGGCGTGAGCGACATGAGTTCGCTGGCCTCCTGGACCAACGAGCAGTTTGACCCGACGCTGAACTGGGAGGACGTGGCCTGGGTGAAGAAGCAGTGGGGCGGCAAACTCATTCTGAAGGGCATCATGGACGTGGAAGACGCCCGCCTGGCCGTGGCCAGCGGGGCCGACGCCATCGTGGTGAGCAACCACGGCGGGCGCCAGCTCGACGGCGCACCCAGCAGCATCGAAGCACTGCCAGCCATCGTGGCGGCGGTGGGCGAGCAGATTGAGGTGTGGATGGACGGCGGCATTCGCAGCGGGCAAGACGTGTTGAAGGCCTGGGCGCTGGGCGCACGCGGCACCATGATCGGCCGCGCCATGGTCTACGGCCTGGGTGCCATGGGTGAAGAAGGCGTGACCAAGGTGCTGCAAATCATCCACAAGGAACTGGATGTGACCATGGCGTTTTGCGGGCACACGAGCATCCAGAATGTGGACAAAGGCATACTCTTACCCGGTACCTACCCCACCTGATTGACCCATGAACGACACCGCGACCGCCACCGACAACACCCCCGTATCCACCCCGGCCTCGCGCCGCGTCAGCCCCTGGTGGCGCGCACTGGCCATCTTTTTGCTGCTGGTGCTGCTGATGGGCTGGGCGGCCAACGCCAGCATGATGACCCAGCTGAAAGCGCAGATTCAGCACGCGCAGGCCCGGCTGATCGAGGTGCCACAGATACGGCAGGTGGCGGTGCTGCTGGACAACCAGCAACAACCCGCCATGCTGGTGACCTACAACCCCAAAAACGGCGCGCTGCTGGTGCAGCGGCTCAATGAGGTGAAAGAAGGCCGCGAAGACAGCATGCAGGTGTGGGCCATTGCCGGTGACGCGGCTCCGCGCTCACTCGGCGTGGTGACGAGCAAATACAAAACGCTGCAAATGCCGGTGAAAGAAACCGATCTGCAAGGTGTGACAGAAATTGGCGTCAGCGCCGAAAACAAAGGCGGCGTGGCCACCGGCGTGGCACCCAGCCTGCCCTGGCTGTTCAAAGGCTGGTTGGTTCAGAAGTCGATCTGATCTGCATGCGCTCTGCCATGCTGCCGAAGCACCACGCTGATGCGTGTGACGCAACCAACCAGGGCACCGCCGGGCCCGCTTTGCCGGACGGCCAGTGCCGCCCCCTCGGGGGGTGGCGCGCAGCGCTGCGGGGGGCGGCCTGTCACCTCAATTCATATTCAAACGTGCTCACCACCCGCAGCCGCTTGGTGCGCGAGCTGCCGTCGTCAAAGTCGTTGCCGTCGTCGCCCGCGATGCGAATCACGCCCTGGTTGGCGTTTTTCAGCGGGCCCAGCTGGGCGCCGGCTTCGGCGGCAAATTTGTCGGCTTGCTCGCGGGCGTTGCGGGTGGCCTCGGCCAGCAAGGGCGCCTTCACGTCGTTGAAGCCGCGCAGCTGAAAGCGTGGTCCGCTGCGACCGCCTTCGTTTTCACCACCCAACTGAACCCCGGCCTGAATCAGCGGGTCCACCGCGCGGGCGGCAGCGTCGACCTCGGCCACCCGGGGCGATTTCACCAGCACCTGGTCGGTGCCGTTGAAGCGAAACGGCGTGTTGGCCTGCGCATATTCACGCGCATGCAGGTCTTGCACCTGCAGCGGCCGAGCGTCCAGCTCGGCTTCGGTGAAACCGCGCGCCTTCAAAAAGGCCAACACCTTGTCGCGGTCGCCTGCCAGGGCTTGCTGCACGCTACCGAAGTCGTTGTCGGCGCGGCGAAAACTCAGCGTCCACACGGCAAAGTCGCTCTCCACGTCTTTTTCGGCCAGGCCTTTGACAGTGACTGAGCGGTCGGACATGCGAAAGCGCTCCAGCCCCTGGCTGACAGCGAAGCCAGCCAAAGCCATGCCCGCACCCACCAGCAGAGCGGCCAGCAGCCGAGTCAAGGTGTTGTTCATGGTGTTTCTTTTCCCGAAAACAGCGGGACCACATGCCCGCCACAGTGGCCATCTTAGACCTGCGAAATCCCGTTTGTGTAGCGCTATGCTTGCAGCGTGAACACCACCCCAACGCAGCCGCAGCGCCGCATTGCCCACCTCGACATGGACGCGTTTTTTGCGTCGGTGGAGCTGCTGCGTTACCCGCAGCTCAAGGGGCTACCGGTGGTGATTGGGGGCGGCCGGCGCAAGGAAGACGATGTGTTGGAACGGCTGCGCGAGGCCTACCCTGAGCGCGACTGGTCGGGCGACACGCTGGACCGTATTCCGGTGGACTTCTTCCCGCGGCTGGCGGGCTACACAGGGCGCGGCGTGGCCACCACCGCCACCTATGCGGCGCGGCAGTTTGGCGTGGGCTCGGCCATGGGGCTGATGAAAGCGGCCAAACTGTGCCCGCAGGCCATTTTGTTGCCGGTGGACTTTGACGAGGTGCGCCGCATGTCGCGCCTGTTCAAAAGCACGATCGCTGACATTGCACCGCTGGTGGAAGACCGAGGCGTGGACGAGGTGTACATCGACTTCACCCATGTGCCCGGCGGCCAGCGAGAGGGCGGTCGGGTGCTGGCGCGGCTGATTCAAAAAAGCATTTTTCAGGCCACCGGGCTCACCTGCTCGATTGGCGTGGCGCCCAACAAGCTCATTGCCAAAATGGCGAGCGAGTTCAACAAGCCCAACGGCATCAGCATCGTGCACGAAGACGATCTGGAAGACAAAATCTGGCCCCTGCCGTGCCGAAAGATCAACGGCGTGGGTCCCAAGGCCGACGAGAAGCTGCAAGGCCACGGCATTCGCACCATTGGCGAACTGGCCGCCCGTGAACGCGCCTGGCTGGTGGAGCACTTTGGCAAGAGCTACGGCCACTGGCTGTTTGACGTGAGCCGGGGCCGCGACGAGCGCCCCGTGGTGACCGAGAGCGAGCCGGTGAGCATGAGCCGCGAAACCACCTTTGAGCGCGACCTGCACGCCGTGCGCGACCGCACCGAGCTGGGCGCGGTGTTCACCCGGCTGTGCGAGCAAGTGGCCGCCGACCTCCAGCGCAAGGGCTATGCTGGCAAAACCATTGGTATCAAGCTGCGCTACGACAACTTTCAGAGCGTCACGCGCGACACCACCATCGACAGCTTCACCGCCGACGCCGCAGCCATTCGCCGCCACGCCGGCCTGTGCCTGAAGCGGGTGGACCTGAGCCGGCGCATTCGCCTGCTGGGCGTGCGGGTGAGCAAACTCGTCAAGCCCGGGACAGACGCCACCCTGCGCGGCCACTACAGTGAAATCCTTCCGAAAACACCCCGAGAAAAGGCCACCGATGTCCACACCGACCTGCTTTTCCCTGAGCTCGACTGACGACCACGTAGCCCACCTGGTGCTCAGCCGGCCTGAGGCCATGAACACCATGCACCCCACCTTCTGGCGCGAGCTGGACGAGGTACTGACGAAGCTCCACACCGAAGGCACGGCGCGTGCCCTGGTCATCAGCAGCACCGGCAAACACTTCAGCGCCGGCATGGCGCTGGAAACCTTCAGCGGCGCCATCGCCATGGACGACCAAAGCCCCGAAGGTCGGGCCGCCATTTTTGACCTGCTCACCGACATGCAGGCCACCTTCACCAAGATCGAAAACCTGCGCATCCCGGTGATCTGCGCCATTCAGGGCGGATGTATTGGCGGTGCGGTGGACATGGTCACGGCGGCCTGTATCCGCTATTGCACGGCCGATGCGTTTTTTTGCATCCAGGAAATCAACATCGGCATGGTGGCCGACGTGGGCACGCTGCAGCGCCTACCCAAGCTGGTGCCGTTTGCGGTGGTGAAAGAAATGGCCTACACCGGCCGGCGGCTTCCCGCCCAGCGCGCACTGGCCTACGGGCTGGTGAACGAGGTGTTTGACACCGCAGAAACCATGCTCACCGCCGCGCTGCAATGCGCGAAAGAAATTGCCAGCAAACCACCCATTGCCATCTGGGGCACCAAGCAGGCCGTGACCTATGCGCGCGACCATTCGGTGGAAGACAGCCTGCGCCAGATGGGCTGGCTGCAAGGGGCCATCTGGAGCAACGCACATGTGCGCGAGTCCATCGTGGCCATGAAGGAAAAACGCGCCGGTGCGTTCACCCCGCTATCAGCGCTGCAGTCGTTCAAAGCGCTGGGCTGAGCCAGCGCCCGCTCAGCGCTTCAGTTCTTGCAATTACCGCCGCGCACCACGCTGCCGTCTTTGCACTCGGTCAAGATGCCGTCGTCCTGGGTTAGGCGCTGTGGGCTGGCGGGCTGGGCCGGTTGCGCCGCCTTGGGTTGAGCCGGTGTGGTTGCGGGTCCCGTTGCGGGTGCCTTGACCGCTGGCGCCGTCTTGGTCGGCGCAGCGCCCTTGGCGTAAACAATTTTTCGGGTGCCATTGCCACAGGTGCCTACCACGCCACCTGACACCACAGCGTCGGCCGGTACCACGGTCAAAGCAAAGCCAGTGACGCCTTTGGCCGCAATTTTGGCCTGAATCTGCGCGCGCAGCGGCTCGCAGTTGTCTGGTGTCTGGGCCGCGCCTGGGTTGGGCAGCAACGCCAGAACGAGCGAGAAAAGAATGGGATGGATCATGGTTACGCTGTCTTGGGACTTAAGGGTTGAGCACCTTGGCCACCGGGTTGTCACGCAGGCGGTAGGCGTCGGGCATGTCCGAGCCCAGCAGCGGACGCAGGTACAGGCGAAAGGCGTCGGTCACGTCGGTGCCGCTGGCGGCGATGAATTCGTCTTCCATGGTGCGCGTCTTGCCGGCCACTGCGTCCAGCGACAGCAGCTCGTAGTCGGCTGAATAAAAGCCAGTGCGCTTGATCGCCACGGAGCCGTCTACGCTGCCCCACATGGCAAACTGCACCGCCTTTTCGCCCACTTCGCGCGCCTCGCGCTGGTCCACGTCGCTCACGCAGCCAATGAAACTGCGTTGCAAATAGCCAAACGTGTCACCCCGCACGCGTTTGATGCCCAGCTTGGCCTTGATCGCTTCGCACAGCAGGTCAGCCAGCGCGCCGGTGCCCGAGAGCTGCACGTTGCCGTGCGCGTCCTTCTCCACGTCCTTCGCCAGCTGGGTGATGATGGGCTGGCCCGACGCATCGTGAATGCCCTCGCTCACCGCAATCACGCAGCGGCCGTAGCGCTCGTACGTCGCCTTCACGTCGGCCAGAAATTTTGGAATCTCGAACACGCGCTCGGGCACATAAATCAGGTGCGGTCCGTCGTCCGGAAACTTCTTGCCCAGGGCAGAAGCGGCGGTGAGAAAACCCGCGTGCCGGCCCATCACCACACCCACGTACACGCCTGGCAAGGCCGCGTTGTCCAGATTGGCCCCGGCAAACGCCTGCGCCACAAAGCGAGCCGCCGAAGGAAAGCCGGGCGTGTGGTC
Organism: Hydrogenophaga sp.; assembly: GCF_965657535.1. Taxonomy (GTDB): domain Bacteria; phylum Pseudomonadota; class Gammaproteobacteria; order Burkholderiales; family Burkholderiaceae_C; genus Hydrogenophaga. Next base: position 215,470 of record NZ_CBFHOP010000004.1, on the reverse strand, counting down.
GTTGCCCACCAGGTCGTTGTCGATCGTCTTGGGGATGTGAATGGAGCGCAGCGGGTAGTGGGCCTTGCGCGCTTCTTCGCTCACGATGCGCACCGTGTCCGAAGAATCGTTGCCACCGATGTAGAAAAAGTGCTCAATCTCATGCGCCTTCAGCACCTTGAAGATTTCCTGGCAATAGGCCAGGTCGGGCTTGTCGCGCGTGGAGCCCAGCGCCGAAGACGGCGTGCGCGCCACCGCTTCCAGGTTGTGGCTGGTCTCCTGCGTCAGGTCCACAAAGTCCTCGTCGACGATACCGCGCACCCCGTGGCGCGCACCGTAGACGCGCTTCACATTTTGAAAACGCCGCGCCTCCAGCGCCACACCGACGAGCGACTGGTTGATCACAGCGGTGGGACCACCGCCCTGGGCGACGAGGATTTTTCCGGATGACATCGGGGCGTGCTCCTTGAAGGATGGCGAGAAAACAGAGGCTGCGGTACGCGGTCGAAAAGCACGGGCACATAAGCTCAACGACGAACGGATTTGCGAGCACATTGTCGCGCCAGATGGACCATCCGATACAAAGAATCCTCCAAGGCGAAGGCACCGCCGAGGTCGAAGGTGCTCAGCCCAGAACCACCGGGTTAGCCGGCTACAGAGCCCCGATGAGGCAAGGCAAACCCTAACCAGGCCAGGCAGGGCTGCAGCAAGGTGCCAGCCAGCCGGCCAGGCACAGGCGTTGTTGGGGGCGGGAAAGGTGCTGGGGTGGAGGCGCCGGAGGCGGTGAACCAGCGCAATGGGCTTGGTGGTGACCGCCCGAACGGTACCTCGCATGGATGGGCCCATTGGCGCCCGCTGCTGGCGCGACCCGTGCGACACTGCGGCGCATGAAAACCTTCCACAACCCCCACCACGCCCTGCACCAGGGGCGCGAAGAAATGTTCCGCGGCCGTATGGTGCCGTGCCACGAAGTACCGGCGCGGCTGGACTTTGTGCTGGACGAGCTGCAACGCCGCCCGCTGGGCACGCTGGAGACGCCCGATTTGAACGACGCTGAACTGGACGCCGCCATTGCCCGCGTGCATGCGCCGCGGTACACCCAGTTTCTGGCTGGCGCCTGGGACGAATGGGTGGCCATGGACCCCAACAACGCCCAGCGCGACGCCCTGCCCTCGGTGTGGCCTCTGGGCAACCGCCACGGCTTTCGCACCGATGTGCTGCCCACCAACTTTGCGGCCCGGCTGGGCCTGTTTTCGTTTGACTCGGGTTCGCCGCTGATGGCGGGCACCTGGGCGGCGGCGCGGGGCGGTGCGGCGTGCGCGCTGGGTGCAGCGCGTGAGGTGCTTGGCGGCGCACGCAGCGCGTTTGCGCTCACACGCCCACCCGGCCACCACGCGGGGCCTGACTTTTTTGGTGGCTACTGTTTTTTGAACAACGCAGCCATTGCCGCGCAAGCTTTGCGTGACGGCGGCAAACAGCGCGTGGCCGTGCTGGACGTGGACTACCACCACGGCAACGGGACGCAAACCATTTTTTACGAGCGTGCAGACGTGCTCACGGTCTCCATTCACGGTGACCCGGCCACCGAGTACCCGTTTTTTCTGGGCCATGCGGACGAACGCGGCGCGGGCGCTGGCGAAGGCTTCAACCTCAACCTGCCGCTGCTGCGGGGAACAAACTTCGGCACCTGGCGCGCGGCGCTGGGCCAGGCGCTGGACGCGGTAAAAGCCTTCAAGGCCGATGCGCTGGTGGTGCCGATGGGCCTGGACACATTTGAGGGCGACCCGATCTCGGGATTCACGCTGCAAAGCGCCGACTACTTTGCCGTAGGCGAGGCACTGGCCAGAGCGGGCCTGCCCACGGTGTTCACGTTTGAAGGCGGCTACGCGGTGGATGCGGTGGGCACCAACGCGGTGAACCTGCTGGAAGGCTTCAACCGCTCCATCTGAGCGATTTTTCAGCGATCCGTACAGCAGGAACCACGCCCCCGCATGAAGCAGGGCCAACCGAGACGCACCGCCGGGCTGGCTCGTTCAGACAGCCAGTGCCGCCCCCTTGGAGGGGGTGACGCGGCGCGGCGCGGGGGGTGTTCACATCAAACTGCCTTCCAGAAGATGTAGTCGGCCTGGTAGTTGACGATCTGCTGGCTGCCCAGGTTGCCCGCGCCACAAGCCATGGCCGGCGCCACACCGCCTTGGGTGGCCACGCGCTGGATGTAGCTCACGCCCTGCATCGCGCCCATGCCCATGGCGGGGTTGGCTTTCACCAGTTGCAGCGGGATGCTGCCTGCCATGGCAGGCGACACGGCAAGCTGGGTGGCGGTGAGCTTGGAGCCGTCCAGGCTCTCCCAGGTGGCGGGCGGGCCGTAGTACCTTCCGACCTGCTGGCCGTTGCGGCTCATCAGCTTGGCATCAGGCCCCGCAAACACCCACTCAAACTGACCGGCCATGTCTTTCTTGGCCCGGCACTCGTAGGTGATCTGGCCCACACCCACGGTTTCCATGGCCACCTTGTGGCCGGCAGGCACCTGCACCGCAGCGGGCAGGCTGGCCTGCGAAAACGCCGCGGCGGGCGCGCTCATGTTGGAAGCACAGGCCGAAAGGGCGAGCGCTGCGGTGGTAGCCAGGGTGGTTTTGGTAAACATGGAATAGCTCCTCGTTGCGGTTAAAAAAACAAGCACATCTGACAGCGAAAAAGCCGGGCGGGCCGACGCCAGCCCCGGCCCGCAATACACGGGGCTCAGGCACCAAACGACAAAGCGCCGGCGGGCAGCGGACGGCCCAGCGCGTTGTTCAAGATGGTGAAGTGCATGGTTTCGTCGGCAGCCAGGCGCGCAGCCACTTTGGCCAGGTCGCGGTTGCCCAGCGACGGAATGACGCTCAGGTAGGCGTTGGTGGCACCCAGCTCCAGGCGGGCGGCCAGGTCGAGCACGTCAGCCTGGCTTTTCAGAGCGCCCGCGTTCAGCGCTTTGGCGTAGGCGTCAAGCGTCATTTCAGCCACCGGCTTGCCACCCAGTTTCTGGATCGTGGCCACCAACGCGTCGCGGTGGGTCTTGTGGTGGCCCTGGAACTGCACCGCAATGTCGAGCACGGGCTTTTGCAGCAGGCCGCTGCCGGCACCCAGCTGGTACGCGTTGATGGCTTCGTGCTCTAGGCCCAGCGCCACGTTGAGGATGGCCACGTCTTTGGACGTGTCGGCGCTCATGCCCTGGGCCAGCACATCTTTGCCGGCGAGCAAGGCCACAGCCACGGCAGACAGAGCGCCGCCGCTGCGCATGAAACCGCGGCGTGAAGCCGGCGTGGCGATGAGGGAGGAAGAAGAAACGGGGGTGATGTTGGACATGGTTTTTCCAGTGAAGCGTGGGTTTGAAAGAAAGGACGAGGCCAGGAAGCCGCCGGTGCACCGGTGAAGGTTTTTGCACAACCGACGTGCTGGATACGCAGGCCGTCTCTGCTTTGGATTCACAAACCCCTTCCATCCACAAGGGTTTTGTTGGAACTGAATCCAGCCAGTGAGCGGCTGCGTAACCAGAACGCCAGATGCACTGGCTGTTTCGCAAGCCTCTTGTCCAACCGAATCCCAACACCCATGACACACCACATCCCCACCCTGCTTCGCATGCCCCTGGCCTTGCTGCCCCTGGCAACGGCCGCCTTGCTCGCCGCCGCGCCCGCCCAAGCCGACACCGGCAAACTCTTGCTCACCGGGGGCGTGAGCACGGTCGAAGGCGCCGCCGGCGGTGGCCTCACGCCCTGGGCCGTCATTGGCAGCCAGGCCACCGAAGGCGAAACCGGCGTGTCTGCCTTTGTGAGCCGCGCCACCACGCAGGACTACGGCCTGACCGTGGTGGGCGCGGCGGTGGGCATCAACGACCGGGTGGAACTGTCCATTGCCCGGCAAGACTTCAACACCGGGATCACCGGCACCCTGCTGGGCCTGCCCGGCCTGCACCTGAAGCAAAACATCGTGGGCGCCAAGCTGCGCGTGGCGGGCGACGCCGTGCTGGACAGCGACACGCTGATGCCGCAGATTGCGGTGGGCGTGCAGCTAAAAAACCTGCAGCGCAGCGGGCTCGACGGCACGCTGGATGCCCTGGGCGCCCAACGCGACGGTGTGGACGTGTATGTGAGCGCCACCAAGCTGTTTCTGGCGCAAGGGGTGCTGGTGAACGGCACACTGCGCGCCACCCGCGCCAACCAGAATGGCCTGCTGGGTCACGGTGCCAAGCTCGGCGGCGCGGACAACGGCTACGAGCTGCAACCCGAAATTTCGGTGGCCTACCTGCTGAGCCGCAACGTGGCGGTGGGCTTTGAATACCGCGCCATGCCCAACAAGCTGCAGCGCGCGGGTGCTGCTGCGGGCTTGGGCAACGGCCTGCGGGCCGACGACTGGAAAGACATCTTCATTGCCTGGGCGCCGAGCAAGAACGTGTCGCTCACCGCCACCTATGTGGACCTGGGCCGCATCGTGCCCGCCACCACCAAAAACAAGAAACAGACCGGTGTGTACCTCTCAGCCCAGGTCGCTTTCTGACCGTTGCCACCACACCAACCTGCCCAATCACATCTCTTTTTGGACCCATCCCATGAAAACCTTCATTACCTCTGCCGCCCTCACCTTGCTCGCCATGGGCAGCGGCCACGCCTTGGCACAGTCAATGGCACTGAAAGCCACGGCGCCGGCCACCTCGCCCGCAAGCGCCTACCCCATGGCACCGGCCGCCGGTCTGTACCAGGCCTTTGGCGAACAAGCCGGTATCCGCGCGCTGATGGACGATTTTGTGGTGCGCCTCAAGGCCGACCCGCGCATCGGTGACCAGTTCAAAGACACCCAGCTCGACAACCTGGCCAAGCAACTGACCGACCAGGTGTGCCAGCTCGCTGGCGGCCCTTGCGTTTACAAAGGCCCCGACATGAAAGCAGCCCACGCCAACATGGACGTCACCCGCAGCCACTTCAACGCGCTGGTGGAGGTGCTGCAAATGAGCATGAACGCACGCGGCATTCCCTTCTCGCGCCAGAACCAGTTGCTGGCGCTGCTGGCCCCCATGCACCGCGACGTGGTCACGGTTCGCTGAAAGCCACCGCCATGCAAACCCTTATGAAGTGTGCACAGGCTCTAACCTGGTTGGCACTGGCCGGGGCGGCGCAAGCGGCCACGGTGCAGGTCACGGTGCTGGCCCGCGACGGCAAACCCCTGGCCGACGCGGTGGTGGTACTGGAGCCCGCCAGTGGGCAACCGCCGCGTGCACCGGCGCCGGTGCAAACGACCATCACCCAGCAAAAGATGCAGTTTTCGCCTGCGGTCAGCGTGCTGCCAGTGGGCTCGCGCGTGCGCTTCACCAACCAGGACAGCTGGGAACACCATGTGCGCGGCACGCCCGCCGGCCTGGCGGGCCTGAACGCCCCCGTACAAGCGGGGTTTGAACTGCGGCTGGCCGGCAAACTGGAGGGCAAGGAACCCAGCAGCGCCGACGTGACGCTGGACAAGGCCGGTCCCCTGCAGCTGGGCTGCCACCTGCATGGCTCCATGCGCGGCTTTGTGTTTGTGGCCACCACGCCCTGGGCGGTGAAGACCGGGGCCGACGGTATGGCGGTGCTGCAAGACGTGCCCGAGGGCGCCGCGCGGGTGCGCGTGTGGCATGCCGACCAGCTGCTGGAGTTGCCAGCCACAGCCATCAGCGTGTTACCGGTCACCGCGCTCAGCGTGCCCACCCAGGTGGTGCCGCGCCGGCGCCGTTTGTGATGGGCTGGCTTGGTCATTGGGCAGCCTTTGCGCCGGCAAAGGCTGCAGGCTTGCCCCACAATGCGCCCATGCAAGACGAACCCGATGCACAACTGATGGGCCTGCTGGACCGCGTGGCCCGGCGCGACGAGGCCGCACTCAAGGCGCTCTACGACATGACCTCGGGCAAACTCTACGGCCTGTCGCTGCGGGTGGTGCGCAACAACGAGTGGGCCGAAGACGCGTTGCAAGACACGTTTTTGCAGATCTGGCGCACCGCGCCCGACTACCGCGCCACCCTGAGCCCGCCCATGGCCTGGCTGGGCCTGATCGTGCGCAGCCGCTCGCTGGACCTGCTGCGCCGCCGCAAGGCCGAGCGCGAACACCTGACCGACGAAATCGACGACACCATGGCCGACACACTGGCCGGCGACTCGCCCAACCCCATGGACACCAGCCTGGCCAGCCAGCAGGCCTGGGCCTTGCACCAATGCCTGGGCAAGCTCGAGAACAAGCAGCGCGAGGTGGTGAGTCTGGCCTATTTGCGCGACCTGAGCCACGGCGAGCTGGCCACACAGCTCAAGCTCCCGCTGGGCACGGTAAAAACCTGGATACGGCGCGGGCTGGACCAGCTGCGCAACTGCATGGCGAGGTATGCATGAAGTTATCGGAGCACCCCCCGCGCCGCTTCGCGTCACCCCCCTCCAGGGGGACGGCACTGGCCGTCCGGCAAAGCCGGCCCGGCGGTGCCCTTGGATTGGACCGCTTCGTGCGGTGCGCAAGGCGCTCCGGTGCCAAGAGAGATTGAAACCTGCCCATGAACTTGTCCCAACACCCCGAACTGCTCGACAAACTGGCCAGCGCTTACGCGCTCGGCACGTTGCGCGGTGGCGCACGCCGCCGGTTTGAGACCCTGGCCCGCGAACAGGCGCCGGTGCGTGCAGCGGCACTCATCTGGCAAAGCCGCGTCGCCAGCATGAACGAGCTGCAAAACCCCAGCACACCGCCCCCAGCCGTGTGGACGCGCATTGACAACCTGGTGCGCGCCGACGGCGAACAAGCCGCCATGACTGCCGCCCGCGTGCAGGCGGCGAAACCCGCGCCGGGCGGCTGGCTGCGCAGTCTGGCACTGTGGCGCGGCACCACCGTTGCGGGGGCGCTGGCCACGGTGCTGGCGGTGGTCACCGCCGTGGGCCTGCGCGACAACCTGGGCGCACAGGTGGATGAGCTGCAAGCGCAGCTGTCGGCCCAGCCGCAGATCGAATACGTGGCGGTGCTCAACGATGATCAGGCCAGCGCGTCCATGCTGGTCACGTTTGACCCGAAAAACGGCCGCCTGACGCTGCAGCGCGTGGGCGGCTACCAGGAAGCGGCCGACAAGTCGTTGCAACTGTGGGCCTTGCCACCCGCCGGTGGCCCGCGCTCACTCGGGGTTTTGAGCCCAGACAAATTGCTGCAGCTGGCCGCCGACCAGCGCGACGTACGCGAAGTGCCCGCGCTGGCCATCAGCCTGGAGCCCAAAGGCGGCGTGCCAAGCGAAACTGGCCCAACCGGACCGGTGTTGTTCAAGGGCGCGCTGATCCAGAAGATGCTTTGATCCAGCCCACCCCCGCCGTGCTGCGCGCGCCCCCCTTCAAGGGGGCGATGTGAGTGGCCCGGCAGAGTCGGCTCCACCGCATCCTGGGTGGGTGCACGGCGCTCCGGGCAAGCTCCAGCCGCGCTGTGAGCGACCTTGTCAAAAGGTGATCAGGTCGCGTTGTGGCAGATGCGGCTACTGCCGCGCGGTGCGCACATTGGCGGGCGGCAGCTGCGGGTGGCTGCTGCGCCAGGGGTTGATGTCGAGCCCGCCGCGGCGCGTGTAGCGCGCGTACACCATGAGCTTGGCGGGTTTGCAGCGCGCCATGATGTCCATGTAGATGCGCTCCACACACTGCTCGTGAAACTCGTTGTGGTTGCGAAAGCTCACGATGTATTGCAGCAGCCCCGCCTGGTCAATCTGCGGGCCGCTGTACCGGATCTGCACCGTGCCCCAGTCGGGTTGGCCCGTCACTAGGCAGTTGCTTTTGAGCAGGTCGCTCACCAGCGTTTCCTCCACCGGTTTTTCGTGCAGCGCGGCGCTCAGCAGCTCGGGCGCAGGCTGGTATTGCGTGCACTCCACGTCCAGCCGGTCAATGCACAGGCCGTCGAGCTCCTGCACCGGCTCGCAGTCAAACAGCTCGGGCAGCAGCAGGCGCACGCCGGCCGTGATCTGCACCGGACCACCGTGCCAGATGGCCGCACTGATGTCGTTGCGCATGCGCTCGCGCACCGCGTCGGCGTTTTCAAACCGGGTGTTGTTCAGGCTGTTCAGGTACAGCTTGAACGACTTGCTTTCAACAATGTGCGTGCTCTCGCACGGAATCGTGATGTGCGCCAGTGCCACCTGGGGCTTGCCACGCAGGTTGAGCCAGCTGAGTTCAAACGCGGTCCACATATCTGCACCGAGAAACGGCACGCTGCCGGCTATGCCGATTTCGCGCCGCTTGGCCTCGCGCGCCAGCGGGTACAGCAGCGAGGGGTCGTACTGGTCGATGTAGGCGGATGCCTTGCCCAGCTGGGAGTGTTCGGGTGTGTTGGAGTTCATGCTGGCTTGGTCGTGGTTGCAGCGTTGAGATGCGGAACAATGTGGTTGGCCAGCAGGGTGGCCACACCCGGCGGCCAGTCGTGGCCCATGCCCTGTATGGCTTCAAAACGGGCGCCGGGTATGCGCGTCGCCGTGTCCTTGCCACAGGCCATGGGCACCAGCGGGTCGGCCGCGCCATGGATGACCAGTGTGGGGCAGGCAATACTCGGCAGCAGGGTGTGGCGATCCCGGTCGGTCATGATGGCGAGCAACTGGCGCGCCACACCTTCGCGGTGGTAGCTGCGCTGCACGCCGTCCAGCAAGTGCTGGCGAAAAACCGGCATGTCTTGCGGGTAGGCCGGGCTGCCAATGAGGCGAAAAATGCCGAGCGTATGTTCCACCACGTCTTGTGGCGATGGGCTTTTGGGCCGCGTGACCATGGTGCGCGACACCTCGGGGGTGGGACCGGGCAAGCCCGGTGCGCCGCTGGAACTCATGACGCTGGTGAGGCTGAGCACACGCTCGGACGCGGTGGCCGCAATGCGCTGCGAGATCATGCCGCCCATGGACACCCCCACCAGGTGCGCACGCGCCACACCCAGCGCGTCCAGAATGCCCAGCGCGTCTTGCGCCATGTCTTGCAAACCGTAGGCCGAACGCAAGCTCAGCCCCAGGCGCGACTTGACAAACTGCCACAGCAAGTTGGGCTCCCCCAGCGCATCGAGGTGGCTGGACAAACCGATGTCGCGGTTGTCGTAGCGGATCACGCGGTAACCCGCCTCCACCAGCGCGGTCAACAGCCGCTCGGGCCAGGCCGTGAGCTGCATACCCAGCCCCATGGTGAGCAACACCGCCGGGGCCTGGTCGTCGCCCGCCGTTTCAACTTCAAAACGCAGGCCGTTGCTGGCAATTCTCATGGGGTTCCTGTGCGCAAGGCATGGGCGGGCGTGGTTGACCACCGCATCACATGGGGGCGTGCCGCCGTCATTCAAACACACGCTCGCGCAACCACTTGGTGGCCACCCACTTTTCACCTTCGATCACCGGGGCACCGCCATGCAGCGTGCCGGTGGCAGGGTGCGGGCGGTCGTAGCTGAAGAACACCGCATTGCCGCGCACTGGGGCCACTTCGAGCCCGGCGTCCGGAAAGACGGTGCCGCCACCACGGACGGGCTCACTCAGGTACATCACCAGCGTGGCCACGCGCTGGCCTCCGCGTCGCAAGATGGTGGGCGTGCCCGGCTCGGCGGGGTCAAAGTAGTCGTAATGCGGTTTGTATTGCGCGCCTGCGCCATAGCGCAGCACCTGCATGCCTTCGCCGTGGTCCACCGGCCAGTTCACCAGCCGAGCAATGCGGGCTTCAATGCGGGCGAGCAGCTCGCTTTCACCCCGGCTGAAAAACATGCCCTGGCTGGTGCGGTCGGGGTTCAGCTCTTCACCGCCGGTCTGGGTCTGCACCGTGAGCGAACGCGTCAGCCGGGGGCGCGCCGCCGCTACCAGCGCATCGCACTCGTCTGCACTCAGCAAATTGCCCAGCACCACCACGCGCGGCGTTGCCAAGGTGGCGACCACGTCCACCCAGCGGTCGCCGGCGTCGATCTGGCGCGGCGACAGGGCCAGGTCCAGGTCGGGCAAGCGCTGGCCCTGGGCCGGCGCTGCAGCCGTGCTGGCCTGTTGGCGCTGGTGAGCAGCCCACTCGCTATCCAGTGCGACGGCGGCCAGCTCGGGCTGCCAGCCGGCTTTCAGCAAAGCGTCCAGCAACGACTGCCGTGAATGGCCTTCAGCAGCCTGCTCTTGCAGCCAGCTGCGCAGTTCGGGCGTGATGATCTGATGCATGGGTGAAACTTCGGCAAAAGGCGCTTGGGCTCTCAGACATTCAGGCCTTGTGCTCGCGCCGGAACACCAGGCGATCGGGCTCAGAGGCGGCAGGCACAAAACGATAGCCCTCCAGGTCAAAGGCTTTGAGCTGCTCGGGCGTGCTCAGGCGGTGCTGCACGGCGTAGCGGACCATGAGACCGCGGGCGCGCTTGGCCATGAAACTGATGATCTTGTAGCCATCGCCCTTTCGCTCTTCAAACGCACAGGTCACCACGCGCGGCTTCAGCGCCTTTCGGTCCACCGACTTGAAATATTCCTCACTGGCCAGGTTGACCACCACCGGACTCAGGTCGGCCGCAGCGCGTGCGTTCAGGTACTCGGCGATCTGGCTGCCCCAGAACTGGTAGAGGTTTTTGCCCTGCCCGGTGGGCAGGCGCGTGCCCATTTCGAGGCGGTAGGGCTGCATCCAGTCCAGCGGGCGCAACACGCCGTAGAGGCCGCTCAAAATACACAGATGCTGCTGCAGCCAGTCCAGATCGGGCTCGGTGAGCGACTTGGCATCCAGTCCCTCGTACACATCCCCGTTGAAGGCCAGCACCGCCTGCTTGGAGTTTTTGGCTGTGAACTTGGGCGCCCAGGCGGCGTAGCGCGCCACGTTCAGGCCCGAGAGCGGGTCCGACAGCTTCATCAGCTCGGCAATCTGCTGCGGCGACTTTTCGCGCAGCACGCCAATCAGCTCGCTGGCCTGCTTCACAAACAGCGGCTGGGTGTGGACCGACACATGCGGCGGGGTCTCGTAATCCAGCGCCTTGGCCGGGGACAATAGAAACAACATGCTGGACATCCTTTACATCGACGATTATCTTGCAGCGGTGAACAAGCCGCCCGGCCTCTTGGTGCACCGCACCGGGCTGGACGCCGGTGAAACCCGCTTTGCCCTGCAGATGCTGCGCAACCAGCTGGACCGCCCGGTGTGGCCCGCGCACCGGCTCGACAAAGGCACCAGCGGCGTGCTGCTGTTTGCGCTGAGTGCGGCCACCGCGCGCACGTTGGGCCAGGCTTTTGAGGCAGGTCATGGCCTGGAAAAAACCTACCAGGCGGTGGTGCGCGGCTGGCCAGCCCCCGAAGGTTTCACCGACCACCCGCTCAAGCGCATGCCCGACGACATGCGCAGCGAGCGCGAGGAAGTGCAGGCAGCCCAGACGCGCTGGCGCACCCTGGAACGCTACGAACTGCCCCTGCCCCAGGGCAACTTTGAGACCACACGCTGCGCCCGGGTCGAGCTGCAGCCGCTCACCGGGCGACGCCACCAGCTGCGCCGCCACATGAAGCACATCGCCCACCCCATCTTGGGCGACGCCACACACGGAAAAGGTCCGCTGAACCGCGCTGTGGCCGAGTTGCTGGGCCTGCAGCGCCTGTGGCTGCACGCACACACGCTGGCGCTCAAACATCCCGCCACCGGAAAGCCGCTGCACATTGAAGCGGCGCTGGACGCAGAATGGGCCGCCTGGTCGGCCGGAGATTGCGCGCAGGGTTAGCGCAAATCGCCCGCCAGGCTGGCCAGGGTTTCAGGCGGAATCTGCATGTGGGCCGGGTAGTGGGTGTGGTCGCAGCCCAGCTTGACAGCGCCACCAGCCTTGACCGATGCGCACATGGCGGGGGTCAGTTCAAACCGCACGAAATGCACCGCGCTGGTTTTTTCGTCGTTTTCACGGTCCAGGTCTTCGTCGGCAATGGCGTACACACGGGCGTGGCCTTCCACCTCCACAAACATGCGGTCTTCCACGCCGATCAGCCGGGCCAGCTCGCGCTTGCGCTCGTTGATGTCGGTGTACTCGATCATCATGGTGGCCTTCCAGTTGGCGCCGTCGGGCACCAGCGGTGCATAGGCCTCAATCTCTTGCTGAATGCCCTCTTCTTCAAAGATTTTTTCAATACGCAGCATCTCCTGAATCTGGTAGCGGATGGTGGTCTCGCTTTCAAACTGCAGGTTGATGTGTTCGCCCAGTACCACGCTGCGCAGCTTGCGGTGCGCCATGATTTCTGGCTTGTGGAGCTTGCGCCACTTGGTGTAGGCCTCAAGACTCATGAGGCTCTCAGGGGTGATGTTGCCGGTCAGTTGCATGGGGGTTTCTCCAAATAAAAGCTGAAACAGGTGTCACAAAAACGCAGGCTGCCTGCCGTGTCACTCACTTCAAGCCATATGCCTTGGCCACCAGGCTGATCGGGTGCTGCAGCTCGGGCGCGCCCAGGCCGTTCACCTCGAAGCCCTGCGCAATGTGGTGACCACCCAGCGGACAGTCCGAGCTGATGAAGTCGGGCTTGGTGCCGTCTTTCATGGTGGCCATGGCCTTGAACACGGGTTTGCCGATCTTCATGGCGGTCTGGTGGTAGGCCTTCTTCACGCCAAATGTGCCCGCATGACCCGAACACCGCTCAATGGTGTTGATGGTGGTCTCCGGAATCATCTTCAGCATTTCTTCCGTCTTTTTGCCGATGTTTTGCACCCGGCCGTGGCACGGAATCTGGTAGCTCACGTTGCCCAGTTTTTGCGGAAACTCGGTCTTCAGCAGGCCGTCGCGCTTGCGGGCCATGAAGTACTCAAACGGGTCCCACATGTGCTCTTTCACCAGCTGGGTATCGGCATCGTCCGGGAACATCAGCGGGATTTCCTGCTTGAACATCAGCGCGCAGCTGGGCACTGCGGCCAGAATGGCAAAACCGTCTTTCGCGTACTTGGCCAGCACCGGGATGTTGGCCTCTTTGCTGGCCTGCACCGACTCCAGGTCGCCCAGCTCCAGCTTGGGCATGCCGCAGCACTTTTCCTTTTCCACAATCACATAAGGCACATCGTTGTGGTCGAGCACCTTCAACAGGTCCAGGCCAATGCCGGGCTCGTTGTAGTTGATGTAGCAGGTGGCGAAAATGGCCACTTTTCCGGGTGTTTTGGCGCCGTCCACCACGGCGGTGGCTTTGGCTTCGGGCGTACCAGAGCGGAATTTTTGGGTGGCCAGCTCGGGCAGCCAGGCGTCTTTGTCCACGCCGGCCACGCGTTCCAGCACGTTGCGCATCACCTTGGTTTTGTTCAGCGCATTGGCCGCCTGCACCACAATGGGAATGCCCGCAAATTGGCCGTGCACGTCGGTCGAGGCCAGAAACTTCTCGGCCGCACCCACCTCACCTTTTTTGAACTTGATGGCCTTGGCGCGCAACATGGTGTGCGGGAAGTCCAGGTTCCATTCATGCGGCGGGGTGTACGGGCACTTGGTCATGTAGCACAAGTCGCACATGTAGCACTGGTCCACCACCTTCCAGTAGTCCTCCTTGTCAACCCCGTCGACCTCCATGGTCTTGCTCTCGTCCACCAGGTCGAACAGCGTGGGAAAGGAACCGCACAAGCTCACACAGCGGCGGCACCCGTGGCAGATGTCAAAAATCCGCTCCAGCTCGTCAAAGCATTTTTCTTCGTCGTAAAAGTCGGGGTTTTTCCAGTCCAGCGCGTGCCGGGTCGGCGCTTGCAAGTTGCCTTCGGTTGCCATGTCTCTGCTCCTCGTCTGTGCGGGTTTTTCGTGGGTTTTTGGGAGCGCTCAATCAAACGCTTTCAAAAACGCCCTCCGGTAGAAGGGCAATTCAACCCCAGGGCGCCGCGGACCTGACTTTGCCAGGCAGCCAGCGCCGCCCCTTGAGGGGCTGAGCTGGCCACACAAAGTGGGCCAGCGATGGGGGTGGGCCTATCAGTCCACCAATTCGTTCAAGGCCTTCTGGTAGCGGTTGGCGTGTGAACGCTCGGCCTTGGCCAAGGTTTCAAACCAGTCGGCCACTTCGTCAAAGCCTTCTTCACGGGCCGTCTTGGCCATGCCGGGGTACATGTCGGTGTACTCGTGGGTTTCGCCCGCCACGGCCGAAGCCAAGTTGTCGCGGGTGGAGCCAATCGGCAGGCCGGTGGCAGGGTCGCCCGACTGCTCCAAAAACTCCAGGTGGCCGTGGGCGTGACCGGTTTCACCTTCGGCGGTGGAACGGAACAGCGCAGCCACGTCGTTCTGGCCTTCCACGTCGGCCTTGTTCGCGAAATACAGGTAGCGGCGGTTGGCCTGCGATTCGCCAGAGAAGGCGTCTTTCAGGCATTGCTCGGTTTTCGAGCCTTTCAATGCGGGCATGTTTATCTCCTGTTCGTGGTTGAAGAAAGACCCAGCGGGTCGTCCGGCGTGGGCCAGCACCCGTTGGGACCACGACACCTTACGCCGGGTAGAGAGGTCCGTCTAATTGTTCTGCCCTATTCAACACATTGCCTCAAACTATCAAAAAATATCAATTGATAACCATTCTCAACACAATCGACAGCTGTGCAGAAAACCTGCAAGCTGTGCAGGCAATTACATGTCTAAAAATTTCTTTTTAAGAAATGCATTGCACAATGTTGAATTACGAGACCAATCTTAGGAGACCCGCATGACCCCCAACAACCTGCCCCCACCAGCGCCGGTGCAGCAGCTGCACCACTACGCCTACCGTGCCAAAGACGCCGAGGAAACGCGCCAGTTTTATGAGGACATTCTGGGTCTGCCGCTCTACCACATCATTCAAAGCGACCACGTGCCCAGCACCGGCGAGTACTGCCCGTACACGCATTTTTTCTTCCGCCTGCAAGACGGCTCGTTCATTGCCTTTTTCGACCTGGGGGATGACGTGGCCGCCCTGCCCAGCCCGAACACGCCGAAGTGGGTCAACCACATCAGCTTTCGTGTGAACACCGAACAGGAGCTGGAAAACACCAAGGCCCGGCTGCAGGCCCATGGCATTGAGGTGCTCGGGGTGACCGACCACCACATCTTCAAAAGCATTTATTTCTTTGACCCGAACGGTATCCGCCTGGAACTCACCGCCCAGCTGGCCGACGAGTTCGAAATGCTGGAAGAGAGCAAGACCGCGCACGCTCGACTGGCCGAATGGACCGCGCGCAAAGAACAGTGGCGCCGTGAACGTGCCGAAGGCAAGACGGCCGCGCCGCTGAAGCCCCAGCAAAACGACCGACCCGAGGTGGTTGCCCGCAGCCAGAGCTGAAGCGACGCCCGAGTGGGATCGGTCGAATAAAATTGGCTGATTCCCGAGCTTTCCCTGACGGCGCCCTTCGGAGCGCCGTTTCATTTTTTGCGCCCATCCCATGTCTGACACCTTGCACCAACCCGGTCTGCTCTCTCTGTCCAAATCGTTTGAGCCTGCCGCGCTCGAAGCCCATTGGGGCCCGGAGTGGGAGCAGCGCGGCTACGGTGCGGCTGGCTTCCGGGGCACCGGGGCGCCGGTAGAAGGCGCACCGGCATTTGCCATTCAGCTACCACCGCCCAACGTGACCGGCACGCTGCACATGGGCCATGCGTTCAACCAGACCATCATGGACTCGCTCACGCGATACCACCGCATGAGCGGTGCCAATACCGTCTGGGTGCCCGGCACCGACCACGCCGGCATTGCCACGCAGATCGTGGTGGAGCGCCAGTTGCAGGCGCAAGGCATCAGCCGGCACGACATGGGCCCCACGCCCGCCGAGGCGCGCAAGAACTTTGTGGCCAAGGTCTGGGAGTGGAAGGAAGAAAGCGGCAACACCATCACCACGCAGATGCGCCGCATGGGCGATTCCGTGGACTGGAGCCGCGAGTACTTCACCATGGACCCCAAGCTCAGCAAAGTGGTCACTGAGACGTTTGTGAAGCTGTACCAGCAAGGCCTGATCTACCGCGGCAAGCGTCTGGTGAACTGGGACCCGGTGCTGATGTCGGCCGTGTCCGACCTCGAAGTGGAAAGCGAAGAGGAAGACGGCTCGCTCTGGCACATCGCCTACCCGCTGGTCAACGGTTCTGGCCACCTGACCGTGGCCACCACCCGCCCCGAGACGCTGCTGGGTGACGTGGCCGTGATGGTGCACCCCGAAGACGAGCGCTACAGCGCGCTCATCGGCCAATATGTGAAGCTGCCACTGTGCGACCGCGAGATCCCGGTGATTGCAGACGAGTACGTGGACCGCGCCTTCGGCACCGGCGTGGTGAAGGTGACACCCGCGCACGACGCCAACGACTACGCGGTGGGCCAGCGCCACCAGCTGCCCATCATCGGCGTGCTGCACCTCAACGCCACCATCAACGACAACGCGCCGGAAAAGTACCGCGGTCTGGACCGCTTCGTAGCACGCAAGGCCGTGGTGGCCGACCTCGAAGCCGCCGGCTTGCTGGTGGAAGTAAAAAAGCACAAGCTGATGGTGCCGCGCTGCGCCCGCACCGGCCAGGTGATTGAGCCCATGCTGACCGACCAGTGGTTTGTGGCCATGACCAGCAAGGGCAACGAACACAACACCAGCGGCACCTCGATTGCCGACAAGGCCATCGCTGCCGTGCAGTCGGGCGAGGTGAAATTTGTGCCCGAAAACTGGGTCAACACCTACAACCAGTGGATGAACAACATCCAGGACTGGTGCATAAGCCGCCAGCTGTGGTGGGGTCACCAGATCCCCGCCTGGTACGACGAGCAGGGCCAGGTGTATGTGGCGCGCAACCTCGAAGAGGCCCAGGCCCAGGCGGGTGCTGGCAAAACGCTCACGCGCGACGAAGACGTGCTCGACACCTGGTATTCCAGCGCATTGGTGCCCTTCTCCACCATGGGCTGGCCAGACCAAGGCGACAAGCCTACCGACGACTACAACCTTTACCTGCCCAGCAGCGTGCTGGTGACGGGCTACGACATCATCTTCTTCTGGGTGGCCCGGATGATCATGATGACGACGCACTTCACCGGCCGCGTGCCGTTCAAGCACGTCTACATCCACGGCCTCGTGCGCGATGCGCAGGGCCAGAAAATGAGCAAAAGCGAAGGCAACGTGCTCGACCCGGTCGACCTGATCGACGGCATTGACCTGGCCCCGCTGCTCGACAAGCGCACCACAGGACTGCGCAAGCCCGAAACCGCGCCTAAGGTGCGCAAACAGACCGAAAAAGAATTCCCCGACGGCATACCGGCCTACGGCGCCGACGCGCTGCGCTTCACATTTGCGGCACTCGCTTCGCTGGGCCGCAGCATCAACTTCGACAGCAAGCGCTGCGAGGGCTACCGCAATTTCTGCAACAAGCTCTGGAACGCCACCCGCTTCACGCTGATGAACTGCGAAGGCCAGGACTGCGGCCTGAAACAACACACCAAGGCCGACTGTGAAGTCGGCGGCTCTGCCCACGGCTACCTGGCGTTCAGCCCGGCCGACCGCTGGATCGCGTCTACCTTGCAGCGCGTGCAAGCCGATGTGGCCAAAGGCTTTGCCGAATACCGCCTGGACAACGTGGCCAACACGATCTACCAGTTCGTCTGGGACGAGTTCTGCGACTGGTACCTGGAAATCGCCAAAGTGCAGATCAACACCGGCAACGAGGCACAGCAACGCGCCACCCGCCGCACGCTGATTCGAACGCTGGAAACCATCCTGCGGCTGGCGCACCCGGTGATTCCCTTCATCACCGAAGAACTCTGGCAAAAGGTCGCGCCCGTGGCAGGCCGCGCTGGCCCATCGGTCAGCATCGCCGCCTACCCGGTGAGCCAGACCGAGCGTATCGACGAACAAGCCGAGGCCCATGTGGCCAAGCTCAAGGGACTGGTGGACGCCTGCCGCAATCTGCGCGGTGAAATGAACGTGTCACCCGCCACCCGGCTGCCGCTCTACGTGCTGGGCGACACCACCTTCATGCAAACCGCTGGCCCGGTGCTGCAGGCGCTGGCCAAGCTCAGCGAAGTGAAGGTATTTGAAGACGAGGCCGCTTGGGTTGCTGCCGCGCAATCGGCGCCGGTGGCGGTGGTGGGCGAAGCACGCATGTGCCTCTTCATGGAAATTGACGTGGCCGCCGAAAAGCTGCGCCTGAGCAAGGAGGCCACGCGCCTGGAAGGCGAAATCACCAAGGCAGGCGCAAAGCTGGCGAACGAAGCATTTGTGGCGAAAGCGCCGCCAGCCGTGATTGACCAGGAGAAAAAGCGGGTGGCCGACTTCACCGCCACGCTGGCCAAGGTGCGCGAGCAGCTGGCCCGACTGGGGAACTGATCGGCTTGGCGCCGTCAGCGCTGGGTTTCAGCGCTTGTGGAGCTCCAGGGAACTCCACTGCGACGGCGACACCGCCTGCGGGTCTTCCTGGTCGGCGTAGTCCAAGCTGTCGAGAGCAGAAAAGTCACTCTGCCCGGTTGCCGGCTTGACAACCTGGGGCGCCAGGCTTTCGTGGATGCGGTGTGCGACGTACCAGCTGGCGCGCAGCTTGGCTTCGCGCGTGTGCGAGCCCAAGCGCGGCGTCAGGTGCAGATTGGGCACGGCATGCAGCGGGGTGCCCTCGGCCACAAAGTTGGGGTTGGCGCCATCGAGCAAGCAGGCGTCAATGCGGCCGTCACACAAGGCATGCGCCAGGGCCTCCGCATCAAACAGCGAACTGCGGCTCACCCCCACCCACAGCTGCCCCGGCTTGCAGTGGTTCAGCAGGCGCTCGTTGATCCATCCCTTGAAACGCGAGGCATACACCACCTGCAGCGACACAGCGTCAGAGCGGGCCAGCAGATCTTGCGCTGTGGTGGGCTCAACCCCCAGTTTGTCCCAGATGGGTGCGGCGTGGTGCACCGCCGGGTCGTAGCCCAGCAGCCGCACACCCAGGCCTTTGAGCATGGGCGCCAGCGTGTGTGCTACCGGCGCCAGCCCCAGCAAGCCCACGGTGCTGCCCGCCAGCTCGCGGCCCATGCGCACCTGCGAAATCTTGCGCCCCAGCAGGGCGCTGATCATGCCCCGGCGGTACAGCATGAGCAGCCCGTAGAGCAGGTATTCGGCGTTGGAACGCACCGTGGCACTGCGCGCCTGGATCACCCGGACTTGGCGGCGCGAGCAGGCGTCGAGATCGGTGTTGTCGCTGGAAATCTGCATGCGCGCCACCAACTTCAACTTGGGCGAAAAGTCCAGGAACTCCTGCGACACGATGACATGCGGCGGCAGCACAATGGCGCGCGTCTTGTACATGTTCTTGCGCAGCCCGATCGGGTCGTCACCGAGCTCGGGCCGGTAGCTCACTTCATGGCGCTCCTGAAGCCAGCCAAGGGCTTCAGGCACCAAAGGATCAACCAGCAGGACATCCATGTTGCGCGGTTGTCTTGGGAATGCTGGTCGGTCAAAAAACCAGCGTGCCGATCAGCGGCGTTTCAGCAATGTGAAATGGTCGCTGCCCACGGACTGCTGCTCAATCAGCTCGTTGCCCGTCTGTTTGGCAAAGGCCTGGAAGTCACGCACCGAACCGGCATCGGTGGAGATCACGCACAGGGTTTGGCCGCTGAGCATATCGGACAAGGCTTTCTTGGCCTTCAAAATGGGCAGCGGGCAGTTCAGGCCACGGGCATCGAGTTCTTTGTCGGCTTGCATGGGGTGTTCCTCAGGATGGCTGATTCTAAGCGGGCAGACGCGTCTGAAGCAGGGCGCGGTTTTGTGCGGCCGGTGAGTCCCGGCCCAGGGCTACTCAAAGGCTGGACGGTGAAGCATCCAGAAACACGGGCTCAACGCCCCGGCCACGCAGCCAGTCGGCCAGCGCAAAGCCGGTGCCGGCGCGCCAGCAGCGCACCTGCTCGGGGCGCATGAGCTTGTATTCAAGCAGCTCTGGCGACAGCAGCACCTCGCCATGGGCCACCGCGTGGTAAGTGATCAGCACTTGGTTCATGCGCTGAAAATCGTGCACGCCCACCAGAGTCAACTGACTCACCTGCAAGCTGGTTTCTTCGGCAATTTCCCGGCGAATGCCGTCTTCGGGGGTTTCGCCAGCCTCCATGAAGCCGGTGATGAGGCCAAACATGCGGTTTTGCCAGGCGGCATTGCGCGCCAGCAGCACCAGACCATCCACCTCGACAATGGCCGCCAGCACCGGCGTAGGATTGTTCCAGTGGGTAAAACCACAGGCCGCGCAGCGCAAGCGGTGCGTCAGGCCACCGTCTTCCTCTTTGCCGATGACGGCCAGCGGCCCGGTACAAGACGGACAAAACCGAAACTCGGTGTTCATGCCATCAGCCTTTGATGTTGAATGGGATCTTGGCCTGAACAGCCCGTCTTGGATTGAAACAGCCCATCAGGCAGGGAAGACGCCGGTGGACAGGTAGCGGTCGCCACGGTCGCACACAATGAACGCGATGGTGGCGTTTTCCACCTGCTGCGCCACCTGCTGCGCCACCCAGCAAGCGCCAGCGGCCGAAATGCCCGCAAAAATACCCTCCTCGCGGGCCAGCCGGCGGCACATGTCTTCTGCGTCGGACTGACTCACGTAAATCAGCTCGTCCACCGCACTGGGCTCGTAAATTTTGGGCAGGTATTCCTGCGGCCATTTGCGAATGCCCGGAATGCGCGAGCCCTCACTGGGCTGGGCGCCCACGATGCGAACCGCCGGGTTCTTTTCTTTCAGGAAACGCGATACGCCGGTGATCGTGCCGGTGGTGCCCATGGCGCTCACGAAATGGGTGATGCGCCCAGCCGTTTGCTCCCACAGCTCGGGGCCGGTGGTCTCGTAATGGATGCGGGGATTGTCGGCGTTGGCGAACTGGTCAAGCACCCGCCCCTTGCCGTCGGCCTGCATGCGGTCGGCCAAGTCGCGGGCCGACTCCATGCCGCCGCTCTTGGGGGTCAAAATCAACTCCGCGCCAAACGCCTTCATGGTCTGCGCCCGCTCAATCGACAGGTCCTCCGGCATGATCAGCACCATGCGATAACCCTTGATGGCGGCCGCCATCGCCAGCGCAATGCCGGTGTTGCCCGACGTGGCTTCAATCAGTGTGTCACCGGGCTTGATCTCGCCGCGCTCTTCAGCGCGCCGAATCATGGACACTGCGGGCCGGTCTTTCACCGAACCGGCCGGGTTGTTGCCTTCGAGCTTGCCCAAAATCACATTCCCTCGCACGGCGTTTTCTGCCGCACCAATGCGCTGCAAGGCCACAAGCGGGGTTTTTCCAATGGAATCTTCAATGGTTGGGTAGTTCATGGTCAACACTGTGCCATAATTTGTGGCTTACGAATTGCCGCCCGGGTGGTGAAATTGGTAGACGCAGGGGACTCAAAATCCCCCGCCAGAGATGGCGTGCCGGTTCGATTCCGGCCCCGGGCACCAAATCAAGGCCGTGCAGCTTCTGCTGCACGGCCTTTTTGCTGCGCGTCAGGCACAGAAGGTTTGTCTTTGGCGGACCGGGCCAGCTCGTCTTGAAGCACGCGTTGGTAAACCCGGGGCAGCTCGCGGCTCATGCTGTTGTCCTCAAGGCCATAGCCCAGGCTGGTCCAGGTGCCGGACAGCCGCCGCAACACCGGCTGCACCCGCCCCTGGCGCAGCTGGGCAGACAGATTGCCCCAACGGGGCTCGGACAACCAGGCGTACACCACGGCGTCCTGGTAGCGCGGCGCAAAGCTCAGTTGCGTGGCATCCAGGGGGTCGCTGGTGCGATCGGGGTGGTGGCGTGCGGCCAGCTCGACCCAGGTGCCCGCCAGCAATTGGTAGCGCCCGGCCGCAGTGGAGCAGTTGCCTTTATTGGGTCCGCGCCCGATGGGTTCGCAGCGGTTGGGGTGCCGCTCCAGCGTCCAGACGTACCGACCGCCGTAGAGTACGTTGTAGGGCCGCAACACGTTGGATTCACTTGCCGAAATGGTGCGCATGAGCGCCCGCACATAGGGGTCTCCGCCCTGCATCACCAGCGCACGGGTGCCCGGCATGAGCACCACCGGGCGCCACCACCACAGCAACAACAGCATCAGCGCTGCCACGCTCAGCGCAGCACCCATGCGCCAGCGCAAGGCTGCGCCGGGCTGGCTGGGTTCGGAGCGTGAAGAACGGGGTGTGAACATGTCGCCTTGAAGGAAAGTGGCCGCAGCTGCCTGAGACAATACGGATTGTCCAACACCACGCCACTGCGCACCGCTCAACATGCTGCTGCCCTCACTTGCCATCCTCGTAGGCCTTGCTTTGCTGGTCTGGAGTGCCGACCGCTTTGTGGAAGGCGCCTCTTCGACAGCGGGGCATTATTCCGTTCCGCCCTTGCTGGTGGGTATGTTGATTGTGGGTTTTGGTACCTCGGCACCTGAAATGGTGGTATCTACCCTGGCTGCCAGCCAGGGCAACCCCGGGCTGGCGTTGGGCAACGCCTGGGGCTCCAACATCGTCAATATCGCACTGATTCTGGGGGTGACGGCCCTGATCTCACCCATCATCGTCCACTCGATGATTTTGCGCAAAGAGCTACCCATCCTGGCCGCCGTGACGGCGTTGTCGGCCTACCTGGTTTGGGACGGCCAGATCACCCGGCTGGACGCCTGGGTGCTGCTGGCGGTGTTTGGCGTGCTGGTGACCTGGTCCATCGTGGAAGGCATGCGCGGCGGCGGCGATGCGCTGGCCGTTGAAACGGCTACCGAGCTGAAAGCGCATGCGATGCCGCTGAAGCGTTCGCTGGTGTGGCTGGTGGTGGGCCTGCTGGTGTTGGTGGGCAGTTCGCGCCTGCTGGTTTGGGGCGCCGTGAGCATTGCGCAGTCGCTGGGTGTCAGCGACCTGATCATTGGCCTGACGGTGGTGGCCGTGGGCACCTCACTGCCCGAACTGGCGTCGTGTGTGGCCGCTGCGCGCAAAGGCGAGCACGACATCGCGCTGGGCAATGTGTTGGGCTCGAATCTGTTCAACACGTTGGCGGTGGTGGGCATTGCTGGTGCCATTTCGCCCATACAGATAGAGGCCGCCTCAATCACCCGCGACCTGCCCGTGATGGTGGGCTTGACGCTGGTGCTGTTCGTGATGGGATGGGGCTTTCGCGGGCGCCAGGGGCGCATCAACCGCTGGGAAGCCGGGGCGCTGCTGGCGGCCTACCTGGCCTACACCGGCTGGCTGCTGAGCACCATCTCGCCAGCCGCCTGACCGGGCGCACCACTTAGCCGGGCTGAGCCAACCCCTCTGCCACGGTGGGGAACTGCAGGCGCAGGCGCAGCTCGGTTTTCATGCGCTCGTTGTGCAGGCGACGCGACTCGCTCATGAAACTCAACAGCATCAGCGGCAGTTGGTCGCTCGCCGTATCGCGCCCGATGCGGGGCGGGCGCTGCAGGCCATAGAGGTCGGCGGCCAGGTCGAAGTAGTCCCCCATCTTCAGCTGGGTATCGTCCACCACGTTCACATTGCGCTGCGGCCGCCCGCGCCACAGCGCCAGCACGCAAGCGCGCGCCAAGTCGGTGGCGTGTATGTGGTTGGTGTACACGTCATCACTTTCGCGCAGCACCGGTGTGCCGCGCAGCAGGCGCTCGCGCGGCGTGCCGCCGGCCCGGTCGGGCGCGTAAATGCCCGGAATGCGCAGCACGCTGGTGCGAACGCCGGTGGCGCGCCCCAGCCAGTGCACGGCAGTTTCGGCATCAACCCGGCGCCAGGCGCGCGGGGTGCGCGGCTGGGCGGGGGTGGCTTCGCTGACCCAGCGGCCCTGCCAGTCGCCATAGACACCGCTGGTAGACCCATACACCAGCGCGGCCGGTACCGAGCGCTGTGCCAGCACACGCACCAGGGCTCGGGTACGCGGGTCCAGCCGCCAGTCGGCTTGCTCACCCGAGGGGGGTGGCGCCAGGTGCAGCACCCGGGTGGCCAGGCCAGCCAGCCGCTGTAGGCTGCGCGCGTCGTCCAGGTTACCCAGCAGGGGGGTGATGCCCTGCGCGCGCAGGCTGGCGCGTCGCTCAGGCGACGAGGTCAGGGCCAAGATGCGGGTGCGCGCACCACCGCCGAGCACGCGGGCAGCGCGCTGGCCGACATCACCACAGCCAATGATCAAAACCCGCTCACGCCGAAAGCGTGCGGGCAAAGCGCCAAGTAGGCTCATGCGAATTCCGAATTTGCGACAATAGAAAATGACCGGTGCGGCTGCGGCACACCGAAGGCACCTCAACACCCTCAGACTGTATGACATTCACCATCACCGTTCAGCCCAGCGGACGCACCTTTGAAGCCCAGCCCGACGAAGCCATGTTGGCCGCCGGTATTCGCCAGGGCATTGGCCTGCCCTATGGCTGCAAAGACGGCGCCTGCGGCTCCTGCAAGTGCAAGCTGCTGTCGGGCAGCGTGACCCACGGCGCGCACCAGGCCAAAGCGCTCAGCGCGGATGAAGAGGCTGCTGGCTACGTGCTCACCTGCTGCGGCGTGGCACACAGCGACGTGGTGCTGGAATCGCGCCAGGTCACGGAAGCCGGCGCATTCCCCATCAAAAAAATGCCGGTGCGCGTAAGCGCACTCGAACGCGTTTCGCAGGACGTGATCGTGCTTCGCCTGCAGCTGCCAGCCAGCGACACCTTTCAGTACCACGCGGGCCAATATGTGGAATTTTTGCTGCGCGACGGCGACCGGCGCAGCTATTCCATGGCGAACGCGCCGCACACGCAGGCGGTTCAGCCGTCCGTGGAGCTGCATTTGCGGCACATGCCCGGCGGCAAGTTCACCGACCACGTGTTTGGTGCCCTGAAGGAAAAAGACATCTTGCGTATTGAAGGGCCCTACGGCAGCTTCTACCTGCGCGAAGACAGCCCAAAGCCCATGATTTTTCTGGCCTCGGGCACGGGCTTTGCACCCATCAAGGCGATCATAGAGCACATGCAGTTCAAGGGCATCACCCGCCCCACCACGCTGTACTGGGGCGGTCGCCGCCCTGCCGATCTGTACCAGAGCACCTGGATCGACGCCCAGCTGGCCAGTATGCCCCACCTGCGTTATGTGCCGGTGGTGTCTGA
Source organism: Hydrogenophaga sp. (assembly GCF_965657535.1). Classification (GTDB taxonomy): domain Bacteria; phylum Pseudomonadota; class Gammaproteobacteria; order Burkholderiales; family Burkholderiaceae_C; genus Hydrogenophaga. The sequence continues at coordinate 190,583 of NZ_CBFHOP010000004.1, read as the reverse complement.
CGCTCTGCCCGAAGACCAGTGGACCGGGCGCACGGGCTTTGTGCACCGGGCCGTGCTGCAAGACTTCCCCGATCTGTCGGGCCACCAAGTGTATGCCTGCGGTGCGCCCATCGTGGTGGAGTCAGCCCGTAACGACTTCAGCGCGCAAGCGGGCCTGCCACCCGAGGAGTTTTTTGCAGATTCGTTCACCAGCGCGGCCGACAAGACCTGATCAACTTCTTGAACCTTGCCCGAACCTCAACGAGGGCGAGCTAACCATGCTGAACCGCCGCTACCTCATCACCTTTTGACCCTGAGCGCGGCGACGCTGGCGCTGCCTGGGCTCGCACAGGCTCAGACTGCCACCACCACACGCATCGTGGTGCCCTTTGTGGCCGGCGGGTCGGTGACGTGGCGACACGCATTCTGGCCGAAGCGGTCAAGGGATCGCTCGGCGCCGTGATCGTGGACAACCGGCCCGGTGCGGGCGGCAACATGGGTGTGAGCGCCGCAGCCAAGGCTGTGCGCGCCGGCTTGGCGCTAGGCATTGCCTCCACCGCGTCGCACGGCATCAACCCGTGACTGTGCAGCAAACTGCCCTACGACCCGGCCAAAGATGTCTCGGCGGTCACGCAGATGCTGTGGGTGCCCAACGTGCTGGCGTTGAACACCGACGCAGCGAAACGGCTGAACATCAACACCCTGGCCGACCTGATTGCCTACGCCAAGGACAACCCCGCCAAGCTCAACTACGGCTCGGGTGGTAACGGCAGCGCGGGCCACCTCGCTGGTGAAATGTTCAAGAACCAGTCGGGTATTTTTGCGGTGCACATTCCACACCACGACGGCAACCCGGCACAGCTGGGTCTGCTGCCGGGTCAGGTCGATTTCAACTTCGACAACCTGGCCACCGCTGCACCCAACATCCGGTCGGGCAAGCTGAAAGCGCTGGCGCTCACCACCGCACAGCGCTCGGCGCCATGCCCGAGGTGCCGCCGGTTGCAGACACCTTGCCCGGCTTTGAAATCAACACCTGGTGGGGTCTGGTGGTGCCGACCGCTACGCCGGCCGACACGGCGCGCAAACTCAATACTGCCCTCACCGAGGCTTTGCGCTCGCCTGAGGCGAAGGAGCGCTTTTCCGCCCTGATGGCCGAACCCGCTCACAGCACACCAGAGCAGTTTGAAGCCTTCATGGCGTGTGAACGCAGCAAGTACAAGCGCGTGGTCAAAATCAGCGTTGCAAAGATCGACTGACGTGCACACCAAAAAGCCTCACACGACTGCGGCACCCTGAAGATACCGTGGTCGTGTGAGGCTTGACTTTTGTTTCGCTCGGACGTTACTCGTCGTTCAGCAAGCGCTTCACGTCATCGGCCAAGGCCTGCGCACCGCTGCCGTAGCGGTGGTACAGGCGCACACGGCCTTTGGCATCGTACACGTAGCTGCCGGCCGAGTGGTCCATGGTGTAACTGGTGGGGGTGCTGCCCGGCACCTTTTTGTAATAGATTCGATAGCTCTTGGCCAGCTCGGGCAAGGCATCTGGGGCAGCGTACAGGGCCAGAAAACTCGGGTCGAAGTTGACCATGTAAGCCTTCATGATCTCAGGCGTGTCGCGCTCGGGGTCGATGCTGACGAACAGGCCCTGCAAGCGCTCGCCATCGGCACCCAGCAGACGGCGGGCCTCGGCCAACTCGCCAAGCGACGTGGGGCACACATCGGGACACTGGGTGAAACCAAAGAAGATCACCACCGCCTTGCCCTGAAAGTCGGCCAGCGTGCGTGGTTGCCCGTTGTGGTCGGTCAACGTGAACCCGGTGGCGTAGTCGGCACCGGTGATGTCGATGCCCGTGAACGCCGGTTTGTTCTCACCGCAGGCAGCCAGAGCCAAGGCCGAAGCACCCCAAACCAGGGCATGGCGGCGGTTCAGGTAAGTCGAGGGCATATCGTGTATTCCAGACAGAGATGAAAAATCTCGCGGCGGGCCGCAAGCCTGGCCGGGGTTATTCCCTGTGGCGGCTTGCCCCGTCACCGGAGTGGTCATAAATAATGATCGACCAGCAGTGCCGCGAACAGCAGCGACAAATGGATCAGGGAAAAACGAAAGGTTTTGCGCGCCAGCGCATCCGAATAGTCGCGCCACAGCGCGTAGGCGTAGCCGGTGAACCCGATGCTCAAGACCACCGCCACCGCGAGGTAAAACCAGCCACTCATGCGCATCACAAAGGGCATGAGGCATGCGGCAAACAACACCAAGGTGTAGAGAAAAATCTGCAAGCGGGTGAATTCAGAGCCATGTGTGACAGGCAGCATGGGCAAGCCAGACTTGCGATAGTCTTCCACCCGGTACAAGGCAAGCGCCCAGAAGTGCGGCGGCGTCCACAGGAAAATGATAAGGAAAAGAATCAGCGCTTCCGGAGACACCACACCGGTCATGGCTGCCCAGCCCAACACCGGTGGCATGGCGCCAGAGGCCCCGCCAATGACGATGTTTTGCGGTGTCAGGGGCTTCAGAATCACGGTGTAGATGACCGCGTAACCCACAAAGGTTGCAAAGGTCAGCCACATGGTGAGCGGGTTGACCCAGAAGTACAGGATGCCGGAACCCAGCCCACACAACACGGCGGAAAAGGTGAGCGTCTTGAGGTTGGACAACTCGCCTTTGGCGGTGGGGCGCCAGGCGGTGCGCTTCATCTTGGCGTCAATTTGCTGTTCGACCACACAGTTGAAAGCAGCGGCAGCGCCCGCCACCAGCCAGATACCCAGCGACGCTATGGCGGCCAGCTGCACCTGTGCCCAGGTGGGCACCCCGGGCACAGCCAGCACCATGCCGATCAAGGCACAAAACACAATGAGCTGGATCACGCGCGGCTTGGTCAGCGCATAGAACTGCCGCCAGGCGGATGGCAAGGCAACGGCAGTGGTGTTGGAAGACGCGGTGCTCATCAGATCGGTCGAGAAGTGTTGAATGCGGTGGCACCCAAGTGTTCATGGGCGGTGCGGGTGCTGAAAAGGGCGCTGGTCATGACCACCACGAGCGCGGCAGCGCCTCCAGTGTGCCCCACGGCAGCCAGCAACGGCCAATCGAGCACCACATTGGTCAAACCACTGGCAAACTGCCACAGGGCCAAACCGATCAACCAGCGCGCGGTAGAGCGCATGGCGACCACCGACCACAAACGCCAGACCAGCCAGAACAAGGCGGCAAACACCACATATGCACTAAGCCTGTGCACGTAATGAATGGCCGTCAGCGCCGAGAAGGCAATGGCTTCACCGGCCCGGTTTTGGCCCAGCTCTCGCCACAACGAAAACCCGTGCTGAAAGTCCATGTCCGGCCACCAGCTACCCTGGCACCTGGGGAAGTCGCTGCAGGCCAGCACCGCGTAGTTGGTGCTGACCCATCCTCCGAGCGCGATCTGAACCCACAACAAACCATACACCAGACCCAGAGCGAGCCGGGTGTTGGCGTGCAAAGGCACGGTGGTTTGACCGCCCGGGGTGGCCAGTGCGTAGCCCGTGGCCTGTGCTCGCAGCAGCGCCAGCAGCGCCATGCCGCCCAACAGGTGCAGGGTAACAACAGCGGGAAAGAGCTTCATGGTGACCGTGAGCGCACCGAAGGCACCCTGCAGACACACCCAGATCAGCGTGACCAACGGCCAGACATACGACACCGAGAGCTTGCGCCGCTCGACCCAGCTGACGCTGGCCAACACCAGAATCAACACCCCCACCGCCGTAGCCAGGTACCGATGGATCATCTCGATCCAGGCCTTTGAAAACGTCACCGGTCCCGTAGGCATGGCTTCCTGTGCAGCAGCAATGGCGCTGCTGGCGCCAACCGGGCTGGCGCTGCCATAACATCCAGGCCAGTCAGGACATCCCAAGCCGGAGTCGGTGAGCCGGGTGAAGGCTCCAAACAGCACGAGGTCGAAAGTCAGAAACAAAGTCACCAGGGTGAGCATGCGCAGGCGCTGAGCCGGCGCCGCGTGCCGGTTGCGCACCCAGACCCAGGCCAGCGGGCCCAAGGCGATCACCACCCCCAGCAACATCAGCCGCGCGATGGGCGCGAAATCGTACAAGGCTTGTGTTTCCATATCAGTGGCGCCCGGCCGCACAGAGGCACCGATGTACCCCCTTGGTGGACAGCGAAAGAAGTGAGCGAGTGGCTTGTTGCATCCTAGGAGCCTGGGCAGCGCTGTGCGCGTGGAGTGCGGCTCGCCATCATCGGCCTGCCTTGTCCCAGAATGCCGAGGCGCGCAGCAACCGGTCGAGGTCGCGCTTGGCTTGTTTGGCGTCCAGATTGGCTGGGAAGCGCATCATCCAGTTCCCAAGCGGGTCCACCACATAAAGGTGGTCTTCCAGCCGTTGCCCGGGTGCGGGCTCCAGCCAGGCAGCCAGCTGCGCAGCTTCGACCTGCAGCACGACCGCAGGCGCGGTGGCCTGCTGCAGCGCTTCGGTCAAAGGTGTGTCGCCCGTGCGCATCCACACCCAATCCAGCCGGTCTTTTTCTTTGCCCAGGGTTTCTCGCAACTGGCGCTGCAGCAGAAGATGTTCCTGGCAGTCGGCATCGCAGCTGCTGTCTGCCACGCTGATGAGCAGCCACTGGTCTTTGAGCTGCGCTAGCGGTACGGGCTGACCTTTAGCGTCAATGCCGATGAAGGTCGGCAGTGGGCGCTGGGGATTGACCAGCTCGCCATAGTTGCGCCGTCCCTCTGGTCGCACCACGTAGTACATGAGGTAAGAAGCCACCACAGGCGCTGCACACACCAGCAGCAAGGCGAACATTTTCCAGCGCCCAGCGCGGGTGCTGGCTTCAGAGCGCGCACTGCTCTGGTCCAGCTGGGGCAAGCTGTGCACAGTCATCGTCAAGGGTTCATCGGGCGTCTTGGCCATGGAGGGTGCGCTTTCGGCGGGGAGAGATGAATTGGAACCAGACATACAAAATGCCTGCAAGGGCACACAAACCGAACCACTGAAATGCATAACCATGGTGCTTGTGCACGCCTTCGGTGATGCGGGGCCAGTTGCGATGCAGTCCATCGGTTGGGTCGCCGGTTTGCAGGACGGATACATCCAGCAGGGCAAGCCCCGTCTCCTGCGACAACTCAGCAACGCCGATATTTTGCCGGATCGGCCCGGAACTTGCCGCGCCGAATTCAAAAAGCTTGCCTGGTGCTGGGGCTAAACGCCCTTCGACTTGGACCACCCCTTCAGGAGTTTCAACGGCCGGCACACGGCTGCGGTCGTTAAAGTCGCGCGGAACCCATCCACGCTGAATCAAGATCACCCGATCGCTGCCAAACAGCCGCATTGGCGTGACCACAAAGAAGCCCACCCGCCCATCCATCTGGCGGTTGTCCAAAAAAACATTGAAGTCTGTCACCCATTGGCCCTTGAGCTGGACCGAGCGGTGCAGACCGACTTTCGGGTCCAGCGCTTCCAGCAGGTCCCGCTCGGTCCAGGAGGCCAATTCGCTGCGCTGACTCACCTGATCCTGTAGCGCTTGCTTTTGCGATGCACGGTCGAGCTGCCACATACCAAGTGATGCGGTCACGCCCATGGTGAACGCGGTGGCCAAGGTGACCACCCAGAAGCGACCTGATAGGGAACTCATGCCCTGGCTCCCATGCCCAGCACAAAGAACCGGATAATCCGAACCATGAAATACCTCGTCATCGCCGCGTTCATCGCCATTCTCGGCAGCCTTGGCGCTGCATTGCTTTTCATGATGCGCGGAGGCACCACCAACCCGCAGGATAGCGAGGCAGCACCGCGCAAAAACCACATGGCGCGGGCTCTGGCGTTTCGGGTCGGTTTTTCCATCCTGCTCTTTGTGGTGGTGATGATCAGTTATTGGATGGGCTGGATCCAACCCACAGGCCTGCCCATGCAGCCCTGACCAGCGGGTTCTCTTCAAAGAAAAAAGCGCCGTCAGGCGCTTTTTTCCGGGCGGGAACGGGATGCTGCCATCCCGCCAGCGGCTTACATCCAATATACAAGGATGTACAAACCCAGCCAGACCACGTCCACAAAGTGCCAGTACCAGGCAGCACCTTCGAAGCCGAAGTGGCTCTTGGAGGTGAAATGGCCCTTTTGCAGGCGCAAGGTAATGAACAGCAACATCAACATGCCCACGAACACGTGGAAGCCGTGGAAACCGGTCAGCATGTAAAAAGTGGATCCAAAAATGCCCGAGGACATCTTGAGGTTCAGATCGTTGTAGGCGTGGGCGTACTCGTAGCCTTGAACAAACAAGAAAACAATACCCAGCACAACGGTCATCCACATGAACGCGATGGTTTTGCTGCGGTTTCCAACCTGCAGTGCGTGGTGAGCAACCGTCAATGTCACGCCAGACGTCAACAGCAGCGCGGTGTTGATGGTGGGCAACCAGAAGGGGCCCATGGTTTGGAAGGGCTCAACGATGCCGCCGGGAGACGCGGTAACGCCAGCTTGCATGCTGGGCCAGATAGAGGTGAAGTCCGGCCAGATCAGGGCGTTTTCAATGTTGCCCAGCGCGGGAACCGAGTGCACGCGCGCCCACCACAGCGCAGTGAAAAAGGCGCCAAAGAACATCACCTCGGAGAAGATGAACCAGCTCATGCTCCAGCGGTATGAGAGGTCAATTTTGTGACCATACAGTCCACCTTCACTCTCGTTGACTGCGTCGCGGAACCACTGGAACAGGACGATCAGCCAAAAGGCCATGCCAAACGCCAGCGAGTACATACCCCAGTCGGCACCATTGATCCATTGGCCTGCGCCCAGGATCACGAAAAACAGACCAATGGCGGCCATTACCGGATGGCGCGAAGGCCCGGGTACGTAGTAATAAGGCGTCGTGCCGTGTGTTGCTGCTGACATGCTCACTCCTAATTGCTTTCGCTTGTATGAATATCGGAAAAATGAAAATTGCGATGTTGTTGATGTCGTGCGCTCAAGCCACAACCCAATTGACGAGCAGGATCAAGGCAAGGACAAACAGCAAGGCCATGAGCACACCCACCACCATGATGTGGATCGGGTTGAGCTTGGCAATATCGTTTTGGTAATCGGCATTTCTGCGGACACCCAAAAAGCCCCAAAGCACGGCTTTCACTGTGCCCACAATCGAACCCTTGCGCTGGTGCAGCGGTTCGGTCATACCGGATCAGCCCCCTTGGGCAAGACCACCGCTGGCACTTGAGCGGCCACATCTTGCGGTGCCTGTGGCACTTTGCCACCCACTTCAAAAAATGTGTACGAGAGCGTGATGGTGGTCACGTCTTTGGGCAAGCGGGGATCAATGATAAACGCCACCGGCCACTCTTTTTTCTCGCCAGCCGCCAGTGTGTACTGTGTAAAACAGAAACATTCCAACTTGTTGAAATGCGCTGCGGACTGCTTGGGTGCGTAGCTTGGAATAGCTTGGGCAGCCATGGTCCGGTTTTGGATGTTCTGAAACTCGTACACCACGGTGCTCAGTTCACCTGGGTGGACTTGCATGGAGCGCACCGCAGGCTTGAAATGCCAAGGGCCGCGGGTGTTCACATCGAATTCCACCGTGATGGTCCGCGAACGGTCCACCTGGGTGTTGGCCGGCAATTTGGGACGCGAGCCAGGCACTTCACGCTCGGACAAAGCGAGTATGTTGATACCCGTCATTTCGCAGATGGCGTTGTAGATCGGCACCAGCGCATAGCCAAAACCGAACATGCCCAGCGTGATAACGCAGAGCTTGCCCACCATCTTGAAATTTTCGCGACGCAGTCCCATGGGGTGCTACTTTTTAATTTAGGTGTCGAGGCGGATGTTCAGCCGCCGAACAACACCAGCTTGCCCACGAAACCCAGGAAAAAAACCAGCGCCACCGAGCCAAGGATCAAGCCCAGGCGCAGGTTGTTCTTTTTTTGGTCAGGCGTCATGTGTTGAACCGGTGCGAACAAGATCAGCCAATCACTTTGGTAGCAGTAACATCCAGTTTGGGCGGATTCTCAAAGGTATGGAAAGGAGCAGGCGACGGCACTTCCCACTCAAGACCCTCCGCACCCTCCCAAGGTTTTTGAACCGCTTTTTCACCTTTGCCACGCATGGCCGGAATGATCACTGCGACAAAGAAATACACCTGGGCGATACCGAACGCAAACGCACCGACCGATGCAACAGCGTTGAAGTCTGCGAACTGCATGGGGTAGTCGGCATAGCGGCGGGGCATGCCGGCCAGACCCAGGAAGTGCATTGGGAAGAAGGTGATGTTGAACGAAATCATCGACCACCAAAAGTGAATTTTGCCGCGCGTCTCGCTGTACATCACACCGGTCCACTTGGGCAGCCAGTAGTAGATGCCGGCAAACATGGCAAACAGCGAACCCGCCACCAACACATAGTGGAAGTGCGCCACCACGTAGTAGGTGTCCTGCATCTGGATGTCGATCGGAGCGACCGACAGGATCAGACCGGTGAAGCCCCCGATGGTGAACACGAAGATGAAGCCAACGGCCCACAGCATGGGCGTTTCGAAGGTCATCGACCCCTTCCACATGGTCGCGATCCAGTTGAAGATCTTGACGCCCGTGGGCACGGCGATCAGCATCGTCGAGTACATGAAGAACAGCTGGCCCGTGACCGGCATGCCGGTGGTGAACATGTGGTGTGCCCACACGACGAAAGACAGGATGGCGATGGAGCCGGTCGCGTAGACCATGGACGCGTAGCCAAACAGCTTCTTGCGCGAGAATGCGGGCACGACCTGGCTGACGATACCGAAGGCCGGCAAGATCATGATGTAGACCTCGGGGTGGCCGAAGAACCAAAAGATGTGCTGGTACATCACTGGGTCACCGCCGCCAGCGGGGTTGAAGAAGCTGGTGCCGAAATGGCGGTCGGTCAGCGTCATGGTGATGGCACCGGCGAGCACAGGCATCACGGCGATCAGCAGGTAGGCGGTGATCAGCCAAGTCCAGCAGAACATGGGCATTTTCATCAGCGTCATGCCGGGAGCGCGCATGTTCAAGATGGTCACAATGATGTTGATCGAACCCATGATCGACGAGGCACCCAGGATGTGCATGGCAAAAATGCCAGCATCCATGGAGGGGCCCATCTGCAGGGTCAGCGGTGCATACAGCGTCCAGCCGGCAGCGGGTGCACCACCGGGCATGAAGAACGACGCAACCAGCATGAGCGCCGCAGGAATCATCAGCCAGAAGCTGAAGTTGTTCATGCGGGCAAAGGCCATGTCGGAAGCGCCGATTTGCAGCGGAATCATCCAGTTAGCAAAACCCACAAAGGCCGGCATGATGGCGCCGAACACCATGATGAGGCCGTGCATGGTGGTGAGCTGATTGAACAGCCCGGGGTTGACCAGCTGCAGACCTGGCTGAAACAGTTCGGCTCGGATCAGCAGGGCCAGCACGCCACCCACCATGAGCATGGTGAAGGCGAACAGCAGGTACAGCGTGCCGATGTCTTTGTGGTTGGTGGCGTAAACCCAACGGCGCCAGCCCGTGGGGGCGTGGTGGTCGTGGTCGTGGCCATGTGCGTCGTGGTGGTCAAGAACTGCACTCATGATCGATTCCTTTGATGCTCAATATTTATCTGCAAACAGATCATTTGCGAGCGGCCACCACGTCGGCGGGCTGCACGATTTGCTCGGTTTTGTTGGACCAGGTGTTCTTGGCGTAGGTCATGACGGCCGCCAACTCGGTGTCCGAGAGCTGCTTCCAGGCTGGCATGGTCCCTCCAGCTGCGCCGTTGAGCATGACGTTGATCATCAGTCCGTTGTTGGCGTCGGTCACCAGCGCTGAGCCGTCCAGCGGCTTGATCGGGCCAGCGCCCTTGCCGTTGGCTTGGTGGCACGCGACGCAGTTGGCGGCATACACCGATTCACCGCGCTTGACCATGTCCGTCAGGGCCCAGACTTTGCTGGGATCGTCAGCGGCAGCGGACATGGCCTTTTGCTGCTCACCGACCCAAGCGGTGTATTCCTCGGCCGAAACCACTTTCACATGGATGGGCATGTAGGCGTGCTCTTTGCCGCACAGCTCTGCACACTGGCCATAAAAATCGCCGGTTTTTTCAGCACGAAACCACGTGTCGCGCACGAAGCCGGGGATGGCGTCTTGCTTGACGCCGAAGGCGGGCACCATCCAAGCGTGGATCACGTCGTTGGCTGTCGTGATGATGCGGATTTTCTTGCCCACCGGCACCACCATCGGGTTGTCGACCTTGAGCAGGTAATTGTCGGTTGGCGGGGGGTTGCCGCTGTTGGACATTTCGCGGTGGCTGTTGTCCAGCGTGGACAGGAAACCGATGCCCTCACCCTCACCCTTGATGTAGTCGTAGCCCCATTTCCACTGCATGCCCGTGGCCTTGATGGTCAGGTCGCTGTTGGTGGTGTCTTTCTGCGCAACCAGCACTTTGGTAGCGGGCAGTGCCATGCCAATCACGATCAGCAAGGGGACGATGGTCCAGCCCAGCTCGACCCAGATAGGCTCAGCCAGCTCTTGCGACTTGTGACCCACCGACTTGCGGTGCTTCAAGATCGAATAGAACATGACGCCAAACACAATGACGAAAATGACGGCGCAAATGGCCATCATGAACCAGTGCAGCCAGTGCTGTTCTTCGGCAATGCGGGTGACCGCAGGCGCGAAGTTGAGCTGGTTCACAGCCGGACCGCCGGGCAGGTCGTTGACCTGTGCGCCCGCTGTTGCCCACACCCCCGCACCCAGCGCGGTAGCCGCTGCGCGCAGCGTTGTCAGCCGTTTTCGCATGAAATCACCCGTTTTCTTCGTCGTACTCACTTTAAGCGCCTCAAATATAAGTATTGATTTATATCAATGCAGATTAGAACAAATTTTTTCAGGGACGCCCACTCAGGGAATACCCAACCCCCTCAACCTCACCCTCAAAACTCACACCTTGCTCAAAGCCTGCCGAATCTCACGCGCCAGCACTGGCCGCAGTTCTGGCCGAAGAAAGCGCCCCACCTGCACCGATGCACCGCCGCTGCGCACTTCGACCAGCTGGCCGCTGGACAGCGGTTCTATACGAACCCACTCCCTCACGAACTCACTGCGCCTAACACTGCCAGCGGTCTCCAGCTCGACGATCAGGCGACCGCCCTGCAGTATCACCCGCTCGCTGTCGGCAGCGTGGCGCGCGTAGACCACAAAGGCAGTGGCAAGCGCAGCCAGCTCCAACAAGGCAAATGGCAGCACCAGCACCGCCCCCTGAAACCAGAAGAACACCGCCACCGTCAGTGACAAGGCGCCCAGAGCCCCAAACGTGATGGCCAGTTGCGTAGGCGTGACCGAACAGTTGCGCCGCAATGTCCAGTGCAAGCCGTCTTTAGACTCCGTCGCCAGTCGAAAAGCTTTGCTGGTTTGACCCACCATCCACCACCAGTCGGGTTCTGAAACGGCCAAAGGACGGTCCAGATGCGCAGGGAAAATACCCTGAAGGCTTTGATTTATGTCAATTGTAGCGGCCGCTCTCATGGGCTTCCCTGACAAAACCGCCACATCCGACTGGGACAAGGTGGCTTAGGTCACTTTCGACCTACCCCGAGTGGTTCCGCCAGCGGCAGCCGGCACACCGGCGCACCCCTTTCAGCGCCGCCCCGAGCGGAGCATGGCCCTCATAGCGTCCATGGAAACGGCGGTGGTTGCGTCCAATTTCGCGCGTGGGATGGGCTTGAAAGCGTGGCCGTAAATGATTTCCAGCGTCAGCAACAGCCGGCCGTCGGTTGAGCGCGGGCAGTCGGACTCAATGGCTTCGCACAACCGGGCTTGCCATGCCCGCGAACGCAGGCCCGGGGACCGTTGGGCGTTCAGATTTCGCCCCAGCAAGCGCAGGTCTTGCAGCATGGGCTTTGCGCCGCTGTATGAAAGGGATATGCGCTCCATGTCCATCACCGGCTCGGCGAAACCGCTGTGGACCAGCATGTCGCCCCAGTCGTGCATATCGGTGAACGGATGGGTAGGCTCAGGCCACCCCAGACGGGCATATACGGCGCGCAGTTCGCGCAATGTGTCTGGCCCGAGGCAGGAAAACATCAAAAAACCGTTGGTTTCAATGGCCGCATGCCAACGCCTCAGCAACGCCTGGGGCCGGGCTTCCGTGTGCAGCGCCATGTTGGCCCACACCATGCCAACCCGGGTGTCGTCACCCGCTGGCGTGGGCAGCTTGGCGCGCAACCAATGCTTGGGGTTCCATGAGGGTGCCGGCGACTCGCGGGTGGCCTCCAGGGCCTGCGGCATTTGTGCCGCAGCCACATGAACCTGCGCGCCCGGCAAGACCGCACGCAACCGCTTGTGGGCCTGCAAGCCACCCTGGACAGGCTCCCAATGCAGCCAGCTGACAGGTTTGTCGCGAAACCACTGAAGCCGCTCGACCATGCGCGAAGCCACTTCTTCGTGCAGCCACGGACTGTCGACGCGCGGGTACAGTCGCCAACGCAAAGCCGCCTGGGGGTCCAGACCGGGGACAGCGGTTTCGGCTTCGGCTTCGGCTTCGGGCGCAGTGTTCACAGGTAGAGCGGAGTTTGATGCGCTTTCAGCGGCGGCCAGGATCGGCCGGGCAAGAAGCTGGTAAACAGTATCTGGAACGACGCAAAGTGGTCAGGGCCAAGCACAAAGCCGTAGGCAGTAAGAGAAAGCACGGCAAAGCAACGCAACAACGCTGCGGCAGCTTTGCTAACACCTTGAGTATATTGGGGTCATGTTCAACGCATGGCGACGGCTCTCAAAACACCTGCCCAGCAGTTGCCAGGTGTGCGAGCGATGGCCTGCGCAGCCGGTTTGCAGCGCTTGCACGGCACGTTTTGCGCCCCAGCGGCCGCGCTGCAGCGCATGCGCCGCCCCCTTGAGTCCGTCAGCGTTGCCAGCGGGGTTTTGTGGGGGGTGTCGCACCCGAACTACACCGAGGCTGGTGCAGTCTTGCGTGGCTGCGGTGGACTACGCCTACCCATGGGACGGGCTGATCGCCCGCTTCAAGTTTCGCGGCGAACCGGGCTGGGCCCAACCCATGGCCGCGCTGACACTGCAAACGCCCGGCGCGGTGGCCGCACTACAGACTTGTGACCTGGTGGTGCCGATACCGCTGACCACCACACGGCTCGCCACCCGGGGCTACAACCAGGCGTGGGAACTCGCCAAAGCCCTGCGCGCAGCAGCCCCCGGTGAATCGGCTCGCAACGAAGCCATGGCCGACGCCCTGGTCCGGCTGGGCGAGGTGCCGGATCAGCACAGCCTGTCGCGCGAACAGCGACTGCGCAACTTGCAGGGCGCTTTTGCGGCGCATCCGTTTCGAGCAGCTCGACTGGTGGGCGCCCGCGTGTTGCTGGTCGATGATGTAACCACCACGGGCGCCACCCTGCACAGCGCGGCACAGGCACTCTTGATGGCGGGCGCCCAGCAGGTCAGTGCCCTGGTTTTTGCGCGCACACCACCCCATTGAAGGCACGCGGGCCAGAGCACCGCAGGGGCCACGCCAACCCGTCAACCTGCAGGGTTATCATCGTAGCTGATGCAGGGAGAGCAAATAGACCAGTCACTGGCATGCTCAAAAATCTGGCCATGCCAGCACGCACGCCTGTAGCCATGTTCCATATCGTTCTTGTTGCGCCCGAAATACCGCCCAACACCGGGAACGTGATCCGGCTGAGTGCCAACACCGGTTGCACGCTGCACCTCATCGAGCCGCTGGGATTTTCGATGGACGACAAGCACATGCGCCGCGCCGGCCTGGACTACCACGAGTACGCACGCCTGCGCCAACATGCCGACTGGGATGCCTTTCTGAGCGCCGAGTCGCCCAACCCTGACCGACTGTTTGCCTTCACCACACGGGGCAGCCGCAGCGTGTTCGCCAACGCCTTCCAAGCTGGCGACTGGCTGGTCTTTGGCTCTGAAACCCAGGGCCTACCGCAAGCCCTGCGCGAGCGCTTCCCGACCCAACAGCGCTTGCGCCTGCCCATGGTCAACGGTCAGCGCAGCCTGAACCTGTCGAACGCGGTGGCGGTGTCGGTGTTCGAAGCCTGGCGCCAAATTGACTTTGAGGCCACAACAGCGTGAACCAGTTCACCCCTGCCGAGAAGTGCAAACTCCACCCTGTGGCTAGCAACCTGTGCACAATGCGAGCTGATTTGCTCTTGCGCTGCCCGTGCAAAACTTTGGCCGCCACGCCGATTTCTGCGGCCCGCCCGGCCGCCTGGAGACCGCATTGATTCCCTCCATCACCCGAATGTTGAAAGTTGCTTTCGCGCCGCGGCACCAGGCTCGCAAACCCGCCACGCTGAAAGACTTGGCCACCATCCGCAAGGCGCTGCTGCTGAGCCTGGAAGACTGCACGAGTGCGGGTGCGGCGCGCTTGCGCACCAAGGTGGCACAAGCCAAAACGCCGCAAGAACTGTGGATGCTGCGCAACGACGCCTACCAGCTCATCTCACAGCAACACAACCAGTCGGTTGCGGCAGAGCGCATCAACGACATGATCCATTTCTTTCAAGGCTGGCTCGACCCCAAGCAGATCGCCAGGATCAAATAAGCTGGCACCTTGGCCTGCGCGCCATGCCAAGTTGTTCAGGGATAGCGCCTCACCAGTGCTTCGGCCACACACACGGGTTTATCACTCCCCTCACGCTCCACCACCACCGTCCAAGTCATCTGCAGACCGCCGTGTTCAATGGGCTCTGTGGCCAACAGCGTCAGCCGCCCGCGCAAGCGGCTGCCCACCGGCACTGGCGCGGTGAAGCGCACGCGGTTCAGACCATAGTTGACGCCCATGCCAGAGCCGCGAACGTCAAAAGACGACTCCAAAAACACCGGCAACAGCGAAAGCGTGAGGAAGCCGTGTGCAATCGGTGCCCCGAAGGGTCCAGCACGCGCCTTTTCCACATCCACGTGGATCCACTGGTGGTCGCCTGTGGCTTGGGCGAACTGGTTGACCTGCTCTTGGGTGATGGTGAGCCAGTCGCTGACAGCCACTTCCTGGCCCACGCAAGCGGCCAGATCGACCAAGGTTTCAAATATTTTCATGCACACCACTCTATCGGGCCCTGGCACAGGTGGGTGTCGGCACCGCGACAAGCCCGGTGTGTCGCCTGGCACTTTCGGCATCAAGTTGCTCAGCGGTCCAGCCCATCGCAGATAGCCTTCCACGGCTGCAGATCATTGGCTACCCAGCCAGGGGCCGCATCAAACAGCGTCAATCTGCGCGCCGTCAAATAGCTATCGCTTTGCGTGTCGCGCAAACAGCCCAGCACCGGCAAGCCCAAAACACCCACCAACGCCTGCAGCCTCTCGGCGGCAACGGTGCAGCCGTCCACACGCATACCCACGATGCCGACTTTGGGCTTGTCCACGTCGCGAAATCCGGTCGCCTTGTCCAGAAAGTTGCGTGTGGCGCAGCTGTCAAAATTGCTGGGCTGCAAGGGCGCCAGCGCCTTGTTGGCCATGCGCATCAGGACTTTGTAACGCCAGCTATGCAAGCCTTCGGGTGTGTCCAGCTCCACGTAGGGGTGCCCCGCAGCGCACGAGCAATGCGGTCGTGCAACACGGCGTGGCCCTGGCTATCAACGTAACCCGCCACGTTGCGGGACAGCGTAGACGCCCCCACAGCGCCCCTGGGATGGGCTACCACCACGACGGGCTTAACGAACGCCGCGCATGAGCGGTATTTTTCAAACGTTATCAGCCGGCCCCTGACGCTCAGCGAAAGGCGTCCCACAACAGCTTCACACCCGTGAGAAACATGCCGGCGTACACCATGCGGTAGAACAGCAGCGGCTGGATGCGGTGCGCAATGCGCACGCCCACCCACACACCCAATGGTGCAAACGGCAGCAACGCGAGCGAGGTGGTCATGTTGCGAGCATCCAGCAGGCCCAGCCAGGCATATGGAATCCACTTGGCGAGGTTGATGAAGAAAAAGAAAAAGGCCATGGTGCCGGTGAACAGCAAAGGCGACAGGCGCAACGGAATCACATAGGCGTTGATGGGCGGGCCACCGGCGTGTGCGATGAAACTGGTGAAGCCTGAGATCAGCGTCAGCAGGGCGCCCAGCCACTTCGGCGGCGGCGCGCTGTTGGGCTGGGGCGAAAACAGCAGGCGTTGCGCCAGAAACAGCAGGGTGAAGCCCCCCACAATGCCCGCGACCACGCGCGCGTCGAGCGCCTTGAACAACAACGCGCCCACCACAATGCCCAACAGGCCAAAGGGAATCAGAAAACGCAGCAAACGGCGGTCCACGTTTTTCCGAAAAGCGGCCATTCCCAACAGGTCCATGAACAGCAGCACCGGCATCAGAATGGCGGCTGCTTGAGGCACGCTCACTGCCAGCGCCATCATAGGCACCGCCAGCGAACCGAAGCCGGCCCCAAAACCGCTTTTACTCACACCCAGCAGCAGCACCGCCGGAATGGCCACCGCATAGAAAAACGGGTCGGTGATCAGGGACATGGGGTGACAATCCGGGGATGCAAAACGTTCAATTTTGGGGCGAAACCCTGCGCTTGCTGGTCGAGCTGGCGGCCACAGCAGCCTTTGCCATGGCGGGCATCATGGAGGCGGCCCGTAAACGCCTTGATGCCGTGGGCGTGTGTGTGGTGGGCTTCTTGACCGCCTTTGGGGGCGGCACCCTGCGCGACCTGCTGCTGGACCAGCGGCCTTTTTTCTGGGTGCGTCATGTGGAGATGCTGTGGGGTGTGCTGACGCTGTGTGTGCTCGCGATGCTCTTTTTACGCCACCGCCATTTTGACCTGACGGAGCGCGCCATCCAGTGGCCCGACGCACTGGGGCTGGGTCTGTTTGCCGCCACCGGCGTGCACCAGGCCCTGCTGCTCGAACTGCCCGGCCTGGTGGCCGTGCTCATGGGCCTCATCACCGGCGTGTTTGGCGGCGTGCTGCGCGACGTGGTGTGCAACCAAATACCCACTGCATTTCACGACCACCGACCCTACGCCGTGTGTGCGTTTGCGGGCGGATGGGTGTATGTGGGCCTTTGGCAGATGGACGCCCCGGGCTGGCTGGCCCTGGTGGCCTGTGTGGCGGTCACGGCTGGGCTGAGGGGGCTGGCCTTGTGGCGCAACTGGCAACTGCCTGCGTGGCGGGAATAAGCCGGGCGCTCAAGCGCCCAGCTACCACGTTGGCCACCGAAACAGCGGTTTATCAGACCCGCTCGATGATCAGTGCAATGCCCTGCCCCACGCCGATGCACATGGTGCACAGCGCATAGCGCCCACCCGTGGCATGCAGGCGGTTCACGGCCGTGGTGGCCAGGCGTGCACCGCTGGCGCCCAGCGGGTGGCCCAGCGCAATGGCGCCGCCCCAGGCGTTGACGCGCTCATCGTCGTCCTTCAAACCCAGCATTCTCAAAACGGCCAGGCCCTGAGCGGCAAAGGCTTCATTGAGCTCAATCACGTCCAGCTGTTCCAGCGTCAGACCCGTGAGTGTCAGCACCTTCTGCGTGGCGGGCGCCGGACCGATGCCCATGATGCGTGGCGCGACACCGGCCGTGGCCATGCCGACGATACGGGCCTTGGGCGTCAGACCATTCTTGGCGGCCGTGGCCTCGTCGGCCAGCAGCAGCGCGCAGGCGCCGTCGTTCACGCCGCTGGCGTTGCCTGCGGTCACGGTGCCATCCGGGCGCACCACCCCTTTGAGCTTGGCCAGCGTTTCCAGCGTGGTGGCCCGGGGATGTTCGTCGGTGTCCACCACCAGCGCATCACCCTTTTTCTGCGGGATAGTGACCGCGCAGATCTCGCGCGCCAAGTGACCCGCTTGAATAGCGGCCACGGCCTTCATCTGGCTGGCCAGGGCCATGCGGTCTTGCGCTTCGCGCTCGATCTTGAATTCGGTGGCCACGTTTTCGGCCGTCTCAGGCATGGAGTCCACGCCGTACTGCGCCTTCATGAGTTTGTTGACGAAGCGCCAGCCAATGGTGGTGTCGTAGACGGCGTTGTTGCGCGAAAACGCGCTTTCCGCCTTGGGCATGACAAACGGCGCGCGGCTCATGCTCTCCACGCCGCCGGCAACCATCAGACCCGCCTCCCCGGCCTTGATGGCCCTCGCGGCGGTGCCCACGGCGTCCAGGCCCGAACCGCACAGGCGGTTGATGGTGCCCCCGGGAACCTCCACCGGCAGGCCGGCGAGCAAACTGCTCATGTGGGCCACGTTGCGGTTGTCTTCGCCGGCCTGGTTGGCGCAGCCGTACAGCACGTCGGTGATGGCAGCCCAGTCCACCTGAGGGTTGCGCGCCATGAGCGCGCGCAAGGGAATGGCGCCCAAGTCGTCGGTTCGCACGCTGCTCAGTGCACCACCGTAGCGGCCGAAAGGGGTGCGAATGGCGTCGCAGATGAAGGCTTGGTTCATGCAGTCTCCTGTTGTAGAGTTCATTTCAGCAAAAAAGAATGATGCATTATCTTGCATGTTTCTTCAACGATTCGCAAGCTATTGTGCCGTCGCTCACCACCCATAGCGGCCTGTGCGCGACAATTCCGGCATGCTGATTCAACCCTCCCAGGCCGATGTGCGGCGTTATTTTTGCGGCGTGTACGCCAAAGCCCGTTCGGGTTCGCCCCTGGATGCCATGGAGACATTGGTCAGCCAGTGGATCGACGAGCATCCCGAGTACCACACCACCCTATCCAACCTGGACGCCGCCCTGCGCGACATGGCGGTGGCAGACCCGAACCAGGAAAATCCCTTCTTGCACCTGTCCATGCACCTGTCCATCAGCGAGCAGTCCAGCATTGACCAGCCTCCCGGCATCCGCCAGGCGGTGGAACTGCTCGCCGCCCGCCGCGATGACCTGCACACCGCCCACCACGAGGTGATGGAATGCCTAGGCCGCATGATCTGGGAAAGCCAGCGCGCCGGACGCCCACCCGACGGGGAAGCATACATAGCCCAAGTGCGCCAACGGGCCACCAAAGACTGAAGGTGGTGGCAAAAAAAAGCCGCTCAGTGAGCGGCTTTTTTGTGGGACGCAGACCCGCAATCAGCGGAAGCGGGGCTGGGGGACGATTTTCAGCTCGCCTTCAACCGAGGCCAGGTACTTGGCGATTTCGCGCATTTCAGCCGTGGAATACTGCTTGGCGATGCCCGCCATGATGCCGTTGGAACGACCCACCACGTTGTTGCCCTCCACCGTGTACGACTTGAGCGCCACGAACAGGTAGTCGGCGTGCTGGCCACCCAGCTTGGGGTAGCTGGGGTCGATCGGCTTGCTGAAGTTGGCGCCGTGGCAAGAGGCGCACGCGCCTTTTTCGATCAAGGCAGCGGCGGCGGTGCTGGCGGTGCGGGGCGCGTCCGGGGCGCCTTTGTCGGCGTGGGAAGCGTAGAACGCACCCAGGTCGGCCATGTCCTGCTCCGTCAACGAACCCGCGATACCGCGCATGGAAGGGTGCTTGCGCTCACCCTTCTTGTATGCGGTCAGTGCGGAGACGATGTACTTGTCCGATTGGCCCGAAATCATCGGTACTTTGTGGATCTCAGGGAAGCTGTTCTGGTAGCCGGGAATGCCGTGGCATCCGATGCACATGTCGGCTTTTTTCTGGCCAGCCTGTGCGTCGCCAGTGACGCCCTGAGCGTGGGCGGTCAATGCTGCTGCTGAAAGCGTCGCAGCGGCGACAAGAGTACGAACGATCGTGGGCAACAGTAAGTTCATTTTGCAAGCACAATGAGATGGACATTGATAAAAATCAATGGACGATTATATAGACTCGATCATCACCACCGACTTATTGATTACCCTGAGCTGCCACGCTATGCCCGGCAGACCCCACCTGAGCCCGGCCTGCTGGCCACTTACCTGTCGACACCGCCCATGAAATTCCAAGGTTCACAAAACTACGTCGCCACCCAGGACCTGATGCTGGCCGTCAACGCGGCGATCACGCTCAAACGCCCGCTGCTTGTGAAGGGCGAGCCCGGCACCGGCAAGACCATGCTGGCTGAAGAAGTGGCGCAAGCGCTCGATATGCCCCTGCTGCAGTGGCACATCAAAAGCACCACCAAGGCCCAGCAGGGTCTGTACGAGTACGACGCCGTGAGCCGCCTGCGCGACTCGCAAATGGCCGACGTGGATGGCGGTGAACGCGTCAAGAACATCCACAACTACATCGTCAAGGGCGTTCTGTGGCAAGCGTTCACGGCCGACCAGCCAGTGGCGCTGTTGATCGACGAGATTGACAAGGCGGACATCGAGTTTCCGAACGACCTGTTGCGCGAACTTGACCGCATGGAGTTCTACTGCTACGAGACGCGTGAGATGGTTAGGGCGAAACACCGACCGCTGGTGTTCATCACCTCGAACAACGAAAAGGAGTTGCCCGACGCGTTTTTGCGCCGCTGCTTTTTTCACTACATCAAGTTCCCTGACGCCGAGACGATGCAGCGTATCGTGGACGTGCACTTCCCGAACCTCAAAAAGGAACTGCTGGCTGCGGCCATGAAAACCTTCTTTGATGTGCGCAACCTGCCAGGCCTGAAAAAGAAGCCATCCACCAGCGAACTGCTGGACTGGCTCAAGCTGCTGATGGCCGAAGACATTCCGCTGGAGGCCCTGCAAAGCGCCGACAGCAAGGTGAGCATTCCCCCGCTGGTGGGGGCCTTGCTTAAAAACGAGCAGGACACCACGCTGTTTGAAAAGCTGGTTTTCATGAACCAGCGCAACCGCTGAACAGCGCCTGCAGAAAGCGCCCACGCATGAGCCTCGCCCAACCCGTCACGCTGCAAGGGGCCCGCGTCACGCTGGTGCCCCTGTCGATGGCGCACCATGAAGACCTGTGCGAGGCCGTGCGCGACGGCGAACTGTGGAAGCTTTGGTACACCAGCATTGCGTCGCCCGACTTGATGGCCTGCGACATTGAAAACCGCCTGTCGTTGCAGGCTGCGGGCAGCATGCTGCCATTTGCGGTGCTCAACCCCACGGGCCAGGCGGTGGGCATGACGACGTACCTGCACATTGACGCGGCCAACCGGCGTCTGGAAATCGGCGCCACCTGGTACCGCCAGGCCGTGCAGCGCAGCGCCCTGAACACCGAATGCAAGGCCTTGCTGCTGACCCACGCATTTGAGGCGTTGGACTGCATCGCAGTGGAGCTCCGCACCCATTTTATGAACCACCAAAGCCGCCGAGGCATTGAACGGCTGGGCGCCAAGCTCGACGGTGTGCTGCGCAGCCACCAGATCAACCGCCACGCCGACGCACCGGGCACCCTGCGCGACACCTGTGTTTACAGCATCACCGCCGCCGAGTGGCCCACAGTGAAAGCGCACCTGACGCACCAGCTCGGCAAGCCCCGCGCGGGTGCAGCCTGAGGAAACCGCCATGCTGATCGACTTCTTCTACACCCTGCGAGCGGCCAAGCTGCCCGTGTCGGTCAAGGAATACCTGACCCTGCTGGAAGCCTTGGACGCCGACGTGGTGGGGCCGCGCAACCCCGACGCGTGCACCATGGACGACTTCTATTACCTGGCGCGCACCGCGCTGGTGAAGGACGAAAAACACTTCGACAAATTCGACCGCGCCTTTGCCGCCTATTTCAAAGGCGTGGAGATGCTGGCCGATTTCACCAAGCCCATCCCGGCCGACTGGCTGCGCAAAGAGATCGAGCGCATCCTGTCGGACGAACAAAAAGCCAATGCGCCCAAGATGGACTGGGACGAGCTGATGGAGACGCTGAAAAAGCGGCTCGAAGAGCAGAAAGAGCGCCACGAAGGCGGCAGCAAGTGGATCGGCACCGGCGGCACATCACCCTTCGGCCACGGCGGACAGAACCCGCAGGGCATCCGCATCGGCGGCAAGGGCGGCAACAAGAGCGCGGTGAAGGTGTGGGACCAGCGCGCTTACCGCGACTACGATGACACCCAGGAGCTGGGCACGCGCAACATCAAGGTGGCGCTGCGCCGCCTGCGCAAGTTTGCGCGCGAAGGCAACGACCTGGAACTCGACCTGCCCGACACCATCCGGTCCACGGCGGCCAACGCGGGCTGGCTCGACATCAAGATGATTCCCGAGCGGCACAACAACGTGAAGGTGCTGCTGCTGATGGACGTGGGCGGCACCATGGACGACCACATCCAGCGGGTCGAGGAACTCTTTTCAGCGGTGAAAAGCGAGTTCAAACACCTGGAGTTTTATTACTTCCACAACTGCGTGTACGACTTCATGTGGAAGAACAACCGCCGCCGTTATGCCGAAAAATTCCCCACTTGGGACATCTTGCGCAAGTACAACAAAGACTACAAACTGATCTTTGTGGGTGACGCGACCATGAGCCCGTATGAAATTTTGCAGCCGGGCGGCAGCGTGGAATACAACAACGAAGAAGCCGGCGCCGAGTGGCTGCAGCGCCTCACGCACACATTTCCCAAATTTGCCTGGATCAACCCGGAACCCCAGGGCGTGTGGCAGTATCGACAGAGCATCAGCGTCATACAACAGCTCATGGGCCAGCGCATGTACCCGCTGACCCTCAAGGGCCTGGAAGACGCCATGAGAATGCTGTCGAAATAAGCCATTGCATGAACCTTTTCTTTCAAAGCCGTGTGGTTGCCACACGGCTGCTCCTGCTGGCGCTGGTATGGCAGCTGCACGCAGCAGCGCTGGCCCAGACAGACCCGCCTGCGCTGGCCAAGCCGGTGGACACCGCAGCGCCGGTGCTGCCGGTCGATGCCCGCAATGGCACGGCGGTCGACACCACCGTGGACGGCACCACCACGCAGCGTCGCCGCAACGACCAGCCCCGCACGCCCGCCGAACCCCGGTTTGACATTGACCTGCAAGCCACACCCGAGCTGAGCGACTTTTTGCTCAGGCACCTGGAGCTGCAGCGTTTTCGCACACTGCGCGACCTGGACGCCAACGAGCTGGAACGCCTGCTGGAAGCTGCACCGAAGAACCTCCGCGATCTGCTGGGCACGCTCGGCTATTTCGCCCCGGTGATCGAAATCAGCCTCACGCCGGCCGCCACATCGACGGCGCCGGAGCCTGCGGTTGCCGAAAGCGGCCGGGGCAAGCTGGGCACGGTGACGGTACGGGTCGAGCCTGGGCCCGTCACACGGGTGGCTTCGGCCAACGTGTACTTCAAGGGCGACATTGCCACCGCCCCCGGAGCGGCCGAACAACGCGAAGCCATTCGCCGCAGCGGCACGCTGGCCACTGGCGTGGCCTTTTCACAGGCCGACTGGGACCGTGCCAAAACCACCGCGCTGCGCCAGCTGACCGCCCAGCGCTACCCGGCGGGCCGCATCGAGAACAGCCTGGCAGACATTGACGCGGCCAACCAAAGCGCGAATCTTTATATCGAGCTCGACTCGGGGCCTTTGGTACAGGTGGGTGGTGTTCGGGTGGAAGGTATCGAACGCTACGACCCGACCACGGTGGAGCGCCTGGTGCGGCTTGCCGGGCTCACCCCTGGCAGCGACTACGACCTTGAAAAACTGCAGGCAGCCCAACAGCGCATTGCGGAGAGCGGCTATTTCGACTCGGTGTTTGTGTATGTGGACCCGTCCAGCGACGGGCAAGCGGCCCCTGTGGTGGTGCAGGTGCGCGAGAGCAAGCGCAAGACGCTGGTGCTGGGCGTGGGCGGCAGCACCGACAAGGGCGCTCGGCTGTCCATTGAGCACACGCACCACCGCGTGCCTGGCATTGGGTGGCGGGCCTTGAACAAACTTCAGCTGGAACGTGACGACCAGCTGGCCAGTACGGTCTGGAGTGCCCCGGTGGACGAGCGGGGCTGGCGCTGGATCAGCAGCGGTCAGGTGGCGCGCCAGCTGGATGGCTTCAACACCACAACCAGCCAGCGCTTGCGTGCCGGCCAGGCCCAGGACACGGCCGACCTCGACCGCAGTTTTTTCTTGCAGTACGACCGCGCACGGGCGGTGAACAGCGCGTTGCGCAGCCTGTTGCCCGCGCCGGCCGAATCGTCGGTGTCGGCCAACTACGCCTGGACACGGCGGCGCTTCAACGACCTGGTGTTCCCCGAGTCGGGCCAGGGCCTGAGCGTGGAATTGGGCGTGGGCACCACGCTGGGCGACGCCCGGCTGCCATTCACCCGGGCACAGGCCCGCTGGCTGGGCTACTGGCCCATCAGCACGCTCAGCGGTGAACCACGCACCGCGCCACTGGGTGAAGCCCGCCCTGCCGAAGAGGACACCGGCCGAGCCGGCCGGTTGGCGCTGCGGCTGCAGGGCGGCGCGCTGTGGGCCAAACAAAATGCCCCGGTGCCGGAAACCCAGCTGTTCCTGACCGGTGGCGACACCACCGTGCGCGGCTACGGCTTGCGGGACATTGGCGTGCCCCAAATCGACGGCAGCGTGTCACCCGGCCGCTACCTGGCCGTGGCCAGCCTCGAATGGCAACGCCCGGTGTGGCGCAACGGCACGCGCTCACCCTGGGAAAGCGTGGTGTTTGTGGACGCAGGCGCGGTGGCCAACATGCCGGGCGACCTGCGCCCAAAATGGGGCGTGGGCGCGGGCATGCGCTACAACAGCCCGGTGGGCCCTTTGCAGGTGGACCTGGCCTACGGGCTGGACAGCAAGCGCCTGCGGGTGCACCTCAACGTCGGCTTCAGCTTCTGACGCAGCATGAACAGCGCCCCCCAAAAAGAAGCCAACACCACCACGGCACCCGTGGCCACCGCGCGCCGCCGGCCGCTGCGCGCGGGGCTGCAAGCGATCGTCTCCACGGCCCGCGGCGTGGGTTGGCTCGGTGTGTGGCTGCCCGGCGCCTTGGTGGCGCTGCTGCTGGCGGCTGCTGTGGCGCTGTGGTTGTGGGCGGCCACCCCCGGCTCACTGGCCCAAACCCTGGCCTGGGCCCAAAGCTACACAGCATCCCGCGCACACAGCACGGGCGTGCTGCAAGCCACCGATGTGCAGGGCAGCCTGCGCGCCGGCGGTCAGGTGGGGCAGCTGGTGTGGTCGCGCGACGGTTTGACGGTCAAGGCCACCCACGTGCGCTTGAGCCTGAGGCCTCGCTTGTGGATCGACGCCGCGCTGGGCCGCGGCCTGCATGTGGATGCGCTTGACATCGCGCTGCTGGACATCACCGACCAGCGCCTGCCCAGCCCCACCGAACCCCTGCAGGCATTGACCCTGCCGCTGGCGCTCACCCTGCCCTGGTCGGTGGACGAGCTGGTGCTCAACAGCGCACAGCCCCTGAACTTGCGTGGCGTCAAAGGGGTGTACCGCTATGGCCGCACCGACGCACCGCTGGCACCCGGCGTGTTGGACGCGCACCGCCTCACGCTGGAGTCGCTGCAGGTGGCGGGCGGGCGCTACCGACTGCAAGCGGCACTGGGCGCGCAAACGCCCATGCCGCTCACGCTCAACGTGCAGGGCGACGTTCAAACCAGCGTGCCCGGCGGCAGCAGCGTCACCCTGCAAGCCACCGCGCAAGCCAGCGGTTTCCTGGGCGGGCTCAGCGCCACGCTGGACGTGACCGCCCGCGTGCACCCGCAGACGGGCACGTCCACCCTCACCACGCCCACACTGGTGGCGCATGCCAAGGTCATGCCGTGGGCCACGCAGCCCCTGGCCCAAGCCGATGTCACGGCGCACCAGCTCAACCTGGCCACCCTGTGGCCGCAAGCGCCTGTGACCGCGCTCTCGGGCACGCTGCAGGCGCAACCCAATGGCGAAGCCTGGCGCGCGCGCGTGCGTCTGACCAACACCCTGAGCGGGCCTGCCGATCGGCAGCGCCTGCCACTGCAAAGCTTGCAGGCCGACGTGGAGCAGCAAGGCACCCGCTGGACCCTGTCCAACCTCGACGCCCAGCTCGGTGGCGGGCGCCTGCAGGGCGGTGCGCAGCTGCAGCTGGGCAGCCCGGCCACACCATCGGCACCGCGCAGCACCGCCACCACACCCTCACCACCCCCGCCAGCGGCCGACAGCTGGCAGGGCGACCTGCGCCTGAGCGGCATCAACCCCGCGCTGTTGTGGAGCACGCTGGCGCCCGCCGCGCTGGACGGCACCCTCACCGCCCGCACGGCCGACGCCGGCAACAGCCAGGCATCGATCGACCTGAACGCGCTCATCCAGCCGTCGGGCCGCCAGCCCGCCGGTGCGCAGCTGGCCGGGCTGCGCCTGCGCGAGCTGCGGATACAGGGCCGCTGGCAACCGACAGCGGGTGACCCCACCCAAGGACGGCTGGACCTGCTCGACGCCCAGATCCGGATGGCCGACGCGCAGCTGCAAACCAGCGGGCAGTTCGACACCACCAGCCGCCAGTTCAAGGGCCAGCTTGCACTGCAGGCGCCCGGTGCGCAGGCGCAGTGGCAGGGCCTGCTGGCCCACAGCGCCGGCGAAGGCAACAGCCGCCTGCAGCTCGACGATGCCGCCCGCCTGCTCACCTGGGTGCGCAGCCTGCAAACCCTGCCCGGGGTGGGGCCACCGCTGCGGGCCTGGCTGGACACCCGACCTGCCCTGGCCGCACAAGGCAGCGCCAACCTGACGGCACAGTGGCAAGGCGGCCTGGGCGCACTGGGCTACCCCGCGCCGGTGGCTGCGGCCGCCGCCGCGGCACCGCTCCCCAGGCTGCAAGCCGTGCTCACGGTGCCGCAGTTGGTGCTGCAGCCCGGCACCCGCAACAGCGACAGCAACGGCCAAAGCACCGCCACAACCGCCAGCATTACCCTGAGCGCCTGGCGGCTACAGGCCGAGGGTCGGCTGGACGATCTGCAACTGAGCGCACAGGGCACGGTGACCCAGGCCCCCTGGAGCGGCGCGCTGGACACCCAGGGTCAGCTGAAAATTGGCAGGCCAGGCGAAGCCGACTGGCAAGCGGGCCAGCTCAACCTGAACCACCTGCAACTGCGCGTGAGCGATGCGTCGCGCAACGACCGCACCACCGACTGGAACCTGCAAAACACCCAGCCCCTGGCCTTGCAATGGCAAACCACCGCGACCGGCCTGCGCCTGGACGCGGGCGCTGGCCGCCTGCAACTGTTGCCGGCCGTGCGCCGTACCGCCAGCACCCAGACGCCCGCCCCCGACCTGGGCACCACGCCGCTCAGCGTCGTCTGGGACAGCCTGATCTGGCAAGCCAACACCCTGCAAACGCGCGGGCGCCTGAGCGACCTGCCACTGGCCTGGGTGGAGGTGCTGGGCACCGCCGAAGGGGCCAAAAACGGCCCCCTCACCCGAGCCGGCCTGGGTGGCAACCTGGTGTTTGACGGCCAATGGGACGTGTTGTTGCCGGCCGACGACAGCACACCGCTGCGCCTGTCGGCTTCGCTGCAGCGCAGCCGCGGCGACCTCACGGTGCAAACCGACGGTGCCCAAACCAGCAACGGCCATCGCCTGCAAGCCGGCATACAACAGGCGCAGCTCAGCCTCCGCGCCCAGGGCAGCACCGTGCAGGCCAGCCTGCGCTGGGCCAGTGAACGCCTCGGCCAGGCCTCGGCCGACCTCAGCACCGAACTCAACCTGCGCAACGCTGCAACCAGCGACGCGGGTGCGCTCGACCACTGGTGGCCCGCCAGCGCCCCCCTGCGCGGTACGGCCACCGCGCAGTTGCCGCAGGTGGGCGTGTGGTCGGCACTGGCGCCGCCCGGCTGGCGTATGCGTGGCACCCTGCAGGCCAACGCCGCCTTGGCCGGCACACGCGGCGCGCCCCAGTGGAGCGGCACCCTGAAGGCCGACGAGCTGGGCCTGCGCTCGGTGGTGGACGGCTTTTCTTTCTCCAACGGCCAACTGCGCGCCATCCTGGCTGGCGACAAAGTCACCATCGAACGCTTCAGCCTGCAAGGTCCACGCGGTGCCGCGCAAGGCGGTACGCTGGAAGCCACCGGCACCGCCGAGTGGCGGGCCGTGGAAGGCAGCCTGTTGCGCCAGCCATTCATCGAACTCAAAGCCACTGCGTCCAAGCTGCGCGTGTCCAACCGCGCCGACCGCCGCCTCACCCTCTCGGGCCAGCTCAACGCCCAGCTCGCCGGGCCCCGTCTGCAAATACGCGGCCAGCTCACCACCGACGCCGCGCTCTTTGTGCTGCCCGACGAACTCGCCCCCACCCTCAGCAGCGACGTGGTGGTGCGCGGCACCTTCAGCGCCCCAGAGGGCACCGACACGGTGCGGGTACAACCCGACGTGCTGATCGACCTGAACCTGGGAGACCAATTTGAAGTGCGCGGGCGCGGGCTGCAAACCCGCCTGAGCGGCCAGCTCAGCGTGCGCAGCACACCGGCCGTGCCAGCGCCCAGGGTACTGGGTGAAGTACGCGCTGTCAGCGG
Organism: Hydrogenophaga sp.; assembly: GCF_965657535.1. Lineage (GTDB taxonomy): Bacteria > Pseudomonadota > Gammaproteobacteria > Burkholderiales > Burkholderiaceae_C > Hydrogenophaga. Next base: position 162,386 of record NZ_CBFHOP010000004.1, on the reverse strand, counting down.
AACCTACCGTGCCTATGGCCAGCAACTCAGCATCGAAACCGGTGTGCTGCGCTTCACCGGCCCCTACGACGACCCCACACTCGACATCCTGGCCGTGCGCCCCCAGCAAGGCACCGGCGGGCAGCGCGTGGGGGTTCAAATCAGCGGCAGCGCCCAAAGCCCAAGGGTGCGCCTGTTCTCAGACCCCGAACTGCCCGATAGCGAAAAACTCGCCTGGCTGGTGCTCGGCCGCCCCGCCACCGGCGCTGGCGCTGAGGCCGCCGTGCTGCAGCAAGCCGCCATGGCCTTGCTGGCCCGCAACAGCAGCGGCACCGAAGGCGGGCTGGCCAGCACACTCGGCCTGGACGAACTCGGCTTTAGGGGCCAGGCCACCAACGCCGACGGCACCACCGCAGCGGCAGCACTCACGCTGGGCAAACGCATCTCCAACGACCTCTACCTGGCCTACGAACGCAGTCTCGCCGGCACGATGGGAACCGTTTCCATTTTCTATGACGTGTCACGCCGGCTTACGCTGCGCGCCCGCGCGGGCGAAGAAAACGCGGTCGACCTGATCTTCACCGTGCGCTACGACTGACCGCGCACCCAGGCTCGCCGTCCAGCGCATCAACGCGCCTTTACAATCTCGACTCCCTTTGCCCGGCACCACCCGGGCAAAAAAGCGTGCCGCCATAGTTCAATGGATAGAACGAGTGCCTCCTAAGCGCTAGATACAGGTTCGATTCCTGTTGGTGGTACCACATTCAAAGCCGGAAGGGTTCAAAGCCTTCCGGCTTTTTTTGTTTTCCCCTATGAGGAGCGGGTTTAACAGTGCATTAACGTCCATCAAAGTCTAGCAGCATCCGGGGGTACATGGGGGTATATCTGGGGGTATGAAATTGGAATCTGGGGGTACATCACCAGCGCCCACCAACACCCCAGCCAGGGCAACCCCCTCCCCCTCTCAATTACGCGGTGTTGCGCACCAAGGTATGCGGGCGGTCTAGGGCGCGGCCCGGCTAGACTTTTTCACCCCCCGCCCCCTGTTGATGCGTAAGTGTTTACCCTTGTTCGGCATCGAATGTTCAGCACCAGGCAACCCAGCAATGCCAGGCGGGCGACTCAACTTCACCCCCTAGGGAAGCCCGTGCAACAGTCCACCATTGCGCAGCGAATGACCCGCACCAGCGCAGGCCAGGAAGAATCTAGACCGGGGGGTGCTTCGCACACCAGGGGCACAAGTTAAGCCCGCAAACGGGTTAAGGTGCTTTTTTTGCGTTGCCAGCCGTTTTTCTGAGGGGGCCGAATTACCCCCACAGCAAACCCGGCCGGGAGTACCTACAGGGGGTGGCAACCCAATATCACCCCCCTACAGCGGCCGGGCAACTTACCCGCCAGCGCCGCCGAATCCACCCGCACCAAGCCAGGCCGGGGAGTACCTTCACGCTGTTTCCTTCCGGCTCTCGTTCTTTTTTAGTGGGGGCAGTGGGGGCAAACTGGAAAAACACTCGTAAGTCGTTGTCACCATTGGAGAATTCTGCCCCCACTACCACTGGGGGCAGACTCGTTTTCAGTGGGGGCAGTGGGGGCAACTGAATCCAGCAACGTGCGCAGGCTTCCGGCCCTTGGTTGATGTACCCCCATCGCTGCCATTTGTACCCCCTTGGTTTGGTGTCTGGTGCCCCCAGCTCAGGCAAACCCAGCGCGAAAAAAACTCCCGCACCGCCGCCCATCGGCGGCCCGCCAGGCGCTCACGCCGTGGCCACTGCCGCCCACCCGGCCCGGATTGCACGGGCTCGGGCTGGGGGGCTCACAAATCAAGCTCAAAGATTCGGGCCGTTATGCGGTAACAGCGGGTGTTGCCCAGCCCAGGCAAGCGGGCTTTGCAGTCAAAGGCCCGGCCCTTGTCGGGGGTCAAGCATTCATGTTCCAGCAGCACGCGGGCCACGGCTTGAGGGTCGAAGCCTTGGCAAATTTCGCCCTTGAAGGTTTCAGCCAGCACAAAAAATTCCACCGTCACACCTTCACCCATGGCCGATGGCATCCGGTCGCCGTAGTCCGTGGCGTGGTCGCTGTTGGTCTTGATCGGTTCGCCCCTGTCGTTCAACATGCGGCGGAAGCCTGCCCGGTGCAATGTCTTGGTGTTGTGGTCGTCGGCTGCTCGGTGCCACCAGGTGAAGCGGCCTTCACCGTGCGCCTCAAGGAAGCGCCGCACCTGTCGCAGCATGGCCACCGCTTCACCGTTGCCGATGCCACCACGGGCCGCAAGCCAGGCGTTAAAGCATTCACGGGCGGCCCGGTCGCTCTCACCCGGTGCCCAGCCTGTCAGCCCCGCCGCTGTCGCCAGCTCACCAGCAGCGCCCACCAGGGCAAAGCGTGCGCCCACCCGTTCAACCTGCCCGCCTGCAGCCTCGGGCACGATCTGCAGCGCCAGGGCGTTGGATGCATCGCGGGTGCGGGCCTTGATGGTGTCCGCGTTGTCGGTCAGCCACTGCAGCCAGGCGCGGCCGGTGGCACCGTACACGCTGCCCGCTTGCCCGGTCAGGTAGCGGGAAAAGTTAGACCCGCCTTCGTGGTCGTGAAGGTTCTCAAAAGCGCCCATGCCCTGCCCTGCATCGGCTGGAATGTCCGCCATGCGCACTTCTTGCCCGGTGCGGGCTCGCTTCATGCCTTCCGCCATGTGGTCAGCTAAACCCAGCTCACCAGCGCTCAGGAACAGCAAGCGCCAGGACAGGCGGGCGCGTGGCGTGCCCGTGCGGGTGGCGCGTGCCTTGCTCTGTTCGTTCGCCAGCATGTAAGCGCATTCGCCCGCCGTCTTGGGGTCAACTTGCGCCAGTTCGTCCAGGATCAGAAGGCCGTCGCAGTGCTGCGCCGCGATGGCTTCCAAGGCGTTGTCGGTGGTGCGCCAGCGCTGCAGGTAGGAAGGCCCGCCGTAAACGCTGGCGGCTACCTTGAGGGCCGTTGTCTTGCCGCTTGAACTGTCGCCCCGGAAGTGAAAGCCCCCGCTTTCCATGCCAGCCGGGCGCATCAAAGGCCCGGCAAAGGCACACGCCAAGGCGAACACCAGGCGCGAATTTCCCGCACAAGGGGCCGCGATGCGTTGCGCCCATTGCTCGGGCGTGCCCTTGCTTCGGAAGGTGTTTTCCATGGCGCTCTCACTCTGGAAAACAACCCGCTCCGATTCGTCCCCGATGGTTTCATGTGGCAACACAAAGGCCCGGCCATGCCAGCCGATGCGGTCTGTACAGGTGGCGAACTCTGCAGGCTGGCGGGTTTGTATGTACTGCGTCAGCAGGTTGCGGGCGCGTGGGCTGGGGGCAATGCAAAGGCCCATACCCAGCAGCGCGGCCCGGTATTCGCCGCCGTCGCCCGACAACATGCGGGCGGGCATGGCCCATTGCTTGGGCTTGCCCACGGGGTCGGCAAAGGTCAGCAGATAACCCCACCCCTGCCCGTCTTGATCTCGGGTGCGGGCTTGCACATCCAAACGGCTGCACACCCATTCGGGCGCGGTCGGTTTGCCGTCTCGGTCAACCCCTTGAAAAAACACGCCGCCATCGGTCACGCTGAAACGGTCCCAATCGGGCGGGGCTTCGGTGTGGGGCTCGCTGGTGCCGTCAGGCGGGCCGCCAGCGCCGCCGCCGTGGGCTGGCCTTGCCTTGCCCTTTGCCGGGCTTGCCGGGCTCGCTGGCGCGGCTTGCGTGGCTGCGTGGGCATCTATCCCCGCCGCCACAATGCGCCGCACCGCCTCAAGCCCAGCGGCCCCGCCGTGGTGCTGGTGCAAGTCGTTGAAGTCGCTGCCCCCATCGGGCAAGCCATCGGGGAACAGCGCCAGGCCATGCACCGCACGGGCCGCCGCCGTGGCCTTCACGCGGCCGGGGTTGGTGCCTGTTGCGGCTTCGGTGTCTCGGTCGTCATCACCACACAGCACCAGCAGCGCAGCCGGGTACAGCTTGCGCAGGGCTCGGGCTACATGCTGCAGGTTGCCTGCATCAAAGGCCACTGCCACGGGGTGCCCGGTGGCTTGGTGCAATGTTGCCGCCGTGGCCACACCTTCAGCCACCAGCAGCACGGGCGGGGCGGCCGTGGTGGTGGTGGTGGTGGTGTCGCTGGCCACCGTGCCCACCATGTGCCACAGCCCCGACTTGCGCCCACCCTTCAGAAACAACTTATCGGGGCCGCCGTCTGCAGGTTTGGCGGGTGCGATGCGCTGCAGGTTCCACAGCTTGCCCGCCGCATCGGTCATGGGCACCAGCAGCCAGCCACCAGGCGCAAAGCGCACGCCGTAGGCTTGCACCCCCTTGCGCACCAGGTAAGGGCTTTCGCCGGTTTCGCTGGCGTCTTGCCATTGCGCCGCCGCTTGCTGGGCTGCAGCCGCGTGCGCCGCATCGGTGCGGGCTTTTTCTTCTTGCTGGCGCTGTGCCCGCTCACGTTCACGCCGCACCAGTTCATAGGCGCTCGGGGGCTCAGGGGCTTGCGCACCCTTGGGCAAGGTGAAACCGTGTTGTTTGGCCAGGTGCAACAGCGTGGCAATGCCCACACCGCCCCCCGCCTTGATGCTGCGCCAGGTGCTTTTTGTGTCTTGGGCGTTGTATCGGTCGGGATCGCTGGCGCTCCATTGCTCGAACAGGTCGAAGCCGGTGCCGTCTGGGTATTCGCTTTTGATGGCCATGCCCACCCGTGCCCATTCGTCACGCTGCAGGTTTGCGGGTAGGTGCGCCAGGGCGGCCCGGATCAGCTCGGGCGTGATGTTGGTTGGTGGCATGTGGGGGTGAATAGATCGGGCTGGGTGCGTGGGCGGTGCAACAGGACATAGGTGCGCACCTGTCGCGTGCGGCTTCCGTTCGCGCATGGCACGGTGCGCCAGCCATAGGCCAGGCCGTAGCCCATGCCCAACAGCTCGGGGCGCGGCATGTCCGACAACACCTTGGAAATGCACCCGGTGTCACACACCGCGTCAATTTCCTTTTGTGTGCTGTGCGGGTGCTGTTCCAGGTAGGCAGCAACCCGCACGGCTTGGGCGGGGCGGTCGTCGGGTTGCGGGGTTGGGGGTGCCACCTTTGCAGCCTATGAGGCTTCCGGCCCAAGGGCCGGGCCTTCAGTCAGCGTTTCACCGGTTCTCGGATCAACAACCCGGATACGCATCTTGCGTGTCAGTTCGACCCGCACCACCCGCCCAAATTGCGCCTGATAGGGCTTGATGGTGCGCTTCCATATTGGGTCAGGCGCTCGGGCGGTCAGCACCTTGCGGGCCTCCTGCAACAGCCGCTGTTTTTCATCGGGGCCGTGCATCATTGCCCCCCGGTTTGCAGGCGCTGGGCTTGCCATGTGGCAATGTCCGATTCACGCCAGGCCACCGCACGGGCAGAAAGGCGGATACAGCGGGGGAAGGTACCCGCTTTCATTCCGGCGTAAATGCTGGATTTTCGCAATGCTGTCAAAGTTTCGACGGCGGGTAGTCGGAGATACTTTTCAGGCTTCCGGGGCTGCTCGTTTGCGTTGGTTTGCACTTCTTACGCTCCATGTTGGTTGAACATGGGCGCGATGATTCAGCACGGCGCGGGCAGTGTCTATGTACAAAATCGCCTGAAGCATGGCTCGATTTCGTACATGGATAAGGCGCTCTGGTCGGGCTAGAGACAGTAGCCGTCAGCTTTGAGCCATGGGCGGATTTCCTTCATGAAGAGCCTCAGGGCTCTATCTGGCAGAGTCATTCCCCCCGCCAGAAAGACAGCATCACATAGGTCGCGGAAGCGCCCGGAGTTTGAGGGCGCAACACCGGCAGGCTTAAGGCTTTGAGCGATGCAGCGTATGAAGTCCGCTTGTCGCTCGGTCATAGGCGGAGCGCCCGCCTTTCCGACTCCGATAATGCCTTTTTGAACATGGGCGGCGGCTTGTTGCAGGCGGGGCAGCACGAAGCCCCCAAGGTCGAACTGTTCCGGTTCTGCACCAGCTTCCACCGCATCAAGAATTGCAGGCCTATCCGGCTCAAAGTAAGCGCCATCCAAAGCAAGTCGATCACCAAAGGGCAGGCCTTCAATCTCTTCCGCCAGCTTCTTTGCCATGGCTTCGATTCGCGCAAGTGCCTTTGCACGCCGTGTAGGCGTCAAGTCGTTTGGATAGATGCTTGAACGCCACTCCGCAATGAATTTAGCTTGCTGCGATAGCTTCACCTCTACTTGCTCTGAGATTTCGAACTCAGCACAACGTCGCCGCAACAGCTCGGGGCCTGTTTCGATCATGTGTGCAACCCTTCCGGTGCGGCCTTCGAAAGGTGCCAGCGCCAGGCCGGTGAAGGTGTCCGGCTTTTTGCCCTCGGGGATCAGCCTCGGGCTAGGCGTGGCGACACTCTCAACCCTTGCGGGTTTGCTCCATGAGGAAGATTGCAGCCACCCCCCATTCAGGGGGAACCGGCCCATCCTTACTGGCCAGGCGTTCCAGTGAGTGAGTGGGCATATCGGCCGGCACGCTTTGCGCAATGATCACAATCCGGTGCAGCCACGGCAAAAAGCCGGGTTCACGCGCACACGCAGGCCAGAAGGAAGCATCGTTTGCACTGCTTTCGGCTCTCATGCAGCCGCACCCCACCAGGCCGGGCCGTACACGGTCGCCCCGGCTTTTTTTATGTCGAAGGGGTTGACCTCGGAGTCAGTCAGTGCACCGTGAACCACTCGATTCAAGTCATGCACGCGCACCGCAACACTTCGGCGCACCAACTCGCTATCAATCGAATTGCCCAGCGTGCCCAGTACACGGGTCAACTGTTCGATTTCATCGCAAGCATTGGTCAGCAGGGCTACCCGTCGCGGCTCTAGGTAAACGTCGCAGGGTTCCGGGTTGGATGTGTTTACAGTCTGTTCAGCCATTGTCGAAGCCTCTTTTCGGTGGTGGTCAGGCGGGGCCGGTGTTCGTACCACCAGGCCCCGCCGCCTTTTGTGCCCAGCAAACACCGCCGCTGGGCATGGCGGGATGGGGTCAGGCGGGCACCAGGGCGGGCCGTATGCGCAGCGGTGCGGCCTTCAGCAACTGGCGGGCCTGCCATTCGTCGTAGGCGGCCTGTTGCACCAGCCACAGCCGGGCCGCGCCGCCATTGCCTACCCCTAGCCATACTTCCAGGCGCAAGGCCAGCGCAGGCGACACGGCCGCGTGCCCGTTCAGCACACGGGACAGGGCCACACGGGACACACCCAACTGTTCAGCGGCTTGCGTCACGCTCAAGCCCAGGGCGGGCAGCACGTCATCACGCAAGGTCAGGCCGGGGTGCGGGGGGTTCTTCATCATGGCGGCTCTCCGGTGTCGGTCAGTGGTAATCGAGATAGTCGAGTAGCACCGCGTCAGTGCCCTCAAAGGTAAAAGTCATCCGCCAGTTGCCGTTGACGGACACGGCCCAATGGTTGGCCAGGTTGCCGTGCAAGGGGTGCAGCCCCCAGCCGGGCAGGTTCATATCGGCGGGCACGTGTGCCGCGTCAAGCCGCGCCAGCAGGCGGGCCAGCTTGGGCGCGTGGGCGGCCTGAATGCCTGCCTTGGTGCCCCGCTCGAAATAGGCTTGCAGGCCCTTATGACGGAATGACTTGATCACGATTCAAAGTGTATAGCGTTGCGTTACAGGATGCAAGAATATCCCAGGGTGTCGGGACCGTTTCGCGCCGTTCGCCTGCCCGGAAGGGGGGCACCAGGGGAAGCCCTATCGCGCTGCATTCCGGCAAAGTGCGCAAGCGCTCGGGGCTGTGCTTATAGGTATGGGCGGGTATGGGCGAAATATGAATTCTGGCAACGTGAACACGTATGAACACCGCCAGCCACCAGGGCAAACAGCCCAGCCGGGGCCGCGATGGCGTGGCCAGCAGGCCAGCAGGTAGGCCGTGAAGGGCTCAACATGGGGCGGCTTTTGTATGTGAATGAATGAATTTTTTTCATCATATAAGAGTGCCCCCACTTTGCCCCCATCCTGCCCCCATCCTGCCCCCACCGCCCTACCCACCGCCAGGCCGCGCCGTTGCTGGGTTTTTGGGTTTTGCCCCCACTGCCCCCACGGTTTGGCGGGGAATGGTGGTGAAGGGAAGCGCCGGGCGCTCACGTCAGGCGGCCCGCTTGGGCATTTTCAGCACCTTGCCCGCCTTGCGGCCGTCTAGGTAGTCCGCCCACCACTGCAACAGCTTTTCGCGGTCTTGCATGTAGGTTGATCGGTGGTAAGCGGCCCGCACGCCGTTGCGTTCAACGTGGGCAAGCTGGCGCTCGATTACGTCAGGGTTCCAGCCGCATTCATTGGCCACGGTCGAAAACAAGGCCCGGAAGCCATGCGCCGTGGCGCTGCCTTTGTAGCCCATGCGGGCCATGGCCGAATTGAACGTGTTTTCGCTCAGGGACTTGCCGGGGTAGTAGGGGGAAGGAAACACCAGCTCCCGCCCACCGCTCAGGGGTTGCATGATGCGCAGCACCTCAACAGCTTGCCGGGACAGGGGCACGCGGTGTTCGGTGCGCATCTTCATGCGCTCGGCTGGGATGGTCCATAGCGCGGCCTCAAGGTCGAACTCTGCCCAGCACGCGCCGCGCACTTCACCGGGGCGGGTGGAGGTCAGCATCAACAGGCGCAAGGCCCGCACGGTGTGGGCGTCGCCTTCATAGGCTTCCAACTTGCGCAGGAACTCGGGCAACTCACGATCAGACAGGGCGGGCCGGTGGTTCACCTGTCGGGGCTTGAGAATTTCCGATGGCACCAGGTCAAGCATGGGATTCGATTCGATGCGCTCATGTGTCACAGCCCATCGGTAAATCGCCTTCACGCGCTGCAGCACCCGCGCCGCTTGGTCGGTTGCGCCGCTGGCCTCAACAGCCTTGATGGCGGCCATAACTTCACCGGGCCGGATGCTGGCCAGGGGGCGGGCACCCAGCGCCGGGAAAATGTGACCCTCAAGCGAAGCCCGCACCCTGTCACTGGTGACGCTTGCCCAGCGGCCCGACTGGTGCGCCAGCCAGTCACGCGCCACAGCTTCAAAGGTGTTTGCGGATTCGTAAGCGGCCTTCACCTTGTCCGCCTTGCGCAGCGCCCCCGGATCGTCGCCCGCCTGCAGCGCCGTGCGGGCCTCTCCCGCCGCATCGCGGGCGGCCTTGAGGGTCACAGCCGGGTACACCCCCAGGGCCAGGAGCTTTTCCTTGCCCCCGTGGCGGTATTTCATGCGCCAGTACCGGCCGCCCGCCTTGGTCAGTTCCAGGTAAAGCCCGCCGCCGTCAAAGTGTTTGCCGGGGTCGGTCAGGGTTCGCAACTTTGCATCGGTCAGTTTCACGGGGTATCCTTGAAGGTCTGGGGGTACATTTGGGGGTACATTTTGCACCGATCAAACCAAACCCCAGCATTTACGCGCCCTGCAGCGGCCTTTTTGGTTGCTGTTGGTCCACATTCGACCCGCAAGGGTCCACTGGGAGACACCGCATGCACACCGCCCCTCCCCGCCGTTTTCGCCAGTCCACAGCCCTCGTTTGCTGCCTAGCAGCCATTGCCGGCATGGCAGTGTTGGCGCCCAGCGCGCAAGCGCAAGCCCAATTTGTGCAAACGCCTTACAAAAACCCCAAGGCCTTGTTTGACATCTACCTGGACAACCCAGCCAAGATGGGTGCGGCCTTGTACTGGATTCGCTCGTTCATGAACCCGCTGACCGAAGCGCCCTACAGTTTGTTCAACGAGGACATGAGCGTGATCGTGGTGCTGCACGGCACCGAGCTGGTGACGGTGGCGAAGAAGAACGAGGAAAAATACGAAGAGGTGGTGCAGCGCATGCGCTACTACGCCGACCAGGGCGTGAAATTCAAGGTGTGCGGGCTGGCGCTGCAAGACTTTGGCTACACCCTGGCCGACATGCAACCCTTTGTGGAAGTGACCCCCTCGGCCATGACCGAGCTGGTGCACTGGCAAAACCAGGGCTACGGTCTGATCACACCGGTGGTGACCGAAAAACGTTTGTCCATCGAAGACATTCGCTGAACAGCGGCGCACAGGCCCATGTCAAAGCGCGCAGCGCCTATGCGCGCTGGCGCAGCGTGCGGCTCAGCAGCATCACAGGTACCAGACCCACCAGCACCAAGGTGAGCGCGGGCAGCGCGGCTTCGCCCAGGCGCTCGTCGCGCGCCAGTTGGTAGGTCACCACGGCGAGGGTGTCGCTGTTGAACGGGCGCAGCACCAGCGTGGCGGGCAGTTCCTTCATCACGTCCACAAACACCAGCAGCGCGGCGGCGGCGGTGGAGCGTCTGAGCAGCGGCCAGTGCACGCGGGCCGCCAGGCCGAAACCGGTGGTGCCCAGCATGCGGGCTGAATCGTCCAGGCTGGCCGGTATGCGCGCGTAACCGCTTTGCACCGACTGCAAGGCCACCGCCGTGAAACGCACCAGATAGGCCCACACAATGCCCAGCGCCGTGGCCGTGATCCAGTAGCCCACGCTGGACTCGGGCCGCACCATTTGCACCCAGCCCACCGGCAACAAGATGCCCACCACAATCACCGCGCCCGGCACCGCGTAGCCCAGGCTGGCCAGCTGCACCACACCGCGGGTGACTGCGCCAGGGCGCGCACGCACCGCAAACGCCAGCGCCAGCGCCAGTGCGGTGGCCAGTGCCGCGCTGAGCCCGGCCAGCCACACGCTGTTGCGCGACCACTGCACAAAGGCGGTCCAGGGCAGATCGTCCCAGCCACCGATGAGCGGGCGCAGCATGAAGAGCACCGGCAGCACAAAACCAAACAGGATCGGCAGCACACACACCAACACCGCCAGCGTGGCACGCCCGCCATGCAAGCGCACCGGCTGGGCTTCGGAGCTGCCCGCGCGCTGGCCGCGCAAGGAAGCAAAACGCATGCGCTTCTGTGCCCGGTGCTCCAGCCACAGCAACAGCGCCACGGTGGCCAACAGCATGGTGGCCAGCTGGGCGGCCGCGGCCCGGTTGTCCATGGCCAGCCAGGCTTTGTAAATACCAGCGGTGAAGGTCTGGATGCCGAAGTAGCTGGCCACACCAAAGTCGGCCAGGGTTTCCATGAGCGCCAGCGCCACGCCCGCCGCCACGGCCGGGCGCGCCAGCGGCAAGGCCACCTCGCGGATGCGGCGCGACAGCGGCGCACCCAGCAGGCGCGCCGCCTCCATCAGCTGCGCGGCGCGCTCGGTCAGCGCGGTGCGGGCCAGCAGGTACACATAGGGATAGAGCGAAAAGGTGAACACCCAGACCGCGCCGGGCGTGTTGCGAATTTCAGGAAACACGCGCCCGCGCCAGCCGAACGCGTCTCGCAGCCCCACCTGCAGCGGCCCACTGAACTGCAGAAAGTCGGTGTAGGCGTAGGCCACCACATAGGCCGGCATGGCCAAGGGCAGCAGCAGCGCCCATTCAAAAATGCGCCGGCCAGGGAAGTCAAACAGCGTGACCGCGCTGGCCGTGCCCATGCCCACCACGGCCACGCCCGCCGCCACGCTCAGGCACAGCAGCACGGTGGTGAGTGCGTACTCGGGCAGCACGGTTTGCGCCATCTGGCTCAGCACGTCGCGGGCGGCAGCGTCAAACTGCAGCCACGACCCGCCCAGCGACAGCACCGGCAGCGTGAGCACCAGCGCAAACAGCATCAAAGAAGCCAGAGCCAACCAGCGCAGCATGGGCAATAGGGAGTGAGTAAGTGACCGCCGGTGCGGGCAGGCCACCAACCAACAGGGCGCTGGAAGGCGGTTGACCCACATCAACACAAATGAGAATTGTAGTTATCTACAATAAGACCCATGTTCCTGAACGTCTCCCACCTCAGCGTGCAATACCCCGGTCAGCCGCAAGCGGCGGTGGATGGCGTGTCGTTGGGGCTGCGCGCAGGCGACATTGGCGTGCTCATTGGCCCGTCGGGCTGCGGCAAAACCACCCTGCTGCGCGCCGTGGCCGGGCTGGAACGCGCCAGCAGCGGCAGCATCACGCTGCAAGGCGAAACCGTGAGCGACGGCCAGCACCACATGCCCGCCGAAGAACGCCGCATTGGCATGGTGTTTCAAGACTACGCGCTGTTCCCCCACCTTGATGTGGGCCGCAACGTGGCCTTTGGCATCCACCGCCTGCCCCGCGCCGAGCGCGACCACCGGGTGGCCGAAGTGCTCAAGCTGGTGGGCTTGGACGGTATGCAGGCCCGTTTTCCGCACGAGCTGTCGGGTGGGCAGCAGCAGCGCGTGGCCCTGGCCCGTGCGCTGGCGCCCAACCCGCGCCTGCTGTTGCTGGACGAACCGTTTTCCAACCTGGACGTGGACCTGCGCGAGCGCCTGGCCCACGAGGTGCGGGCCATTTTGAAAGCCGCCGGGGCCACAGCGCTGTTTGTCACCCACGACCAACTGGAAGCGTTTGCCATTGGGGATGTGATCGGCGTCATGCACGAAGGCCACCTGCACCAGTGGGACGACGCTTACGCGCTCTACCACCGCCCGGCCACCCGCTTCGTGGCCGAATTCATTGGCCACGGCGTGTTTGCACCCGCGCAAATACGGCTGGTGGGCAACGAAGTTTCGGTGCAGACGCCGCTGGGTGCCCTACAAGATGTGGACGAATGCCCGCTGCCCAGCGCCTACGAGGCGGGCCTGTGCGACGTGCTGTTGCGGGCCGATGACATCGTGCACGACGACCACGCGCCGGTGAAGGCGCAGATCATCCGCAAGGCGTTTCGCGGCTCTGAATTTCTCTACACCCTGCGGTTGACCAGCGGCGAAACGCTGATGACCCACGTGCCATCGCACCACAACCACGCGGTGGGCGAATGGATCGGCATTCGCGCCGAGGTGGACCACGTGGTCACGTTTGCGCGCGGGGCCAGCGCCACCTCGGCGCCAGCCCCAGGTGTGGTGCGCCCTCCGGCCGACCTGATAGGGCATTGACGGCTGGCCATCAGATGCGGCGCTGTCGCGGTCGATTTTCAACGCCTGTCCACTGCTGCTGTTTCTGCGTCAACGGGCGCCGACAGGCAGGGTGGCGTGCTTGAGAACCAGCCGCAAGGCGGCAAACGACACACGGGTTCCGGCCACCGATTCGCGGCCAGCCTCCAGACGAATGTCGGCCCAATCCGTCGGGCTGTAGCCCAACATCAAGGTGTGGCGGCTGGATGGCGCGTACGTGTTGAGCTGCGTTTCGCTGGCCAACAGGCTGGCGCCAGCTCCGTTCAGCCGGTGCGAAGCACTCAAGCGCTCGCCGCGCCAACCCAGTTCCCACCGGGGACGCACATGCCACAGCGCCTCCAGCCAGCCCCCTCGGTTGCTCCCTCGGTAGTCAGCCAGTCCGTTGGCCGATTCGATAACACCCGTCTCATGCCGAAGCCAGCCAGCAGCGGTCAGGGTCACGGGCCAGGGTTGCTGGGCATCCAGGCCACGCCAGCGCCAGCTGGCTGCTGCCAACTGGCTTCGGCCACTGAAACACGCCACTTGGCTTAACGCGGCGTCGCACACCGGCGCGCTGTGGCTGTGCTCAGCCGTGCCGCCGATTGCGCTGCCACGCCCTTGGAGCTCGAAACGAGCGGCCACAGCATTCACCGCCCAAGGGCCGTGCGTCCAGCCTGCATGCAAACTGGGAACCACGCCTCCGTGTGCGGCCCCCGGAAAAACCTGGCCGCGCCACAGCCCGGCATCCACGTGCCAAGTGGATGTGCCCACGTCACGGCGCCAGCCCAGCTGCAGTCCGTCGTCGATCCACTGGCCGTTGACGGCCATGCGAGCGGCCAGCGGAACGAGGCCGAAGCGGTCCAGATGACCCGCACCGCCCAACACAGCACCCATGGCGGGTTGTTGTCGACCGGCGCTGAGCAACCACACAGCATCATCGGTGTCGCGTCGTGCCTGAAGCCAGGCCGCCTCCACATGAGCCACATCGCTGCCGTGCTTGCCCAGCACCAGTTGAGCGCCCCAGGTGTCGTCGAGCCTCGCCGCCAGACCCACCGTTGCGTGCTCCAACTGCGTGCCACGCAGCGCCGGTCCGGCATCGCCCTGCAGCAAATGGCCAGCCAGGCGTGCGGATGGCAGCACCGCGTCAGCGCTCAGGTAGCGCACGGCGGCAACGGCTTCAAACACCACGCCAGGTTCGGCGGGCAAGACATCATCGGCCTCACCGTGCGCAAAGACCGGGCAGGCACACACCAACAGCCCGGCCAGCAAGGCGCCCCGCGCGGCAGGCAGACCTATGGCCTCAAGGTTTGGCGAACGGATCAGAGAACTTGGGGTTGTGAATGAAGTCATGGTCGGTCAGGGTTTTGAGGAAGGCGACGATGTCGGCGCGCTCCCGGGCATCCAGGTTGATCAGCGTGATCAGGTCGCTCTTGTTGGGGTTCTGGCGGCCATCACCCGCGTGCGGGCCGCTGGTGATGTGGCGACCGCCTGCAGCGTAAAAGTCGAGCACATCGTCCAGCGTCTGGACGCTACCGTCGTGCATGTAGGGCGCGGTCACCTCGATGTTGCGCAAACTCGGCGCCCGGAACAGACCCCGGTCGCCGGGCTTGTTGGTGAACTCGAACAAGCCCTGATTGCCCTCGGGAAAATTGCCAGTTCCCCCAATGTTGTACAGCCCGGTGTTGTGAAACGGGGTGTCCAGCACCTGGGTAGACGCATGCACCACCTGGTCGTTGAAGTTGAAGCCCGCGTGGCAGTGAAAGCATTCGGCCTTTTCGCCAAAAAACAGGGTCTGGCCGCGTTGCTCGGCAGCGGTCAGGGTTTCCTGCCCCCGCTGGCTGCGGTCAAACTTGCTGTTGCCCGACATCAGCGTGCGCTGAAACGCCGAAATGGCCCGCCCGATGTTGCCCCACGACAGCGCACCAGCCTCAGACGGAAAAGCCGCGGCGAACATAGCCTGGTAACGCGGGTCTGCGTTGATGCGCCCCAGCACCTCGGCCTGGTTGTGGTCGTTAATGCCCATTTCCACCGGGTTCTCGCCAAACAAAGGCACCTGCAATTGGGCCTCCAGGCTCAGCAGCGAGGGGTTGACCCAGGTCAGCGTGGGGTGGTAGGCCGCATTGGCCAGGCTTTGCGCGTTGCGGGGGTGCAACTCGCCGGTGGAGCCGCGTGACACGGTCAGCCCGTCGGTGAAAGCCTTGCTTTGGTGGTGACAACTGGCGCATGCCTGGGTGCCATTGCCCGACAGACGCTTGTCGTAAAACAAAAACCGCCCCAGCTCTGCCTTGGCTTCGCTCATGGGGTTGCTTTCGGGCACCCGAGGCGCCGGGAAGCCACTGGGCAGCGCCCAGGCCCATGCACCCGGTTGGCCACCCCCCAGGGTGGTATCCACCACGGTGGTACCGCCGCCTCCACAACCAGTGAGCGTCGCCGCTGCCAGCGCAGCAGTGAGGCCCGCCAGGCCGAGCAGCGTGTGAATCAAACGCTGCCCGTTTTTCATTTGGCGGCCACCTTGAACACCGTTTGGGCCGCACCACCCGCAATGGGCAGACCGTAGTTGCTGGCATCACCCACCTTGCCAATGGTGAAGGCAGCACCTGCTGCTGCCGCGCCGTCGAAGCCGATTTGCAGCGCCTTGAACACGCCCGTGCATTCAAAGTCGGTCAGGCCAGACATGCAGCCCGTGGGGCCAGACACGTTTTGGGTGGCATCGTTCTCGGCCAATAGCGCACGCACATCGACGTTGATTTTTTGCGTCTCGGGGTTGAAGGCCGCAAAGCGAACAGTGGCCCGGTTGGGTTCGCTGCACGTGTCCACCCAACCCGCTGACGGGTTGGTGCCCGTGCAGTTGGTGGAACCCAAATGCATGTTGAACACCGATGCGGCCCACTTGCCAGCTGTGTCGGCAGCGGCATCGGCCAGCACATCGGTCAGCTCGATCTTGGCAAACTTGCGGCCACCCGCCCAAGCCCAAGCCATGCCGGGATGGACGGCGTTGTTGATGACGGCAGGGGTTTTGTCCAAGGCCGCCGTCTGGTCGGTGTGGTTCAGTGCGAACGGCACGCCCAGCGCCATGGTCACGCCCACATAGTTGCCCACAGGCACCATGCCTTTGACGCTGGGATTGGTATCCGTGGTTCCATTGCAAGCGCCAGTTTTGTCTTCCAGGTCGATCAGCGTGACGCGATCTGTGCCCACAGTGGCGTTCCAGTTGTTGTTGGCGGGCAGGGTCACGGGCACTTCCACACCGTCGGCCCGAATCAGGGCCAAGTTGCTGACGTAGAAGCGTGCATCGCGCAAACGGCCATTGGCGTTGGTGGTGCCCAGGTCGGCAATGGACGCGGTGGCACAAGACACGGCTGTGCTGCCCGCCACGGTGGCAAATTCAATCGCAACGGCTTGCGGGCCAGACGGCACGGCATCGCCGCCACCGCAAGCAGACAAAAGTCCCGCGCCAGCCAAAGCGGCGGCCAACAAGGAAAACGTGTTTTTCATGGACATCTTTCAAAAAAATACATCGAACGCGAACCGCCCAGGCGCACGCCAGCGCGCTGGCAAGCGGCCCAACGGAGGGAAATGGACGGGGAGATAGAAAGAGAAAGGGGAAAAGGCCGGCGCAACAAGTCGCCAGGCTTCAAGTCCGCGGCGGTGCCCGCATGGGGGCCATCAGCAGCACCCGCTCGGCGCGGTCGCTGGGGGGGTTGGTGGACTGGCGTCCCATGCACAAGCGGTCGGCAGGCTGGGGCGCGCCATGGCGCAGCGCGGGCGGTTGAGAAACCAGGGCCAGGTGCGCGCAGGCCCACACACAAGGCTGCACCCAACCTGGTACAGCGGGTTCAGCAGGGGCATCCGGCGCGTGCTCATCCAGCACCACCCATTGCATGCCCTGCGGCGTGCAAATTTGCACCGCAGCCTGCCCCGCCCACACCGGCACCACCCACGCGCCCAAAGTGCCGTGCAGTGCAGAAAACAGCGCGCACAGCCAAAGCAGGCGCAACCAGCGCCGTACCTGGGTCGCCGGCATGCGCAAAAGGCGCAAAGACTGCATCCCTCAGTGCTTGTGTTCGCCCGCTGGAGAGGCTGCGCCACTTCGCCTTGGCGTCTGCACCCAGACCATCACCTCGTGCACACCGGCCCGCTCAAAGCGCAGCTTGACTGGAAAGCGATCGCCATCCTTCAGGGGTGCTTTCAGGTCCCACAGCATCAGGTGGTGTCCATCTTGGGCGCCGTGGCGCAGCTTTACCTCGGACTTGGCGGGCAAATCCACCGTATCGACCGCGCGCATGCGCATCACGTCGCCATCGGTTTGCATGCGGTGAATTTCCACCCGAGCCGCCACGGGTGTGCTGGCCGAGAGCAGGCGGTCGTTCTGTGCACCCCGGTTTTTGATGGTCCTGAAATACACCGCACCGGTCTTCAAGCCCGGTGCGGTGGGTGTGGCGTAGGGATGGTCGACGCGCAATTCGCCCGCCTTGAAGTCATGTGCTCCAACAGGCGCAATGAGCCCAAAGCCCAACAGACCCAGCACCATGAGGCGCCTGTTCACGCCGCCGCCCCGAGGGGTGCCACGTTGGCAGCCCATGCACTGGCCAGGCGGCCCGGTGCAGCGGCTGACCACTCGCGCACAGCGCGGACCGGTCGGCCCTTGCGGCTGCGTGGGGGCAGCAGTTGCGCGAGCGCACGGCACACCGTTTCGGTCTTGGCGTCCACCAGCAGCGCCACCTCGCGCAGCGCTGGCAGGGCCTGTCGGATCACATCCGCTTCACCGGACTGGGCGTGGTCAAGCGCGGTCAGGTCCAGCCCCATGAGCGCCAGCAGGTGAGCCAGCCGCTGCAACACGCTTCCGGTGCGCAGCTGCGCCATGTCCTGGCTGCGGTGCAAGTGCTGCAGCAGGGCCTGCTGCAGCAATGGCTGGGGCAAGCCGTCGGGTGCACGGGGCACAACCTCCAGCTGGCAGGGCGTAAAGGCGCTGGCGCCGAGTTGGTAGGGCTGGTCACACAGCGACTCGGTACCGATCAGGTCACCGGGCAGAGCCAACTGCACCGGCTGACAAAACGGGCCACTGTGGCGATCCAGTCGCACCATGCCTTGAACCACGCGCCAAACCGGGCCGAATTCACCGGCCACAAAAACAGATTGCTGGCTGGCACAAACCAGCTCGACGGAAGAAAACACCGATGTCATGCATTGCTCCTGAGACGGGGCCGGCATGGATGCCAGGCCACTGAACCTGCGAACCCAAGCGGGGTCGCAACGAAGGTTCAGCCCAGCAGCGGGGGGCCACGGGCGCCTGGGCTGAGCGCGTTCAGCACAGTCCGCGCAGCGGCCAAGTAGGCAGGAGTGGCCCACACAGCATCGCCTGCCGGCACGGCGGGCAAGCTGGGCAGCAGCGGGGCAAAGCGCTCCGCCGCCAGGGCGCAATGCCCGCAATGGTCCAGCGCATGCTGCACATCGTCTGTGTGACCCGGTTCGGTCAGCGCACCTTGATCGGCCAGCTGCACCCAGTGCATGCCCTGAGCGCTGCAAACCTCGACCCAGTCGCCGGCCCCCCGCGTGCTGGCCAACGCGCGCGAGAGCGCGGGCGCCAGCACGGCGAGCAGCATCGCGGCCAGCAGGCCGCGCGTCAAGGTGCGCATCAATGGGGAAGACATGCGTGCGTCAGCAGATCAGGACAAACAACATTCGATCGCCGCAGGGTGAGCGGCCCCAGCCCAACCACCGGCATGGCGGCATCGCCAGGTAAGTTTTTTTGCACGGAGAGAAGCCTGTCCAATGCCAACAAAGGCACCGAGCAGTGCGTTCAATGCTTGTGGCTGCCGTGGCCCATGTCGTGCTTCATGGGCGCGGGGCCATTGCCGCCACCCAACGCGGTCACGGGTACCTGGATCTCTTGCGTGAAGCGCTTCTTGCCAGCGTCTTCAAAAACCAGCGTGAGCGGCACGCTGTCGCCGCCCTTCACTTGCTGCTTCAGGTCCATCAGCATCACGTGGTAGCCGCCCGGCTTGAGCTCCAGGGCGCGGCCTGCGGCCAAGTCCAGACCGGGAACCTGACGCATTTTCATCACGTCGTTTTCCATCGCCATTTCATGGATTTCAACCACGCCGGCCACAGGCGACTGTGCCGCCACCAGGCGGGCGTTGGCCGATGGCGTCAGGCGCATGAAGGCGCCCGTGGCTTTCTGGGTGGAGACGGTGCCGCGCACCCAGGCGTCTTCCACCTTGACGGTGGTCTGGGCCCAGGCGCTGGCGGTAACGGCGAGCAAGGTGGTGATGAGCAGTTTTTTCATGGGGACTCCTATTGCAATGGAAAAAAGAAAGGGAAAGGGAAAGGGAAAGGGAAAGGGAAAGGGAAAGGGAAAGGGAAGGGGGACGAAGCAACTCAGCAGGTCTTTTCTGCGAGCCACTTTTTGACCTCCAAGGCGCCATCGTCAGCCATCTGTTTGCGCCAACGGCGCCCCAGGAGCCTGCGCGGCAAATGGCATGAGAGCGAAACGGGCAGGAAAAGCGCCCCATTTGGCCCTGCTTTTGAGGACGGTGGCCGTTGCCACAGCCGGAAAAACAGGGACGAAGTGGGACTTTTCCCCATCCGTTGCAGCCAATGCGCCTCTGCCGCGCAGGCTCCTAGAAAGGCCATGAGGCATGGGGCCTCCTGAAAATCGTGAAACACACGCAGCACCCGCAGGGGTGTGCGACCGTGGTGATTTCAGGCGGCGAGAGGAGGCGCACGGGCGTGGGCCACAGCCCAGACACCCGCCAACGAGGCTGCATAGAAAAAGGCAGGGGGGCGCTCCATCTGGCGCGGCTGTGGAACGGCCACGCCAGCCGACGGCGGCAGGCCTGCAGCGCCACCGTGCAGGCTGCACCAGGCGCAGTGCTGGGCGGCGTCAGACACCGGCGCACTGTGCCCGCTGTTCTGCGGGTCTGCGGCGTTTACACCGGTGTCGGCCTTGACCCACACCATGCCGCTGGTGCTGCACACCTCGACCCATTGGGCGCCGCCAGACGAGGCCACCACCGCCTGCGCCAGCGTAGGCGCCAATGCGCTCAACACCATGGCCAGCATGGCCAGCCAGGTGGTGAATCGGCGGTGAACGCGGGTCAAAGACATCAATACAGTGTATCAGCGTGCGCCTTTTTGCAAGCCCTGCGGGCCGTGTTGCCTGCGCGACGGCTGCACCCGCCGGGCCAGCACTACCATCACGCAACCCATCCACCGACCCAACCAACCAACGGAGACAACCGATGCTCACACTCTGCGGCTTCGCGGCCAGCAACTACTACAACAAGGTCAAACTTGCCCTGCTCGAAAAAGGCGTGCCGTTTGAAGAAGAGCTGGCCTGGGTCGGCCAGACCGACACAGCCGCCAGCCCCCTGGGCAAGGTGCCCTACCTAAAAACCGACGAGGGCACGCTGTGCGAGTCCACGGTGATGCTGGAATACATGGAGGCCAAGTACCCGCAGCATCCGCTGCTGCCGGCCGACCCGTTTGCCGCCGCCAAGGTGCGCGAACTGCTGCGCTACCTGGAACTGCACCTGGAACTGGTCGCGCGCAACCTGTACCCCGAGGCCTTTTTTGGTGGCAAGGTGAGCGACAGCGCCAAGGAAAAGACGGGCCAGCAGCTGGAGAAAAACGTGGCGGCCTTCGCCAAACTGACCCGGTTTTCACCCTTCATTGCGGGCGACACCTTCACCTTGGCCGACTGCGCCGCACTGGTGCACCTGCCACTGGTGAGCAGCGCCACCAAAATCGTCTACGGCCGCGACTTCCTGGCCGAGCTGCCGGTGCGCGACTATCTGAAACGCTTGGGCGAGCGACCCACGGTGCAGCAAGTGGGCGCGGACCGTAAGGCCAACACCGAACTGATGCTCCAGCGCATGAAGGCTTGAGCAACTGGGCCTCGTGGGCTCAGCGCGGTGGCGGGTCGTGCTGCAGCAGCCGGTCCACCTCGTTGCGCAGGTCTTGCGCCCAGGCCCGGCGGTCACGGCCGTTGTGGGTTTGCGGCTCGCCATAGGCCACCATGGCATGCAGGCCACTGGCGCGCAGGGTGGTCCAGATGGAAGCGATCAGCGTGGTGTCGCCAATGAACACCGGGGCGTCGCTGCGCTGACCGCTGGCGCCGTCCACAAACCGCAGCGCCACCGGCACAACCGGTGCGTGGACCTTGATGGCGGCCTGAAACAGGTTGGCATGAAACGGCAGCAGCGTGCGGCCGTCGCCGGTGGTGCCTTCCGGAAACACGGCAAGGGTGTCGTGCGCCTGCAGCCGCTCGGCCATGTGGTGCACCACGCGCATGGCATCGCGGCGGCTTTCGCGTTCAATGTAGAGCGTGCCGGCGCCGGTGATCAGCGCGCCCAGCACGGGCCAGCGCTTCACGTCGGCCTTGGACACAAAGCGGGCCGGCTGAGCGGCATTCATCACCAAAATATCGAGCCACGACACGTGGTTGGCCACCAGCAGTGCCGGGCCTTCGCCGGGCGGGGTGCCGCGCACCACCAGTGCCACACCCATGATGTGCAGCATCTGGCGCGACCACTCTCGCACGTGCAGATGGGTTTGGGCGGGCGTGAGCTGGGCGAACTCGCTGCGGATGATCCACAGACCGCGCACCACGTGGCCCAGCGCCCGCACCGCGCGACCCGTGGCGCGCAAACGGCTCACGCGGTGGCCGCCTGTTCGGTGCCCGCAGCCTGGTGGGCCAGTTGCCCACCCACCAGCGTGGCACGCACCGACACCGGCATCTCGTGCCCTTCAAATGGCGTGTGTTTGCCCTGGCTGCGCAGCGCGCTGCGCTGCACCGTCCAGCCCTGGCTGGGGTCAAACACACACAAATCGGCCACACCACCCACCGCCAGCCGCCCCACGCTGGCCTGCAACGTGCCCAGGCTCGCACCCAGCACGGCCTGCGGCCCGCTGGTGAGCACAGCCAGCGCCTGCATGAGGCTGCGGCCGTCTTGCTGCGCCCATTTGCACGCAAGGCCCAGCAACAACTCGACCGCCGTGGCGCCGGGCTCAGCTTCG
Source organism: Hydrogenophaga sp. (assembly GCF_965657535.1). GTDB lineage: Bacteria > Pseudomonadota > Gammaproteobacteria > Burkholderiales > Burkholderiaceae_C > Hydrogenophaga. The sequence goes on along the minus strand of NZ_CBFHOP010000004.1, from coordinate 140,517 downwards.
GCAAAGGGGAGAATCTTGGCGTCGCTGTCCACTGGGTTGTGGTCCGACACCAGGGCGTCGATGGTGCCGTCGGCCAGGCCGGCACGCAGAGCATCGCGGTCGCGCTGCTGGCGCACCGGGGGCTGCAGGCGCAGCCGGCTGTCGTAAAAGCCGATGTCCACGTCGATCAGGTGCAGGTTGTGCACGCTCACATCGCAGGTCACGGGCAAGCCTTCGGCCTTGGCCTGACGCACCAGGGCCAACCCGCCCGCGCTGCTGATGCGGCACAGGTGCACCCGCGCGCCCGGGCTACCCGCAGGCTTGCCTTGCACGGCGCGCATGAGTTCAAACAGCGTGTGCAGCGCAATGGTTTCGGCCGCCGCCGGAATGCCCGATAAACCCAGCCGCGTGGCCAGCGGCCCGCTGGCGGCCACACCCTTGCCGAGCCAGAAATCTTGCGGGCGCAGCCACACGGTGTAGCCAAAAGTGGCGGCGTACTGCAGGGCGCGCTGCAGCACCTGCACATTGACGATGGGCACCTCGGCTTGGCCGAAACCAATGCAGCCGGACTCGGTGAGCTCGGCCATTTCGGTCAGCACCTCGCCCTTGAGCCCGCGCGTGAGCGCGCCCAGCGGAAACACACGCGCCAGGTGCAGTTTTTCGGCACGGAACTTGAGCATGTCCACCAGGCCGGGTTCGTCCAACACCGGGTCGGTGTCGGGCGGGCACACCAGCGACGTGACGCCACCGGCCACGGCAGCGGCCATTTCGCTCTCCAGCATGCCGGCGTGTTCCTGGCCGGGCTCACGCAAACGCACCGACAAGTCCACCAGGCCTGGCGCCACCACGCAGCCACCGGCATCGATGGTGCGGTTGGGCTGGAAGTCGGGCGTGACCTGGCCAATAGCGATGATGCGCCCAGCGGCAATCGCCACGTCGGCCTGCTCGTCGCGCCCGGTGGCCGGGTCCATGACGCGGCCGTTTTGGATCAGGATTTTCATAGGTTGAACGCTCTCTCTGAAAGTATGCTGCCACAGCGCAGGGCCGCCCCAAGCAAGGCCCGACCCCTCGGGGGGCAGCGACGCGCGCAGCGGTGGAGCGTGGGGTTGGTCATATTCATGCGTCGTGACTGGCCACGATCCCCATCACCGCCATGCGCACCGCAATGCCAAACGTGACCTGCGGCAAGATGACGCTCTGCGGGCCATCCACCACGGCCGAATCGATCTCCACGCCCCGGTTGATCGGGCCCGGGTGCATGACGATGGCATCGGGCTTGGCCCAGCGCAGGCGCTCGGGCGTGAGGCCAAAGCTCTTGAAGTATTCCTGGCTGGACGGCAGCAGCGCACCGCTCATGCGCTCGTTTTGCAGCCGCAGCGTAATCACCACGTCGCAGTCTTTGATGCCTTCTTCGAGCGTGTGGCACACACGCACCCCCATGTGCGACATATCGCTCGGCACCAGGGTGCGCGGGCCGACCACGCGCACGTCCGGGCAGCCCAGCGTGGTCAGCGCGTGGATGTCTGAGCGCGCCACGCGGGAGTGCAGCACGTCACCGACGATGGCCACCGACAGCTGGGTGAAGTCTTTTTTGTAGTGCCGGATGGTGTACATGTCCAGCAGACCCTGTGTAGGGTGCGCGTGGCGACCGTCGCCCGCGTTGACCACGTGCACATGCGGGGCCACATGCTGGGCAATCAGGTAGGGCGCGCCCGACTCGCTGTGGCGCACCACAAAAATGTCGGCGGCCATGGCGCTCAGGTTGGCGATGGTGTCCAGCAGGCTCTCGCCTTTGGAGGCGGACGACCGCGCAATGTCGAGGTTGATCACGTCGGCGCTCAGGCGCGTGGCGGCAATCTCAAACGTGGTGCGGGTGCGGGTGCTGTTTTCAAAAAACAGGTTGAACACGCTCTTGCCGCGCAACAGCGGGACCTTTTTCACCTCGCGGCTGCTCACGCTCACAAAGTTGCCTGCGGTGTCCAGGATGTTGGTCAGGATGTCGCGCGACAAGCCTTCGGTGGAAAGCAGGTGAATGAGTTCACCGTTTTTGTTGAGCTGGGGATTGCGTGGCACGATCAGGCTTCCTTTCTTTCCAGCACGAAACTCAGGCGCCCGCTTTCCTCGCGTGCGAGTTCAAGCGACTGGTCTTCGGGCAGATTCAGTGTGGCAGCGCACACATTGGCCTCTATGGGCAATTCCCGCCCGCCACGGTCCACCAAGACGGCCAGCTTCACGCTGGCGGGGCGGCCATAGTCGAACAGCTCGTTGATCACGGCCCGCAAGGTGCGACCGGTGTAGAGCACATCGTCTACCAGCAGCACGTGGGCTCCGTTCACGTCAAATGGCAGCACGGTCTGCGCGCTGAGCGCCAGACCGCGCTGGGCAAAGTCGTCGCGGTGCATGCTCGATGAAATCACGCCAGCGTCGCCCTCCAGCCCCAGGTCTTTTTGCAGACGCATGGCCAGCCAGGCTCCGCCCGAGGTGATACCCGCCAGATACAGCGGCTGCGGCGTGACCGCCATAAGCTTTTTCACGCCACGCAAGAGCTCGGCGTAGAGCGCTTCAGCGTCCAGCTGGATCGATTGGGTCAAGACAAACTCCTCAAAAACTGTTCCAGAATGATGCAGGCCGAGGCGGCGTCGGCGTCTTTCGCGCCCAGCGCATGGGCTTCGGTGGTGCTGTAGCGCTCGTCCACCTCAAACACCGGCAGGCCATGGCGCCCACGCAGCTGGCGGGCAAACTTCAAGGCACGGGCGGTGTTTTCATGCGCTGCGCCATCGGGGTGATAAGGCACACCCACCACCAAAGCGTCGGGCTCCCATTCCTGAATGCGCGCAGCAATGGGCACAAACCGGGCATCGCCCACTGCCTGGATGGTGGCCTGCGGCGTCGCGGTGCTGGTCAGGCGGTTGCCGCTGGCCACGCCGGTGCGTTTGAGGCCAAAGTCAAATGCCAGAAAGCGCTGGCAGGTGGACGGAACATCCACCGCCATCATGCGTGACCAGCATCGGGCGACAGCATCCAGGGCTGCAAACCCAGCAAGGCCATGGCCCGCTCGTAGCGCTCGGACACGGGCGCGTCAAAAATCACGCTCGGGTCGGCCTCTACGGTCAGCCAGCTGTTTTCGGTGATCTCGGATTCCAGCTGCCCCTGCGCCCAGGAGGCGTAGCCCAGCGTCACAAACACCTTGCGCGGGCCAGCGCCAGACGCCATGGCTTCGAGCACATCTTTGGAGGTGGTCATTTCAAGGCCGCCGGGAATGGACAGCGTGGAGGCGTAAACCGACTCGCCCTCGCCGCCTTCAATGGCTTCGTGCAGCACGAAGCCGCGCTCGGTCTGCACCGGGCCGCCTTGAAATACCGGCTGCAAGGCCAGGTCGTCGCGGCCCATGGGCAGGTCCACTTTTTCAAACAGCCGGGGTAACAAAATGTCGCTGGGTTTGTTGATCACCAGGCCCAGCGCCCCACGTTCGCTGTGTTCGCACATGAACACCACGCTGCGGCCAAATAGCTCATCGCTGAGACCGGGCATCGCAATCAGAAAGTGATTGGTCAGATTGATGGGGGCAAAATCAGCAGACATGCGGTGATTTTATGCCGCCCACCCCGCTGCGCACGGCCGTGCCGGCATTCAATTGACTTGCATGAACACCTACACCAAAGGGCTGATGTGGTTCCGGCGCGATCTGCGCGCCCAAGACAACGCCGCGCTGTACCACGCGCTCAAGGTGTGCCGCCAACTGTGGTGCGTATTCGTGTTCGACACCGACATTCTGAACCCGCTGCCCCGGGCCGACCGGCGCGTGGAGTTCATCCGCGAGTCGCTGGTGGAGCTCGATGCCAACTTGCGCGCGCTGGGCCGTGCGAACGGCGCAGAAGGTGTGGGCCTGATCGTGCTGAACGACCAGGCGCTGAAAACCATTCCAGCGCTGGCCAAGCAGCTGCAGGTGCAGGCGGTGTTTGCCAACCACGACGATGAGCCCGCCGCGCTGGCGCGCGACGCCCACATTTTTGGCGCTCTGGCACACGCAGGCATCTTGTTTCACAGCCACAAAGACCACGTCATCTTTGAACGGCGCGAAGTGCTGACCCAAGCCGGTCACGCCTTTGGCGTGTTCACGCCCTACAAAAACGCCTGGTTCAAGCAGCTCACGCCCTACCACCTGAAGCCCTACCCGGTGTCGCGCTACGCCAAGTCGCTGGCGGCCGTGCCTGCGCAATGGGCAATGCCTGTGCCGCCGCTGCGCGACATCGGGTTTGAGAAGACCAACCTGAGCCAGCTCCCCATGCCCACCGGTGAAAGCGGCGCCCACCAGCTGTTCGAAGACTTTGTACAACGCATCGACCGCTACGACGAAGCCCGCAACTTCCCCGCCGTCAAAGGCCCCAGTTACCTCAGCGTGCACCTGCGCTTTGGCACCATCTCCGTGCGGCAGGTGGCCTCTGTGGCCTACCAGATGCACCTGCAAGGCATGGCCGGCGCCAGCACCTGGCTGTCCGAGCTGATCTGGCGCGATTTCTATCACCAGGTGCTGGCCAACTTTCCGCATGTGGTGGAAAAGGCCTTCAAGCCCGAGTACGACCACATCAAGTTCGAACACGGCAAACACGGCAAAGCGCTGTTTGCCGCCTGGTGCGAAGGGCGCACCGGCTACCCGCTGGTGGACGCCGCCATGGCGCAGATCAACCAAACCGGCTACATGCACAACCGCCTGCGCATGGTGGTGGCGAGTTTTCTGGTGAAAGACCTGGGCATCGACTGGCGCTGGGGCGAGCGCTATTTCGCCGAACACCTGATCGACTTTGACCTAGCCGCCAACAACGGCGGCTGGCAGTGGGCCAGCTCCAGCGGTTGCGACGCCCAGCCCTACTTCCGCATCTTCAACCCCGTCACGCAGAGCGAAAAGTTTGACCCGCACGGCAAGTTCATCCGCCGCTACCTGCCGCAACTGGCCGCGCTGCCCGATGCCGCCATTCACGCCCCCTGGAAGGCCAACGAAATCGAAATGGCCGAAGCCGGCGTGGTGCTGGGCACCCACTACCCAGCGCCCGTGGTCGACCACGCCGAAGCGCGCGAACGCACGCTGCTGCGCTACGCGGTGGTCAAAAAACCGGGGGCAACGCCGAAATGAAAAAACCCCGGTCGCTATGCCGGGGTTTTTGTTGTGAGGCGCCCTCCAACCTGAGAGGCATGCCAAGAAGCGCCCTCAGGCTTCGGCGGCGATCTTGGCGTAATGCGCAATCAGCGCCAGCAACTCGTCTTCCGAGTACGGCTTGCCCAGGTAGTGGTCCACGCCGAGTTCACGCGCGTGCTCGCGGTGCTTCTCGGCAATGCGCGAGGTGATCATGATCACCGGCAAGGCCGACAGACGCGGATCGCTTCGGATGTTGCGCACCAGATCGAAGCCATCCATGCGCGGCATTTCAATGTCGGACAGCACCACCGTGGGCCGCTCTTGCTGCAAGCGCTCGAGCGCCTGCAAACCGTCGGCGGCCAGGGACACGCGGTACCCTTCGCGTTGCAACAAACGCTGCGTCACACGCCGCATGGTGATGGAATCGTCCACCACCAACACCAGCGGTACCGCGTTGACCGCCATGTCCAGCGGGGCCTGCGCATCGCCCACAACAGGCGGTGCTTGGCGCTGCTGGCTGGCCACCCATTCATGCACCTGCGCGCCGTATACCGTGGCCAGCGCCACCGGGTTGTAGATCAGCGCCACCGCGCCAGAAGCCAGCACCGACATACCCGCCAGGCCCGGCAAACGCGACAGCTGTGGCCCCAGGTTCTTCACCACCACTTCCTGGTTGCCCAGCACCTCGTCCACATGCATGGCCACCCGCTGGGCGGCGCTTCGGAAAATCACCACGGGCAAGGTGCGGCCCTGGGCTTCCAGCGACTGTGCCGACGACTGCAGCAACGCACCGGCCCAGTAGAAAGGCACCTCTTCGCCACCCACCGTGAGGGTGCCCTTGGCGTAGGCCTGAGCCAGCTCGTCGCTGCTGACACGACGCACCAACTCCACCAGGTTCGACGGCACACCCAGCGTGAGCGGGCCCGCGCGCACCATCACCACCTGGGTGACAGCGGTGGTCAGCGGCAGCACCAGCTTGAAACTGGTGCCCTGGCCCGGCTGGGTGTGGGTTTCAATACGGCCGCCGAGCGCCACCACGTCGGTGCGCACCACATCCATACCAATGCCGCGCCCAGCCAGCTCGGAGACCTCGCGCGCGGTGCTGAGCCCGGCAGCAAACACCAGCTGGGCAGCTGCGTCATCACTGAGCTGGGCACCGGGCAACACAAAACCCTGGGCCTCGGCTTTTTCGCGCAGGCGCGGCAGGTCCAGACCGGCACCGTCGTCGTGGAACACCACCGACACATCGTTGAGTTCTTGCGCCAGCCGAATGTCGATGCGTCCTTCAGCCGCCTTGCCTGCCGCCAGCCGCACTTCAGGCGATTCAATGCCGTGCACCACGCTGTTGCGCAGCAGGTGCTCAAAGGCGGCGGTCATGCGGTCCAGCACGCCGCGGTCCATTTCAATGTGGCCACCAGTGATGTCCAGCCGCACCTGCTTGCCGGTTTCTTTGGATGCCTGGCGCACCACGCGGTACAGCCGCTCGGAAATGCCTTCAAATTCAACCATGCGCGTGCGCAGCAGGTCGCGCTGCAGTTCGCGGGTCTGGCGTGCTTGCGCCACCAGGCCGTCTTCGGTGCTTTCGACCGCGCGCTGCAGGTTGCGTTGCACCGTGGCCACGTCGTTCACCGACTCGGCCATCATGCGGGTGAGTTCCTGCACACGGGTGAAGCGGTCAAATTCCAGCGGGTCAAACGACTGGTCGGCATCGCGCGCCTGGGCCAGCCGCGATTGCATCTGGGTTTCGGCTTGCAGCTCGATGTCGCGCAACTGCTGGCGCAAGCGGTCCAGGTTACCGGTCAGGTCTTTGAGCGAGCCGCGCAGGGTCACCAGCTCGGACTCCATGCGCGAGCGCGTGATCATGACCTCGCCGGTCTGGTTGACCAGGCGGTCGAGCAGTTCGGGGCGCACGCGCACCGCAGCGCCGGCACGCACCTGCACCGGCATGGGCGCACGCGGCAACGACAGACCCGAAAGGCCTTGACCCTGAACAAGCTCACGGTCCACAGCCGTCGGCACTGGCGCTGCGGGGGTCGGTGCATCCACCGCAGTGGTCAGCAATGGTTCCACACCCGGCTGCGCCTGCTCGGGCGCGCGCTGAACCACGCCGTGCGACTCGGGATCGGTCCGGCGCAACAGTTCAAAGCGGGCATTGATGGCGTCAAACGCGGCCTGCAGCGGATCCAGGTCGGCGCTGCGCTGCACATCAGCTCCCAACCGCTCGGCTGCGGTTTCCATGCGGTGGGCCATTTCGCCCAAACGCAAGGCGCCCGCCAACCGGGCGCTGCCTTTGAGCGTGTGCAGGTTGCGCAGCACCTCGGAACGGGCACTGCCGTTGTCCGGGCGCGCCACCCATTGGCGCAGGGCACCGCCCAGCTGAGGCAACAGCTCCAGCGCCTCGTCGGCAAAAATCGGAAACAGATCAACGTCAATGGTGTCCAGCGCGTCGATGTCGTCGTCGATGTCTTGCACCGGGCCGGCCGGCAAGCGCGGCTCGGGCAAGCCAGCAAACTCGGTGGCAGGCTCGCCAAACACCGAGTCCTCAAACGCGGGGGGCGCCAGCGGCTGCGCTTCGGCATGGGGCGCCGCCAGCTCTTGCGGTGCGGCCAAGGGCTCAGCGCCCCACTGGGTAGAAAACTCAAAGTCGAGGTCGGTCGCGGGCACCTCATCCGGTGCGTCAGTGGCTTGCGGCGCCAGCCCGTCTGGCAGCGGCTCGTGCACCAAACGGTACAGCGCATCCAGCAGTTCGGGGTTGGGCTCCTTTAGGAATCCCGCCGCAAACTGGTGCAGCAGGCGCCGAATTTCTTCAGACGCGGCCACAAACAACTCGGCCTGTTCGGCGCTGGCGGGCCAGCCAGCCCGCTGGTGCAAGCCTACCGTTTCAATGGCGTGTTCCAGTGCGCGGGCCATGTCGGACAGCGACTGAAAGCCCACCGTGGCCGAACTGCCGGCCAAGGAATGCGCCAGCGCTTCGGCCTGCGCCGGCACGCGTTTGTGGCGCTCAAGTGCCCATTCGGCCAACTCGGTCCCTAGGCGGCGCGACCATTCGTCGGCTTCGTTGAGGTACACGTTGTAGAGCTTGAGCCCAATGCGCAAAGACCCAATGACCCGGGTTTGCTCGTCGGGTAGGTCACCGTAAGCCGAACCGGTCACCTCGGTTGCGGCACCCATGGGCCGCTTGATCGGCTCGGGGAAGCCATCTGCTGCATCGGGCTCAGGCCGGGCTGATGCACCCAACGCAGCGTCCATCCCTAGCGGCTCTTGCGCCGAATATTCATCGCCCAGCGCCATCGCTGTGGCGTCCGTCGGCGACCCGGTCGGTCGTTCGGCGGGGAACGCCAGGGCATCGGCATCCAGGTCGAAATCGAAGTCCACATCGGCGAGCGCGGACTCCGCCTCTGTTTCGGCGGCCGTGGACAGGCCATCGTCAAGGTCCAGCGACAGACCGTCCAGCACCGAGGCCAGATCACCCATCGGTTCATCGGCCCCTGCAGCGGGCTGTTCTGCCGCTGCCTCGGTTGCGGTGCCTGCTTCAACGTCTTCGGGCTCCGGCGTGGCGGGCTCCACAGACTGGGCGCGCGATGACAGGGCTGCCAGGCTCCCGAAGTCGATTTCTTCGAACATAGGCTGTTCTTGCACCTGGCCTGCCACCTGGACAAACAGCACGTCGGCGCCGCCATCGTCGCCATCGCCAAAAGGCGATGTATCGACAAAATCGGCGTGCCCGTGGCTGCGGTCTTCTGCTTCTGCTTCTTCTGCAGGCATCTCATCGTGGACCGGAAGTTCAAAGCCCATGTCTGGCGGCGCTGTTACCGCTTCGGTAGCCTCGGCCACGCCAAAGGCATCCGTGTCGACGGTCGGCACATCGGCGACCGGTGCCTGTGCCGCCTGAAGCACCGACGGCAAGGCCAGTGGCAGGTACTGGGCCTGGTGACGCCAGGCTTCGGCGCTGGCGCGAAACGGCTGTGCGCTCCATGCCGTATCGGTTCGGGCTGCAATGTCTTCCACCCAGCGCGACAGCGCGCCCATGGCCTCACCGGATACCCTGAGCATGTCGGGATGCGCGGGCTGCTGCTCAGCCAGCACGGCGTTGACGACTTGCTCCATGGCCCAGGCGGCTTCGCCAAACTCGCCCAGCCCCACCATGCGCGAGCTGCCTTTGAGCGTGTGAAAGGCGCGGCGCAGCGTGGTGAGGTGCTCCAGATCAGCAGGCTGCATGTGCAGCAAGCCCACTGCGTCCAGGCCATTGCCCACCACTTCGCGGGCCTCTTCCAGGAAGATATCCAGCAGGTCGTCTTCTTCGTTGTCTTCGCTGACCAAGGTGTTGGCCAGCGGCGCGCTGGCAGGCGGTGCGGTGTGAGACAGGTCAAGCAGCGCCTGGGCGCCTGCGGCTGCGTCGTCGCGCACCACGGCCTGGGCCGCATCGCGGGCAGCACGCGCTACACCGGTTTGCTCGGCCAGCGAGGCCTGGGTAGCCAGGCTGTCCAGCTGCTGACTCAGATCGGCCAGGTTCATACCGTCCTGAACCCCATCCACCACCCGCTTCACGCCGGCACTGATGGCTTCGACGTCCTGACGGGCCGGTGGCCGAGTCGCCTCAGAGGTCGGGGTGCGGCCCATCAGCGGCAGCAACTCGCCTTTTTCTTCGTCAAACACAAACAGCTTTTTGGCCAGCGCAGGCTGGTAGTTCAGCATGTCGACCAAAAAGCTCAAGGCGCTCAGGTTGTTGCCCAGCTGCTGGAAAGTGCCGGCCTCGCGGGCCAGGGCTTCGTCCACTTCGGTGTCCAGAATCTGGTCTACCGTGGTACGCATGCGCGCCACGGCCTGCACCGCCTGGTCCAGACCCAGCACGGACAGCACGCCGCGCATTTGCGCCAGCTGCGACACCGCCACATGCAGGCACCCTTTTTCTTGTGGGGCGCGGAAAAACTGGTCGAGCGATTTCTCAGCCTCACCCAGCGACACCTTGAGCTCGCCCACCACACTGCCCATGGTCTGGCGGTCACTCACGTGGCGGTAAAGCTGCTCCATCCAGGGGGCGAGTGGCTGCGCGGGCGCGCCGGCCAGCACATGCTCCAGGCGCGCGGCGAGCGCCTGGGTGCGCTCGGTCATTTCAGCGTCGTTCGGATCGAAGTCTTCAAACGCCGCTTCCAGATACAAGGTGGTCGTGGCCACCTCCATGGCAAGCTCGGGGCGCACGCCGCGGGGCTCGTGGGCGGCTTGATCGGCCGCCGTCAACAACGCCTGCGCCAGCGCGGCACCGGCCGGGTGCAGCTTGAGCAGCGAGTCCCCAATCAGGCCGAACTGGTCAACCGCCTGGCGCGCACGGCTGGCGTCACCGCCTGAGTACAGCGACCAGGCTTCCTTGGCTGCGTTGATGCGCTTGCGCGCCTGCGCCAGGATGGCCGGGTCGTAACGACCCAGCGTGGCCAGCTGGTAGTCCACCGCCTCGGCGGCCTGCAACCCAAAGGCCTCACGCACCACCACCAGATGCGGGGTCTTGGCCGGTGTGGCGCCGTGGGCTTGCGCGCAGAAAAAAAGCAGGTCATGCAGCAAAGTCTCAGACACCTGGTTTTGACCCTGCGCAAACGAGGCAAACTGCAACAAAACGCGCGAAGCGGCGCGCTTGACATACACATCGGTCGGCAGCAACTGGTTGGCCACCGCCTCGAAGTAGGCCGCCGCGACACGCCAGAAGGTCTGCGCGCGCGACTCGCCAGCGCCAGCCGACAGACCCGCACTGAGCTTGGCCAGCTGCTGCGCGCCCGCCGGGCTTTGTGTTTTGACGACCAGCAAAACCAAGCGGTCGAACAGCGATCGCAAGGGCGCATCGCAGCGCAAGGGGTTGGTGTTGGCGGGGGCGGCCACATCCACGCCACGCTGCTCATAGGGCCACAAGTCGGCCGGGTGCACCCGCTCCGCGGCGGCCAGTTCCTGCACGTCGCGGTACTGTGCAAACAGCGCCACCGGCTGCACCGGCTTGTTGTTGAGCACCGACTCCAAGTACTCAATGAGTGCGAAGCTGGCCTGCTGAACCTTGCGCGCGGCCTCTTCGTTGCACACCAAGGGGCGCTGCACAAAACGCTGCACCGCCGCTTCCATGGCGCGCAGCACCTGGGCGGGTGCACCCAGGCCCACCATTTCCAAGGCGCCCACGGCCTGGTGAATCTGCTGGCGCGCCACGCGCAACGAACTGGGGTCTACCGCTTCCAAGTCGTTGTTGCGCGATTGCTCGGTCTCACGGACGAAGCGCTTGATGGCTTTGTTCGCTGCGTCCAGTGATTTGCGCAACTCGTCAAACACCCAAGCCAGCGGACCGAGGTCGGCGAGCGGGGTGTCCGTCTGCGAACTGTCGGTTCGGGTGGTGTCCTGCATATGGGTGTGAGGTTGGGGCTCGAACGGGCGCTAAAAGGATTTAAGGGCGTCAGGCAATCTTGAAACGGGCCACCGACTGGCGCAACTCCTCCGCCATGACCGACAGCTCACGCACCTGCTGGGCCGTAGAGCGGGTGCCTTCGCCGGTCTGCTCGGTCACGGCAAAAATGTGCTGAATGTTGCCCGCCACCTCGTTGGCCGAATCGGCTTCGCGGGACGTGGCGCTGGAAATCTGCTCAATCAGCTCAGCCAGGCGGCGCGACACCCGGTCAATTTCAGACAGGGCGGTACCGGCGTTGTCCGACAGTTTGGCCCCTTCGACCACACCCTGCGTGGAGCGCTCCATGGCGGCCACCGCATCTTGCGTATCGGTCTGAATGGCCTTCACCAGCGCCGCAATCTGACGGGTGGCATCGGCAGAGCGCTCAGCCAGTCGCTGCACCTCTTCGGCCACCACCGAGAAGCCACGCCCGGCTTCGCCAGCAGACGCGGCCTGAATGGCAGCATTCAAAGCCAGCACGTTGGTCTGTTCGGTAATGTCAGAAATCAGCTCGGTGATTTCACCAATTTCCTGCGAAGACTCACCCAGGCGCTTGATGCGCTTGGAGGTTTCCTGGATCTGGTCCCGAATCGCGTTCATACCGCCGATGGCGTCTTGCACCGCCTGCAAACCCGACTCAGCCGCCTGCAGCGACACACGGGCCACTGCAGCCGACTCTTGCGCCTGACCAGACACCTGGTTGATGCGCTGCGCCATGTCCACCACCGACTGACCTGTTTCGCGAATTTCGCGCAGCTGTTCGTTCGAAGCCGCCAGCAGCTCAGTGGACGTGCTTTCCACCGCCGATGTGGTTTGCGCCACCCGTGTGGCCGTGGCCTGCACGTTGCCCACCAGCGAGCGCAGCTCTTCCACCGTGTAGTTCACCGAGTCGGCAATAGCGCCGGTAATGTCTTCGGTCACCGTCGCTTCTTGCGTCAAATCGCCCTCGGCCACGGTTTGCAATTCGTTCATCAAACGCAAAATGGCCGCCTGGTTGGCATCGTTGACGCGCTTGGCATCTTGCTCCTGCGACTCGGCAGCCACGCGCTGCAATTCCGCCACACCTTGGCGCTGGCGGCTGTCCAGCAGCTGCACGTAGGCCAGACCGGCACCGCAAGCCAGCGCAAACAGGGCCGACACCAGCAGCGCCACCAAGGCAGCACCGCCCAGACCCGAGCGCGAAGACAAGTCGCCTTGCAAGGTCTGCAAGCCCAGACGCAGCGGCTCGCTGTCGGCAATGATGCTGGCCTGCGCCTCTCGCGCTGACACCAGGCCCTGCAGGTTGCCCAGAATGGCGCCAGCTTCGGTTCGGGTTTCTTCGTAAAGCGCCAGCAGCGCGTCCAGACGCTCACGGATCTGCGCGTCCCTGGCCGGCGCCAAACGCAGCTCTTCGCTGCCCTTGAGCAGACCCTCGGTGATTTCCTTGAAAGTGTTCAGATCTTTGCCTAGCAAAAACACCGCCTCGGGGCTCACACCCTCCATGGTCAGGAACTCGTTGGCCGATTTGCCGATGCGCTGCGTCAGCATCACCAGCTGGCCCGACGCAGAGATTTCAGCGGCTGGCGCGTTTTGCTGCAGCTTGAGCGAGGAGATGGTCTCTGCGATCTCCAGCAAGTCAGAGGACTGGCGGTTGATGGTGCGCAAGGCATTGCCCACCTGGGTCAGGATGGCTTGCTGGCCCAGCACCGCCGCTGCGTTGCGCTCGGCGGCTTCCACCTTGGGCCGCAGCGCCTCCAGCTGGCCGGCGTACTGAGGGCCAAGCGAGTCAATGGAAAGATCGGCATCGCCCGCTTGCAGGCCACGCAGGTTGCGCGCCAGCACGTCTGAACTCTCCCGCACTTCGGGGAACGCTGATGGGCTGCCAATCAGGGCCTGCGAAACGCTCTTGGCCAAGCGCTGCGACTGCATCAGGGCCTGACCACTGGCGGCCACCTGCTGGCCAATTTTTTCCGTCTGGCTCAACGCGAAAAAAGTGAAGCCGCCCAGCACCACCAGACCAAAGGCCAACAAGGAGGCCAGGGTTCGCTGGTGCTGCTCAGCGGGTTTGCGACCCAGCAGGGGCAGGGCCACCAGGCCTGCCTGCGAAGGCAGGTCCTCGTCACCCGCCATGCGGCTATCGGCGAAACCACCAGCAGCAAGGGTGGGTGCCAGGCGAGCGGCGGCAAGTTCGGCAAGCTCCTGATCGGTGGCGCCGCTCAGATCGGGTTCGTCCCCGGCTTTTTTCTTGAACAGTCCCTGGATTCGATCAAGCATGGCCATGAAAAAAACCTTCCAACAGAAAACAAAGTACGTATCACCGGCCTCGGCCGACGGCGTTCAACCGTCAGGCAGCGATGGCCAGGAATTCAGGTTCGGCCGCGAGTGCCTGCAGATCCATTTCCTGCCAAGGCAGTCCCTGATGATCCACCAGGCAGCGGGAGAAATAAGGGGGCGCACCCGCAGGGGCTTCACCCAGGGCACTGAACATGGCGGGGTTGCGCAGGCCCAGCAAGCGGTCAATCCACAAAACGGCATTGACACCCAGAGCGGCATGCAGACTGACGAGCCGCGACTCCGATGTGATGCGGTCGGCCAACGGCGCCAAATCGGAAGATCGGTCAACCAGACGGCCTAGATCGACGACGCCGTGCAGACCGCCACGCAAACTGGCCACGCCCGCGTACCACGGTTTGGTGTAAGGCACCGCCTGCACCGAAGCCCAGGGAAAAATCTCACCCGACTGGACCAAGGGGAGCAGGTAGCGCTGACCATGCGCCTCCACGGCGAGCCAAGAGGCCGTGGCAGCCTCAGATTTGGCTGCTGTCAGACGCTGTGCCAGCCGTTCCTGCAAATCCCTAAGTGACTGTCGGTTGGCCATGCTGGGTATTTATCGGGTCGCTTGCAAGAGAGTGGCGGCGCCGCTCAACCCAGCGCCCGGATCTTGGACAGCAGCTCTTCAGCGCTCACCGGTTTCGTGACGTAATCACGCGCACCTTGGCGCATACCCCAGACACGGTCGGTTTCCTGATTTTTGCTGGTGCACATGATGATGGGAATACTCGAATACTGCGGGTCACGGGCAATCGCCCGCGTCAACTGAAAACCATTCTGACCCGGCATCACCACGTCCATCAAAATCAGTTCAGGCTTTTCCTCCCCTAACCGACGAAAGGCCTCTTCCGCATTCTCGGCGGTGCGCACGCTGTAGCCGTTTTTACCCAGCAGGTCCGACAAAACCATCAACTCGGTCTTCGAGTCGTCCACGATCAGCACTTTCTGGATGGGCATCAAACGGCTCCGTTGAGGTTGGCGCCAAACCGCTGCACCGCGCGCAACAGCTGGTCTTTGGTGAAGGGTTTGGTGAGGTATTCCTGTGAACCGACCATGCGGCCGCGCGCCTTGTCGAATACGCCGTCTTTGGACGACAGCATCACCACGGGAATGCTGGAGAAACGGGCATTGCGCTTGATGATGGCGCAGGTCTGGTAGCCGTCCAGCCGGGGCATGAGGATGTCGCAAAACACGAGATCGGGCTGGAAATCGTTGATCTTGGACAAAGCGTCAAAGCCGTCGTCGGCCAGCAGCACCTCGTGCCCGCCCTGCTTGAGAAAAATCTCGGCGCTGCGGCGAATGGTGTTGCTGTCGTCAACCACCAAAACTTTCAGTGCGGGTGTCGTGCTCACGGTGGGGTTGCTCCAGAAAACGGGTCAGGACAGGTGCCAGACACCAGGCGCCTTCGCCCGGTGCCCGAACCACGAAGACGCACCACCGCTTGGCGAGCCAGCGTCAGATTTGCACCATTTCGAAATCTTCTTTGCGCGCGCCGCACTCAGGGCAGGTCCAGTTCATGGGCACCTGAGCCCAGGGGGTGCCGGGCGCTACGCCGTGCTCCGGATCACCGGCGGCCTCGTCGTAAATCCAGCCGCAGATCAGGCACATCCAAGTCTTGGTTTCGGTCATAGTTATAGGGGTCATTGTCATAGAATGCAATCATTGTATCGACCCCTATAAGCCGCCCGCAGGCCGCTTGCAGGTCATTCATGACCGGTTGTCCGCTGGTTTTTCTTAGCATGCAGATCGGCGGCGTTCTGGTGCCCGCCCTGCTTTTCACCCCGCCCATGTCCGACACCCCTGAATCCCTTTCGCCGTCCCCGGCCGGTGTCCCCAGCGAAACCAGCCTGCCTTGCGTGATGGTGTTCAACGCCAACGACTCCAGCGGTGCCGGCGGCCTCAGTGCCGACATCACCGCCATGTCCAGCGCGTCGGCCCATGTGCTTTCTGTGGTCACGGGCGCCTACATCCGCGACACCACAGAGATCCATGACCACGTGACCTTTGACGAAGAGGCCGTGGGCGACCAGGCACGCTGCGTGCTGGAAGACATGCCGGTGCAAGCCTTCAAAGTGGGCTTTGTGGGCAGCCCGGAAAACCTCAGCGTCATAGCCGCGATCACGTCTGACTACGCCGACGTACCCGTGGTGACCTACATGCCCGACCTGTCGTGGTGGGACGAACTCGCTATTGAAACCTACCTGGACGCCTGCGCCGAACTGCTGTTGCCCCAGACCACCGTGCTGGTGGGCAACCACAGCACGCTGTGCCGCTGGTTGCTGCCGGAATGGGAAGGCGACCGCGCCCCTAGCCCACGCGAGATTGCGCGCGCCGCCGCCACCTATGGTGTGCCCTACACGCTCGTGACGGGTTTCAACGCGGCCGACCAATATCTGGAGAGTCACCTGGCTTCACCCGAAACCGTGCTGGCGACAGCCCGCTACGAACGCTTTGACGCGACCTTTGCCGGCGCAGGCGACACGCTGTCTGCGGCTTTGTGTGCACTCATTGCGGGTGGGGCCGACTTGCAATCGGCCTGTGCCGAGGCATTGACCTACCTGGATCAGTGCCTGGACGCCGGGTTTCAGCCCGGCATGGGCCACGCCGTTCCCGACCGCCTGTTCTGGGCCCACGATGACGATGACGACGACGAAGCCAGCGGCGCCGCGCCACCATCCGAAACCGCCCTGGATGTGAGCGACTTCCCACTGGACACCACCCGACACTGACCGGCGCGGGAACACCCCACGCCCCAGCCCCACGCCTTGAAGAGAACACCCTATGACCGATCGCAACCAAGAACTGTTTGAACGCGCCAAAGCCCTGATTCCCGGCGGCGTGAACTCCCCCGTACGCGCTTTCAAGGCGGTGGGTGGCACACCGCGCTTCGTGCAGCGCGCCCAAGGCGCCTATTTCTGGGACGCCAACGGAAAAAAATACATCGACTACATCGGCTCCTGGGGCCCGATGATCTTGGGCCATGGCCACCCGGCGGTGGTGGACGCGGTGCAAAAGGCCGTGCTGGAAGGGTTTTCGTACGGTGCGCCAACCGAACGTGAAGTGGAACTGGCCGAAGAAATCATCAAGCTGGTGCCGAGCATCGACATGGTGCGCCTGGTGAGTTCGGGCACCGAAGCGGGCATGAGCGCCATCCGCCTGGCGCGCGGTGCCACCGGCCGCAAGAAAATCATCAAATTCGAAGGCTGTTACCACGGCCACGCCGATGCGCTGCTGGTGAAAGCCGGCTCGGGCCTGGCCACGTTCGGCAACCCCACCAGCGCCGGTGTGCCACCCGAAGTGGTGCAACACACCATCGTGCTCGAATACAACAACGTCGAACAACTGGAAGCCGCCTTCATTGAGCACGGCCCCGAAGTGGCCTGCCTGATGATCGAACCGATCGCCGGCAACATGAACTTCGTGCGCGCCAGCGTGCCGTTCATGAAGCGCTGCCGCGAGCTGTGCACGCAGCACGGTGCGCTGCTGGCGTTTGACGAGGTGATGACGGGCTTCCGCGTGGCGCTCGGCGGCGCGCAGAGCGTGTACGCCCAGCTCATCCCCGGCTTCGAGCCCGACATGACGGTGATGGGCAAGGTGATCGGTGGCGGCATGCCGCTGGCGGCCTTCGGTGCCAAACGCGCGGTAATGGAACAGCTGGCTCCACTGGGCGGCGTGTACCAGGCCGGTACGCTGTCGGGCAACCCGGTGGCCACGGCCTGTGGCCTGGCCACGCTGAAAGAAATCCAGAAGCCCGGCTTTTATGAGGCGCTGTCGGCGACCACGCAGTCGCTGGTGAGCGGTCTGACCGCCGCTGCCACCGCAGAAGGCGTGACGCTGTGCGGTGACAGCCAGGGCGGCATGTTTGGCTTCTTCCTGTTCGATCAACTGCCACAGAATTACGCCAAGGTCATGACCACCGACAGCCCGCGTTTCAACACCCTGTTCCACGGCCTGCTGGACCGCGGCGTGTACATCGCCCCCGCGCTGTACGAAGCGGGCTTTGTAAGCGCGGCGCACACTGCGGAAGACATCGCGGCCACCGTGGCGGCGGCGCGTGAGGTGTTCAAGCAGCTGGCTTGACCACTCCCTCGTTTCATTGAAACGGCTGGAGTCTGCTCCGGCCGTTTTTGTTTGGGCTCGCCGCGTGTGGCGCGTTCACCTCGCGCAAGAACTTCCCTCCTCGCCTATCCACCCGTCAGCGGGGCTGGGGCTTGGGCTGCCCTGGCGCAGGCTCGACTCGCGGTTGCCTCAGACATCGGGTGCATGTCCGGTGTCGATGAAGTGAAAGTCGCGCACCCGGGCAGACGCCCGCGAGCGAGAGCTGGAGAACGGGCGCCCCAAGCCCCAGCCCTCCTGCAACAGCAGGCCGAAAAAAAAGGGCTCACCAGGAGCCCCTTTTCGGAAAGAGCACAGAGCTCAGTGGCGGAAATGACGAACGCCGGTGAACACCATGGCCACGCCGCGCTCATTGGCCGCGTCGATCACTTCTTGGTCGCGCATCGAACCACCGGGCTGGGCCACGCAGGTCGCGCCCGCGTCTACCACCACGTCCAGACCGTCGCGGAACGGGAAGAACGCGTCGCTCGCCACGACGGTACCTTGCAGCGACAGCTTGGCCGCCTCGGCCTTGATGCTGGCGATGCGGGCCGAATCCAGGCGACTCATCTGGCCAGCGCCCACACCCATGGTCATGCCGTTCTTGCAGAACACGATGGCGTTGGACTTCACGTACTTGGCCACCTTCCAGGCGAACAGCAGGTCCTGCAGTTCAGCAGGGGTCGGCTGCTTGACGGTGACGACCTTGAGATCGGCCAAGGCCAGCTCGTGGTTGTCGGCGGTCTGCAGCAGCAGGCCCGACCCCACGCGCTTGGCGTCCATGGCGTTGCGGCCCTGGTCCCAGGCGCTGGCGCCACCGGCCGGCAGTGCGATCTTCATCAGGCGCACATTGACCTTGGGCTTGAAGACTTCCAGCGCTTCGGCGGTGAAATCGGGCGCCATCAGCACCTCGACGAACTGCTTGACCACGGCCTCGGCCGCGGCCTTGTCCACCGTGCGGTTGAAGGCGATGATGCCGCCGAAGGCACTGGTCGGGTCGGTCTGGAAGGCCTTGGCATAGGCCTCGTGCGCATCCTGGCCCACGGCCACGCCGCAGGGGTTGGCGTGCTTGACGATCACACAGGCCGGCGCCTCGAAGCTCTTGACGCATTCCCAGGCGGCGTCGGCGTCGGCGATGTTGTTGTAGCTCAGCTCCTTGCCCTGCAGCTGCACGCCAGTCACCAGCGCGCCGGGGGCCGGGTACAGGTCGCGGTACAGCGCGGCCTGCTGGTGGCTGTTCTCGCCGTAGCGCAGGTCCTGCACCTTGATGAACTGGCCGTTGGACTGGCCGGGGAACAGGTTGCGGGACGGCATGTAGCTTTCGCTCAGCTTCTCTTCCTCGAACGTCACGGACGACAGGTAGTCGCTGATGGCGCCGTCGTACTGGGCGATGCGGTTGAAAGCAGCGACCGACAGCGCGAAACGCAGTTTGTCGGACAGCTTGCCGGAGGCCTTGAGCTCGGCGATCACGGCGGCGTACTGGCCGGCGTCGGTGACCACGCCCACATCCTTCCAGTTCTTGGCAGCGCTGCGCACCATGGCCGGGCCACCGATGTCGATGTTTTCGATCGCGTCGGCCAGCGTGCAACCGGGCTTGGCCACGGTGGCTTCAAACGGGTAGAGGTTGACGATCAGGATGTCGATGGTGTCGATACCGTGCTCTTTCAGCGCAGCCATGTGCTCGGGCACATCGCGCCGGGCCAGCAGGCCGCCGTGCACCTTGGGGTGCAGGGTCTTGACGCGGCCGTCGAGCATTTCCGGGAAGGCCGTCACTTCAGCCACTTCCGTGACCGGCAGGCCTTGCTCAGCCAGCAGCTTGGCGGTGCCGCCGGTGGAAATCAGGGCCACGCCCAGGCCGTGCAGGGTCTGGGCCAGTTCGACGATGCCGGTTTTGTCGGAGACGGAAATAAGTGCGCGCATGGGATGGTTCAGCGTTAGGGAAAAAGAATGGAGCCAGAAGAAAACCGCAGCAAGCGGCCGGGCTTCACAGCAGGTTGTGTTCGAGCAATTTTTTGCGCAGCGTGTTGCGGTTCAGGCCCAGCCACTGCGCCGCGCGCGACTGGTTGTTTTGCGCCTGTTCCATCACCACTTCGAGCAGCGGTTTTTCAACCGCTTTCACGAGCATGTCGTGCAGGCCCGCGGGGTCGGTGCCATTAAGGTCCTGGAAGAAGTCTTCCATGCTGGCACGAACACAGTCGTGCAGGTTGTGCTTGCTCATGCGGCCAGTTTCCAGTTGTCTTCTCGGGTCATTGTGTGTTCTGGTGCAGAAGCCCAGGCGTCGAAATGCTCACGCACGCAGTCCAGCTGGGCCTGCGCGGTCGTGAGCGTGTTGATTTGGCGGCGGAACACGGCCGCTGCGCCAGCAGGCAAGGGCAGTGCCTGCGCATACCAGCCCAGGTGCTTGCGCGCACTGCGCACGCCGGTGAACTCGCCGTAGAGGCTGTAGTGGTCTTCCAGGTGGTCGAGCAACCAGGCTTTCACGTCCAGCAGGTCGGGGGGCGGCAGCGTGTCGCCGGTGGCGAGAAAGTGCGCGATCTCGCGGAAGATCCAGGGGCGGCCCTGGGCCGCGCGGCCGATCATGAGGGCATCTGCGCCCGTGCGGGCGAGGACGTCGCGGGCTTTCTCAGGGCTGTCGATGTCGCCGTTGACCACCACCGGGATCTTCACCAGGCTCTTGATGTGTGCCACAGTGTCGTGCTCGGCAAAACCTTTGTACCCTTGCTCTCTGGTGCGGCCGTGCACCGTCAGCATCTGCACGCCCGCGTTCTCTGCCGCCAGCGCGATGGCCGGCGCATTTTTGCCCTCGGCGGACCAGCCAGTGCGCATTTTCAGCGTCACGGGAACACCCTGCGGCGTACAAGCGTTCACCACGGCTTGCACGATCTCGATCGCCAACGCTTCGTCCTGCATCAGCGCAGAACCCGCCCATTTGTTGCACACCTTCTTGGCCGGGCAACCCATGTTGATGTCGATGATCTGCGCACCACGGTCGATGTTGTAGCGGGCCGCATCGGCCATCATCTGAGCGTCGGTCCCCGCAATCTGCACCGCGATCGGCCCAGGCTCGCCACTGTGGTCGGCCCGGCGGGATGTTTTCAAGCTGTCCTGCAGGTCGGGGCGCGAGGTCACCATTTCGCTCACCGCATAGCCCGCCCCCAGCCGCTTGCAGAGCTTGCGGAACGGCCGGTCGGTCACGCCCGCCATGGGCGCGACAAACAAAGCGTTGGGCAGGGTATACGGACCCAATTGCATGGCGATGGGAGAATGGGTGGTGGTGCGCAGCAGCGCGGAGCCCAGTAAATCCTGGGCGGAAGGATGGGCATTGTATCTGCCTGTTTTTTCAGCAGACGATATGCTGCACCACGCCTTTGTTGAGACCCCTTCCCGAACATGCCCGACTGGATCGTTTCCCTGCTGCAACTGCTCGCCCTGCCCGAGGTCGGTCTGAGCACCGTGTTTGTGGTTGCCTTCATTTCGGCCACACTGCTGCCCATGGGCTCCGAGCCGGCGGTGTTTGCGCTCATCAAACTCAGCCCCGAACTGTTCTGGCCCGTGATCTTTGTGGCCACCGCCGGCAACACGCTGGGCGGCGCCGTCAGCTGGGCCATGGGTCTGGGCGCGCACAAAGTGGTGGACAAAGCCCGCCACACCCACACCCCGCACCCGCGCGCGCTGCGCTGGCTGGAGCGCTTTGGCCCCAAGGCGTGTCTGTTGTCGTGGCTGCCGGTGGTGGGAGACCCGCTGTGCGCCGTGGCCGGCTGGCTCAGGTTTCCGTTCTGGCCCTGCGTGGCCTACATGGCGGTGGGCAAGTTGGCCCGCTACCTCACCATGACGGGCGCGCTGCTCTGGGTGTTCCCGGGGGGACTCCCGCTCTGATGCACCCACCGCTTCCGGGCGATACTCGAACGCCCCACGCCCCACGCCACGCGCCCGCCCACATGACCCCCCCCCCACGCGACGCTGCCCTGCCACGCGCCCTCTGGGCGCTGATGATGGGCAATTTCGTCATCGGCACCGGCGTCATGGTGGTGCCGGGCACGCTGAACGACATCAGCCAGTCGCTGGGTGTGTCCATTCCGCAGGCCGGCCAGCTCATCACGGCCGGCGCCATTTTGATGGGCCTGGGCGCGCCCACCTTTGCCACCCTGGTGGCCGGCTGGGACCGCCGACGCCTGCTCACGCTCTCGCTGGTCTGGTACGCACTGCTCATGGGCATCTGTGCGCTGGCGCCGAGCTACACCGCCTTGCTGCCGCTGCGGGTGCTCGCCGTCATTTCGCCCGCTATCTTCACACCGCAGGCTGCCGCCTGCGTGGGTTTGCTGGTGCCGGCCTCGCAACGCGGGCGGGCCATCACGTTTGTGTTTCTCGGCTGGTCGGTGGCGTCGGTCATGGGCATGCCACTGGCGGCCTGGATCGGTGGCACGCTGGGCTGGCGCTGGGCCTTTGGTCTGGTGGCGCTGATGTCGGCCGCCAGCGCCGCCTGGGTCTGGCGCGACATGCCCAACGGCATCCGGCCGGCGGCACTCTCGCGCCAGGCCTGGGGCCAGACACTGGGCTCACCCGCCTTGATGCTGGCGGTGGGTGTCACGCTGCTGTCTGCATTTGGCCAGTTCACCCTGTTTTCTTACTTTGCGCCGTACCTGGTGCAAACGCTGGGCATCGGCGGCGGCACCTTGTCGCTGCTGTTTTTGTGGTTTGGCGCGTTTGGTCTGGCGGGCAACGTGGCGCTGTCGCGCTGGATCGACCGCATCGGCGCCGCGCGCGGCGCCCTGCTGATGATGGGCGGCATGGCGCTGAGCCTGCTGCTGTGGCCCCTGGGCCGCGCCGGCCTGTGGCAGCAAGCCTTGGTGCTGGTTCCCTGGGCCATTGGCTGCTTTGCTGCCAACTCGGCCCAGCAAGCCCGGCTGGTGCACATGTCACCGGCGCTGGCACCGGCCACAGTGGCGCTCAACACCTCGGCCATGTACGCCGGCCAGGGCATGGGAGCTGCGCTCGGCGGCGTGATGATTGCGCAGGGCCAGATGCTGCGCCTGCATGAGGTGGGGCTGGTGGTGATGCTGGCGGCCATGGCGCTGAGCGTCTGGGCCGCTCAGGTTCAAAAGCGCTCGTAAGGCATCAGATAGCGCCACTCGCCCACTGGCAGGCCGGCCAGGCCGATGCGGCCCAGCCGCAGGCGCCGCACGGCCTTGATCTTCAGGCCGGCGCGTTCGCACAGGTGCTCCACCTGGCCCGGCAGGTTGCCCTTGATGGCCAGGCGCAGCCGCAGCTCGCTCTGCCAGCTGGCGCGCGCCGTGGGCACCGTCCAGCCGTCAAAAAACAGCGCTTTCGACAAAGACTTGAGCACGGCATCGCGCCGAGCATCGTCTTCCAGCGCCGGGTCTTCGGCCACCTCGACCAGCCACTCGTGCTCGATCTGGGCCGACGCGTCGGTGATCTTGCGCGCCACGCTCGGGTTCTGGGTGAACACCATCAAGCCGCTCATGGCGGTGGACAGCGCCGCTACCGGCAGCAGCTTGTGGCGGTGCGCCTTGAGCGGGCGCACGCCCGAGCGGTCGCCCTTGAAACGGTTGGTGTTGGTGAACCATTTGACGGCCAGCGCGTCCGGCAGGAACGGCTCGTCGGGCAGCACCCGGTTGTGCGGCTTGTGCCAGATCAGCGTGACCGACTCCAACGGCTCCAGCTTGGCCTTGGGGTCCAGCGCCACCGTTTGCTCGACGCGCACGCGCTCCATGGGCTCTTCCACCACCACGCCGTCCACCCGCACCCAGCCCCCGGCGATGTAGCTTTCTGCGTCACTGCGCGAGCAGAGCAACTGGGCCGCCAGGCGCTTGGACAGGCGCTGGGGTTCGGGCCGCTGGGCGTTGTTCATGCTCAGCTGCTGAACAAAAAGTTCAGCACATCACCGTCTTTGACCACGTAATCTTTGCCCTCGGCGCGCATCTTGCCGGCATCTTTCGCGCCCTGCTCGCCTTTGTAGGTGATGAAGTCGTCAAATGCGATGGTCTGGGCGCGGATGTAGCCTTTTTCAAAGTCGGTGTGGATCACGCCGGCCGCCTGCGGGCCGGTGTCGCCCACATGGATGGTCCAGGCGCGCACCTCTTTCACGCCGGCGGTGAAGTAGGTTTGTAAGCCCAACAGCTTGTAGGCGGCGCGGATCAGGCGGTTCAAACCCGGCTCGCTCTGACCGAGCTCTTCCAGGAACATCTGGCGGTCTTCGTCGCTCATCTCGCTCATTTCAGCTTCGAGCTTGGCGCAAATGGCCACTACCGGCGCGTTTTGCGCCTCGGCAAATGCCTTCAGGCGGTCCAGCAGCGGGTTGTTCTCAAACCCGTCTTCGGCCACGTTGGCCACGAACATCGCCGGCTTGGCCGTGATCAGGAAAAACTGCTTCAGCAGCGGCAGCTCTTCCTTGCTGAAGTCGATGGTGCGCACCGGCTTCACGTCGTTCAAAGCGGCTTGGCACTTTTCCAGAATCGCCACCAGCTTGATGGACTCCTTGTCGCCCGAGCGTGCCGTTTTCTGCACACGGTGCAAGGCTTTTTCCACCGCTGCCAGGTCGGCCAGGCACAGCTCGGTCTGAATGACTTCGATGTCGGCGATCGGGTCGATCTTGTTGGCCACGTGGATCACGTTGTCGTCTTCAAAGCAGCGCACCACGTTGACGATCGCGTCGGTCTCGCGGATGTGGGCCAGAAACTTGTTGCCCAGGCCCTCGCCGGTGCTAGCACCAGCTACCAGGCCCGCAATGTCCACAAACTCGACGATGGCCGGCACGATGCGCTCGGGCGAGATGATCTCGGCCAGCTGCTGCAGCCGTGGATCGGGCACTTCCACCACGCCGGTGTTGGGCTCGATGGTGCAAAAGGGGTAGTTTTCAGCTGCGATGCCGGCTTTGGTCAGCGCGTTGAAAAGGGTGGACTTACCGACGTTGGGCAGGCCAACAATGCCGCATTGGAGACTCATGGATTACCTCGAAAAACAACCGTAAAGTGTATGCGATGGGCCACCTTGCGGTACCCTTCGAGCAGGTTGGCACCCATTCAGACCGGCCAGGAGACCGTTGATGGAGACACAGGCCGCGATCAACTCGCCCCTTTATCTGTTCGAGAAGTTCGAGGTCGGCGTGATCCACCTTGACGCCGCGCGCAATGTGCTGGCGATGAACGATTTCGCCCGCAAGGTGCTGCCGGTGGGCGAGAAACAGCCATTCGACAAGCTGGTCACGTCGTTCCACCCCGAACGATCCAAACCCAAGGTCAACTTTCTGCTGGACCAGGCGTCCAGCGGCTGCCCCATGGTAAGCGCGGTGCCCATGACGATGATCATCAACATCCCCGAACAGGTGCTGCTGATCAAAGTGACCCGCCTGGGCGACTTTGAGGGCAAGACCACCGGTTTCATCCTGGTCTTTTACGACGTGACGCAGGTGGTGAGCCAGGAAACCCCGGTGGCCGAACTGCCAGCGCCCAACCTGCGGCTCAACCGCATTCCCATGGTGGCCAACCACAAGGTGGCGTTTGTGGACACCAAAGACGTGCTGTGCCTGGAGTCGCAGGCCCATTACACGCGGGTGCTGACGCACAGCGGCTTTCATTTTTGCAACCTGAGCATTGGCGACCTGCAAGCCCGCCTGGACCCAACGCAGTTCATGCGGGTGCACCGCTGTTTCATTGTCAACCTGCATGCGGTGGCCGAGCTCGGGCGCGAGGGAAGCAAGACGCAGGTGGTGCTCAAAGGCAAGCACCGCGAGCCCATTCCGGTCTCTCGGGCCGAGGTGGGCAAGCTGCGGGAAGCCCTGGGGCTGCTGGCGCGTCATTGATATTGATCAATTTTTTACCTAGGGACATACCCGAGTTGCAAAATGCGGCGCGCCTGATCTGAGCATTTCGTGCAGTCCAGGTTGCACTTCGTGCGAAAAAAGCTGCATTTGATGCCTTCAAACGCTTATTCCCCGCAGTTCGTGTCGGGTTTGGGGACTCCATACACTGGTTCTGTCTTGGACAAAAACCATTTGGAGACAACCATGATTCCACCGCGATTCGAATACCACGCCCCCAAATCGGTCAGCGAGGCCGTGGCCTTGCTGGGCGAGCTTGGGTCTGATGCCAAGCTGCTGGCCGGCGGCCACAGCTTGCTGCCGATGATGAAACTGCGCTTTGCCGAGCCCGCGCACCTGATCGACATCAACCGTATTCCCGAGCTGCGCGGCATCCGCGACGAAGGCACGAAGGTGGTGATTGGTGCCATGACGGTTGAAAACGACCTGATTGCCTCGCCCATCTTGCAGGCCAAGGTGCCACTGCTGTGCGAAGCGGCCCTGCTGATTGCCGACCCACAGGTGCGCAACCGCGGCACGATTGGCGGCGACATTGCCCACGGCGACCCCGGCAACGACCACCCGGCGCTGTCGATCGTGATCGATGCGTCTTTTGTGCTCGAAGGCCCGAACGGCCGGCGCACCGTGGCCGCCGATGGCTTTTTCCTCGGCACCTACATGACGCTGCTGGAAGAAAACGAGGTGATGTGCGAGATCCATGTACCCTCCTTTGCGCCCGGCACCGGCTACGCCTACGAAAAGCTCAAGCGCAAGACAGGCGACTGGGCCACCGCAGGCTGTGCGGTGGTGATGCGCAAAACCGGCGACACGATCAGCCATGTGCGCGTGGCACTGACCAACGTGGCGCCCACCGCTCTGCGCGTGCAAGCCGCCGAGGCCGCGCTGCTGGGCCAGCCGCTGAACGCTGCCACGCTGCAAGCCGCGGCCGACGCCGCCACCGCCGCCTGCGACCCGGCCGAAGACTTGCGCGGCGACATTGAATACAAAACCGCCATGGCTGGGCAAATGGTCAAGCGCGCGCTGTCCAAAGCCTGGTCCCGTTGTTCCTGAACCGCCGCCGGAGAAACACACATGTCGAAAAAACTCATTTCCGTCAACGTCAATGGCCGCACCGAAGAGAAGGCGGTGGAGCCGCGCACGCTGCTGATCCATTTCTTGCGTGAAGAACTCAACCTCACCGGCGCCCACATTGGCTGCGAAACCAGCCACTGCGGTGCTTGCACGGTGGACATTGACGGCCGCTCGGTCAAGGCCTGCACGCACCTGGCGGTGCAGTGCGACGGCTCGGACGTGCTGACCGTGGAAGGCCTGGCCAACAAGGGCGTGCTGCACGCCGTGCAAGAAGGTTTTTACAAAGAACACGGCTTGCAGTGCGGCTTTTGCACGCCCGGCATGCTGATGCGCGCCTACCGCTTCTTGCAGGAAAACCCCAACCCGAGCGAAGAAGAGATTCGCCACGGCATGGCCGGCAACCTGTGCCGCTGCACCGGCTACCAGAACATCGTCAAGGCGGTGCAATACGCAGCCAAAAAGCTGCAAGAACCCGTCGCTGCCTGAAGCCCAAAACACACTGGAGACACACATGAACGCACCGGTACAAAACGCCGAAGCCCGTGAACTGGCACTGGCTGGCATGGGCGCCTCGCGCCTGCGCAAGGAAGATGCCCGCTTCATTCAAGGCAAGGGCAACTACGTCGACGACATCAAGATGCCCGGCATGCTGCACATGGACATCGTGCGCAGCCCCATCGCCCACGGCCGCATTGTCAAGATCAACAAAGAAGCCGCGCTGGCCATGCCCGGTGTGCACGCTGTGCTCACCGCCGACGACCTGAAACCGCTGAAGCTGCACTGGATGCCCACCCTGGCGGGCGACGTGGCCGCTGTGTTGGCCGACGAAAAAGTGCACTTCCAGATGCAGGAAGTGGCCATTGTGATCGCCGACGACCGCTACATCGCGGCCGACGCGGCCGAAGCCGTGGAAGTGGAATACGAAGAGCTGCCCGTGGTGCTCGACCCCTACGCCGCGCTGCAGCCCGGAGCCCCCGTGATCCGCGAAGACCTGGCCGGCAAAACCAGCGGCGCCCACGGCCCGCGTGACCACCACAACCACATATTCACCTGGGACGCGGGTGACAAGGCCGCCGCAGACGCCGCGTTTGACAACGCCGCCGTGACGGTGAGCCAGCACATGCACTACCCACGCGTGCACCCCTGCCCGCTGGAAACCTGTGGCTGCGTGGCCAGCTTCGACCCGATCAAGGGCGACCTCACCACCTTCATTACCAGCCAGGCGCCACACGTGGTGCGCACCGTGGTGTCCATGCTCTCAGGCATCCCAGAATCCAAAGTGCGCATCGTCAGCCCCGACATTGGCGGCGGCTTTGGCAACAAGGTCGGCATCTACCCTGGCTATGTATGCGCCATCGTGGCCTCCATCGTGCTGGGCCGCCCGGTGAAGTGGGTTGAAGACCGCATCGAAAACATCTCGTCCACCGCCTTTGCCCGCGACTACCACATGGACGGCGAGCTGGCCGCCACGGCCGACGGCAAGATCACCGGGCTGCGCGTGAACGTGGTGGCCGACCACGGTGCGTTCGACGCCTGCGCCGACCCGACCAAGTTCCCGGCGGGCATGTTTCACATCGTCTCCGGCTCGTACGACATCCCTGCCGCCCACGCCAGTGTAAAAGGCGTCTACACCAACAAGGCCCCCGGTGGCGTGTCCTACCGCTGCAGTTTCCGCGTGACCGAAGCGGTGTACCTTGTCGAGCGCATGGTGGACGTGCTGGCACAGAAGCTGGGCATGGACAAGGCCGAAATTCGGGCCAAGAACTTCATCAAAAAGGAACAGTTCCCCTACCGCAGCGCCTTCGGGTTTGACTACGACTCGGGCGACTACCAGGCCGCGCTGGACAAGGTGCTGGACGCGGTGGACTACAAGGGCCTGCGCGCCGAGCAGGCCGCCAAACGCGCCGACCCGAACAGCCCCACACTGATGGGCATTGGTCTGGTCACCTTCACCGAAGTGGTGGGCGCGGGCCCGAGCAAAATCTGCGACATCCTGGGCGTGGGCATGTTCGACTCGTGCGAAATCCGCATCCACCCCACCGGCTCGGCCATCGCCCGCATGGGCACGATCACGCAAGGCCAGGGCCACCAGACCACCTACGCGCAGATCATCGCCACCGAGCTGGGCATCCCGAGCGAGGTGATCCAGGTCGAAGAAGGCGACACCAGCACCGCGCCCTATGGCCTGGGCACCTACGGCTCGCGCTCGACCCCGGTAGCCGGCGCTGCCATTGCGCTGGCCGCGCGAAAAATCCACGCCAAGGCCAAGAAGATCGCGGCCCACATGCTGGAAGTGAATGAAAACGACCTCGACTGGGAAGTGGACCGTTTCAAGGTCAAGGGCGACGACAGCAAGTTCAAAACCATGGCCGACGTGGCTTGGCAGGCCTACCACCAGCCACCCGAAGGCCTGGAGCCGGGGCTGGAAGCGGTGCATTACTACGACCCGCCGAACTTCACCTTCCCGTTTGGTATCTACCTCTGCGTGGTCGACATTGACCGCGCCACCGGCGAGACCAAGATACGCCGCTTCTATGCGCTGGACGACTGCGGCACCCGCATCAACCCGATGATCATCGAGGGCCAGATCCACGGCGGCCTGACCGAAGGCTTCGCGGTGGCCATGGGCCAGCAGATGCCGTTTGACGCACAGGGCAACCTGCTGGGCAACACGCTGATGGACTATTTCTTGCCCACCTTCGTGGAAACCCCGCATTGGGAAACCGACCACACCGTGACGCCTTCGCCGCACCACCCGCTGGGCGCCAAGGGTGTAGCGGAGTCGCCGCACGTGGGTTCCATCCCCACCTTTACGTCGGCCATGGTGGACGCCTTTGCACACCTGGGCATGACGCACATGGACATGCCGCACAACGCTTTCCGCGTCTGGAAACAGCTCAAGGCACACGGCGTGAATTTGTAACCCCCCGCCGCGCTGCGCGCGCCCCCCTGGGGGGGGGGGGCGGCACTGGCGGTCCGGCAATGCCGGCCCGGCGGTGCGCTGGGCTGATGCCGCTCAACGTGCGGCAATTCTCTGATCTCTGCTTCAAACAAGGTATCCCATGGAAGTCAAACTCGACAAACGCTATCCACTCGACGTGGACCCGGCCCGCGCCTGGGCCATCCTGCAAGATTTGAAAGCCGTGGCCGGCTGCATGCCTGGCGCCGAGCTCACCGAGCAGCTGTCTGACACCTCTTACAAAGGTGGCGTGAAGGTGAAGGTCGGGCCGGCTGTGGCTCAGTTCGGTGGCCAGGTAGACGTGCTGGAGAAAAGCGAAGCCGAGCGCAAGATGGTGCTGCGCGGCAAGGGTGCCGACAAGGGCGGCTCGTCTGCCTCGATGGACCTGAGCGCCACCATTGAAGCCGACCCCGCCAACCCGGCGCACAGCGTGCTGCACGGCGACGCGGCGGTCATCGTCAACGGCAAGTTCGCTCAGTTTGGCGGCCGCATGATGGTGCAGGTCTCGGACATGATCCTGGTGCAGTTCGTCGAGAACTTCCGCCAGGCCGCGCTGGCCCTGCCCGCGTCGGTGGCTACGGCGGCCGACGCAGCGGTGGCGTTGGACGGCAGCGCAGCAGCGGCCCCGGCTGCAGCCCCCGCCGCCCCCCGGCAAGCCCCCCCCGTGGCCAAAGAGATCAACGGCCTGGCCATCGTCTGGGCCCTGATCAAGGGCTGGTGGCTGGGTCTGTTTGGAAAGAAGGCTTGAGAAGCCCCCCGCGCCGCTTCGCGTGCTTTGCAGGCCGCAGCCACCAGCCCCACGCAGGGGCGGGGTTTGTGGCATGCGGGGCGGGTCGCGCTCTGAATGACGGGTACTTGACATGAACACCAGCACCGCCAACTTGGACAACGAACGCGCCCTGCGCGAGCAGCTGCAGCGCGTGGGCTACCTGGCCGACGCCGACCTCGCCACCACCACCTGGCTGGCCGGGCGGCTGCAGCGCCCGCTGCTGGTGGAGGGCGATGCCGGCGTGGGCAAAACCGCACTGGCCACCGCACTGGCCCAGGCACAGGGTGCCGAGCTGGTGCGGCTGCAGTGTTTTGAAGGGCTGGACCTGTCGCAGGCGGCTTACGAATGGAACTACGGCCGCCAGCTGATGGCGATCCGCCTGACCGAAGCGCGCAGCGCCAGCGCCAAAGAGTCCGACGTGTTTGCGCGCGACTACTTGCTGGAACGCCCGCTGCTCAAGGCCATCAGCCAGAGCGGCCCCTGCGTGTTGCTGATCGACGAAATTGACCGCGCCGACGAGGCCTTTGAAGCCTATTTGCTGGAAGTGCTGGCCGACTACCAGATCACCGTGCCCGAGCTGGGTACCCTGCGCGCCCAGCACATTCCGCAGGTCATTTTGACCAGCAACGGCACCCGCGAACTCTCGGACGCGCTGCGCCGGCGCTGCCTTTACCACTACCTGGACTACCCCACGCTGGCGCGCGAAATTGCCATCGTCAAGTCGGCCGTGCCCGAGGCCAACACGCATCTGGTGGAAGACTGCGTGCAGTTTGTGCAGCGCCTGCGCACCGAAGACTTGGCCAAAACCCCCGGTGTGGCCGAAACGCTGGACTGGGTGCGCGCCCTGCACCAGCTCAGCCAGCACACCCTGCCCGAAGACACGGCGGTGCTGCTGAGCACGCTGGGCTGCCTGCTGAAAACCCGCGAAGACCGTTTCATGCTGACCGGCGAGCGCGCCCGCCAGCTGGTGGAAGGCCGGCGCAGCGTGGGCGTGGCCGAAAAAACCGACGCCGTGATGGCCGCCACATGAACGCCCAGGCCAGCGCCCCCAGCCAAAGCCTGGCCGGCTTTGCCGCCATGCTGCGCGACCACGGCCTGAAAGTGGGCGTGAGCGAGCAACAGGCCATGCTGCAGGCTGCGCTGGCGCTGGGCCCGCTGCAAGGCCAGCGCCTGTGTGCCGCCTGGCGCGCCATGGCCTGCCACAGCGCCCGCGACTGGCGCCAGTGGCCCGAGCTGTTTGAACGCTACTGGTACCCGCAGCGGCTCAAGGGCCAGGTGCGGGTGAGCGGGCACATGCGCCCTTCACGCGACCTGCGCCAGGCCGTGCAAGAGCTGCACAAAAACCTGGAAGCGCCCACCGCCAGTGCGCCCGGCAAAGCCGCACCCCACACCGCGAGCGACCAGCCCGCAGCCCACCCAAACACCGAAGACGCCGGCAGCCCCCGCGCCATGGGCGGCGCCAGCCGGCACGAGGTGCAGGTAGAAGCCCTGCACCAGCGCGACGGCCAGATGTGGCTGCCGCAAGAGCCGGGCGCGCTGCAGCAACTGGCCAAACACATCACCGCACAACTGCGCCCGCGCCCTACGCGGCGCTGGCACACCGCCCAACCCGGGCGCCGGCTCGACCTGCGCCAGACCCTGCGCCGCAGCGTGGCCTGGGGTGGCGAACCACTGCGTCCGGCCTGGATGGTGCAGCGCCGGGAACCGCCACGCTTGTTCATCCTGGCCGACGTGAGCCGCTCCATGGAATCGCACGCACCGCTGTTTTTGCGCGTTGCCCGCGCCTTTGCGCTGGCCGCGCAGGCGCGGGTGTTTGTGTTTCACACCCGACTGCTGGAAGTCACGCCGCTGATGCAGCGCGATTCGGCGGCCATCCAGGAAAAGATCAACGCCGCCACCGCCGGCTTTGGTGCCGGCACCCGCATTGCCAGCAGCCTGCAAGACTTTGTGCGCGTGCACGCCAAGGCCCAGCTCAACCGGGGTGCCCGGGTGTGGATTTTTTCGGATGGCTTTGACACCGACGCACCCGACGCCCTGCCCGCTGCGCTACAGGCGGTGCGCGCTCGGGGCGCCCGCATCACCTGGTTTCACCCTACGCGGGCGGTGCCCGCCGCCGCCGCGCTGCAGCGCTCTCGCGCCTGCATCGAC
Organism: Hydrogenophaga sp.; assembly: GCF_965657535.1. Taxonomy (GTDB): domain Bacteria; phylum Pseudomonadota; class Gammaproteobacteria; order Burkholderiales; family Burkholderiaceae_C; genus Hydrogenophaga. The sequence goes on along the minus strand of NZ_CBFHOP010000004.1, from coordinate 107,800 downwards.
CGCTTTTACCCCCTCGCCAGCCTGAACGACCTGGCCGCCGCCAGCCGCTCGCTGAACTGACACCCAGGAGAACACCATGAACACCGAATGGATCGCCGCCGCCACCCGGCTGCAAGCCCAGCAACAGCCCTTTGCCTTGGTGTCGGTGCTGCGGGTGCAGCCACCCGCCTCGGCCAAGGCGGGCGACAAAGCCCTGGTCACCGCCGACGGCGCCATCCACGGCTGGATCGGCGGCGGCTGCGCCCAGCCCGCCGTCATCAAGACCGTGCGAGCCGCATTGGCCGACGGCCAACCACGCACCATCCGCATCACGCCCACCAACGAAACCGCAGAACGCACGCTGGGCGATGTGCTGGAATTCGGCATGGCCTGCCACTCGGGCGGCACGCTGGAGCTGTTCATTGACCCGGTGCTGCCCGCCGCCCACCTGACCGTGCTGGGCGACTCGCCCGTGGCCCGCGCGCTGAGCGTGCTGGCGCCGCGGGTGGGCTTCACGGTGGCGGTGGTGGCCGAAGGTGCCACCGCGCCAGACTTTCCCGACGCGCAAACCGTGCTGCACAGCGACGACCCGGCCAGCGTGTGCGCGGCCCTGCCCGCCGCCGGCTTTGCCGTGGTGGCGACCCAGGGTCGGCGCGACCTGCAAGGCCTGAAGGCCGCGCTGGCGCTGCAACCCAGCACACTGTGGTTTGTGGCCAGTGCGCGCAAGGCCGGCGTGCTGAAACAAAGCCTGCTGGCAAGCGGAGAAGACGCGGCCCGCGTAGCCGCCATCGTGGCCCCGGCCGGTGAGCCCATTGGCGCGCAAACGGCCGAAGAAATTGCGCTCACCGTGCTGGTGGCGGTGGTGGCGGCACGGCGTGCGCCGCTGGCAGCCACTGCTGCGATGACGACCACGGCGGCTGCCGTGTTGGCGCCCACACCAGAGCCTGCAGCGGCCAAGTCGTGTTGCGGTGGTGCGGCGAAAAAAGCAGCCACCGCAGTGGCTGTGGAGGCACCGGTTGAAACGGTCGCCACCGCAGCACCCAAAAAATCTTGTTGCGGAAGCTAAAACACCATGGGCTGCATTCTCAAAGGTGGCGGTGGCCTGTACAGCCGCGTTTCAGTGGGTGCCATTTTGCTGGCCGCAGGCTCTGGCTCGCGCATGGGCAACCGGCCCAAGAGCCTGCTGGAACTGGGCGGTATTGCGCTGATCCGGCGCCAGATCATTGCGCTCTCGGGCGCGGGCGTGGACGAGTTGGTGGTGGTGCTCGGTCACCATGCCGAGCGCATCGCCCTGGCGGTGCAAGAGTTTCCCGTGACCGTGGTGCACAACCCCGACCCGGACGCCGGCCAAGTGTCTTCGCTGCGCACCGGCCTGCAGGCGCTCTCACCCAAGATCGACACGGTGCTGGTGGCGCTGGCCGACCAGCCGCTCATCAACTCGCAAGACATCAACGACCTGATCGGCGCCTACAAAAAACGCCCCGCCGGCACGCTGGTGGTGCAGCCCGAAGTGGACGGCCAACCCGGTAACCCAGTGATGTTCAGCGGCGAGGTGCGCGAGCAGATTTTGGCCGGCGAAGCCCGGCTGGGCTGCAAGCAGTGGCAGGCCGCGAACCCCGAGCAAGTGCACCGCTGGGCCAGCACCAACCAGCGCTACCGCACCGACGTGGACACGCCCGAAGACATCGAGGCGCTGGCCGCCAGGACGGGCCACCGCCTGCGCTGGCCCACAGACTTGCTAAGCGAAGCCTGAGCCAGGACCAACCATGGCACCCGATCCGCTCATGTCGCTCTGGTCCACGCCGCTGGGCGTGCACCGCTTCGCGCAGGCCGACGAAGTCAACAGCCTGTTGGTGCGGGTGTTCCAGTCGATGCGCGCCACCGACCCCGGCGCCAACCGCCAGGCCGCGTTTTACGCCAGCCGCGACGACCTGCTGCAGCGCGTCCGCCTGCCCGAGTGGGAGGCGCTGGTGGGCTTCATCGTGGACAGCGTACGCCAGACCGTGGTGCTGGCCAACCAGGGCGCCTGGCCCGAAGCCACGCCGGGCCTGCAGATAGCGCTGCGCGGCCTGTGGTTTCAAATCAGCAACCAGGGCAGCCACCACGACGTGCACACCCATGGCAACTGCTCGTGGTCGGGCGTGTACTGCGTGCAGGTGGACGCCGACGCGCTGCGCCGCACCCACCCTGTGCTGGGCGAGCGCAACGGCATCACCCGCTTTTACGGCCCGCACTTCAACCACCTGGGCGGTGCCCACATGGACTTTGGCAACGCCTACCTGCAGTCGGCCCACCTGGATGTGCCGCCCCTGCCGGGGCAGCTGGTGGTGTTCCCGTCGTGGCTGCCCCACCAGGCCATGCCCTACGCGGGCGCGGCCGACCGCATCATCGTGTCGTTCAACGCCAGCGTGCACGCCGCCAGCGGCAACGACCAGCTGCACGGCTACACCGCAACTTGAAATGAAACACCCCCGCAGCGCTGCGCGCTTGCCCCCAGGAGTCTGTCGGACCTGGATCGCCGATAGCGAAAATCGGCCCCAGCGAGGACCGTTTTCACTGGATTCGCAGGTCTATAGCCCCGCTATGGGTCAAGAAGACGGTGAAAAGTGGACCGCTGCGGTCGATTTGCAGCCGGCGACGTCCAAGTCCGTCAGGCTCCCGGGGGGCTGCACTGGCCGTCTGGCAGAGCCAGCCCGGCGGTGCCCTGGGCGGCGCGGTTTCACGCCTGGCGCATGGCGCTGCGGCGCCCTGAAAAACTGACATGGCCCGGTCCAGCGCACCCTACCTGGCCCAAGCGTTGGCGCGCTGGACCGTGCTGCTCATAGGCTGGGTGTGGCTGGGCCTGCAGGGCCAGCGGCTGGGCTGGTCGGTGGCCAGCGGCGTGCTGGCGGTGGCCCTGTGGTGGGCGTTGCGGCTGGTGTTCGCGCAAAGCCGCTTCATCAGGCACTTGCCGCCACACGCCCCGGTATTGCTGGGCGCCATCACGGCGGGCGGCGCGCTGGGTGTGGCGGGTTTGGCGGCCAGCACCACCGCGCACGCCCTGCTGCTGGCGCTGGCCTGCGTGTGGGCCTTGTGGTCTGCCGCGCTGGGGGCATCGAGTGGTCACGCCCGTTGCCCGGGCCACTGGGCTGGGTGGCCACCGCTGCTGGGTGCAGGACTCACTGGGCTGGCCATGGGCGCACCCGGTCTGTTGGCCACACTGGGCCTGCAACCCGCGCCGGGCACGGCCGCTGCCTGCGTGCTGCTGTTCGTTGCCGCGCTGCAACTGGGGGTTTCCAGCGCCCACAGTGTTGACCACCCCGCGCCGCAAACGGCCGCCGCCCTGCTGCCCCAGACCGCCATGGGCCTCATGATGGGCACGCTCTGGCTGGCCAGCGCCTGGTGCGCCACGGCCGCCCTGCCAGCCAGCACCGTGGTGGCGCTGCATGTGCTGCTCATGGCCGCGCTGCCTGGGCTGGCCCGGCTGCGGGCGCTGCCCCGCCAGCGACCACCCGCAGCGGCCCAAACCCTGCCGCTCTCCCTGGTGCTGCTTGGCACGGTCGTGTTGCTGTGGGGCAATGGCCCGGCCCACGGCTTCACCGGCATGGGCCTGCTGGCGCTGGCCTGGGCACTGCGTGGCGGGCGGTTTACTGCAACGACACCAACACACCCCCCATCGTGCTCTGCCTCTGCCCTGGCACGCCACTGTGCACCCCTGGGTGGCCCCGCACTGCTGCTGGCCGTGGGCTGGTTCAGCCCCACGCTGGGCCCGCAAGCCTTGCAAGCGGCTTATGGCCTGCTGGGCGCGTGCGCCCTGGTGGCCTTGCTGCACCAGGCGGTTCGCGCCTGGCGCGCGGGCCACACCCCGCTTTTTTCTACACCTTCCACCCAGAGAGACCCCGCATGAACAGCATGGACATTGATGTGATTCGCACCGCCCTCGACTGGCAGGGGCGCGGCCACCGCGTGGTGCTGGGCACGGTGGTGCGCACCTGGGGCTCGGCGCCGCGCCCGCCCGGCTCGCTCATGGTGATTCGCGACGACGGCCAGGTGGCTGGTTCGGTGTCGGGCGGCTGCATTGAAGACGACCTGATCGCTTGCGTGGGCCGGGGCGAGCTGGCGCTGCGCAAACCCGAGATCACCACCTACGGCGAAACCGCCGAAGAGGTGCGCCGCTTTGGCCTGCCCTGCGGGGGCACGGTGCAGATCGTGCTGGAGCCGCTGGGGCCGCAGTCACAACTGCGCGAACTGCTGGTAGCCATTGAAGGCCACCAACGCGTGCAGCGCCGCCTGGACATGCAAACCGGCCTGGTGCGCCTGACCCCTGCCACCGAAGGCGACCGCGTGGCGCTGGACGGCACCACCCTGAGCACCGTGCACGGGCCACGCCTGCGCCTGCTGATCATTGGCGGTGGCCAACTCTCGCGCTACCTGGCCAGCATGGCCGTGATGCTCGACTACCTGGTGACCGTGTGCGAGCCGCGCGAGGAATACCACGGCGGCTGGGACACCATGGCCGGCGTGACGCTGTCCACCGTAATGCCCGACGACCTGGTGCTGGCCATGAACCTGGACCACAACAGCGCGGTGGTGGCCGTCACCCACGACCCCAAGCTGGACGATCTGGCCTTGATGGAAGCGCTGCGCACGCCCGCGTTTTATGTGGGTGCACTAGGCTCGCAACAAAACAACGCCAAGCGCCGCGAACGCCTGCTCGAATTCGACGTGAGCCCCGACGAAGCCGCCCGCCTGCACGGCCCCGTGGGCCTGAATCTGGGCGCCCTGACACCCCCCGAAATTGCCCTAAGCATCGTGGCCGAAATGACCGCTCTGCGCCGCGGTATGGACCTGAGCGGAGCGCTGAGCAACTGGGAGGGATCGAAAACGGTTTGCAAGACCTGCTGAAGATGGGCGTAGCCATGTGCTTGACATGGTGACGTTAGCAAAACGAACAAAGACGAAGGGCCGCATATAGCGGCCCTTCCATTTGGTGCATCTTTCAGCTTGTTAGCGTCCAGAGCTCATATCCCAATCGTGTAACACCTAAATGTTATCACAATATGTTACAAACGTATTTCCAATTCAAGGGAGTACAAAAAATGTCAATGCGTATGCGCTATCGGCTCGCACTGGATTTGGGAAGCACATCTTTAGGCTGGGCCATGGTCCGTTTGAACGGCGACGGTGGGCCAATTGCGGTCATCAAGGCAGGTAGCCGCATCTTCAGCGACGGCCGCAACCCCAAAGACGGCTCGTCGCTGGCCGTCACCCGCCGCGAAGCCCGCGCCATGCGCCGCCGCCGCGACCGCCTGCTCAAGCGCAAGGCGCGCATGATGCGCACACTGATTGAACATGGCTTCTTTCCCGCCGACGACGCGGCGCGCAAGGCGCTGGAAACGATCAATCCTTACAGCCTGCGCGCCAAAGGGCTGGACGAAGCGCTCAAGCCAGAAGAATTCGCCCGCGCCCTCTTCCACATTAACCAGCGGCGCGGTTTCAAGAGCAACCGCAAGACCGACAAGAAAGACAACGACAGCGGAGCGCTGAAAACAGCCATCAAGCAGCTTCATGCGGCTATCGACACCTCGGGCGCCGACGGAAAGCCGCGAACCGTGGGCGAGTTTTTGCACCGCCGCGATCTGGCCGGGCAGACGGTGCGCGCCCGCTACCGCCAACAGCGGGTTGAAAAAGAGGACGGCAAGACCCGCATCGATAAGAGTTACGACCTCTATATCGACCGCGCCATGATCGAAGCCGAGTTTGATGCGCTGTGGGCTAAACAGGCCAACCTCAACCCACATCTGTTCAACGAGCGGGCTCTGGCGGAGTTAAAGGATTGCCTGCTTTTTCAACGCCCACTCACACCGGTCAAACCGGGCCGTTGCACCTTGTTGCCCGACGAAGCGCGCGCCCCGCTGGCCTTGCCCAGCCAACAGCGCTTTCGCATTTACCAAGAAGTCAACCACCTGTATGTGCTCCAACAGAGCTTGAAGGAACAACCTTTGACGCTGGAACAGCGCAACAGCCTGGTGGACGCGCTTGAGCGCAACGGTAAGCGCAGCTTTACCCAAATCAAGAAACTTTTAGGCCTGGGTGGCGCCGTTCAATTCAGCCTCGAAGACGCCAAACGGCAGGAACTGAAAGGCAATACCACTAGTGCCATATTGAGCAGGAAAGAGCACTTTGGCGAGGCATGGTTTAGTTTTTCGCCCGAGCAGCAAGATGCCATCGCCGCCCAACTGGTTTCGGAAGAAAACGAAACCCGCTTGGTTCGGTGGCTGATGGAGACAACCGCTGTTGAAGAGCCGCGAGCGGAAGCCATTGCCACCGCTGCTTTGCCCGAGGGCTACGGAAGTTTGAGCGCCCAAGCGCTGACGCGCATTCTTCCCGAACTGCGGCGCGACGTGATCACCTACGACAAGGCCGTGCTGGCAGCGGGGTTCGACCACCACAGCCACATCAGCCACGCCGCTACCGGCGAAATCTTGCCATCCCTGCCCTATTACGGCGAATACCTTCAGCGCCATGTCGGTTTTGGATCGGGCAAGCTCAGCGACACGCCTGAAAAACGCTTCGGCAAGATTGCAAATCCCACGGTCCACATTGGCTTGAACCAAGTCCGCGTGGTGGTCAACGCGCTGATCAAGCGCTATGGCCACCCATCTGAGGTGATCGTGGAGGTAGCGCGAGACCTAAAACAGAGCCAGGAACAGCGCAAGGAAGACAACGAGCGCCAAGCCAAGAATCAGCGCCGCAACGAACGCCTTCGCGCGGAAGCAGCAGCCATCTTGCAGACGGTGCCCGAGCGGGTGCGCCACGCCGACCTACAGAAACTCATCCTCTGGGAAGAGTTGAGCTTCGACCCGGCTGACCGACGCTGTCCGTACAGCGGCGTACAAATCAGCGCGCACATGGTGCTCAGCGATCAGGTGGAGATTGAACACATCCTGCCATTCTCCAAAACCCTGGATGACAGCCTGAACAACAAGACGGTCGCTATGCGCCAAGCCAACCGGATCAAAGGCAACCGCACGCCCTGGGAGGCTCGCGACGATTTCGAGGCCCAGGGCTGGCCCGTGGCCGCCATGCTGAACCGCGCTGAACAGATGCCGAAAAACAAGCGCTATCGGTTCGGCGAAGAGGGCTACCAGAAGTGGCTCAAGGAAGACAAGGACTTTCTGGCACGAGCTCTCAACGACACCCGCCACCTGAGCCGCGTGGCGCGCGAATACCTGAGCCTCATCTGTCCGCAGGCCACGCGCGTCATACCGGGCCAAATGACGGCCATGCTGCGCGCCAAGTTTGGGCTGAATAAAATCCTGGGACTGGACGGCGAAAAGAACCGCAACGACCACCGCCACCATGCGGTGGACGCCTGCGTGATCGCAGTGACCGATCAGGGGATGTTGCAGCGCTTTGCACAAGCCAGCGCCAGCACCCGCGAAAAGCAACTCAATCGCTTGGTCGAGGACATGCCACCACCGTGGGGAAACAACGAGGAAAAACATTACCTGCGGTCCGTAAAACGCGCGATAGATGCCATCTGGGTCAGCCACAAGCCGGACCATGGGTACGAAGGCGCCATGCACAACGACACGGCCTACGCCCTTCTGGGCAACGGCATGGTGAGTGTGCGAAAAACCGTGGATGGTGTGCGCCAAAAGGAAACGGCTGCGCTCAAAGTGATCGAGTTCACCAATGCGAAAGCCACTGCCCGACACGGCGCGCTTCCAGACGGCTCGCCGCGCCCTTACAAAGGCTACAAAGGCGATAGCAACTACTGCATCGAGATCGTTCGGAATGAGAAGGGGAAATGGGAAGGCGAGGTTATTTCGACGTTTGAGGCTTATCAGTTGGTGCGACAACACGGGTTGGCACGCTTGCGTCATCCGTCGTTGAGCCTGAGCGGGAAGCCGTTGGTGATGCGGTTGATCAACGACGATATCGTCAGGCTTGTGCTCGACGACGAGCCGAAGACACTGCGAGTGGCAAAGATAGCGGGTAACGGGCAGGTCTTCATGGCGCCACACAACGAAGCAAACGTTGACGCACGAAACCGAGATAAAAGCGACCATTTTCAATACGTTTCAAAGATGGCAGGCTCCTTTCAAAAAGCACAAACCCGTCGCATATCAGTTACTCCGATAGGGGAGCTCTGCGACCCCGGTTTCAAGGAGTAATCCAGATGATCGGCCGCATCGTTGAGGTGGCCGACGACCGACGCCACCTGTTCATGCACCGGGGTTTCATGGTGGTGCAAGGCACTGAGGGTGAGCGCAAGGAACTGGGCCAGGTGCCGCTGGACGACATTGCCGCCGTCATTGCCAACGCGCATGGCCTGAGTTACACCAACAACCTGCTGGTGGCGCTGGCCGAGCGCGGCGCGCCGTTTGTGCTGTGCGCAGCCAACCACAACGCGGTGGGCATGTTGCTTCCCATAGAGGGCAACTTCGAACAATCGCACCGCATCGAGGCGCAAATCGCGGCCAGCCAGCCCACCCACAAACGCTTGTGGGCGGCTATCGTCAGGTCCAAACTCGAACAACAGGCCGCTGCGCTCGAAGCCGCGGGCGCGCCAACGGCGCCGCTCACGGCCTTGGCGTCCAAAGTCAAAAGTGGCGATCCCGAAAACCTGGAGGCCCAGGGTGCAAGGCGTTACTGGACCCTGCTGTTCGGCACCGAATTTCGCCGCGACCAGAACGCTCCCGGCACCAATGCCTTGCTGAACTACGGCTACACCGTTTTGCGCGCGGCCACCGCCCGCGCCATTGTCGCCGCCGGCCTACACCCGAGCATTGGCCTGCACCACAGCCACGACAACAACGCGATGCGCTTGGTGGACGATGTTATGGAGCCGTTTAGACCCGTCATAGACCTCAAGGTCTGGCAGCTCAAACGCAACAACGAAGACCACGTGAACCCCGACACCAAGCGGGCGATGGTGCGCACGCTGTATGACGACATGCAAAGCGATGCCGGGGCGACGCCCGTCATGGTGTGCGTGCAGAATCTGGCCACCTCTTTGGCACAGGTTTACATAGGACAGCGCGAGAAACTCGACCTGCCATTGCCCGGGCTGCCGCTGGCGCTGGCAGCCGCCTTGCGCGACGAATGACGCGATGGGGCACACACCATGCTCACGGGGTACCGGCTGATGTGGATGGTGGTGATGTTTGACCTGCCGGTGGTGGAAAAGGCCGAGCGCAAGGCTGCCACAGATTTCCGAAACAGCCTGCTGGACCTGGGTTTCGACATGAGCCAGTTCAGCGTGTACATGCGGTTCTGCACCAGCCCAGCTCAGGTAGACACCTACTGCAAAAGGGTGGAGGCGGCGCTTCCCGAAGGCGGTAAAGTCAACATCCTGCAGTTCACCGACAAACAGTACGAACGCATCGTCAGCTTCCACGGCCAGGCCAAGCAACCTGCGAAAAAAGCACCCGACCAGTTCGACCTTTTCTGACTTTAGCGATGGTTTTACAACGCCTAGAAACGAAAAACCCCTTGACGAATCAAGGGGTTATCGAAGCTCTAGTCTAGACGATTGGGATATGAGCTCTGGCCGGAACGCCGGGCGCTGGTTGAGCAGCGGCGTTTCGAGTCTAGACGATTGGGATATGAGCTCTGGCCGGAACACGGCACCTGTAGCAATGGATGCGACTACCAGTCTAGACGATTGGGATATGAGCTCTGGCCGGAACTGTTTGCTGTGGACAGCCTGCAGCGCTCCGAGTCTAGACGATTGGGATATGAGCTCTGGCCGGAACTAGGACATGGGGCGCCCTCCTTACAGGCGAAGTCTAGACGATTGGGATATGAGCTCTGGCCGGAACTACATGGCCTTCGACCCGATACCGGGCGTGAGTCTAGACGATTGGGATATGAGCTCTGGCCGGAACCACCACATCGACGGCCTCAAACGACTTGATAGTCTAGACGATTGGGATATGAGCTCTGGCCGGAACTCAGGAGCGCAAAGACACACGACGCCACGAAGTCTAGACGATTGGGATATGAGCTCTGGCCGGAACCACGCAATGACAAAGGAGTGACCCCGTACCAGTCTAGACGATTGGGATATGAGCTCTGGCCGGAACTCGAATACGCTGATGGCGCCGCCATTGTATAGTCTAGACGATTGGGATATGAGCTCTGGCCGGAACTGCATGGCCACCGCTCCGACGTGGTCGAGGAGTCTAGACGATTGGGATATGAGCTCTGGCCGGAACTATCGAACTGTTGGGCAACCTCGCCCGCGCAGTCTAGACGATTGGGATATGAGCTCTGGCCGGAACATCTCGGCCATGCTGCTGGACCCCCCTCCAAGTCTAGACGATTGGGATATGAGCTCTGGCCGGAACACCATTTGGGGCGGTACTTTGCAGCAATGGAGTCTAGACGATTGGGATATGAGCTCTGGCCGGAACAGGGCAGACCGCCAGGGCGGGCGCAATGCATCGCTACGCTGGCATTACGCCCGCCCTGGCGGTCTGCCCCGCGCGCGCCGCGCGACTGTTTATCAAAATCGAAAGCAAGATCAGATCGGCCGCTTGATTGCATCAATATCGCAAACGATTTTTTGCGACCCAATACGCTCAAACAATGTGGTTTTCGTGATGCTGGTTAATGGGATCAAAACACCCAATCCGCCCGCACCGCCTGCCCCACGCGCAGCACCAGGCCGTCGCCTTGCAGCACGATGGCGTTCATGCCGAAGGTGACAGCGCCGTTCAGCCGGGCGTCTTGCCGGTAGCCCTGCAGGGTGTCGCCCACTTCGGATGACGATGCGGCAGTGGCGGGGTCGATGTTGGGTATGGGGCAGCGCGCGCAGGGTTTCACGGTTTCAACCACGGCCTCGCCTTCGGGCGTGGCGATGTGCATTGGCCCCAGGCGGTCTTCGTCGTGCGCTTCCACACCGGCCAAGACGATGTTGGGGCGAAAGCGCTGCATGCTCACCGGCGCGTGGGCGCCGGCAGCCAGGCGCGCATTGAGTTCGTCGAGCGACGCGGTGCTGGCCACCAGCAGGCCAAAACCGTCGGCAAACTGGGTGTGGGCTTCGCGCCCGCCGGTCCATTTCGGGCTGCAGGGGCGGCGCACGTCGGGGTCAAAGCGGGCCAGACGCAAGCGCTTCAGGTCGGCGGGGGCGTCGGGCCCCAAAAAGTCGCTGAACCATTGCGCGGCCACGTCGCCCATGTCGTAGGCGTCCACCGTGTCGTCCCACACGCGCACGCGCAGCGGTGCCTCGGCCGCGTCCAGCGCCAGATGCAGCGCCAGCATGCCGGGGGCGCGCAGCACCAACTGGCCCATTTTGAAAGCGGGCTGGATCAGCGCCATGCGAGGCAGCTCGCGCTGGGTGACGAACTCGCCCTCGCTGTCGACCACCATCCAGGTGCGGTCGTAGGCCAGGCCGGTGGGGGTCAGTTCCGCTTCGGGCAAGGCCACGCCTGCGCACGATTTGACCGGGTACACCCAGAGCTGGTCGATGGTGGCTTGCACGTCTTGAGGGGCTGGGGATGGGCTCATGGTGACTCCGGACAAACGGTCGGCGGGCACGCCGCACGGCTGCGCAGTGGGTGCCGTGGGGTCGTCGAAATGGGCAAAACCCCGGATTGTGCCCTGCTCCTAAAATCAGCCCATGTCTTCATCCCCTTCCGGTTCTTCAGCCCGCCGCCGTTTTGACGTCACCATCCGCGGTGGCGGCGTGGTGGGCCAGACCCTGGCCTTGCTGCTGGCGCGCGAGCGCCTGCGTGTGGCGCTGGTCAGCCCGGTGCCCCAGGCCAGCGGCACCGACGTGCGCGCCTATGCGCTGAACGCCGCGTCGCGCGATCTGCTGCAGTCGGTGAGGGCCTGGCCCGACGCTGCGGCGGCCAGCACCGATGCACCCGCCACCACCCCGGTGAGCGCCATGCAGGTGTGGGGCGACGACGGTGGCGAGGTGCAGTTTTCAGCCGGCGGCCTGGGGGCTGACGCGCTGACCTGGATCGTGGACGTGCCGGCGCTGGAGCGCCGCCTGGCCGACGCGGTGGGTTTTCAAAGCGGCATTGAACGCTTTACCGAAGCACCGCCTGCCGCGCTGACGGTGGTGTGCGAAGGCAAGCGCAGCCGCACCCGCGACGAACTGGGGCTGGAATTTGATGTGCGCCCCTACCCGCACAAAGCGCTGGCCGCCCGGCTGACCTGCGCGCAACCGCACGGCGGCGTGGCGCGGCAGTGGTTTCAAAACGGCGAGATCATGGCGCTGCTGCCCCTGGGCGGCGCCCAAGGGAACTCTGTGGCGCTGGTGTGGTCACTCCCCACGCAGCAGGCCGAGGCCTGGCTGGACGCACCCGCCGAGGCCCTGGCCGAAGCGGTGCAAACGCGTTGCGCTTCGGTGCTGGGGGCCATGCAACTGCAAGGCCCGGCGCAGGCCTGGCCGCTGGAGCTGTCTCGCGCGCGCCGCTGGATCGCCCGCATGCGCCCTGAACTGGGCGGTGGCGGTGTGGCCCTGGCGGGTGACGCAGCCCATGCCATGCACCCGCTGGCCGGGCAGGGACTCAACGTGGGCCTGGCCGATGTGGCCGAGCTGGCGCGGGTGCTGCACGCGCGCGAATACTGGCGCGAGCTGGGCGACCTGAAGCTGCTGCGGCGCTACGAGCGCGCGCGGCAAGCCGACGTGGCCGCCATGGGCTGGGTGACCGACGGGCTGTTTGGCCTGTTTTCCCACGCTGACAGCCGCATTCAAGCTTTGCGCAATTGGGGCATGAAGGGGTTTGAACGCAGCGGTGCGCTCAAGTCCTGGATCGCCCGACAGGCTTCCGGCATCAGCGGCTGACACCGTTTTTTTAATTCCTCTTACTGGCCACTACCCGGGCACCGCCATGAAACCCATCAAACTCCTCTTGCTCACCCTGCTGGCCACCCTGTCCATGGGCGCCATCGCCCAGGAAGCTGCCATTCGCAAAAACCTGGCTGAGCGCCTGCCCAACCTACCGAAGATTGACGAAGTGACCAAGACGCCGATGCCCGGCCTGTACGAGGTGCGCGTCAACCACAGCGAGATTTTCTACACCGACGAGCAGGGCAACTTCCTGATCCAAGGCTCGATGATCGATACCAAGGCACGGGTTGACCTGACCGAACAGCGGCTGGAAAAGCTCACCGCCATTGCCTACAAAGACCTGCCGCTCAAAGACGCCTTCACCATCGTGCGGGGCAACGGCAAGCGCAAGATGGCCGTGTTTGAAGACCCCAACTGCGGCTACTGCAAGCGCTTTGAACGCGATCTGGTGAAGATCGACAACGTGACGGTGCACGTGTTCCTCTACCCCATCCTCAGCGCCGACTCGGGTGAAAAGTCGCGCAACATCTGGTGCGCCAAAGACAAAGGCAAAGCCTTCCTCGACTGGATGGTGCGCGACGTGACGCCCCCGGCCGCCAGCTGCGACGCCGCTGCAGTGGCCCGCAACGTCGAATTTGGCAAAAAGGCCCGCATCACCGGCACACCCACCATCATCTTTGCCGACGGCTCGCGCGTGCCCGGCGCCATTGACGCGGCCCGCATCGAAAAATTCCTGACCGAAGCCAAGCCCTGAAGCACCGCGCAACCGAGCCCAAGTACCCCCCATGACCGCCGCCACCGCCCAACCCGTGCTGCACGACCCCAACGACACCGCCCTGGCCCGCACCCTGGGGCACGCCGGGCTCATTCCCTTTGTGCTGCTGGCCGCCCTGCTCTGGCTGGTGAACACCGAACTGCAAGCCTGGGTGGCCATTGCGCTGGCCGGTTACGCGGCACTCATCGCGTCGTTCATGGGCGGTGTGCACTGGGGCATTGCCTGGCTGGCCGCCCGCCACGGCGCAGCACACGGTGAAGCACCCCACCACGCCCAGCGCAACCACCTGCTCTGGGGCGTGGTGCCGTCTCTGCTGGCCTGGCCGGGGCTGCTCATGCCGCCGTTTGCCGGCCTGGCCTGGCTCGGTTTTGTGTTGGTGCTGTGTTACCTGGCCGACCGCACGCTCTATGTGCACGCCGGCCTGCAACACTGGCTCACGCTGCGCTTTCGCCTGTCCACTGTGGCCGCACTAAGCTGCTTTGTGGGCGCAGGCGCCCTATGAGCACCGCTCGCACCGCCAGCGCCAAGGCAACCGCCCGCCGCCCCAGCCGCAGCGTTCCCGCGCCAGCAGGGCTGCACTACGCCGTATCGGTACACAGCGCACAGGCCCACCTGTTTGCCGTCACGCTGCGCATTGATCAGCCCGCCAAAAACCAGCGCGTGAGCCTGCCGGTGTGGATTCCCGGCAGCTACCTGGTGCGCGAGTTTTCTCAACACCTGCAAGGCCTGAGCGCCACTCAGGGCGGCCAGCCGGTGGCACTCAAGCAGCTCGACAAACACCGCTGGCAAGCCGCTGCGCTGCCCGGCCAGCCGCTGGAGTTGCAGTACGCCGTGTACGCACTCGATGCCTCGGTGCGCACCGCTTTTCTGGACACCACACGCGGTTTTTTCAACCCCACCAGCCTGTGCCTGCAGGTGCTCGGCCAAGAACACCAGCCGCACGCGCTGGAACTCGTGTCCAACCCGGCCACCGCAGGCTGGCAAGTGGCCACCGGCCTGACGCCCCACAGCGTGGACAGCGACGGCTTTGGCCACTACCGTGCCCAACACTACGACGAGCTGGCGGACTGCCCGGTCGAAATGGGCCGTTTCTGGAGCGGCAGCTTCACCGCAGGCGGCGTGCCGCACCGCTTCGTGGTCAGCGGCGCGGGCGCCTGGTTCGACGGCGAGCGCCTGCTGGACGACACCCGCCGCATTTGCGAAGAACAAATCGCGTTTTGGCACGGCGATGAAGCGCCGCCTTTTGAGCGTTATGTGTTCATGATGCACGCCAGCGCCGATGGCTACGGCGGCTTGGAACACCGCAATTCCACCGCGCTCATTTGCCAGCGCGCCGACCTGCCGCGCCTGAACACATCAACCGCCAAACCCGCTGCACTCAAAGCCACCGACGGCTACACCACCCTACTCGGACTGATCAGCCACGAGTACTTTCACACCTGGAACGTGAAACGCTTGCGCCCGGCCGAGTTCGCGCGCTACGACTACACCCAAGAAAACTACACCGAACTGCTGTGGTTTTTTGAAGGCTTCACCAGCTACTACGACGACCTGCTGCTGCGCCGTGCGGGCCTCATTGACGACGCCACCTACCTGCAATTGCTGGCCAAAACCATCAACCAAGTGCTGCAGACGCCCGGGCGCCACCTGCAAAGCGTGGCGCAGGCCAGTTTTGACGCCTGGGTGAAGTACTACCGCATCAACGAAAACACGCCCAACGCCACGGTAAGCTACTACACCAAGGGCTCGCTGGTGGCCCTGTGCCTGGACCTGACCTTGCGCACCGAAGGCCACACCACGCTGGACGCGGTGATGCGCGAACTGTGGCAGCGCTGCAAGGGTGGCCCCATGCGCGAGGCCGACCTGCTGCGCGCGCTGAAAAAGCTGGGCAAGCGCCCGTTTGACGCCGAGCTGGCCCAGTGGGTACACAGCGCCGACGACCTGCCCACCAGCGACCTGCTGCAAAACCAGGGCGCCAAGCTGCACCACGACAAAGCACCGCTGGCCCAGCAACTGGGCTTGCGCGTGAGCGAGTCGAGCGGCCTCACCATCAAAACCGTGCTGCGCGGCGGGGCCGCAGAAGCGGCCGGCCTGGCCGCGGGCGACGAATGGCTGGGGGTGGAAATGCCTGCCGCCAAACGCGGTGCACCCGCTGAGGCCTGGCGCATCCACAAGCTCGACGAACTGCTGATGCTGCGCGGACAGCGCACCCAGCTGGTGGTCCTGGTGGCGCGCGACAAACGCCTGCTGCGCTGCACGCTGAACTGGCCCACCGAAAACCAAACCGTGCGCCTGACCGTGGCCGACGCGCCCAGACTGGGAAACTGGCTGGGCTCACCCGGTCCTGTCGCTCGGCCATACAGCCAAGCCTGATGCGCCAATTTTTGGTTTGGCTTTCACGGGCGGGTGAATGAATGCGGACAACGGCCTAACCTGCCGCTTCTTGTTCAAATCCACTTGAAGGCAGACGCCAAAAACCGGCGCACGAACGGCGGTACTTCACCCGCAGAGAACCACCGCGTGGCCAACGAAGACCGCGCGCGAACCACCGCTTTTTCATGGCTGAACGCCTTGAAACCAAAATGCCCGTGCGCATGGCCCAAGCCAGAGTTTTTGACACCGCCAAAAGGCAGCCGGCCGTGCAAAAAATGCACCAGCGCATGGTTCACGCAAGCGCCACCCGATGCCGTCTGCTGCAGCACGCGTTGAATGTTTTCACCGGTGGTGCTGTAGATGTACAGAGCCAACGGATGGGGCCCCGCGTTGATCTTGGCGATCACGTCATCGATGTTCGTGAACACCACCACGGGCAACAGCGGGCCGAAGATTTCTTCTTGCATGATGCGCGCATGCTCGGGAATGTTTTCGAGCAACGTGGGCGCCACAAAACAGTCGGCTTCGGCCACACCGCCACCAGCCAGCACACGGGCGCCCAGTGCCACGGCTTCGTCCATCAGCCCCTTGACGCGGGCGGTATGGCGGGCGTTGACCATGTGCGCAAGGTGCGGGCTTTTCTGCTGCTCCTCAAAGGTCTTTCCATAGGCTTTTTCAAGTATCGCGCGGCAACTGTTGACCCACTCGTCCTTCACACGTTCATGCACATAGACATGATCGGGCGCAATGCAGGTCTGGCCCGCGTTGGCCAACTTGGCCCACATGATGTTTTGCGCAGCCTGAGGGATGTTGGCGCTGGCGTCGACCACGGTTGGGCTCTTGCCGCCCAGCTCCAGTGTCACGCTGGTCAAATGTTTCGCAGCAGCGGCCATCACCACCTTGCCAATGGCGGGGCTACCGGTGAAGAAGATGTGATCAAACGGCAGGTTCAACAACGCTTGCGCCACGTCCGCTTCGCCCTCAACCAGGGCAACCTCGTTTGCAGGAAATGTTTCGCGCACAATTTTTGACATCAGCGCCGACAAATGAGGCGTCATCTCGGACGGCTTGATGATGGCCGTGTTGCCCGCTGCGATGGCTGAAATCAACGGCCCAAAGGTGAGGTTCACCGGGTAGTTCCAGGGCGAAATAATGAGGCAGCGGCCCCGTGGCATGTATTGCACCTGCGCGCTCGTGCCTGCCGTGAGCAGGGTGGGCCACACGCTTGTGGGCTTCATCCATTTCTTCAGGTGCGCCATGGCATCGTTGGCTTCAGCACAGACTGGCAAAATTTCCGCCAGATCCACCTCGCCTTTGGGTTTTTTGAAATCGGCGTAGGCGGCTGCGTACAGGGCCTCGGTATGCGCCAATACCGCGTCACGCAACCGCCTGATTTTTGCAACTCTTTCCTCAGCGCTGGAAACCCGCAAATGCAAGGCCGTGGCCGCCTGGCCGTCAAAAATGCGGTGAATCGTTGACGTGGTCGCCTGAGAGGTTGATGCAACGTTGGACATGGTTCGCCTTGTGGGTAGGGTGTGGGTCGACAAAAAGCCTGGGGCCGAAACCCTGCCCTCAAAAACACTCTGGACGCGCCAACCTCCCTGCGTTGAACGTGCCCTGTGTCAGGGGCGAGAACGGCTTCACGGGCATTCAAGCACAACACCAGCCGATCGCGCGCAGCAGGGTCGCTCAGAAGGCCCTTGGAGCCTGCGCGGCAGAAGGCATGCGAGCGAACCGGGTGGGAAAAGCGTTCCATCGGGCCCTGCTTTTGAGGACGTTGGCCCTTGCCACAGCCGGAAAAACCGGGGCGAAGTGGGACTTTTTTCCATCCGTTGCAGCCAGTGCGCTTCTGCCGCGCAGGCTCCTGGGGCACCCGATGCGCCACCTTGGCGGGGACAAACCCTTGGCGAAAAATGGTCGGTTCAGCGCGGGCGCAAGTCCACCACGCGCTTGGCCTTGCCCTGGCTGCGTTCCACGCCCCCTTCTGGCTTGAGCGTCACTTCTACGCTGCTGCCCACAAACACCTTCACCTCGTGTTGCAGCAGCTTGGCGGCAGCCCGCGCTTCAATGCTCTCGGGCGCCAAACCGGGGCGCGTTTCCACCACCACGGTGAGGTTGTCCATGGGGCCTTCGCGGCTCAGCACACACTGGTAGTGCGCGCTCAGCTCGGGGCGCTTCAAAATGAGTTCTTCAATCTGGGTCGGGAACACGTTCACACCGCGCACGATCATCATGTCGTCGCTGCGGCCGGTGATCTTTTCCATGCGGCGCATGGTGCGCGCCGTGCCGGGCAGCAGGCGGGTCAGGTCGCGCGTGCGGTAGCGGATGATGGGCAGCGCTTCTTTGGTCAGGCTGGTGAACACCAGCTCACCCATTTCACCGTCGGCCACCGGTTCCCCGGTTTCGGGGTTGATGATTTCGGGGTAAAAGTGGTCTTCCCAGATGGTGGGACCGTCTTTGGTTTCCACGCATTCACTGGCCACGCCGGGGCCCATCACCTCGGACAGACCGTAAATGTCCACCGCGTCCATGCCCATGCGCTGCTCGATGGCCAGGCGCATGTCGTTGGTCCAGGGCTCCGCGCCGAAAATGCCCAGGCGCAGACTGCTCTGGCGCGGGTCCAGGCCCAGGCGCTCGAACTCGTCGGCAATGGCCAGCATGTAACTCGGCGTCACCATGATGATGGTGGGCTTGAAGTCCTGCATCAGCTGCACCTGGCGCTCGGTCTGACCGCCACCGAACGGCACCACCGTGAGGCCAAGTTTTTCTGCGCCGTAGTGCGCACCCAGGCCGCCGGTGAACAGGCCGTAGCCATAGCTCACGTGCACCATGTCACCCGGCCGGGCGCCGCCCGCGCGGATGGAACGCGCCACCACGGTGGCCCAGGTGTCGATGTCTTTGAGCGTGTAGCCCACCACGGTGGGCTTGCCGGTGGTGCCGCTGGACGCATGGATGCGCGCGCACTGCTCACGTGGCACCGCAAACATGCCAAACGGGTAGCTATCGCGCAGGTCGTGCTTCGTGGTGAACGGAAATTTGCCCAGATCGGCCAGGCTGCGGCAGTCGTCCGGGTGCACACCAGCGGCGTCAAACTTGGCGCGGTACACCGGCGAGTTTTGGTAGGCGTGGCGCAGCGTGGCTTGCAGCCGTTTGAGCTGCAGGCCACGCAGTTCGTCGATACTGGCTTTTTCAATGGGCTCGAGTGGCAAGTGGCTCATGCGGGCACCTCTTCAGGAAAAACTTGGCCAGGGATCACCGCGCTCTTGCCACGGAACATCGCGATCACTTCGCCCTTCTGGTTGCTGACCTTCATGTCGTAAATGCCATGGCGGCCCTGCAGCACCTGCTCCACGCCTTCGCAGGTCAGCACATCGCCGTCCTGCCCAGGCTTGAGAAATTCGATGCTGCAGCCTGCGGCCACCGCGTTCTTGTTGTAGCTGTTGCAGGCGTAGGCAAAGGTGGTGTCGGCCAGGGTGAAGATGAAGCCACCGTGGCAAATTTTGTGGCCGTTCAGGTGCAGTGGCTTCACCACCATGCGCAGCACGGCGCGCCCGGGCGCTACGCTCACGATTTCAATGCCCATGGTTTCGCGGGCCGCCACATCGGCCGCAAACATGGCTTCACCGACCTTCACGGCCCGTTCTTGCGGCGTCATCTCATTCCCCCTTGAAGTGCGCCGGGCGCTTCTGCCGGAAGGCCATCACGCCTTCGATGTAGTCGTGCGTGCGGCCCAGCGCCGACTGCGTGTCGCGCTCCACGTCCAGTTGCTCGTTGAGCGTGCGCGTTCCCGCGTCGCGCAGCAAAGCGCGGGTGGCCACCAGCGCCTGCGTGGGCAGGGTGGCCAGTTTCTCGGCCATGGCCAAAGCAGCCGCCAGTGGGTCGTCTTGCACGTCCCAGATCATTCCCCATTCTTTGGCTTGCGCGGCGGGCAGCTTGTCGCCCGTCATGGCCAGCGCCATGGCGCGCGCCAGGCCCAACCGCTCCACCAGAAACCAGCTGCCGCCCGCGTCGGGAATGAGGCCGATCTTGCTGAACGCCTGAATGAAGCTGGCGCCTGGGGCGGCGATGGCGATGTCGCACGTCATGGCCAGCGAGGCACCGGCGCCTGCGGCCACGCCGTTCACGGCCGCCACCACCGGCATGCGCAGCGACTGGATGCGCCGCGCCGTGGGGTTGAAGGCCTGGTCGATCACCGGACCGGGGTCGGCGCGCTGCACCAGGTCGGGGCCGGGCTCGAAGTCGAATTCGGCCAGATCGGCCCCGGCGCAAAAGCCACGCCCCGCGCCCGTGAGCACCAGCGCGCGGATGGTTTTGTCGGCCTCGGCGCGGTCCAGCGCGGCCCACAGATCGCGGTGCATCTGGCGCGTGAAGCTGTTCAGGGCTTCGGGGCGGTTCAGGGTGAGCAGGGCCACGGCCCCACGCGTTTCATAGAGCACGGTAGCGCCTGCGGCGGGGGCATTCATGGGTGGGGGTCTCCTCGGGCCGCCGTGGTGCGGCACTGGTGGTGGTTGGTTTTTTGCCAATTTACCATTAACCGACCGATGAGTCGGTTAATGTTTTCCCTTGGTTGGCCACGACCACCCAGACCTCTCGGTCCGGCTATAGTTGACGTGTACGTCAACCACAGCACCACCCATCAAAGGACATCCATGAGCGAAACCACCACCCCCGAACTGATCCAGGTGCGCACGGAAGGCCGCGTCGGCATCGTCACCCTGAACCGGCCCAAGCAGCTCAACGCGCTCAACGATCAGCTGATGAACGAACTGGGCGCGGCGCTGAAAGCGTTTGATCTGGACGACAGCATTGGCTGCATGATCGTCACCGGCAGTGAAAAGGCGTTCGCAGCCGGCGCCGACATTGGCGCCATGGCCACCTACACCTTTGCCGATGTGTACAAGGGCGACTACATCACCCGCAACTGGGAAACCATTCGCGGCATCCGCAAGCCGGTGATTGCGGCCGTGAGCGGCTTTGCCCTGGGCGGCGGCTGCGAGCTGGCCATGATGTGCGACTTCATCATCGCCGCCGACAACGCCAAGTTCGGCCAGCCCGAGATCAAACTCGGCATCATTCCCGGCGCCGGCGGCACGCAGCGCCTGCCGCGCGCGGTGGGCAAGTCCAAGGCAATGGACATGGCTCTGACCGGCCGCATGGTGGACGCCACAGAGGCCGAACGCGCCGGGCTGGTGAGCCGCGTGGTGCCACTGGACAAGCTGATGGACGAGGCCCTGGGTGCGGCGCTCATGATTTGCGAGTTTTCGCTGCCCAGCGTGATGGCGGCCAAAGAATGCGTGAACCGCGCTTTTGAAAGCGGCCTGGCCGATGGCGTGATGTTTGAACGCCGGCTGTTCCACGGTCTGTTTGCCACCGAAGACCAGAAGGAAGGCATGGACGCCTTCGTGAACAAGCGAAAGCCGGCGTTCAAACACGCCTGAGCCCTATGCCGTGGCCCGACACAGCACAATGCTGCCTGAAAAATCGGGCAAAAAAGTCGCTATAATTCTGCCTGCTTCGGCGATATAGCTCAGTTGGTTAGAGCGCAGCATTCATAATGCTGATGTCGGTGGTTCAAGTCCACCTATCGCCACCAAAATTAAAAAGCGGACTCTGGCAACAGGGTCCGCTTTTTTGTTTTTTGCTTTCGTTGTTGCCTCTCGCTTCTCATCCAGCCGCATGGCCATCAAATCCACCATCTTCAAGGCGAATCTGCAGATTGCAGACATCGACCACGGTTATTACGCTGACCACGCGCTCACGCTGGCTCGCCACCCGAGCGAAAACGACGAACGCATGATGGTGCGCCTGGTGGCGCTGGCGCTGCATGCGCACGCACTGCAAGACACCTGCCGCGGCGACGGCACACTGGCGTTTGGCGCCGGGCTGTCCGACCCGGACGACCCGGACGTCTCGCTCACCGACTACACCGGGCGCAAACGCCTGTGGATCGAGGTCGGTCAGCCCGAAGACAAACCCCTGGCCAAAGCCTGCAGCAAGGCCGACGCCGTGGTGCTTTACGCCTTTGGCTCGGCGGCCGACGTGTGGTGGCGCAGCATGGAAAGCAAGCTCACACGCCTGGACCGGCTGCAGGTGTGGCGCCTGCCCACCGAGGTGGCGCCCGCGCTGGCGGGTATGGCCGAGCGCAGCATGCAGCTGCAGGCCACCGTGCAAGAAGGCGCGCTCACCCTCTCCAGCACGCTGGGCAGCGTGCACATTGAGCCAGTTCGCTGGAAATAAGCCGCGTTGGGCGCTATGCGCCGTGTTTGCCGGCGTTCCAGCCCTGAGCGCCCAGCGCATCCTGGGCCAGTGCGGTGGGCACCGCTTCCAGCGGCGTGGCCATGGTGTCGTTCCAGCGGTTGAGAAACGCGAACATGGCCACCACGCCCAGCAACTCCACAATTTCGCCGTCGTTCCAGTGCTGTTGCAGCTCGACAAACTGGGCGTCGGTCACGGCGTTGGGCTGTGAGGACGCGGCCAGGGCAAAGTCCAGCGCCAGGCGCTCTTTGGCGCTGTAGTGCGGGCTGCTGGCATAGGTCCACACGTCGGCCAGCTTGGCGTCGCTGACGCCGAAATTTTTGGCTCCCAGCAGCGTGTGCGCCTGGCAATACAGGCAGCCCGAGACCTTGCTCACCACATGCCCAACCAGGCGGCGAAAGCCCAGGTCCACCTCGCCGTCGGGGTCCATCACGGCGGCGTTCATCACCGCCAGCGCCTGGGCCAGCTTGGGCTTGCGCTGCATGGTGAGCACGCTGTTTGGCGTGAAACCAAGCGTGCCCAGAAAAAAGTCGAAATGGGGTTTGAGCTCGGGCGTGGTGCTTGGCGGCAGGGGTTGCAGGCGGGCCATGGTGTCTCCGGTTTGTGGCAAGTTGGCCGGATTGTCGCGCGCCGGCGTGCCCGCGTTTTCAAAACAACGAAGCTTGGCCTGGGTTGTCCGGTGGGCCAGACCGGGCACGCGCTGGGGCGCTGCGTTTTCGTGAGCCGTGCTTTTCCACAATCGCGGCTTTGGCCGCCCGCACCTCGGGCTGGGCGCGGCGCGCATGCAGCCGGGCCTTGGCTTCGCGGGTGGCGGCCTCCAGCTCCACCAGCGGCATGGCAATGTCCACCCCCACCTGCACACCACAGCGCGCCTGCACGTCGGGCGGCATGCGCCAGGGCTCAAACAGCCAGGCGTCGGGCACGCGGCGCATGGCCGGCAGCCAGTGGCGCACAAAGTGGCCGTGGGGGTCGTGGTCGCGCGCCTGTTTGAGCGGGTTGTAAACCCGGGTGGTGTTGATGCCGGTGGTGCCGCTTTGCATCTGCAGCTGGCTCCAGTGGATGCCGGGTTCGTAGTCGAGAAACTGGCGCGCCAGCCACAAGCCCACCGGGCGCCAGTGCAGCCACAGCGGGTAGGCCGCCACCGACACCAGCATGGCGCGCATGCGGAAGTTGAGCCAGCCGGTTTCGCGCAGCATGGCCACACAGGCGTCCACCATGGGCCAGCCGGTGCGGCCTTGCATCAGGGCGTCCAGATGCTCGGGGTGGGCGGCTTCGTCGCGCAGGCCGTCGTAGCCCCGGTGCAGGTTGCGCCATTCCAGCTCGGGTTCGTCTTCCAGTTTTTGAATGAAGTGGCAATGCCACACCAGGCGGCTCATGAAGGCGCTCAGACCCTGGCGCTGGCGGGCGGCTTCGGGGGGCAGCTGGGCCAGCTGGTGCTGGGTGGCTTGCACCACCTCGCGCAGGCTCAGGCAGCCCAGCGCCAGGTACGGCGACAAGCGCGAGCAGGCGCTGGGCGCCCGCAGCGGCGACGAAATGCCGCCCCGGTACTGGGCGCTGCGCTCACCCAAAAAGGCGTGCAGCACGGCCTGCGCTTCAGCCCGCCCGCCGCGCTGGCGGTGGGGCGGGTCGGCGCCCGGCAAACCCAACTGGTCGGCGCGGGGCATGGCGGGTTCGCGCCAGGGCAGCGGCACGGGCTGCAGCGCTTCGGGCGTGGGCAGCATGGGCGCGCGGGTGTGCGCGGCCCACTGGCTTTGCCAGCGCTGGCGGCTGGGCAAGCGGCGCACCACGCCAAACTGCGGCGTCTCAACCCACGCCACACCCTGGGCTCGGCACCAGCGGCCCACCGCCTGGTCACGCCTGTAGGTGGCGGCGTTGCCGGTTTCTTCGTGGGCGTAAAGGGCATCAAACGGCGCCAGCGCCATCAGGCGCGACAACACATCGGTGACCTCGCCCGTCACCACATGCAGCCGTGCGCCCAGGGCTTTCAGATCGGCATGCAAGTCCAGCAGGCTCTCGCGCAAAAAATGCAGGTGCTGTGTGGCGGCGTCGGGCTCGGCCCACAGGCTCGGCTCCACCACATACAGGCACAGCACCGGCCCGCGCGCGGCGGCCTGCTGCAGCGCGGCGTGGTCGTGCACGCGCAGGTCGCGCTTGAACCAGACCACACTGTAAGCCATGGCGGTGCGCGGTCAGCCGCCTTTGGCGCCGTGGTCCACCCAGATCAGCGCCCGGGTGTCCACACCCACGCGAGCGGCTTGCTCCAGCAGCTGAGCGCGCACATCGGCGGGCAGCGTCTTGTCACGCGCCAAAATCCACAGGTAGCCGGTGTCGGGCCCGATCACCATGGCCCAGCGGTAGTCCGGGTCAAGCGCGATGACGTGGTAACCGCCGTAAAACGGCCCAAAGAACGACACCTTGAGCGAACCGGTGTTGCGGTCGCCCGTGAACACGGCCCGGCCCACCGCCTCGCTCCACGCACCTTGGGCGGCGTTGTAACCCCGGTTGGTCACCGACACGCTACCGTCAGGCTGCAGCGCGTACGTGGCGCTGACCTGGCTCAGGCCGCGCTCAAAACGGTGGTCCAGCCGAGCGATTTCAAACCACTGACCCATGTAGCGCGCAGCGTCAAACGGGCTGACCACGGCCACGCCAGGCGGCGGCGCGGTGGCACAGGCGCCCAGCCCCAGCAACAGCCCAAGCGACAGCACGGCCAACCCCAGACGACGCGAACAACGGGACATTGCAAGACGAAACATGTGAGAACTCCTGAAAAACCACCGGTGAGGGAACATGGAACAAATGCATTTTGTCCTGGACAAAATGGATTGTGCGCCCTATATTGAAACGCTGCAGCGGGTCACCATTGCCCGGTTTTAACGAGCGCGCCCCATGAACCTCTTCAACGTCTGGCCCGGATTTCAGCAAACCCCTGCGGGACTGGAGCGCGTGGTTTTGCGCAAGCTGCCCCGTGTTTTGTGGCTGGGCAGTGCGCTGCCCGCGCTGGTGGCACTGCTGGCGCGCGGATTCCCCTGGAGCGGCAGCGACGTGGACGTGGCCACCCACATCCAGACCATCGACATTCTGGCCATTGGCGTGGTGGTGCTGCACTGGACCCTGGTGCTCACCGTGGCCATTGGTGCGTTCATTGTGATGGTGATGAAGGGCCCGGCCTATGTGGCCGATGCGTATCCGCTGGAGCACGCCGACCACCCGGCGCCAGACTCACGGCCAGAAGCCGCACCCGACAGGCGCTGAACCGGGGGTCGTGAGACAATGCGGGCCGCCGCCCGGGCCCGCCCGGCGGCGAACCGCCTGCCTTTCACAGCCTCTGGATGGACACCATGAACCGCTGCTTTTCCCCTCAAGCCGCTGGGCGCCGCGCCGCCGCGCTGGCCCTGTGCATACTGGCCCTGAGCTTCTGGCCTGCCGCGCAGGCCCAGACCCAGTCGCGCAACTTCCCCGCCGCCGCCCTTCGTGGCACCTTGGTGGTGGTGCAACCCCCTGTCATCAGCCTGGACGGCAAGCCCGCGCGGCTTTCGCCTGGTGCTCGCATCCGCAGCAACACCAACATGCTGGTGATGTCGGGCGCGCTGGTGAACCAGGAACTGACGGTGAACTACCTGCTGGAACCCAACGGCATGGTGCACGAGGCCTGGATCCTCACGCCCGCCGAGGCCGCTGAAAAGCGCCCGCGCGCACAACCCTGATTTTCCCCAACCACACAGGCCCCATTCAGCACACGCCTTGGAACCGGCTTCGCCGGACCACAGGCGTGGTCCCCCTTCCAGGGGGAAGCCGCGCAGCGGCGCAGGGGGTAGCCCATATGTCCAAAAAAGTCTTTATCAAAACCTTTGGCTGCCAGATGAACGAGTACGACTCGGACAAGATGGCCGACGTGCTGGGCGCGGCCCAGGGCTACACCCAGACGCAGGATGTGGACGAGGCCGACCTGATCCTGTTCAACACCTGTTCGGTGCGCGAAAAAGCGCAGGAAAAGGTGTTCTCCGACCTCGGCCGCGTGAAGCACCTGAAAGACAAAGGCGTGCTCATTGGCGTGGGCGGCTGTGTGGCCAGCCAGGAAGGTGCCGAGATCATCAAGCGCGCGCCCTATGTGGACGTGGTTTTTGGCCCGCAGACCCTGCACCGCCTGCCCGAGATGCTCAACCAGCGCGCGCGCCAGGCGCTGCCGCAGGTAGACATCAGTTTTCCCGAGATCGAAAAATTTGACCACCTGCCCCCGGCCCGCGTGGAAGGGTCGTCGGCCTTTGTGAGCATCATGGAAGGCTGCTCCAAATACTGCAGCTACTGCGTGGTGCCCTACACACGCGGCGAAGAGGTGAGCCGCCCGTTTGACGACGTGCTGGTGGAAGTGGCTGGGCTGGCCGACCAGGGCGTGCGCGAGGTGACCCTGCTGGGCCAGAACGTGAACGCCTACCGCGGCAAGATGGGCGACACCGCCGAGATCGCCGACTTCGCGCTGCTGCTCGAATACGTGGCCGACATTCCCGGCATCGAGCGCATCCGCTACACCACCAGCCACCCCAACGAGTTCACGCCGCGCCTGATCGAGGCCTACGCCCGCATCCCGAAGTTGGTGAGCCACTTGCACCTGCCGGTGCAGCACGGCTCGGACCGTATCTTGATGGCCATGAAGCGCGGCTACACCGCCATGGAATACAAGAGCACGGTGCGCAAGCTGCGCGCGATCCGCCCTGACCTGTCCATGAGCAGCGACTTCATCGTCGGCTTCCCCGGCGAGACCGAAGACGACTTCGGCAAGATGATGAAGCTCATTGACGATGTGGGCTACGACATCAGCTTCAGCTTCATCTTCAGCCCGCGCCCAGGCACACCCGCAGCCAACCTGCCCGACGACACGCCCCATGCGGTGAAGCTCAAGCGCCTGCAGCAGTTGCAGGCGGCCCTGGAGGCCAACGTGACCCGCATCAGCGCCAGCCGCGTAGGCACGGTGCAACGCATCCTGGTGGAAGGGCCATCGCGCAAATCCACCACCGCCGTGCCCGAGCTGATGGGCCGCACCGAATGCAACCGCGTGGTCAACTTCCCGGCCGGCCCGAACGCAGCCCGCCTCGTGGGGCAGATGGTGGACCTGACCATCACAGAGACCAACGGCTACACCCTGCGCGGCGAAGTGCTGGTGCGCGAAACCGCCTGAAATTGGGCGTAACGACCTGCACGCAGTGGGCCGCGTGGGGGGACAGCGAAACTCACAGCGTGGAAGTATCGAGGGACCGGGCCAGCCGCCGGGCCGCCCCAAGGCAGTCCCAGCCCCCCGGGGGGCAGCGAACCACACGAAGTGGGGAGCGTGGGGGCTCCACCCTTACTTCAAATAGCGCTCATCCGACCAAGTCGCCAGCCACTGCGGCGCAAAGGCCACGCAGATGGCGGCGAACATGCCGGTCAAAAACGCATCGCCCCAGGCCATGAGCCAGCGGGCCACCAGGGCTTGTTCCAGTGCAGGTGCACCGGCCAGGCGGTGCAGCAGCTCCATCAGCAAGCCTGACGCAAAAACCGCCACGGCGGTGCCCAGGAAGCCACGGCCCAGGGTGTAGATGAAGGGGTTGGGCGGCAGCCAGCGGCGTAGCAGCACGCCGATGCCCAGCGCCAGCGTGGCAGGCACCAGCCCGATCCAGACCCATTGCGACAGCACCGCCCAGGTATCGGCCGGTCCAATGCCCCACACGGCCAGCGCGACCAGCGACAACGCCAGCACAGCCAGTGGCCAGCCGAGCATGAGCACCAGCAGGCTCGCGCCCGAAAACTGAATCGCCAAACCCTGGGGCAGTGCTTGGGGCAGCAGCCACAGACCGGGCAGCAACACCACAGCGGCCAGCGCCGGTGTCAGCAACGCGCCGTGCAGCATGCGCCAAGGGCGAAGCCAAAGGGCGACCGCCAAGGACACCAGAGCAAACAGAATTTCGAGACCAAACAACATGGGGGCGAAGTATGGGCTGCCAAGCCCGCAGACCGCTTGACTTCGGTCAACCCATGCCGGGCAACTTGGGCATGCCTTTCATGCCGCCCATGCGCTTCATCATTTTCATGAGGCCGCCGCCCTTCATCTTTTTCATCATGCCCTGCATCTGCTCAAACTCTTTGAGCAAGCGGTTGACCTCTTGCACATGCACACCCGCGCCAGCG
Organism: Hydrogenophaga sp.; assembly: GCF_965657535.1. GTDB lineage: Bacteria > Pseudomonadota > Gammaproteobacteria > Burkholderiales > Burkholderiaceae_C > Hydrogenophaga. The sequence goes on along the minus strand of NZ_CBFHOP010000004.1, from coordinate 79,463 downwards.
GCAATGCGGCGCTTGCGCGTGGCCTTGATGATCTCGGGCTTGCTGCGTTCGCGCTGCGTCATGCTGCAAATGATGCCTTCCTTGCGCTTGATGTCTTTCTCGGCGCGGGTCAGGTCGGCTTCGCTGGCCTTGGCGGCCATGCCGCTGGGCAACTTGTCCATCAGGCTCGACAGCCCGCCCATCTGCTTCATCTGGCGAATCTGGTCCAGAAAGTCGTTCAAGTCAAAACCTTCGCCGCTTTTGACCTTGGCCGCGAGCTTCTGGGCCGAGGCCATGTCGACCCCCGCGGTGACCTGCTCCACCAGCGCGAGAATGTCGCCCATGCCCAGAATACGGCCGGCGTGGCGCTCGGCGTCAAACACCTCCAGGCCGTCGATCTTTTCGGACACACCCGCGAACTTGATGGGCGCACCGGTGATCTGGCGCACCGACAGCGCCGCACCACCGCGCGAATCGCCGTCGAGCTTGGTCAGGATGATGCCGGTCAGCGGCAGCGCCGCGCTGAAGGCTTTGGCGGTGTTGATCGCGTCCTGACCCTGCATGGCGTCCACCACAAACAGCGTCTCCACCGGGTTCAGCACCGCGTGCAGTTCCTGGATCTCGCGCATCAGCGCTTCGTCAATCGCCAGGCGGCCGGCGGTATCCACCAGCAACACATCGAAGTAATGGCGCTTGGCGTAGTCGATGGCGGCGCGCGCAATGTCCACCGGTTTCTGGTCGGGTGTGCTGGGGAACCACTCGGCGCCGGCCTGCGCGGTCACGGTCTTGAGCTGCTCGATGGCGGCCGGGCGGTACACGTCGCCCGATACCGTGAGCACCTTTTTCTTGCGCTTCTCAATCAGGTGCTTGGCCAGCTTGGCGGTGGTGGTGGTTTTACCGGCGCCTTGCAGGCCGGCCATCAGAATCACCGCCGGCGGCTGGGCCGCGAGGTTGATGTCGGCCACGCCAGCGCCCATGGTGGCGGTCAGCTCGCGGTTGACGATGCCCACCAGCGCCTGACCCGGAGACAACGAACCCACCACCTCCTGGCCCAGCGCCTTTTCTTTCACCCGGGCAATGAAGTCGCGCACCACCGGCAAGGCAACGTCGGCCTCCAGCAGGGCCATGCGCACCTCGCGCAGCATGTCGGTGACGTTGCTTTCGGTGATGCGGGCCTGGCCACGCATTTCCTTGACGATGCGTGAGAGGCGGTCGGAGAGGGCTGAGGCCATGGGGTGCTCGGGACGGTAAAGGGGCCGCGGCGGCGGCGTCTGCGGTGCGGGCCCCAAGGCCCGCGTGCAATGAAGGAGACTGACCGGGCCCCGACGGGGTCTTCCCGGGCAAGACCGTTAAACTGTACAAATGATTTTAGCTGTGCCCTGCGCTGCCTGACTGCGGCGCCCAACGCCGACCCGATGAACCTGCTGCCCGCTCTTTGGTCCAACCCGCCTGCCGCCCTGCTGTCTGCCGTGGCGGCGCTGTCGTATGCCGTGCTGGCCTGGGCACACCCCCGCATGACGCCCCCGCAAACCCGCGCCGTATTGGCTACAGCCTGGTTGCTGCACCTGCTGGTGCTCGTCACGGGCTTGTTTGAGCAACCGGCCCGCTTTGGGTTTGCGCCGGCCCTGTCGGTCACGGCGTGGCTGGTGCTCACGGTGTACCTGGTGGAAAGCCGCCTGTACCCGCAGTTTCGCGCCCGCTGGACGCTGGCGGCGCTGGGCACCGTCACGGTGTTGCTCGCTTTGCTGTTCCCGGGCTCGCCGTACCCGGCGCTGCGCTCATCTTGGCTGCCGCTGCACTGGGCGCTGGGCATCGCATCCTACGGTCTGATTGGTGTTGCCGTAGTACACGCCTGGCTGATGCAACGGGCCGAAAAAGCCATGCGCCAAGGCGCCATGCCCGACACCGCCATGCCCCTGTTGATGCTGGAGCGCCTGACGTTTCGCTTTCTCGCCGCCGGGTTTGCCTTGCTCAGCGCCACGCTGCTGGCCGGCTGGTGGTTTTCCGAAGCGCTGAACCACCGCTGGGTGTGGGACCACAAATCCGCATTTTCCGTGCTCTCATGGCTCACCATGGGCGTGCTGCTGTGGGGCCGCTGGCGCCTGGGCTGGCGCGGTCGCATGGCGGCGCGCACACTTTATTTGGGGGCCGGTTTTCTGCTGCTGGGTTACGCCGGTTCCCGCTTTGTGCTTGAAGTGGTGCTGCAACGCGCCTGACCGATCGATTTCATGAAATACCTGCTCGTTCTGGCCGTGGTCCTGGTGGCCTTCTGGGTCTGGCGCAATAACCGCCTGACCGATGACACCGACGCACAGCGCCCGTCGGCCCGAAAAAAACCAGCGCCGCGCCAGCCCACCATCATGGTGGCCTGCCTGCACTGCGGCACCCATCTGCCCCAGAACGAAGCCGTGCAAGGCCGCCAAGGCGCCTATTGCAGCGCCGAACACCGGCAGCTGAGCGAAGGCGCGAAGCCGTGAACCCGGCCGCCCGAAGGCGCTGATATGGCGCAGGAACGCCCATCGCAATTTACCCCGTCGTGGTTTTCAGTGCTCGAAAGCCACAAAACCCATGGGCGCGAGCAGCGCGTGCGGTCGTTTGTGCGCCTGTGGCGCACCTTTATGCGGGCACGGGTGTTCATTGCTGCGGTGCTGCTGGCGCTGCAGGTGTTTGTGGTCGTCACGGGCACAGGTGGGCCGCCCTGGCTCGTGGTGGTCTGCGCGCTGCACCTGAGCGCTGCGCTGGCGGTGCTGATCTGGTCGCGCCCGATCCAGCAAGGCAAGCCGTTTCACCTGCAGTGGCTGCTGACGATTGGTGTCGACGTGGTTGTGTTTGCGGTGCTGCAGTACGTGCAGCAAGGCGGCATCAACTACACGCCCCTGTTTGCGCTGCCGGTGCTGCTGGCCTCCATTTTGGGTCCGCTGATCCTGGCGCTGGCCACGGCGGCCAGCGTGACCCTGTTTTTGCTGGGCGAAGCCTGGCTCAGCGCGCAGCTGCTGAGCGACGTGTCCACAGCGCGCCTGCTGCAAACGGGCCTCACCGGCACCGGCTTCTTTCTGGTGGCTGTGCTGGCCAACCAGCTTGCGCTGCGCTTGGCGCGCGAAGAAGCGGTAGCACAAAGCAGCCAGGCAGCGGCCCGCACCCAAGCCCAGGTGAACGAATTGGTGATCGAAAGCCTGAGCGAAGGCGTGCTGGTGGTCGACACCCATGGCGTGGTGCGCAACGCCAACCCGGCTGCGCAATCCATGCTCATGGGCGAGGCCTACCCCCACGCGGCCAAGCTGCTGCTCTCGGCCCGGCCCAGCTGGGCGGGCTTGTCCAGCCTGGTCCATGAGACGTTTTTGCTCGGGCACCCGCTGGAGGCTGAAATCACCATCGCCCACGACGAGCACAACACCCACCGGCTCTTTGCCCGCACACGGCTGACCGCGCAAGGCGGCCACGGTGCGGGTCTGTGCGTGCTGTTCTTGGAAGACCTGCGCGAGGTGGAGGCAAGGGTGCGCACCGAAAAGCTGGCCTCCATGGGCCGCATGTCGGCTGCCGTAGCGCACGAGATCCGCAACCCGCTGTCGGCCATCACCCAGGCCAACGCCCTGTTGGACGAAGAAGTACAAGACCCAGGACAAAAGCGGTTGACCCGCATGATCGACCAGAACGCCCAGCGCCTGGCCCGCATCGTCGACGATATCCTGAACGTAGCCCGCGCCGAACCCTGCCAGGACGAAGCCGCTGCGCTGGCGCTGCCGCTTGACCAGACGGTGCGCCAGATCACCCTCGAATGGTCGCGACAAAATCAGGCACAGGGCATGCTGGGCGTGCACCCGCACGCACCCACCGCCCATGTGGCGTTTGACCCCGAACATATCCGGCGCCTGCTGGTCAATTTGCTGGACAACGCCAAGCGCCACGCCAGCGGCACCCCGTCTTCCATCCGCGTCATCACGCAGCCAGCGGGCACAGACCGCATTCGCCTGTCGGTCTGGAGCGATGGCACACCGCTGGAGGCCAGCGTGCGGCGCCACCTGTTTGAACCGTTTTTCTCGTCTGAAAGCCGCTCCAGCGGGCTGGGCCTCTACATCTGCCGCGAGCTGTGCGAGCGCTATGGCGCCCAAATTGCCTACCAGCGGAACCCGCTGGACCAGCGCGACGGCAACGAGTTTTACGTGGTCATGCCCACAGCCCACGGCCACCGCACCCCAGTGCAGCAAAGCCTGTCGTACCCACCTGGCGACTCGGTGCCCAGCCGCACCCCCTCCAGCCAACTGCGCCAGGGCGACGCCCCGCTGACCACCCGCTAACGGCCCGCCAAGCCGCCTTATCAGCCCGTGAACATGTCCGCCACACCCCGCGCCTCCATCCTCGTTGTTGACGACGAGCCCGACCTGCGCACGCTGTACGAGCTGACCCTGCTGCGCGAGGGCTACGAGGTGGTGTCGGCCCCCGACCTCACCCAGGCCCGCGAGTCGCTTGCGCAGCAGCGCTTTGACGTGCTCATCACCGACATGCGCCTGCCCGACGGCCTGGGCCTGGAACTGCTGCGTGAGCTCAGCACCCAGCAACGCAGCGAAAAAAGCATTGTCATCACGGCTTACGGTTCTGCAGAAAATGCGGTGGAAGCGCTCAAAACAGGCGCCTTCGACTACCTGACCAAACCGGTCGACCTTAAACAGCTGCGCGCGGCCGTGCAGTCGGCATTACAAAGCCAGCGCCTGCCCCCTGCAGGAGGCCAAAACAACGCGGCCAACGGCATGGCACGCGCCGTGGCGCCACCACCGCCGAGTGGTGTGGCGTCGCTGGCACGCATCGTCGGTGCGTCACCTTGCGTGGTGCAGATCAAAAGCCGCATTGAAAAGGTAGCTACCAGCATGGCACCGGTGCTGATCCTGGGCGAATCGGGCACCGGCAAAGAACTGGTGGCGCGCGCGGTGCACGAGTGCAGCCACCGCGCCAAAGGCCCGTTTGTGGCGGTCAACTGCGGCGCCATTCCAGAAAACCTCATCGAGTCAGAATTTTTTGGCACCCGCAAAGGCGCCTACACCGGCGCGACCCAGGACCGCGAAGGCTACTTTCAGGCTGCCAAGGGCGGCACCCTGTTTCTCGACGAAATCGGCGACTTGCCCCTGGCCATGCAAGCCAAGCTGCTGCGCGTCATTCAGGAACGGCGGGTGCGCTCGCTGGGCGGCGTACAAGAAGAAGCGGTGGACGTGCGGCTGGTCAGCGCCACCCACCGCGACCTAGCTGCGTTGGTGCACAGCGGCGATTTTCGACAAGACCTGTTTTACCGCCTCAATGTGATCGAACTGCGCACGCCCGCCCTGAGGGAGCGGCGCGAAGACCTGCCCGAGCTGGCCCACGCGCTCTTGCAACGCATTTGCACCGAGGCGGGGCTGCAGGTCCCAGCCCTCTCGTCGGCTTCGCTGGCTTGGCTGCAGTCGCGCGCGCTGCCCGGCAACGTGCGCGAGCTTGAAAACCTGCTGCAGCGGGCCATGGCGCTCAGCAGCGGCGACGCCCTGGAACCGAGCGACTTTGGCGACGCCGAACAGCGCGCCGCACACCACACACCCCCGGCCGCTACCGCTACCGCCACAACCACCATCACAGCGCCTGCCGAAAGCCCCGCCGAGATTCCCCGCGACCTGCAAACCTACCTCGACGAGCAAGAGCGTCAGGTGTTGCTCAAGGCGCTCAAAGAGTCCGACTTCAACCGCACCGCAGCGGCCGCACGGCTGGGGCTTAACCTACGTCAGATGCGCTACCGCATCCAGCGCCTGGGCATTGCCATGCCCTCAGACGCCGAGCCAGACGACAGCGATGCCAACTGACCGCGTCGACCCGCCAGCACCCGCGCTTTGGCAGGGTGGCTGGCTCCAGGCCGCCCGGGCTTGCCCTTCCCCCAACTTCGGGCCGCGCCCGGCCGGCGCCGCCATCGACCTGGTGGTGATCCACTCCATCAGCCTGCCGCCCGGCACCTACGGCGGCCCCGAGGTGGAACAGCTGTTCACCAATCAGCTCGACTGGACCGCCCACCCGTACTTTGAGCAGATTCGTGGGCTGCAGGTGTCAGCGCATTTTTTCATCCGACGCGACGGCGAACTGCTGCAGTTTGTCGACGCCGATGCCCGTGCCTGGCACGCCGGCACCTCGAGTTGGCGTGGCCGAAGCCAATGCAACGACGACTCGGTTGGCATTGAACTCGAAGGCCTGGAAGGCGAGCGTTTCGAAGCCGCGCAATACGCCACCCTGGCACAGCTGTGCCGCAGCTTGGGCACCCGCTACCCCATCGCGCATATTGCCGGCCATGAGCACATTGCACCGGGCCGCAAACAAGACCCGGGAACGGGTTTCGACTGGGCTGAGCTGCAAACCCGGCTGGGTTGGTCGGTCAGCTGTTTCCCAGAAGACACATTTTTTTCACCACAGCGAACAACCTGAAGACCGGTCTTCTGCCGGCGCCAGGCGCTGGACCGTCTCGCTTGGTTTGGCGGGGGTTTGCGCGCCAAATCCGCCGGAAATCCGCGTCGATATTGAAGAAAAGCCAGCCAATGCAGGCTGCGCCAGCGCGTGTACGGCATGACGCAGGTGCGACAGAAGGGCCCAGCCGTATCGCATTTTTTACCAGACGAAAAGTGCCATCCGCTCCACAGCGCAAATCCCCACAAACACTACCGGTAGTGGCTTGAACAGCCCCGACACACCAGATATAGTGTGTGCTGAGCTTTCGGGTAGCCGAGCACTTCACACCAACAATATCTGCTGCGACGCGCTGACAACGCTGTTCGTGCGCCACGCAGCACCGTCCCAAGCGCTTGTGACCCCGGCCTGCCCAGCCATTTCGCCACCCGCCTGCGCCCAGCAGCGGGCCAGCCCCACACAACAACGACTGAAACAGGAACCATGCAGACCACTCCATCCACGACCCCCCTGTCGACCGCACCCGCCCTGTCTGGCACAGGGGCTGCCAGCGCCGTGTCCCTGGCCACCTCCAGCGCGGTTTTCGCCCACTACCAGATCATCCGCCGCAACGGCGCGGTGGTGCCCTTTGAGCCCAGCAAGATCGCCGTGGCGTTGATGAAAGCCTTTCTGGCGGTGCATGGCACCCAGGGCGCTGCGTCTGCCAGCGTGCGCGAAACGGTGGACGGCCTGACCCAGAACGTGGTGCGTGCGCTGATGCGCTCGCGCCCGGGCGGCGGCACCTTTCACATTGAAGACGTGCAGGACCATGTGGAACTCGGCCTGATGCGCAGCGGCCACCACGAAGTTGCCCGCGCTTATGTGCTGTACCGCGAACGCCGCACCCAGGAACGCGCCCACCAGGCTGAGGCCTCGCAACCCGCCGAGTCCCTGCTGCACGTCACGGACGGTGGCCAACGCGTACCGCTCGACCTGCACCGCCTGCAGCACCTGATTGAAGACGCCTGCAAGGGTCTGGGCAAGGACGTCAAGGCCGATCCGATCGTGGCCGAGACCAAACGCAACCTGTACGACGGCGTGCCCATCGAAGAGGTTTACAAGGCGTCGATCCTGGCCGCCCGCACGCTGATCGAAAAAGACCCCGACTACACCTACGCCACCGCGCGCTTGCTGCTGCACACCATCGTCAAGGAAGTCATTGGCGAAGAGGTGCCGTCCAGCGAGATGGGTGCGCGCTACGCGGACTACTTCCCCCAGTTCATCAAAAAAGGCGTGCAAAACGACCTGCTGGACGAACGCCTGCAGCAGTTCGACCTGGCCCGCCTGGGCGCTGCGCTCAAACCCGAACGCGACCTGCAGTTTGACTACCTCGGCCTGCAAACCCTGTACGACCGCTACTTCCTGCACGTACGCAAAAGCCGCATCGAGCTGCCTCAGGCATTTTTCATGCGCGTGGCCATGGGCCTGGCGCTCAACGAAATTGACCGGGAAGCCCGCGCCATCGAGTTCTACGAGGTGCTGTCTTCGTTCGACTTCATGTCGTCCACGCCCACGCTGTTCAACAGCGGCACGCTGCGCTCGCAGCTCTCCAGCTGCTACCTCACCACCGTGCCCGACGACCTCGACGGCATCTACGAGTCCATCAAGGAAAACGCGCTGCTCTCCAAGTTTGCCGGCGGTCTGGGCAACGACTGGACACGTGTGCGCGCGCTGGGCAGCCACATCAAAGGCACCAACGGCGAGAGCCAGGGTGTGGTGCCGTTCCTGAAGGTGGTGAACGACACCGCCGTGGCCGTGAACCAGGGCGGCAAGCGCAAGGGCGCGGTTTGCACCTACCTGGAAACCTGGCACCTGGACATCGAAGAATTCCTGGAGCTGCGCAAGAACACCGGCGACGACCGTCGCCGCACGCACGACATGAACACGGCGAACTGGATTCCCGACTTGTTCATGAAGCGCGTGATGGAAAAAGGCGACTGGACCCTGTTTTCACCCAACAACGTGCCGGATCTGCACGACCTGTTTGGCGCCGACTTTGAGCGCGCCTACCTGGCCTACGAAGCCAAGGCCGAGCGCGGCGAAATAAAACCCAGCCGCAAGGTGCCCGCGTCTGATCTGTGGCGCAAGATGCTGACCATGCTATTCGAAACCGGCCACCCCTGGATCACATTCAAGGACGCCTGCAATGTGCGCAGCCCGCAGCAACACGCCGGCGTGGTGCACTCCAGCAACCTGTGCACCGAGATCACGCTCAACACCAGCGACTCCGAAACTGCGGTGTGCAATCTGGGCTCGATCAACCTGTTGCAGCACCTGAAAGACGGCGGCATTGACCACGACAAGTTGCAGCGCACGATCAAGACCGCCATGCGCATGCTCGACAACGTGATCGACATCAACTACTACGCGGTGAAGAAGGCGCGCGACTCCAACATGCGCCACCGCCCGGTGGGTCTGGGCATCATGGGCTTCCAGGACGCGCTGTACGAACTGCGGGTGCCCTACGCCTCAGCCGACGCGGTGAACTTTGCCGACCGCTCAATGGAAGCCGTGTGCTACTACGCCTACTGGGCCTCCACCGAACTGGCCCGCGAGCGTGGCCGCTACGCCAGCTACAAAGGCTCGTTGTGGGACCAGGGCGTCTTGCCGCTCGACACGCTGGACATGCTGGCCAACGCACGCGGCGGCTATGTGGACGTAGACCGCTCCGCCACCCTCGACTGGGACACCCTGCGCCAGAAGATCGCCACCGACGGCATGCGCAATTCCAACTGCGTGGCCATCGCACCGACCGCGACCATCTCCAACATCATCGGCGTGGACGCCTCCATCGAGCCCTGCTTCGGCAACCTCTCGGTCAAGTCCAATCTGTCGGGAGAATTCACCGTCATCAACAGCTACCTGGTCAAAGACCTCAAGCGCCTGGGCCTGTGGGACGACGTGATGGTCATGGACCTCAAACACTTCGACGGTTCACTGCGCCCCATCGACCGCGTGCCGCAAGAAGTGAAGGCACTTTACGCCACCGCGTTTGAAGTGGAGCCGCTGTGGCTGGTGGAAGCCGCAGCCCGTCGCCAGAAGTGGATCGACCAGGCGCAAAGCCTGAACATATACATGGCCGGCGCTTCGGGCAAGAAGCTCGACGACACCTACAAGCTGGCCTGGCTGCGTGGCCTGAAGACCACCTACTACCTGCGCACCACCTCGGCCACACAGGTTGAAAAATCCACCGGTCGCACGGGCCAGCTCAACGCGGTGTCCATGTCATCTACCGACACCAGCAGTGCAACTGCACAAGCCGCCGCTGCCGCTGTTGAGCCGGCCACCGACATCAAGTTTTGCGCCATTGACGACCCCGGCTGTGAAGCCTGCCAGTGATCACTGACGCGGCCTTTCGGATGTGTTGTGGTGTCGAACTTCGTGCTTTCGATGCGACACCGCAACACAAACCACCACCGTCACGCATGAGCCCTTTGCTTTTGCTCCAGACACTTTGATAATTCGCAGAATTGGAACCATCTATGTTGACCTGGGACGATCAAATCACGCCCTCATCGAAGCCAGCGAACAGCCCCGTGGCACCTTCCACGATCGGCTTCCAAGCGCCCCCTTTGGGTGCGCTGAATTCAGCATCTTCGTTTGCAACATCCACCCCCACCGGCCAGGCGCCTGCAGCGCGCCGCGTCAACGCGGCCGACAAGCGCATCATCAACGGCCAGACCGACGTCAACCAGCTGGTGCCGTTCAAGTACAAGTGGGCCTGGGAGAAATACCTTGCCACCTGCGCGAACCACTGGATGCCGCAAGAGGTGAACATGAGCCGCGACATCGCGCTCTGGAAAGACCCGAATGGCCTGACCGAAGACGAGCGCCGCATCGTCAAGCGCAACCTGGGCTTTTTCGTCACCGCCGACTCGCTGGCAGCGAACAACATTGTGCTGGGCACCTACCGCCACATCACCGCGCCCGAGTGCCGGCAGTTCCTGCTGCGCCAGGCCTTTGAAGAAGCCATTCACACGCACGCCTACCAGTACATCGTTGAGAGCCTGGGCCTGGACGAGTCCGAGATCTTCAACGCCTACAACGAGGTGCAGTCGATCCGCGACAAGGACCAGTTCCTGATCCCGTTCATCGAAGCGATCATGGACCCCAACTTCCACACCGGCACACCGGAAGACGACCAGACGCTGCTCAAGAGCCTGATCGTGTTTGCCTGCCTGATGGAAGGCCTGTTCTTCTACGTGGGCTTCACGCAGATTCTGGCGCTGGGCCGCCAGAACAAGATGACCGGCGCGGCCGAGCAGTACCAGTACATCCTGCGCGACGAGTCGATGCACTGCAACTTCGGTATCGACCTGATCAACGCACTCAAGCTTGAAAACCCGATGCTCTGGACCCCCGAATTCAAGGCCGAGATCAAGGCCTTGTTCATGCAGGCGGTCGAGCTGGAATACCGCTACGCCGAAGACACCATGCCGCGCGGCGTGCTGGGTATGAACGCTTCCATGTTCAAGGGCTACCTGCGCTACATTGCCAACCGCCGCGCCACGCAAATTGGCCTGGAACCCATGTTTCCAAACGAAGAAAATCCGTTCCCCTGGATGAGCGAAATGATCGACCTCAAAAAGGAACGCAATTTCTTTGAAACCCGCGTGATCGAATACCAAACCGGTGGGGCGCTTTCCTGGGATTGACATCCCCCGGCCAGCCAGGGCCGCGTTGCCCCATTCAACCTTCACATGCACAACAAATATTCAAAACCCCACCCCTATCGCAACCGCGCCAGCGGCGGGGTTTTGTCACCCGATTCAACGCTCTGGGGTCCACTGTGGATGCATCCGCGAGACCCCATGGCGCTGAATCACTTCACCGGCACAAAGACTGGATGAAGTGCTCTTTGCAACTTGATCAAGGAGAACACTATGGCAACTGCGAAAAAAGCCCCGGCTAAAAAAGCCGCCCCGGCAAAGAAAGTTACTGCACCCGTGAAAGCGGCAGCACCTGAAAAGAAAGCCGCTCCAGCCAAGAAGGCTGCTGCACCGGCGAAGAAAGCCGCTCCAGCCAAGCAGGCTGCTGCACCGGCGAAGAAAGCCGCTCCGGCCAAGAAGGCTGCTGCACCGGCGAAGAAAGCCGCTCCGGCCAAGAAGGCTGCTGCACCAGCAAAGAAAGCCGCTCCGGCCAAGAAGGCTGCTGCACCGGCGAAGAAAGCCGCTCCAGCCAAGAAGGCTGCTGCACCGGCGAAGAAAGCCGCTCCGGCCAAGAAGGCTGCTGCACCGGCGAAGAAAGCCGCTCCAGCCAAGAAGGCTGCTGCACCGGCGAAGAAAGCCGCTCCGGCCAAGAAGGCTGCTGCACCGGCGAAGAAAGCCGCTCCGGCCAAGCAGGCTGCTGCACCGGCGAAGAAAGCCGCTCCGGCCAAGAAGGCTGCTGCACCAGCAAAGAAAGCCGCTCCGGCCAAAAAGCCAGCAGCGCCTGCGGCTCCAGCAGCACAGACGAAGCTGAACCCCCAGGCCGCCTGGCCGTTTCCAACGTCCAGCAAGCCCTGAAGTCGTCCCTGAGATGACCCCAAGCCCGGTGCATCAGCGCCGGGCTTTTTTATGCCTGCCGGCGCGCAGCCTGTGCCCGAAAGACGACAAAGACTCCGCGAGCGCTCAAGCCGTGAACTGGTAGTTCTGACCGCCGCGGCTGGCGATTTTGGCCGCACCGATACGGTTGCCGAGCTCGGCACAACGCGGCAATGACCAACCTTGCGCCAAACCGTGCAACAAGGCTGCACGAAACGCGTCACCGCACCCGGTGGGGTCCAGCACCTCGGCGGCCTTCACGCCGGGTACCACGGTCTTTTGTCCACTTTCCCAAACTTCACAACCCTGCTCACCCAAAGTCACGATCAACCCGCTGACACGGGCAGCGATGTCCTCGAAACTCAGGCCCGTGCGGTCGCTGAGCATCTTGCCTTCGTAGTCGTTGACCGTAACCCAGGTCGCAAGCTCGATGAAATGGGCGAGCTCGTCGCCGTTGAACATGGGCAGACCCTGGCCCGGATCGAACACAAACGGGATGCCTGCGGTGTGCAATTGTTGTGCGTGCTGCAGCATGGCGTCTCGCCCGTCGGGCGAAACGATGGCCAGCTGGATGCCCGCATCGGTGGGCACCGCGTTGACATGGGCGTCGGACATGGCACCAGGGTGAAAGGCCGTGATCTGGTTGTTGTCCAGGTCGGTCATGATCATGGCCTGTGCGGTGTAGTTGCCCGCCGTTGTGCCGATGCAGTGCGTATCCACCCCCAGGCCCTGCAAGCGGGCGAGGTAGTCCTGCGCATCATTGCCCACCATGGCCAGCGGCACGACCGGCGAACCGAGCTGGCGCAACCCATAGGCGATGTTGCCTGCACACCCTCCGTATTCACGGCGCAAAGCTGGCACCAGAAAAGACACGTTGAGAATGTGCAGCTGGCTGGGCAGAATCTGCTCGGCGAAGCGCCCCTCAAATGTCATGATGGTGTCAAAAGCCAACGAACCGCAAACGAGGATGGACATAAAAATGGAGTTCCAGAATCAAGGGTAAAAAACGAGGGCCCGGTAGCCCGCCATGGGCATAGATTCACCCAATGCAAGCGACAAGCGCAGGCTGATGGTTACCGAGCCTTGTGCTGGCAGCAGCGCCGGCGCACCGGGCAGTTCTTCGGGCAAAAATACGCGCCGCGCGATCACGGTGTCGCGGGTATCGGTCAGGCTCAGTTCAAGCGCGGGCACCGCCAGCGCCACCGACCCGGTGTTCTTCAGCACGAAGTCAAACAAATAAAAATTGCCTAAGCGTCGCACCAGTGCCGAGCTGTCGATCACGACAGCGTCGATGCGGCGCACCGGCATGACTTCACAACCCAGCGGGGCGCACAGCTGGTTGAGCGCAGGTGCCAGACCCGGCTGCCAGGCCGCCACAGCATCCCGCTCGTGCAAAGCCCACTGCAACACCAAAACCAGACCGAGGAGCAGCGCAAGAACCGACAACAGCGCCCGCATGCCTGGCGAGTGCCAGAACGCCCGGCGACGCGCCTGCCGGACAAAACCCGGCTCGGGTTCGACTGGGATCACATCCTCAGGAGCAAATGGCGGCGCGGGCGGCTCATTCAGGTTGGCGGACTTCTCAGCGTTGGCTGGGGGTTGCGCATTCATGGGCGCACAAGCGCCAACGGCGCCCAATGTGCTGGCGGCAAACTGCTGCAACTCGGTGTGAAAATCCGTATCGGACTCTTGGCGTGCACGGACCACCCGGTCTTCTGAAGCCACGGTAGGCATGCCAATCGCTTGAGCCGTGTCGACTTCGTTGGCTCGCTCATCTGTCGCGTCCTGTGCGGACCACTCGTCCTCTGCGAGGGGTGCGGGCGCGGTCAGCCACTTACCTTCATCGACACGTTCAAGGGCCTCCCTGGGTCGGTCGTCCAAGCCATGGGCGAACTTTGCGGCCTTGTCGAAACGCGGGTCCTGCACCGGTTCAGCCTCGGGGTCTGGTTCCCAAAACGAAACCGGCAGGTCCAGCACATCAGGCGCCTCGGCCGGTGCGTCCATGTGCGACGGGTCATCGCTTTCGTCCGTAGCCGGCGCATGGCTGTCGAGCGTCACAGTGGCCTCAGACCCATCCGGGGAAGGATCTGCTGAGCTGTGCACCGCTGCGTCCTCATCCAGAGGGTATGGCTGCTCCACGGACTCTGGCGCGGCAGCTGCCAACGAAGCCGCTGCGTCGCCGTTGCCCTCGGGTGGCGGCACCACGGGCACCCAGGTTTCGAGGTACAGCGTAGCGTCAAACACGTCTGCGCAGTGGCCACAACGCACCCATCCGTCGGAGATCTTCAGCTGGTCGGGTACGACCCTGAACATCGTGCCGCAAGCGGGACAGCGTGTGGTGAAACTCATGCGCAGATTATTGCAGGCGAGCAGCGCTCCATGCCGCAGGTGGCAGCGCCGAGCCTGCCGAGAAATGGGCCCGCATGAACGGCCAGAACAGCATGCGAGAACCCACGGGAAAGACGCTCAGTCCTTAACCGCGGTCATGAGAATCCAGCCATCCGCCTCGTCGCTCACGTCCAGTGCCACCCAAGGTGCATAGGCTTCGCGCAGTTCGTCGGCCTGGCGCGCCAGAATACCGGCGAGCACCAGGTGACCTCCCGAGCGCACATGGGCGCACAGCAAAGGTGCCAGCACCTTGAGCGGCGTGGCCAGAATATTGGCAAGCACCAGGTCAAACGTGCCATGGGCCAGATCGGGCAAGCCCGCAGCCAACGTCACGTGGTTGGCTGTTGCGTTGAGGCGGGTGGATTCGACGGCGGCGGGATCGATATCCACCGCCACAATGTCCTGGGCGCCAAACTTGGCTGCACCAATGGCCAAAATGCCCGAACCACAACCGTAGTCCAGCACGCGCTGGGGCACCGCACCACGCTGTGCTGTCCAACGCAAACACATGCGCGTGGTGGGATGGGTGCCGGTGCCAAAAGCCAGCCCCGGGTCGAGCCGGATCACCTGCTCTGCCGCTGCGGGCGGTTCGTGCCAGGTCGGTACGATCCAGAAACTGGGGGTGATTTCCACCGGGGCAAACTGAGACTGTGTCAGCCGCACCCAGTCCTGATCGGGAACCGCCTGCACGCCTTGCACGGCGCAGCCTTCAAAGAAGTCTTGCAGCGCCAGCAACGTGGCCGCTTCGCGGGCCGCAGCCTCTTCGGGGAACAGCGCCACCACACGGGAACGCTGCCAGCCCTCTTTGGGCGGTGGCATGCCCGGCTCGCCAAACAGGGCCGACTCGGCCGCTGTCATAGCGTCGGCGTCTTCCACCGAAACGCTCAAGGCATCCAGTGCCACCAGCGCATCGCCGACCGCCTCCACCGCCGCCTCGGGCGCCAGCAGCACCAGTTCAAACAAAGTCCCTGCGGGTGGGGGCACGGTATCGGGTTCAACGCTCACGCTGGGACAACCATTCTTCAAGGTAGTGAATATTGGTGCCACCGGCGATGAAGCTGGCATCCACCATGAGCTCACGGTGCAGCGGGATGTTGGTCTTGATTCCCTCGATCACCGTCTCGGCCAACGCCGTGCGCATGCGGGCAAGCGCCTGCTCGCGGGTATCGCCGTGCACGATGATCTTGCCGATCATCGAGTCGTAGTTGGGTGGCACAAAATAGTTGGTGTAGGCGTGCGAATCCACGCGCACCCCAGGGCCACCCGGCGCGTGCCAGGTGGTGATGCGACCGGGCGACGGCGTGAATTTGTAGGCGTCTTCGGCATTGATGCGGCACTCAATCGAGTGGCCGCGCAACTGCACCTGGCGCTGCGTGAACGGCAGCTTTTCACCCGCAGCCACCGCGATTTGGGTACGAACAATGTCCACACCCGAAATCCATTCGGTGACCGGATGCTCCACCTGCACGCGGGTATTCATTTCAATGAAATAGAACTCGCCGTTTTCATACAGGAACTCAAAGGTACCGGCGCCGCGGTAACTGATCTTTTTGCAGGCTGCAGCACAGCGCTCACCGATCTTTTCGATGAGCCGACGCGGAATGCCGGGCGCTGGCGCCTCTTCAATCACCTTTTGGTGGCGCCGCTGCATGGAGCAGTCGCGCTCACCCAGGTACACGGCGTTGCGGTGCGTATCCGCCAGAATCTGAATTTCAATGTGGCGCGGGTTCTGGAGAAACTTCTCCATGTAAACCTCGGGGTTGCCAAACGCAGCGCCGGCCTCAGCCTTGGTGGTTTGCACCGCGTGCAGCAAAGCCGCCTCGGTGTGCACCACGCGCATGCCACGGCCGCCGCCACCGCCCGCCGCCTTGATGATCACGGGGTAACCCACCGCTTTGGCGGTGCGTTTGATGATCACTGGGTCGTCTGGCAGAGCGCCTTCAGAGCCGGGCACACAGGGCACACCAGCGCGGATCATGGCCTGCTTGGCCGACACCTTGTCACCCATGAGGCGGATGGACTCGGGCGTTGGACCGATGAAGGTGAAGCCGCTTTTTTCCACGCGCTCGGCGAAGTCGGCGTTTTCCGACAGAAAACCGTAGCCGGGGTGGATGGCCTCAGCGTCAGTCACCTCAGCCGCCGAGATGATGGCCGGCATGTTGAGGTAGCTGTGGGTGCTGGACGCCGGCCCAATGCAGACGGCCTCGTCAGCCAGGCGCACATATTTGGCGTCGCGGTCGGCTTCGGAATACACCATCACCGCTTTGATGCCCATCTCCCGGCAAGCCCGCTGCACCCGCAGTGCAATCTCCCCCCGGTTGGCGATCAGAATTTTCTTGAACATGCGCGCCGAGCCCTTTATTCGATCACGTACAAAGGCTGGCCGTATTCCACCGCCTGCCCGTTGTCCACCAGGATCTTGGTCACGGTGCCAGACTTGTCGGCCTCGATTTCGTTGAGGATCTTCATTGCTTCAACAATGCAGATGGTTTCACCTTCTTTGATGGTGTCACCCAGCTCCACAAAGGGCTTGGCACCCGGACTGGAGGCCCGGTAAAACGTGCCGACCATGGGCGACTTGACGATATGACCCGTGGGCTCTGCAGCGGCTGCCGGTGCCGCGGGAGCCAGCGGCTCAGCAGCAGCAACAGGCGCGGCCTGAGGGGCTGGAGCCACGGTGTACGACACGGGTGCTGCGAATCCGGCGGGAGCGCTCTTGACGATGCGCACTTTGCCCTCGGCCTCGGTAATTTCCAGCTCAGACACGTTCGACTCTGAAACGAGGTCGATCAGGGTCTTCAGTTTTCTTAAATCCATGGTTTCTCCAACGAAAATCGCTTAAGTTGAATCAACTGCCTTCAACTTCTGATAAATAGAGGCACATCAACCCATCGGGTGCCGCAGTGTACACGATGGAAACCCGGTTGGCGCCGCCGCATGTCAGCCCAGAAAACCAGGCTTTTGCCGCGCACAGGCATGCGAGTGACACCGATGTTGTCGAACTTTAACCGTTTTTCAATGGATGTTGTCGCATGTAACAGAATGAGGGCGCCGCAGGGCACAGCGGCCCTGGCAACTGCTCGCCCAAAGGTTCGCGCTCAGACCAGTTCGGCCCATTGGGCCAAGTCGGCCTCGGACACCTTGCCTATTTTGCGGTGCAGCACGGTCCCAGCGGCCCCCATGACCACCGTGTAGGGCAGGCCCCCGGTGGGATTGCCCAGCTCCCGGCTGAGCTGGGTACCGGCCAGACCAGCCATGCCCACCGGGAAGTCCAGCGGCAATTTCTGCAAGAAGCTGCGCACGGCACTGGGCTGGTCCACCGCCAGTCCGAGCACCTGCCAGCCCTGGGGGGCGTGGGCTCGGTAAAAAGCGTTGAGCAACGGCAACTCTTCCACACACGGCGGACACCAAGTGGCCCAGAAATTCACCAGCAGCGGCTTACCGCGCCAGCTGGCCAAGTCCAACACCTCGCCCTGCGGGCCTTCAAACTGGCTTGCCCAGAAGGCGCCTTCGGCGTCGGTAGCCACAGGATTGGGCTGGTAGCGCCACCAGGCAACGCCCACACCGGAGGCGCCCGCCGCAGCGGCCACACCCGTCATCCACAGCGTGCGTCGATTCAGGATCATGGCTAATGCTCTTGTGTTTTGGTAGGGGTTGGCGCCATCAACGTTCGCAGGGCTGGCGCATCGCCACGGGGTTTGCGGCCTTGTGCGTCGGGCTTGAGGGCGCCGCGCAGATCATCGAGGTCATGCACCATCAGGTGCACCAGCACCCATTGGCCCAAGGCATCGCAGCGGGTGCGCAGCGTGAGCGCCTGCACCGGCTCGCCGCGCCAGCCGTTGACCGAACCCGGGTGGTATTCCACCCGGTGGTCCAACAGCGCCAGCTCGGCTGCCTTGGGATCGTCGCAAAACAGTTGCAGGTAAATATCGCTATGGCGGGTAGCGGTGCCATGCCAGACCGCGCCACCCAGGTGAGGGCGGAACTCGGCCAGTCGCCCCATCCACAGCAAGGCCATATCGCGCAGCGCCAGCAGTTCGGCGGCCTGGGTTTCAGGGCAAAACACCGCAATGTATTCGCGCACGGCGGCGTCTAGGGTCACGTTGTCGGGCAAGGCGGTACGCGTATTCAGGCCCAGCTGCTTGACGGCACGGCGCTTGGCTGCGGCGTATTCCAGCCCTTCTTCCACCACCAGACGCGCCGCCACGGCGGCCATTTCGTTGTTGATGCTGTCCCGGTAAGCGTCCATGTTGTGATTGTGCCCGCTGCCAAGCAGGCTTGCGGGCTTCACCGGGCATACCCGCATGGGCGCCTAAAATCGCTGGATGCATATTCATATTCTGGGCATTTGTGGCACGTTCATGGGCGGCCTGGCCGCGCTCGCCCGCGAGGCGGGGCACCGGGTCACCGGCTGTGACGCTGGCGTCTACCCCCCCATGAGCGACCAGCTGCGCGCACTGGGCATCGACCTCATCGAAGGCTTTGAAGCCGACCAGATGGCCTTGGCACCCGACATGTATGTGGTGGGCAATGTGGTCAGCCGGGCCAGGCGCCCCGACGGCACGCCCAAGTTTCCGCTCATGGAAGCCATCCTGGAAGCCGGTGCGCCGTACACCAGCGGCCCACAGTGGCTGGCTGAACATGTGCTGCAGGGCCGCCACGTGATGGCCGTTGCCGGCACCCACGGCAAGACCACCACCACCGCCATGCTGACCTGGATCCTGGAGTCGGCAGGCCTGCAGCCGGGCTTTCTGGTGGGCGGCGTCCCGATGAATTTCGGCGTCTCGGCACGACTGGGCGCGGCGCAGCGCCCGCAAGCGGTGGCTTCGCCAGGCAGTGGCTCCGGAGCAAAAGCGCCGGTGTTCGTGATCGAGGCCGACGAGTACGACACGGCGTTTTTTGACAAACGCAGCAAGTTTGTGCACTACCGGCCGCGAACCGCCATTTTGAACAACCTGGAATTCGACCACGCCGACATCTTTGACGACCTCAGCGCCATTGAGCGCCAGTTTCACCACCTGGTGCGCACCGTGCCTGGCTCGGGCCGGGTGGTGGCCAACGGACTGGAGGAGTCGCTGGACCGGGTGCTGCACATGGGGCTGTGGAGCGAACTGCGCAGCTTTGGCGCGGCGGTGAGCGACTTCACGGCACAAGGCGAGGCGCACGCTTTTGATGTGCTGCAACGCGGCCAGGTGGTGGCGCGTGTGGAATGGGCGCTGACCGGCACCCACAACCAGCTCAACGCGCTGGCCGCTATCGCCGCCGCCGAACACGTGGGCGTGGCCCCGGCGCTGGCGGCCCAGGCGCTGGCCCGCTTTGAGAATGTGCGCCGCCGCATGGAAGTGCGTGGCACCGTGGCGCGCGCAGGCCAAACCATCACGGTGTACGACGACTTCGCCCACCACCCCACCGCCATCCGAACCACGCTGGACGGGCTCCAGCGGCGCTTGGGCCTGGCGCAAGGGGGCGCAGGGCGCATTCTGGCGGTGTTTGAACCCCGCAGCAACACCATGAAACTGGGCACCATGAAGTCCCAGCTACCGTGGAGTCTGGAAGCTGCTGATCTCGCGTTTTGCCACGCGGGCGGATTGGACTGGGACGCCACCGAAGCCCTGGGGCCCATGGGAGCGCGTGCGCAAGTGGCGCTCAACCTGGACGAACTGGTGGCCCAGGTGGTGGCTTCAGCGCAGCCGGGCGATCACATCGTCTGCATGAGCAACGGCGGCTTCGGCGGCGTGCATGCTCGCCTGCTGGCCGCATTGGGCTGAGCGCCTGTCGAGCTTGCCGGTCGCGGCCTCTCGGCGGGCGCCAATCAAAAAGACAGCGCCTGGCCCCGTACGTCAACCGATACCACCGGTTTGGCGAGTGCGGCACTGGCCGCTTTGGCAAAAGCCATGGCCCAGGGGCGGTGCGCCTCGTCCCGAAAGCGCTCTTCGCCAGCCGCCTGCGCCACACACAACACCTTGTCGGCCATCAGCACCTTGCCGGTTGACCGGATCGGGTCGCAACCCAAAAAGATGAATTGTTCGTCCAGCCAAGTGCGGGCCAGATCGTGCGGCATGGGCTGCACTTCCTCCAGATCAAAACGGTAGGTGGACGACTCACCCCAGGTCACGGTCACTTGACTGCGCATGCGGACAACTCCTTGGATACGGTGCAGGGTACTGAAAACTGCCTGCATTGTGCCTTGAGCACGGCAAGCTGACGCGATCAGGGGCTACCGGGCAAAGGCATGGACTCGGTCAGGTCGCCGGATACCCGCAGCGGCGAATGGTGCGCCTCTCTGAGGATGCTGGACGTTGCAAACACCTCGGAATGACCCGGACGGGTCATGACCGGGGTGTCGGGCAGCGCTTGGTCGAGCTGCATGGCCACCAGCGCGCGGCGCACCGTGGGCTCAGCACGCCGGGCGCTGTCGGGGTCGCTGGTGATGCCGCCAGCGCAGTACAACGAGGCCAGATGATGCGCCAACTCGGCAGCAGGCGCACCAGTGCGTTCATGCAAAGCATCCAGCGTGGCGGGCTTCACCATCAGTTCCCGCATGATGAGCAGGTGCAGATCGTCGAACCAGCGAGCCGGCATGGAAGGCACCCGGCGCAGGTAAATCGTTTGCTGGCGGTAGCGTGCAGGCAGCACATCGCGCAGGGTGCGCACCGCGTAGGTCCACATGACACGGTGCAGCGGCAGCCGGATGAAGGACGAAGGGATGTCGTTGGGCTGGGCCGGGCGGCGCACCCATTCGGCCATGGAAAGGTCCACCGGACGCGCCGGAATGAGCAGCCCCACCTGCCTGCGGTCCAGATCGATCACCGCCAGCAGCTTGTTGTCGTGGGTAACGTGGACCATACCCTCTTTGTATTGAGCCACGCGCTCAACCAGCTGCGCGCCAAGCGCGAACTGGGTGCGCAAAGGACGCAACCATGCCTCAAAGCGCTGCAGGCGCTGGCGCACACTTTTTTCGCTATCGGCTTCAAAGAACTCGGCTGACGCAAAGCCTTCGGGCAAGGGGCTGGCAAACGCCAGCGGTCGGTCCACCTCGGCCCGGTTGAGCGTGAGGCGCTCGCCCGTGCCGTGCGGATGGCGAATCACTACCGCGTCGCGCCCCAACACATCCACCGACTCACCGTAGATCATCCAGGCATCGGCCATGTGCGGATCGCAGATGCGCCACTCGGGCCAGCCCGGCTGTGCCTGAGACGCCGCCCAGGCCACCAGCCGCTGACTCAGCAACTCGGGAAACCCCAGCAAACCCAGGCGCAGCACCGGTTGTTCCACACACATTCCCTCAATTTTCGAACACACAGACCAACCAGCCCCTGTTTGCACACCCGTTTACAGACCCGTCGCCTTGCAGAATATCAAGGGGCTGCGTATCCGGCAATGGCGCTGTCTCTCAGCAGCGTCGCCAGCGCGCGCGCCGAGGGCACAAACGGGGGATGCGTCACATCAGCCGGCTTTTTGGCGGACGGTTTGAACCGCCTGCGACAGCACCTCCAGCGCTTGTAGGGAATCGCCCCAGCCGAGGCAGGCGTCCGTGATGCTCTGGCCATAGGTTAGCTTGCCCATGTCGTCTTTGCCGGGCGTGAACTTCTGCGCACCCGCCTCAATGTGGCTTTCAATCATCACACCGAACACGCTGCGCGAGCCGGCCGTGATCTGGCCCGCAATCTCGCGCGCCACATCCAGCTGCTTTTCATGCTGCTTACTGCTGTTGGCGTGGCTGCAGTCCACCATCAGGCGCGCTGGCAACTTGGCCGATTCGAGCTCTTTCACCGCAGCAGCCACGCTGGCTGCGTCGTAATTGGGCGCCTTGCCGCCGCGCAGAATCACATGGCAGTCCGGGTTGCCGTTGGTCTGCACGATGGCGACCTGGCCGTTTTTGTGCACCGACAGAAAGTGGTGACCGCGCGCCGCAGCCTGAATGGCATCGGTGGCAATCTTGATGTTGCCGTCGGTGCCGTTTTTGAATCCGATGGGTGCGGACAGGCCAGAGGCCAGCTCTCGGTGCACCTGGCTTTCGGTGGTGCGCGCACCAATGGCGCCCCAACTGATCAGGTCACCGATGTATTGCGGCGAGATCACATCCAGGAACTCGCTGCCGGCGGGCAAGCCCAGGCGGTTGATTTCAATGAGCAACTGGCGCGCGATGCGCAGACCTTCATCGATGCGGAAGCTTTCGTCCAGATAGGGGTCGTTGATCAGCCCTTTCCAACCCACGGTGGTGCGCGGTTTTTCAAAGTACACGCGCATGACAATCTCCAGCGTGTCGGCGTACTTGTCCCGCAGCGGCTTCAGGCGGCGGGCGTAGTCGATCGCGGCAGCCGGATCGTGGATGGAACAGGGGCCAATCACCACCAGCAAGCGCTGGTCTTTGCCATGCAGAATGTTGTGAATGCGCTGGCGGGTCTGGCTGATCAGGGCCTCCACCGGCGTGCCGCCGATGGGAAAAAAGCGGATCAAATGCTCTGGGGGAGGCAACACCGTGATGTCCTTGATGCGTTCGTCGTCGGTCTGGCTGGTTTTATCGACAGGGCGGGCATGCCAGGCATCGGCGCTGACGGGATTGGCTTGGGCATTCATCAAGGGACTCCTCGGGTTGATACAAACGAAAGGTGAAAAAAAACCGCCGGGCTGGTTGCTCCGGCGGTTTGATCGAGATTCGGTGGTGCGCTTACAGCCTCGCCTCTCGTCCGCCAAGGACTGAGAACCAAAAGTAAAAGGCAAAAGCCAAACGCGTTTTCATAGGCGTTCACTGTAGCACAGACGGCATGACACCCGTCTTACAGCGCCCCTTAGGCGGTACCGCCCACGGTGAGACCCTCAATACGCAAGGTGGGCTGGCCCACGCCCACAGGCACGCTCTGGCCTTCTTTACCGCAGGTGCCCACACCGCTGTCGAGCTTCATGTCGTTGCCGATCATGCTCACGCGGGTGAGGGAATCGGGGCCATTGCCCACCAAGGTGGCGCCTTTGACCGGGTATTGAATCTGGCCGTTTTCCACCCAGTAAGCCTGGCTGGCCGAAAACACAAACTTGCCGCTGGTGATGTCCACCTGACCGCCACCGAAATTGACGGCGTACAGGCCTTTTTTGATGCTGGCCACGATTTCTTCGGGGCTTTTGTCGCCACCGAGCATGTAGGTATTGGTCATGCGCGGCATCGGCACGTGGGCGTAGCTCTCGCGGCGGCCGTTGCCGGTGGGTTTCACCCCCATCAGTCGGGCGTTCATCGAGTCCTGGATGTAACCGCGCAAGATGCCGTCTTCGATCAACACGTTTTTTTGCGAGGGATGGCCTTCGTCGTCCACATTGAGCGAACCCCGGCGGTCCGGTATGGTGCCGTCGTCCAGCACCGTCACGCCCTTGGCCGCCACGCGCTGGCCAATACGCCCCGCGAAGGCGCTGGAGCCCTTGCGGTTGAAGTCGCCTTCCAGTCCATGACCCACGGCTTCGTGCAACAAAATGCCCGGCCAGCCTGAGCCCAGCACCACCACCATTTCGCCCGCCGGTGCCGGGCGTGCGTCCAGGTTGGTCAGCGCCGACATCACCGCCTCGTCCACATACTGCTGCACCATGGCCTCGTCAAAATAGGCCAAGCCAAAGCGCCCCCCCCCGCCCGACGAACCCACTTCACGGCGCCCTTTCTGTTCTGCAATCACCGTCACCGACAAGCGGATCAGCGGGCGCACGTCGGCGGCCATGGTGCCGTCGGCACGGGCCACCAGCACCACATCGTATTCACTGGCCAGCCCGGCCATGACCTGCACCACGCGAGGATCTTTGGCCTTGGCCATGCGCTCCACGGTTTCCAGCAGGGCCACTTTGGCGGTGCTGTCCAGCGTGCTGATCGGGTCCAGCCCCGGGTACAGCGAGCGCGACTTGGCCACTTTGGTGGAAGGCCTGCGCACCTTGCGCCCCTGGCCCTGGGCAGAGATGGAACGCACCGTGTGCGCAGCATCCAGCAACGCGTCCCAGGACAGATCGTCCGAATACGCAAAAGCGGTCTTCTCGCCGCTGACGGCCCGCACACCCACGCCCTGGTCGATGCTGAAGCTGCCGGTCTTGACGATGCCCTCTTCCAGGCTCCAGCCTTCGCTGCGGGTGTACTGGAAATACAGGTCGGCGTCGTCCACGCCGTGCGACATGATTTCACCCAGCGCACGCTGCAGGTGCGCGGTGTTCAGGCCATAGGGATCGAGCAAGAGGCTCTGGGCGCTGGCCAGACGGGCCAAGGTGGGTTCACGTGCAATCATGGCGCCATTGTATGAAGGACCGGCCGGGCGCGCCGGGGGCATGGTCTTGCGCGAAGGCGCCAGAGGGAGGCGACTGCTCAAGACTGCATAAGCCGCTTGGACTTGGCGATCGCCATCAACATGCCCAGCCCAACGCCAAGCGTGATCATGGCTGTACCGCCGTAGCTCACGAAAGGCAGCGGCACACCCACCACAGGCAAGATACCGCTGACCATGCCCATGTTGACGAAGGCGTACACAAAGATGTTGAGCGTGAGCGCACCGGCCAGCAGGCGGGAAAACAACGTGGGCGCCTCCAGCGCAATGATGAGGCCGCGCACCACGAGGAAAATGAACGCCACCATGAGACCCAGGGTACCCATCAGCCCAAATTCCTCTGAAAACGCGGCGTAAATGAAGTCGGTGGTGCGCTCGGGGATGAACTCCAGGTGGGTCTGGGTGCCCTGCATGAAGCCCTTGCCCCACAGCCCACCAGAACCGATGGCAATCATGCCCTGGATGATGTGAAAGCCCTTGCCCAGTGGGTCTTTGGACGGGTCCAGCAGCGTGCAAACCCGCTGGCGCTGGTATTCACGCAAAACCTTCCAGTCCACATCCGGGGCGCACCACTGCGGCTCCATGGCAATCAAAATAATGATGCCTACTGCACCAATGAGCAAGGGCGGCACGATGAGCTTCCAGCTCAAGCCGGCGAAAAAGATCACGAACAGGCCCGATGCCACCACCAGCAGGGTGGTGCCCAGATCGGGCTGTTTCAAAATGAGCGCTGCCGGCGCCGCCAGCAACAAGCCGGCCACCACGAAGTCGAGCGGCTTGAGCTGGCCTTCACGCCGCTGGAACCACCAAGCCAGCATCAGAGGCATGGCAATTTTGAGCAGCTCACTGGGCTGAATGACGATGCCCACATTGAGCCAGCGCTGCGCGCCTTTTTTCTCAATACCAAACAAAAACACCGCCAGCAACAGCGCCACACCCAGCACATACATGGGCACGGCCATCGCCATCAAGCGCTGGGGCGGCACCTGGGCCACCAAAAACATCACACCCAGCGCCAGCAGCATGTTGCGGCTGTGGTTGGCAAAACGGGTGCCGTGGTCAAAGCCCACCGAATACATCGTCATGAGGCCCAGCCCGGCCAGCAGCAACACGGCCAACGCCAACGGAAGATCAAAACCCTGAAAAATGGGTGCAATGCGTTGAAGCAGGTTGGGTTTGTCAAAAGCGGCGGCCATATGGCAATTATCCAGCCCAATGGGGGAAGGCACTTTTCAGCCCACGGGAATCAGGATCTCCACCACGGTCCGGCCCGGTGCGCTGGACACAGCGAGCGTGGCGCCAATGGCACTGGCGCGCTCCCGCATGGAAACCAGCCCCTTGCGGGGAAGCGCGGCGACGTCAAAACCTTGGCCGTTGTCCTCGATCCGAATACGGATGAAGGACGGCACCATGACAGCCTCGATTCGAAGCCAGGAAGCCTGCGCATGCTGCAGCACGTTGGACAGCGCCTCGAACACCATGAATTGGAGCTGGCGCATGGCCAGCCCATCCAGACGCTCCACCGGCTCCAGCCAATCGACGGCCCACTGCAACTCCACGTCAGATGCTGCAAAACGTGGTTCCAGGCGGTAGCGCAGGTTGGCCAGCAGCGCGGTGATGTCACCAGGCGGCAGGTTCATGGCATCGATCGTCAGCTTGAGCTGATCCATCGAGTCTCGAAGGGTTTGGAGCACGTCCTCGTCGCGCGCACGCCCCGATTGCAGCTGCCGAATGGCCGCACTGATGTGGGACCCCACGCCGTCGTGCATGTCGCGCAGGATACGGGTGCGCTCAGCAGCGCGCTCTTGCTCGCGCGCCAGAAATTCCAGCCGCTGGTAGCTGCCGTTGAGCTCCCGTTCCCGCTCGGCCATGCGGCTTGTCAGTGTGCCCATAAGCTCCCGAGCTTCGGCGCTGACGGCACGAAAACGCGCGATAACCACGTAACCCAGCGTCAGGCCGAACAGCACCGACGCGTAGTACAACAGCGAGTTGCTGGGGTAAGCAGGCTCGATGCGAAACACATACAAATCGCGCAAACCTACCAGCACATTGGTCACCACGGCGAGAGAGACCAGACGCTGCTGCAGCCCAGACAAACGGGCCGCGTGCACCACAAACCAGACACCAAAACCCAGAAAACTCGCACCCAGGGTGCCGTACCACAGCGTCAAAACCAAGGAATGACCCCAGCCCAAACCCCAGACGGCCACCACAGGTCCCAGCACCAACAGCAGCAGCAACCAGCGCCGAAAGCCGATCACCAAGGCACTTCGGCGCCATCCGGTGAGTTCCATGCAAAAGAACACCATGAAAACACCCCAAGCCCCCAGCGCCGCCACAGGCGGCACACCCCACCAGGGCCACGGCAGGGGCGGCGACTCGATGTGACCGTTGACCACGCGCAGCGACCAAGCCAGCTCGGCCAATGCGGCGTAGAGGTACAGCGGATCGCGCCGGACCTGCCCGTTCGGCCCCAGCTGCACCTGGGTAGCCCACAGGGCCAGCGCCACCAGCCCCACGACCAGGCTGAAGCCGGTCACCAGCAACGTGCCTGTGCTCTGCCAGAGATGCGCTTTTTTGAACAGCGGATAGACCTCATCCACCGGCCCAGCCACCAGCTTGGACAACCCCCCGTGCCGCCCGACATCGGCCCGAATACGAACCGACAGCACGTTGTGCCTGGACAAAGTCGCTTCCGGGATGTTCAGCAGGCGCGGCATGTGGCCCGCGTCACCCTGGTTGAAACGGCTCAGGTCGCCACCTTGATCCAACAGTTGTCCGTTGAGCCGAATTTCATAGGCATTGCCCATGCGCTGCACGTACAAGCCCCAAGGTTCAACGGGCACCTGCGGCAGGTCAAAGGTCAGCTTGAATGCCGCCTCGCCTTGGGCGCCCTTGTGGTTGCTGTCCCACACATACGGCAGCACCACCAACTTTTCGGTCGATTCGCCCCGCACCGTCACGGTGGCCTGCGCCTGGGTCAGCGTCAGCGTCAGCGGATCGGCCTGCGCCCAGGCAACCCACAGTGCAAGACACAAAAGCGATAAAACCCGCACGCCTGAAACGGCGCCATGGAGGCACAGTCCAGTCCACCGCGTTTGGCGCATCAGTCAGGGGGCAGCAAGCCCATGCGCGTGGCTTCGTAGACGGCCTCGCTTTTCGAATGCACAGCGAGCTTGCTGTACAAACTTTTGATGTGCGTCTGCACCGTGTGCACGCTCACCGACTGCAGGCGGGCGATCTCGTTGTAAGAGAAGCCGCGCGCAATCAGCCCCAAAACCGCCTGTTCACGCGCCGAGAGCACGCGCTTAGCGTCCATCGCCAGTGGTTGCAAGGCGGGCACAGACTCCTTGGTCAAACCATCACGACCGGATTGAAGCGCCAGAAACCTTGAAAGCACCCTTCGCGCGATCATGGGAGAAATGGGTGAGGCTCCGGCCTTCATGTCCAGAATGGTCTGTGCAATGTCATCGGGTGTAGCGTCCTTGTGGATGTAGCCCAAGGCGCCCGCTTCAATGCTAGCCAGCACATTGTCTTCATCCCCGAACATCGAAATCACCAGCGCCTCACACTGTGGATGGCGCAGCCGGGCATGGCGGATCACATCCAGGCCACTGCCATCGGGCAGCCCCAGGTCGGTCAGCAACACGTCCACCGGGTGGGACAAAACATCCAGGAAACCACAGGCAGACTCGACTGAGCCGCAGCACGCGGCCAGCGCCAGCCGATCGGAGCGCAGCACGCTGCTAGCAAAAAACGCCTGCATTTGAGGGTCGTCCTCAACAATCAATACATGCCACACCAGATGGGTCTCCAGACACCAAGCGAGACACGCAACGCGCCCCTCGGCTTCTAAGCATATAGACATTGGAATACACCAAACAGAACGCACCCCCAAAAAACGATAACTCAAGACCTAAATCCCATATTTATGGGATACACCTTCCCGCAGATCGCTCGTTCAATAGTTCCGTTGGTTCGACATTTTGAATGCGAATTGATGTTTACGAAACCAGGAGATTTCTGATGAAAAGAGAATTTGCAAAGTTGTCATTGGCCTTGGCCAGCGCAGCCCTGATGACCGTCGCCGGCTGCGGCGGTGGCAGCGACAAGCTCCCGGCCGATCCCGTCGTCACGCTGTCGGGTATCGCGGCAACCGGTGCTGCCTTCACAGACGCGGTCATCACCGTCATCGACAGCCGAGGCATCACGGTCGGCCAAAGCCAGCCCGTCGGCGCCGACGGCACGTACAGCATCACGCTGGCAGCGGCGGCCGTGGCACCCTTCGTGCTGGTGGCCAGCCGCACCGACGCCAACGGCGACACCCAATCGCTGGTCAGCGTGATTGCATCGGCCAACGTGACGACCGCCAATATCACGCCCATCACCACTTTGATCGCTTCGCGACTGTCCCCCTCAGGCGACCCGGCCAAACTGGCCAGCGAACTGGCCGCCGGAGACGCAGTCATCTCAACGCAGGCGGTGGCCGACACCGTGGCCGAGGTCCAGGCCATCCTGGCCCCCTTGCTCGCGGCCACCAGCACAGCCAGCTTCGATCCACTGACCGGAACGTTCAGCACCAACGGTACCGGCTACGACCGCTTGCTGGATTCGGTCAAGATCACCTTCCTGCCGGCTAGCGCGTCCTCGACCAACATCGAGATCACAGTCAAACAAGTCCTGGCCGACGGCGACCAGCCCACCAGCCTGAGTTTCAGCAGTGACACGGCCAACGTGGCGCCCTTGCCTGCGATCAATTCGACCACCCTCGTCGCAGATGGCACGTCGGCCAAGATCGCTACGTTCCTGAGAGAGCTCTCTGACTGCTATGCACTGCCGGTTGACCAGCGCGTCACAGGCGCGGTGGACTCCGACGAGCCGAACAACCGCACCGGCGATGCCACCGCAGTCACCGGCGCCGCTTGCCTGGCCGTGTTCTCAGGCAACGACCCCACCAGCTTCTTAAGCAGCGGAGGACGCGTGGGCCGCACCGGCGACAACCGCGGCGCCTTTGCCAGCCTGTTCCGTGGCGGCGCCACCAGCGTGGTGTTCAGTCAGGGCACGTACGAATTCACCCGCAGCAACGGTGACATCGTGGCAGGTTACAAGAGCCGTGACGCTGGGGGAAACGAAACCTATGACACCTTTGTATTGAAAGACGATGGGGACGGCAAGCTTCGCCTGATCGGCAACCAATACCGCTTCGGTGGCGGAGTGAAAGCCTACCAGCAGCGTCGAAACTTCATCACGCTGGGCCAACAAGCCTACGACTATTTCAGCACCGGCTACGTGACGGATGTGCCCAACACCCAGCGCAATA
Organism: Hydrogenophaga sp.; assembly: GCF_965657535.1. Lineage (GTDB taxonomy): Bacteria > Pseudomonadota > Gammaproteobacteria > Burkholderiales > Burkholderiaceae_C > Hydrogenophaga. The sequence continues at coordinate 49,518 of NZ_CBFHOP010000004.1, read as the reverse complement.
GCGGCGGCAACCTGTTCGATCGCGTGGTCGTGACCACACCCACTGGTGCCACACTGCTTCTCAAACCCAGCGGCGCGTCAAGCTTCCTGGGTCTGGTCAAAACAAACGGGCCCACAGAAACCGTCACGGGCACCAGCTTCGTTCGCCTGCGCAGCGAGTATGTGGACGGCGAAGCCAGCCGTCCTCACCCGCGCACGGTGGACCCCTCGCTGTTCTTTGTGGCCGCCGACCGCACCGAGGCGGAACTGGCGGCAACGGCATCGCAGGGCACTTGGAAGATGGAGTACTACACGACGGTGGACATCCCGGGGCTGGACGGTTTGTCCAACGGCGTGGACGAGCGGGTCACCCCTGTCGTGCAGTATTTCAAAAACCGTGCCCGAGCATTGACCGTTGGAGAACTGCGTACCCAGGGGCTGGCCCAGTTGACCCCTGACCTGATCGCCGAAATCCAATCCGGTGCCCGCACAGCGCTGGAATCTGCCCCGGGGCAGATCGTCTTCGACTCAGTAGACGGTGAAACGGCTGACATCTCATCGGGAGCCGGTAACGACGGCTGGTCTGTGGGTACTGGGCAGCTCCCTCCCACATCAATCACGCTGTTCGGTCGCTCGCCGACCAGCCTCAACTTTTCCGATTCGGTGGACGTGCGCTCAACCGTGCGCAAGGTGATGGTGCCTTGCTCGGTTCAAGGGATTGGCGACGACCATTGTTTCGATGGGGGGCCGGGCTTCGCGCTGAATACCCGACTCACAGGGCTGCATCTTTTCGCCCGCGACGCTGCCGGCAGAGATTACGCCAATTTCTACGCCCTCTACCAACTCGACATCGCACCCTGAAGCGCCACCACTGCTTCGGCAAGCCCTGCGGCTGCGGGGCTTTTTTTCGTCCCTATCATGGATGCATGACCCACACCACACACCTCCTGTACCTGCATGGCTTTCGTTCTTCGCCCCAGTCTATGAAGGCCCAAAAGGTGGCCGCCCGGGTGGCTTCGGAGCACCCCGGCGTGGTCTGGTGGTGTCCGCAGCTGCCGCCCTCACCCCTGCAAGCCATGGCGCTGGTGATGCAAGGGATTGCCAACTGGCCGCAGGCCTCGATGGCGGTGGTGGGGTCTTCACTGGGTGGTTTCTATGCCCGCTGGCTCGCACTGCAAACTGGCTGCACGGCCGTGCTGTTGAACCCGGCGGTGCAGCCAGCGCGCGATTTGCGCCGTTACATTGGCGAGCAAACCGCATGGCACGACCCAAACGCGCATTTTTTCTTCCACGCCCATTTTGTGGATGAGCTGATCGCACTGGAAGGCGACATAGCCAGACTGGCACCGCTGCACCCAGCCACGCCAGAGCGCCAATGGGCCATCGTCGCTCAGGGCGACGAGGTGCTGGACTGGCGCGAGATGCTGGCGTTTTGCGCCGGCGGCGCGGTGCGCCTGCTGCCGGGCAGCGACCACGCCATCAGCGACTTTGACGAGCACATCGACGCGATGTTCGGGTTTTTGAACCTCACAAACTGATTCCGCCGGGCCAAAACCGCCCGCATGGGACAATCTCGCGCATGCACATTTTGTTTGATGAAGCCGGCAAACTGCTGACCGGCCGCCTCCTGTCAGAGGCCGAAAGCTCGCTCCAGGTTGAGCTCGATTCCGGTAAGCGCGTGAAGGTGAAGGCAGCCAACGCCTTGCTGCGCTTTGAAAAGCCCGCACCTAGCCAGCTCATGCCGGCCGCCACCGCGCTGGCCGACAGCATGGAGCTGGAACTGGCCTACGAATTTGCTCCGGAAGAAGAGTTCGGCTTTGCCGACCTGGCGCGCGAATATTTCAGCACCAGTGCGGGCACCGAGCAGCAGGTGGCAGCGCTGCTGTGCCTGCACGGCGCGCCCCACTATTTCCGGCGCGCTGGCAAAGGCCGCTACAAAAAAGCCCCGGCCGAGATCCTGGCGCAAGCGCTGGCCGCGATCGAGAAGAAAAAACAGGTCCAGGCGCAAATTGAAGCCTGGGCCACCGAGCTGGCCAGCGGGCAATGCCCCGAGCCGGTGCGCCAGCAGCTCTACAAGATTTTGTTCAAACCGGACAAAAACGCGCCCGAGTACAAGGCGGTGGTGGAAGCTGCCCGCAACAGCCACACCGCGCCGCTGGCGCTGCTGCAAAACGCAGGCGCCATCTCCAGCGCCTACCAGTTTCACTGGCAGCGCTTTTTGTTTGACCAGTTCCCCAAAGGCACGGGCTTTCCGGCACTGCAGGCTCCGGTCATTGCCGACGATCTGCCTCTGGCGCCGGTGCAGGCGTTTTCGATTGACGACTCGCACACCACCGAGATCGACGACGCGCTCTCTATTCAAGGTTTGGGCAGTGGCACCGTCACGCTGGGCATTCACATTGCGGCGCCTGGGCTGGCGGTGCTGCCCGACGGCCCGATCGACCAGGTGGCACGCAATCGCCTGTCCACGGTGTATATGCCGGGCTACAAAATCACCATGCTGCCCGACGACGTGGTGCAGGCCTACACGCTCGAAGCCGGGCGCGATTGCCCGGCGCTGTCGCTGTACGTCACCTTGGACGAAGCCACGCTGGCCATCCAAGACCGCCGCACCGTGCTGGAACGGGTGTCGATTGCCCACAACCTGCGCCACGACAAGCTGGACACCGTGATCACCGAAGACTGGCTGACGGGTAAAGCGCCCGCCAGCGAAGCCATTGCGGAGGCACACATCGAAGCGCTGCAGCCGCAACTGGCCTTCATCTTCAGACTGGCACAACACCTGAAGGCGCAGCGCGAGGTGGTGCGCGGCAAGCCCGAAAACTTCTCTCGGCCCGATTACACCTTCCGCCTGGAAGGCGTGGCAGGCCATGAGCCAGCGGGCGACGAGAGGGTGGTCATCGGCACCCGCTCGCGCGGCGCACCTTTGGACCTGATGGTGGCCGAGGCCATGATTCTGGCCAACAGCAGTTGGGGCCAATGGCTGGCCGAATGCGGCGTGCCAGGCATCTACCGCAGCCAGGCCAGCCTGCAGCCGGGCGTGAAGGTGCGCATGGGCACCAAAGCGCAGCCGCATGCCGGCATTGGCGTGCCCAGCTACGCCTGGAGCACGTCGCCCCTGCGCCGCTACGTGGACATGGTCAACCAGTGGCAGATCATTGCCTGCGTGCGCCATGGCAAAACCGCTGCGCTGGCCGCGCCGTTTAAACCCAAAGACGCCAACCTGTTTTCGGTGATCAGTGCATTTGACGCTGCTTACTCGGCCTACAACGGTTTCCAGAACGGCATGGAGCGCTATTGGACGCTGCAATACTTGAAGCAAAACCAACTCAGCGAAGTCACCGCCACGCTGTTCAAAGACAACCTGGTGCGCGCCGACAACCTGCCGCTGGTGTTGCCCGTGATGGGTGCCGATGGCCTGCCCCGTGGCACCCATGTGCGCGTGCGGCTGGGCGAGGTGGACGACATCACGCTGGATATTCACGGCACGGTGATCGAGCGCCTAGATCTTGTGCTGGCGGACTTGCCTGAAGACAACGGCGACACCGGAGAAGACGACGAGGCGCTGGCAGCCCCGCTGGCGCTGGCGATTGACGTGGACGACGCCAGCGCACCGGGCGAAGCGGCGCCGACCGACAACGCCAGCTAGGCGCGTCCGGCAGCACCCCGGCCAGCAAGGATAATTTCGGCGTGAAAACGGTCCTGATGTTCTTCAAATACCTGAGCACGCTGCAACTCGCGCTGGCTGTGTCGGTGGCGGTGCATGCGGGCTTGCTGACGGTGCGTTTTGTCGACCCGGAAGGCTTCAACCGGGTGTTTCAAGACACGCCGCTGGAGGTCATTCTGGTCAACGCCAAGAGCGACGAGCGCCCTGAAAAGGCCCGAGCCATTGCCCAGGCCTCGCTGGCTGGCGGTGGCGACGCAGCCAAAGGCCGTGCCACGTCACCGCTGCCCCCCAACACGCAGGCCCGCCTGGGCGACACCACCGAAGAAGACGAGCAACAGATTGAAGCGCTCAAGGAACGGCAAAACCAGATCCTGGCACAGGTGCGCAAACAGCTGGCCAACATGCCTGCGCCCGACCTGGAAGCGGTGAGCCCCAACCCGGCCGCGGTCGAACGCGAGCAGAAACGCCAGGCACTGGTGAAGATCCTGGCCGAAATTGAAAAGCGCATCAACGAAGAAAACGAGCGCCCAAAGAAGCGCTACATCAGCCCGGCCACACGGGAAGAGGTGTATGCCATCTATTACGACGAATTGCGCCGCAAGATCGAAGACCGGGGCACCAGCAACTTCCCTGAAGCTGGCGGTCGCAAACTCTATGGCGAGCTCACCATGATCATCACCATCAACCACAGCGGCAACGTGCTGCACACCGAAGTGGTGCAACCGTCGGGCAACGCGACGCTGGACCGCCGGGCCCAGGCCATCGTGCGCGGACTCGACTTTGGCCGCTTCAGCGACAGCATGCGCCGCCGGGCCGACCAGATCGTGGTCGTTTCGCGCTTTCGGTTCACCCGCGACGAGACGCTGAAAACCCAGCTCTCCAGCCCATAAGACCACGCTGCCATGAAATCACTTGGACGTTGGGTGTTGTGGGTGTTGCTGGCCGGCGTGGCACTACAGATCTTCTTTGTGCTGCGCGTGGCGCTCATGGTGGTGGTGGACCCACACAGCACGGCGTTCATGCGCTCAGAGGCCTGGCGCATGGCAGGCGCCAGTGTTGGCAGCAACACAGCGTGGCGTTGGTCGCACGAGTGGGTCGACTACGACCAGATCAGCCCGCACCTCAAGCGCGCGGTCATGGCGTCAGAGGACGCCGGCTTTGCGAACCATGGCGGGGTGGACTGGACCGCGATCGAATCGGCTTGGAAGAAAAACGAACGTCGCCAGGAGCAGGCGGCCCAACGCGCCGAACAGATTGAACGCCGACTGGCCAAAAAACCCGCAGCTGCCGAGGCGGCGGTGAAGGCTATCAAACCCGCCAAAATCATTGGCGGCTCCACCATCACCCAGCAACTGGCCAAAAACCTGCTGCTCTCGGGCGAACGCAACCTGCTGCGCAAAGGCCAGGAGTTGTTGCTCACGCTCACCCTGGAAGCCCTGCTGAGCAAGCAACGCATTTTGGAAATCTACCTCAACAGCGTGGAGTGGGGCGAAGGTGTCTTTGGCGCTGAAGCGGCTGCCCAGCGGTATTTCAAGAAGCCCGCTGCCAAGCTCAGCCCGCAAGAAGCCGCACGCCTGGCCGTGATGCTGCCCAGCCCCAAGTTTTTTGAAACCCGCCAAAACTCGGCCTACCTGGCCCGGCGCACCAGCACCATCGTGGCCCGCATGGGCGACGTTCGCGCACCATGAACACGCCCCACAGCGCTTTACGCCCTGCCATCGGCGGCAGGCGAAGCCTGCGGCCGATCGGGGGCCGTTCTGCGGTTGTGACGGGCAGGGCACGTTCACCGTGCGCTTTTGGCCTTGTTGCAGGGTTTTCATGAACTGGCGTGCCCGCGCCATGGGTCTGTTTCTGCTGGGTCTCGTGCGTCTGCTCACGGGTGCGCAAGCGCGTTGGCACGGCTGCCCACCCAAGGCAGAGCAGCGCATTTACTTTGCCAACCACCAGAGCCATGCCGATCTGGTGCTGATCTGGGCTGCGCTGCCCCAGTCGCTGCGCAGCATCACCCGTCCCATTGCAGCCAAAGACTATTGGACGGCGTCCCTCTTCAAGCGCTGGATCACCACCGAGGTGTTCAACGCGGTGTACGTGGAGCGCGAGCGCAAAGGCGACGAAGACCCGCTGCAACCGCTGATCAACGCACTGGACAGCGGCGATTCCCTGATTTTGTTTCCCGAGGGCACACGGGGCTTTGAAGAAGACCCGCAGCCCTTCAAAAGCGGCATCTACAACCTGGCCCTGCGGTTTCCCGACGTGGTGCTTGTGCCCACCTGGATTCACAACGTGCAGCGCGTCATGCCCAAGGGCGAGGTGGTGCCTGTGCCGGTGCTGTGCTCGGTCACGTTTGGCGAGCCGGTAAAAATGGGGGTTGACGAGCCACGCGCCGATTTTTTGAGCCGCGCCCGAGCCGCCGTGATGGCCCTGAGGGACGTCTGAATGGGCTCCTTCCTGCGCAGCCTCAGCCCCGAGCAACAGGTCAGCCTGTTGTTTGTGCTGGTGTTTGGCTTGCTCTTGCTGGCCAGCGGCGCGGGGGTGTTGCTTTCGCTGCGTGAACGCAAAGCCATTGAGGCGGTGCTGAGCGAAAGCACCCAGCGACTGCAGGACTACCATGCCTTGCTGCGCAGCTCGTGGCTGATGGCGCTGGTGTTCTGGGTCGGCTGGGCGCTGGGTCACGGTGCTGCGATTGTGCTGTTTGGCCTGATTTCGTTTTTTGTGCTGCGCGAATTCATCAGCCTCTCGCCCACCCGCCGCAGCGATCACCGCAGCCTGGTGCTGGCCTTTTTCACTGTGCTGCCGGTGCAATACGCGCTGGTCTGGACCCAGCACTTCAACCTGTTCACCGTGTTCATTCCGGTCTATGTGTTTCTGGCCATTCCGGTGGTGAGTGCGCTGGGCAACGACCCGCAGCGCTTCCTGGAACGCAACGCCAAGCTGCAGTGGGGCATCATGGTGTGCGTATACGGCCTGAGCCATGTGCCCGCGTTGTTGCTGCTCGACTTTCCCCTTTTCGCCGGCCGAGAGGCTTTTCTGGTGTTCTTTCTGGTGCTGGTGGTGCAAACCTGCATGCTGGTGCAGCACCTGATGGCGCGCGGTCTCCACCGTCCGGCGGCGCCAGCCATCAGCGCCAGCTTTCACTGGCGCAGTTGGGCCTGGGGGCTGCTGGCCGGTGGCCTGCTGGGCGCCCTGCTCTCGGGCTTCACACCGTTCAAGCCGCTGCAGGCGCTGGGCATGGCGCTGGTCGCTTGCGTGGCAGGCACACTGGGGCACCTGGTCATGAAGGCCATCAAGCGCGATCGCGGCGTGACCCACTGGGGCTCCGCCGGGCGCTCGGTCACCGGTGCGAGCGGTTTGCTGGACCGCGTGGACGCGCTCTGTTTTGCGGCACCAGTATTTTTCCACTCGGTTCGCTGGACCTTCCTATGAGAATCCTCGGCATTGACCCCGGCTTGCAATGTACCGGCTTCGGCGTGATCGACACCGAAGGCCAGGCATTGCACTACGTCGCCAGCGGCACCATACAAACCAGCCCCAAAGACGGCGCTCTGCTGCCGGAGCGGCTGAAAATTTTGTTTGACGGCATCAGCGAGGTGGTCAAGCGCTACGAGCCCGAGGTGTCGGCCTGCGAGATCGTGTTTGTGAACGTGAACCCCCAGGCCACGCTGCTGCTAGGCCAGGCGCGGGGCTGTTGCCTCACAGCTCTGGTGGCCAATGGGCTGGGTGTGGCCGAATACACCGCGCTGCAGCTGAAAAAGGCGGTGGTGGGCTATGGCCGCGCCGACAAGGCGCAGATGCAGGACATGGTGAAGCGCTTGCTGCAGTTGCCCGGCCTGCCCGGCAAAGACGCCGCCGACGCGTTGGGCCTGTGCATCACCCACGCCCAAGTGGCCCGCTCGGTGGCAGCCATCAACCAGGTCAGTGCGCTGCAGGCCCGCACGCACGCAGCCTACAAAGGCGGTCGGAGTTATTGACGGCACTGCGCCGGCCTTTCAGGCCGTTACCCGCAGGTTGGCACCATATGCAGCGAAGCAAAGCCGGTGCCGCGGTGCTCAGGGTTGGGCACATCGCGCACCGGGCACTGGGTTGTGCCTACAGCAGCCGCTCCAGAATGAGTACGCCGAAGAAGCCCAGCGCGGCGATCACGGTCCACTTCAAAATGATCAGACCCCACTGACGAAAGTACGCTTTGCCGGTGCCGATGTAGAACGCAAAGCACACGCCAGCGGCAATGAGCAAAAAGAAGAGGGCGAAGCGAAACAGCAGCATGGCTGCGCTTACCAGGCCGGTGCGAGCTGCGCAAAACCCGTGGGGGCGTCGCGGTCGCGCTCAAAACTGACGATGTCGTAGGCATCGGGCTGCGCTAGCAGGGCACGCAACAGCTGGTTGTTCATGGCGTGCCCACTGCGAAAGGCGCTGTAGGCCGCGAGCAACGGTTTGCCCACGATGTACAGGTCGCCAATCGCGTCCAGAATCTTGTGCTTCACGAACTCGTCCTGGTAGCGCAAGCCGTCGGCGTTGAGCACCTTCACGTCGTCCATGACGATCGCGTTGTCCAGCCCACCGCCCATGGCCAGGCCGTGCGAGCGCATCATTTCCACATCACGGGTGAAACCAAAGGTCCGGGCCCGCGCGATTTCCCGGGCGTAGGTCCCACTGCCAAAGTCGAACTCGACCCGCTGCCCGGTGGAGCTCACCGCTGGGTGGTCAAACTCGATCTCGAAACTCAGCTTGTAGCCGTGGTACGGGTCGAGCCGCGCCCACTTGAGGTTGCTGCCTTCGCCCTCGCGCACCTCCACCGGGCGTGTCACCCGAATGAACCGCTTGGGTGCCTTTTGCATCACGATGCCCGCGCTTTGCAGCAGGTACACAAATGACGCCGACGAGCCATCCAGAATGGGCACCTCTTCGGCCGTGATGTCCACGTACAGGTTGTCCAGTCCCAGCCCGGCTGCCGCACTCATGAGGTGCTCAATGGTATGCACCTTCACACCGCCGTTGGAAATGGTGGACGCCAGCCGGGTGTCGGTGACCGACGTGGCTGTGACCGCAATCTCCACCGGCTCGGGCAGGTCCACGCGCCGAAATACGATGCCCGTGTCGGGCGGTGCGGGGCGCAACGTCAACTCCACCCGCTGACCGCTGTGCAGGCCCACGCCGACGGCTTTGGTCAAGGATTTTAGGGTCCGTTGTGCGAGCATTTGATGATTTTAATTTTTTGAGCAAGTTCGCGCTTGAGAGGAAAACTATTCCGACGATTGCCCTAACGCACAGGTAGAGGTGCCCCCATTCGGGAACACCGCGAAACCGGCTTTGCCGGGCCGCAGGTGTTGCCCCCTGGGGGGGGGTGACGCCACAGGCGGCGCAGGGGGAAGCTTTTCAATCGGCTTGTTTGCGCAGAAAAGCAGGGATCTCGAAATCTTCCATACCGCCAGAGGACAGCGCATCAATTTTGGCCGCTGCATTGGCGCGGCTGCTGCCCCAGACACGGGGAACATTGACCGGCATGTTGCTGTAGTCGGGCTGCGCGTGGCCCACACCAGGGCCGCCCACGGCGGTGTTGACGGTGGGCACGTTGAACGGCATGTTGTCGGTGCCCGTGCGCAGCACCTGCAGCGGTGGCGCGGTGCGACGCATGCCTTGGCGGCTCAGGCCGGTGGCGACCACGGTCACGCGCATTTCTTCGCCCAGACTGTCGTCGTAGGCTGCGCCGTAAATGACGTGTGCGTCCGGCGAAGCGTAAGCCTTGATGGCGGTCATGGCCTCCTTGGACTCCTTGAGTTTCAAGGAGCCCTTGGAGGCAGTCACCAGCACCAGCACGCCTTTGGCACCCGACAGGTCCACGCCTTCAAGCAGCGGGCAGGCCACGGCTTGCTCGGCGGCGATACGGGCGCGGTCAGGGCCAGCGGCCACGGCGGTGCCCATCATGGCTTTGCCGGGTTCGCCCATCACGGTGCGCACGTCTTCAAAGTCGACGTTCACGTTGCCGTATTCGTTGATGATTTCGGCGATGCCGCCCACGGCGTTTTTCAGCACGTCGTTGGCGTGGGCAAACGCCTCGTCCTGGGTCACGTCATCACCCAGCACGTCCAGCAGCTTCTCGTTCAGCACGACGATCAGCGAGTCCACGTTGGCTTCGAGCTCGGTCAGGCCGGTGTCGGCGTTGGTCATGCGGCGGCCGCCTTCCCAGTCGAACGGTTTGGTGACCACGCCCACGGTGAGGATGCCCATTTCCTTGGCCACACGGGCGATCACGGGCGCGGCGCCGGTGCCGGTGCCACCACCCATGCCAGCGGTGATGAACAGCATGTGGGCACCGTCAATGGCCGAGCGAATTTCGTCGACAGCCAGCTCGGCGGCGTCGCGACCCTTTTCGGGCTTGCTGCCAGCGCCCAGACCGGTGGCACCGAGCTGAATGGTCTTGTGGGCCGCGCTGCGCGACAGAGACTGCGCGTCGGTGTTGGCACAGATGAATTCCACGCCCTGCACGCAGCGCGAAATCATGTGCTCCACGGCGTTTGCGCCGCCGCCGCCCACACCAATGACCTTGATCTGGGTGCCCAGGTTGAAGGCTTCAACTTCAATCATTTCGATGCTCATTTTTCTCTCCTGTTGTGCCCTTGAACCGGTGTTTCAGGGCGTTGTTTCAATGTCAAACCGTTGTTGTCTTGTGTGGTGTGGCCGCTGTGCGGCCACGGCTTCATCCAGGCGGCCCGGTGCAGGCCGTACATCGGTGCACCGGGTAGTGGCCCGCAGCGCCTCGGCGCACGGGGCAAACAGGGGATCGGGACAAGTCGCTCATCGTGTGTGTGTGCAGCATGGTCAGAACGTCCCCACAAACCAGTTTTTCATGCGTTCAAAGGCGCCCTGCATAGAGCCGGCCTTCTGCGCCACCTTGTGCCCACGCACACGAGCCAGTCGCGCTTCTTCCAGCAAGCCCATGACCGTGGCGGCACGGGTCTGGGCCACCATGTCGGACAAGGCGCTGGCGTAGTTCGGTATGCCGCGGCGCACCGGCTTCAAAAAGATGTCTTCGCCCAACTCGACCATGCCGGGCATGACGGCGCTGCCACCCGTGAGCACGATCCCCGAGGACAAGATTTCTTCGTGCCCCGAATCGCGCACCACCTGCTGCACGAGGGCAAAAATCTCTTCCACGCGAGGCTCGATGACGCCGGCCAACGCCTGGCGGCTGAGCATGCGTGGCGCCCGGTCGCCCAGGCCAGGCACTTCCACTTGGGTGTCGGGGTCGGCCAGCAGCTGCTTGGCGCAGCCGTGTTCCACCTTGATGTCTTCAGCGTCTTTGGTGGGCGTGCGCAGCGCCATGGCAATGTCGCTGGTGATGAGGTCGCCCGCGATGGGAATGACTGCGGTGTGCCGGATTGCGCCGCCGGCAAAAATAGCCACATCGGTGGTGCCGGCACCGATATCGACCAAGGCCACGCCGAGTTCTTTCTCGTCGTCGGTCAACACGGCCTGGCTCGACGCCAGCGGGTTGAGCATGAGCTGGTCCACTTCCAGCCCACAGCGGCGCACGCACTTGATGATGTTTTCGGCCGCACTTTGCGCACCGGTGACGATGTGCACCTTGGCTTCCAGGCGAATGCCGCTCATGCCGATCGGCTCTTTCACTTCCTGGCCGTCGATCACGAACTCCTGCGGCTCGACCAGCAACAGGCGCTGGTCGGTGGAGATGTTGATCGCCTTGGCGGTCTCGATCACGCGTGCCACGTCGGCCGCAGTCACTTCGCGGTCCTTGATGGCCACCATGCCGCTGCTGTTGATGCCGCGGATGTGGCTGCCGGTGATGCCAGTGTAGACACGGGCAATACGGCAGTCGGCCATCAGTTCGGCCTCTTTCAGCGCGGCCTGGATGCTCTGCACGGTGGCATCGATGTTGACCACCACGCCCCGCTTCAAGCCGTGGCTGGCCGACACGCCCAGTCCCGCCAGCTTGAGCTGACCGTTGGCCTGCACCTCGGCCACCACCACCATGATCTTGGCGGTGCCAATGTCGAGTCCGACCACCAAATCCTTGTATTCCTTGGCCATGATTGTTTCTTGATTACCTGGTTTTCTGTGTGGGATTGGTCGGGTCTTCGGTGACCGTGGTCACGCCGCGCATGCGCAGCGCATAGCCGTTGGGGTAGCGCAAGTCCACCGACTGCACCGCGCCGGCGTAGCGCTCGGTCAGTTGGCTCAGGGTGGCAGTGAACCGCTGGGTACGGGCCAGCAACTCCTCGGGGCTGCCACGGCCCAGTTCCATGCGGGCACCGTTGTCGAGTTCGGCGCGCCAGCTGCCGCGCTCGGTGAGCTCCAGCCGAGCCAAGCCCAACTCAAGCCTCGCCAGCTCGGCGCTGATTAGCTGGTACAGCGTCCACACACGGGCCGATTGCTCAGGCGGGCCAAACAGTTCGGGCATGCCATCGCTGTCGTCGGGACTGGCTTCAAACACCTCACCCAGGCGGCTCACCAGCTGGCCAGAACCCGAAACGCCCCACCAGGCGACCGCTTCGTGTTCCTGCAGCGTCACGCGCAGGCGGTTGGGAAATTCTCGCTGCACCACCGCGCTGCGCACCCAGGGTACCGACTCAAACATGCGCTTGACCTGCTGCAAGTCCACCGTGAGGAAGCTGGCCGACAGGCTGTTTTTCATTTGCGTGGCGAGCTGCGCACGGAAGGTGACCACGTTCTGGTGTGCCACATCACCCTGCACCGAAATGGCTTTGACCGACCACACCGGGTGGCGCACCGCCCAGGTGCCCAACGCGCCCAGGCACAACACGGCAAACACCACGGCCAGGGCGTGGGTCGCCGCGGTCATGAGTTTGACGTCGATGGGCAGGTCGGACTGGGTCATGGCGGGTGGCTTAGACCGTTGCGGGCGCGCCGTTGTCCAGCGCAGCGCTGGCCAGCACGCTCAGGCACAGGTCTTCGTAAGACAAACCGGTGGCGCGGGCCGACATGGGCACCAGCGAATGGCTGGTCATGCCGGGCGAGGTGTTGATTTCCAGCAAGTAGGGCTTGCGGGTCTGGCCGTCGATCATCACGTCGGCTCGCGCCCAGCCGCGGCAGTCCAGCGTGAGGAAGGCCTTGAGCACCAGCGCCTGGATGGCAGCCTCTTCGCCTTCCGGCAAACCGCAGGGCACCAGGTACTTTGTGTCGTCGGTGAAGTATTTGTGCTGGTAGTCGTAGTTGCCGTCGGGCGCCACGATGCGGATCACCGGCAGGGCGCGGGCTTCCGCGCCCGTGCCCAGCACGGGGCAGGTCACTTCGTCGCCCGCGATGAACTGTTCGCACATCACCATCGGGTCTTGCCCGGATGCCAGCGCGTAGGCAGCGTCGCATTCGTCCAGCGTCAGCACCTTGGTCAGGCCGATCGTGGAGCCTTCGCGCACGGGCTTCACGATCATGGGCGAGCCCAGCGCAGCAAAGGCTGCGCGGGTTTCGTCGGCGCTGTGCACCTGGCGCCAGGCCGGGGTAGACAGGCCTTCGGCCAACCAGATGCGCTTGGTCATGAGCTTGTCCATGGCCACGCTTGATGCCATCACACCCGGGCCGGTGTAGGGAATGCCCAGCAACTCCAGTGCACCCTGCACCGTGCCGTCTTCACCAAATCGGCCGTGCAGTGCAATGAAGCAGCGGGCAAAGCCCTCGCGCTTGAGCGCGCCCAGATCGCGCTCGGCGGGGTCAAAGGCGTGGGCATCCACCCCTTTGGATTGCAGCGCGGCCAGCACGCCAGCCCCCGACATCAGCGAGACCTCGCGTTCGGCCGAGCGCCCGCCCATCAGCACAGCCACTTTGCCCAGTTGCTTCGCGTCCATGTTCACCGTTGCATTCATTGTTTTGACTCCTGCGCCAACTCGAGCACCCGAGCAGCCACCGCGCCGATGGAACCCGCACCCATGCACAGCACCACATCGCCGCCGCGTGCGTTGTCCAGGATGGCCTGCGGCATGTCGCCGATGTCATCTACGAACACCGGCTCCAGCTTGCCCGCCACCCGCAACGCGCGGGTCAGCGAGCGGCCATCGGCCGCCACAATAGGCGCTTCACCCGCGGCATACACCTCGGCCAGCAACACCGCGTCGGCCTGGCCGATCACTTTCACAAAGTCTTCAAAGCAGTCGCGCGTGCGGCTGTAGCGGTGCGGCTGAAACGCCAGCACCAGGCGCCGGCCGGGGAAGGCGCCGCGCGCCGCCGACAGCGTGGCCGCCATTTCCACCGGGTGGTGACCGTAGTCGTCCACCAGCGTGCAGTGGCCACCCGTGGGCAGGGTCGCTTCGCCGTAGCGCTGAAACCGCCGGCCCACACCCTTGAACTCGGCCAGGGCCTGCACCACGGCCGCGTCGTCCACGCCGAGTTCCACCGCAATGCCAATGGCGGCCAGCGCGTTGAGGACGTTGTGGTGCCCTGGCAGGTTGAGCACCACGTCCAGGTCGGGCAACTGGATGCCGTTTTTGCGCTGCACGGTGAAGTGCATTTGAGCGCCGACCGGCCGAACGTTCACGGCGCGCACCTGCGCGTCTTCAGAGAAACCGTAGCTGGTGATGGGGCGCGCAATCTGCGGCAAGATTTCGCGAATGGATGGGTCGTCCACACACACCACGGCTGCGCCGTAAAACGGCATGCGGTGCAAAAACTCGATGAACGCGGCCTTGAGTCGACCAAAGTCATGGCCGTAGGTGTCCATGTGGTCGGCGTCGATGTTGGTCACGACCGACAGCACCGGCAGCAGGTTCAAAAATGAGGCGTCGGACTCGTCGGCTTCCACCACGATGTATTCGCCCGAACCCAGCTGCGCGTTGGCGCCCGCGCTGTTGAGGCGCCCGCCAATCACAAAAGTGGGGTCCAAGTGGGCAGCTGCCAGCACGCTGGCAACCAGACTGGTGGTGGTGGTTTTGCCGTGCGTGCCGGCAATGGCCACACCCTTTTTCATGCGCATCAGCTCGGCCAGCATCACCGCGCGGGGCACCACCGGCACCAGCTTGGCGTGTGCGGCCACCACTTCGGGGTTGTCTTCTTTCACGGCGGTGGAGGTGACGATGGCGTCGGCGCCTTCGATGTACCGGGCATCGTGGCCGGTGAAAACGGTGGCGCCCATGGTCACGAGGCGGCGCGTGGCCGCGTTTTCCCCCAGGTCGCTGCCGGATATGACATAGCCCTGGTTGAGCAACACCTCGGCGATGCCGCTCATGCCACTGCCGCCGATGCCCACAAAATGGATGTGCCGAATGGCGTGCTTCATGCTGTTTTCACTTTCGCGAGTTGCTCGCAGGCGGACACCACGGCCGCCACGGCGTTTGTTTTTTCCATCTGTTTGGCTTTTTCGGCCATGGCCTGCAGCTGTTCACGCTGCAGGCTCTGTAGCTTGTGCGCCAGCATCTGCGGCGTCAGTTCGGTTTGCGGCACCACCCAGGCGCCACCGGCATCGGTCAAAAAGCGGGCGTTGGTGGTCTGGTGATCGTCCACCGCGTGGGGAAACGGCACAAACAGGGCCGCAGCGCCCACGGCGGCAATTTCGGTCACGGTGCTGGCGCCCGCCCGGCACACGATCAGGTCGGCGTCGGCAAAGGCCTGTGCCGTGTCGTCAATGAACGGTGTGAGCTCGGCCAGCACGCCAGCAGCCGCGTAGTTGGCGCGCAGCGCGTCAATCTGCTTTTCTCCGCTCTGGTGCATCACCTGTGGACGCTGGACCGTGGGGATCAAGGCCAGCGCTTGCGGCACGGTGTCGTTCAGGGCCTTGGCACCCAGGCTGCCGCCCACCACCAGCAGGCGCAGCGGGCCACTGCGGCCGGCAAAGCGCTGCGCGGGCGTGGGCTGGCAAAGGAACTCGGCGCGCAGCGGGTTGCCCACCCACTCGGCCTTCTTGAAGACATTAGGGAAGGCGGTGAACACCCGGTCGGCAATGCCAGCCAGCACCTTGTTGGCCATGCCAGCCACCGAATTTTGTTCGTGCAGAACCAGCGGTTTGCCCAGCAGGGTGCCCATCATGCCGCCCGGAAAGGTGATGTAGCCACCCAGGCCCACCAACACGTCGGGCTTCACCCGGCGCACCACCTGCAGCGCCTGCCAGAAGGCCCGCAACAAGCGCAGTGGCAGCAACACCAGCGTTTTCACACCCTTGCCACGCACGCCACCGAAGTCGATCGTTTCCAGCGCGAAACCGCGCGGTGGCACCAGGCGACTTTCCATGCTGCCGGGTGCGCCCAGCCAGTGCACACGCCAGCCGCGCTCGCGCAGGGCTTCGGCCACAGCCAGTCCGGGAAAGATGTGGCCACCGGTTCCGCCGGCCATGATGAGGGCGCAAGGCTGGCGCTGTGTCATGAGCGTCCACCTTTCATGAGCGATGCGTGCCGCATCTGCAGCCGCTGCGCGCCTGCTTGGCGGTTTTGTTGAAACCGCTGTGTCATGAGCGTCCACCTTTCATGAGCGATGCGTGCCGCATCTGCAGCCGCTGCGCGCCTGCTTGGCGGTTTTGTTGAAACCGCTGTGTCATGAGCGTCCACCTTTCATGAGTTGGCGGTTTTCATAATCCACGCGCAACACGATCGCGATCGCGATCAGGTTCAGCAAAATCGCCGACCCGCCGTAGCTCATGAGCGGCAGGGTCAGGCCTTTTGTGGGCAGCGCGCCCAGGTTCACGCCGATGTTGATAAACGCCTGAAAGCCCATCCACAGGCCCACGCCCTGCGCCACCAGGCCGGCAAACACCTGGTCTAGTGCAATGGCCTGGCGGCCGATGTGCATGATGCGGCGGGTGAGCCAGAGAAACAGGCCGATCAGCACCAGCACGCCGACCAGACCAAACTCCTCGCCTATGACGGCGAGTAAAAAGTCGGTATGGGCTTCGGGCAGCCAGTGCAACTTTTCCACGCTGCCGCCCAAACCCACGCCAAATATTTCACCCCGGCCAATGGCAATCAGCGAGTGCGACAACTGGTAGCCCTTGCCCAGCGCGTGCTCCACGCTCCAGGGGTCGAGGTAGGCAAAGATGCGCTCACGGCGCCATTCGCTGGTGAGCACGATCATGGCAAACGCCGCCACCACGAGCACCGCCATCAAGAAAAACATGCGGGCGTTGACCCCGCCCAGAAACAGAATGCCCATGGCAATGACCACGATGACCATGAAGGCACCCATGTCGGGCTCGGCCAGCAACAGCATGCCCACCACCAGCACAGCCAGCGCCATGGGCAACACGGCACGGAAGAAGCGCTCTTTCACCTCCATCTTGCGCACCATGTAGTCGGCGGCGTACAGCAGCACGGCCAGTTTGGCCAGTTCGGACGGCTGGAAGTTCATGATGCCCAGCGAGATCCAGCGCCGCGCGCCGTTGACGCCCTTACCGATGAACGGCACCAGCACCAGCACCAGCAACACCAGGGCCACGGCAAACAGCCAGGGCGCCATCTTTTCCCACGCACGCAGCGGAAACTGGAACGCCACCATGGCAGCGATGACCCCAATGAGCATGGAAATGCCGTGACGCAATACGAAGTGGGTGTGGGCGTAGTTGGCGAAGCGCGGGTTATCGGGCAAGGCAATGGAGGCCGAATACACCATCACCAGGCCCCAGGCCAGCAGCGCCACCACCACCCAGAGCAGGGGCTGGTCAAAGCCCAGTTCGCGCACGGCCACGTTGCGGGTGCCGGCGTAGGTGCGGTTGGACAAGCGCACCGGCAAGCCGTCGCGCGAGGTGTCACCGGCCAGCGCACCAGCGAGGTCGCGCCCAACAAGTTTGGGCAAGGCGGACGCGAAGGCGCCGCGCCATTGCGCCAGGCGGTGGGACAGGGCCGCCATCATGCAAAGCTCTCCAGGTCCATGCCACGCTCAGCAGCAAGCTCTGAGACCGCCGCCACAAACACGCGGGCGCGGTGCACGTAGTTGTCAAACATGTCCAGGCTGGCGCAGGCGGGCGACATGAGCACGGCGTCGCCTGGGCGTGCCTGCTGTGCGGCCAAGGCTACAGCTTCGTTCAGACTGGCGGCGTCCAGCAGCGGCAGCTGCGCCTGTGCCATGGCCTGCGCCACGGTGTGGCGAATCAGCGGTGCATCGCGCCCGATCAGCACCACCGCGCGGGCGTGGCGCACCAGGGCCTGGGTCAGCGGGTTGAAGTCCTGGCCCTTGCCATCACCACCCAGAATGACCACCAGGCGCCGGTCGGCGCCCAAACCTTTGATCGCGGCCAGCGTAGCGCCCACGTTGGTGCCTTTGCTGTCGTCGAAATACTCCACGTCGTCCAGCATGCCGACCGGTTCCACCCGGTGCGGCTCGCCGCGGTATTCACGCAAGCCATGCAGCATGGCGCCCAGCGCAGCGCCGGTGGAAGTGGCCAAGGCCAGCGCAGCCAGTGCGTTGGCGGCGTTGTGGCGGCCACGGATGCGCAGCGCATCCACCGGCATCATGCGCTGGAAATACACCTCGTCCTCGGTGTCTGCAGCGCGCCCACGCTTGCGGGTTTCGTCCAGCGCCAACGCGCGTACCAGCCATTCCATGCCGTTGACGGCCTCAATGCCCCAGTCACCCGGGCGGACGGGCGCGTCCAAGCCAAACGTGGCGTAAGGGCGGGCCGGCTGCTGGCGGTTGCGTCCGCTCACCTTCACGGTCACCAGCGCCGGCTTCATGGCCATGACCTGAAGGTCATCGCGGTTGAGCAGCATGAGCGCCTGGGTGCCAAAAATGGCCGCCTTGGCCTGCGCGTAGGCCGTGAGCGAACCGTGCCAGTCCAGGTGGTCTTCGGTGATGTTGAGCACGGTGGCCGCCGTGGGCACGCGGTCCCAGGCGCCGCCGGCGACGCCGTCGAGCTGGAAGCTGGACAGCTCAAGCACCCAGACGGCGGGCAGGTGCGGCGGCTGCGGCTGCTGCAGCGGGGGCGCCACCAGCTGCGCGGGGCCTTCGTCTTCTGCTGCGTCTGTATCCGCCTCTTCGGCAGCGACGGGCACCGGCTCAGCGGCCACAGCGGCAGGAGCGTCCACCGGTCCGGCCATTGCTTCATCGGCTTGGGCGGCGTCCGCTTCGGCCTGTTGTGCGTCGGCAGCCTCGGCCACCGCTTCGGCGTCCAGCGCTTGGCTGAGCACGTCGAGCAAGGCAGGACCAATGTTGCCGGCGACGGCCACGTTAGCCCCGGCTCGCTGCAACAGCAAGCCGGTGAGAGAAGTGACGGTGGTTTTGCCGTTGGTACCGGTGATGGCCAACACCTTGGGGGTATAGGGTTTGTGCTCGCGCTGAGCCAGATCGCTCAGCGCCTGCGCAAACAGGTCGAGTTCACCGACCACAGCGACGTTTTGCGCTTTCGCCCAGCCGTTCACGGCAGCCAGTTGCGCCGGCGCCAGGCCGGGGCTGCGGGCCACCAGCGTCCAGGCAGCCTGATCAAACAGCGCGTCATCAAAAGCGCCCGATATAAAGCTTGCGGCCGGGCATTCGGCATGCAAGGTCGCCAGCTGCGGGGGCGCGGGCCGGGTGTCGGCCACGGTCACGCGTGCGCCGTGGCGCGTGCACCAACGCGCCATCGCCAGGCCGGAATGACCCAGGCCCAGCACGAGAACGTGGTGGTCGCGCAAGTGATTCATCGGAGCTTCAGCGTGGACAGGCCCACCAGACACAACAGCATGGTGATGATCCAGAAACGAACCACCACCTGGGTCTCTTTCCAGCCCTTTTTCTCAAAGTGGTGGTGCAGTGGCGCCATCTGGAACAGGCGGCGGCCCTGGCCAAAGCGGCGCTTGGTGTATTTGAAATAAGCCACCTGCAGCATCACCGACAAGGCTTCCACCACAAAGATGCCGCCCATGATGGCCAGCACGATCTCTTGGCGCACGATGACGGCGATGGTGCCCAGGGCGCCGCCGAGCGCGAGCGCGCCCACGTCACCCATGAACACCTGCGCAGGGTGCGCGTTGAACCACAAAAACGCCAGCCCGGCGCCGGCCATGGCAGCGCAGAAGATGAGCAATTCGCCCGCGCCCGGAATGTGTGGCAGCAGCAGGTAGCGCGAAAACACCGCGCTGCCGGTGACGTAGGCAAACACGCCCAGGGCCGACCCCACCATCACGACCGGCATGATGGCCAGACCATCAAGCCCGTCGGTGAGGTTCACCGCGTTGCTCGAGCCGACGATCACCAGGTAGGTCATGACCACGAAGCCAAAAACGCCCAGTGGGTAGCTGATTTCCTTGAAGAACGGCACCATCAGCCCCGCTTGCGGTGGCAGGTCCACCGTGAAGCCCGAGGCCACCCATTGAATGAACAGCTCCAACACCCGCAGGTTGCTGGTCTCGGACACGCTGAAAACCAGGTAGAGCGAGGCCACCAGGCCGATGACGGATTGCCAGAAATACTTTTCCCGCGAGCGCATGCCCTCGGGGTCTTTGTGCACCACTTTGCGCCAGTCGTCGACCCAGCCAATGGCACCAAAGCCCAGCGTCACCAGCAGCACGATCCACACGAAGCGGTTGGACAGGTCAAACCACAACAAGGTCGACAGCGCGATGGCAAACAAGATCAGCACACCGCCCATGGTGGGCGTGCCGCCCTTGCTCAGGTGCGTCTGCATCGCGTATTCGCGGATGGGCTGACCAATCTTGAGCGCGGCGAGGCGGCGGATGAAGAACGGGCCAGCGACCAGACCAACGATGAGTGCGGTCATGGCGGCCATGACGGCGCGAAAAGTCAGGTACTGAAAGACGCGCAGAAACCCGAATTCGGGCCCGAGGGTTTGCAGCCACAGGGCCAGGCTAAGCAGCATGGGGCGCCTCCTTTTTTTCTTGTTGTACGGGGGTGACGGCCGGCGCCGCCAGGGCTTGCAGTGCCTGCACAGCGCGTTCCATGCGCATGAAGCGCGAGCCTTTTACGAGCACGCTGCGCACACCGGCATCGGACGCCGCCACGGTGGCACACACATGGGCCACCAGCGCAGACTCGTCGGCCCAGTGCGTGGGAGCGGGCTCACCAGCGGCCTGCAGCGCGGCGGTGGCCTGCTGCATCCAGTCGCCGGCACAGTGCACGGCCTCAATGCCACAGGCCTGCGCGTGGCGCAGCACTTCCAAGTGAAAGGCCAGGCCCTGTTCGCCCACCTCGCCCATGTCGCCCAGCACCAGCAGACGCGGGCCAGGCAGCTCAGCCAGCACGTAGATAGCGGCCACCACCGAGTCGGGGTTGGCGTTGTAGGTGTCGTCGATCAGCGTCACGCTGCGGCCTGCGAACGCGAGCGACAAGGCACGCGAGCGCCCGCCCACCGGCTCAAACGCGTCCAGCCCACGGCCAATGGTGGCGAGCGGTACACCGGCGGCCAGCGCGCAGGCGGCGGCGGCCAGGGCGTTGCGCACGTTGTGCCGCCCGGCAATGCGCAAGCGGCAATCCAGCGCACCAGCGGGTGTGGCCATGCTCAGGGCCCAGGCACCGTCGGCCCAGCCGGTTTGCAGCGCGTGCACATCAGCGCTGGCGTCGGTGTCGCTGAAGGTCACCACGCGGTGGCTGGCCGCCAGCGCACGCCACACCGGCGTGTAGTCGTCGTCGCTGGGGAACACGGCCACACCCGCTGGGGCCAGGGCGCTGATGACGGCACCGTTTTCGCGCGCCACGGCTTCCACGGTGGCCATGAATTCGAGGTGTTCACGCTGGGCGTTGTTGACCAGCGCCACGGAGGGCTGCGCAAGGGCAGCCAGGTAGGCGATTTCACCCGGGTGGTTCATGCCCAGCTCCACCACGGCCAGACGGTGCGCTGCGCGCAGACGCAGCAGCGTGAGCGGCACACCAATGTCGTTGTTCAGGTTGCCTTGCGTGGCCAGCGCCTGCTCGCCAGCCTGGGCACGCAAGATGGACGCGATCATTTGCGTGACCGTGGTTTTGCCGTTGCTGCCAGTCACGGCGATGAGCGGCAGGCTGAACTGTTCGCGCCAAAGACGGGCCAGCTCGCCCAGCGCCAGGCGGGTGTCGGGTACCTCCACACCGGGCAGGCCAGCAGCCGCCAAACCCCAGTGGGCGATGGCGGCCACCGCACCTTGTGCACGGGCCTGGGGCAGAAAGTCGTGCGCGTCAAATCGCTCGCCTTTGAGCGCCACAAACAGGTCGCCAGCCTGGAGGCTGCGCGTGTCGGTGTGCACGCGCAAGATGGGTGCGGCGACCGAGCCCACGGCGTTCGCGCCAGTGAGTTGGTTCAACAAATGGGGCAGGTTGTTCATGCACTGGCTCCCAGCGCAGCGGCACGCTGCCGCAAAGCGGTCTGGGCTTGCACCAGATCAGAAAACGGTTTTTTCACGCCCATGACTTCCTGGTAATCCTCGTGTCCTTTGCCGGCAATCAGCACCACGTCTTGCGGCATCGCGGCTTGCACGGCCCATGCAATGGCCGCCGCGCGGTCGGGCTCCGTATGCACGGCGCCGGGCTGGGCCAGTCCGGCCTGCATCTGCGCCAAAATGGCCAATGGATCTTCGCTGCGCGGGTTGTCGCTGGTGAACACCGCGTGCTGCGCGCCGCGCTCGGCCACCGCCGCCATCACCGGGCGCTTGGTTGCATCGCGGTCGCCGCCACAACCCACCACCGCCCACAGCGCACCGCCGCGCTGCCGGGCCAGGGGTTGCAGCGCCTGCAGCGCTTTCTCCAGGGCGTCGGGCGTGTGGGCGTAATCCACCAGCACCAGCGGTTCGCCGGGGGTGGTACCAGGCACCTGCTCCATGCGCCCGGGCACTGGCGTGAGAGCACCGCAGGCCTGCACCGCTGCGGCCAGCGCCACGCCTTGTGCGCGGGCCACGGCCAGCACACACAGCAGGTTGGACACGTTGTAACCGCCCACCAAGGGCAGACTCAGGGCATGCGATTCAACGACCTCGCCAACCCCGTTGCGCTCGGCCACCACCAGGCGCATGCCTTGGTCGGTGAAGCCGATGTCTTGCGCCACCAAGCGGGCTGCGGTGGCTTGCCCTGCATCCTCTATTGCGATCGGCCAAAGGTCCAGCCCGCGTGCTTGCAGCGTGGCGGCCAGCGGGACGCCACGGGGGTCGTCGAGGTTGACCACCGCGCTCACCAAGCCAGGCCAGTCAAACAAGGCGGCTTTGGCCGCCCAGTAGCTGTCCATGCTGCCGTGAAAGTCGAGGTGGTCCTGGGTGAAATTGGTGAACACGGCGACACGGATGCGGCTGGCGTTCATGCGGCCTTCCACCAGGCCGATGGAGGATGCCTCCACCGCACACGCCTTGGTACCCGCTTCCACCATGCCGCGCAGGCGGGCTTGCAGCAGCACCGGGTCGGGCGTGGTGAGACCAGTGGGCACCAATCCGTGACCGGTGTCCCCCGCCAGGGGTGGCTGGCCAATGCCCAGCGTACCCACCACCGCACACGGCTGGCCTGCGGCCGTCAACAGCTGCCCCACCCACCACGCGGTCGACGTTTTGCCGTTGGTCCCGGTGATGGCGATCAGGTCGAGCTGGCTGCTCGGTTCGCCGTAATACGCGCTGGCGATCGGTCCGGCCAACGCCTTCAGGCCAGGCACCGCCAACACCCGCTCGTCGTTGAACCCAAAAGCGTCTACACCTGCTTGCTCCACCAACACCGCAGCTGCGCCAGCCTGCAAGGCGCCCGCCACAAAGCGGCGCCCATCGGTGGCGGCACCTGGCCAGGCCACGAAACCATCACCGGCGCAAAGGCGACGGCTGTCGCACTGCAAGTCGCCCTGCACGCGGCTGCGCAGCCAGTCGGCCACTGCCTGCGGGTGCTGCATCGTCTGCATCAAAACGATTCCTCCACCACTTCGGACACAATCTGAGGCTTGACGCTCATGTCGGGCTGCGCGCCCATGATGCGCAGCGTCTGCTGCACGGTCTCGCTGAACACGGGCCCAGCCACCAGGCCACCGAAATAGGCGCCGTTGCTGGGCTCGTCCACCATCACCGCCACCACAATACGCGGCGACTCGACCGGCGCCAGACCGACGAAGAAGCTGCGGTATTTCTTGTCCGCATACCCCTTGCCTTCTTGTTTGCGCGCCGTGCCCGATTTGCCACCCACCGAGTAGCCCATGGTCTGGGCCAGTTGGCCGGTGCCGCCAGGGCCCGCGGCCATCTCCAGCATCTTGCGCACCGCGTTGGCGTTCTTTTCGCTGAACACCTGCACGCCGCTGGCGGGGGTGTCGGTCTTGAGCATGCTGACCGGAATCAGCGCGCCGTCGCGCGCAAAGATGGTGTAGGCCTGCGCCAGCTGAAACAGCGACGCAGACAAGCCATAGCCGTAGCTCATGGTCGCCTGCTCGATCGGGCGCCATGTTTTGTAGGGCCGCAAGCGGCCACTCACCGCACCGGGAAACGGCACTTGCGGCTTCTGGCCGAAGCCCGCCTGGGCATAGGTTTCCCACATTTCCCGCGGCGACATCTGCATGGCCAGCTTGACCGTGCCGACGTTGCTGGACTTCTGGATCACCTCATTGACCGTCAAAACACCGTGGGGATGCGCATCGTTAATGGTGGAGCCACCAATGCTGATACGGCCCGGCGCGGTCTGGATCGCGGTGGTGGGTTTGACCAGGCCTTTGTCCAGCGCGAGCGCGGCGATGAAAGGCTTCATCGTGGAGCCGGGTTCAAAACTGTCGGTGAGCGCGCGGTTGCGCAGCTGCTCGCCACTGAGGTTCTGGCGCCGGTTGGGGTTGTAGCTCGGGTAGTTGGCCAGCGCCAGCACCTCGCCGGTCTGCACGTCGAGCACCACCACGCTGCCCGCGCGGGCCTTGTGCTCCTGAATGGCATCGCGCAGCTTTTGATAAGCGAAATACTGCACCTTGCTGTCAATCGACAGCTGCAGGTCGGGACCGTCCACCGGCGGAACCACATCGCGCACGTCCTCCACCACGCGGCCCAGACGGTCTTTGATGACCCGGCGCGAGCCGGCCTTGCCCGACAGTTGCTGGTTGAACGCCAGCTCGACGCCCTCTTGCCCACGGTCTTCCACATTGGTGAAACCCACCACGTGCGCAGCGGCTTCGCCCTCGGGGTATTGGCGCTTGTATTCGCGGCGCTGGTAAATGCCTTTGATACCCAGGGCTGCAATCTCTTTGGCCACCGGCTCGTCCACCTGGCGCTTGACCCACACAAAGGTCTTGTCTTCCTGGCCCAATCGCTTGCGCAAATCGGCCAGCGGCAGATCCAGCAGCTTGGCCAGCTGGCGCAGCTTGGGGTCGGCACGGTCCACGTCCTCTGGAATGGCCCAGATGCTCTGCGCCACCACGCTGGACGCCAGAATCAGCCCATTGCGGTCCAGCACGCGCCCTCGGTTGGCCGGCAGCTCCAGCGTGCGGGCAAACCGCACCTCCCCCTGGCGCTGGAAAAACTCGTTGCCAAACACCTGCACATAGGCAGCACGCGCACCCAAACCGGCAAAAGCCAAGGCCAGGCCGGCCACAATGAACTTGCTGCGCCAGACCGGCGTCTTGCTCGCCAGCAGCGGGCTTGCGCTGTAGTTGATACTGCGGCTCACGGAACCGACTCCCCAGCGCGCGCAGCGGGCGATACAAACACCGACACGTACTGCGTAATCGCCGGATTCACCGGGCGCATCTGCAGCTGCCGGCTGGCCAGCTGCTGCACGCGGGCAGGCGTGGCTTCGCCGCGTTTTTGCACCTGCAACTGCTCATGCTCCGAGTCGAGCTTGCGCGTTTGCGCCTGGGCCCGGTCCAGCGCGGTGTACAGGCGGCGCGATTCGTACTGGGTGTGCACCAGATAAAACGCGCTGGCCAGCACCGCCACCAGCAGCACCAGGTTCAAACGGATCATGTGCGCGCTCCCCCGCAGGCGCCAGCGTGCAGCGCAACAGGCGCTGCGCGATCGGGACCGCTCTGGGCTGTCTTCATGCCGCCACCTCGGAGCGCTCGGCCACCCGCATCACCGCGCTGCGCGAACGCGGATTGGCCTTGACTTCGCTCTCTGAAGGCTTGACGCGGCGCACGCCGCGCAGGCGCATAGGCGCCGGCTCGGCAAACGGGATGCGGCGGTCCACCACCGTGCGCGAATGTCCGGCCATGAACTGCTTGACGATGCGGTCTTCCAGCGAATGGAAACTGATCACCACCAGCTGGCCATGGGGGCGCAGCACCTGCAGGCTGGCCTCTAGCGCTTGTTGCAGCTCCTCAAGCTCGGCATTGATGAAAATCCGAAAAGCCTGAAATGTGCGCGTTGCAGGGTCCTTGCCCGGCTCGCGGGTTTTGACCGCGCCAGCCACGACTTCGGCCAACTCACGGGTGGTTCGAAAAGGGCCCCGTTCCTGTCGGCGACGATCAATCGCCTTTGCAATCTGTTGAGCAAACCGTTCTTCGCCATAGTCACGAATGACCTCCGACAGGGTGGAAATATCGGCCGTTTCCAGCCACTGAGCCACGCTCTGGCCGCGCGTGGTGTCCATGCGCATGTCCAGAGGACCATCGTGACGAAAAGAAAAACCCCGCTCGGGGTCGTCAATCTGAGGGGAACTCACACCCAGATCCATCAACACGCCATCGGCACTCGCGAGCCCCAGCTCACCCAGGTGGCAAAACCCCTGGTGCCGGATGGAAAAACGGCCATCGCTGGCCGCCAGTTCTTGCGCAGCCGCTACGGCCTGCGGGTCCTTATCGAACGCCGTCAGGCGCCCGAGCGGCGACAAGTGCTGCAGGATGAGGCGCGAGTGCCCTCCCCGCCCAAACGTGGCGTCCACATAGTGACCATCCGGGTTGATCGCCAAAGCCTCAACGGCTTCGTTCAACAGAACGGTGTGATGAATCAGATCGCCTTGCACCAAGGTCCTTCAGAAAGAGAAATCTTTGAAGACATCGGGCATGTCGGCCTTCATCGCTTCGGCCTCCTGCGCAGCATAGGCCTGCGCATCCCAAAGCTCGAAATAGGCACCCATACCCAGCAAAATGGCGTCTTTGTTGATACCCGCAGCAGCACGCAACTCCGGCGAAACCAGCACGCGACCCGAACCGTCCATTTCGACGTCCATCGCGTTGCCCAGAAAAATGCGCTTCCACCACTGCGCCTGCATCGGCAAGGCAGCGATGCGGTCACGAAATTTCTCCCACTCGTTGCGGGGGAACACCATGAGGCAACCGTGTGGGTGCTTGGTGATGGTCAGCTGGCTGGCAGCGGTGGCGCTCAAGACGTCACGGTGCCTGGTCGGCACCGAGAGCCGACCTTTGACATCAAGACTGAGAGAAGAAGCACCCTGAAACACCGCAGCAGATCCTAAAAAAACACTTTTCACCACTTAATTGCACTTATTTCCACTTTATCAGGAAAAGGCGACAGCGCAACCTGTTGGCGACATATTTTTTCAATGAAATCAACCACTTAGCAAACATTTTGAAGCAATCGAAAGCTTAAAAATACAGCAAAAGCAAGCACTTACAACATGCACTGCATGTGATGCTTGAAAACCCTGTTACACATGGGGTTGGGGCAGCGTGGATGCGCCCTGTGGAAGCTGTGTGGTGCAGCCAACGGCAGGACCGTTGACGCAGAAGCTTGCTTTGCAGCCGGTGCGCTTGTGCCTCGCAAGCTGCTGGTGCGGTGGTTCGCGCTATCTGTTTCAGAGAGCGCAAACCACCGCACAGACCAAAACACTCACATCACAAGATGTAGCGCGACAGGTCTTCGTTGCGGCTGAGGGCCGCCAGGCGACCGTCCACGTAGGGCGCGTCGATCGTGATCGTCTGGCCCTGCAGGCGCGTCGCGTCAAAACTGACCTCGTCCAGCAAATGCTCCATCACCGTGGCCAGGCGGCGTGCGCCAATGTTTTCGGTGCGTTCATTCACGTCGCAGGCAATCTGGGCCAGCTGCCGAATGCCCTCGGGCGTGAAATGCAGCGTGACGCCCTCGGTGGCCAGCAGCGCCTGGTATTGGCGCACCAAGGAGGCGTGGGTCTGCGTCAGAATCGCTTCAAAGTCGTCCACCGCCAGCGACTGCAGCTCCACACGAATCGGAAAGCGGCCCTGCAACTCAGGGATCAGATCGCTCGGCTTGGCCAGGTGAAACGCGCCGCTGGCGATGAACAGGATGTGATCGGTCTTGATCATGCCGTACTTGGTGGTTACCGTGGTGCCCTCCACCAGCGGCAACAGGTCGCGCTGCACACCCTGGCGCGACACCTCGGCGCTGCCCGAATCGCTGCGCGAGGTGACCTTGTCGATCTCGTCGATGAAGACGATGCCGTTTTGCTCGGCATTTTGCAACGCACGGGTCTTGATCTCTTCTTCGTTGACCAACTTCCCGGCTTCTTCCTCGATCAGAAAAGGCAAGGCCTCACCTATTTTGAGTTTGCGCTTGCGGCGCTTGTCCTGCCCCATCTGGCTGAACATGCCGCGCAACTGCTCGGCCATCTCTTCCATGCCGGCCGGGCCCATGATTTCCATGGCAGGGCGCGCTTCAATCAAATCAATCTCGATCTCACGATCGTTCAGCTCGCCTTCGCGCAGTTTCTTGCGAAACGCCTGGCGGGCGGTGCTCTCGGGCGTGGGTGCCAAGGCCGGCTCGCTGCCTGCAGTGCGCGGCGGTGGAATCAAAATATCCAGAATGCGCTCTTCGGCCGCGTCTTCCGCGCGCACGCGCTGCTTGCGCAGCTCCACCTCGCGGGTTTGCTTGATCGCGATATCGGCGAGGTCCCGGATGATGGAGTCCACGTCCTTGCCGACATACCCAACCTCGGTGAATTTGGTGGCTTCGACCTTGATGAAAGGCGCATCGGCCAGCTTGGCCAAGCGGCGTGCAATTTCCGTCTTGCCCACACCGGTGGGGCCGATCATCAAGATATTTTTGGGGGTGATTTCAGGCCGCAACTTCTCGTCCACCTGCTGGCGGCGCCAGCGGTTACGCAGCGCAATGGCCACAGCACGCTTGGCACCGGTTTGGCCAATGATGAAACGGTCGAGTTCGGAGACGATTTCCTGGGGGGTCATGGAAGACATGCGCGTCAATCGTTAAGCATTGAAGTTTGCCGGCAGCGAGGCGCCGCGCCGCGTTGAACACGCAGCAACGGACACCTGAAAACGTCAGAGCACTTCAATGGTGTGGTTCATGTTGGTGTAGATGCAGATCTCGCCCGCAATCTGGAGCGACTGGCGCACCACGTCTTCGGCGCTCAGTGTGGTGTGCTGCGTCAAGGCCCGTGCCGCCGCCTGCGCGTAGGCGCCGCCAGACCCGATAGCCACCACACCATGCTCGGGCTCCAGCACATCGCCGTTACCGGTGATGATCAAGGCGGCGCTGTGGTCGGCCACGGCGAGCATGGCTTCCAGGCGGCGCAGCACGCGGTCGGTGCGCCAGTCGCGGGTCAGCTCAATGGCCGCCCGCACCAAGTGCCCCTGGTGCTTTTCCAGCTTGGCCTCGAAGCGCTCAAACAGCGTGAAAGCATCGGCAGTGGCACCGGCAAACCCAGCCAGCACCTTGTCGTGGTGCAGCTTGCGCACCTTGCGCGCCGTTCCCTTGACCACGATGTGGCCCAAGGTGACCTGGCCATCGCCGCCAATGGCGACCTGGACACCGTCGGGCGTCTCGCGGCGCACGCAAACGATGGTAGTTCCGTGAAATGATTCCATAAGAGCAGGTAAATGGAGGTGATCGGATGAATCTCAAGCTCGGCACAAGCCCAACCTGAGCGACTCGGTGCGAACCCAGAGCACCGAACAAGCGGCACTCCCAGACTGACAGGGCTTCCACGCCGATGGTGGCAATGCGGGCCGCAGTGTCCTGGTTCAGTCGTTGCGCAGCACCACTTTGGCGTATTCGGTGATGCCGATCACGTGGAAAAACGCAGATACCAGCCGGTGCGCATCCACAAACTGCACCATGCGCCCTTCGGCGTGGTAGGCCGACACCCAGTTCAGCAAGGTACCCGCAGCCGAAAAGTCCACACGAATCAGGTTGCGGCAGGAAATGATGAACACGTCAGCCCCCTTCAAACGGTGCGCCAGTGCGGCCAAGGTGTCTTGAGGGTCGCCACGGATTTCGCCCGAAAGCTCGACCAGTCCGAGGTGGCTGAACTCGGACGCTTGCCCATCCATGACCGAGTCGCCTGGATAAGTAGAAGGCACCTGTTCCAACACGACCTCACCCAGCCGCGATTGGTCGACTTCAGCCGAATAGTCGGTCGACACCGACTGGAAATGACAGCGGGGCCGCTCCCAGCCGGGGGGAGACACTTCGTAGGTGACGCAAAAATCGAGTGCGGTGAGTTCAAACTCGTCCGGCCGGTTCATGACGCGTAAAGCAGCCATGCGCAGCTCCCACCAGAGCTGCTCCACATCGCGCCGCCCCGAAGGTGTGAGCTTCTTGAGCAAGTCGCGCAACTCACTGGTGCCGCAGAAACGCAGCTCCACATCCTGGTCGCCCCACAGCGTAAAAATACCCAACAAGGCCCGGGCCGCCTTGACGTCGATCGACTCGACCGGCGACCAGTCCAAGGCCCACGGCTGGCTGGCGCGGAGCAACACGTTTTGAAGCGTCCCCACCGCGTGCGCGTCGACCACGGGCTCACACACCCAGACCGCACGGTTGGGCCCAGACGACGGTTTGAAGCTCTTGCCGCTCAGACTGGAAACCATCTCGGGCATGTCAGACCACTGCGGCGCCGATCGGTTGAAGCGGTTGACGAAGTCCACCGCGTAGCTCTCGAAGGGCGCCAGCTGCCCCGTGGCGCGGTACAGATCGAACAAGGCCAACCAGTCTTCTTGCTCATGGGTGCGGTTGCCCCCCTCGCCAATCGCTTCCAACAAACCCTGCTCGGCGCCCGTGTCGTCGCCATTGGCAAACCGGATGGCTGCCTCTTCCACTTCCGGATCTTGTGCCACTTCCTGCACATCAAGGGCAAAGAAATGGGAAGCCGAGAAAACCGAATGGGCGCTGTTGAGCTCAGCATGGGCTGTCGGCGCCATCAAACCGGTGCGGGCCCACGGCGATGCAGGCACCGTCGCCGTCTGGTCCATGGGTTCGATTTTCTTGGACACCGGCAAAGACGTTCGAACCGCCGATGGCGCAGCAACAGGTGCACTGGCGACCGTCTCATCAAAGGCCAGCGGACTTGCCTCCGTCTCTTTGTATTGCTGGACGCGCCGTTTTTCCTGTGGGTTTGGCTGGGTGCTGCGATCAGCCATTTCGGCCTTGCGGCTCAGCGGCGTACCGCCCGTCGAATGCGCGCCACTGCTCAGGCTGGAGCCGGTCACCAACGAGTCTGGGCCCTTGGTCTTCCACCATTGCATCGACATCTGGGCTTCGATCTCGTCAATCTTCTTGAGCGTCATGGCACGGTCGTCCGGCTTGGACGGCAGGCTGCTCTGGAAAAACGACGGCCGTACGCCATGCCCCTCTTCGCCGGAAGCTTCCCGGCTGCGTACTTTTCGCAACAAATCGAATTCGCGCTTGCGCACAAAATCGTTGCGCCGCTTGCGCTCGATCATTTCCTTGAGCGCTGCCTTGCTGTACTCGCTCTCACGGTCGGCCGCACGCGCGTCCAGGTCCGACCAGCTGGTGGTCGGATGGCGCACGAACTTCACCACCTTGGACAGGAAGCCGCCGTTGGATTCGTCCTTGGACATGGAGCGTCAGAGCTGGGTAGAAGCGTGAACGGAAGGTTGAATCTCAATCGCCAAACATTTTTTGCTTGAGCTCGCGGCGCTGCTGGGCTTCGAGCGACAGGCTTGCCGTGGGTCGCGCCATCAGACGGCCCACGCCAATGGCTTCGCCGGTTTCTTCGCAGTAACCATAGTCGCCGGCATCGATGCGGGCAATGGCCTGCTCGATCTTCTTCAGCAGCTTGCGCTCGCGGTCGCGGGTGCGCAGCTCCAGGGCGTGCTCTTCTTCAATGGTCGCGCGGTCGGCCGGGTCGGGCACCACCACGGTGTCTTCGCGCAGGTGTTCTGTGGTTTCGCCGGCATTGGCCAGCATATCGGCCTTGAGCTGCGAGAGCTTGCGGCGGAAGTAAGCCAGTTGCAAATCGCTCATGTACTCGCTGTCGGGCATCGCCTGCACGTCTTGGTCGTTGAGCTGCTCGATCGACAGGGTCTTCCAGTTGTTGGCCCGCGTGGGATCTTTCTGGATGGAGGATGGCACGGGAGGGGTCATTACGGCACGTTCGTTCATGGTGGAAAAAGTCGCCTTGGCGGCATCGGGAGCGTGGGTGGGAACCACCGCCGCCTGCGTCATCTGCTCCATCATCACCTTTTTGGCGGCACGCTTGCCAAGTGGCCTTGGTGTGGGCTCAACAATGACCGGCGCAGGCGCGGAGCGGGCTGCTTTGGCAGATGGCTTGGGTGTGGTTTTGATCACTGGCTTTTCAGCCACCTGCGCTACGGCTTTCACCGGTTTGGCAACAGCAGGCTTGGCTGCAGCGGGCTTGGCAGGCAGTTGGGCTGCCACTTTGGCCGCGGTCTTGGCCGCAGGTTTCACGGCAGATTTGGCCACGGTTTTTTTATCAGGTTTGACCGGCGAGGCCGCTGGAGTAGCGGTGCGGCTGGAGGGTTGGGTTGGAGTGGACTTGACAGCCGCCGACAATTTTTTGGCTGCGGTGGCGGACTGTGCAGATTTGACTGCCGGCTGGGTCGCGGCTTTGGCCGGCGTTTTCGCGGCTGGCTTGCTGCCAGCAGAGACCTTGGCTGGCGCGGCGGCCGAGCGCTCTTGGGCCCCCACTTCAGCGGATTTGCCGGGTTTTGCGGTCTTGGTGGCCGGGGCTTTCACAACGGGTCTCCTCTCAGTACCTGACGATGCGGGGTCTTGGGGCCGGTCGATGCGACGAACCGGGGTCCGCTGCGCCTCACGTTGAGCCGGTGAAATCGGCTTATTGGTTGTTATACCCCCGTTGCGGTCAGGCCCCAGAGGGCTACCGCCTGCTCGGTGAGCGGCGGGTCTGGTGGAGCCTTGGGCGACCGACTTGGGCCGCGATTGTAACGAGGGTACGGCCGAAGGCTGCGAAATCGTGCCCGACAGAAAGCCAAGGCGTTGGAGAAGGGAGACAAAGAGCACGATCAGACCTTGTTGATGGAGCCGTCATGCCACGCGGTCTTCAGACCAGCGACTGGTCCAGGCCCTGGACCAGGATGTCGCGCGGCAGGTCGATGCCGATGAACACCATTTTGCTCACGCGGGTCTCGCCTTCGCCCCATGGTGGCCCAAGGTCGCTGCCCATGAGTTGGTGCACGCCCTGGAAAATAACCTTGCGGTCGGTGCCTTCCATGTCCAGCACGCCTTTGTAACGCAGCATGCGCGGACCGTAAACCTGAACGATGGCGCCCAGAAAGTCTTCCAGCTTGGCGGGGTTGAACGGCCGGGTGGCCCGGTAGACGAAGCTTTTTACGTCATCGTCGTGGTGGTGGTGGTGACCGTGACCTTCATGACCGTGCTGGTGCGACGGGTGGTTGCAGTGCTCACCGTGTTCGTGGTCGTGGTCTTCGTGCGCATGGTCGTGCGCGTGACCGTGGTCATCGGCCTTCAGAAAGTCGGGGTCGATATCGAGCTTGGCGTTCAGGTTGAAGCCGCGCAAATCAAACACTTCTTTCAACGACACCTCGCCAAAATGCACCGGGCGCATGGGCGCGCGCGGGTTCATGTGCTTTAGGCGGTGCGTCAGCGCTTCGAGCTCGCCCGCGTCCACCAGATCGGCCTTGCTGATGAAAATTTGGTCAGCAAAGCCCACCTGGCGCCGGGCTTCCTGGCGCTCGTTGAGTTGGCTGGCTGCATGTTTGGCGTCCACCAGCGTCAGGATCGAGTCCAGCAGATACTGCTCGGCCACCTCGTCGTCCATAAAGAAGGTCTGCGCCACCGGGCCGGGGTCGGCCAGGCCGGTGGTCTCGATCACCACGCGCTCGAAATCCAACTCGCCTTTGCGCTTTTTTTCGGCCAGGTCTTGCAGCGTGGCGCGCAAGTCGTCGCGAATGGTGCAGCAGATGCAGCCGTTGCTCATCTGGATGATGTTTTCGGTGGTGTCGGCCACCAGGATCTCGTTGTCGATGTTTTCTTCACCGAACTCGTTTTCAATCACCGCAATTTTCTGGCCGTGGGCCTCGCTCAGCACGCGCTTGAGCAGCGTGGTTTTCCCCGAACCCAGGAAGCCGGTGAGAATGGTGGCGGGAATCAGGGACATGGTGATCGGTGCTCGTTCAACAGGGTGACGGGAAGGCAACAGCCGGGGAGTGTATTCGACCCACCCGCCGTCTGCCTGCGGTGGATCAAATCAGCGGCTTTTCATGACGACCAGGCCCTTCAGGTACTCGCCTTCAGGGAAGTTCACCGTCATGGGGTGGTCGCAAGCACCGCCCAGGCGCTGCAGGATGGCGCCGTCCACACCGGCGTCCAGCCCAGCCGAAGCCACGATTTTGTGAAACAGCTCCACGCCAATGCCCCCTGAGCAGGAAAACGTGAACAGCACGCCACCCGGGTTGAGCAGTTTGAAAGCCAGGCGGTTGATGTCTTTGTAGGCCCGGGCGGCACGCTCGGCGTGCGCGGCGGTGGGGGCGAGCTTGGGCGGGTCGAGCACGATGGCGTCGAACTGGCGCCCCTCGCTAATGAACTGACGCAACGAGGCGTTGACGTCGGCATCCAGAAAGGTGACGCGCGAGGCGCCAAACCCATTGAGTGCCACGTTGGCTGCTGCCTGCTGCAGCGCGGGGCCCGACGAGTCGATCGACGTAACGTGCCCGGCACCGCCGGCCAGGGCCGCCACGGTGAAGCCGCCGGTGTAGCTGAAGCAGTTGAGCACCTGGGCAAAACCCAGCCGCTTGGCGTAGTCGTGACATACCTGGCGGCTGTCGCGCTGGTCCAGGTAGTAGCCGGTTTTGTGGCCGTGGGCAATGTCCAGCCCCAGGCTCCAGCCGTGTTCTTTCAGCGTCAGCGCGGTGTCGCCACTGCCGCGCAGCCAACCGGTGGCTTCGGCCAGGCCTTCGAGCTTGCGCGAACTGGTGTCTGAGCGCTCATACAGGCGGGGGCAGCCGCTGAGTGCGATCAGCGCGTCGGCGAGCTCGTTCTTCCAGCGCTCCACGCCGCAGGCGGTGAACTGAGCCACCAGGGTGTCGCCGTATCGGTCGACGATCAGGCCGGGCAGGCCATCTGACTCGCCATGCACCAGCCGCACGCCGTCGCTGTCGATGCCCAAACGGATGCGCAGTGCGAGGGCTCGGGCCAGCAGGGTACGCAAAAAGGCGGCGTCGATGCGCTGCGTTTCGTCAAAGCTCCAGACCCGCACGCGGATGCGCGAAGTCGGGGAGTAAGCGCCCCAGGCCAGAAACTGCCCTTCATGGCTCTCCACGCGCACGGTTTCGCCCGCATCTGCCCCACCTTTGGCAATGGCGCCGTCGAACACCCAGGGGTGGCGGCGCAGCAAGGAACGGTCTTTGCCGGGCTTGAGTCGTATGGTTTTCATGACCGGTATTGTCGGGCTTGAGCGGCGCGCAAAAAAACAAAAGGCCGAGCAATGCCCGGCCTGTTGGGTTGACGCGAAGAACGCTCAGGGACGCAGGTAAACGAAACCTTCACGGGCCTGCAATTTGGCCACTTCGTGCACACCAGCAGGCACCACCGACGCCTCCATCACCAGCTTGCTGGCGTCGATCTTGCGCGAGACCAAGGTGTTGTTGCAAACGCGGAACTCAACGCCTTTGTTGGCCAAGTCGGCGATGGCACCGGCAAACGGCTGCTCCATCTGGTTGGTGGCGCCCTGCAGCAAAAAGTCGATGCCCAGACCATGGGTCACGACCACGATTTTGGCCTTGGGGTCAGCAGCCAAGTGGTTGCGGATGTTGTTGAGACCGCGTGAGGCCTGAGGAATGCCTTCGCTCATGTGGTAGACGACCTTGATGGCTTCGTCAGCGGCCTGGGCTTGCACCGAAGTGGCCATGACGGCGGCAAACACAAGGGCCTTGAAGGTAGCGAGAATTTTGAACATGGATGTCTCCGGGTGATTGAGAAAATTTAGAAGCGATTGCTTATGGACGGATTGATTGTCAGACAAGCACCCTGAAATGCTACAGGGATTACCCGAAATGTACCGATCCCTGACTCCACGCCCCAGCGGCAAGCGGGGTTGCTCAGCGGCGCCGGGTGGACGGCTTGGCAGGCTCGGCTGTGGCGGGCACAACAGGCGGTGTGCCACGTGCCAACGCTCGCGGGTGGGCAGCGTCGTACACCTGCGCCAGGTGTTGAAAGTCCAGGCGGGTGTAGACCTGCGTGGTGCTGATGCTGGCGTGGCCCAGCAGCTCTTGCACGGCGCGCAGGTCGCCACTGGACTGCAGCACGTGGCTGGCAAACGAGTGGCGCAGCATGTGGGGGTGCACCGGCGTGACCAGGCCAGCCAGCAGCGAACGGCGTTTCAGGCGCACCCGGATGTGCTGTGGCGTGAGACGCTGGCCGCGCGCGCTGATGAACAGCGCCGGGTCAGCCTGCGGCCATGCGTGCCGAACCGCGAGCCAGGCGGCCAGCGCGGCCAGCGCGGCCCGGCCTACTGGCACGCTGCGGCGCTTGGCGCCCTTGCCCAGCACATGGGCCTCGCCGGCTTCCGCGTCGATCCAGCCGCGTGCCTGGGCGCTGGCCACCACGTCCAGTCCCACCAGCTCGCCAATGCGCAGGCCGCAGCCGTACAGCAGCTCGGTGATGCAGTGGTCGCGGGCCTCCAGCATCGGGTCGTCGGCTTCGTGTGTGTAAGAAGCCAGCTGCACCGACTCGTCCACGCCCAGCGCTTTGGGCAGCGGCTTGCCGGCCTTGGGTGCCCGCACGTCTTGCACCGGGTTGTGGTCCATCAGGCCCTGGCGGCCCAGCCACACATACAGGCCACGCCAACCCGACAAAATGAGTGCAATGCCACGGGCGCTGCGTCCGCCGCTGTGCATGTGTGCCACCCAGCGGCGGATGTGCGGGTTGTACACCGAACGCAAGGGCAGCCCGGCCTCGGTGGCGTAGGCCACGAGTTTTTCCAGGTCCAGGGTGTAGAGCGCCACGGTGCGCTCGGCCAGCCGCTTTTCCACCCGCACGTGGGTCAGATAGGCCTGCACCAGGGCTGCGTCGGGTGCCGTTTGCAACGAAGTCGCCGTGTCGGTCATGGTCGAACGGCGCTCAGGCTCAGACCACCGATGCGGGCACCAGAGGGCGCAGGCGGGACATGGCCGCGCTGGTGAGTTCGCCAATGCGCTCCAGGAAATCGGTGCCCATGTCGGACGCAAAACGCTGGGCGTCACCCGAGGCCAGCACCAGCAGGCCAAACGCCTGGGGCGCGGCACCCGCACGCAGCGGGATCAGGGCCAGCGAAGCTGCCGTGCTGGGGTCGTCCAGCCAGCGGGCCGCTTCCAGGCCCGGGTTGGTGCCGCAATAGGGCCGGGTGAGTGAAGAGGCAAACGCCATCACGTCGTCGCTGGCGCCTTGGGCAAAAGGCTCGCCCGCGTGCTCGGGCGACACGCCCCAAACCTTGATGGCCACTTGGGGCACCAGAAACTGGGCGGCAATTTCCCGCGCCGCCACCGCAGGCAACTCGCGGGCCTCACGGGCGCGCAAGAGCTCGCGGGTCCAGCGTTGCAGCTTGTCGGCAATGGCGGTGTTTTCCTGCCCGTGGCGAATCATGTCAGCGGCCTTGAGTTCGAGCCCGCGAATTTTTTCGCGCAACATGCCGGCCTGGCGTTCCTGCAGGCTCACCGCCCGCTGGCCGTGCGGGCTGGTCAGCTGCACCGCCGCCAGCAAACTGGCGTGGCGCTCGAAGAAGTCGGGCGTATTGGCCAGGTAATTGGCAATGTCGTCTTCGGTGATCGGGGAAATAGGTTCGTGGTTCATGTGCGGTGTGTTGGGGTTAGGGCAGGTCGGGCACGTCGATCTCGCCCTCAAAAACGGTGGTGGCCGGGCCAGTCATCAACACCGCGCCATCGTGCGCCGGGCTGTCGTGCCATTCAATGGTGAGCACGCCGCCGTGGGTGTGCACGTCAACGCGGGCGTCCAGCAGCCCCAGCCGAATACCCGCCACCACGGCCGCGCAGGCGCCGGTGCCGCAGGCCAGGGTTTCACCCGCGCCGCGCTCGTACACCCGCAGGCGCACCTGGCTGCGGTTCACGATTTGCAGAAAGCCGGCGTTCACGCGACGCGGAAAGCGCTCGTGCCGTTCAATCAGCGGGCCCTGCAACAGCACCGGTGCGGTGTCCACGTTGTCCACCAGCAGCACGGCGTGCGGATTGCCCATGGACAGTACCGACACCAGCGCTTCGCCACCACCAGGCAGCGCCAGCGGCCAGCGGTCAAAGCCCGCCAGGGGCTGTGCCGTCAGCCCTTGGCCGTTGAAGGGCACCCGGTCCAGGTCAAACACCGGCGCACCCATGTCCACGGTCACGCGGCCATCGGGGTTCATGCGCAGCTCCAGCTCGCCGTGCTGCACCTTGACCCGCAGCGGGTTCTGCGTGCTCAGCGCTTTTTCGTGCACGTAGCGCACGAAGCAGCGCGCACCGTTGCCGCAGTGCTCCACCTCGCCGCCATCAGCGTTGTGGATCACGTATTCAAAGTCGAGCCCTGGCGCTGGCGAGGGCCGCACGCTCAGGATCTGGTCGGCGCCCACGCCAAAGTGCCGGTCGGCCAGCCAGCGGTACTGGGCCGTGCTCAGGCCCAGGCGGCCACGGGTCTCGTCGAGCACGACGAAGTCGTTGCCCGCGCCCTGCATCTTGGTGAATCGGATGTGCATGGCCGGATTATCGCCCTGCCACCACGAAACGCCGCTGGCTCTGCCAGCTGGCAGAACGGGGACAGAAGAGGCATCGGCGCATCCTTCACAATGGGCGCATGGTCAGACCTACCCAGCTCCTACACACGCCCCGCACGCCTGCTGCGCTGCGGCCCGCCGCCACCGTGCTGCTGCTGCGCGACAGCAACGACCCGGCCCAGCCCGGCATTGAAGTGCTCATGACGCGCCGATCCATGACGGCGAGCTTTGCGCCCGGTGCCTACGTGTTCCCGGGCGGTGGCATCGACGCCGCCGACGCGCTGGCGCACGGCCAGTCCACCCGCCGCGCCACACAGAGCGACCTGCACCTGACGCAGGCCATTGCCGCCATACGCGAAAGCTTTGAAGAGCTGGGCGTTTTGCTGGCCCGCCGGCCTGACGGCTCGCACTTGGGCACGGCGGACATCGCCGCGCTCGACCGCAAAATGCCATTTGCCCAGCTGTGCGACGCCAACGCACTCACCCTGGACGGCGCTGAGGTGTTTGTGCTCGCCCACTGGATCACCGACCGCGACCTGCCACGCCGCTTCGACGTGCC
The DNA here is from genome assembly GCF_965657535.1 of Hydrogenophaga sp. Lineage (GTDB taxonomy): Bacteria > Pseudomonadota > Gammaproteobacteria > Burkholderiales > Burkholderiaceae_C > Hydrogenophaga. The sequence continues at coordinate 10,658 of NZ_CBFHOP010000004.1, read as the reverse complement.
CTTTCTGGTGGCCCGCATGCCCGAAGGCCAGGAGCCGGTGGCCGACGAATCAGAACAGTTTGAACCGCTGTGGGTGCGCCCGGCCGACGCGCTGGCGCGCCACGCGGCAGGCAGTTTTTTCATCATTTTCCCGACCATCCGCACGCTGGAGCGGCTGCAGACCTACCCCAGCGTGCAGGCCTTGCTGGGCGCCTGCGCCGTCAATGACGAGCCGCTGTTCACCAGCTGCCCACGTGCGGGCCTGCTGGGCGGCACCGAGTCGCGCCACATGGAACACGAAGCGCCCTTTGGCGAGCTGGCCCTGGTCAGCCCCGACGGCCAGATCGTGCACAGCCTGGACTGGCAGCACCAGCGCCCTGTGGCGCTGCTGAAGAACGTGCAGCGCCTCACCGCGCCCAACCCCGGGTTCATGACCGGCCCGGGCACCAACAGCTACGTGGTGGGCGACCCGGCCACGGGCCACACGGTGATCGACCCCGGGCCGGACGAGCCTGAACACCTCGAACGCCTGTGGCGCGCCGCGGGTGGCGACATTCGCGCCATCGTCTGCACCCATTCCCACCCGGACCACTCGCCCGGCGCGCCGCGCCTGCAAGCGCTGTGCACCGCCGCAGGCCACGAAAAACCGCCCATCCTGGGCCTGCCCAGCGCCATCACGGCGCGGGAACACAGCCGCTTCACCCCCGACCGTACCCTGGCAGACAACGAGCGCCTGGTGCTGCGAGCGCCCGACGGAACCTCGCACACCCTGCGGGTGGTCCACACACCCGGCCACGCCGCCAACCACCTCTGCCTGGTGCTGGAAGAAGACGGCCTGCTGTTCAGCGGCGACCACATCTTGAACGGCAGCACCACCGTGATTGATCCGCCCGACGGCAACATGGGCGCCTACCTCGACTCGCTGGACACCCTGGCCGCGCTGTGTGACACGCACCACATCGACTTCATCTTGCCGGCCCATGGTTATGTGCTGGGCGACCTGCGCCGCAGCGCCGACAACCCGTCTGCCCCCGCTGAGGGCGGCGCCAAAGCCGCCATCACCCACCTGAAAGCACACCGGCTGGCCCGCGAGGCCAAGGTGGGACGCGCCATGACCAGCCTGCCCCACGGCACGCTCGATGACTGGGTGAAACTGGCCTACGACGATGTGCCCGAACGCCTGTGGCCGGTGGCCAAGCGCTCCATGCTGGCCCATGTGGAGCGGCTGCAGAGCCTGGGCGGATTCAACCTCTGAACCCGCGCGAAACCGATGATGGCCAAGACACACCCCGAACGCCCGCGCTGGTGGCTGGGCTGGGGGCTGGCCCTGGCACTCATCGCCCCGGCCGCAGAAGCCAGCATGAACCTGGCACTCGACAGAGGTTGCCTGTCTTGCCATGGCACACCGCCGCGCGGCAACGCGCCCACCATCGCTCAGCTGGCCGCTGGCTACGCAAAATACCGGGGGCAAGATGACCAGATCCAGCGCTTGTCGAACCACCTGCGCGAACACCACCTTTTTGGCGGCGTGGCGGCGCATCAGCGTCTGAGCGCCGAAGACGCCGAATGTTTTGTACGTTGGCTGGTGGAAGGCGGGCACTGAACGCGCCGGCCGCATGGGTTTTGAAGAAAGTGTGAAGCGCGCCGATACGCCGGATTTTGTGCGTCTGGGTTGCCCCAAACGTGACCGTCATTCCTCTGGGCCGGGGGTCGCCCACCCGGCTCGGTGCTACCTACCCGCCAACACGCCTCGCGGAACCACGAGGATTCACGTCCCAGCGAACTGGGGCGCTTCAGGTTGGCCTATTTGGTATTGCTGCGCGTAGAGATTGCCCGTTTCACCCGAACTGAATCGGCTCGTCTCTGTTGCTCTGATCCTCACCTTAGGGCCACCCAGGTTGCCCTGGCTGGCTTGTCGGTGGAGAGGTGTTACCTCCTACGCTGTCCTGTGCAGTCCGGACGTTCCTCCAGTGCTCCCTTTCGGGCCCTCTTTCGAGGCTGCACCAGCGACGGCCTAGCGCGCTTCACCCCGCTATTATCGCTACCTGGCGGCGCCGGGCCGCAAACTGCTTGATAACCACAAGCCCAAGACACCATGATCCGAATCGCCGAACTCAAATTGCCGCTGGCCGACGTGCCGGCCGAACACCGCCGGGCCGCCGATGCACCCAGTGAAACCGACGAAGACCGCACACCGCCGCCGCACCCCATTGCAGCGCTGACCCGGCTCGCCGCCGCCGCGCTGGGCGTTGCGCCAGACGAGGTGGCCACGCTGCACGTGTTCAAGCGCAGCTTTGACGCCCGCAAGGCCGACTTGCTGGCGGTGTACATCGTGGACCTGACGCTGGCCAACGCTGCGCAAGAAACCGCCCTGCTGGCGCAGCACAGCGGCCACCCGCACATACAGGCCACACCCGACATGGCCTGGCACCCACCTGGCCACGCGCCGGCGCACTGGCCCGCCGACGAAGCGGACCGCCCGGTGGTGGTGGGCCTGGGCCCCTGCGGCCTGTTCACCGCGCTGGCGCTGGCGCAGATGGGGCTGAAACCCATCGTGCTGGAGCGCGGCAAACCGGTGCGCCAGCGCACCAAAGACACCTGGGGGCTGTGGCGCAAACACGTGTTGAACCCCGATAGCAATGTGCAATACGGCGAGGGCGGTGCCGGCCTGTTTTCCGACGGCAAGCTCTACAGCCAGATCAAAGACCCGCGTTTTCTGGGCCGCAAGGTCATGCACGAGTTTGTGGAAGCGGGTGCGCCGCCCGAAATTCTGTACATGGCGCACCCGCACATTGGCACCTTCAAGCTGGTGAAGGTGGTGGAAGCCATGCGCGAAAAAATCATTGCCCTGGGCGGTGAAATCCGCTTTCAGCGCCAGGTGTGCGGGCTTCAACTCGCTCCCGCTGACGCTGGGGGCCACCAGGTCACCGGCCTGCAGGTGCGACAGTTGGACACCGGCAACACCATGACGCTGCCCGCACGCCGTGTGGTGCTGGCGCTGGGTCACAGCTCGCGCGACACGTTTGCGCTGCTGCATGACGCCGGCGTGTTCCTGGAAGCCAAGCCGTTTTCGGTGGGCTTTCGTATCGAGCACCCGCAAAGCGTGATCGACCGTGCCCGGTGGGGCCGCCATGCCGGCCACCCGCTGCTGGGCGCGGCCGACTACAAGCTGGTACACCACGCCAAAAACGGGCGCGCGGTTTACAGCTTTTGCATGTGCCCCGGCGGCATGGTGGTGGCCGCCACCTCCGAGCCGGGCCGGGTGGTCACCAACGGCATGAGCCAGTATTCGCGCAACGAACGCAATGCCAACGCGGGCATGGTGGTGGGCATTGAGCCTGCCGACTTTCCTCAGACCTTCCCGCAAGACACCCCGCTGTGGACCGCGGCCTTTGGCGACACCGACGGAGCGCGCTACGCCAGCGAAGCCCAGGCATTGGCCGCGCAGGGCCAGACGCACCCGCTGGCCGGCATCGTGCTGCAGCGCGAGCTGGAAGCACGCGCCTACGCACTGGGTGGCGGCACCTACGAGGCTCCCGGCCAGCTGGTGGGCGATTTTGTGGCGCAACAGCCGTCCACAGCGCTGGGCACGGTGGAGCCGTCTTACCAGCCGGGTGTCAAGCTGGGCGACCTGGCCCCCGCCCTGCCCGCCTACGCCATTGAAGCCATGCGCGAAGCCATTCCGGTGTTTGGCCGCAAGATCAAGGGCTACGACATGAAGGATGCGGTGCTGACCGGGGTTGAAACACGCACCTCGGCGCCGCTGCGCATCACCCGCGGGCCCGACTTCCAGAGCCTGAACACGCGCGGCCTGTACCCAGCGGGCGAAGGCGCGGGTTACGCGGGCGGCATTTTGTCGGCCGGGGTGGACGGTCTGAAAGTGGCCGAGGCCCTGGCGCGCGATGCGCTGGGGCTGCCTGCCTGAGCGACGCCCCGATACCCAACTTTACAAACCGGCCATCAGCGCTTGACACAGCCCCGGCATGCTGGAGGCTCCTCATCTCAGGAGCTTTTTCCATGACAACCATGAACAAACCCGTGTTGCTTCCCGTGATGGCCGGCTTGCTGGCGCTGGCTTCAGTTGGTGCAGTCCATGCCCAAGACGAACAAGGCCGCGTGATCAGCAGTACCGCCGTGGTGCAACCCATAGCGGTGCCCCGCCAGGTGTGCCAGGAACAGGTGGTGACCGTGCCGGGCCAAAAGTCGGGCGCCGGCGCCATCGTGGGCGGTATTGCCGGCGGCGCCATGGGCAATGCCGTGGGCGACGGCAGCGGCCGGGCTCTGGCCACCATGATCGGCCTGATTGGTGGCGCCATGGTGGGTGACCGTATCGAAGGCGGCGGCCAGGCGCGCACCCAGACGGTGCAGCAATGCAGCACGCAAACCTTTTACGAAAACCGCACTGTGGCCTACAACGTGGTGTACGAATACGCCGGCCGCCAATACACCACCCAGATGCCGCAGGACCCTGGCCGCTTTGTGCGCCTGAGCGTGACGCCGGTGGACAACCTGCCCCCGCCGCCCCCTGCCCGCTACGCACCGCAGCCCCAGGTGCATTACCAGCCGGCCGCACCGGTGGTGAGCCGCGTGGTGGTGGGCACGCAGTTTTACCCCGCCTACTCGGTGGCGCCCCAAGTGGTTTATATCAACGGCTACCGGCAGGCGCCTGTGCAGCAGATGCATCCGCGTCACGACCGAAAAGACCGGTACGAGCGCCAGGAACACCGGCGCGACCGGCAGGAAGACCGCTGGGAGCGCAACTGGCGCTGAAGCCCGTTGAAACCCGTTGGCAAAAAAGAAGCGACCCTCGGGTCGCTTCTTTTTTGGGGAGTGCCGCAAGCAGCACAGCAATCAAGACTTCTGCAGTGCGGCAATGCGCTCTTCAATCGGCGGGTGGGTGCTGAACAGCTTGCCCAGCCCACCGGCAATGCCCAGCGCCTGCATGGTCTTGGGCAACTCACCGGGGGTGAGGCCACCCAGGCGGGCCAGCGCGTTGATCATGGGTTGCTTGCGGCCCATGAGGTTGGCAGCGCCCGCGTCGGCGCGGAATTCGCGCTGGCGGCTGAACCAGGCCACGATGATGGCGGCGACGAAGCCCAGCACGATGTCCATGACGATGGTGGTCACCATGTAGCCAATGCCGGGGCCGCTGCTCTGGCTGTCCCCCTTGCGCAGGAAGCTGTCCACGGCGTAGCCAATGACACGGCTCAGGAACACCACAAAGGTGTTCATCACGCCCTGAATGAGGGTCATGGTGACCATGTCGCCGTTGGCAATGTGGGCGACTTCGTGACCGATCACGGCCTCAACCTCTTCCTTGGTCATGTTTTGCAGCAGGCCGGTGGACACGGCCACCAGGGCCGAGTTTTTGAAGGCGCCGGTGGCAAATGCGTTGGGCGCGCCCTCAAAAATGGCCACTTCGGGCATGCCGATACCGGCCTTTTCAGCAAACTTCTGCACCGTCTGCACGATCCAGGCTTCGTCGGCAGTCTGCGGCTGGTTGATCAGCCGGGCACCCGTGCTGAACTTGGCCATGGGCTTGCTGATCAGCAGCGAAATGATGGCGCCACCAAAGCCGATGACCAAGGAGAAGCCGGCCAATGCCGTCATGTTCAGCCCGTTGGCTGTGAGAAAACGGTCCACGCCCAGAATGCGGGTGGTGACCAGCAACACCGCCATGACGGCGAAGTTGGTCAAGACAAACAACAGGATGCGTTTCATGAAATCTCCGAAGAAAGAAAAACTGACCGAATGATAGTGGGGATCAGGGCTGCTTTTTCAAGCGCGCACTGGCCAGTTTTATGACCCGCAAACCCCGCGTCGGTTCACACCTGAGGCAACAAAAAACGCCGCTCCCAGGCGCTCACCTCGGCCAGGTAGCTCTGGTGCTCCAGCCCTTTGACGGCCAGATAAGCCTGCACGAAGCGCGCACCCAGCAAACGGGGCGCATGCGCGCTGTGTGCCATCTGGTCGTGGGCGGTGGAAAACGTGGACGGCAAGCCGCGCGCCTGGTGGTAGCCGTTGCCCTGCACCGGTGCGGTGGGCTGCAGGCGTTCTTGCATGCCGGCGAGCCCGGAGGCCAGCGTGGCGGCCATGGCCAGGTAGGGGTTGGCGTCGGCGCCGGCCAGGCGGTTTTCCACCCGCCGCGCTGCGGGTGCACTCACGGGCACGCGCAAGCCCGCAGTTCGGTTGTCGTAGCCCCACTGCACGTTGGTGGGCGCCTGGCTGCCAGCCACATAGCGGCGGTAGCTGTTGACGGTGGGCGCATAGATCAGCATCAGGTCGGGCGTGTAAGCCTGCAAGCCTCCGATGTAGTGCAAAAACGCCTCGCTGGCCGAGCCGTCGGCCTGGCTGAACACATTGCGCCCCTGCGCGTCCACCACGCTCTGGTGCAAGTGCATGGAGCTGCCCGCCTCACCCGCCAAGGGTTTGGCCATGAAGACCGCGTTGAGCCCGTGCTGCAAGGCGATTTCACGCGCTGCGGTCTTGAACAAAAAAGCCTGGTCGGCAACGGCAACCGGGTCGCCGTGCAGCAGGTTGATCTCGTACTGGCTGGGGCCCACTTCGTGCAGCCAGGTGTCGGTGCGGATGCCCAGCGTGTCGATGGCGGCGTGAAACGCGTCCCAAAACGGTGCCAGCTCGTTCAGAGCGTTCATGCTGAAGGCCGACTGGCCAACCTCAGGCCGCCCACCGCGGCCCTGAGGGGCGGTCAGCGGCTGGGCCGGGTCGGTCATGGCGGCGGTCAGGTAAAACTCGATTTCGGGCGCCACCACCGGCTGCAGCCCAAGCGCCTGGTAGCGCGCCACCACCTGCTTCAGCACCGAGCGGGGCGCAAAGTCACACAGGCTGCCGTCCATTTCCACGCAGTCGTGCACCGCCACATAGCGCGCCACGCTGGCCCAAGGCGCGGGCTTCAGCGTGGCCAGGTCGGGCACCAGGCGCACATCGGGGTCGCTGTCGGGAAAAATCGGGTCGTAGCTGTATTCACCGGTCACACACTGCATGGGAATGGCCTGGCAGATACGCAGTTCGCTGCCCGCCGCGAAGCTGGCCGCCGGCATGAGCTTGCCGCGCGGGTAGCCCGTCACGTCGGCAAACAGGCACTCCACATCGCGCACGCCGCTGGCCTTGAAATGCGCAGCGAGCTGGGCGCTGTCGGCGCTTTGCGAGAGGTTCAGGTGGGCCCACGAGGGCGAAACGGGCAAATTCATGGTGTGTCCTGCGAAACAATCGGTGAGCGCCAGGGCCTTGGCGCAGCGGGGGTCAAGCCACCACGCGTTTGGGGCGAAACACCCCGGCGTCGGCATAGTAGGTGGGGTCTTCGTTGGCCGGGCACCAGCCCGGCACGCCCAGCACCGGCAACGGGGTGAAGGGCTTGGTGGCCAGCTCGGCAGCGCTCAGGCGCCCGGCCAGCCAGCCGTCCCAAGCCGCCAGGTCGTCGCCCAGCGCCAGCGGCACCGGCTCGCGCACCACGTGGGCGGTGATGGACTTGTAGGGCACCACCAGCTTTTCCAGCAAGGCGTGGCCAAACAGCACCAGCCGTGCCTGGGCCCAGAGCGGTCGAAGCTCCACAAAGAGGCGCGTCCAGTCGCGGGCCACCAACGCATCCCACAGGGCATCAGGGGCTTGCAGCAACGCGGCGTTTTCGTCAAACAGCGTCAAACCATCGCGCACCGGGCCCCGCACTTGGCCCACACCGGCAGCGGCAATTTCAGTCGCCTGCAACTGGTTCAGCCGCCGCTTGGTGAGGGGAAAGCGCATCCAGCACAAGCCGTTGAAAAAGTCGTGCAGGCCTTCGCGGGTGGGCACGGTACCGGTGTCGTAAATGTGGGCTTCGTAGGCCACGCCAGCGGGCAACTCGGCCTGGGGAATGAAGCGCGGGCCTTGCACGGCGCGGTGGGTCAGCGCCTGTGGCAGCGGCACACCGGCTTCGCAGGCCTGGCGCACGGCCGCACCGTCAGCGCAGAAGGGCGCGTACCAGGGCTGTGGCCAGTTTGGCGCAGGCCAGTCCGTCGCATCCACGCTGGGCGCGCCCATCCGGCGTCGGATCTCAGGCCACCAGCTTCCAGGGCAGCGCTTCGCCCGAACGCAGGGGCTTGAGCTCGGCTTCGCCGAAGGCAAAGCTTTCGGGTGGCGTCCAGCTTTCGCGCTTGAGGGTGATGGTGCCGGTGTTGCGCGGCAGGTTGTAGAACGCCGGACCGTGGAAGCTGGCGAAGGCTTCGAGCTTGTCCAGTGCGCCCACCGAGTCAAACGCTTCGGCGTACATCTCAATGGCGGCGTGGGCGGTGTAGCAACCGGCGCAGCCGCTGGCGTGCTCTTTCAGGTGGGCCGGGTGCGGGGCGCTGTCGGTGCCCAGAAAGAAGCGGTCGCTGCCGCTGGTGGCAGCGGCCAGCAGGGCCTGACGGTGGGTTTCGCGCTTCAAGACCGGCAGGCAGTAATAGTGCGGGCGAATGCCACCGGTGAAGATGGCGTTGCGGTTGTAGAGCAGGTGGTGGGCGGTGAGTGTGGCGGCGGTGAACGGCCCGGCTTCGCTCACATACTGCGCAGCTTCTTTCGTGGTGATGTGTTCAAACACCACTTTGAGTTCGGGGAAGTCGCGGCGCAGCGGGATCATCTGCTGGTCAATGAACACGGCTTCGCGGTCGAACAGATCGATGTCGGGGCTGGTGACTTCGCCATGCACCAGCAGCAACATGCCGGCGCGCTGCATGGCTTCCAGCGTTTTGTACGTTTTGCGAATGTCGGTCACGCCCGCATCGCTGTTGGTGGTGGCGCCGGCCGGGTACAGCTTGGCCGCCACCACGCCAGCGTCTTTGGCACGGGCCATTTCGTCGGCAGGCAGGTTGTCGGTCAGGTAGAGCGTCATGAGCGGCTCAAAGCTCACGCCCTCGGGCACGGCGGCGCGGATGCGCTCGGCGTAGGCCACGGCCTGGGCGGCGGTGGTCACCGGCGGGCGCAGGTTGGGCATGATGATGGCGCGGCCAAACTGGGCGGCGGTGTGCGGCACCACAGTGCGCAGGGCGTCGCCGTCGCGCACGTGCAGGTGCCAGTCGTCCGGGCGGGTGATGGTGATGTGGTTCAGGGGGGCCTTGGTGCTCATGGCGTTATTTTCGCTCAGCGCGTGGCGGGTGGTGCCGACGCGGCGTCCAGGTGGTTTTGCAGATCAGACCAGAATTTTTCCACCGGGCCTTTGGCTTTGCGGGCCGAAGGGCGCTCGCGGTAGATGCGGATGTCGAGCGTGGTTTCAAATGCGCCACCCGCAGGCACCAGCTTTTTGGCGCGCACGTCTTTGCGCACCGCGCTGGCCGGCAAAAACGCCACGCCGTGCCCTTCCAGGGCCATGGCCTTGAGGCCTTCGGCCATGTCGGTTTCGTAAATGCGGTCCAGGTGCAGGGGCTTGGCGCTTTGTTTGAGGATCTGGTCCACCGCACGGCCCAGGTAGGCGCCCGGGGCATAGGCCAGGTAAGGCAGCGGCTGGCCGACGGTACCTGGCAGCGCATACAGCGGCCCACCGTGTTCGTTGGGCTTCACGTAAGGCGACAGCTGCTCGCGGCCCAGCGGCAGCATTTCATAGCGTTCAGCGTCCAGCTGAATGGGCTGGGCCATGTGGTGGTAGGCGATGAGCAGATCACAACTGCCCTCCACCAGGCGCATCACGGCGTCGTGCACGTTGAGGGCGATCAACCGGCTTTTGATGGGGCCGCAGGCTTCGCGCAGCCCCGAGAGCCAAGACGGAAAAAACGTGAACGCCAGCGTGTGCGGCACGGCGAACTCGATCACGTCTTGCGCGGCTGCGGTGTGGGCGCGCAGCATGGCGCGGGTACTTTGCAGCGCTTGCAGCATTTCCAGCGACTGGTCGTACAGCGTCTGCCCGGCCGGGGTGAGGCGGGTGGGGTACGAAGACCGGTCCACCAGATCGGTGCCGGCCCAGGCTTCCAGCGACTGGATGCGGCGCGAGAACGCAGGCTGGGTGACATGGCGCAGCTGGGCCGAGCGGCTGAAACTGCGGGTTTCAGCCAGGCTGACGAAGTCTTCAAGCCATTTGGTTTCCATGGCCGCGGATTATGCGCGCGGGGGAAATTCGGCGTTTTTTGCCGCTTTGCGCCCACCGGCTTCCGGTACGATGGGGGCAACACTAGGGTTAACCCTAATTTCCAACCGCATGACCCAAAACCCTCCCCCCATTGGCCCGTCACGCATCGCCCACGCCGGGCTGCGCCAGAAAATCATGTCGGCCGAGGCGGCCGCCGCCCTCATCGAAAACGGCGACCACGTCGGCATGAGCGGCTTCACCGGCGCCGGTTACCCCAAAGCCATTCCGCTCGCGCTGGCGCGGCACATTCAGGCCCACCACGATGCGGGCCAGCCGTTTCGCATCGGCGTCTGGACCGGGGCCTCCACCGCACCCGAGCTCGACGGCGCGCTCGCCAAAGTGGGCGGCATGGACATGCGCCTGCCTTACCAGTCAGACCCGACCTGCCGCGCGCGCATCAACGACGGCGAGATGGCCTACATCGACATCCACCTCTCGCACGTGGCGCAGTATGTGTGGTTCGGCTTTCTCGGCAAATTGAACGTGGCGGTGATCGAGGTGGCGGGCATCCTATTGATGCGGCCCTGTGAAGTCTTAAGCTGCATAGCGGACGCGATGGTCCTGGAAGTAGCTCATGACGCGCTCG